>CAWGJJ010000001.1:0-87815 GCA_963822885.1 uncultured Gaiellaceae bacterium
GTGAACGCGAGCCAGTGGACGCCGATCACGTCGGTCTGGAGCCCGAGCACGAGCACGGTCCCGAACGCGGCGAAGAGCCAGGGCTCGCGCCGCCACAAGCCGACGAGAATCGCGATGCTCCACAGGACGAAAGCGAGCACGCCGGCAACTCCCGCATCGACGCCGAGCTCCGTATACGTCGACTCTCCTGCCTTGATCTCGACACCGGTGCGCTTCGCCACGACACCGGCGTTTCCGAGTCCGTGCCCCTGCGGATGCTCGATCACGACTCGCACGCCATCTCGCAGGTTCCGCCAATGGCTGTCCGTGGACGAGTCCTCGGAGGGAAGCCGGCCTCTGATCGGGGGGCCCTCCTCCCGCGCGTTCTGGCGGAGGAACTCGAGCTCGTCGGGCGTGTAGCTCGTGGACGGCCCGATCGACGGATACGCAACGAGGAAGAGCGCGCTCACGACGACCGAGGCGGCCGCGAGCACGGCCGGCGCGATGCGGCGCTGTGCGAGCGCGAGCAGGACGAGCCCGAAGGCCAGCGCAGCGAAGGCCGCACGCGTGTGCGTGAAGAGCAGCGCGACGTACAGGAGCCCGGCGAGAAGGCCCCACCACCAGCGAACCGGCCGGCTCAGGACGTAGATCAACGCAACGACGAGGGCATAGGCGCTGGCGAGCGGCGACAGGAACGTCGATACGAGCCGCCGGATCGGGTTCTGCTCGTCACCGGTGTTGTAGACCCAGTTCTCGGGAAGTCCCGAGAGCCCCTCGTAGTCGAGCCCGAGCTGTTCGCTGTACCAACCCGGCACGCCCGAGTCCCGCCACGCCTGGAGCGAGACGAGCCCGAGCTCGAGCAGGCCGACGACCGCAACGACCACCGCCACCAGCACCACGAAGCTACCGATGCGACCTCGCTCCTCCCATGCGATCGCGACGAGCCGGCCGAGTGCGTACGCCGCTACCGGAAAGAGGTGATGCCGCAGCGCGAAGAGCTCTCCGCGCGCCGTCGCCTCTCCGCCGAGCACGTCCTGCGGGATGAGCCAGTAGATCGCGATGACGATCGCGTAGCTCGCCGCGAGGACGTCGGCGGCCTGGACGGCAGGCTTGCGGCGTACGTGCCAGGCGACGACGACCAGCGCCACGAGGAGCACGACCTCCTTCCACGCAGCGACGAAGTCGAGCCCGCTTTCACGCACGCCCAGCTCCCACAGCTGGGCCATCGCGACGTTGTGCAGCGCCAGGCCCACCACGAGGACCCCGATCGCCACGCCGATGAAGCGGCGCGCTCTAATCGACGATCGCCACCAGCGTCAGGCCGAGGCTCACGATCCGCACCCGGCCCGGGAAGAGCGACTCGAGGCTGCGCTTCGTGAGGAGGTCGACATCGGTCGCGAACGCCTTCCCGGCGGCACGGTAGACCGGGTGCGACGCGGCATCGGGGAGCCAGTGGACGAGCGGTAGCCGTGTGTGCACCTCGACCGGGAAGCGCCGGTTCGGTGTCGTGATGAACACGCGGCGACCGACCCGGAGCGCCTCCGAGACGAACTGCCGCTGGCGTGCCCTCCCGCCGAGATGCTCGATCACCGCGTTCGAGAAGACGATGTCGAACGCACCGTCTGGAAAGGGCAGCGCGCAGGCGTCGCCCTGGACGTACGGGATGTCCGGATAGCGCGCGCGGAACCCTTCGCCGTCGTGCAGGCCGAGCGCCGTGATGCGCTCCGGCCACGGGTAGTGCTCCTCGAAGTAGTTCAGCGTGGCGCAGCCGCCTCCGTCTCCGAAGCCGAGCTCGTCGGCTCCGACGTCCAGCACCGACGTGTCCGCGGTCGGGTGCAGCTCGTCCAGAAAGAGCCTCAGCTTTCGCTGTCGCGAGCGCAGCGAGACGGAGTCGGCGAGCCGCATCGGGAGGAAGTATCGGCTCAGCACGGGCTAGCGGGCCGGCTCAGTAGGCTGGCTCGATGGTCGACGCCGTGCTCCGGGCCGCCGGCCCGTACTCCCTGCGGCTGACCGCGCGGGGAGCAACGTGGACGGCGCGGCTTCCGCAGGGGCGCTGGGCGTCGGCGCACCAACTGCAGGACGGGAAGGTCGTCATCCGCGCCTCGTGTGACCTCGCCGTGGACGAAGCACGCTTCATGCTCGCGCTCGACGACGACACTGCGGAGTTCCACCGGCTGCACGCGCGCGATCCGCTCATCGGACCGGCGGTGCAGCAGCTCAGGGGATTGCGACCGCGGCGCAAGGCCACCGTCACGCACGCAGTGATTCGCGCGATCTCGGGTCAGCTCATCCAGGCGTCGAGGGCGCTGCAGATCGAGCGGGCGATCATCCGCGCTGGCGGCGAGGACCCGCCGACGTGCGAGTCGATCGCGCGGCTCTCGCCGGCCCGAGTGACCGCCTGCGGGCTCGCCGGAAGCCGAGCGTCGACGTTGATCAGGCTCGCCCGCACGCTCGATCTCGAGGGACTGCGCCTGCGCTCCGATGCGCTCGAGCGGCTCGGTCGCGAGCGCGGCGTCGGCCCGTGGACGGTCGGCGTCGTCGCGCTGCAGGGGCTCGGGCGCTACGACGCCGGACTCGTCGACGATCTCGCGCTCGTGAAGCTCCTCGCGTCGTTGCGCAGACGCTGGCCCGAATCGGGCGAGACCGCAGAGCTGCTCGAGCCGTACGGCGAGTGGCAGGGACTCGCGAGCGTCTTTCTCCTGCAGGGCTTCAGGCGCGGTCTCATCCGCGGCGCGAGCATGGATCGGGCGCGGCTCGTGCGCGCGTCGGCACGAACGGCCGCCTGACGACCCGTCGTACACTCCCGCGCATGGTCGACCCGCGCAAGATCGCGATCCTCGGTGCCGGACGGATCGGTGAGTCACTGATCTCCGGATTGCTGTCCTCGGGCTGGAGAGAGCCCGGGAGAGGTAGCGGCGACCGCACGTCGCGCCGAGCGCGTCGACGAGCTCCGCGAGCGCTACGGGATCGAGGCGACGCTGTCGAACCACGACGCTGCCGCCGGCGCAGCGCTCGTCGTCATCGCCGTGAAGCCCCAGGACATCGAGGGGCTCCTCGGCGAGATCGGGACGCTCGTCCTCTCCGAGCAGACGGTGCTGTCCGTCGCGGCCGCAATCCCGACGTCACGGATCGAGAGCCGGCTCTCGGCGGGCGTCCCGGTCGTGCGCGCCATGCCCAACACGCCGTCGACCGTGCACGAGGGGATCGCCGGACTGTGCGCGGGCGCGCACGCAAGCGACGAGCACCTCGACCTCGCCGAGGAGGCGCTCTCGCACCTCGGGGCCGTGGTGCGCGTGCCGGAGACGTCGATGGACGCGATCACCGCCGTCTCGGGCTCGGGCCCCGCCTACTTCGCGCTCCTCGCGGAGGCAATGATCGAAGCCGGGATCCTCCTCGGCCTCTCGCGCGAGATCTCGACGCAGCTCGTCGTCCAGACGATGCTCGGCACCGCGAAGCAGCTCCGCGACGAGAAGATGCACCCCGTCGAACTGCGCGAGATGGTCACGTCCCCGGGCGGGACGACGATCGCCGCGATCCGCGAGCTCGAGATCGCCGGAGTGCGCGCGGCGTTCCTCAACGCGATCCAGGCAGCGATGGTGCGCTCCCGGGAGCTCGCAGCCGGCGATCCGTAGGGCGAGATATATCTCGCCCTACGTCGGTACGTACACGTGCACCACGATGCCTGAGGCGAAGCGCGTCGTCTCGACGAGCTGGAGGTGCGTGACGTCGATCCCGTCGATGAGCGACTGGCCCTCGCCCGCGAGCACCGGGAAGACCCAGAAGTGGAACTCGTCGACCAGCCCGTTGGCGATGAGCGTCCGGTCGAGCTCGCCGGTCCCGAACTTGAGGATGTTCTCCCCCGGTAGGGCCTTGAGGTCGGCGACGGCCTCGGCGACATCGCCGTCGAGCACGGTCGAGTTCCACGTCGCCTCGGTGAGCGTGCGCGATGCCACGTACTTGGGCATCGCGTTGATCCGATCCGTGTAGGGATCACCCGATCGCGACGGCCACGCCTGGACGAAGCCCTCGTAGGTCGCACGGCCGAGAAGCAGCACGTCGGCCGCGAAGAGCAGCTTGCTCGCGTAGGCGTTGTGCTCGTCGTCCCAGTAGGGCGGGCTCCAGTCCTGCGGGTTACTGATCCGGCCGTCCAGAGTCACGAAGGTCGATTCGACGAGCTTTCTCATGTCTTCCTCCTCTTTCGTCTCGGGTTCTTCGCTTGGACGGCCCGGACGCGACGAAGTCATCGCTCAGGGAGCACCGCCGACGCAAGCGGCACGCACATGCCACGAACGTCCGCGAGCGCCTGGAACGCAAGGACGGTGTCGGCGACCGGGATGTCCTCCAGGAACTCGTTGCGCTCCTCGAAATCGGCGACGAGCGCCTCGATCGCGGTGACGTACGCGCGCTCGTTGCGCGCTGCAAGCGCGGTGATCGTGTCGACGACCGCCGGGGGAATCAACTCCGCCCCGCCGAGCGTCGCGCCAAGCCGCGCCGCAGCATCGTCATCGCCGAGAACGAGAGCCGCCAGCGCGGCGGCATAGCGGCCGATCGAGCTCTCCGACTCGGCGGCATCCGCGTCGAGCGCCCACCGCGCGTCCTCGCGGGCGGCCTCGAGATCGCCGGCGACGAGTCGCGACTTCATCGCCCCGATCGGCCTGCCCCAGCTGCCGGGCGGCGCACTCGGCCAGCTCTCTCGATACGTGTCGGCAGCGCGGACGAGCCACGCATCGGCCTCGGCGCGCTGCCCGAGCATGAGAAACGAGAGACCGGCGGCCCAGGCCGCGTTGCCCATCCGGGTGAGCTGGCGCTGACGCTCGTCCGCGTCCTCCGGCAGCCGCGCTGCACCGTCTTCGAAGCGCTCGCCGGCCCTGGCGGCGCGTTCCTCCCAGTCCAGTGTCACGCCGGAAGTATCGTCTCGCCGTGCCCGAGCCTCGCGAGGTGGTGTACATCGACGGTGTCCGCACCGCGTTCGGCCGCGCGACGCCGGACGGCTTCTTCGCGAAGACGCGCGCCGACGACATGGCCGTGAAGGCCGTTCGCGAGGTGCTCCGACGCAACCCGCAGCTTCCGCCCGAGCGCATCGACGACGTCGTCTTCGCCGCGACCGCGCAGGTCGGCGACCAGGGGCTCACGCTCGGACGCGACGTCGCTCTGCTCGCCGGTCTCCCGACGACCGTGCCCGGGTTCGCCGTCGATCGCATGTGTGCCGGCGCGCTCACCGCAACGACCGCGGGAGCGGGCGAGATCGCGATGGGCGCTGCAGACGTCGTTCTCGTGGGCGGCGTCGAGCACATGGGCCACCACCCGATGGGCGCGGACGTCGACTTCAACCCGCGGTTCGTCGCCGAGCGGCTGATCGACGAGTCGGCCGCCGTCATGGGGCAGACGGCCGAGAATCTGCACGACGCCTTCCCGCAGCTGACGAGAGAAGCCGCGGACGCCTACGCCGTCGAGTCCCAGCGACGAGCGGGCAAGGCGTGGGACGACGGCGTCATGGACGAGATCGTCGTCCCGATGTCGGTCTTCACCGACGACGGCTGGACGGTCGCCGACCGCGACCAGTTCCTCCGCCCGGACACGACGATGGAAGGGCTCGCGACGCTGCGGACGCCGTTCCGCGCGGGTGGACGCGTCACTGCGGGGAACTCGGCCGGACTCACCGACGGCGCGACGGCTGCCCTGATCTCGTCTGCGGACGCCGCGGCCGAGCTCGGCCTCGAGCCGAAGATGCGGCTCGCCGGGTTCGCCTACGCGGGTGTCGAGCCGCACCTGATGGGCCTCGGCCCGGTTCCCGCGACACAGCGCGTGCTCGAGCGCGCAGGGCTGACGATCGACGAGATCGACCTCTTCGAGCTGAACGAGCCGTTCGCCGTCCAGGTGCTCACGTGGTGCGACGGCGTCGGGGTTGCGCCCGACGATCCGCGCCTGAACCCGTATGGCGGAGCGATCGCGTGCGGCCATCCGCTCGCCGCCACCGGAGTGCGGCTCATGGCTCAGCTCGCACGCGGCTTCCGCGACCGCCCCGGCGCGCGCTACGGCCTGACCGCGCTCTGCATCGGGCTCGGGATGGGCGCCGCGCTCCTCTGGGAGAACGTCCAGAGACGGTGGCTAGCACCCCGACCGAGTTCAAGCTCCAGAAGATCCCGACGCGCGTCGGTCCGATCGCGCTCGTGACGATGGACAACGGCGAGGACTGGCAGAAGCCGAACACGTTCGGCGAGGCAGCGCTGCGCTCGCTCGAGGGCGTGCTCGATCAGCTTCGCTCGCGCGACTGGCGCGGGTTGCTCCTGACCGGAAAGCCCTTCGTCTTCGCGGTCGGGGCGGACATCGGCGAGTTCGGACAGATCACGCCCGAGCGCGCGCGCCTCGGCGGCCAGGCCGGGCACGAGCTCTTCGGACGGCTCCGCGAGCTCCCGTTCGTCACGGTCGCGGCGGTGAACGGGGCGGCCCTCGGCGGCGGCGTCGAGATCGCGCTCCATTGCGACTACCGGACGATCGCGTCGTCGGTGCGCCACTTCGCGTGCCCCGAGGTGTTCCTCGGCCTCATCCCCGGCTGGGGCGGCACCCAGCTCGTCCCGCAGCTCGTCGGTGCCGAGGAGGCGGTGAAGTTCGTCGTCGAGAACCCGCTACGCCAGAACCGCATGCTCGATGCCCGGAAGGCATTCGACGCCGGTTACGCGGACGCGCTGCTCGAGCCGGTCGAGTTCCTCGACGAATCGCTCGCGTTCCTGCTCGACAAGGTCGAGGAAGGCGCCGGCAAGCGCCGCCCGAGCGCCGATCTCTCGGACGTCGCCGAGGTGTGCCGCAAGGCGCGGTCCCGTCTCGACGGACAGGTGCACGGAGCGACTCCGGCGCCGTACCGCGCGCTCGACCTGATCGAAGGCTCGGCGACGTGGTCGCTCGAGGAGGGCTACCGGGCGGAGGAAGATGCGCTCGCGGAGCTTCTCCCCGGCCGCGAGGCGCAGGCCTCCGTGTACGCCTTCGACCTGGTCGAGCGACGCGCGAAGCGCGGCGTGGGGATGCCCGACGCGGAGCCGCGTCGCGTTCAACGAGTCGGCATCGTCGGCGCGGGGCTCATGGCCCGGCAGCTCGCGCTGCTCTTCCTGCGGCGCCTGGAGGTTCCGGTCGTGCTGCGCGACCTGACCCAGGAACAGGTCGACGACGCGATCGCGTGGATCGCGGACGAGCTCGCCGACCTCGTGCGCCGCGGACGTCTCGCCGAAGGCAAAGCGCGCTTCCTCGGCTCGCTCGTCACCGGGGGCACCGAGTGGGACGTCTTCGCCGGCTGCGATCTCGTCCTCGAGGCCGTGTTCGAGGAGATGGCGGTCAAGAAGGACGTCTTCGCGGCGCTCGAGCGCGTGGTCTCGCCCGAGTGCGTGCTCGCCACGAACACCTCGTCGCTCTCCGTCACCGAGATGGGCGCCGAGCTCGAGCACCCGGAGCGGGTCGTCGGGATGCACTTCTTCAACCCGGTCGCCGTGCTGCCGCTCGTCGAGCTCGCCCGTACGCCTGCCACGGACGACGAATCCTTCGCCACCGTCTGGGCTGTCACGAAGAAGCTCCGCAAGACCGGGGTGCCGGTTCGCGACGCGCCGGCCTTCGTCGTCAATCGCCTCCTCGGCCGCCAGGGCTCGGTGATCACGCAGGCGCTCGACCACGGCAACACCGTCGAGGAGACGGACGAGGCAGTGCTGCGAATGGGCCTGCCGATGGCGCCGTCCGTCCTCCTCCAGCTGGTCGGCCCGAAGGTCGCGAACCACGTGCGCCACACGCTGCACGACGCCTGGCCCGACCGCTTCCCGCTCTCGGCGACGCTCGAGAGCCTGGCGGAAGGGGGCGAGCCGGTGGTCGTCGAGCACGCGCCGCGAAGCGTGGAGGAGCTCCACACGGCCGTGCTGGAGGCACTCGCCGACGAGTCTCGTCACATCCTCGAGGAAGGCGTCGTCGCGGAGGCGGCCGACATCGACACGTGCCTTCTCCTCGGTGCCGGATTCCCTTTCTGGCTCGGCGGAATCACGAAGCACCTCGACCAGACGGGGGTCTCCGAGCGGGTCGTCGGCCGCCCGCTCGCCGAGGTCTCGAGCACGCCTTCCTGACACCCATTACGGTCGAGGACCGATCTCTGAGGTATGCTCCGACAGGTACCGCTCGCCGGTCATTGGACGCGAGCGACAACACTTCGGAAGGGAGCGGCACGACAACACGTGCTGCCTGAATGCACGAGGCTACGACCATCCCGACGCTCGACGTCGGACACATCCGAGAACCTGACTGCTGCGGCCCGTCGCGCCGAGTCCTGGTTCGGTGAGCCCTTCCTGGCGCCGGACGAGGACGCGCTGCAGGCGCTCGCGCCCGGGACGGCACGGCGTGCCGCGCTCGACGACGCGCTCGCCGAGATCGACGCGGGCCTGACGACGCCGTCGGCGCGCTGGAAAGTGCGCTACGGGCTCATGCTGGGCCTCGAGCGCGTCCTCACGGAAGACCCCGCACGCACAGCCGCCGGGACTGAGCTTCGCCGACACCAGATCGACGCGCTCACCGGAATGCTCGCCGAGCTCATCGCGGCGACGCAACGCCCGGCGGAGGAGAACGGAAACGGCAACGGCACGACGAACGGCGCCGTCGCGGAGGTCGAGGTGGACGAGGAGGCCGACGACGACTACGACGCCGGGTTCATCGAAGACGACGAGCTGCCCGAGGCCGAGTTCACGGCCGCCGACCCCGGCGCAGTCCGACGCTTCCGGTTCCGCCACCCGACGGCCTCCGGCAAGACGATCGCAGCTGCCGGCTTCGTCGAGGCGGCACGAAACCTCGGCGTCCTGATCCTCACCCACCGCCGGCTCCTCGTCGCGCAGTTCAAGGGCGACCTCACGACAGAGGGCTACGGCGACCGCTTCACCGACGCGATCATGGCCGGGACGACGCCTCCGACCGACACCCCGCTGACGATCCAGACGTACGCCTGGTTCGCGCGTCACGGCTCCGAGCTCGACCGCAACGCCTACCACCTCGTCATCTGCGACGAGGCGCACACGGCTCTCGGCGAGAAGACGAGTGCGGCGATCCGCGCGTTCGCCGAGCCCCTCTTCATCGGGATGACCGCGACCGAGCAGCTGATCGCGAAGCAGGTCTCGGACGTCTTCCCCGCCTCCGTCGACGACCTTCCGCTGAGCGACGCCGCGCGGCGCGGTCTCATCGCACCGCTTCGCTGCCTGCGTGTCCCGCCCGCAGCAGCGATCAACTCGGTTCCCATCGTCGGCGGCGACTTCGAGGAGCGCGCGCTCGCCGCGGCCCTCGACCACGAGGCGCTGAACCAGGCGGCCGCGAGTCTCTATCGCGAACGCTTCGGATCGACTCCGGGCATCGTCTACGCCGCGGGTGTCGAGCACGCGTACAACCTCGCGCAGGAGTTCCGCGCAGCCGGGATCAAGGCGGAGGCCGTCTCGGGTCGCACGCCACCGGCCCGACTTGCCGAGACACTGGCGGCGTACGAACGCGGCGAGATCAACGTCCTCGTCAACGCCATGCTGCTCGCCGAGGGTTGGAACTCCCCGCGCGCGACGGTCTGCATGCACCTCGCGCCGACGGCGTCGCGCCGCGTCTACCAGCAGCGCATCGGCCGCATCATGCGCACCCACCCGCGCAAGGAAGCGGGTGTCGTCGTCGACTTCGTCCCAAAGGGTGCGACCCACTCGGAACGCGTCGTGTCGCTCCACGCGCTGCTCGACTCCGACTTCTACCGCGAGGGTGCCCGCGTCACGCCGGCTCCGAGACGGCGCCAGCAGCGACGCGCGCGCCGCAAGCTCTCCCCGGTTCCGTGGCTCGTCCCGGTCACGCCAGCCGTCGCGCGACGGCTGGCCGTGATCCAGCGCGAGTGGCAGCGGATCGATCCGAAGTACCTGGACGACGACGAGCAGCGCTTCTGGGCGACGATCGCGGGCCGCCAGATCCGCTTCGACCAACGCGCCGAGTTTGCGAAGAAGTTCACAGAGGGTCGTGCAACCAAGGGCGCGCTCGAGCAGTTCCTGTCCACGTGTGCCGCGGAGAACCCGAATCGGCGCCTGCGCATGACGGCGCTCATGGATCGCGTTGCGACACCGATCGACCGCGCGGACTTCGACGACCTCGTCACGCTCGTCACCCAGGCTCCACCGTGGGACAAGGACCGGGCGGCCGGTGTGCGCATCCTTCTGCGCGCGATCGGAGAGGGGAAGCCCCTCGCACCCGATCAGATCCTCGCGCGCTGGACGTGGCGGCTCGCACGCGCGACGCGCAAGGTTCAGGATCGCCGCGTCTCGACCGAGTTCCCCGAGGCGAAGCGTCTGCTCGGGGCGGCCGCGAACTCACGCGGCTACCGGCACGAGGAGAACGTCAACCGTCTGGTGCAGGTCGCCGCAGAGATGCCGCTGCCGGTCGGCGCGGCGCTCCTCGCCTCGGCCGACGGCTACACACCGCGAGCCAACGGCGCGCTCGATCAGGCTCGTGAGGACCTCGGAACGACCGCGGAGATCGCGAACGCGCTCGCAGACAACCTCCCCGTACCGAAGCTCACCGCACGAAAGTCCCGCCGTCGGCGCCGCAAGCGCAAGAGCCCATCGGGCGGGGACGCGGCGACCGCACAGGTCACGGAGACAACAGGCGCGACGGACGTCGTGCAGCTGTCGGTGGCCGAGCCGCCGGTCGACGAGTCGTCCGAAGACGCGGCGTAGCCTTCCCCTCTAGCCGGGCCCGCCCGACTCGGGTGTGTCGTCGTCGGCCTCGCGGTCCCGTAGAAAGCGCGTGATCTCGGCAGCGAGCGCGTCGCCGGACGGGAGCTCGTCCGACTCCTCGAGGAGCTCGAGTGAGTCGGCTCGACGCTCGAGCTCTTCGACGTAGCCCGCGGTGTCGGCGTCGGTCGCGACGGCCTGCGAGACCTGCTCGACGTATTCGTCCGCTGCCTCGGAGAGCTCACTCACGTCGATCTCCGTCGCGAGCACGCCGCCGAGACGCTCGCAGAGCGCCTTCGCGGCGGGCGGATTCGGTGCCAGCTGCACGTAGTGGGGCACCGCCGCCCAGAGGCTCACGGACGGGATTCCCACCTGCCGGCACGAGTCGAGCAGCACCCCCACGATGCCGGTCGGCCCCTCGTAGCGCGAGAGCTGGAGACCGAGCTCGTCCACGAGCTGCGGATCTGTCGCCGCGCCGGTAACGGGTGCCGGACGCGTATGCGGCACGTCCGCAACGAGAGCGCCGAGGGTTACCGCGAGCTCGACGCCGAGGTCGCTCGCGAGCCCGGTGATCAGCTCGCTGAACGTCCGCCAGCGGTAGTTCGGCTCGACCCCGACGAGAAGGATCACGTCGCGGTTCGCCTCCGGAATACGCGCGCGGTAGAACGTGTTCTCCGGCCACTCGATCTTCCGCGTGCGACCGTCCTCCAGCGAGACCATCGGCCGTGTCGCCTGGAAGTCGACGAACAACTCCGGGTCGATCTCCGCGAACTTGTGGGCGCCCCACAAGCGCGCGAGATAGCCGGCGGCGAGCGTCGCAGCCTGGCCACCGTCGTTCCACCCGCGGAACGCTCCGATCAGAACCGGCCGCTCGAGCGCCGTCGGGCGCTCGTGCATCCTCAGCTCGCGAGCCACCCGAGCAAGCCTACTGGCGCCTCAGCGGCTCGGGCGGGCGCCAGAGAGTGAACGCGAGCGCGAGGCTGAAGGCCCAGAT
Source organism: uncultured Gaiellaceae bacterium (assembly GCA_963822885.1). Classification (GTDB taxonomy): domain Bacteria; phylum Actinomycetota; class Thermoleophilia; order Gaiellales; family Gaiellaceae; genus GMQP-bins7. Next base: position 11,680 of record CAWGJJ010000001.1, read on the forward strand.
CGCGGCCGCGAGGATCACGTGCACGAGCACCAAGCCCCAGGGCAAGGCGTTGTTGTATTGCACCTCGCCGAGGATCGCCTGCGCGACGAGTACGACGAGTAGTCCGATCCAGATGCGGAAGAGGCCGGGGTACGACGACACGAGCCGGTAGAGCAGCCCTCCGAGCACGAGGACGCCGATGCCGAATACGGCCGCGGCCCGGACATGCACGTACATCGTGTCGAGGATCTCGACGCCGAGGCGCTTCACGTCCTCGCTCGACCCAGGGTGTGGGCCAGAGGCGGTCACGACGGCGCCGGTCACCACGAGGGTCATGCAGACGGGAAGGCCTACCCAGGTCACAAGCTGCCGGAGCCACCCCGGCCCTGCGGCGGGAGCCAGTCCGTCCCGCAGGCTCCACGCCTCGAGCACCGCGATGAGCGCCAGCCCGAACGCGGCGAGCCCCAGCAGAAAGTGCGTCATGACGGCGAGCGGGTGGAGATCGAGGGCGATCGTCACACCGCCCATCGGGATCTGCGCGATGGCGACGAGAAAAGCGCCGAGCGCCGCCCAGCGCCCCCAGCGGGAGAGACCGGTCGTCCACCGTGACGCGAGCCAGGCGGCGAGCGTGAGGACGATTCCGACGAGCGCGACCATGCGGTTGCCGAACTCGACGAACGCATGAAAGCCCTGCTCCGGATAGGGCTTGTCTCCACAGCTCGGCCAGTTCTCGCATCCGAGGCCCGAGCCGGTCAGGCGGACGAACGCTCCCGACGTGATGACGACGAAGAGCGCGATACACGACGCGAGAGCGATCCGGAGGAATGTCCGTGCCGAGACGGATCGAGCCCGAGCGACTACGACAGCGCCCACTAGCGGAAGAGAACTCCTGAGCCTTCCTCGATGCGCCCGATGCGAGCCGCGGCGAGCCCCTGCGACGCGAGGGTCGCTTCGAGGACGGGGGCCCGCTCGCCGGGCATCGACACGAGCAGGCCCCCGGCGGTCTGCGGGTCGTAGGCGAGAGCCTCCCAGACGCTGGTCGCGTGGCTCTCGACGTGTGGCTCTGCGTACTCGCGATTGCGACCGTCGCCGCCCGTTCTCACGCCGTCGGCCGCGAGCTCGAGGGCCGCGGGTAGCGACGGGAGAGCCTCGGCGTCGATGACGGCTCGCACGCCGCTCCGTGAAGCGAGCTCGTACGTGTGCCCGAGCAAGCCGAACCCCGTGACGTCCGTGACCGCGCTGGGCTCGAAGGGCCGGATGGCGTCGGCCGCCGCACGATTGAGCTCGATCATCGACTCGACGGCCGCCTCGAGTGCTCCGGGGGGCGCGATTCCGTCCCGCTGGGCTTGCAGCACGAGCCCGGTACCGAGCGGCTTCGTGAGGAAGAGAACGTCGCCCGCACGCGCTCCGGCCTTCGCCCAGATCCGCTCCGGATGAACCAAGCCGACGACCGCGAGCCCGTACTTCGGCTCGGCGTCGCGAATGGTGTGGCCTCCAGCCAGGATCGCACCGGCCGCACGCACCCGCTCGTCCGCACCGGCAAGCACCTCCCCGAGCACCTCGACCGGGAGCTCCTCGGGAAACGCGGTGACGGAAAGCGCCAGCAGCGGAGCGCCGCCCATCGCGAAGACGTCGTTCAGCGCGTTCGTCGCGGCAATGGCGCCGAAGGTGCGCGGATCGTCGACGAGCGGCGGGAAGAAGTCGACGGTAAACACGATCGCCCGCTCGTCGTCGAGCCGATACACCGCAGCATCGTCGGCAGGATCGAGCCCGACGAGCAGGTCCTCCGCGTCGGCCGGAACGAGCCCGGCGAGCAGCGTCTCGAGCCGCGCCGCCGAGTACTTCGCGGCACACCCTCCGGCGCGCGCGAGCGACGTGAGCCCGACCGTCTCCACGGAGACACTGTACGGAAGGACATCACGCCGGAGAATCGAAAGACCGTGCACAGAAGTTCTCGTCTTCTCCCTCCCCCTGACAAGCGGCCGCCGCCCCCTCGGCGGCCGCACTTCTGTGCGCGGAGATCACGCCGGCGCCGTGATCCATAGACTCGCGCCAGCGTGAAGTCAGCACTCGTGACCGGTGGCTCGTCCGGGATCGGGCTCGCGATTGCTCGCGCGCTGCGCGCGGACGGATACGCGCTGACGCTCGCCGCGCGACGACCCGAGCCGCTCGAGGCTGCCGCTGCGGAGCTCGACGCGCTGGCCGTGCCCGCAAACCTCGGGGACGCCGACGAGTGCGTCCGGGTCGTCGCTGCACACGCCGAGCGCCATGGCGGAATGGATGTCCTCGTGAACTGCGCCGGCATCGGCATCGGCGGGTCGTTCGCGGAGCAGGAGACGAAGAAGATCGACATGCAGCTCGATGTCAACCTGCGCGCCACGCTCGTAGTCACTCGCGAGTCGCTGCCGTTGCTCCGAGCCGCTCGCGGGCAGATCATCACGCTCGCCTCGATCGCCGGGACGATCCCGACGCCCGGACTCGCCGTCTACGGCACGACGAAGGCGGCGCTCATCGCGTGGACGACCTCGTTGAATCGCGAGGAGGCCGAACACGGGATCCGCGCGACGGCGATCTCGCCCGGATTCGTCGCCACCCGGATGACCGAGTGGACGGGTCTGCCGGAGGAGGAGCAGATCTCTACAGACGACATCGTCGCGCTCGTGCGGGCGGTGCTGTCGCTGAGCCCGATGGCGCGCGTGCCCAACATCGTCGTCGAGCGCCTCGGCGACGCGTACTGACGGTCAGTCGGTCGGAGCCAGCTTCTCGCGAACGGCCTGTTCGAGCTCGTTCACCGAAACGGTCCCTTCGAATCGTGCGGCGATCGTCCCGTTGGCGGCAACGAGGAACGTCCACGGCTCGGTCAGCAGCTTCCACTCCTGCAGCCAGCGGTTGTAGCCCTTGGCCGGGTCGTTGTCCTCGAACACCTCGACGTGAATGAAGCGGATCTCGTCGCTTCCGACGCGCCGTGACACTTCTTCGACGACGTCGACGACGGGACCACACGTTCGACTGGAGCAGTACTTCGGCGTCGCGAACGTCACCACGAACGGAACGTTCGCCTCGAGCGAGTCGGCGACCGAGTGACGCAGGAGCTCCCTGTCCGGCGGTCTTCGCGTGGTGAGCGCCGCCGTGTTTCCGCCCGTCGAAGCGAGCGTCGGGGTCTCGGACGCGACCGCGGGATCCCCGACATCGGGTGGCGCGTCGTTCTTTACGACGACGACGTTGCCGAGTGCCTGAACCTTCTCCGCACCGCCCTCGGGCTCGGCCAGGAACCAGAACTTCCCCGGGCGCGGCAACCGAAGGGTCGCGACGTAGATATGGGTCGCGTCTGCCTCGTCTTCGCCGGGAAGGCCGATCCGCTCGAGCTTCGCCTCGGTCTCGAGGAACGGCGTCGCTTCGAGCGCGTCCGCGACCCAGACCTTCGCGGTCGGAAGCGCCACCACCGCACCCTCGGAATCCACGACGAGGAAGGACACCCGCACGTCGCCGGGCTCGTGATTCTCGGTACCCGGGATCACCGCGACATCGTCCCCCGGCGCGCGCCACAGCTCTTCGAGCGTCGCGCCCGGGGCCGGCTCGGTCGAAGACCCGGAGTCCGATCCGCCACAACCGACGAGGAGCACGCACGACAGCGCAGTCAAGGCAGCGACGGCGCGCATTCGTGCTCGAGTGTAGCCAGGCGGCTCTTAGTTCCCGTCAGGCCAGGAGCGGTAGGCGCCCCACTGCCCGAGCCACGCAGCCAGCAACGCGAGGTTGACCAGCAGGAGCATGAGTCTCGGCTTCATGGCGACCTCCTTTCGGCTAGAAGCGGATTTCCTGGAGCGCCTCTGCGGCGTTCCGGTAGAGACGCGCTGCCTCGCGGTCCGAACCACGTCGTGCCGCGAGGTCTCCCAGTGCAACCCACGCCTCCGTCCGATGGCTGATCGACGCGAGCTGCTCTGCAGCCGCATCAGCCGCCCGGAAGCACTCTTCCGCCTCATCCAGTCGTCCGCGCTCCAGCAACGCTCGTCCCAGAACGAGCTGCGACGGACAGACCTCGTGGAGGTAGTCCTCCCGACCCTGCAGAAGCTCGAGCGCACTCCGCGCATGTCGCTCCGCCTGGTCGTACTCGCCCCGGTTCAGATGAACCCGGGCGATCCCCTCGAGCGCCTGTGCGGCGTCCGCAGGGGAATCGGTGTCGAGCGCCCGCGAGTAGGACGCCTTGAGGTGCTCGACGGCGTTCTCCTCGTCGCCGAGGAGGAGCGTCAGCCCGCCGAGCATGAGGAGAAGCCGGCCGACGTTGCGGTCGTCGTTCAGCTGCTGGTACAGCTCCTTCGCCCGCTGCGCGTAGCCGCGCGACAGCACGTAGTGACCCTGCCGCTGCGACACGAGCGACGCCTGGAAATACGCATTCGCGATGGCCCCGCGGTCACCAAGCTCCTGCGCGAGCTCGAGTGCACGCTCCACGTCGTCGTGGGCGGCGACGTAGTCACGAAGGCTGCGATGGCAGCGCGAGCGGCGCTGCAGGATGTCCGAGCGCAGCAGATCGCACGGCAGGCCCGATCGTTCCGCGAGTGCCAGCGATTCGTCGAACAGGGCGATCGCGGTGGAGACGCTCGAAAGCTTGTAGCGACAGACCGCAAGGCGGTAGAGAACGTCAGCCAGATCGAGATCCGAGAAGCCACCCTGCTCGACGAGCTCGCGGGCTCGCACAAGCAGACCGATCGCCTCCTTGACCTGCCCGACCTCCTGCAGTGCCCAGGCCTGGCCGGTAAGAACACGGACCTCGAGGGATCGGCTCGCCGTCCCCTCCACGCCTGGACGCAGCTCGCGATAGGCCTCCACCGCATCGTCGTACCGATGAGCGGCGGACAGCGCCTCGGCGCGAAGGAGAGCCGCTTCGAGCCTCGCACGGTCTTCCGTCGAGACACCGGACGAGAGCAGAGCCGGATCCACGCCGAGCCGCTCGGCCAGCCAGGCGACGGTCGACTCGGTCGGCCGCGTCTTGCCACGCTCGATCTGGCTGATGTACTCCTTCGAGAAGCGCTCGCCGGCGAGTTGGGTTTGCGTCAAGCCCGAGGAGACACGGAGCGCGCGGACGCGCTCGCCGAGGCGAGCGCCCGACGTGGTCGGCGCGAGCGGCGTGGCGGTTTCCTGCATGCCCACTTCAGTCAATCCGGATCGCGCTCCTCTTGCTCTCCCCCGCGCGGGGGATGTGCGAGTACCGCTTTCGAGTCAACTAAGGCTAGCCCAAATCACTTGACCTGGCTACTTGACTTTCCGGGACGACGGCTCCTATAGTCAGGCCCACACCGCAGACGATCGGACGCCAGATCGGATGCGCGGGCACCACCGCCGGATCAGGCGGGCGCAGGATGAGCGTGGCTGGGCCGCAGAGCCACGATTCGCCGGCTCGCCTTCCCCGGGAAGGGGTCGCCTCGAACGGGAAACGCCCCCGGAGCCGCAGCCGGGGGCGTTTTCGTTCGCGGGGGGAAACGATCGTTTCCCCCCGCGGGCCCCCCTTCCTCTGCGCGGCGACTGATCCGACCGCAGCTGGCCTACGGGCGAATGAATCGCCCTTCGGCCCTCATGCGCCGTTGGGTGATCAGCGGCTCTGCGAAGATCGAGCGCATGAGCGACGGGCTTCACCTGGGTGCCCAGCGACGCGCAGTTAGCGAGCGCGAACATTGCGCGGCTGGCTGCTTCGCTCGGGTGCTCTGGCTACGAGGAGCTTCATCGCGTCTCGATCGACGAGCCCGATCGGTTCTGGCGCGGCGTTGTCGCTGACCTCGGAATCCCGTTCTCTCGGGATTGGGACGCGGTGCTCGACGACTCGCGGGGGATCGAGTGGACGACGTGGTTCGTCGGGGCACGGCTCAACGTCGCGAACGCGTGCGTTCACCGCTGGGCGTCCGAGATGCCCGACGCCGAGGCTGCGGTATGGGTGCCGGAGGAGGGCGAGCGACGCTCGCTGACGTGGGCCGAGTTGTCGCACGAGGTGCGCACGCTCGCGGAGGCGCTGCACGAGCTGGGCGTCGGCGAGGGCGACGCCGTCGGCACGTTCCTGCCGATGGCACCTGAAGCCGCGATTGCGTCGCATGCGTGCGCGCACATCGGCGCGGTGCAGGTACCGATCTTCTCCGGCTTCGCCGGCCCGGCGGTGTCCTCGCGGCTGGCCGACGCCGGAGCCAAGGTCGTTCTCACCGCCGACGCGTCGTACCGCCGCGGGAAGCTCGTCCCGATGAAGGCGGTGCTCGACGACGCGCTCGCGGACGCGCCGAGCGTCGAGAGCGTTCTCGTCTGGCGACGGGCCGGCGTCGAGTGCCCGATGACGGCGGATCGCGACGCGTGGTGGGAAGACGCCGTCGCGAAACAGCCGGGCGTGCTCGAGGCTGTCGAGGTCGAAAGCGAGGCGCCGTACCTCCTCGCGTACACGTCCGGCACGACGGGCAAGCCGAAGGGCGCTCTGCACGTCCAGGGCGGCTTTCTTCTCTCGATCGCCCGCGAGACCGCGTACCAGGCGGATCTCCACATCGGCGATCGCGTTCTCTTCTCCACCGACATGGGCTGGATCATGGGCCCGTGGACCGTCACCGGCGCGATGGCATGCGGCGCGACGATCGTGTTCATGGAAGGTGCGCCGGACCGCCCGCACGACCGCGTGTGGCAGATCGTCGCCGACGAGCGCATCACGATGCTCGGCGTCTCGCCGACGCTCGTGCGCGCGCTCATCCCGCACGGGGAGCCGGGTGCCGACCTCTCCTCGCTCCGGTCCGTCGTCACGACGGGCGAGCCCTGGAACAGCGGCCCGTACGACTGGTTGGACGAGCACGTCTGCGGCGCCGGACGAATCCCGATCGTCAATTGCTCCGGCGGCACCGAGGTCGGCGCGTGCTTCCTGTCGGTCACGATGCTCGCGCCGACGAAGCCGGTGTCGGTCGGGTTCCCGGCGCTCGGCGAGGACATGGACGTCTTCGGAGACGACGGCAGGCCGCTGCGCGGCGAGGTCGGCGAGCTCGTCTGCAAGCGCGCGTGGCCGGGAATGACCCGCGGGATCTGGGGTGACGACGAGCGGTATCTCGAAACGTACTGGCGACGCTTTCCCGGCGTGTGGACACACGGCGACTGGGCGTCGGTCGACGAGGACGGCTACTGGTTTCTCCACGGACGCTCGGACGACACACTCAACATCGCGGGCAAGAGGATCGGGCCGGCCGAGCTCGAGTCGGCTGCCGTGAAGCATCCGGGTGTCGTCGAGGCCGCCGCGATCGGCGTGCCGCACGAGGTGAAGGGCGAGGTCGCGTGGCTCTATTGCGTGCTCGCGCCCGGCGCGGAGGTGACGGACGACGAGGTCGCAGCGGCCGTCGCGGACGAGCTCGGGAGGGCGTTCGCCCCCGATCGGGTCGTGTTCGTCACCGCCCTCCCGAAGACGCGCAGCGCGAAGATCGTGCGCCGCGCCGTACGTGCGCGCGCTCTCGGGCAAGATCCCGGTGACCTGTCGACGCTCGAGAACCCCGAAGCCCTGGAGGAGATCACACGTGCCTGATCAGCTGGAAGGTGTTGCGCTCGTCACCGGAGGAGGGCGCGGAATCGGCGCGTCCATCGCTCGCGAGCTCGCCGACGCGGGCATGAAGGTCGCGGTCACGGGCCGCACCGCCGAGCAAGTGAACGCCGTGGCGGCCGAGATCGACGGGCTCGCGCTGACTGGCGACGTCTCGAGTGCCGACGACGTCGAGCGCTGGGTGGCGACGACCGACGGGAGCGTCTGGGACCGATCGACCTCCTCGCGGCGAATGCCGGGATCGGTGCTCGCGACGGTGCGACATGGGAGCTGCCGGTCGACGATTGGTGGCGCGTCCAGGAGGTCAACGTGCTGGGCGTGCACCTCACCATTCGCTCCGTCGTTCCGCTCATGCTCGAGCGCGGACGAGGTCGCATCGTCATCACGGGGAGTGGCTCTGCGTACCTGCCGGGATCACAAGGCACGGCCTATTCGGCCAGCAAGGCAGCCGTGTGCCGCTACGGCGAGACACTCGCCAACGAGCTGGCCGGCCGCATCCCCGTCTTCCACTTCAGCCCAGGTCTCGTCAGGACCGAGATGACCGAACGATACGGCGACGACCTGCCGTGGACCCCGCCCGAGCTCGCACCGCAGCTCGTCCGGGTGCTCGCGTCGGGACGAGCCGACGCGCTCGCGGGCCGCTACATCCACGCCGAGCACGACGACATCGAGGATCTCATCGCTCGAGCCGACGAGATCGCTGATGCCGATCTGAACGCGATTCGCCTGCGCCGCTGAAATAACGCCGCGTGAACGGCGGCATCGCCTACCCTGCGCCGGCATGCCGTTCTTCATCTGTCCGAACTGCAAGGAGCGGTCCGTCGACCTCGACGGCTACGACGGGTTCTCCACGCAGGCCCTCCAGTGCCGCAGCTGTGCGTTCGGGTTTCTCTACGAGCTGCTCGAGGACTACTACCCGGCACCGGAGACCGGATTCGTCGTATGCGACCGCGACGCACGCGTGCTCGCCGCCGGACGCGGGGTGTTCGAGCTGACGGGATACCGCGACGCCGATCTCATCGGACGCGAGATCGTCGAGGCGCTCGCGCTCTCCGACCCTGCACCGCTCGATGTCGTCCGCGAGTGGGGCGTTCGGAAGATGGGCCAGGAGCTCGAGATCCGAACGAGCGCCGGTATCGAGAAGCGTGTCGTCATCGACTTCTTCCCCGCGTACGACGACGACGGCGGCCTGCTCCTTGCGCTGACCCCGCGCTAGGCGCGAGATATATCTCGCCCCTACGTCTTCGGGGCGATCCAGACCTGCTGCGCGAGAGCCAGCAGCTCGCCGTCCGCAGCGAACAGCGCGGTGCCGGCGAAGAGCTTGCGGCCGTCCTCTCCCAGCGGCCACGACGCGACGACGCACTGCTCTCCGGCCTGGGGCACGCGGTCGACGCGCGCGGTCATGCGTCCGAGCACGATGTCGCCGCGGCCTTCGGCACCGACCGCGTATGCGCCGGGACAGTCGATGGCTGCCCAGACGATCTCCGGGCGAGACTCGGGAAGCGCGATCGGCGACGCGTGCAGCGGCTCCCGTCCCACGATCGGCCCCACACGCAGCTCGAGCCCGTCGTCACGCACACCGCAGACGAAGCATTCGTTGAACTCCGAGCTCCAGCCCCCTGCGTTCTTGTCTCGCGCCACCTCTGCGGCGTCGAGGGACACCGGAGCAGGCGCGTCGACGTCGAGGGAAGCAGGTCGAGCATCCGCGACGAGCGCCTCCCCGTCGAGCAGGCGCACGCCGTCTCCGTCGGAGACGACGGCGAGGGGCCGATCGAGAGGCGGCGGCAGCCGCAGGGTCACCTCGACCTCTTCGGCGTCGACGAACGAGGCAAGCCGACCGCTTGCGTAGCCTCCGTTGGCCGACGTCAGCGGCCCTCGAAAGTGGCGCGGGAACATGATCTCCATCGGCCCCACACTACTGTCTAGACTCGGTTTGTGACTGTGAGGCGAAAACCTTGAGAATCGCACTTGCACAACTGAATACGATCGTCGGCGACCTCGACGGCAACCGCTCGCGGATCCTCGAGTCACTCAGCGATGCGCGGGCGGCTGGAGTCGACCTCGTGGTGTACCCGGAGCTCGCCACGACCGGCTATCCACCCGAGGATCTCCTCCTCCGGCCCGGGTTCGTGCGCGCCGCACGCGCGTCGGTGGAGCAGATCGCGGCTGCAACCGAGGGCATCGTGGCACTGGTCGGAACGCCCTGGTTCGACGGCGATCTCGCGAACGCGTGCGCCGTGTGTGCGCGCGGTCGCGTGGAAGCCGTCTACCGCAAGCACTTCCTCCCCAACTACGGCGTCTTCGACGAGCACCGGTACTTCGCCGAGGGACGCGACCTCGTCGTCCTCCGGCTCGCCGAGACCTCGGTCGGCATCACGATCTGCGAGGACGTCTGGCAGCCGGGACCGCCGGCGACGGACCTCGCCCTCGCCGGAGCGCAGCTCATCGTCAATCTCTCGGCCTCGCCGTTCCACGTCGGCAAGGCGGAGGATCGCGAAGAGATGCTCGTCACTCGCGCGCGCGACGCGAGCGCCTACGTCGCTTTCTGCAATCTCGTCGGCGGACAGGACGAGCTCGTGTTCGACGGCCACTCGGTAGTGCTCGACGACGCAGGCGACGTCCTTGCGCGCGCGCCTGGCTTCGAGGAGCACCTTCTCGTCGTCGATCTCGACCCGACCGCCGCGATCGGGCGGCGCCTGCGAGACGCGCGACGCCGCGAGCTCGACCGCTCGCGCGACCGCGCGCCGGACGTACAGGTGGTCGAGCTCGACGCACCCGCCGACCACGCGGACGACGTCGAGGGATCGATCACGCCGTTCGCACCGGAGCTCGAGCAGATGCGCACGGCCCTCACGCTCGGCCTTCGCGACTACGTCGAGAAGAACGGGTTCGGCGAAGTCGTCGTTGCCGTATCGGGGGGAATCGACTCCGCGGTCACCGCCGCGCTCTGCGCCGAGGCACTCGGGCCGGAGCGCGTGCACTGCGTCTCGATGCCGTCGCGCTACAGCTCGGACGAGACGCGAGGCGACGCGCGCGCCATCGCCGAGTCACTCGGCTGCGCGTTTCGCGAGATCGCAATCGAGACGATGGTGGGTGCGTTCCACGACGCGCTGGACGCGGAGATCGAGGGCGGACTCGCCGGACTCGCCGCCGAGAACCTGCAGGCGCGCGTTCGCGGGGTGCTCCTGATGGCACTCTCGAACACCTTCGGCTGGCTCGTCGTCTCGACCGGGAACAAGTCCGAGCTCGCCGTCGGCTACTCGACGCTCTACGGGGACATGGTCGGTGGCTTCGCGCTCCTGAAGGACGTGTTCAAGACGGACGTGTACCGCCTGGCGGAGCACCTCAACGAGCGCGCGGGGCGCGAGCTGATCCCGCGCTCCACGATCGACCGCGCGCCGAGCGCGGAGCTCCGCGACGATCAGCGCGACTCCGACTCGATCCCCGCGTATGACGAGCTCGATCCCGTGCTCGAGGCATACGTCGAGGAGGATCGTTCACGCGAGGAGCTCGCCGCGGAGTTCGACCCTGCCGTCGTCGACCAGGCCGTTGCGCTCGTCGACCGTGCCGAGTACAAGCGCCGCCAGGCACCACCCGGCGTGAAGCTGCGGCCGAAGGCCTTCGGCCGCGACCGCCGCACGCCGATCACGAATCGTTTCGCGGGTTGACAGGCGGGACGGGAACGCGTCCAGCCGACCAACTCGCGCAAGTCGCGAAACCAGCGAAGCCGCTCGTCCCACGGGACGGCGGCATTCGCCGGTGACGTCGACGGCAGGACGAAGAGCGCCGTCTCGCCGAGCACCCGCTCCTGGAGACCGTGCTCGGGACGTTCTCGAAACGGTCCTTGGTAGGCGGCCTTGCCGACGAACCCGATCGCTTGAGGAGCCAGCTCGGACGCGATCGCTTCGAGTCGCTCGCGCGATCCCGCGAAGTCGGCGGCGCGGAGATCGCTCGAGCCTCGCGTCGTGCGGCGCGCCGCATTCGTCAGGCCGATCCCGTACGCAAGGAGCTCGCGAAACTCATGCGGCTCGAGGAGGCGTGGTGTAAACGCGGCAGCGTGAAGGAGGCGCCAGAAGTCGTTCCGAGGATTCGCGAACGGAGCACCCGCCGCGGCGCTCGCACGCCCGGGGTTGATCCCGCAGAAGACGACGCGCACGCCGGGCGCGAGGACGTCGGGAACTGCAGATGCGGTCAGGCCGCTTCTGGCTCGCGCGCGTCGAGGCGCAGCTCGAGAAGCATCCTGAGCCTCTCGCCGAAGTCGTCCGGCTCTGCCGACGCCGTCTGCCCTCGCGGCAGCAGCTTCACGGTGTCCTCGGTGTAGCGCCAGCCGTAGCAGCGCTCGTAGCACTCCGCCTCGCTGAGCGTCCGGAGTCGCTCCATTCGGCCGCAGGCTAGGTCACAGCTCGGACGGCGCGAGCACGCCGGATAGGCTCAACGCGTGCCGACCCGTCCACGCGTGCTCCACTTCGACGTCACGGTCGACGGCGCAGGTGACGCACGCAGCGCGCTCGGCGGGAGCGCACTGCCGCGAGAGGCCGAGTGGTGGGCGGAGCATCTCGTGCTCGCCGGGCTCGTGCGCTGCACCCTCGCGAGCATGGACTACTCGGCACGCCGTGCCGGACTCGACTCGAAGGGCGCCGGCAGCGCGCACGGCACGGTCACCAAGCGCGAGGACGGACTCCACGCGTTCGTCGCCATCGAGACGACGCTCGAGGTCGACATCGCACCGGCGCCCGAGCCGGCGGCGCTGCAGGAGCTCGTCGCACGAGCGGAGCACGGCTGCTTCGTCTCGAACTCGCTCACTGCGAGACCACGTCATCGCTGGATCGTCAACGGCCAGGAGGTTCTGTGAGCACGACGGCGCTCGACATCGCGGCGGTCCGGGCGCGCTTCTCGGCGCTCGACCGCCGACTCGCGTTCTTCGACGGGCCGGGTGGGACGCAGTGTCCCGACGAGGTCATCGACGCGATCGCGCGCTACCTGCGCGAGGACAACGCGAACATCGGCGCGCCGTACGAGACGAGCCTGCGGACGACCGAGCTCGTCGAGCTGGCGCACGAGAAGGCCGCATCGTTCCTCGGCTGCTCGTCAGGAGAGACCGCGTTCGGGCAGAGCATGACCGCGCTCAACTTCCTGCTGAGCCGCGCCTTCGCGCGGACGCTGCGCGAGGGCGACGAGATCGTCGTCACCGCGCTCGACCACGACGCGAACGTGTCACCGTGGCTCGAGCTGGCACATGACCTCGGGCTCGTGGTTCACGTTGCGGGCCTGACGGACGACCTCGCGCTCGACTACGACGACCTCGCGAGCGAAGCTCTCCGACCGAACGCGGGTCGTCGCATTCCCGGTCGCTGCGAACTCGGTCGGGACGGCGCCGGACGTCAGGCGTGTCGTCGAGCTGGCGCATTCCGTCGGCGCGCTGGCGTGGGCGGATGCCGTCCACTACGCGCCGCACGGCCCGATCGACGTGCGCCGCATGGGACGTCGACATCCTCATCTGCTCGCCGTACAAGTACTTCGGGCCGCACATGGGACTCGCGTTCGGGAAGCGGGAGCTGCTCGAGTCCTGGCGCGCCTACAAGGTGCGACCCGCCGCGAACGAGCCGGTCGGGCATCGCTTCGAGCTCGGGACGAGCCAGCACGAGCTGCTCGCGGGCTTCGTCGCGGCAGTCGACTACATGGCCTCGCTCGGATGGGACGCCATGCTCTCGCACGAGCGTGCCCTGGGCGAGCGCTTCCTCGCCGGCCTCCCGGAGACGCGTGGAGCTGTACGGGATCCGCGGGATGGAGGGACGCGTGCCGACCTTCTGCTTCAACGTCCCTGGACACAGCGCCGAGCAGGTCGCCGTCTTCCTCGCGGAGCGCGAGATCGCGGTCTGGCACGGCGACTACTACGCCGTCGAGACGATGAAGCACCTCGGGCTCTCCGACGGCGCCGTCCGCGCAGGGATCGTCCACTACAACACCGAGGACGAGGTCGACCGGCTGCTCGACGGGCTCGCCGCGCTGGCATGAGGCTCCTCCTTCTCGGAGGGCCGAGGTTCCTCGGGCGCGCGATCGTGGACGCCGCGCTCGAACGCGGGCACGAGCTGACGTTCTTCAACCGCGGCACCACGAACCCAGAGCTCTATCCGGAGATCGAGCGCATCGTCGGCGACCGGAAGGAAGGGCTCGACGCGCTCGCCGGTCGCGAGTGGGACGCGGTGGTCGACACGTGCGGCTACCTCCCTCGCGACGTGCGGGCTTCGGCAGAGGCGCTCGTCGGGTCGCGGCCTCTACTGCTTCGTGTCGAGCATCTCCGTTTACGCGGACTTCAGCGCGCCGACGGACGAGGACAGCCCGGTCGCCGAGCTCGGCGACCTGCCCGACGACGAGGTGACGGACGAGAGCTACGGCGCCGCTCAAGGCGCTGTGCGAGAGCGCCGTTCGCGACGTCGTTCGCCGAGCGCGCACTCGTCGTTCGCCCGGGTCTCATCGTCGGGCCGCACGACCCGACCGGCCGCTTCACGTACTGGCCGCATCGCGTCGCGCGCGGTGGCGAGGTGCTCGCGCCCGGCGCCGCCCGAACGCCCGACGCAGGTGATCGACGTCCGCGATCTCGCCGAGTGGACCGTCGCGCTCTGCGAGGCGCAGACGAGCGGCACGTACAACGCCACCCATCCCGGAGTCGCGCTCTCGGAGCTCCTCGAGACCTGTCGCGCCGTCACCGTCGAGCGACGCGCGACCACGTGGGTCACGGACGAGTTCCTCCTCGAGCACGAGGTCGGCGAGTGGATGGAGCTACCGCTCTGGCTCGCCGACCCGGCGCTCGCGGCCGCGGATCGGGTGGACGTGCACGCGCGCGGTCGACGCCGGCCTCGACGTTTCGGCCCGCTGGAGGAGACGGTTCGCGCGACGTTGGCGCACGCGCGAGACGGTCGACGGCGTCGGGCTCGGCCCGAGCGCGAGGCCGAGCTGCTCGCGGCGTGGCATGACCGTGAGTAAGGACTACTCGGGCACGCCGCTCTCGCAGAAGCTCGGCGCGAAGCCCGGCGCAGGGGTCGTCGTCTTCTTCACGACGACACGCGACGACCTCGAGCGGCGGTTCGAGTCGTTGAAGGCGACGCTCGACCCCGCCGACGGCCTCTGGATCGCCTGGCCCAAGAAAGCGGCGAAGATCGACGGCGACCTCACCTTCGAGGCGGTGCAGGAGATCGGCCTCGCGCACGGGCTCGTCGACAACAAGAGCTGCTCGATCGACGAGCGCTGGCAAGGCGCTGCGCTTCGTCTACCGCCTCACGGATCGAGCGTGAAGTCCTGCGCCTTCCGCGCCCGGTCCCACGGATCCTCGTCCCAGCGGATCATGTCCGGATCGATCCCGCGGGCCTCCGCTAGCTCGCACGTGAGCCGCTGAAAGCGGACGATGTCGACGACCGGATGCGTCGTCGGGACGAGCAGGGCGTCGCAGCCGAGCTCGCCGAGCGCGCGCATCGCGTCGACCGCGCGCTCCGCAGCGCGACCCTCTCCCTCGAGGACGAAGCACCGCACCGAAGGATCGATCGCCGCCAGGTGCCCGTGCAGGAGCTGCTCGGTGTGATGCGCCTCGGCCGCGACGTGCGCTCCTTCGCGGAGCTTGAGCACCGCCTCGAGCACGGTCGCCGCATCGCGCCCGGCTCCCGCGACGACGAAGCGGTCGTGCTCGGACGCCGCGAGCGGCTCGGCGTCGAGCTCGCGGAAGACCTGCGCGGCCAGCTCGCTCACGTCCTCGCCCTGGAGTGCGCGGCCCGCCGCGACCGCGGCGGTGTAGCTGGAGGTGTGGCAGTAGCTCTCCTCGATCGCGGGTGTCGCCACGACGACGTGATCGACGGCCTTCGCGAGCGCGCTCTCGGCGGCGCCCGTGATCAGCCACGTCTCGCCCGCGAACCCGCGCACCGCCTCCAGCGTGAGCGCCGTCCCGCCCTCGTGCGAGATCGCGACGAGGACATCGGCCTCGGGTGCGTTCCCGAGAACGATCTCGAGCGCCTGCGCGGCGCGACCGCACGCGAGGGCCGCGTGGTACGACGTGCCGCAGCCGGTGAAGAGCACGCGAGCGCCCTCCGGCAGCCGACGATCGCCGACCCGCTCGGGCACCTCCCGCAGCCACTCGGGCTGCTGGGCGATGGCCTTTCGGGTCAGCTGTCCGGGCACGAGTCGTGTCTATACCATCGAACGCCGTGGCGATCTTCGAGAAGACGACGCTGGGCAACGGGATTCGCGTCGTGACCGCGCCGTTCCCGCAGGTCGGATCGGTGTCGTGCTTCGTCATGCTGGCAGCCGGCTCCAGGTACGAGACGCCGGACGCGAAGGGCATCGCGCACTTCGCCGAGCACATGTTCTTCAAGGGCACGGAGCGGCGGCCGACCGCACGCACGATCTCGACGGAGATCGACGCGATCGGCGGCGAGTTCAATGCCTTCACGGGCAAGGAGCTCACGGGCTACTACGTCCGCTGCGGGTCGGAGACGCGCGACACCGCGCTCGACGTCCTCGCCGACATGCTCCTCAACTCGCGCTTCGACGAGGCGGAGATCACGAAGGAGAAGGGCGTGATCCTCGAGGAGATGAACGTGTACCTCGACACGCCGCAGCGCTACGTCGGCAACGTCTACGACCGCCTGCTCTACGCGGATCAGCCGCTCGGCTGGGACATCATCGGGACGCGCGAGACGGTCCAGGACGCGACGCGCGAGACGTTCACTGACGTACCTCGACACCTGGTACCGGCCGGAGCGAATGGTCATCGGGATCGGCGGCCGGATCGGGGACGGCCTGACCGATCGCCTCGAGGAGCTGCTGGGCGGCATCGACCCGCGAACGACCGGCGAGGCCCCGGAGGTCGAGCTCCCGCCGGACACTTCGCCCGTCGCCGTGCACACGAAGGACTCGGAGCAGGCGCACCTCATCCTCGGAGTGCGCGGCTATCCGATCGGCCATCCCAACCGCTACGCACTGCAGCTCCTCGCGGTCGTTCTCGGTGGCGGGATGTCGTCGCGCCTCTTCACCGAGGTGCGCGAGCGGCGCGGCCTCGGCTACTACGTGCACGCGGGCAACACGGCCTACACGGACGCGGGGACGTTCTACGCGAGCGCAGGGGTCGACGTCGCACGCGTGGACGAGGCGATCACGACGATCCTCGGCGAGCTGCGGAAGATCGCCGCCGATCCCGTTCCCGCCGACGAGCTCGAGAAGGCGCGCGGCTACGCGAAGGGTCGCTTCGTCCTTCGTCTGGAGAGCCCGCAGGGGACGATCCAGTACGGCCTTCGGCGCGAGGTGCTCGAGGGCGAGATCGAGGATCCCGACGAGCTTCTGCGACAGCTGGACGAGGTCACGGTCGAGGACGTCCAGCGCGTCGCGAAGGATCTCTTCGAGGACAAGCGTCTCTACCTCGCGCTCGTCGGGCCGTTCGACGATCCGGCGCGCTTCGAGAAGCTGCTCGCTGCGTGACGAGCGACGAGCGCGCTCCTGCTGCAGCGCACGGCCGAGCTGGCGGCGGACTTTCTCGACACGCTCGACGCGCGGCCGATTCGGCCGTCGGCGGGTGTCGACGAGCTCCGCGAGAGTCTCGGAGGGCCGTTGCCCGAGACGCCGTCCGATCCGCTGGAGGTCATCGACGCGTTGGCCGCCGCCGCGGAGCCGGGCGTCGTCGGCATCCCCAGCGGGCGCTACTTCGGCTTCGTGATCGGCGGAGCGCTTCCGGCTGCGCTCGCGGCGGACTGGCTCACCTCGGTGTGGGATCAGAACGCGGGACTCGTCATCGCGGGACCGTCGGCAGCCGTCGTCGAGGAGGTGGCAGGCGAGTGGCTGAAGGATCTGCTCGGCATCCCTGCGAGTGCGTCGTTCTCGTTCGTCACGGGCTGCCAGATGGCGCACGTCACCGTGCTTCGCGGCGGCGCGACACGCAGTGCTCGAGCGGGTGGGCTGGGACGTGGAGCAGGACGGTCTCGCGGGGTCACCGCCGATCGCGGTCGTCGCCGGAGACCGCGCCACGTGACGATCGACCGCGCCCTGCGTCTCGTCGGGATCGGGAGCGGCTCGACTCGCCGGGTCGCGGTCGACGACCAGGGTCGCATGCGGAGCTGACGCGCTGCAGGCGACGCTCCGCGACGTCGACGGCCCGGCGATCGTCTGCGCGCAGGCAGGCGAGGTGAACACGGGCGCCTTCGACTCGTTCGAGGAGATCGTTCCCGCGTGCCGCGAGGTCGGTGCCTGGGTGCACGTCGACGGCGCGTTCGGGCTGTGGGCGAGCGCCTCCCCGACATTGCGCGGTCTCATGGCCGGCGTCGAGGGCGCCGACTCCTGGGCGACCGACGCGCACAAGTGGCTCAACGTGCCGTACGACAGCGGACTCGCGTTCGTCGCGCATCCGGAAGCTCATCGAGCCGCGATGAGCCTGAAGGCCGAGTACATCGTCGCCGACCCGGACGCTGCGCGCGACCAGATGGACTGGACGCCCGAGTTCTCGCGTCGCGCGCGCGGATTCGCGGTCTACGCGGCGCTGCGGTCGCTCGGCCGTTCGGGCGTCGCGGATCTCGTCGAAGGCTCCTGTGCCCGCGCGCGACAGTTCGCGGAAGCCATCGCCGAACTTCCCGGGTGCACTGTCGTCAACGATGTCGTCCTGAACCAGGTGCTCTTCCGCTTCGCGGACGACGAGACGACGAACGCCGTCCTCGCCGACGTGCAACGAAGCGGCGAGGCGTGGATGAGCGGGACGATCTGGGGCGGTCGCGCGGCGATTCGACTCTCGGTGTCGAACTGGCGGACGAGCGAGAAGGACATCGACCGCACGGTCGCCGCGTTCGAGTCGGCGCTCGTCACCACCGCCTGAGACGACGCCGACCCTAGATGAGCGGCGCGTTCGAACCGAGCGCGAACGTCATTCGAATCTCGGTTCCCAGATCAGCCGAGCTCGAGATTGCGTGGCGACTCGTCAGAGCGTCGATGATCTCGAGCCCGAGCCCGCCGGGCTCGTCTCGAACGACGCTCGAGCTCTCAAACCCGGCGCCCTGATCACCCACGACGACTGTCAGCTCGTCGTCCACCTTGGTCATCACAACCTCGACGGTGCCCCCGTCCGCGCCGTACGCGTGGCGGACGGAGTTCGTCACCGCCTCGCTGACGCACAGCCGGATGTCGTCGACGATCCGCTGTTCGACGGCGATGTGCGCTGCCGCATCGCCGACAGCAGCGCGAGCCGCGCCGACGCTCATGGGGATCGCCGGCAGCACGACTTCCACCAGCGGAGTAGAGGTGCCGAAGTACGTCACGCCATGAAGATGCCCTCAACGCGATCCACGAAACACCGCTCTGTCACCGGATCGCCATCATCGGCAAGATGACGCGATGTCACGCGTAACGGGAATCTCGCCTGTCCTCCTCGTCGGAGACATCGAACGAGCGGTCGGGTACTACCGCGAACAGCTCGGATTCACGTGCGAGATGTTCGGCGATCCGCCGACCTTCGCGAGCGCGGAGCGGGACGGCTCGTCGATTCTGCTTGCCCTCTGTCGCGAACCGGAGCGCATCGTCCCGAACTGGCGCATCGTCGACCAGACGTGGAACGTCTATATCCGCGTCGACGATGCCGATGCCGTGTACGCGGAGGTGCAGGAGCGCGGGGCGGCCATCGACTACACGATCTACGACGCGCCGCATGGATTCCGCGAGTTCGGAGTCCAGGATCCCGACGGCCACGACATCGCCTTCGGGCTCGCCTCTGTAGGAGAGCTACTCCTCGGTCGGCTGCGTGACCGCGCGGTCGGCGATCTCGGATACGACGGCGGGGTCGGCGAGCGTCGTCGTATCGCCCAGCGGGCGGTTCTCGGCGACGTCGCGCAGGAGGCGGCGCATGATCTTCCCCGAGCGCGTCTTCGGAAGCTCGGGCGTGAACACGATGTTCGCCGGCTTCGCGATCGGGCCGATCTTGACGGCGACGTGGTTGCGCAGCTCCTCGAGGCGCTCGACCGACCCCTCCTCGCCGCCCTTCAGCGTCACGAACGCGACGATCGCCTGACCGGTGAGCGCGTCGGCACGACCGCACACCGCGGCCTCGGCGACGCTCTGGTGATCGACGAGCGCTGACTCGACCTCGATCGTCGAGATGCGGTGCCCGGACATGTTCATCACGTCGTCGACCCGGCCGAGGAGCCAGAAGTCGCCGTCCTCGTCGACGCGTGCGCCGTCGCCGGCGAAGTACATCCCCGGGAAGCGCTCCCAGTACGTCGCACGAAAGCGCGAGTCGTCTCCGAAGATGCCACGCGTCATCGCCGGCCAGGGACGCTTCAGCACGAGGTAGCCGCCCCCGCCCGGCCCGACCTCGTTTCCGTTGTCGTCCACGACGCCGGCGTCGATGCCGGGGAACGGCTTCGTCGCGGAGCCGGGCTTGGTCGTCGTCACTCCCGGGAGCGGCGTGATGAGGATCATCCCCGTCTCCGTCTGCCACCACGTGTCGACGATCGGCGTGCGCTCCCGCCCGATGTGCCGGCGGTACCACATCCACGCCTCCGGGTTGATCGGCTCGCCGACGGATCCGAGAAGGCGCAGCGACGAGAGATCGTGCTTCGCCGCGTGCTCCGGCCCCCACTTCATGTGCGCGCGGATCGCCGTCGGCGCCGTGTACAGGATCGTCACCTTGTAGCGCTCGACGATGTCCCACCAGCGGTTCTTGTCCGGGAAGTCCGGCGTCCCCTCGTAGAGGACGCTCGTGGCGCCGTTGCAGAGCGGGCCGTAGACGATGTAGCTGTGGCCCGTCACCCAGCCGATGTCGGCCGCGCACCAGTAGACGTCCTGCTCGGGCTTCAGGTCGAAGACGTAGTGGTGCGTCGACGCGACGCCGACGAGGTAGCCGGCCGTCGTGTGCGCGATGCCCTTCGGCTTCGCAGTCGTTCCGCTCGTGTACAGGAGGTAGAGAAGGTCCTCCGAGTCCATCGGCTCGCAGGGACATGACGCGGGATCCGTCGACTGGCCTTCGACGAGCGCGTTCCAGGTGATGTCGCGACCGCGGATCATCGGAACGTCGCCACGCGTCCGCTGGCCGACCACGACCGCCCGCACGCCCGGGCACGACTCGAGTGCCTCGTCCGCATTCCGCTTCAGCGGGACGATCGTCCCGCGCCGGAAGCTCTCGTCCTGCGTGAGGAGCACCTCGCAGCGCATGTCGTTGAGGCGGTCGGCGAGCGCCTCCGCCGAGAAGCCGCCGAAGACGACGGTGTGCGGCGCGCCGAGCCGCGCGCACGCGAGCATCGCGACGGGAAGTCCCGGCCCCATGCCCATGTAGATGCCGACGGGCGTGCCCTTCCCGACCCCGAGCTCCTTCAGGCCGTTGGCAGCGCGAACCACCTCTTCGAGGAGCTGCTGATACGTGATCGCCGCGCGCTCGCCCACCGGCTCGCCCTCGTAGTGGAAGGCGACCCGATCGCCGAGACCGGCCTCGACGTGGCGGTCGAGGCAGTTGTACGCGACGTTGATCGTGCCGCCGCCGTACCACTTCGCGTACGGAAGCTCCCACTCGAGGAGCGAGGTGAACGGCTCGAACCACGTCACCCGCTCGCGGCCTTCGCGCTCCCAGAACTCTTCGAAGGGGACGTCGTAGATGTCCCGCTGCGCGTTGGCCTGCGCGGCAAACTCGGGAGGCGGCGGATAGCGGCGATCCTCGTCGAACAGCGTCTCGATCGCGTGGTCGGTCGGTTCCATGCGCGCGTTTCTTACCACGTCACCCCTCGCTGCGACACTCGGAAACGTGATCCGGAGCCTCAGGGGCTGAGCGCGAGCGACCGGCTTTCGCCGCAACGGCGCCGGTAGAGTCCGCCGCGGTGGACGCCGACCTTCGTGCGCTCCGAGAGCGCCTCGCCGAGATCTCCGACCTGCATCGCACGTTCTACGTGCTCTCGTGGGATCAGAAGGTCACGATGCCTCCCGGCGGCCATCCGGCACGTGCCGAGGCACTCGGGACACTCAGTCGCGTCGTCCACGAGAAGTTCGTCGACGACGAGGTGGGGCGCCTGCTCGAACGGCTGCGCCCGCTCGAGGAGTCGCTCGACTACGACTCCGACGACGCGAGCCTGATCCGCGTCACCCGGCGCGACTGGGAGAAGCAGCGCCGCGTTCCGACCGAGCTCCGCGTCGAGCTGACGCGAGCCGGCGCGCTCGGCAACCAGGTGTGGATCGAGGCGCGCGCGACGAACGACTTCGCGAAGTTCCTCCCCGCACTCCAGCGCAACCTCGAGCTCAAGCGTCGCTACGTCGACTGCTTCGAGTGGGAGGACTCGCCCTACACGCCGCTCCTCGACGACTTCGAGCCGTACATGCAGACCACCGAGGTGACCGAGGTGTTCGGGACGATCCGCCCCGTGCTCGCAGAGCTCGTGCGCGAGGCGCCGGAGGTCGACGCCTCGTTCCTGGAGCAGCCGTTCGCCGCCGGCGGGCAGGAGGCGTTCTGCAAGCGGATCCTCTCAACGCTCGGTCTCGAGGAAGGCTCGTACCGGCTCGATCCGACCGTCCACCCGTTCTGCACATCGTTCTCCCGCCGGGACGTGCGCATGACGACGCGTTTCAACGAGACGGGTCTCGACTCGCTCTGGTCGACGATGCACGAGGCGGGCCACGGGCATTACGCGCACGGAATCGCGGCCTCGCTCGAGCGGACGCCGCTCGCGGGCTCGCCGTCGCTCGGCCTCAACGAGTCGCAGAGCCGGACCTGGGAGAACCTCGTCGGCCGCAGCCGCCCCTTCTGGCTCCACTGGTACGACTCGCTGCAGGAGACGTTCCCGGTGCAGCTCGGGGACGTCGACCTCGACACGTTCCTCGCTGCCGTGAACCGCGCCGAACCCGGGCTCATCCGCGTCGAGGCCGACGAGACGACATACAGCCTCCACATCATCCATCGCTTCGAGCTCGAGCAGCGCCTCATCGAAGGCTCGCTCGACCCGAAGGACCTGCCTGACGCGTGGAGCGCCGGAATGGCCGACCTGCTCGGCGTCGAGGTGCCCGACGACACCCACGGCGTTCTCCAGGACATCCACTGGTCGCAGGGTGGCATCGGCTACTTCCCGACCTACGCGCTCGGCAACGTCATCTCGCTCCAGATCTGGGCTGCGGTCCGCGACGCGCTCCCCGACCTCGACGCGCAGATGGAGGCCGGCGAGCTCGGCGACCTGGCCGCGTGGCTTCGCGACAACCTCTACTCGCTCGGGCGCAAGTTCACGCCGAAGGAGACGATCGAGCGGCTGACCGGAACGCCCGCGATCGATCCGCAGCCATACCTCGCCTACCTCCGCGAGAAGCTCGCCTCTCTGCCCGCCGGTGTCTGACCCGTCACGCTCGTCGTCAACGGCGAGTCGCGCTCGCTCGAGATCGAAGGTCGGACGCTGCTCGTCCACGCACTTCGGGACGGCCTCGGCCTGACGGGTGCGCACATCGGCTGCGACACGAGCCAGTGCGGCGCATGCACCGTGCTTCTCGACGGGCGCGCGGTGAAGAGCTGCACGGTGCTGGCACACCAGGCCGACGGGCGCGAGATCACGACGATCGAGGGGTTGGCGCGCGACGGCGAGCTACACCCGCTCCAGCGTTCGTTCGTCGAGAACCACGGGCTGCAGTGCGGGTTCTGCACGCCGGGGATCATCCTGACCGCCGCCGACCTTCTCTCGCGAGGCGGATCGCCGAGCGACGACGAGATCCGGCATTCGCTGCGCGGCAACCTCTGCCGCTGCACGGGCTACCAGGGGATCGTCGAGTCGATTCGGGCCGTAGAGGCTGCCTCGTGATTCCCGCGCCGACCCGCTACGCACGTGCGACCGACCTCGAGCACGCGCTCGAGTTGCTCGGCGAGCCCGACGCCAAGGCCATCGCCGGCGGGCAGTCGCTCATTCCCGGTCATGAAGCTCCGCATCGCGCGGCCGTCGCTCGTCGTCGACATCTCGAGACTCGAGCTGCGCGAGATCGCGGAGCGAGACGGAGAGCTCCACATCGGCCCGCTCGCGACGTGGGACGACCTGACGGACGTCGCGCATCCCGGTCTCGAGGCGATCGCGGAGTGCGCGCGCGGCATCGGAGACCTCCAGGTACGCAACCTCGGGACGATCGGCGGCAGCGTCGTGCACGCCGATCCCGCCTCGGACATGCCCGCCGTCCTCCTCGCACTGGGAGCGCGGCTCGGACGTGCGGTCGCCCGACGGGAAACCGTGAGGTGCCCGTCGCAGAGGTTCTCGTCGGTCCGTTCACGACCAGTCTCGGCCCGCAGGAGCTCGTCACCGACATCGTCGTACCGCTGCCCGCTCCGGGCTCGGCCTCCGCGTACGAATCGGTCGAGCACCCGGCCTCGGGCTTTGCGCTCGTCGGCGCAGCGGCGCTCGCGACCTCCGACGGCGAGACCGTGGCGCTCACGGGAGTCAGCGCGACGCCGTTCGTGCTTGCTTCCGGCGACCTGCGCGACGCCATCGGCCAAGCAGAGATCTTCGGCGACCGCTTCGCCTCCGAGGAGTATCGCCGCGAGCTCGCCGTCGTCGTCGCCGAGCGGGCATTGACACGCGCTCGGGAGCGGAGAGGCTCGTGACCGACACGGTCATCGGCGTCGCGCGACCGCGCGTCGACGCACCGGACAAGGTCACCGGCGCGACCCGGTACGCAGCCGACGGCTACGTCCACGGGCTGCTGCACGCACGGCCGGTCCTCTCCACCGAGGCGCACGCGCGCATCCGCGGCGTGGACAAGGATGCAGCGCTCGCCACGCCCGGTGTCGTGGCCGTCCTCGTCGCAGCCGATCTTCCGCTCGCGACCACGGGTACCGACCGCACCGCCGAGCCGCTCGCGCGCGAGGAGGTGGTCTTCGCGGGTCAGCCCGTCGCGCTCGTCATCGCCGAGACCGAAGCCGCAGCCGAGGACGGCGCCGAGCTCGTCCTGGTCGACTACGAGGCGCTCGACGCAGTCGTCGACGTCGAGGCCGCGATGGACCCCGGCGCAGCGCTCGCACGCATCGTCGAGGAGACGGACGACGAGGGCGGCGATCTCGAGTCCATCCACACCGGCGATCAGGCGCCCGTCGTCCACGGGCAGTCCGACGAATCGGAGGAACAGCTCTCCGGGAACGTGCTCGACCGGATCACGCGCGAGGAGGGTGACGTCGTCGCAGCATTCGCCCGGAGCGACGCGATCGTGGAGGGGACATTCCGAACGCCCTGGGTCCACCAGGCGTACATCGAGCCGCAGGTCTGCACGGCGTGGCTCGAGCCGTCGGGCACGCTCGTCGTCTCGACCAGCACGCAGGGCTCGTTCGTGACGCGAAAGGAGCTGGCTCGCGCGTTCGAGCTCCCGCTCGAGCGGATCCGTGTCATCGCCGAGCCGCTCGGCGGCGCATTCGGGGGCAAGTTCGCCCTCGTCGAGCCGCTCGCGGCAGGAGCAACGCTGGCGCTCGGCCGTCCCGTTCGGCTCGTGCTCACTCGGAGCGAGGACTTCCAGGCGACGAACCCCGCCTCGGCGCAGGTGTCGCACCTCAAGGTGGGCGCCCGCAAGGACGGGACGTTGACGGCGATCGAGGGGCGCATGATCGTGGATCGCGGCTCGAACGCCGGCTGGGGCGTCGAGGGGATCACGTCCCTGCTCGTCGCCGGACCGTACCGCTGGGAGGCACACGCCATTCGCGGCTACGGCGTGCAGACGAACCGGTTCACGTTCGGTGCCTACCGCGCGCCGGGAGCGCCGACCGCCGCGTTCGCGCTCGAGTCGCTCCTCGACGAGCTCGCGCAGAAGCTCGGTCTCGACCCGATCGAGATGCGGCTGAGAAACGCAGTGGTCGAAGGCGACATGGGCATCAGCGGCAACCCGTACCCGACCATCGGCGCAGTCGAGGTGCTCGAGCGGCTTCGCGAGCACCCGCTGTGGGCCGAGCGCGACTCGCTTCCCGACGACGAGGGGATTGGCATGGCCGCGGGTCACTGGCCGGGTGGCAACGAGCCCGCCGCCGCCGTCTGCCGGGTCGACACGGACGGGACGATGACCGTCGTCACGTCTGCCGCCGACATGAGCGGGGTGAACAGCGGATTCGCGGTCATCGCCGCTGCCGCCTTCGGCCTCTCGCCCGACAAGGTTCGCGTCGTCACGGCGGACACGAGCTCTGCGCCGTACGCCGGCGCGAGCGGCGGCTCAAAGATCACCTACACCGTCGGTGCGGCGGTGCTTCGCGCTGCCGAGTCGGCCCGCCAGAAGGTGCTCGCGGCCGCCTCGCAGGAGCTCGAGATCGCTCCCGACGACCTCGAGGTCGTCGACGGCGTCGTCCGCGCGGTCGGCGCGCCCGATCGCTCGATCACGGTCGAGGAGCTCGCGCAGAAGGCACTTCGCTTCGGCGGCCGCTACGAGCCGATCGAGGGCCACGGCGGATCGGCGCAGACGCTCGGTGCTCCCTCAGTCGCGGCGCACCTCTCCCACGTCCGGGTCGATCGCGAGACGGGTGAGGTAACGCTCCTTCGCCACGTGATCGCGCAGGACGTCGGCCGCGCGCTGAACCCGGCGCTCGTCGAAGGGCAGATGCGCGGCGGCGCCGCGCAAGGCATGGGCTGGGCGCTCTTCGAAGAGCTCGGTCACGACGAAGACGGCCGCCTACTCACCGGCTCGTTCCTCGACTACGCGATCCCGACCGCCGAGCGCGTCCCCGAGATCGAGACGCTCATCGTCGAGGTTCCTGCGCCCGACGGCCCGTTCGGAGCGAAGGGCATCGGGGAGGCGCCGGTCGTCGGCGCCCCCGCTGCGATCGCGAACGCCGTCGCCGCCGCGGTCGGCACCCGTCTCTATGAGCTGCCGATGACACCGCCACGCGTCTGGAAAGCTCTCCGCTCGTGACGGCGCTCGAGCGAGCGCGCGGCGTCGTCGAGTCCTGGGACGAGCAGCTTCGTCGTGAGCTCCCCGAGCACGCCTACCTCTTCGACGTCCACACGCATCTCGGGAACGACATCGACGGGATGGTCGGCGACTACGACGAGCTCGGAGGAACGCTCGAACGCTACGGCTTCGCGGGTGCGTTCATGTTCTGCCTCGACGAGCACGACCGCGAGCCCGCATTCACCGTTCCGAACGACCGCACGCTCGCCCATGCCGAGCGCTCTGACGGAAAGTTCACGCCGTTCGTCCGCCTCGATTTGACGGCACAACCACTCGAGGAGGCGAAGCGCTGTCTCGACCTCGGCGCGCGCGGCATCAAGCTCCACCCGCGCGCGCAGGCATTCGCGTTGAGCGACGAGCGGCTGCAGCCCGTCTTCGCGCTCGCCGTCGAGCGCTCGGTGCCGATCCTCATCCACGGCGGCCGCGGGCTCCCACCGATCTCCGAGGATCTCGAAGCCCTGGTTCGGCGGAACGAGGGCGTCCAGTTGATCGTCGCCCACGCCGGGATCGCCGACATGGCGGGCCTCGCGGGCCGGCTCGGAGGCCTTCCGGGCGTCTTCTTCGACACGTCGGTCTGGAGCGGGCTCGACCTCCTCGACCTCTACCGCCAGGTCGCGCCCGAGCAGGTGATCTACGCCTCCGACTACCCGTACGGCCGCCAGCCGAACTCGCTGCTCATGGCGGTGCGAACCGCCAAGCTCGCGGGCTTCGACGACAAGCAGCTCCGGCTCATGCTCGGCGGGAGCGCACGCCGGATGATCGCGGGCGAGGAGCTCGAGCCGCTGTCGGCGCCGCGGGGACCGACGTCGCTCGTCCAGCCGCTGACCTTCGCCCGGATCCACCAGTACATCTCGATGGCGGTGCCGATGCTCTGGCTTCGTCAGCGCGATGCGATCGGAGCGCTCGGGCTCGCGGTGAACGCGTCACGCGAACGGTCGAACGGGCATCCCGAGGCGTCCGAGCGGATCGAGGAGCTACTCGCGGTCGCTCAGGAGCTCTGGCGTGCGGGAGTCGAGGTCGAGGACGACGCCGAGCGGGTGACGACCTTCCGTGCGGCGATCCAGCTCGTCAACCTCGCGGACATGGTCTCGCTCACGACACGCGCGTAGCGAAGTCGTTCAAGATCGCAATGCCGGCCGCGAAGCGGACGCCTTCTGCGCGACCGGGACTCGCGCTAGCGGAGTCCCGGTCTTGCGCGATAACAGTGCAGCATGTGGTCGTCGACCATGCCGACGCTCTGCATGAACGCGTAGACCATCGTCGGGCCGACGAAGCGGAAGCCGCGCTCTTCAGATCCTTCGAGATCGCCTTCGAGAGCTCGGTCTCGGCCGGGAGCTCGGCGAGCGAGCGCCAGCGGTTGACGATCGGCTCGCCGTCGACGAACGCCCAGAGGTACGCGTCGAAGCTCCCGAGCTCCTCCTGCACCTCGAGCACGCGCGCTGCGTTCGACACCGTGGACTCCACCTTGAGCCGGTTGCGGACGATCCCGGAGTCGTCGAGGAGCCGCTCCACGTCCTCTCTCGTGTACCGCGCCACGATCTCCGGGTCGAAGCCGGCGAAGACACGCCGATAGCCCTCGCGCTTGCGGAGGATCGTCGACCAGGACAGGCCCGCCTGCGCACCCTCGAGCGTGAGCAGCTCGTAGAGGTGGCGGTCGTCGTGCGAGGGGACGCCCCACTCCTCGTCGTGGTGGGCGAGCATGAGCTCGTCTTCACCCGCGGCCCAGTCGCAGCGCGTCACGTTCGGCATCGGTGGGTAGGATCGCAGACCGTGCGTGCCGCGCTCGTCTTGATCGTCTCGCTCGCGTTCCTCGCCGGCTGCGGAGGCGGCGACGACGGCAGCGACACGACCGAGTCCGTCGCGACGGGCACCGACGAGTGTGCGAGCGTCGAGGCTCCCGAAGCCCGCGACCCCGAAACCGGCGAGGCTCCGTCGGCGCCGCTCGACACGTCGACGACGTACACGCTCACCTTCGACACGAGTTGCGGCTCGTTCACGATCACGCTCGATCAGGAGCTCGCGCCGAAAACGGCTGCGTCGCTGGTCGCGCTCGCGAACGAGGGCTACTTCGACGACACGATCTTCCACCGAGTCGTGCCCGGCTTCGTGATCCAGGGCGGCGACCCGACGCAGACGGGCGGCGGCGGGCCGGGCTACTCGACGGTCGACGTACCGCCGTCCGACGGCAAGTACACACAGGGCGTCGTCGCCATGGCGAAATCGGGAGTCGAGGCGCCGGGCACGTCCGGCAGTCAGTTCTTCGTCGTCACCGGAGCGGACGCAGGCCTGCCGCCCGAGTACGCGATCGTGGGCGAGGTGACCGAGGGAATGGACGCGGTGATGCGCATCGACGCGCTCGGAGTCGGCGACGGCCCGCCCTCGCAGCCCGTCGTCGTGTCGAGCGTCACCGTCGCCGAGAGCTGACGATGCGCGTGGCCGCGATCGTCCTCGCAGCCGGCGAGGCATCGCGGTTCGGGAGCCCGAAGCAGCGCATCCTCCTCCCGCGTGTGCTCGAGCGCCTGCGCGAGACGTCGGTCGACGAGATCGTCGTCGTCGAGGGCGCCTACGAGCTCACCGCCGAGGATGCGCGGATCGTGCGCTGCCCGGAGTGGGCACGCGGACCCGGGGCATCGCTCCGCTGCGGCCTCGCGGCGCTCGCGGCCGACGTCGAAGCGGCGGTGATCGCCCTCGCCGACGGGCCGAACCTCTCTCCGCAGGCGGTCGACCGCGTACTCGCCGAGTGGCGCGCGCGCGGCGGAATCGTCGCCGCGTCCTACGACGGGGAACGTGGCCACCCGCTCGTCCTCGGACGGGCCGACTGGGACGAGATTCCGGACGAGGGTCTGCGTGACCGTCCCGTCCGCCTCGTCGCGTGCGACGACCTCGGCGCGCCGGGCGACGTCGACGTTCGGGATGACCTGGAGGCGTTCTAGGCTGTGGCGTCGAGCCCGCGCAGCTCGCTGAGCTTGTCCATCAGCCCGGGCGGCATCCGCTCGACCGAGCTCGTGCGCACGTAGCGGCGCAGGGTCTCCTCGAAGCGATAGCGGCGTCGGCAGTAGTCGCAGTCACCGAGATGCAGCTCCGCCTCCTGCCACTCGGCGTCCGTAAGCGTGCGGTCGAGGAAGTCCTGGAGGAGCTCCTCGCAGCGGTCGCACGGCTCGCCCACTACGAGAGCGCTCCCTCGGCGAGGTGCTGCTTCAGCGCTCGGCGACCGCGGTGCAGACGGGACATCACCGTTCCTATCGGGACATCGAGGATCTGTGCTGCATCAGCGTACGAGAAGTCACCGATGTCCACCAGCACGACGACGTCGCGGAACTGCGGTGGTATCTCCGAAAGCGCGTTGACGATGGAGTCCTGCGAGAGGCGCTCGACGACGTCGTCCGTCTCGAGCGCCTCCTCGCCGGCGGCGGAGGCCATCTTGTTCGCGAGGTAGTAGTCCGTCTCCTCGAGCGGCTGCGTCTGTGGGGAGCGCTGGATCTTGCGGCCGCGGTCGACGTTCAGGTTCGTGAGGATGCGCAGGAGCCACGCACGGAGGTTCGTCCCCGGTGTGAAGGACTGCCAGCTGCGAAATGCTCTTGCGTACGTCTCCTGCACGAGATCCTCTGCCTCCTCACGCGAGCCGACGAGTCGCCTCGCAACCCGGTACACCTGGTCGGCGAGCGTGAGGGCGTCCTCCTCGAAGCGTGCACGGTCGCGTGCTTGCAACGCGATCCGCCGTGCTTCGGTGTCGGGGCCCGGCTCGCTCACCGGCGTACCGTACCGCTGCTGATTACGGGAGCCTGAACGAGCCGCTTGCGTGACCTATTCCCGCTCCGGCGTTGCTTCTGGAAATCCCGGAGCGCGCAAGTGCCTCGACGATCGCAGTACGCGAGGTCTTCTCCTCGTCCCACTGGAGCGCGACTTCGCCCATGAGATTCGCGTTCGCGTACTCGATGCCCTCGTGCCCACGGAGCGCGCCGGCAAGCCGTCCGATGCAGCGCTCGCAGCGCACGCCGCTGACGTGGAGTGTCGCGCTGGTCATCCCGGCGATGCTAGCGCCAGGGCTTCGCGCACCGCACGCCGCGACTCGTGGTGTCAGCGTTTCACGCCGTGCACGGGCCTGCCTGCCGCCTCCCACGCGTAGTACGAGGCACTCGGGCCGAAGCCCGACTCGTAACCGACGATGCGCGGGTTCCTGCCCACCTCCTTCGCGCGTTGCGCATGCCAGAGCAGGTTCGGGTCGTCGCGCTCCTCCCACACGAGAACGAGGTGCGCAGCGGTCATGAACTCGGCCACGAACGAGCAGCCTTCGGCTGGACACGGGAACGGATCGGTCCGTACGCAGAACCATCCGCCGTGATCGCCGTCGTCGTCGCCCTCCCAGAGTTCCTCGTCCGTCTCGAGGCCGAGGTCCGAGAGCACCGCCATACCAGGACGTAGCTCCGACTCCACGGCGCGCACAATAGCCTCGTGCCCGAACTTTCAGTCACCCGCCGCGGTGGTGGCAACCACGACGTCGCCCTCGTTCTGTCGGGGGGCGGAATCAACGGGATCTTGCTCGAGCTCGGATTCCTGAAGCGGCTCGCGGAGACGCCGCTCTGGCCGCGGGTCGGCTGGATCTACGGCACGTCAGCGGGCGCGCTCGCCGGAACCATGGCCGCTCTCGGGCGTCTCGACGAGCTCGAGGACTTCGTGCTCGGCCTCCAACCGCAGGACGCATTTCGGCCGCGGGCCGTCTGGCAGTTTCCCGGCGGCCTTCACGACTACACGCTTCCGTCGACCGTCGCCGACCGCATCGGATCTCCCGAGGAGCTCGGAAGCGCGCTCGCTGAGGCCGAGGTCGAGCTCGTCGTCTACGCGACCGACGTGAGCGACTACCCGGAAGGCGACGAGGCGCGCGACTTCGAGCTCGAGTACTCGTCGCGAACCACCGAGCCGGACGTGATGGGCCGCGCAATCCTCGCATCCGCGGCGATCAGCGGGCTCGTGCTCCCGATCCAGCTCGATGGCCGGATCGCGACGGACGGCGGCTGGGTCCGCAACTTCCCGCTCGAGCACGCGTATCGCAACCAGGAGGTAGGCGCAATCGCTGCGTTTCGCTACGTGCCCAGCTACCCGCCGACGATTCCCGTCTACCTCGAGCGGACGCGGGAGCGGCTCGAGCGTTTCCGCGCGGTTCCACCCGTGCGAGCCCTGCTCGCGGAGGTGCGCCTCGCGCAGGAGCGCTCGTCGCGCGGCGAGCCGGCGCACTACGGCGAGCTCATCGTCCGTCTCATGCGCGTCGCGTTCGCCCGCAACGCGGTCGTCGAGGAGCGCATCGCACGTGAGCGCGAGACGTCCGTCGAGGAGCTCCGTCGCCTCCACGAGGACGTCAGTGCGGCCGCGCTCGAGGCGGCGTTGCCGTGGCGACGCACACGTCTGCGCACCGAGCTCGACGCCCGCTTCGCGGCCGCACGTTTCCCCTTCCGCCACGACCGGCACGTTCCCGCGCTCATCGTGCGCGGCTCGGCGGGCGACGCCGGCCTCGACCCGACCTTCAGGAGCGACGTCCCGTGGCCGACCGAGCTCAAGCACGCGCTCATCGAGCGCGGCTACGCCCTCACCGACGAAGCCCTAGCTCGAAGCGATCTCGGAGAGCTGAGCTGAACCACAGAGGCGGCTCAGCAGTCACAGCGACGCGGCCGCGAAGCGGACGCCTTCAGGGATCCTGCGCGGTCGCCATCTCCGCTCGGAGATGGCGGAGGCCGTGCTCGCGCCTAGCCTTGAGGCGAAGCGGGCTGCCGTCCGAGCGTCACGGTCACGCTCGTCTTGTTCGCGTCGCGGTAGATCACGAGCGTGATCTTGTCCCCCGGCTTCTTGCCGGAGATCGCGTCGCGCAGCTCTTCGATGGAGGAGATCTTCTTGCCGTCGAACGCAACGATGATGTCGCCTCCGAGGACATACGTCTCGCCGGCGACGACCACCTGGTTCTTGCCGCCCTCGAGGCCCGCCTTGTCGGCGCCGCTCGAGCTCGTCACGGACTCGACGAGCACTCCGGCCGCGACAGGGAGGTTGTAGGCGTCGGCGACGTCGTCGGTCACGGCCTGCCCGCTGATGCCGAGATACGCGTGGTCGACGCGGCCGGTGCGGAGGATCTGCGCGACGACGTCCTTGACCGTGTTGGCCGGCACCGCGAACCCGATCCCGACATTCCCTGTCGCGCTCGTTCCCGTGCCGGTCTCGATCTGCGTGTTGACGCCGATGACCTGGCCGCGCGCATTGAGCAGCGGGCCGCCCGAGTTGCCGGGATTGATCGGAGCATCGGTCTGGATGACGTGATCGATCGTGAAGCGGTTCGGGGCGGTGATGAGACGCTGGAGCGCGCTGATGATTCCCGACGTCACCGTGCGGTCGAGCCCGAACGGGTTGCCGATCGCGACCACCGGATCGCCCACCCTGACGACGTCGGAGTTGCCCATCGGAAGCGGGGTCAGCGCATTCGCAGCCGTCTCGACGCGAAGGACCGCGAGATCCGTGGACGCGTCGGTTCCGACGACCTCGGCCTTGACCGTGTCGCGATTCGAGAAGCTCACCGTCACCTCGCCCGCATCGCGGACGACGTGGTAGTTCGTGACGATGTGACCCGTCTTGTCGATCACGAACCCGGAGCCGAGCGCCGAGTTCTGACCGCCGAAGGGATCTGTCGACCCCGACGACGTCGAACGGTCGGTGGCGTTGATACGCACCACGCCCGATGCTGCGCGCTCGTAGATCTCGTTGATGGTCATCGCGTCGCCCGAGGCGGGTGCAAGCGTTGGCGTCTGCACTGCCGACGTCTCCGTGACGACGGTGGTCGGCGAGTCGAGCCCGCCGAGCAGCGCTACCGCTCCGACAGCCACGACGCCACCGAGGACGGCTGAGGCGACCAGGGCGGCGAATGGCCGAAGCGAGCGGAACGACATGACCTGACGGTTATAGCCCGGTCGCCGTGAACCCCGGGTTAGCGGCCGTTAAGGGCCGGTTGGGGCCATCACGCGATCAGGAGACCGGTCACGTACATCGTTGCGACGCCCGCGATGAAGCCCACGATGGCGTGGCCGGAGCGGAGACCGCCCGGCGCGTTGCGCGCGACGTACCGTCCGACCTCGACCACGACCTGGAACGCCGCGCCGGCGCCGATCGCGAAGAAGAGCGCGATGAGCACGTCGCTCGACGTGTATCCGCCCACCCAGGTGCCCAGGATCGTCGGCGCACCGGCAACGAGGGCAAGGCCCGCCAGGGCGAGGACGGTGACGCGCGTCTTGGCGAGAGGCGTCGCGATCCCGAGGCCCTCGGTCACGTTGTGGATCATGAAGCCGACGATCAAGAACGCGCCGAGCTGGATCTCGCCGATGGCGAAGGACGCGCCGATCGCGAGCCCCTCGCCGAGGTTGTGGAGCCCGATCCCGATCGCGATCAGCAGCGCGAGCGTGAGCCCTGTGGCGGCGGAGCCACGCGTGAGGCGACCGGAGAGCGCCGTCATGCCGAGGAAGCTCACCGCGACTCCGAGCAGCACGAGCCCGGCTCCGCCGAGCGACGCCGGAAGGCCGGCCTGGAGCGCGAAGGCCTCCGACAGCGCCTCGACGCCGAGAAACGAGAGGAGCCCGGCCGTGAACGCCATGAACGCCGACAGCCACACTGCGCCCGCGTGCCGGAGGGCAGGCAGCCAGAGAAGCCCGAGTGCGACGGGCAGGACACCGACGAGAAGACCGATGAGCGTGTAGCCGAGGAACCCCTCGACCGACGGCTGCGGCGTCTCGATCGCTGCGGGAATCTCCTCGACCGTCTCGATCCCGGTCGAGCTCGTCACTCCCACCGTGATCGGCTCCCCGTCGACCCAGTCGAACGGGACGACGATGGTGCTCGACCGGAGCCGGCCGAGCGTCGTCGAACCGTCGACAGTGAACGGAACGATTGCGTCGTCCACGTTGACGTTCGCGATCGTGAGGTCGTCCGGCTGCGGGTTGCGCACCGTGATGCGGATCTCGCCGGGCGAGAACGCAACACGTCTGATGTCGAACTCGTCCGCGGCCGGCGGGTTCGTGCCGACGAGCTCGGCCAGCGACGAGCCGCTCGACACGACGGCCCCGACTGCGAGCGCGAGGAGGAGCACCGGGATGACCGCCCAGATCCGCCAGTTGAGCCGGCTGCCTTCGGTCGTCGCCGAGCCAGCTTCCACTAGTCGACGACCTCGAAGAATCCCATCCACCCGAGCTCGGCGAACTCGGACTGGTGCGCGTGGAACATGAACGTCCCGGTGTGCGCGAACGCGATCTCGAGCACGCCACGCTGGCCCTGGCACTGCATCACGGTGTCCGTGTACTCCCAGTTCTCGCCCGTGCCGGTCGGCTGGTAGCGGAAGAAGTCCGCGTGCAGGTGGAACGAGTTGATGAGGTCGAACTCGGTGAGGTTCGCGAGGTAGATCCGTACGAGCTCCGAGCGCTTCACCCGAATCGGATACTTGGCGTAGTAGAACGAGCGTCCGTTGACGGTGTAGAAGTTGTTCCCGCCGTCGGCGTCGGTGTCGAAGCCGTTCATGACCATGACGAGCTCCTGCGCCGGTGGTCTCGGCTCCTTCGGGTCGATGATGAACGCTCCGTAGAGGCCCTTGTGGATGTGCTTCTTGAGGGGCGTCGCGTGGCAGTGGTAGAGGTGGAGGCCGGCTGGCTTTGCTTCGAACTCGTACGTGAAGCGACCGCCGGGCTCCACGACCTCGAAGACGCCGTCCATGTTGGTGGGATGGATTCCGTGGAAGTGGATCGTGTGTGGGTGTGACCCGGCGTTCACGAACTTCACGCGGAGTCGGTCGCCCTCCGTCGCGCGGATCACCGGGCCGGGAGCTGTCCCGTTGTAGACCCATGCCGGGAAGAACACGCCGGGGGCGATCTCGAGCTCGACGTCGGTCGCGGTGAGTGAGTACTCGCTGACACGACCCGGCTGATACGGCCGTGCGGGAGGCGGGTAGAGGAGCGCGTCGAGGTCGCTCGGCCCGCCCACTGCGGGAACCTCCTCGCCGATCATCGCCGCATGGCCCATCGCAGTGCGCTCTCGCTCGACGAGCGTACGCGGATCGACGTGGCTCGAGTGCCCGTGACCACCAGCCGATGCGTCGCTCTCGAGCGCGAGCTTCCCGACGAGCGGAACGGCCGCCAACGGCGCGGCGGCCGCGAGGAGCTTCCCTCGGGTAAGGCGAGTTTTAGACATGGCTAATTCCGAGTCGGAGTGTAACCTAAGATCCCGGCATGCGAACGTCCGCACCCGATCTCACCGTCGCCGTCCAGGACTACCTGAAGGCGATCTACGTCCTCGAGTCGTCCGGCGAGCGCGTGACGACGTCCGCGCTGGCGACGCGCATGGGCGTCAGCGCGCCCTCGGCAAGCGCGATGACGAAGCGTCTCGACGAGCTCGGGCTCGTCGAGCGGGTGCCTCACCGGGGAGTCGCGTTGACCGACGCCGGCAGACGCGGGGCTCTCGAGGTCCTGCGCCATCACCGGCTTCTCGAGCGCTACCTCGTCGACCGGCTCGGTCTCTCACTCGACGCCGTTCACGCCGAGGCGGAGCTCCTCGAGCACGCGCTCTCCGAGGAGCTCGAGGCGAAGATCGACGAGGAGCTCGGGTTTCCGACGCACGATCCGCACGGCGACCCGATTCCCGACCGGGAGCTCCGGCTCGTGCACGGGGAGAGCCGGTCGCTCCTCGATCTGGAGCCCGGCGCACGCGGAGCAGTCGCACGCGTGCCCGACGGCGACTCGGAGCTCCTGCGCTACCTCGGCGAGCTCGGGCTCGTTCCCGAGGCGAGCGTCGAGGTGGTCGCGCAGGCGCCGTTCGGCGGCCCGGTCACCGTGCGCACCGCCTCGGGCGAGCACGCGATCTCTCGCGAGCTCGCGGATCGCATCGCCGCCACCTAGGCGAGCTGTAGCTCGACGACCTTGACGCCCTGCGCTCGTTCGGCACCGAGTGCGTCGTCGAGCTTCTGCTTCAGCTCACCGGACTCGGCGAGCTCCTCCGTGATGTCCGCACCGCCGATGAGCTCGCCCTTGACGAACACCTGCGGGATCGTCGGCCACCCCGAGATCGACGAGAGCTCCTGGCGAATGCGGGGATCGGGAAGGATGTCGACGGCCGTGATCGGCGCGCCGGCGGCGTGCAGTGCCTGCAGCGCACGGTGCGAGTTGCCGCACATGGGCATCTGCGGCGTGCCCTTGATGAACACGGTGACGGGCTCGTGCTCGATGACCTCGGAGATCTGCTCGTTCAGGGGCTTCATGTCGTTCCTTTCGTCTTGATCCGGAGCTCGTGGATGGAGCCGTCGCCGAGCGGCGCGGCGAGCGCAGCGTTGACGCGGCGGTGCTGATCGATCAGCGGAACACCGTCGAAGTCGGAACTGACGACCGTTACCTGGAAGTGGTCGCCGGTACCGGTCCTGTCCTCGACCGCGACCTCGGCCGCGTCGGGAAACGCCTCGTCGAGCAGTCCGCGAATGGTCTCGGTGTCCACCGCGGCCATGCTAGATGCGCGGCGCTACCCTGCGGGCGTGGTGATCCTGCGCGGGCTTCTTCTCTTCAAGCTCGGGTTCTGGGCCGGGACGCTCACGTCCGCCGCGCTGCTCAAGCGTGCGTTTCCGTCACGCGGTGACGCCGAGAGCGACGAGGTCAGGCTCGTCGCGATCCTGAACGGCGTCGCGATCAGGAGTCGTGCCGAGGCGTTCCGCGGCGGCTCGATGTTCTCGTGGCTCGGCGGGATCGCCCTCGACCTCCGCGAGGCGCAGATCGCGTCCGGAGCGCACCTCGAGCTCGGCTCGCTCTTCGGCGGCATCGCGATTCGCGTTCCGCCGGGGTGCAGGGTGGTGTCGGACGTGCAAGCGCTCGCCGGCGGGATCGCGATCAACGCTCCCGAGCCGCGACGACGACGCGCCGACGCTGCACCTGAGCGGCTTCTCCGCGTTCGGCGGGATTGCCGTCAGCGCCAAGCCCGCCGAAGGCTAGGCGCTAGACCGTGCGCCGCGGAACGGAGTACCTCGCCTCGGTGCCGGAGCGCATGCTTCGCGCAGTCGCGGCCGCGCTGGGAGGGACGATCCACGAGACGGCCGAGCTCGTTCTGCCGCGGCTCGTCCGGAAGTCGCGGTTCTACGAGGCGACCGCGAAGAACCTCTTGCGAATCACGGTCGAGCTCGTCGGTGGAGTCGAGCGCGCTCACGACGCAGTCGCAGACGAGCACGAGGCGTCGCCCAAGAAGCTCGCCGTGCGCAAGGCCGGCGGAAACGTCGTCGAGCTCGGGTCGATTCTCGCGTTCGGTTTCTCGCCGCTCTGGCTGCTCGCGGGTGCGGCGGACGTCACGCGCGGCACGCGTGTCTACCTCGACGCGCTCGTGTTCGAGCTCAAGGCCGCAGGCGTGCTCGCCCGGGACGCCGAGTTCGCGTCGGTCGACGACCTGCTCGGAGCGTTCGAGGGTGCGAGCGGGACGACGGCTCGGCTCATCGACATCCCGCCGCTCGAGGTGGAGGGGCTCAAACGCTCGCTCGCGGATCTGCGCGAGGACGCGAAGGGTCTGCCGACCCCGCCGGAGCTCGCTGCCGTCTATCAGGCGCTTCTCGCCGAAGCCGATCGCGAGCAACGCTCGCTCCTGGAAGTCTCGGTGGGGATGGGTCTCGCCTTCTTCAACTCGGCGAGGAAGGTGGGCCGACAGCACGTCCTCGATCCGTACACGGAGGACCTGCAACCAGTGCGGGACGAGGGCTTCGCGGGGTATGCCCGACGTGTAGGTCGGCCGTACGCGACCGCGGTCACGCGCCACTTCGATCCGCGAACGCCCACGCTCACCGAGCGCGGCCTCGGGCGGCTGGGGACGCCCAAGCTGCTTGAATCGGAGGCGATGGCGCACCCGAACAGCTTCGGCGCACGTTCGACGCTCGACGTGGGCGGCGTGCGTCACGAGGTGTTCCGGCTCGACGCACTCCAGGCGAGCCACGACATCCTGCGTCTGCCCTACACGCTGCGCGTCCTCCTCGAGAACGTGCTCCGCATGGAGAATGGCGTCGACGTCACGGCTGCCGATGTCGAGGCGGTCGCAGGCTGGGTCGCGACGGCCCAACCGTCGCGGGAGATCTCGTTCACGCCGGCGCGCGTCCTCTTGCAGGACTTCACCGGAGTGCCCGCCGTCGTCGATCTCGCGGCGATGCGGAACGCCATGCACGACCTCGGCGGCGATCCGAAGAAGATCAATCCGCTCCTCCCCGTCGAGCTCGTGATCGACCACTCGGTGCAGGTGGACGAGTTCGCGAGCCGGCTCGCGATCGTGCGCAACGCCGAGCTCGAGTTCCAGCGCAACCGCGAGCGT
The DNA here is from genome assembly GCA_963822885.1 of uncultured Gaiellaceae bacterium. Classification (GTDB taxonomy): domain Bacteria; phylum Actinomycetota; class Thermoleophilia; order Gaiellales; family Gaiellaceae; genus GMQP-bins7. Next base: position 50,420 of record CAWGJJ010000001.1, read on the forward strand.
TACGCGTTCCTGCGCTGGGGTCAGGGCGCGTTCGACAACTTCAAGGTCGTACCACCGAGCACGGGGATCGTCCATCAGGTGAATCTCGAGTTCCTCGCACGCGTCGTCGAGGAGCGCGACGGCATCGCCTTCCCCGACACGCTCGTCGGAACCGACTCGCACACGACGATGATCAACGGCCTCGGCGTGCTCGGCTGGGGCGTCGGCGGGATCGAGGCCGAGGCGGCGATGCTCGGAGAGGCGATCTCGATGCTCGTGCCTCAGGTGGTCGGATTCCGGCTGTCGGGCTCACTGCCGGAGGGTGCGACCGCGACCGACCTCGTCCTGACCGTGACGCAGATTCTCCGCCAGACCGGCGTCGTCGGGAAGTTCGTCGAGTACTTCGGTCACGGTCTCGCGACGCTCCCGCTCGCCGACCGTGCGACCATCGGGAACATGTCGCCGGAGTACGGCGCGACCTGCGGCTTCTTCCCGGTCGACGACGAGACGCTTCGCTACCTGCGCCTCACCGGTCGCTCGGCCGAGCGCATCGCGCTCGTCGAGGCGTACTGCAAGGAGAACGCGCTCTGGCACGACCCGGACGAGCCTGCGACCTACTCGCAGGTCGTCGAGCTCGATCTCTCGACCGTCGAGCCGTCACTCGCCGGGCCTCGGCGCCCGCAGGACCGCGTGCCGCTGCGCGACGCGAAGCAGGCGTTCCTCGACACGCTGCCGACCTTCGGCGTCGACTACGGCAACGCGCACGACGAGGCCGTGGCGGAGACGTTCCCCGCAAGCGATCCGCTCGCGACGGCGGCTCCCGGCTCGGAGCCCGAGACGGCCGACGCCGCCATCTCGACGGGGCCTCGAATCGTGCTGGCCGAGCGATCGGCCGTCGAGGTGAGCTACGAGGGTGAGAACTTCGAGCTCGATCACGGCGCCGTTGTGATCGCAGCGATCACCTCCTGCACGAACACGTCGAATCCGATGGTCATGATCGCCGCCGGGTTGCTCGCGAAGAAGGCGGTCGAGCGTGGCCTCGCGCGCAAGCCGTGGGTGAAGTCGAGCCTTGCGCCGGGCTCGAAGGTCGTCACCGAGTACTACGAGAAGTCGGGTCTGACTCCGTATCTCGAGGAGCTCGGCTTCCACACCGTCGGCTACGGCTGCACGACGTGCATCGGAAACTCCGGACCGCTGCCGGACGAGATCTCGAGCGGCGTCGCCGAAGGGGATCTCGTCGTGTGTGCAGTGCTCTCCGGCAACCGCAACTTCGAGGCGCGAATCCATCCCGAGGTCAAGGCCAACTATCTGGCGTCGCCCCCGCTCGTCGTCGCCTACGCGCTCGCGGGCCGGATGGACATCGACCTCGTGACGGAGCCCATCGGGACCGGTTCCGACGGCGAGGACGTGTTCCTGGCCGACATCTGGCCGTCGCCCGACGAGGTGCGCAACACCGTCGCGGGGGCGATCGGCGAGGAGATGTTCCGCGCGACCTACGCGGACGTCTACACGGGCGACGACACGTGGCGCGGCCTCCCGGTCCCCGAGGGCGAGCTCTTCGCCTGGGATCCGGACTCCACCTACGTGCGCCTGCCCACGTACTTCGACGGGATGCCGCCCACGCCGGACGCCGTCGACGACATCACGGGAGCACGCTGCCTCGTCGTGATCGGCGACTCGGTGACGACGGATCACATCTCGCCTGCCGGATCGATCAAGCCGGACTCGCCGGCAGGCCGCTACCTCGTCGAGCACGGCGTCGAGCGCAAGGACTTCAACTCGTACGGGTCGCGGCGCGGCAACCACGAGGTGATGGCACGCGGGACCTTCGCGAACGTGCGGCTGCGAAACCAACTCGTCCCGGCCTCCGAGGGAACATGGACCGTGCACGTGCCCTCGGGAGAGGAGACGACGATCTATGAAGCGGCGGAGCTGTATCGCGAGAGCAGCACACCGCTGATCGTTCTCGCCGGCAAGGAGTACGGCTCCGGCTCCTCACGCGACTGGGCGGCGAAGGGGCCGAAGCTCCTCGGCGTACGCGCCGTCATCGCCGAGAGCTACGAGCGCATTCACCGCTCGAACCTCCTGATGATGGGCGTCCTGCCGCTCCAGTACCTCCCCGGCGAGAACCGTGATTCGCTCGGCCTGACCGGGCGCGAGCAGTTCGCGATCACCGGCCTCGAGAACGGCGACGCACGCGAGGTGACGGTGCGGGCGGACGACAAGGAGTTTCGTGCGACCGTGCGGCTCGACACGCCGCGTGAGCGCGAATACCTGCGGCACGGCGGGATCCTCCCCTACGTGCTGCGGCGCCTGCTCGCCACCTAGGGCGAGATATAGCTCGGCCCTACGACCCGCTTCGCGCCGACGAAGATGGCCCAACCAAGATAGTCGCGCTGGTGCCGGAGGTAGTTCCGCTTCGAGCGCTCGTGCCACGTTCGGACCTCGGGCGCGTCTGCATCGTCCGGATTGGCCGCGAGCCAGGCCTCGACGCCTGCCAGTGCAACGTCTCGTACCGATCCCAGTCGTCGCCTCCGACGCCGCGATGACCGAGACGACGGGAAGACCCGAGGTCTCGAAGACGACGATCGTTCCTTCGAGCGTCGTCCACGGCTGGGTGCGATCCGCGTACGTCCTCCGGCAGCGGGAGCGCTCGCCAGTACGGCTCGCCGACGACGACGTGGCCGCCGGGCCGCACGGCGGGGCTAGCGCATCGACCGATATCGGCGAGGCTCCCGTAGACGAAGCTCGCTCCGAGGCAGAGCGCCGCATCGTAGACTCGGCCTCGTGCGTGACGCTCGCTCCGTCCGCGAGCTCGAACGAGACTCGATCGCCGAGCCCGGCCTTCGCAGCACGCTCGACGGCGACCGCATGGAAGTCCGGCGAGATCTCGATGCCGTGCCACGTGCAGCCGAACTCGGAGGCGAGCAGAACCGCCGGCCCGCCACGCCCTGACGCGACGTCGAGGACGCGCGAATCGGGGCCGAGCCCGAGACGCTTCCCGAGGAGGAGCAGCTTCTCCTCAGAGGTCGGGTTCTGGATCTCGTGCGTCGCCTCCGCGACCACGAAGTAGCGGGGAATCACGGCGCCATCATCTAGCCTCACGCGGCGGTGGCGCCACCCGATCGAGTCGAAGGCAGCTGGGGAATCGAGCCGGTTCCGGCGCGCCTCCAGGTTCTCGGCGGGGTCGAGACGGGGCTCCTCTGGGGGAATCTCGGCGTGTCGCTCCTGGTGGTCGTCGCCGGCGCGATCCTCGTTCCGGCCTTGTCGCTGCCCGACGCACTCGTCGCGATCCTCGTTGGCTGCGTCATCGGAAACCTCATGCTCGCCGCAGCGGGAATGATCGGCGCCGACGCCCGCGTCCCTGGCATGGCGCTCATGCGCGCGCCGCTCGGCCAGCGCGGCTCGCTCCTTCCGACCGCGGTCAACGTCGCGCAAGGTGTCGGCTGGACGATCTTCGAGCTGCTCGTGATCGCAACCGCGGCGGCGGCCCTCTCGGACGAGCTCTTCGGCTTCCGGGCGCAGTGGCTGTGGACGATCGTCTTCGGCGCCTGCGCGCTCGTGCTCGCGCTGCTCGGGCCGATCGGGTTCGTCCGGCGATTCATCCGCCGCTTTGCGATCTGGGCGGTGCCGCTCGCGCTCCTCTATCTCACCTGGTGGGCCCTCGACGGCGCCGATCTCGGTGCGCTGTGGGACACCGAGGGCGAGGGCGGGCTCACCGTCTGGCAGGGCGCCGACGTCGTCGTCGGGATCACCGTCTCCTTCGTGCCGTACGCCGCGGACTACACGCGGTTCTCGAAGACGCGGCGCGGCGCCTTCGCGGGAACGGGCCTCGGGTACTTCGTGCCCGAGGTCTGGCTGCTCGCGCTCGGCGCCGTGCTCGTGCTCTCGCGCGACCTCGGCGATCCCGCTGCGCTTCCCGCCGCTGTCGTCGCGGGAGGATTCGCGGCGATCGTCGCGCTCTTCGCACTCCTCGTGACCGAGACCGACGAGGCGTTCGCGAACGCGTACTCGGCAGCCGTCTCGCTCCAGAACGCGTTTCCGCGCGTGCCCCAGGAGCTCCTGATCGTGCTCGTCACCGCGGTGGCGACTGCGGGCGCCCTGGTCGTGAACATGGGGAGCTACCAGAGCTTCCTCCTCCTCCTCGGCTCCGTCTTCGTGCCGCTCTTCGCCGTGCTGCTCGCGGACTGGCTCGCAGCCGGCGCGCACTACACGGCCGACGACGTCTTCGGATCTCCCGCCTGGCGGGCTGGGCTCATCGGCGCCTGGGTCGCCGGATTCGCCTTGTACCAGTGGCTCTTTCCAACCGGTCCCGCCTGGTGGGTCGATCTCGTCAGCGAGCTGAATCCGCCAGACTGGGGCATCGGCGCCACCGTTCCCAGCTTCGTCGTCTCGTTCGGCCTGGCGCTGACGGTCGCTCTCGTGACGCGCCGGCGTACGGCGACTACCGCCGCGACATGACCGAGATCGCCTCGCTCGGCCACATCACCCGCGACGTCGTCGCCGGCTCGGACCCGCGCCCGGGCGGAGGAGTCTTCTGGTCGACCCGCGCGCTCGCGCGCCTCGGCGCCGACGCGACGGCGCACGCGTCGTGCAGCGCGGAGCACCGGGCGGCACTCGTTCCCCCGCTCGAGTCCTTCGGCCTACCGGTCACGTGGTACGAGTCGTCCACGACGACCGAGTACAGCTTCCACTACGAGGGCGAAGTCCGGATCATGCGGCAGGACGCCGTCGGCGATCCGTGGAAGCCCGAACCGGCGGTCGCGGCCGCCGGCGAGGCGACCTGGATCAACGTCTGCGCGCTCACGCGTACCGACTTCCCGCCGGAGACACTGGCGGCGCTCGCAGAAGGTGGCCGTCGGCTCCTCGTCGACCTGCAGGGGCTGGTTCGCACGGCAACGATCGGACCGCTCGACACGGACGCGCACATCGGCGACGTGCTCCAACACGTCGAGGTGCTGAAGCTCAACGACGAGGAGGCGGAGACGCTGGTCGGCAGTGCCGACCCCGAGAAGCTCCACTCCCTCGGCGTACCGGAGGTGATCCTGACCCTCGGCTCGAAGGGCGCCTGGGTCGTGACGCGAGGACTCGTCGAGCACGTTCCGGCGGCACCTGTCGAAGGCACCGTCGACCCGACTGGTGCGGGTGACTCGTTCTCCGTCGCGTATGTGCACGCGCGTACACGAGGCGCCGATCCGGTCGAGGCGGCGGCGTCCGCCAGCGCATTCGTCGCGGAGCTGGTTGCCGCGGGGACGTCCTAGGGACGCGGCGCCGCCCAGTCGGCCGACACGTCCGAGCCGCCCTCTTCCGTGATGCGGCTACCGAATCGGGCGAACGCCGGATGCGAGACGATCTTGCCCGCGACGAGAGCGTCGCCGAGGCCGAAGTCGGTGGCCGCGCCAACGAGCGCCGGCGGCACGAACGAGAATCGCTCACCGACGTGAGCGAGGTCGGACCGGGAGTTCATCCGCATGAGGACGAGGTTGTCGCATTGCGACACGACCTGCTCGTGGACCTTCTGCGGGCGCTGCGTCGAGACGAGCAGGTACAGGCCGTACTTGCGCCCTTCGGCGGCTATGCGCACGGCGTGCTCCGTCGCGATCGCCGTGATCGGGATCGTCCGGGTCGCTCGGACAGACGTTGTGAGCCTCGTCGATCACGATCAACGTCGGCTCGCGATCCGCGCGGTGGCGCCAGAGGGTCGCGAGCACCGCCTCGGCGACGACCGCCTTCTCTTCGAGCGTCGTCAACGATCCGAGATCCACGACGAGACATCGGGCGTCGCGCGTCGCGACCTGGTCGACGATGGATCCGCTCTCGCCACGCGCCCAGACTCCCCAGCGATCCACACCAAGGTTCCGTAGCCGCTGTCCGAGCGCGCGCGCCTCGTCCCCGCCGTCCGCGAGGAACTGGTCGAGCGAGGCGGCGGCGCCGGTCTTGCTCCAGCGGTCGAGCAACTCCACGAGCTCCGAGTACTCGCCGCGATCCGCAATCGGATCGAGGCGGAGAAGCGCCGCCTGGGTGCGCGGATCGAGATCCGCGAATCGCAGCTGGAGCCTCCCCTCCTCGGTATCCGCGCTCCGGACGACGACGCCGGCGTTCGTCGCATGACGCTCGGACACGGCGTCCGAGACGTCGTCTCGCGTACGTCCCAGTGCCACGAAGTCGGAGTTCGGATCGAGGATCACGACCCGGAGATGTCGTCTCGAGCAGGAGCTGCTCGAGGATCACGCCGAGCGAGTACGTCTTGCCCGAGCCGGACTGCCCGCAGAGGAACGTATGGCGATCGAAACCGCCTGCGTCGAGCGACAGGCGCACACCGGCAGCGAGCCGCAGCTCACCGATCTCGAGCGGTGCGCGAGCGAGGTCGAACGCGCTCGAGCCAGACCTGCACCTCCTCCGGCGTCGCCGGCACGCATGAGCCCGTCGTGGAACGAAGCTCGTCGCCGTCGAGGATCACGCCGGATCCCCGCACTGCTCGAATGCGGACGCTCGCGGCGACGGACGTACCGGTGTCGTCGAGCGCGGAGCTCGCGAGCTCGGGACCGTCGACCTCGACGAGCTCGAGCTCGAGGATCTGCCCGAGCCGTGCAGAGCCGTCGACGTCGATCGTCACGTAGCCGCCCGTACGAAGAGTCAGTCCATGGGCTGACGCCTGGCAGACGAAGTGGCGGCCGTCGACGGACGTCGCGAGCGGAAGCACCGCCTCCTCCATCCGCCGGCGAACGTCGCGGTACTGCTGGAGGATCGAGTCGGAAGACTCGTTCATGCCGCACCTCCCTTGGCGCCGAGCCGGAACTCGCCGCGGGCGACAATGACGGCGCGGCCGCCGCAGAAGACTTGCGTGATCGCGCCGTCACCACCGTCGGCGCGCGCGAAGAGCGTCGACGGTCGCCCGATCTCGACGCCCTGCGAGATCTCGATCCACTCGCCCCACTCGACGAGCCCGTGCCGGCAGAGGTGACAGGCGATCGGCCCCGCGGCCGACCCGGTCGCTGCGTCCTCGCCCCGTGAGCCAGAACATGCGGCTCTTCCACGACGCACCGGAGCCCGCGATGCAGTTGACGCCCGTGACCCCGAACCGCGCGATGGCGGAGATCTCCGGCGAGAGCGCGGCAACCGCCTCGTCGCTGGCGAGAGTCGACGACGATGTGCGTCGCACCGTTGTCGTAGCAGCTCGATCGGGAGCTCCGACTCGTCGACTCCGAGCACGGAGAGCAGGGCCTCCTGGTCGTCGACTGTGCTGATCGTCGGAATCGGCTGCTCCATGCGCCCGAACACGAGTGCAGCCCGACTCGTCGCGCTCGATCTCGACCGGGGTGATCCCCATGCCGGTCTCGAGCTCGATGACGGCACGCTGCAGCGGCTGTGCGAGCACCCAGGCGGAGCCGAGGACCGGATGACCTGCGAAGCGCATCTCCTCGGACGGGTTGAAGATCCGCACTCGCGCGGTACCGCCCTGCTCGGCCGGCAGCAGGAAGGTCGTCTCGGAGAAGTTCATCTCCTTCGCGAGCGCCTGCATGAGATCCGCGTCGATCTCGCGTGCGTCCGTGAACACCGCGAGCTGGTTGCCGGCGAGCGCGGTGTCGGTGAAGACGTCGACGATGACGTAGCGAAGCGTCGGCACGCCGGCAGGGTACTCAGGGCCCGCATCGCGCATATCGTCTCCGGCCGTGCCTCCGGCCATCGTCGTCTCCGATCTGCGCAAGTCCTACGGGGACGTCGAGGCGCTCCGCGGCGTCAGCTTCGAGGTCGCGGAAGGAGAGGTCTTCGGGCTCCTCGGACCGAATGGCGCCGGCAAGACGACGACGGTTGAGATCCTCGAGGGCTACCGTGCTCGGGACGGAGGCGAAGCCGTGGTGCTGGGGCACGATCCCGGTGCAGCACCGACGACTCTCCGCGAGCGAACCGGCGTGGTGCTCCAGCAGTCCGAGCTGAGCCCGCTCCTCACGGTTCGTGAGACCCACACGATGTTCGCGGGCTACTACGCCAATCCGCGCGACGTCGACGAGGTGGTGGAGCTGGTCGGGCTGGCCGAGAAGCGCGACGCACGGGTGAAGACGCTCTCGGGCGGCCAGAAGCGGCGTCTCGACCTCGGCGTCGCTCTCGTCGGGAACCCCGATCTCGTTTTCCTCGACGAGCCGACGACGGGCTTCGACCCCGCCGCCCGACGGGCCGCCTGGGACCTGATCCGCGCACTCCGCGCCCTCGGCACGACGATCCTCCTGACGACGCACTACCTGGACGAGGCGCAGCAGCTCGCCGATCGCGTGGCGGTGCTCCGAGGGGGCGAGATCGTGCGCATGGGAACTCCCGCCGAGCTCATCGGCGACTCGGGAGTGACCGAGATCCGCTTCCAGCGTGACGGCGAGCTCGTCCGCGTGGCGACGACCGACCCGACGCGCGCGCTCAACGACCTGACGACGAAAGCCCTTGCGGAAGGACGACCGCTCGACCAGCTCGAGGTCCACCGCCCGACGCTCGAGGACGTCTACCTCGAGCTCGTCGGCGACGACGTTGGGAACGGCGAGTGACGACCCTGCTCCATCAGCTCCGCTTCGAGCAGAGGATCTTCTGGCGCAGCCGGGAGGCTGCGGTCTTCATCTTCATCTTCCCGCTGCTCCTCTACGCACTGCTCGGATCGGTCTACGGCGACGAGATCGACGGCATACCCGCCGTCGACCTGCTCCTCGTGGGCCTGTTCGGCTACGGTGCCGCGACCACGGCATTCGGCGGGCTCGCGATCATGCTCGTCGTGCGGCGCGAGGCCGGCGTCCTCAAGCGCCTCCGCGCAACGCCGCTGTCGCCACCCGTCTACCTGCTCGCGGTGTTGCTCTCGACGCTGACCACGTTCGCGCTGCAGTCGGTGGCGCTGCTCGCGCTCGGAGGGCTTGGCTTCGGCGCGAGCATGCCGGCGAACTGGCTCGGATTCGTCGGCGCGATCGTGCTCGGCGTCGTCTCGTTCGCCGGGCTCGGCTTCGGAGCCGCGGCCGTGATCCGCTCGGCCGAGGGCGTCTCGGCCGTCGTCAACGTCGTGATCCTGCCGATGGCCTTCCTGTCCGGCTCGTTCGGTCCGACGAGCGACTTCCCGGCGGTGCTGCAGGCGATCGCAGACGTACTGCCGCTCACCTACTTCATCGACATCGTCAACGGTGTCTACCTCGACGGCGATTCGCTCTTCGCCGATCCGACCGCCCTGGCGATCGTGCTCGCGTGGGGAGCAGCCGGGCTCGTCGTCGCGCTACGCCGCTTCGGCTGGATGCCGAGAGAGCGTTAGCGGTTGTTGAGCAGCGTCAGGAAGTAGAGGAGCTGCGCGACGGCTGCCAGGGCGCCGGCGACATACGTCCACGCGGCGGCGTTCAAGGTGGCCCCGACGCCGCCGGACTCGTTCGACGCGACGAGCCCGAGATCGTGCAGCTGCGCCTTCGCGCGCTTCGATGCGTCGAACTCGACCGGAAGCGTCACGAACTGGAAGAGCACCGCGACGCCGTAGAGGATGACCGCGAGAAGGATGAAGCCTGTGATCTGGAGGAAGATCCCGCCGAGGAGGAACAGCATCCAGATGTTGGATGCGAACTGCACGGCAGGGAAGAGCGCGCTGCGGAACTTGAAGAACGCGTATGACTTCGCGTGCTGGATCGCGTGACCGACCTCATGCGCGCCGACAGCGGTCGAGGCGATGGAGGCCTCGTGGAACACGTGCGGCGAGAGGTGCACCGAGCGGCTGCGCGGGTCGTAGTGGTCGGAGAGCGTTCCTGGCGTCTCCTCGACCGGCACCTCGTTGAGGCCGTTCGCGTCGAGGATGCGCCGGGCGACCTGGGCACCCGTCATCCCGTTCGCAACGGGAACCTGCAGGTTCTTCGCAAAGGTCGACTTCACCCGGTGCTGGGCCCAAAAGCCGAGCACCATCGGGATGATGAAGAAGATGAGGAAACCGCTCACGGGGAGGATGGTAACGGCCGGGGTCTAGCCCGACGCAAGAGCACGCGAGCGAGTACGCGCGTTCTTAACTCGCGCGCGGCGCTACGCGGTGAGTCGCATCACGAGCGCGGCAATCACGATCGACGCGATCCCGATCACGATGGCGGCGGTGAACCAGTTGTTCCTCACGCGCCAGCGAGTCTAATCGGCACCGGCGTTACGCTTGTGCGCGCGCCCCCGTAGCTCAGTGGATAGAGCAGTGGTTTCCTAAACCACGTGCGCATGTTCGATTCATGCCGGGGGCATTCGCACGGAACGCTTCGAACACTTGTCGACTACTCGAGCGACCGTTCCCGCCACTCGCGCATCCGGCACGACGAGTACGGCCACCACCAAAGACGGTCTATAGGCAGTGCGTGAGCGTTTCAAGCACGGCGTGACGCCTTGAAAGCGGTATGCGGAGAGATTCCCTACGGCCGGGCATATGAACACGTGCACTACGAGGCAGTGCCCGATTTCTGCGGCTCAGCGGGTCGGGCGCGCTCCAAGGAGTTGCCCCGAACGCTGCCGGTCGTCGAGGTCGTCGCCGGCCGGCGAGTCCTCTCTCGGCAGCGTCCGGGAGGGACGCGGCCCCCAACCCCCGCGGCAGGTCGAGGATCAACCCTGCGTCCTATGTGCTTGGTCCTAAGCGTCGAGCGTCTTCGAAAGCTCGATCTTCTTGGGCTTCGGCTCTTCGGGCTTGGGCACGCGCACTTCGAGCACACCGTCTTCGTATCGAGCCGAGATATTCTCCTGATCTACGCCCTGCGGAAGCCCAACTGCACGAGCGAACGTGCCGTATCGGCGCTCGAAACGGTAAAAGCCGTCCTGGTTCGTCTCGTCGTTCTTGGTCCGCTCGGCCGAGATCGTGAGGGTCTCGTCCTTGACCTCGATGCTGATCTCGTCCTGCGGGACGCCGGGCAGGTCGAAGGCGTACACAACCTCAGTCGGCGTCTCCCAGACATCGAGCGCCGGCACCCAGGTTTGCGGGGTTCGCCCATTCCCTTCGAGGACGCCGTTCATCAAGCGGCTCATCTCGGAGTGGAGCGTGCCGAGCTCCCGAAACGGTTCCCAACGGACAAGAGTCGTCATGAGTGACCTCCTGTTCGACGTAGTTATGAACGGCGCCAGTATATAACTTGAGTCTTAGCTGCGCAAGGGACACCACACCTGGCACCTTCGACAGGAACGCGGTGCGGCCTATGCATCGGCCGTCCCGGGCCGTCACGCGCGTGACTGCTGCAGTCTCGTAGGGAACGCAACTCACACGCGACCGCAGGCCCGATGTCGAAACCTGCCGGGAGCCTCATCGAAGACCGACGTACGAAAGGCCCCACCGGAACCGCGCGGGGCCCTCGCACGCGAATATCCACACGCGAATACCTAGGTGTGCAGAGCCCTGGCGCCGCGGCGATCCACGACGACGCGGTAGATGACGAGCAAGATGATCGAACCGACGATTGCCGTGAGCCACGTCGAGATATCGAAGAACTCGTCCATCGGGTCCGCGCCGAACAGCGCGCCGGCGAGGAAGCCGCCCACAAGGCACCGGCAACGCCGATGAGTGCCGTCACGATCCAACCGCCGGGGTCGTCGCCTGGCATGAGCGCTTTCGCGACCGCGCCGGCCAGAAGCCCGAGAATGATGAAAGCGATGATTCCCATTGTCTTCCCCTTTCACTCGTTGGGTCGGTTGTCCCCCGGCCGCACATCACGTAAACGCTTGGCTCTGCAGACATCCGGTGTGGGCGCACTCTTACCTGCTCGTGGGTCATCAGGGACGGAAGCGCACGTGCATGTGATCTCCGTGGTTCGGATACGGGATCACGACGTCGTTCGGGCCGCGTAGCTCCGTGGAATAGCCGACGAAGATCTTCTCGACTCCCGCCTCGAGGAAGCGATCGAGGAGATCCTGCGCCCGCGTGCGGTCGATCTGGTCGCCCGCTCGTCGGTGGCCGTGTCCTCCCGTCGCGCCGCGGGTAGTAGACGTCGACATCGAGGCCGTTCTGGTGCGAGCGGTGGAGCTCCATCGGTCCGCCTCCGCGAAAGCTGATGTCGCCCACGACGATCCGGGGCGCATCCGGATCGCCGGCGCGATAGGCGGCCATGACGGCAAGCAACGTGCGGATCATCCGCTTCGTTGCCGTACAGACGATCGGGTTCGTTCGGCACGCGATCGGCAACGGGGTTCCAGGTCACCCAACTCTCGCCCTCGAGGGGAAGCTGGGTTCCGCCGCTCAGCCGGCCGGCATAGGGGAGCCCATGCGAGGTCGCCCTGTTCCAGCGGATGGCGGGAAAGGACGCTTTCGTCTCGGACGGCACAGCCTTGCCTGGTGGCGATGCGATCGGATCGAGGAGCGGCCTGAATGTCGCGCTCGGCGGGTCCTGAGCGAGAACCTCGGGGCGCGAGGCATTGCCGAGCCGAGGAGAGGCGAGCCCGAGCAGCATCGCCGGCCCGATGACGATGGCCGCGGTCTGGGTCTTGCGCACGCTGCGTCGACGGCGGAGCTCCGCACGCCTGCGGCGCGACGCCGCGAGACCGTCGGGTATCGCGTCTGCGAGCACGTCGAGGCTGAGGCCGAAGAACGCGGGCGCGTTCACCTCGAGCGAAGCGGCCGCTCCGTCCGTGCTGTCGTGGAACCACGGCGCGTCGCCGTCGAACCAGTTCTCGCCACGCCGCCACCCCATCGACGGCTTCCCTTCGCGCGAGCGCTCGCATCTCCTGCGGCGCTGATGAATTGCCGACGTGCCCGATGTGCACGTCGCTCATGGGCGGACTGGATCATAGGATCGCGGACATCCGCCAACGCGTGGCGATCGCCTTCACTCCACGCTCCCCGATCGAGCGGCTCGTCGAGGCCAAGGTGGCGCGCGGCTGGCGCGATCTGCCGGTACTGATTGGCATCCCCAGCTACTTACTGAGCGACGGGTTCACAGCTTACGAGGACGCTTGCGCTGCAACGTCGACCGCAGCCTTCACGCCGTAGTAGCGCTGCCGCGCCTCGTCGAGCGTGTCGCCGATCGCCGTGAGGCCGATGCGGCCGGCCACCGCGATAGCGCTCACCATGTGCAAGACCACGCCAACCTCGCGCTCGCCGTCCCACCCGAGCCCCCGCTGCTGGACGACGTCGAGGAGGTCGTCCGGCGTCAGCGACTGGTACGCAGGCGAGTCGAGGTGGTCGGTCGCCACGTAGTGCTTGATGTCGCCGAGACGGGTGCGCCACTCCCCGGCGAGGGGGTGGTACACGCCGTCCGTGAGGCTCGTGAGCGCGAACAGCGGATGCGTCGTTCCCCCCGAGCGGAGATTGATTTCGAGCGCGTAGGACTCCCAGCGCTCGTCCCTGTGCACCGTCGCGAAATCGACGGCTGCTCGGCCGATGACGCCCTCCCGGGCGAGCCGCCGACCCACCTTGAGAGCCTCGGCAGCGATCAGCGACGCGTAGCCGGGATCGGCCGGGAAGTGACAGCCGAAGTACGTCTGGCCGTGGGCGCCACCTAGCACCTGGTCGTGCGTCGACATGATGTCGACCTGCCCCGCAGGGCTCATGCGCAGCTGGACGCTGGGGCTGCGGAAGTCCTCGCCCTCGATCAGCTCCTCGACGATGCCGCCCTGCTCGTCGAACATCGCGAGGTAGTGCTCGATGCCCACTGTCTCGTCCTCGAGAGCGATCGCCGCGTGAAGGTCTCGCGATGCCGCCTCGAGGTCGAGCAGAGCGTTCCCGAGCCCGCTGACGCCGAGATCGAGCTTGAGGACTGCGGACCGTGCCGACGGACTCCGGGCGCGAAGCTCGTCGAGCGCGCCCGCAAGGTCGTCGGTGCCTGTGACGTCGAGACCGACCGGATGCTGGACGCCCTCCTCCACGAACACCTTCCGGCTTCCGGTCTTCGACCCCAGCCAGTTCAACGCGGGGTCGCATCCGTAGATCGGCAGCTGGAGCGCCTCCGCCACCCCGACCTCGTCGTCCGTCATGCAGAACGGAATGATCATGCCGACCTCTGGCTCTCCGATGAGCCGCTTGATCCGCTCGAGTGCCCCGGGTCGTGCGATCAGCTTTCGGGACAGCGGCTCGTTTCGCCCGTCGACGAGCGAGACCGCTTCGAAGCGGCTCCGCGCTTCGGGCGTGTCGAGCTCGGGAACGAGCGAGAAGTAGTAGTCGACGACACGCGGGTGGATCGGCTGCGACGTGACGTAGATCACGCGTGACCTGGGGGCTCGAAGCAGGCTCAGCACCAGGCAGAGAAAGCGCTCCTCGTACGCAGGGAACACCGGAATCAGCTGGTCGGGCACATCGAAGCTGATCGAGTGGACGACGACGACGGTCCGCTCGACATCGCCGATCGAGCGCAGCGTCACGGCCGGCCAGATGCTGCGGAACTGCGCCTGGAGCTCGGCGAACGTCTGCTCTGCCATGGGTGGACGCTACTGCGCGGCGCGCGCCGTTGCTAGCGTGGCCGCCGTGGGGACGGCGCTCGAGGGACGGGTCATCGCGGTCGCGGGAGGGGCCGGCAACCTCGGCCCGACGGTCGTTCGGCGGCTCGCCGCTGCGGGGTCACGCGCGTGTGTCTGCGGACGCGATCAGGAAGGGCTCGACGCGCTTGCTTCTGAGATCGACGATCCGATCGAGACCGACGTCGTCGATCTCCTCGATCCCGTCGCGACGAGGACGTGGGCGGCAGATCTGGCCGCCCGACACGACGGCCGAGTGGACGGGCTCGTTCACCTCGTCGGCGGCTGGCGCGGCGGTACCACCATCGAAGAGGCGCCGCTCGAGGACTGGGACTTCCTGAGCGCGCTCCTCGTCCGAACGGTTCAGCACGCGACACAGGCGTTCGCGTCCTCGCTGATGGAGAGCGGGCGGGGACGATTCGTCCTCGTCTCGGCCGGGCAAGCACAGGCTCCGACGCATCCCAACGCCGCGTACGCGGCCGCGAAGGCCGCCTCGGAGACGTGGACGCTCGCGCTCGCCGACCGGTTCAAGGGAACGGGTGCAACCGCGAACATCGTCGTCGTGGGAGCGATCGTCACTCCGGCGATGCGAGAGGAGAGCCCGGACAAGGACTTCTCCACGTTCACCCCCGCAGAGGAGATCGCCGAGGCGATCGCGTACCTCTGCTCCGACGCGGCGTCCTCGATGAACGGGCAGCGCCTGACCCTTCGCGGCGCCGTCTGACCTACGAAGCGACAGCGGCTCGGGCCTGTCGCTCGGCGCGAAGCTGCAGCGGCACGAGCGAGACGAGGCACGCGAGCGCGAACCAGAGATACGCGCTCGGGGCACCGAGGAGCAGACACAGCCCGAGCACGACGAGCTGCGTGGTGAGCCCGAGATTCGCCAGGAACGTGACGGTGAATCGGTCGTAGGTTGCTCGACCGCCGAAGCGCCACTCCGACACCGAGCGCACCGCACGATCCATGGGTGCGAACAGGATCGCGTAGAGCGAGGCGAGAACGCGCTCGGCAGGTCCACACGTCGCCACGGGCTGCTGACTCGGAATCTCCTGCCCCTCGCGGTACAGCTCCGTCACGTTGAAGTCGACCGCGAGCACGAGCGTCAGCGCGACGAACGACACCGCCGCGAGGAACACCTGTCCGGTGACGTAGCCGAGCGCTGCGAAGAGTGCCGCATTGACGAGGAGATCGGCGAGCGTGTCGAGATACCGACCCGTGAGCGTGACCCGGCCGGTGATCCGGGCGAGCTGTCCGTCCATGTTGTCGAGCAGCGTCTTCAGCTGCAGGAGCACCGCCGCCCCAATCAGCTGGCCACGCCCGACCGCCAGAGCGGCGAGGAGCCCAACTGCTGCATTCGCGAGAACCACGGCGGGTGGCGACACGTTCAGCCGTCGAAGCAGCGGCACGAAGAGGTTCGAGAGCGGCCGGAAGGCGAACTCGAGGAGCAGCTCACGACCGGCCCTGCGTTCTGCGGTCGCGCTCGAAGCAGCCTCGCCGGGATCCACCATGGCGAACGATCGTAGATACTGCCGTCGTGACCCCAGAAGGCTGGACAGAGGTAGACAAGGCTCTCGAGCGCACGTTCGAGTTCGACTCGTTCGTCGACTCGCTCGCATTCGTGAACAGTGTCGGTGAGCTCGCCGAGGCCGAGAACCACCATCCCGACATCGCGATCCACTACGACAAGGTGACGTTGCGCTGGTGGACGCACACCGCGGACGGCATCACCGACCGCGATCGCGAGCTCGCCGAGAAGTCCGCGAAGCTCTAGTCGGAGGCCTTGACGACCACGACTGGGCAGGCCGCGTGGCTGACGACGTGCCTGCTGACGGAACCGAGCAGCGCCGCCTTCAGCCCGGTGCGTCCGTGTGATCCGACGACGACGAGCTCGGCCGTCGCGCTCTCGGCGACCAGTGCATCGCCCGCGTCGCCCTCGACCAGCCTCTGCTCGAGCTCCACGTCAGGCTCCGAGCCGAGCGCTTCCGACAGAGCTGCCTCGAGCGAGCGGCGCGCGGCCTCGTTCTCGGCACCGAGCTGACCGGCGAGATCCCCGGCGGGCATCGCGAGCATCCCCGGATCGCCGATCGGCTGCATGGGAATGAACGACCAGGCGTGGACGGCACGGAGCGATGGTGGCGCGCAGACGCGCCTCGTCGGCCGCCCAGCGGAGCGCCTCGATGGACGCATCCGACCCGTCGACGCCGACGACGATCGCCTTGGCCACGGAGTCAGCGTACCGCCCGCAGAAGCGGTGGGTATCGTGGCCGCGTCATGGCTGCGCCGCGCGTCACGGTGTACGACGTCGGCCCGCGCGACGGCCTGCAGAACGAGCCGGAGGTCCTCGACGCGGCCACGCGCGCCGAGCTCGTCCGCAAGCTCGTCGGCGCCGGCTTGCCGGCGATCGAGGTCGCGAGCTTCGTCGACCCGCGGCGCGTGCCGCAGATGGCCCACGCCGAAGAGGTCGTCGAGGCCGTCGGACGCAGCGCCCGGCGTCGTGCGCGCCGGGCTGGCGCTCAACGAGCGCGGCTACGAGCGGCTCGTTGCGACCGGGCTCGACGAGGTGCGCTTCGCCTTCGGTGTCACGGAGTCGTTCAACGAGCGCAACCAGAGCGCGTCCGTCGAGGAGTCGATCGCGGCAGCCGCCCGCATCGTGGCTCGTGCACGCGAGGACGGGCACCGCTCGACCGTGACGCTGAGCGTCGCGTTCGGCTGCCCGTTCGAGGGCGAGGTGGATCCGGGGCGGGTGCTCGACGTTGCCAGCCGCATCGCCGAGAGCAGCCCCGACACGCTCGTCCTCGCGGACACCATCGGCGTTGCAACGCCCGCTGCGGTTCGCGAGCTCACGGCGCGTGCCGCTGCACTCGGCATCCCGGTCGGCGGTCACTTCCACAACACGCGAAACACCGGCTATGCGAACGCGCTCGCCGCGCTCGAGGCGGGAGCGACCGTGCTCGACGCCTCGGTCGGCGGTCTCGGCGGCTGCCCGTTCGCGCCGAACGCGACGGGAAACATCGCGACGGAGGATCTCGTCTACGCGCTCGAGCGCGAGGGCGTCGCTACGGGAATCGACCTCGACGCCCTGATCGCGGTCGCAGCGTGGCTCTCGGACACGCTCGGACGGCAGCTCGACGGTCAGCTCTACCGCGCCGGCACGTTCCCGAGCTGACGCGCCGGAAGAATCGTCCCGCGCACCTCGGCGAGCTCGATCTCACCGGCGCGACCGCGAAGCACGACCTCGTCGCCGTCCTCGAGGAACGTGCGCTCCGAGCCGTCGTCGAGCTTCACCGGCCGCTGGCCGTTCCACGTGAGCTCGATGAGTGAGCCCTCGGACCCCGGATTCGTTCCCGAGATCGTCCCCGACGCGAACAGGTCGCCCGTACGGATCGACGCGCCGTTCACCGTGGCGTGGGCGAGCTGCTGCGGCATCGTCCAGTACAGGCCGCGTGCGTTCGTGCGCGAGACGACGGTGCCCGAGAGCTCGACCTCGAGCTCGAGATCGAGGGCCCAGTCGCCCGCGGATTGCAGATACGAGAGCGGCGGTGGATCCTGCTCGGGGGATGCGACGAAACGATCCTCGAGCAGCGCGAGCGGGGTGATCCACGCGCCGATCGAGGTTGCGAAAGACTTGCCGAGGAACGGGCCGAGCGGCACGTACTCCCAGGCCTGGATGTCACGCGCGCTCCAGTCGTTCACGAGCACGACCCCGAAGACGTGCTCGCGGAACGCAGAGGCCGGGACGGGCTCGCCGAGCGTGCTGCCGACGCCGACGACGAAGCCGAGCTCGAGCTCGATGTCCAGCCGCCTGCTCGGCCCGTAGCGGGGCACGTCCTCGGTTGGCGGCTTCGTCTGGCCGCACGGGCGCACGACGGGCGTTCCGCTGACGACGACCGTTCCGGCACGCCCGTGGTAGCCGACGGGAAGGTGGCGCCAGTTCGGCAGGAGCGGCTCTGCGTCCGGACGGAAGAGGCGCCCGAGGTTCGTCGCGTGCTCGATCGACGAGTAGAAGTCGACGTAGTCGGCCACGTCGAAGGGCAGATGCTCGCGGGCCGCGTCGAGAGGAACGAGATCGGCGCCGCCCGACACGAGCGCGTCGACGCGCGCGAGCGTGTCCTCCCAGGCGGATCGTCCGAGCGCGAGGAACGGGTTGAGCGACGTCGCCTCGAACACCGTGCCGAGACCGGCCACGGCGAGGTCGAGGATTCCCTCCGCTGCCCGGAACCCGACCCGCGGTGCCTCGCCGCCGACGGAGAAGACGCCGAATCCGACTGCACCCTTCATCGCGGGAGCATCCCGAGCGAGGCGAGCTCGTCGATCGGCTCGAAGAAGCTGCAGCTCCCGATCGAATGGAGCACGTCACGCCGCATGCCCGCGAGCTCCTCGGGGGAAGCCGAACGCTCTCTCCAGACGAACGAGCCGTTGTCGAGGGCGAACGCCGACGGATCGTCCTCCGCAAGGGCACCCTCCTCAGCACCGGCGAACGTCGCCGCCGCAAGCAGGTTGAGGAAGCCGTGCTCCCCGTTCGAGCGCACCGCGTGATGGAGCCCCGCCGTGGCCTTGAAGACGAGACCGCGCACGCGGCAGGCACGGACGAAGCCGGCCAGCGCGTCGACGCTGGGCACGGAAGCGCCCCCGCACCTGACCTTCGCACGGAGACGGTGCTCGGCGAGGCGGTCGAGCCGATTTTCGAGGCCACCGTCAAGTGGCGTCTCGACGTACACCTCACCCCCGGGAAGGGCGGCATCGCCGGCGGCCGGATCGACGAGAGGCGGGGTCTCGACCGCTTCGACACGGGTGCCGGGCGGAATCGGCGCGTCGAGAACAGCGCTGATCGCCCGATCGGACGGCGGAAGCTCCCCGAGCCGCGACGCCGGCCACACGAGTCGCGCGAGCATGAACGCATGCTGGCTGGCAGCAGCCCGCGCGTCCTCGACGAGCGCCTCGGACGGCCCCAGCGACGCAGGCGGAAACATCGGGGCGTGATCGATCAGGCGTCCGAGCAGCGCGTGGCGAGCGTCGGTGTCAGTCATTGGCCGCCGATCTTCGCAGAGGCGCTCTCAAGCCCGTTCCGCGAGCGTCCGATGAACTTCAAGGCGGCATGCCCGATCCTGCCCCCATCGAGCCGACGTCTCGGCCTCACATCAGCCTGGTCACGGGCGGCTCCGCCGAGCCGTACCGCCGGCTCGCCGAGATCTTCCACGAGGTGCTCTCCGAGCAGAGTCTCGACGCGCTCCTCGATCGGATCGCGGACGCCCTCGCCGAGCTCGTCCCCTACGAGGACGTCCACATCTACGAGGCCGACGAGACGAAACGCGAGCTCCACGCCGTGCTCGCCCGGGGCGAGTGGGCCGACGAGGTGCTGAGCGAGACGTTCTCGTTCGGTGAGGGCATCACGGGCTGGGCCGTCGACCATCGCGAGGCCGTGCTCGCGAACCGTGCCCATCTCGATCCGCGCGTGCGCTTCGTTCCCGGTACCCCCATCGAACCGGAGGCGCTCATCGCGGTGCCGCTCATCGCACGCGGACGACTGCAGGGCACGCTCAACATCTACCGCGTCGGGGAGCACGCCGCGTTCTCCGACGAAGAGTTCCTCTTGGCGAAGCGCTTCGGGGACGCTGCCGCGCTCGCGATCGACAACGCCCACATCCGCGCGCGCCTCGAGCACCAGGCCGAGACGGACGCACTGACCGGCCTCTACAACCACCGGGCGTTCCACGACCGTCTGCGGCAGGCGCTCCTGTCCGCATCGGCTGCCCACGACACCGTCGCGGTCGTGATGCTCGACCTCGACGACTTCAAGAAGGTGAACGACGTGTACGGCCACGGCGTCGGCGATCACCTGCTCCAGCAGGTCGCAGAGGTGCTTCGTGCCTCGGTTCGCCAGAGCGACGTGGTGTGTCGCGTCGGCGGCGAGGAGTTCGCCGTGATCCTCCCGGGCGGTGACCTCCGGAGCTCGACGGTGCTCGCCGAGCGGATCGGTGAGCAGCTGGCGACGCTCGACGCCGAAGCCGTCGGACGTCTCACTGCATCGACGGGAATCGCGGTCGGGCCCGACAACGCGGCGAATCCGCGCGAGCTGGTCGCCTGCGCGGAGGCCGCGATGATGACCGCCAAGACGAGGGGGAAAGGTCTCGTCGTCCCCTTCGACGAGAGCGACCGGGAGCGGCCCACCGGGGAGACGATCCGCCGCGACGACGTGCGCTCGATCGCTCACCTGAAGATGCTCCAGAGCCTCTCCGGAAAGCTGTCGCGTCTCAACGACGTCGCGCAGATCGGGCTCACCATCTCGGACGAGCTCCGACTCCTGATCGACTACCACAACTGTCGCGTCTTTCTTCGCGATCACGACGATCTCGTGCTCGTCGCGTTCCGCGGCGACCTGACCGGTGCGCTGCCCGGCGATCCGACGAAGCTCCTCCCGACGCGGATCGGCCGCGGCATCACTGGTCGTGTGGCCGCGACCGGCACGTCGTTGCTGGTCGGCGACGCGGCGCAGCACGAGTTCGGCGAGCAGATCGAAGGCACCGCCGAGATCGAGGAGTCGCTCCTCGCGGTGCCGCTCAAGTACGGGGCACGCGTCACCGGTGTCATCGTGATCTCGAAGCTCGGCCTCGATCAGTTCGACGCGGACGATCTCCGGCTGCTCGAGGTCATGTCCGGACACGCCTCCGTCGCGCTCGAGAACGCACGCCTGTACGAGGCGCAGCGACGTGAGGCCGAGAGCGCGAAGGCGCTTCTCGAGTTCTCCCGCGAGCTTGCCGAGGCGTCGACGATCGCCGACGTCGCCGAGCGCGCGACGGCCAGCGCAGCACGCATCCTCGAGAGTGCGAGCATCTCGGTGTGGCTACAGAACGCGGCAACGGGATCGCTCGACCGACTGGCAGGCATCCCCGAAGCTGCCGACGAGGTCATCCGGAGCATTCCCGCGGAGCACCTCGAGCCGTGGCTTTCTCGCACCGAGCCGTACACGGTCGATCCCGACGACTACGCGGCGATCGCTTCCGTCCCGGAGGGAACCGAAGGGCGGTTTGCAATCGCACCGTTCACAGTCGACGGGCGCTGGGGAGTCATCGCAGCCGCGATCACCCTGAGATCTGCCCCCGAGGATCGGGAGCTCGAGCTCCTGGCAAGCCTCGCGCGCCAGACACGGCTCGCGCTGCAGACGGCCGTCAGCTACGAGACGCTCGAGCGCACGTTCCTCTCCACGGTGGAGGCGCTCGCGAACGCCCTCGAGGCGAACGACGAGTACACGTCGACGCACGCGCGCTGGATCACCGACCTCGCGTTGCGCGTGGGCGAAGAGCTCGGTCTCGGCGCACAGGAGCTGAAGCGCCTCGAGCTCGGCGCACTCTTCCACGACATCGGCAAGATCGGCATCCCGTCACGCATCCTCGCGAAGGCAGGCCCGCTCACGGCCGAGGAGCGCGCCCTCGTCGAGACGCACCCCGTCCTCGGGGAGCGCATCCTGGCACCGATCGAAAAGCTCGGCGAGGTTCGCTCGATCGTCCGCTGCGCCCATGAGCACTACGACGGAACGGGGTATCCGGACCACCTCGCCGGCGAGCAGATCCCCCTCGAGTCGCGCATCGTCCTCGCGTGCGACGCCTACCACGCGATGACGACCGACCGCCCGTATCGCAAGTCGCTCGGCGAGGAAGAGGCGAGACGGCGCCTCGTGGAAGCGTCCGGAACGCAGTTCGACCCGCAGGTCGTGGACGCGCTGCTGCGGGTTCTCAGCTGGCTGTAGGGGCGAGAACCATCGCGCCCTACGCGCCCGCGGCCTCGGCGTTCCGCAACCCACGAAACGCCCACACCCAGAACGCGAGCCCGAGCCCGAGGGCGATCGCGAACGCACCCGCGATGTGCGGCGCGTCACCTGCAACGAATCCGCGCCCGGTCTCGAGGATGTACGTGAGCGGATTGACCGTCGCCACGCCGTGGATCCATCCTTCGAGCAGCTCGAGTGGCACGTAGACGGGTGCGAAGAACAGGATCAGGAAGACGGGCATCTGCATCAGCGGCCCCGCCTGGATCGTGCGAAAGCGCATCGCGATCCCGCCGGACCAGAAGAAGCCGCAGAAGTTCACGAGTGCCGCGAGCGTGAACAGGCCTACGAGGTCGACAGCTCCCCCACCGAGGTTCATCCCAGCGATGAAGGCGATCACCGTAAGCAGCACAGCCACGACCGACCAGCGGAGAAGCGCTGCGAGCGCGTACCCGAGGACGATCCCGCTCCGTCGCGGGGCCGCGAGCATGAGGCGCTTGGCAAATCCTCCCTCGAAGTCACGCGCGACGCCGAACCCCGTGAAGACACCGCTGAACGCTGCGGACTGAAGAAGGACGAACACGAACTGGAATGCGGTGTAACCGGGCGGAAAGTCGAAGCCCGGCACCTGAGCCACCTGGGACAGCCCGCCCGCGAACGCGACGAAGAAGAAGAGCGGGAACATCAGCGTCGGAAGGAGGATCTGCGGGTTCGTGAGGGCGTTCTTCAACGTCCTTCGCGCGACACCCCAGATCACGTTCCAGGTCCTCACGACCTCACGTCCTCGTCATCCTCGTCCGCAGCGCCCGCGCGGCGAGCCAGAACGAGACGACCCCGAGCACGATGGCGAAGCCGAACCCGAGCGCGAGCGCCTGCCAGTCCCACCCCGTGATGATCAGGCTGCGGACGCACTCGATCATGTACGAGACCGGGTTGAGCGTCGCAGCCGTCTGGAACCAGCCGACCTCGATGAGGTTGCGGGGCGCGTTCATCGACGAGATGAACAAAAAGACGAAGAGGACGGGGAAGAGCGCCTGGATCGTCTCGCCAGAGCCGGTTCGGTACGCCAGCCACGCACCGAGGGCTCCGAACGAGAGTGCCACCAACGCGCCGTAGACGAGCAGGACCGCGATTCCCGCAGGCCCCGACTCGAACCTGACTCCGGCCGCAAGCCCGACGACGATGTAGAAGACCACCTGCAGGACGCCGAGCACGACGATCCCCGCGAGCTGTCCGCTCAGGAGCGCCCAGTCGCGCAGCGCGGTCAGCGCGAGCCGGTTGACGAAGCCCGTCTGGACGTCACGCGCGATGTCCGTGCCCGCGTTCATCGTCGAGAAGAGCGCGCCCTGGATGAACGGCACCGCGAGCGCGAACGCGAGGAACGAGTCGGTCGGGAACCCTGGAAGCTCGGTCGACGAGGCCAAGCCGCCGGCGTTCACCGCCATGAGCGCGACCGGGAAGATCAACGGCGGGATGATGCTGGCCGGCTGACGGGACGTCCGCACGATGGAGCGCCGCGCGATCGCGCCGACCTGCGTGGTCGCCGTGCTCACCGCCGGCGCTGCTCCTGGCCGGCGGTATCGGCTTCCTCGGCCGCCCCTTCGAGCGTGCGGCCCGTCTTGGCGAGGAAGACGTCGTCGAGCGTCGGCGCGTGCAGCTCGAGGTCGGCGATGTCGACCCCGTTGGCGTCGACGGCGCGCACGATGTCCGTGAGCCCGAGCCCCTCCTTGAGCCGCACCGCGACGTCGCGCGTGGACGCGAGCGGCTCGCCGAACTGCGCGAGGAACGCCGCGATCTTGGGCCGGTCGTCCTCGGTCCGGGGAATCGCGTGCACGCTCGGCCGGCCGATCTCGGCCTTCAGCTCGGCGGGTGTGCCCTCCGCGACGATCTTGCCCGCATCGATGATTCCGACGCGATCCGCAAGAACGTCGGCCTCCTCGAGGTACTGCGTGGTCAGGAACACGGTTACGCCAGCCTCGCGGCGCATGAGCGCGACCTCGTTCCAGATGTCGGTGCGGCTCTGCGGATCGAGCCCGGTGGTCGGCTCGTCGAGGAAGAGGATGCGCGGGCTGTGCACGAGAGCGAGCGCGAGGTCGAGGCGCCGCTTCATTCCTCCCGAGTAGCCGGAGACCTTGCGGTCGGCGGCGTCGACGAGCCCTACGCGGTGGAGCAGTTCCTCCGCGCGCGAGTCGCGCTGCTCCTTGGGCACGCTCTGCAGCGTCGCCTGGAGGCGCAGGTGGTCGCGCGCGTTCAGAAGCGGGTCGAGCGCGGCCTCCTGGAGCGCGACACCGATGAGCCCTCGGATCTTGGGTCCGTCCTTCACCACGTCGTAGCCGCCCACGAGCGCGGTTCCCGCCGTCGGCGGCAGAAGCGTGGTCAGAACGTGAACCGTGGTCGACTTGCCGGCACCGTTCGGCCCGAGGAAGCCGTAGATCTCGCCGGGGGCGACGGAGATGTCGATCCCGTCGACCGCGCGTGGCCCCTTCTTGTACTCGCGGACGAGGCCCTTGACCTCGATGCCGTTCTCGCCCGTCACCGTTTCACACTACCCGTGGGCGTTCGGTGCCCCTTCAGTCCAGCGGCTCGAGCGGGAGCTGCGACGCCACAACCGGCTTTCCGTTTCGCTGATAGGCGATATCCACCGAGTCGTTCTGGCGATATGTGCCGGCGATGCCGACCCAGAGCGAGAGCCAGCGCCAGAACCCGAGGTTTCCCTCCGTCTTCAGCTCGCGTTCGAAGACGAGCGTGCGCCCGTCGATCCGGTAGTCGCCGCCCTCGCGCTGGCCGACGCCGTTCACGAACACCTCGAAGGGGCGAACGACGTCGGCAGGGAGCCGCACGCGCGTTCCCCGATACGAGTTCTCCGGCACGTTCATAGAATGGCAGCCGGTGCCGTTTCTCTCGTACTTGGCTCAGTTCGCGCCGGTGGCGCCCGAGTCGCCGAACGCCGAGGGGATCCGCGACAGCTGGCTCTTCATCTCGATCTTCGTCTTCGCGATCTTCGTGCTCGTCGAGGGGCTGCTCATCGCGTTCATCTGGAAGTACCGCCGTCGCGACCGTCCGCGGTTCGAGGACGGCGCGCAGGCGCACGGTGCGACGAAGCTCGAGCTTGCGTGGACAGCCGCTCCGGTGGTCGTCCTCTTCCTCATCGCCGCGTTCGTCTTCATCGAGCTGCCGGGGATCAAGGACATCCCGGAGGCGACGGCAGGAGAGGAGCAGCTCGACGTCGACGTGACCGGCCGCCAGTTCTACTGGCAGTACGAGTATCCGAACGGCGTCATCGCGATCGACCAGATGCGCGCGCCGGTCGCCGTGCCGGTGAGCCTCGACGTCACCGCCCCGGACACGGACGTCATCCACTCGTGGTGGATCCCGGCGCTCGGCGGCAAGATCGACGCGATTCCCGGCGTCACAAACGACACGTGGTTCCAGGCGCAAAACGAAGGGGTCTTCACGGGCCAGTGCGCCGAGCTGTGCGGTCTCGAGCACGCGCAGATGCTCGCGTCGGTCGAGGCGCTGTCCACGGACGAGTTCGCCGCATGGCTCGAGACGCGACGCGCCGAGCAGGATGCGGGCTCCGGTGAGCTCGGGCAGGAGGAGTGGGCGGGCGTCTGTGCGAAGTGCCACGGCCCGAACGGCGAGGGAGGCATCGCGCCGCGCATCGCCGGCTCCCCCACGCTCACCGATCCGGCCGAGCTCGCGCTCCTCGTCCGCAACGGGAAGGGCGCGATGCCCGCGGTCGGCTCGGGCTGGACCGACGACCAGATCGCGATGCTCGCCGACTACCTGACGGAGAACCCGCCCAGTGGTAACTAGAGCGGAGACGCCTCCGGCCTGGCAGCGGGGCAAGGTCACGAGCTGGCTCGTCACGACGGATCACAAGCGAATCGGGATCCTCTACATCGCGACGTCGCTCGTCTTCTTCATCCTCGCCGGGCTGATGGCGCTCGTGATGCGCCTCCAGCTCGCCCAGGCGAACGCGGACGTCATCGGCGCCGACCGCTACAACGAGCTCGTCACGATCCACGGGACGACGATGGTGTTCCTCGTCGGCGTCCCGATCCTCGCCGGGTTCGCGAACTTCCTCGTGCCGCTCATGATCGGGGCCCGAGACGTGGCATTCCCACGGCTGAACGCGCTGTCGTACTGGTTCTTCCTGCTCGGCGGCGTCGTGCTCATGCTCAGCTTCTTCTCCGACGGCGGCGCTGCCGACACGGGCTGGACGGCCTATCCGCCGCTCTCGATCCAGGCGCCGGGATCGGGGCAGGACCTTTGGATCCTGTCCCTCCACCTGCTCACCGTGTCGACGGTCGCAGGCGCGGTGAACTTCATCGTGACGATCACGAATATGCGAACACGCGGCATGTCGTGGACGCGCATGCCCCTGTTCATCTGGTCGATCCTGATCTTCAGCTGGCTGATCATGGCCGTCATGCCGGTGCTCTCGGCCGCGCTGACGCTGCTCCTGCTCGACCGTGGCATCTCCGTCGGCCCGTGGGACGTGCAGACGAACTTCTTCAACCCCGAGGACGGCGGCTCGTCGGTTCTCTACCAGCACGCCTTCTGGTTCTTCGGGCACCCCGAGGTGTACATCATCGTCCTGCCTGCGTTCGGGATCATCTCGGAGGTGCTGCCCGTCTTCGCTCGCAAGCCGATCTTCGGCTACAAGGCCATCGTCGCGTCGACGGTCGCGATCGGCTTCTTCTCGATGCTGGTCTGGGCGCACCACATGTTCACGGTCGGGCTGCCGATCTCGCTCCAGGCCTTCTTCATGATCGCGTCGATGGTCATCGCGGTGCCGACGGGGATCAAGGTGTTCAACTGGCTCGCGACGCTGTGGCGCGGGAACCTGAGCTTCGACACGCCGATGCTCTACTCGCTCGGCTTCCTCTCGCTGTTCGTCATCGGCGGCCTCACGGGGATCTACCTCGCCGCCTTCCCGATCGACTGGCAGGTGCACGACACGTACTTCGTCGTCGCGCACTTCCACTACACGCTGATCGGCGGCGTGGTCTTCGCGATCTTCGCGGGTCTCTTCTACTGGTGGCCGAAGATGTTCGGCCGGATGCTGAACGAGAAGCTCGGCAAGTGGCAGTTCTGGCTCCTCTTCATCGGCTTCAACATCGCATTCATGCCGCAGCACTTCGCGGGCCTCGAGGGCATGCCGCGGCGGATCTACACGTACTCCGACGAGAGCTGGGAGGGGTACAACCTCGCCTCGACCATAGGCTCGTACGTGATGGGAGTCGCGATCCTCCTCTTCGCCGTCAACGTGCTGAGGACGAGGAAGAGCGGCGCCCGCGTCGGCAACGACCCGTGGCAGGCGGACACGCTCGAGTGGTACACGACCTCGCCGCCCCCGCCGCACAACTTCGACGAGGTGCCGTACGTGACGAGCGCAAGACCCCTCTACGACCTGCGAAGGAGGCTGCGTGAGCAGCGTGGCGAGCGCGAGCCTGCCTAACGGCGCGCGGGTGGAGCCCGGCGTGCTGTTCCGGGTCTCGGCCGTCGCGAGCGCGGTCGCGGTCGGCCTCGTCGTCGTGAGCGCGGTGCTCGAGCTCGGAACGACGCACTGGGGGCTCGCCCTGGTCGCGCTCCCGCTCCTCGTCGCGAACGTCGTCCTCGCGCGGCTGGCATATCCCGCTCTCCTGGTGCGCACGAGCGCTGCGCTCGCCGCGTTCCTGGTCGCGATCGGGCTCGGAGGCGTGGTCGCGTGGAGCGGTGACGCAACGTGGGCTGCGGCCCTGCACGTCGGAGCTGCGGCGGTCGCGCTCGGCGTGGCGTTCGTCGTGGTCGCCGGCGCGTTACGGCGAGAGGCCGCGCCGCTCGCCTCGGCTCGCGACTACCTCACGCTCACGAAGCCGCGGATCATGACGCTCCTGCTGCTCACCGGCGCGGCCGGGATGTTCGTCGGGGCGCAGGGAGTCCCGCCGCTCGGCCTGTTCGGCGTCACCATGCTCGGGCTCGCACTCGCGTGCGGAGGCGCCTCGGCGCTCAATCACGTCCTCGACCGCGACATCGACGCGCTCATGGGGAGCCGGACGGAGAAGCGTCCTGTCGCGACCGGCCGCGTATCTCCCGAGCAGGCGCTCGAGTTCGGAATCCTGCTCTCGGCGGTGTCGTTCGCGTTGCTCGCCTCGGCGGTGAACGTGCTCACGGCGGTGCTCGCGCTCGTCGGAAACCTCTTCTACGTCCTCGTCTACACGCGCTGGCTCAAGCGCACGACGCCGCAGAACATCGTCATCGGCGGAGCTGCCGGCGCCGTGCCGCCACTCGTCGGGTATGCGGCGGCGACCGGATCGCTCGCCCTGCCGGCGCTGTGGCTCTTTCTCATCGTCTTCCTCTGGACACCGCCGCACTTCTGGGCACTCGCGCTGATGATCAAGAACGCCTACGCCGCCGCGGGCGTGCCGATGCTCCCGGTCGTCCGCGGCGACCGCGAGACGGCGCGCCAGATCGTCCTCTACTCGCTCGTCATGGTCGCGTTCACCGTCGTGGTCGGGCTCTGGCTCGGACCGCTCTACACGATCGCGGCGATCGTGCTCGGTGCTGTGTTCCTCGCGCTCGCCGTGCTGTTGAGGCGCGATCTCACGCGCGCGCGGGCGAAGGTGTTGTTCCACTACTCGCTCCTCTACCTCGCGCTCCTCTTCACGGCTGCGGCGCTCGACCCGGTGCTCCTCTGATGGATCCCGAGCTCGCACGCCGCAATCTCCGCTTCGGGTGGGCGCTGTTTCTCCTCTTCTGGCTGCTCTTCGCCGGCACGGTGATCGTCGCCGTTCTGTACTTGCAGCTGGATTGAGCTGCGGCGCAAGGCGGTGCGCTGCTTCGGCAGTGCAGCTGCGCTGTCCACCGAGCGCACGGCGGGCGAGGCGCTGACGCCTCGCCGTGCGCTGCAGAGCGTCTGCTTAAGCCAGTCGCCGACGTGCCGACATGAGTTGCGATGCGTGCGGCTCGCCTCGCCATGTTTGCCGTGGCTCTCCTCGGCACTCTCGCGGCCACCTCTGCGGTGGCGGCGCCCCCCGGCGCGCCCAAGGGGCTGCGCGGATTCGAGCTGCGGCCGAACGAGACGTCGACCCATACGTTCTCGCGCACTCCCGCTTTCGCCTGGAACCCGGTCCGAGGCGCGTCCTGCTACGAGTTCGAGCTCGCGACGAGCAGGTCGTTCGACGGGAGCTCCGTCTTCTGGTCGAACGTCTCCACCGGCGCCGGCTCCGGCAAGTTCTGCACGGCCGTCACCGTCAGCGCACCTGCTGCAGAGGAGAGCGGCTCCACCGACGAGAGCGCCGGCGCAAGTCAGAGACGCGTATCGCGCCGATTCGGATTCCGGCAACGTCCGTCAATCTCGTGCTGCCGTGGTTCACGGGCAAGCCGTACGCGCTGTGGGCACACGTACGCGCCGTCACGACGCGGGGTGCCACCGCGTGGAGCAAGCCGTTCGGCTTCAACGTGCGCTGGGAGTCGACGCCGGTTCCACAGGCCGCGAGGCCCGGTCTCGTGCGCTGGAAGCCCGTCGAGGGCGCGACTGCGTACGACGTCTGGTACCCGGACATCCGCAAGGTCGTGAGGACGCACACGAATGTCGCCGACCAGCGCGAGCTCTACACGTTCCATCTCGAGGACAGCTGGTGGCAGCTCGTGCGCTGGCGCGTCCGTCCCGTGCGGCAGGTCGTCGGTGCCCTCCCCAACGGCCTGCCCGCAGTCTCGTACGGGCCCTGGAGCCCGACGTACGCAACACAGAATCCCGGGTGGGCGGCAGGCAAGCTGCAGATCCGCGCAGCGCTCTCCGACGCCGTCAGCACCGATTCGAAAGCCGCGGCACACCAGTTGATGCCGGCGATGACCTTCGGCGGCGACACGGGGATCGACGGCCGCGAGTATCGGCTGTTCCGTGCGTACGCTTTCACCGATCGTGACTGTGTGAACGTCGTCTTCCGCGGCTCGGTCGTCGGTGGACCGGCGTACGCGCCGCGCATCTCGGGCCCGCTCAAGCTTCCGACGAGTCAGGAGGAGCTCGACGTCGCGCTCGCCGGCATCCTCCCGAGCGCCAAGTCCGAGACCGCGAAGACGTACATGGCAGACGGGACACCCATGACCGCGAGCGAGACGTTCGGTGCAGACGATCGCGTTCGCGTCGACCTTCCCGATGTCGATACGTCGTCGACGCGCTACTTCTGGACGGTCGTGCCGGTGGGGATCATCGTCGACGAGAGCGGCACGTTCACGTACTACGACGCCGAGTCGCCGCAGGACGCATGCGAGTCGGGTCGCATGGCCAGCTTCGGCAAGGAGTCGCGTCCGGTCATCACGACGTCGGGAACCCCGTACGTCTCGGGCCTCTCGCCGAAGGGCCGTCTCCTCGCGCAAGCCGGCTCGCGGCCGATCGTCTACTCGACACCGCTCGTCTCGTGGCGCCCGGTCGTGGGTGCAACGGCATACGAGGTGCAGTGGTCACGCAGCAAGTACCCGTGGCGGTCGCGCGGATCTGCGCTCACGTACGCGACGTCGTCCGTGCTCCAGCTGAGCTCCGGTCTCTGGTACTACCGCATCCGCGGACTCAACGCGGCGCAGGTGGGCACGCCGGCGATGACCTGGTCGGCGCCCGTCGCGGTGAAGGTCGTGCGCCCGACCTTCCGCATCTCCGGCGGATAGCGGCGCTAGGGTCGGTGGCGTGAGCCCCGACCTCGAGCTCTGCGCTCCGACTGGCCGACGCGGCCGACGCGATCTCGCTTCCGCACTTTCGCTCGGGCCTCGCGATCGAGACGAAGCCGGATCTGACACCGGTGACCGAGGCGGATCGCGCGGTCGAGACCGAACTCCGTCGCATCCTCGAAAAGGAGCGCCCGGGCGACGCGATCCTGGGAGAGGAGCATGGCGCGGAGGGAACGGGGTCGCGGCGATGGATCGTCGACCCGATCGACGGGACTCGAAACTATGCGCGCGGCATCCCGGTGTGGGCGACGTTGATCGCTCTCGAGGTGAACCGCGTCGTCGAAGTCGGCGTCGTTTCCGCGCCGGCACTCGCGCGCCGCTGGTGGGCCGAGCGGGAGATCGGCGCGTTCGCGAACGGAGAGCGGGTGCATGTCTCCGCCATCGCGACTATCGAGGAGTCCGTGCTGTCGTTCGCGATCGAGAATGCCGTACCCGCGATCGCAGGCCGCGCCTGGCACGCACGTGGCTTCGGAGACTTCTGGTCGTACATGCTCGTCGCCGAAGGGGCCGTCGACGGCGCGGTCGACGCTCTGGGCGTCAGCGAATGGGATCTTGCGGCGATGCAGGTCATCGTCGAGGAGGCCGGCGGCCGTTTCTCGGACGCCGACGGTGTCTCCCGCATCGACGGTGGCAGTGCCGTCGCGTCGAACGGGCTCATCCACGACGAGCTGCTCGCGGCGCTGCCGACTTAGGGCGAGGTATAGCTCGCGCCTACGCGAGGACGGCGCGCTTCGCGTCGATGCCTTCGAGCAGCGACGCGAACGAATCGGAGAACTTCTGCACGCCCTCCCGCTCGAGCGTGTCCGTGACGTCGTCGTAGTCGACGCCAGCGGCCTCCAGCTCGGCGAGCAGTGCCCGCGCGTCGTCGACGCCGACGGTGAGGGTCTCGCGTGACTCGCCGTGATCCTGGAACGCCGCGATCGTCTCGAACGGCATCGTGTTGACCGTGTCGCGGCCGATGAGCTCCTCGACGTAGAGGACGTCGCGGTAGGCGGGGTTCTTCGTCGAGGTCGAGGCCCACAGGCAGCGCTGCGGGCGCGCACCCGCGGCGGCGAGCGCATCCCAACGTGGCCCGGAGAACACGTCGAGGTAGTGCTGGTACGCGAGCTTGGCGTTGTCGACCGCGAGCCGTCCCTGCAGATCCTGGTTACCGACCTCCTCGAGCCGCCGGTCCGCCTCGGTGTCGACCCGCGACACGAAGAAGCTCGCGACCGACGCGACGTGCGTCGGATCGCCACCGGCCTCGACGAGGCGCTCGAGGCCACGCACGTAGGCCTCGGCGACGGCCGCGTGGCGCTCGAGCGAGAAGATGAGCGTCACGTTGATCGAGCGCCCGGCCGCAATCGAGTCCTCGATCGCCCCGAGTCCGGGCACGGTGGCCGGGATCTTCACGAAGAGGTTGGGTCGATCGACGAGCTCGGTCAGGAGCCTCGCCTGCTCGAAGGTCGCGTCGCGCTCGTACGCGAGGTCGGGATCGACCTCGAGCGAGACGAATCCGTCCACGCCCTCGGTTTGCTCCCACACCGGTCGCAGGAGGTCGCACGCGCGCTTGATGTCCTCGACGGCGAGTGCGAAGAAGACCTCGCGTGTGTCGTCCGTGCGCTCGAGCTCTGCGCGAAGTTGCTCGTCGTACCAGTCGCCGGTCGACAGCGCCTTCTCGAAGATCGTCGGGTTGGAGGTGACACCGACGACGGCGTCCTCGTCGATCAGACGTGCGAGCTCTCCCGTCTCGAGCGTCTCGCGCGACAGGGAGTCGACCCAGACGCTGACGCCGTGCTCGGACAGCTCGTGCAATCTGCTGCGCGCCACGCTCCAACGTTACCGGGTGGAGCACCGCCGTAGAATGGCCGCGTGACGGCCACCGAGAGACGGCGAGAGCTGGCGCGGCAGTTCCGCGTCGACTCCGTGCGCATGAGCGCAGCCGCGAAGTCCGGGCACCCGACGTCCTCGATGTCCGCAGCCGACCTCGCGGCCGTTCTCGTCGACGGGTACCTCCGCTTCGACTTCGCCGATCCGAAGAGCCCCGCGAACGACCGGCTCGTCTTCTCGAAAGGCCACGCATCGGTTCTGCTCTACGCCATCTTCCGCGCCGCGGGCGCCGTCTCCGACGAAGACATCCTCGAGTACCGGACACTCGGAAGCATGCTCGAGGGCCATCCGACACCTGCCATCCCGTGGGTCGACGTCGCAACGGGCTCGCTCGGTCAGGGTCTCCCGATCGGCGTCGGGATGGCGCTCGCCGCGAAGCACCTCGAGCACCTGCCGAGCCGTGTGTGGGTGCTGTGCGGCGACAGCGAGATGGCCGAGGGCTCGATGTGGGAGGCGTTCGAGCACGCCGCGCACTTCGGGCTCGACAACCTCACGGCGATCATCGACGTCAATCGGCTCGGGCAGCGTGGCGAGACGATGGTGGGCTGGGATCTCGACACGTACGTCGCCCGCGCGGAGGCTTTCGGGTGGAACGCGATCCCGCTCGACGGCCACGACCTCGACGCGATCGACGCCGCGCTCGGTCAGGCCGTCGCGACGACGGGGAAGCCGACGGTTCTCGTCGCGAGGACGATGAAGGGGAAGGGCGTCGCGGCCGTGGAGAACCAGAACGGCTACCACGGCAAGCCGTTCGACGACCCGGACGCTGCGATCGCCGAGCTCGGTGGAGTCTCGGACGTTCGCATCGAGATCGCGAAGCCCGAAGCGGCCGTCTCCCACAAGCCGGCGGGCGGAACCCTCGAGCTCCCTCGCTACGAGCTCGGCACCGAGGTCGCGACACGCAAGGCGTACGGCGACGCGCTCGCTGCGCTCGGTGCCGCTCGTCCCGACGTCGTCGTGCTCGACGGCGAGGTCTCCAATTCCACGTTCGCCGAGACCTTCGCGAAGGCGCACCCCGAGCGCTACTTCGAGATGTACATCGCGGAGCAGCAGCTCGTCGCCGCCGCCGTCGGACTCCAAGCCGTCGGCTGGCGACCGTTCGCGTCGACGTTCGCGGCCTTCCTCTCACGCGCGTACGACTTCGTGCGCATGGCGGCGATCAGCCGCGCGACGTTCTCGCTCTGCGGCTCGCACGCCGGCGTCTCGATCGGCGAGGACGGCCCGTCGCAGATGGCGCTCGAGGACATCGCCTCGCTTCGTGCGATCCATGGATCGACCGTGCTCCATCCTTGTGACGCGAACCAGACGGCGAAGCTCGTCGCCGCGATGGCCGACACGGAGGGGATCTCGTACCTCCGCACGCTTCGACCCGCGACGCCGGTGCTCTACTCGCCCGACGAGGAGTTCGACATCGGTGGCAGCCGCGTCCTGCGCTCGAGCGAGAACGACGAGGTAGCGATCGTCGGCGCCGGCATCACCGTGCACGAGGCGCTGAAGGCGGCCGACGCGCTCGCAGACGAAGGGATTGCCGCCCGCGTCATCGACCTCTACTCGATCAAGCCCCTGGACGACGAGACGCTCCGTGCGGCGGCCGAGGCAACGGGCGGGCGGCTCGTGACGGTCGAGGACCACTGGCCCGAAGGCGGACTCGGCGATGCCGTTCTCGCGGCACTCGCGGAGATGGACGAGCCGCCACACGTGGTCAAGCTCGCCGTGCGAGACATGCCCAAGTCGGGGAAACCCGAAGAGCTCCTCGCACGCGCGGGCATCGACGCCGAGCACATCGCTGCAGCAGCCCGTCACCTCGTGGCGAAGACGCCGCAGACCGCCTAGCAGCAGGCCGCACTACCCTTCGGCCGTCATGGCCGTGCTCATCGCGTCGGAGTTGCGCAAGGAGTTCTCCGGCGATCCGCTGTTCGAAAACGTCTCGTTCACCGTTGGCCGCAAGGATCGGCTCTCGCTCGCCGGGGCGAACGGTGCCGGCAAGACGACGTTGCTACGCGCTATCGCGGGCGAGACGTCCATCCAGGGCGGAAAGCTCGCCTTCGCGAAGGGAACGCGGGTCGCGCTCCACGACCAGCGCCCGCCGCTCGAGTTCGACATCACGCTGCGTGAGTACGCGTTGTCGGGCGCTCGCGACCTGCTCGAAGTCGAGGACGAGCTCCGGCGCTTGGAGACCGCGATGGCCGAGGGCGCACATGACGACACGACCCTGCGCCGCTACGCCGAGGCACAGGCGCGGCTCGAGCACGCTGGCGGCTGGGCGTGGCGCGATCGTGCGGCGGCTGCGGTGCGCGGGCTCGGTTTCGTCGAGAGCGACCTCGACCGCCCGCTCGGCACGTTCTCCGGCGGCGAGCTGACGCGCGCTTCCCTGGCGCGCGCGCTCGCGGGCAGTCCCGATCTGCTCCTCCTCGACGAACCGACGAACCACCTCGACGTCCAGAACCTCGAATGGCTCGAGCGCGAGCTCGAGACCATCGACGCGGCCGTGATCCTCGTCGCGCACGACCGCTGGTTCCTCGAGGCGGTGACGACGTCCGTGCTCGAGCTCACGCCGGGCGGCGCGCACTACTTCTCCGGCCCGTGGCACGAGTGGCGACAGGAGAAAGCAGCGCGGGCCGCTGCAGCCGGGAAGACGGCAGGGCGCGTCTCGGTCGACATCGAAAGGCTCGAGCGCTTCGTCGAGCGGTTCCGGTACAAGAAGTCCAAGGCGAAGCAGGCACAGGCGAAGCTCACGCAGATCGCACGCCTCGAGAAGGAGCGCTCGGCGGCGCGCCAGGAGGTCGCGTCGCTGACGACGAAGCGCCGCTCCCTCGGGTTCGAGTTCCTCGACCCGCCGCGGACCGGACGGATCGTCCTCGAGGCCGACGACGTCGGATTGTCCGCCGGCGAGAAACGGCTGCTGGACGGCGCGACGATCGTCGTGGAGCGTGGCGAGAAGGTCGGGCTCGTCGGTCCCAACGGTGCGGGGAAGACGACGCTGCTCGCCGCGCTGCTCGCAGCGCACCCACTCGAGCACGGGACGATCCGGCTCGGCCATGGCGTCGTGCCCGGCTACTTCTCGCAGCACGCGCTCGAGCTGCCCAAGTCGGGGTCGGTGCTCGACGCGACCGCCGCCGCGACGGGGCTGCCCCGCCCGCAGGCGCAGAAGCTCCTGGGTCGCTTCCTCTTCTCCGGCTGGGAGACGCACGAGCGCTCGGTCACGGCGCTCTCGGGCGGGGAGCGCAGACGCCTTGCGCTGGCGCTCCTCGTCGCGTCGGGCGCGAACTTCCTCGTTCTCGACGAGCCGACCAACCACCTCGACGTGGAGTCGCGCGAGGCGCTCGAAGCCGCCCTCGAGGCGTTTCCCGGGACCGTGTTGCTCGTCTCGCACGACCGGGCGCTGCTCGACGCGGTTCCCGACCGGATCGTCGCGATCGAGGACCGCGCGCTGCGCTCCTACGACGGGGGCTGGGCCGACATGGAGCGCGAGCGCAGCGCATCGGTTCAGGTGGTCGAGCAGCCCCCAGCGCCCGAGCCCGCTCGTGCAGCGAAGCCGGCCCGGCCGAGACGCGCGAAGCGAACACCCTCCGAGCTCGAGCGCCTCGAAGCCGACATCGCTGCCGTGGAGGTTCGCATCGCGGAGCTCGAGCGCAAGCTCGCCGAGGATTGGACGAACATGGACGTCCTCGGCGCACACCGCGCGGCACGCGACGAGCTCGTGGCGCTCACCGCCCGGTGGGAGGTGCTGTTCGAACAGGCGCACGCGACGTGACGCCCGCGGGGTTCCGCGGCGTACAGAGAGCGTGCACGCGGTGACCTTCGACACACCCCGTCCCCTCGATGCGGCCCCTCCGAGCTTCGCAGCGGTCGCGGAAGAGCTCCTCGACGACGTCTACGGCTACCTGCTCTATCTCACGAAGAACTGGGCGGTCGCTGAGGACCTGACGGGCGAGACGTTCGAGACCGCTTTCAAGAAGTGGCGCCGGTTCGATCCCGGCAGAGGAACACCTCGCGCGTGGCTTCTCGCGATCGCACGCTCGACCGCGCTCGACTGGTTTCGCGCCGATGCGCGACGCCGCAAGCGCGAGGAGCGTGCCGAGGCGTCCGAACGCCGCGGCGACGCCGAGCTCGTTCGGAGAAGGCTTCTCCGCGGAGCTACAAGAGAGCCTGCAGGCGCTCAGTGCCGGCGAACGCGAGGTCGTCGCACTGCGCATCGTTCTCGACCTGGACTCGGAGGAGACCGCACGTCTCGCTCGGGATTTCCGCGACCGCCGTCTCGACCAGGCTGAGTCGCGCGCTTTCGAAGCTCGAAGAGAGGATGAGAGACCATGACGTCGTCGCCTGACCTGATCCACGAGCTGCGTGCCTCGCGCCCGTCGGCTCCGCTCGCGCTGCGGGCCCGCGTCCGCGAGATCGCGGCAGAGAGACCTGCTCGCGCAGCGCGAACGAACTGGCGCTTCCCGGTGCGGCGCGGCTTGCTCGTCGCCGTTCCAGCCGCTGCTGCGCTCGCCTTCGCGAGCGCCGGCGTGCTCGGGCTCGCGCGGTCCGATGCCCCCGTGTCCGTATCGGTCGCCGAGCGCGACCGTGCGCAGTCGCTCGAAGCTCAAGCCGACAAGAGCACGCCGGCCTCGGGCAGCGCGCTGGCGGCCCCACTGCAAGGCGCGACGGACAGCTCGGCACCTCGCGCGC
>CAWGJJ010000002.1:0-296816 GCA_963822885.1 uncultured Gaiellaceae bacterium
ACTCCAATGCCGGCCGCTGGGCGGAGGCATGGACATATTCATGCCTCGCTGGCGATCTTGCGCGTGAGGTCTATGCCAACGCCGACGCGGCGAGCTTCTACGAGCGCGCCATCGAGGTGAGCTCCAAGGTCGATGACCTCGTAGACGCCGAGCTCGCGCGGACCTGGCGTGCGCTCGGCGAGGTGCGCGACGCGGCAGGCGACTACCGCGGAGCGATCGACGCGCTGAGAAGCGCTACGACGCTCCTCAAGGACGATCCCGTGGGACAGGCCGAGCTCTACGAGGAGCGCGCGTTCGCGTGGGCTCGTCTCGGCTCGTACAGCACCGCGCTACGGGAGATCACCGCAGGGCTGAAGAGGATCGAACCCTGTACCACCCTCGCGGCCAAGCATGCTGCGAACAGCCTCCTGGCCCGCCGGGCGTACATTCATCTGCAGCAAGGGCGCCCGCGGGACACCATCGCCATCGCGAGCAAGGTCGTGGCGGACGCAGAACCGCTCGGGCCGAGCGTCGCACTCGCCCGAGCGTATTCGGCCCTCGAGGGCGGCTATCTCTTCATCGGCGAGCCGGAGAACGCCGTCTATGAAGAAAAGGCTTTGGAGATGTTCCGAGGCCTCGGCGCCGCCAGGTCGGCCGCGGTGATGGAGATGAACCTCGGCGTCAAGGCCTACGCGCAGGGACGCTGGGGCCAGGCTGCGCGACTGTACGAAAACGCGCGCAAGGAGTTCGAGCGCGTAGGCGACGTCACGCAGGCGGCCTACGCGGCCGCCAACCTCGGCGAGGTGTTCGTCGTTCGAGGCAGACACGACGATGCCAGGGCAGTCTTGACCGACGCGCGCGACACGCTTCGCGCGTCCGAGTACGTCTACGCCGCAGTCTTCTGCGAGATCCAGCTCGCGCGACTGGCCATCGCGAGCGGCGATCTGCCGACCGCGGTCAGCGATCTCACGAGTCTCGCGGAAGAGGCGCGGTCGATCGGGGACGTCGGCATGGCGGTCGAGGCTTGGATTCACCTTTCCGATGCGATCATCCGCAGCGGCGAGCCCGACCGCGCCCTCTCCGAGCTCACCGAGGCCAGACGGCTCCTGGACGACGACTCATCGCCCCTCGGAGCGCCGATTGCCCGCATCGCGGCCACCGCCTTGATTGAGCAGGGCGATTTCGCGCGGGCCGGCGAGCAGCTCTCGAGCGCCGTGGCGGTCGCGCGAGAGCAACGGCTCGTCTACGAGGAGGCTCAAGCCTTGTTCACGCTGGAGCGACTCGCGCGGTTGGAGGGTCGAAAGGCCGAGGCGGAC
This sequence comes from uncultured Gaiellaceae bacterium, assembly GCA_963822885.1. Lineage (GTDB taxonomy): Bacteria > Actinomycetota > Thermoleophilia > Gaiellales > Gaiellaceae > GMQP-bins7. Next base: position 1,296 of record CAWGJJ010000002.1, read on the forward strand.
GCCGCGCTGCATGAGGCACAAAGCCTCATGCAGCGCGTCGATGCGAGTCTTTCGGTGGGCGACGATGCCTGATGGACATGACGCTCGCCCGGTCGAGCTCTATCCCATGCCTCGCCCGCCATCGTAGTTCGAGTAGACGAAGAACTCGAAGTCGACGAACGCGCCCGCGAGCGTACCGTTGCCGCGCACCTTCTGGCGGCCCTCGACGATGCATGATGTCTCGCCCGCCGGCAGCACGTCCTCCGTGAGCAGATCCGTGGCAGTCGCGCCGCGCGGATCCCGGAGGCAGTAGGACATCGGATTGAAGATCTGGAACGGCTCCGTGTCGTCGTACACCAACGAGACCTGCTTCGTCGCCCCGAGAGCGCTCTGCGCGATTGACCCCTGCAGGTGCTCGAGCAGATAGATCTGCCCGCAGTTCGTGCCCGTGCACTTGTTGATCGGCGCGAAGACGAAGAATGGGCGACCGTTGCTCGTCCACGTCTCCTGCACGTAGTGCTGCGCGACCTTGTCCGAGTCACCGCCCGCGGTGACGACGTAGTTCCCCGAGCCGGCGGTGTCCCCGCCGTCGAAGTCGAGCACCGTCACGGGCACGACGGCGAAGTCCTGCCCGCTCGCGCCCGCAGTCGTGAGGGCAACCGAAATCCCTCGGGAGGACGGGCTCGAGGGCGTGATGAGGCCACAGCCGCTGACCAGCGTGACGGGCGGAACGATCTGCCGCACGGCCCACGCGATCGCGTGGTCCGGCGCTGGGGGCGGGGGCACCGGTGCTTTCACGCAGAGCCGGTAGGTGCTTCCGGCCGCGGTCTTGAAGTCGTAGAGGCCGTCGGCATCGGAGACGTCGGTCGCGAGGACGGGGGTGAACGTCGTCGGGCCAGTCTGCCGCTGCAGGGTCACGGTCCATCCCGGCTTCTTGATGTCGGCCGTCGCCGGGTTGGGAGGATTCGCGGCGAACGCACCGCTCTGGTCGCGGTCGTGATAGACCCGCCCCTCGATCGTGACGCAGCTCACCAGCTGCGGCCACGAGGTCTGCGACGGATCTCGCACGAACAGGTTCGCGCCGCCGCCCGAGTCGTTGAAGTTGTTCGACTGCTTACCCTTCGCGGACACCTCACCCGGCGGCGCCGTCGACTTCAGCGGGACCACTACCGTGGTGGTCGCACCGCTGGCCAGATTGAAGTTGTTGCGGGCCAGGATGTCCCGCCGGCCGCTGAAGTGCTCACTCGTCGCGTCCGACGTCAGCGTCCAACCCGACGGCGGCGACTGGATCGATTTGGCCGGGAAGTAGATCTGGATCGAGCCGAGCGTCTGGGGACTCGAGGTGTTCTTCACCGTGACCGTCGTGCTCGCCGCGGGAAGACAGGTCGGCGAGATGGCCAGGGTGAACGTCTTCTCCCCAGCGCCACTCGCGATCGGAATCGCGAACGCGGCTATTGCAAGTACGAGAGCAGCCGCCAGCCCCCATGTCGCCCGGCGGTGCCGGCGGTAGCTGGAACGTACGTGCTTCGTCATGCCCTCTCCTCAGTCCGCAGTTGAGACCCCCTCGCGAAGTGATGACCCCAGGATTCGCGCGGGCGGATTCTACTCTCCGCTGGCTGACTCAGCAAGCGGTCGCGTTGGTCACCGAACGATTAGGATTGCCCGATGGCGCTCCGCCGCGACGCGAAGATCGAGCTGCTGAAGATCGGTTCCGCTCTTCGCGGGCTGCTCGAAGAACGAGTTGCGCGCGCTTGCCAAGACCGCGGACGAGATCGACCTCCGGCAGGGGACGGTCCTGACGCGCGAAGGCCGCCCGGGTCGGGAGTTCTTCGTCCTGATCGACGGAACGGCCGACGTGACGAGGAAGGGCAAGAAGATCGCCGACCTCGGTCCCGGCGACTGGCTGGGCGAGATCGCCCTCATCACGGACAGCCCCCGCACTGCCACGGTCACCGCGACATCGCCGGTGCGCGCGCTCGTCATCACCGATCGCGACTTCCGGCAGCTGGTCGCGCGACGATGCCGTCGATCGCGATGAAGGTGCTCACCTGCGTGGCCGAGCGCCTGTCGCGAACGCCGCAGAGCTGACGGTCACCTAGCTCAGCGCGACGCACGACTCGCCGAGCAGGGCCCTGACCTCGGCGAAGAAGTCGGCCTCCGGCTTCACCCGATACTCGGGGCCGAGTGCGAGCGTGCGTTCGCCGAGCGAGGTCTCGAGCGCGAGGTAGACCGGCGCGTCGCCCGGGAAGTCGGAGACGAGTGACGCGAGCTCGCGCACGATTCCGGCCGGCGCCTGCCGCGCGTCGATGCGAAGACGGACCTCGCGGCGAATCACAGCGGCCTCGAACGCGCTCACCTCGCTCGCGACGAGCTTCGTCTCGCCTGCCTGCTTGTGGTCGACACGACCCTTCACGACGAGGATGCGGTCGGGCTCGAGGAGCTCGCGCGCGGTTGCGTACGTCGAGTTGAAGACGACGACCTCGGCGCTACCGGTCGGATCGTCGAGCGTCACGAAGACCATCGGCTCGCCGCGCTTCGTCGTCACCTGCTTGATGCCCGACACGATGCCGCCGATGGTGACGAACTCGCCGTCGCGCTTGCGCTCGAGGTCCGTGAGCGCGCAGTCGGTCTTCCGCCTGAGCTCCGCTCGGACGCGCTCGAGCGGATGCTCCGAGACGTACAGGCCGAGCGTCTCCTTCTCGAGGCGCAGGAGCTCGCGCTCGTCGAACTCCGTCGTCGCGAGCGTCGGGTGCTTGACCTCGACCGACTGCTCGTCGTCGCCGAAGGCACCGTCGAAGATGGATGCCTGGCCCGCGAGCCGGTCGGCCGAGGTGCGTTGCCCGTGTCCGAGCACGGCTTCGAGCGCGGTGAGCATGCCCAGCCGGGTCGCTCCGGTGGAGTCGAGCGCGCCGCACTTCACGAGCGACTCGAGCGCGCGCTTGTTGAGCATCTGCGGGTCGACGCGCTCGGTGAGCGCCCAGATCGACTCGAACGGGCCACCCTCCGCCCGGACACGAACGATGGCCTCTGCGGCAGCCTCCCCCACGTTCTTCACCGCGTTCAGCCCGAAGTGGATGACGCCGCCGACGACGGCGAAGTCCTGCTGGGACGAGTTCACGTCCGGCGGGAGGACGTCGATGCCCATCTCGCGGCAGGCGTTGACGTAGTAGGGCACGCGATCCTTCGTGTTCATCACCGAGGAGATGAGCGCGGCCATGTACTCCTTCGGATGGTTCGCCTTGAGCCACGCCGTGCGGTAGGCGATGAGCGCGTAGCAGGCAGCATGAGCCTTGTTGAAGGAGTAGTCCTGCGAGGACTCCATGTCCTTCCACAGCTGTTGCGCGACGGCGGGCGCGACCGTGTTCTCGGCGCAGCCCGCCAGGAACTGATCCTTGAGCGACGCCATGAGCGAGTGGATCTTCTTGCCGATCGCCTTGCGCAGGGTCTCCGCCTCGGCGGGTGAGAACCCGGCGAGCTCCTTGGCGATCTGCATGTACTGCTCCTGGTAGATGCAGATCGCGTACGTCTGGCCCGTGATCGCCTCGAGCCGCGTGTCGGCGAACGAGACCTGCTCGCGACCGTTCTTCCGCGCCGCGTACATCGGGATGTAGCCCATCGGCCCGGGGCGGTAGAGGGCGACGAGCGCGATCAGGTCCTCGAACTCCGTCGGCTTGACGGAGCGCAACGCCTCGCGCATCCCCGACGACTCGAACTGGAAGACGCCGGTCGAGTCGCCGCGCGCCAGCATCGCGTACGTCTTCGGATCGTCGAGCGGGAGCGCGCCGATGTCCACGCCGCCGACGAGCTCGACTGCCTTGTCGATGACGTCCAAGTTGCGCAGCCCGAGGAAGTCCATCTTCAGGAGGCCGAGGTCGACGACGTCGTTCATGCCGACCTGCGTGACCATCTCCGAGTCGGCGCCCTTCTGCTGGAGCGGCACGACCTCGATGAGCGGTTGCGCGCCGATGACGACGCCCGCCGCGTGGATCGAGTCGGCGCGGGTCAGCCCTTCGAGCGGGCGCGCGAGGTCGATGATCTCCTTCGCAACCGGGTCGGAGTCGACCGCCTGTCGCAGCTCTGCCCCTGGCTTGAGCGCTGCCGCGAGCGTCTGCCCCGGCCCTTCCGGGACGAGCTTCGCGATGCGGTCGACCACGCCGTACGGGATGTCGAGCACGCGGCCCGCGTCGCGAATTGCCGCGCGTGCGGCCATCGTCGAGAAGGTGATGATCTGCGCGACGCGGTCGCGACCGTACTTCTCGGCGACGTAGTTGATGACGCGGTCCCGCCCGGCGACGGAGAAGTCGATGTCCATGTCCGGCAGGTCCTTGCGGGCCGGGTTCAGGAAGCGCTCGAAGAGGAGCCCGTAGCGCATGGGGTCGACGTCCGTGATCTCGAGGCAGTACGCCGCGATCGAGCCGGCGGCCGAGCCACGGCCCGGTCCGACGCTCACGCCGTTGCCCTTCGCGAAGCGGATGAAGTCCCAGACGATGAGGAAGTAGTCCGCGAAGCCCATCTCCTTGATCGTCTTGAGCTCGAACCGAAGCCGCTCGGTCAGCTCCGGGGTCACCTTGTCGTAGCGGCGCCCCAGGCCCTGTTCGCAGAGCTGGACGAGGTAGTCGAACGAGTCGCGCCCCTCGGGCACCGGGAACGTCGGAAGCAGGATGCGGCCGAGCTCGAGCTCGACGTTGCAGCGCTCGGCGACCTCGAGCGTGCGCGCCATCGCGTCCTCGAGGCCGGGGAAGTCACCGGCCATCTCCTCCGGCGTCTTGAAGAAGAACTCGTTCGTGTCGAAGCGCCAGTGCGCGGGGTTCTTCAGCGTGTCGCCGGACTGGATGCAGAGGAGCGCCTCGTGCGCGAACGCGTCTTCGGCGTCGAGGTAGTGGACGTCGCCGGTCGCGACGAGCGGGAGCCCCGTCTCGGCCGCGAGCGCGATGAGCTGTGGGTTGATCTCGTGCTGCTCGGAGAGCCCCGCGTTCTGGATCTCGACGTACGTCGAGTCACGTCCGAAGATCTGGACGAGCCGATCGAGGTCACCGGCCGCATCCTTCGGGCGGCTCTCGGAGAGCGCGCGCGAGACGCGGCCCGAGAGGCAGCCCGAGAGCGCGACGATGCCCTTCGCGTGGCGCTCGAGGAGCTCCCAGTCGACCCGCGGCTTGTAGTAGTACCCCTCGAGGTAGCCGAGCGAGGAGAGCTTGATGAGGTTCGCGTAGCCCTCGTTCGACTCGGCCAGGAGCGTCAGGTGTGCATACCCCTTCGTCTGCGCGCGGCGGTCGTCGGCGACGTAGACCTCGCAGCCGACGATCGGCTTCACGCCGACCTTCTTTGCCTCCCTGAACAGCTGCACCGCACCTGCGAGCGAGCCGTGGTCCGTCAGCGAGACGGCGGGCATCTCGAGGCGTGCAGCTTTCGCAACGAGATCCGGGATCCGGCACGCCCCGTCGAGGATGGAGTACTCCGAATGGACGTGGAGGTGGACGAAGGGCGGAGCGGCCACGGGACGGCCACCTTACCGCGGTCGTCGGCCGTCTCGATTCGACCCGAGAAGCTGGGCTTCAGGCCGCCTCGCCGGCCCAGAGCTGGTCGGCGAGCGCGCGCCAAGTGTCCGTGAGATCGGCACGCCCGGTGACACGTTGAAGCTCCCAATAGGCTCGCACGAGCGCGCCGAGATCGGGCTCGAGGCCCTCCTTTCGCTCCTCCTCGAGCACCCGCACGTACCAGGCATCTGGATCGACGCCGTGCTCTGACGCAAGGAGGAGAGCGTGATCGCGAAGCTCGGTCGCGGACGTGGGAGGCGACGCCATGCCACCGCTATCGGCACCGGCTCGCTGCCGAATGAGACGCTCCCCTCGGACGGGGTAGCAGGCCGTCGGCACACTTCGCCTTCGTGCGTCCACCCACCGTCATCGAGCAAGGTCGCCTCATCGCCGGACGCCATCCGTCGGCCTGGGGGCCCGAGAACGCATGGATCGAAGTGCGGAATCTCGTCGACGCAGGCGTGACGCTGTTCGTCGACCTCACGCACGAGGGTGAGCTCGAGCCATACGCGTCGCTCGTCCGGGAGCCTTTCCGATACGTCAATCGGTCGATCCGCGACTTCTCGATCCCCGCTCGTGAGGAGCTCGTCGCGATCCTCGACGAGATCGACGCCGAGCTCGCGGCAGGTGGTGTCGTGTACGTGCATTGCTGGGCGGGCTGCGGGCGGACGGGAGTCGTGGTCGGCTGCTGGCTCGTACGTCACGGTGTCGACCCGCAGGACGCCCTCCGCCGAATCGCCGACGCCCGCGGGCTCGGCTGTCCGCAGACACTCGAGCAGCGGTCGTTCGTGCTCAACTGGCAGGAAGACCTTCAGCAGCCGGCTCACTGGGACGAGTGAGCGAGCAGCCGACGCTCGCTTCCGATAGTCGGGAAGATGCCAGCCGGCTCGTACCACGTGGTGCTCGCGTCGAGGGAACGCGCGGCGAGTCGTGCTGTCGTCGTCTAAGAACGACTCGAAGCAGGACACGCGCTTCACGGCGCGTCTCGACGTGCTCATGGAGCGAGTCGACACGCTGGCGTCCACCGTCGCGACGACCGCGTCGGCGATTGCAAAGAAGGACGGCGAGATCGCCGGTCTTCGCCGCGACCTCGAGGCTCGCGACCAGACGGTGCAGTCGCTGGTCGCGCACGCACAGGCAGCGCGCGCATCCGCGGAGAGTCCCGGGACGGACGTCAACGAGCTCCGCTCGCTCAAGAACGCCGTCGCAGCGCTGATGAAGGAGCGCGCAGGGGGCGGCTCGGGCCAGGTCGACGAGCTCGCCGCGAGCCTCCGCTCTCTCGGACAGCGCGTCGAGGAGATCTCGAGCGCGCTCTCGACAACGCCAACGGATCACGCAATGGACGAGCGCATCGACGCGCTCGAGGCGCAGTTCCGGTCGCTCCAGGAGACCGTCGAACGGCGCGCGTCGGAGCCGGATCGCCCCTCCGACGAGCTGGTCGCGATGCTCGGGACGTTGCGCTCGCAGGTCGAGGCGCTCGCAGGTCTCGGCTCCGGCGTGACCGAGGCGCAGCTGGACGGTCGCCTTACCAACACGGACGACGCCCTCGCGCAACTCGCCGAGCGCATCGACTCGCTGACGGCCGGCGTCGAGTCGGCCACCACGAGCCTGGGCGCGAAGGAGCGCGAGCTCGCGGCGCTCCATCGCCACTTCACGGAGTCGAGCACCCGCATCGAGTCGATCGTCGACGACATCCGCGAGGCTCTCTCCGCGCTTCCCGAGCCCGGGTCGGCATCCCTCGACGATCTCGCGGCGAGGCTCGAACGCATCGAATCGTCCACGCGCAAGGCGACAGAGACGAATTCACGGACGGCCTCCGAGCTCACCGGCCGGATCGACGCAGTCGACCAGCAGGTCGCAGCGGTCGCGGCGGAGGTCACGCGCGCGAAGACGCTCTGGCCAGTCGCCCTGCGCTCGCTCGAGGCCCGCCTCGACGACGCCGTCCACGGCCACCGGCCCGAGCCTTCTGCGACTGACCGCTCCGCGTCGACGAGTCCGCCGGACGGCCCCGCGGACGACCTCCTCGCAGGCCTGCGCGACAGCCTGCAGGCGATGGAGTCGGTCGCCGCCGAGATGGCGCGCGCGTCGGACGCTCGACGACCCCGACGAAGCCGTCACTCCCGCCGAGACCGAGCCCTCGGAGCCGCAGCAGGTCGCGGCGACCGGTGCGACGATCGTCCCGCTCCGCACCGGCGAGCCCTGACCGAGAGATGCTGCGGCCCGTCGACACGCTGCTCCTCGCACTCGGCCGGTACGGCACCTGGGCGCGCGGGATGGATGGTCTACCGCACGCTCGTCGTGCTCGCAGCGCGCGAGCGCCCGCAGCCGCGCCGCTAGCCCGCGAGGAAGTACGCCATGAGCACGGCGTCGACGAGCTCGCCGCCGCGCTCGTAGTGGCGCTTCCGGTAGCCCTCCCGCTCGAAGCCGAACGCCTCGTACAGGCCGAGCGCCGGCTCGTTCCACGGAAACACGTGCAGCTCGAGCTTGCCCACGCCAGCGCCGCGCGCCCAGGAGACGGCCTCGTCGAGCAACATCGTGCCGACTCCCTGCCGGCGATGCGTCTCCGCGACCATGAGCCCGAGATCGGCGACGTGACGGCTCGCCGGGTGGGGGTCGCGCGACAGCGAGAGGCGGCCGACGATGCGCTCGCCGTCCTCGGCCAGGAACACGGCCGCGTCGGGATGGCGGTGGATCGTCCGGAGGTAGCGGCGCTCGTCGGAGACCGAGCGCCAGGGGCCGGTGCCGAGAATCCAGCGGCCGTCCTCACGCCCGACGCTCTCCGCGAGCTCGACGAGCGCGAACGCGTCGGCAGGAGTGGCTCGGCGGACGATCGTCATTCGACGACGACTCCGACTCCGCCGCGACGCGGGTCTCCCGCGGCCTCGAGGGTGCCGGATGGCGGAGCGCTGCACCGCCTGCACCCCTCCGAAGTAGAGGTTGAGCGCGTCCCAGCGATTCACGTCCCACGTCGCGGGAAGCGCGGCCACCTCGGCGTCCGACCAGCCGCCTTCGAGTTGGAGCGTCGCGCCCTCGACATGCAGGCGCGGCGCCCGGATCGCGTCGTCGACGTGCATGCCGCGAAGGATGCGCCACGTGACCTGTGCGATCGCGCCGGCGAGCCGCACGGAGCCGGCGCTCCCGATGACGAGCTCGGGCCGGCCGGAACGCAGCACGAGCGTCGGCGTCATCATGCTCGCGAGCCGCTCGCCCGGCGCCTTCTCGTGCGGGCCGATCACGTCGAGCTCGCCGAGCATGTTGTTGAGCTGCGTGCCGCCGCGAAAAACGCCGGATCCCGAGCCCAGGGTCGACGAGAGCGCGGCAGCCATGCCCGTCTCGTCGACGACGGAGATGTGCGTCGTGCCGGGCAGCGGCCCCGACCCGAGTGGCCCGTAGGCGTCCGCGACAGCGCGAGCCTCGTCCTCGAGGCTCGGCTCGCCCGCGGCATCGAGCAGCGCGAGGATCCGCTGGACGACGCCGCCACCCTGCGACGGCGTCGAGCGCACCACTCGCCCGAGAACCTCGACCTCGAGCGGAGCGACCGGAATGGGGCGATACGTACGAAGGTCGTCCGCGTATTCGGGGAGGAGCTCGGCGACCATCGCGGCGCCGGCATCGCGAACGCGCTCGAGCGTCTCGACCGCGTGCTGCGTCTGCACGCGAGCCGGGTCGCCGTAGATGCCGCTCCCGCCCTCGTCGCGCAGGAGGATGCCCTCGAGGATCAGGTGCAGGAACGCGCGCGGCTCGTCGCGCTCGAACCCCCCGCGTGCCAGCTCGATCGCCGGCTCGACGAGGTCGCTCCACTCGCGACTCGCGAAACGGCCGTGGATCTCCTCGAGCCCGGCGAGGAGCCCGGGGACGGCGACCGAGCCCTCGCCGACGTGGAAAACCTGAGTACCGGAATCGCCGAAGTCGATGACGAGCTCCTCCATCTCGCCGAGTCCCCGCGTCGGAACCTCGAAGAAGCAGTCGAGCACCGTCGTCTCGCCCGAGGGCTCGTGCACGAGCGCGAAGCCGCCTCCGGCCGGGCCTGTGAGCGGCCCCTCCGTGACGAACGCGGCGAAGGCAGCAGCGAGCAGTGCGTCGACGGCGTTGCCGCCGTCGCGGAGGACGCGCGCGCCGGCCTCGGCCGAGAGCGGATGACCGGCTGCGATCGCTCCTCGCATCCGGAGAGGCTACTGCGTCGCTACCCGGTGTTCAGGAACGAGGGAAGCTCGGGATCGGCCGCCCGCCGCTGCTCCGGCGTCATGTCGAACTCCGCCCGCCCCGCGCGTCGGCGCATCCCGCCGAGCCCGGTCGCGACGACCGTCACCCAGACCTGGCCGGTCAGACGCGGGTCGACGGTCGCGCCGAAGATGATGTTCGTCTCGTCCGTCGCCGTCTGGCGCACGACCTCGGCGGCCTCGTTGACCTCGACGAGCGAGAGGTCCTCTCCACCCGAGATCGAGAGGAGGATGCCGCGCGCGCGGACGATCTCCGCGTCGATGAGCGGCGAGCCGAGCGCGCGCTCCGCAGCTTCTCTCGCCCGGTGCGGGCCGGTCGCGTAGCCGATGCCCATGAGCGCCGAGCCCGCGTCCTGCATGACCGTGCGGACGTCGGCGAAGTCGAGGTTGATGAGGCCCGGAGTCGTGATGAGGTCGCAGATTCCCTGGACGCCCTGGCGCAGGACGTCGTCGGCGATCTTGAAGGCGTCGATCATCGAGGTCGAGCGGTCGAGCACCTCGAGCAGGCGGTCGTTCGGAATCACGATCACGGTGTCGCACGCCGCGCGGAGGTCCTCCACACCGCTGTCCGCAGCGGCACGGCGCCGGGTTCCCTCGAAGCGGAACGGCGTCGTGACGATCCCGACCGTGAGCGCGCCGAGCTCGCGCGCGACCCGCGCGACCACCGGTGCGGCACCCGTCCCGGTTCCGCCACCCTCGCCTGCGGTGACGAACACCATGTCCGAGCCGCGCAGCGCGGCCTTCAGCTGATCCATCGCCTCCTCGGCGGCGGCGCGTCCGACCGCCGGGTCGGCACCCGAGCCGAGCCCCTGCGTCAGGTTCTCTCCGATCGAGATCTTCGTCGGTGCGTCCGAGATCGCAAGCGCCTGCCGATCGGTGTTCACGGCGATGAAGTCGACCTGGGCGATCCCCGCGTCCATCATCCGGTGGATCGCGTTGAGCCCGGCTCCGCCCACTCCGACGACCCGGATCGCCGCGATGTACGCGGAGCCCTTCGGCGGCGGCACGCGGTGCAGCTGCGGCGCCGGCTCGAGCATCGTCTGGAAGTAGCGAGCGGCGGCGCGTGATGCGACAGCTTCCGTCGGAACCTCCTCCTCGGGCGCGACCACAACGGCGGCCTCGGCGACCGGCGGCTCGGGCGCGGGGTCCTTCGCGAAGTCGGGGACATGCTCGACGGTCTGGTCGAGCGCTGCCTGCGCGCGGGGATCGGGCTCGGGCTCGGGTACGGCTGCCTCGGCGCCGACCGGCTCGCCCTGCGAGCGCTGTGCGGCCTCGGTCTTGCGGAAGAGCTCTGCCAGCGGGCCCTCACGCATCGTCGCGCGTTTGCGCGCCATCGAGCACCTCCTTCGCGAGATCGCGGTACGCCTGTGCGGCGGGCCCGGTCGGCTCGTACTTGAGGACGGAGTTCCCCTTCACCGGAGCCTCCGCGTAGCGCACGGTCTTGCGGATGCGCGTCTTGTAGACGAGGTCGCCGAAGTGCTCCTCGAGAATCTCGATCGCCTCGCGCGCATGCAGCGTGCGTCCGTCGTACATCGTCGGGACGATGCCCTGGACGTGCACTTTCGGATTGAGGTTCTCGCGCACCATGGCGAGCGTGTTCTCGAGCTGCACGAGACCGCGCAGCGAGAGGTACTCGCACTGCACCGGCACGATGACGCCGTCGGCGGCGACGAACGCGTTGATCGTCAGCAGCCCGAGCGAGGGCGGCGTGTCGATGAGGATGTAGTCGTAGCGGTCGCGCACCTCGACGAGCGCCTTCTCGAGCGCCCGCTCGCGCCCGATGAGCGCGGAGAGCGCGAGTTCGGCGCCCGCGAGGTCGATCGACGCGACGGCCACGTCGACCTCGACGGTCTTGATGATGTCCGAGATCGGGACGCGGTGAACGAGGACGTCGAACATCGAACGGTCGATCGCATCGGGGTTCATCCCCTGGCTCATCGTGAGATTGCCCTGCGGATCCAGGTCGATCACGAGGACGCGATGCCCCTTTTCGTGGAGCGCGACGCCGAGGTTCAGGGTCGTCGTCGTCTTGGCAACGCCGCCCTTCTGGTTCGCGAGGACGATGACGTTCGCGGTCACTGCGCCCTCGGCGTCGGGGGTCGGCGCTGCAGAAGGGGACGGCACTGCGCGCAATCGCGGCGTGTCATCGACGACCGCGACCGGCTCGTCCTCGACGGGATCGGGAGGGGGCTCGACGACGGGATCGGGGCGCGGCTGGAGCCGCGGGAGCAGACGAGAGAGCGCCATGACTGCGTCACCTTCATGGCGCTGGCGGAGATTCCTTCAAGCACCTCGGACTGTCAGATCGTTCGCGCATCCTCAGTAGTCGAGCTGCTTACTGACCTTGGTGATCACGCCGAGCCCGACGAAGAACACCTTGCCCGAACGGGGGTAGTAGCAGACCTCGCCGGGATCCCGAGTTCCGTACATGAGCAGCGTCATTCCGTCCGCGCCGCCCCGGAACGCGTGCGCGACGCCCGTGCCTGCCGGCCGCACGACGACGGAGCCGGAACGCACCGGATGCTCTGTTACTCCTTCCTCCCCCCACAGCAGCAGGTCGCCGTCACCCTCGAGGACGACGAAGATCTCCTCCTCGACTGCGTGGCAGTGAGGCGGCGCGTTGAGCTTGCCGGGGAAGACCTCGGCGTGCCTGATTCCCGTCCGCGAAGAGCCGGCTTCGCGCCCCGGGTAGCGGACACGCCGTCCGACGGTCGCACCGTCGCGCTCGACGGCTTCGAGGTCCGGGATGTGCACGATGCTCGACGGCCGCGGCGACGGTTCGGCGACCTCGGGCGGGCCGGCGGCGGCCTCACGCGTCCAGGGGTGATCCTCCTCGGCGCCGACGGGCGCCCAGGTCTCACCCAGCCACGCGACGCCGGCGCGCGGCAGCCAGGTGATCCCGTTCGCGAAGGTGCGCTGCCCGAAGGCGAGCACGTCCAGCCCGTCCGGCCCTGCCTGGAGCGTGTGAGCGTTCTCGAGGGCGAGATGAACGAGGCAGTCGCCCGCGCGCACCTCGTATCCGACCGGATCGCCCTCGCCTTCCCACTGCACGGAGACGCCCGAGCCGGCGAGCACGTAGAAGATCTCCTCTTCGGCGCCTTCGAGGTGCAGCGGCGTCGACCACATTCCCGGGTCGATCTGGATTCGCTTCAGCCCGACGGTCTTCGAGGCGCTCCCGGTCAGGCTCGACCACGTGCCCGCGATGTGGCCGCGCTCGCCGCGCCAGGTCCGCGCATCGTCCCAGTGCGAGATCACCTCCCGATCATGTCACGCTCCAGCGCGCTCCGGAGATCCGAAACCGCCTTCGCTCCCGCATCACCTCCCTCCCGTCGCGACCACGCTTCGGCTTCTGCGAGGAGCGCCCGGAGCTCTGCGATGAGCTCGCCCGTGGCGCTGCCGCCGCGCTCGAGCTTCTCGATCCGGGCGAGTCGTTCGAGCACGGCCTGCGATTCGTCCACGGCTCGACGGTAGCCCGCCGCTGCTCCCTCCGGGTAACGGATTCGAGGCGAAACGGTGTCGAGGACAGGCTGAAGTCTGTACCCGACGGTTGTCTCGTCAGACGGCGATCGCGCGCGAAGCCGACCGACGGTCGAGCCCGAGGAGCTCGCGGTCGAGATCGTGCGCGAGCCGCTCGCGCTCGTGCGAGCGCAGCACTGCGACGACGGCACGGCGCACCGCGTCAGTGGTCGCCGGGTTCGCCGCATCGCCGCCGTGGAAGGCGGTCAGCTCGCCGTAGAGCTCCTCTCGCGACCCCGCGTCCTCTGCGAGCAGGACGCAACAGCGCATCGGCCACGTCTCGCCGAGCAAGGACGCGAGCGCGACGCGAAGCTGCTCGCTGCGAAACGGCTCCGACTGGAAGAGCGACAGCTCCCAGCGATCGAGCGCGTCCGCGAGCTCGGGGTCGCCGTCCGCGTCACCGAGCGCAGCGAGGACGTCGACGGCGATCGGCGCACGGAACGCGTCGAGACGCGACGACTCGCCGGGTGGCTGGGTCGCGGCGATCGGAAGCACCGGCTGGATGCCGAACGGGCCGTCCGTCGAGGGTCTCGAACATCACCGGGCCTGCGGCGACGGCTGCCGTCATCGTCAGGCGCAGCGCGCTGACGGCGTCTGCGATCTCGGCCGAAGCGTCCGGAGGAGCTTCACCCGCATCGAGCTCTCGTCGAAGCTCGACGGCGACAGAGCGATCGGGCGCGCGTCCGAACTCGCGAGGAAGGAGGCCGCGGGACTCGGGCCAGTGCGTCGCGAGCTCGCCCGCGACGAACGGACGCAGGCGGAGCCCGGTCGCGAGCTCCACCGGCTTCGCGAGCGACAGACCGACCAGGGGTGCGACCGCGACGTACCTGCGTCGCTCGCCGAAGAGCGAGGCCTCCAGCTCGGCGTACGCCTTGTCGAAGGCCTCGTCGTCCCAGTCGAAGCCCCCGCACGCTTCCGCGGTTCCGATGAGGAGCCCGAGGAGAACGGTGCGGAAGAGCGCCTCGTCCTCGCTCGCACGCTTGACCCGCATGGGCGCGCGCGAAGATCGCCGCGGCCGGCTCTCGCCGAAGCTCCTCGACTGCGAGTCGCGCGTCGTCGCGCGCTCGCAACACCGGCTCGCGCTCTTCGATGAACGCGCGCACGAGTGGACGCAGCTCGTACAGCGATGGCCCGCGCCGCTCGACGTGCTCTTCGAAGGCGAACGGGAGCTCGGCTCCCTCCTCGAGCTCGCGCCCGAGCAGGACGAACGAGCCGAGGACGAATCCACGGAGGAGCGGGTACAGGTGCGGAGCACGTAGAGCCACTGCTCTCGGTACGCGGCACACGCCGCCTCTCCTGCGTTACGGACGCAAGACGGCGCGGCGCGGGCCTGCCAGGAAGCCGGCTTCCACGAGGAGCTCCATGACGGCGGTCTCCGCGACCGCGGTGCCGTCGAAGCGCTCGACCGCGAGTCGCTTCGCGCCTCCCGCACGCACGTGGGCGACGAGCGCTGCGAGTGCCGGCCTGAGCCAGTCGGGATCGGGGTCGCGCAGCGGCACGAGCGAGCGGCCGCCGCGCTCGACGAAGAGAGCCGCCTCGCCGTCGAGCAGCACGACCCAGGCACCTGCGACCCGTGCCGCGCGAGCGCCCGAGCGGCGCGGCCACGGCAGCGCAGCTCCATAGGGCTGCGCCGGATCGGCCGCGGCGAGCACGAGCGCCTCGGGTTCGTCGCCGCGCCGCGTCGACCGGAGCTCGCGGAGCCGCTCGACCGCACCGGGCAAGCGCGAACTGCGCGCCGCCGAGACCTTCGACGAAGTACCCGCGTCGGCAGACGCCGAGCGTCTCGAGCGCCTTCAGCTCCGCGTACACGGCGCCGTATCCACCGCGAATTCCCTCGCCACGCACCCCGTCGCGCGTGACGATGCCCTGCCGCTCGAGCAGCAGCTCGGCAAGCGCTCGCCGATCCGTCGTCCCCGCGAAGAGCGCGGACGCGAGCGACCAGCGCCCCTGCGTCGGCGACGCGGTCGTCCGCCGCGTGCGTGCGAAGCGCCGCCCGGCGCGATCGGGTCGCGGCAGCTCGTAGCGGCGCGAGGCCCGCAGGGGCGCCCACGAGTCGTTCGTGACCTCGCCGGCCCAGACGAGCTCCCAGAGCCCGGTCAGCACGTCCTCGGCAGGGAGCGCGGTCGCGCCGACGAGGTCTGCCCAGAACAGCGCACGCTCGGCGAGCGCCGCACGAATTGCGACGGCGACATCGCCTTCCGGAGCGGCTTCGGCCGAGGGCGGGCCGAGAAGCGGCGCATCGTCGCGGAAGTACAGGGCGACGCGATCGAGCCCGGCGCCGACCCAGACGACCTCGCCCGAGGCGCACAGCACGTCCAGATCGGCCGGCCGGAACGAGGGCACGCGTCGAGGGAGCACGTCGCTCTCCCAGAGCGTCGCCGGGAGCGCCACGCCCTGCAGCGGAACGAGCGCTTCCCGGAGGCCCTGCCGGCGCCCGATCCCGTGCCACGCGGGCAGGAAGCGCCCGAAGTCGACCTGGTCCGCGGGCTCGACCTCGCGCCGGAGCACGGCGAGCGTCGCGCGCCGGATGCGGCGCAGAACGTCCGGATCGCACCACTCGCGCTCCGAGCCTCCCGGGCGGAGCTCACCGCGCACGAGCTCGTCGCCGACCTCGAGCGCCACGAGCTCGGACCTCGACGAGCTCGGCGTCGATGCCGAAGCGCGAGACGAGCTCGGCAGTCGTAAACGGGCCGTGCGTCTTCGCATAGCGCTTCAGCACGGCTCGCAGCGCGCGCTCGACCGGCTCGAGGAAGACCTGTGGCACGCCGCCGGGCGGCACGGCACCGAACGCGTCGCGCACGAGCCCGGCGTCCTCCACGGCGACGAGTAGCTCCGCATCGCCCAATCGCACGCGGATCGCACGCCGCTCGCGCAGAAGCGTCTCCGCGAATCCGCGGTCGTACTCGCCGTCGAGCAGCGGACCGGCGCGGCGAAGCAGGTCGTGCAGGTCGTCGATGTTCCGCGGCACGAGCAGCAGCGACGCCTCGACCTGCTCGATGGCGCCGAGGTCGAGCAGCTCGCGCAGCTCCTCGATGCCCATGAGCTCGCGCAGGAGGTCGCGGTCGAGGGAGAGCGCCTGCGCGCGCCGCTCCTCGGGCGGCGTGTCGTCCTCGTACATGTACGTCGCGACGTATTCGAAGAGAAGCGACGAGGCGAAGGGCGACGCGGAAACGGTCTCGACCTCGGCGACCGCGAGCGAGCGCGTCTGGATCCCACGCAGGATCCCGCGTAGCGCGGGCAGGTCGAAGACGTCCTGCAGCACCTCGCGATACGTCTCGAGGACGATCGGGAACTGCGGGTAGCGGCGCGCGACCTGCAGCAGGCTCTGCGCCTTCAGCCGCTGCTGCCAGAGCGGCGTGCGCTGGCCGGGCCGCCGCCGCGGGATGAGCAGCGCGCGCGCCGCATTCTCCCGGAACCGCGCTCCGTACAGCGCCGAGGACGCGAGCTCGCCGAGGAGCAGATCCTCGATCTCGTCCGGCTCGAGCAGCATGTCTGCCAGCGGAGGCGGTACGTCCGCATCGGGGAAGTGGAGCGCGATCCCGTCGTCCGACCAGATCGACTGCACGTCGAGATCGAGCGCATCGCGCAGACGTGCGCGCAAGCGCCATGGCCCACGGCGCGTGCACGCGGCCGCCGAACGGCGAGAGGATGCACACACGCCAGTCGCCGATCTCGTCGCGGAAACGCTCGACGACGATGGTGCGGTCGGAGGGGACGACGCCGGTCGCCGCTTCCTGCTCGCGGAGAAACGTCACGAGGTTGCGCGCCGCGAGCGGGTCGAGCCGGTAGTCGCTCTCGACCCGCTCGAGCGCTGCGTCGTCGGAGACCGCCGACAGCTCGCGCGAGGCCCTGCCGATCTTCTCCCCGAGCTCGGCAGGGCGGCCGACGCCCTCGCCCTTCCAGAACGGCGCGACGCCGGGGACTCCCGGAGCCGGCGAGACGAGCACCCGATCCCGCGTGATCTCCTCGATCCGCCAGGTCGACGCGCCGAGCAGGAAGGTCTGGCCCTCGCGCGCCTCGTACACCATCTCCTCGTCGAGCTCGCCCACACGGCCGCCGCCGTCGACGAGGAAGACGCCGAACAGGCCGCGGTCGGGAATCGTCCCCGCGTTCGTAACCGCGAGCCGCTGCGCCCCGGAGCGCCCGCGCACGGTGCCGGCCGTTCGATCCCACACGATCCTCGGCCGCAGCTCGGCGAACTCGTCCGACGGATAGCGGCCGGCGAGCATGTCGAGGACGTTCTCGAGCTGCGCGCGGGAGAGCTCCGCGAACGGATACGCACGCCGCGCGAGCTCGTGGAGCTCGTCGACGGTGACCTCTTCCTCGGCGCAGATCGCGACGATCTGCTGCGCGAGGACGTCGAGCGGGTTCCGGGGGATGCGCGTCTCCTCGATGTCACCTGCGCGCATCGCGCGCGCGACCACGGCCGACTCGAGCAGGTCGCCACGGAACTTCGGGAAGATCCGCCCCTTCGAGATCGACTGCAGGTCGTGGCCGGCGCGGCCGACGCGCTGAAGGCCGCGCGCGACCGACTTCGGGCTCTCGACCTGGATGACGAGGTCGACCGCGCCCATGTCGATCCCGAGCTCGAGCGACGAGGTCGCGACGAGACACGGGATCTCGCCCGCCTTGAGGAGCTCCTCCACGACGAGCCGCTGCTCGCGCGCGAGCGAGCCGTGATGGGCTCGCGCGAGCTCTTCTCCGGCGAGCTCGTTGATGCGCAGAGCGAGCCGCTCCGCGAGGCGCCGGTTGTTCACGAAGACGATCGTCGAGCGGTGTGCCCGGACGAGCTCGAGGATCGCCGGGTAGATCGACGGCCAGATCGAGCGGCTCGACCGCTCCACGCCGACCCCCATCTCGACGCCGTCCGCGAGCGGAGGCACTGACAGCTCGGAGGTCGACGGAAGCTCGCGCATGTCCTCGACGGGCACGACGACCTGGAGATCGAGCTCCTTGCGGACGCCCGCGTCGACGAGCCGGATGTCGCGACCCGTGCCCGCGACGAACCGGCCGATCTCCTCCATCGGCCGCTGGGTCGCGGAGAGGCCGATTCGCTGGAACGGCGTCTCGACGAGGGCTTCCAGCCGCTCCAGCGACAGCGCCATGTGCGCGCCACGCTTCGACCCCGCGACGGCGTGCACCTCGTCGAGGATCACGGTCTCGACACCGCGCAGCGTCTCGCGCGCCTGCGAGGTGAGCAGCAGGAAGAGCGACTCGGGCGTCGTGATGAGGATGTCGGGCGGAGTCCGCAGCATGCGGCGGCGCTCCTCGGCCGGCGTGTCTCCGGTCCGCACACCGACGACGAGCTTCGAGCCGAGCCCCGCGAGCGGGCTTCGCAGATTCCGCTCGATGTCGTAGTTGAGCGCCTTCAGCGGGGAGACGTACAGGAGCCGCAGACCCTGTCCCGGCGTCTCGTTCAGCCGGTCGAGGCCGAGCAGGAACGCCGCCAGCGTCTTCCCCGAGCCGGTCGGCGCCTGGATGAGGACGTGGCCGCCCTCGGCGATCGCGGGCCAGCCGAGCTCCTGCGCCGGTGTCGGCCCCTCGAACGCGCGCTCGAACCACGTCCTCGTGCGGGGCGAGAGAACGTCGAGCGCAGCCACCTTTCCAGGGTACGGGACGGGTGCTACTCGAGGAGTCGACCGGCCACGTCGACATCCGGCCCGGCGGCGAGAGCGGCAATCTCGGCCGCGGGAGGCGCGATCGGCACTCGCGCCACCGCTTCGTCGGGCGTCCAGACGAGATTGACCTGCAGGCGCGGATCCTGCTCCGGGAAGTCGGAGCGGACGTGCGCACCACGCGTCTCACGTCGCTCGAGCGCACAGTCGATGGTCGCGCGCGCAGCCAGCAGCGAGCCGCGCAGGTCGAACGCGTGCGCGAGGTCCGCGTAGCCGGCGAGATCGGGCCGGACCTCGAGGGTCTCGACCCGCGCGGCGATCTCCGCGAGTCGCTCGATCCCGCTGAGCAGGCCATCTTCGCTGCGAACGACGCCGCAGCACTCGGACATGAGGTCGCGAAGTGCCCGCTGGAGCGGGCGCGCGAACTCGTCGCCTCGCTGCCCCAGGAGCTCGTCCACCTCGTCCCGGGCAGCCGCGACTGCCGCCTGGTCGCGCGCCTGGACGTCGAGCGCCGTCGACCAACGCGCCGCCTCCCGGCCGACGATCTGCCCGAAGACGAGACACTCCGCGAGCGAGTTGCCGCCGAGCCGGTTCGCGCCGTGTACCCCTGTCGCGCACTCGCCGACCGCGTACAGCCCCTCGACGTCGGTGCCGTGCGTCGCCGCGTCGACGAGGACACCGCCCATCGAGTAGTGCGCGGTCGGGGCGACCTCCATCGGCGTCGTCGTGATGTCGAGCATGGCGAGGTCGACGAACTGCCGGTACATGCGCGGCAGCCGGCTCAAGATCGTCTCGCGGGCGAGATGGGAGATGTCGAGCAGCACCCCTCCGCGCTCTGTTCCGCGCCCCTCGGCGATCTCGGTGTAGTTGGCCAGGGCGACCCGGTCGCGGCTCGAGAGCTCGAGGCGCTCCGGGTCGTAGCGCTCCATGAAGCGCTCACCGGAGGCATTGCGGAGCACTCCTCCCTCGCCGCGCACTGCCTCCGTCACGAGCGTGCCGGCCGACTCCTCCGGGAAGACCATCCCGGTCGGGTGGAACTGGACGAGCTCCATGTCGCGCAGCCGGCACCCCGCGTCGGCTGCCAGCCGCATCGCGTCACCCGTGTTCTCGTCCCGTCGCGAGGACGAGCGGCGCCAGATGCGCGTGTGCCCGCCCGCCGCGAGGACGACCGCGTCCGCGACGATCGCGACGCGGCTGCCGTCGTCGACGTCGAAACCGTACGCGCCGAACACGCGGCCGTCGTGCACGAGCAGGCGCGTGACATAGACGTCGTCGCGAATCGCCACGCCGAGCTCGGCCGTCCGTCGCACGAGCGCGAGCTGGATCTCCCGGCCCGTGTAGTCGCCGGCGAAGCATGTTCGCCGGAAGCGATGAGCCCCGAAGAATCGCTGCGTCAGGCGGCCGTCCTCCTGGCGCGCGAGATTTGCGCCGAACCGGACGAGATCGTCGACCGCTGCCGGCGCCTCGCGACACAGAACCTCGACGATCGTCGGATCCGCGAGCCAGTACCCCTCCCGCAGCGTGTCGGCGGCATGCTGCTCCCAGCTGTCCTCAGGATCCATCGTCCCGAGTGCCGCGTTGACACCTCCCGCCGCGAGAACCGTGTGCGCGTCGTCGCGCCGGCGCTTGCCGACGCAGAGGACCTGCACGCCCCGCTCGGCGAGCTCGATCGCAGCCCGCAGACCTGCCGCACCGGTGCCGATGACGAGGACGCTCGTTGCGAGCCGCCGTTCGTCGAGCTCGACGCGCTGCGTCATCGTTCAGTCGCCCGTTCTGTGGTCATCTCGCTCCTTTTCTAGACGGCTCGTCTCGTTTGCGAGACTAGCAGAGAAACGAGACGTCTCGTCTAGGTGGTACGGTGACCCCGATGAGCGAGCCCTCCGCCCCGGCAGGGCTGCGCGAGCGAGGACGCCCGCGCAGCGACAGCTCGCATCGCGCGATCGTCACCGCCGCGCAGGAGCTCCTCGTCGAGCACGGCTATCGGGAGCTGACGATCGAGGGCGTCGCGGCGCGCGCGGGCGTCGGCAAGCAGACGATCTACCGCTGGTGGCCCTCGCGCGCCGCGCTCGTGCTCGAGGCGTACCTCGGCGGGTCGGACGCGATCGATCCACCTCCCCCCTCCGGTTCCGTGGAGGAGGACGCGCGTGCGCTGCTCGACTGGCTCGTGGCCGTGCTCGCGCAGCCGATCGGCGGCCGTGTGGTCGCGGGACTCGTAGCCGACATGCAGCACGACCCGGACCTCGCCGAGCGCTTCCATCGAGGCGTTGTGCCCGCGCGACGCCTCGCCATGGTGGAGGCGCTCGAGCGTGGGCGTGAGCGCGGAGAGATCCGGGACGACGCCGACCTCGAGCTCGCGGTCGACGCGCTGCACGGAGCGGTCTTCTACCGGCTGCTCCTGAGCGGCGAGCCGCTGGACACGACGTTCACGGCGCAGCTCGCGCGCGAGGTGCTGCGAGGGCTCGCCCCGCGAGACTGACCGTCCAGGCTCTCGCAGGCGACTACTATCGAGGAGTGCCCGCCGCGCTCTACTTCACCGAGTCGCAGGAGGCGAACGAGCTCATCGCCAACGAGCCGCTTGCCCTCCTCATCGGATTCGCGCTCGACCAGCAGGTGACGGTGCCGACCGCGTTCCTGGGCCCGCTGAAGCTCACGGAGCGCATCGGCGCGCTCGACGCGACGACCATCGCGGCGATGGATCCGGACGAGCTCGAGCTGGTGTTCCGCGAGCGGCCGGCAATCCACCGGTTCCCAGGCTCGATGGCAAAGCGCGTGCAGGAGCTGTGCGCCGTCGTCGCCGATGAGTACGACGGGAAGGCCGAGCGCGTGTGGACGGAGGCGACCGACGCGGCAGACCTCCGCAAGCGGATCGGCGGCCTCCCCGGCTTCGGCGCCATGAAGATCACGGGCCTCGGCTCGGTGCTCGCGCTCCAGTTCGGTGTCGACGCCGCCCAGGAGCTCGTTCCCGAGTATCCGTGCCTCGGCAAGATCGACTCGCCCGAGGCGCTCGCCGAGTACCAGGCGGCGAAGCGGGCGCACAAGGCCGCCCAGCGAGATCAAGCCCGTACGGCCTGAGTCGCAGCTTCGAGCCCACCCTGAAGTAGGGTCGTGAGGGTGATGCGAAGATGGACCTGGGAGACGGCCGTCTTTCGAATCGCCACGACCGTTGCCCTCGTGCATGCCCTCGACGACGCCTTCCTCGACCGGCAGTCGGGAGTGCCGGCGTCGCAGCACGCCATTGCGGCGGGCATCTCGCTCGCCGCTGGAATCGCAGCAGTCGTCGCGTTTCCGCGGCTGCGGCCCGGGCTACGCGCAGCCATCTCGCTCGTATTCGGCGTCCTCGCGACCGTCAACGGCGCTCTTCACGTCAAGCACGTCTCCGTCGACGGAGCAGCAGCGAGCGACTACACGGGTGTGCTCGCCGTCCTTGCAGGGGTCGTGCTCGTCGCGCTCGGGCTGGCGATCCCGTTTCTCCAGCGCGGCGAGGGCGCGGCAACGCGCGGTCGGCGATGGGCGTACCGCGTCCTCGCGGTCGTCGCAGGCGTCCTCATCGGCTATGTGTTCGTCTTCCCGGTCAGCGCGGCACAGGTCGCAACCCACAAGTACCGTGAGCCGATCGGTGCGCCGCCGACCGCGGCGTACGAGTCGGTCTCGTTCACCGCGTCGGACGGGCTCGAGCTCTCCGGCTGGTACCGGCCGTCGCGCAACCGAGCTGCCGTCGTCGTCGTGCACGGAGGCGGAGGCGACCGCATGGGTGGGGTCAGGCACGCCGAGCTCCTTGCGCGCCACGGGTACGGCGTTCTTGTGTACGACTCGCGCGGCCGTGGCGACAGCGAAGGCAGTCCGGTCGCGTTCGGATGGGACTGGCCGAAGGACGTCGCCGGCGCGCTCGCTTTCCTGCGTGCTCGCTCGGACGTCGACCCGGAGCGCATCGGCGGGCTCGGCCTCTCGACAGGCGCGGATGTGCTCATAGAGGTCGCCGCCGAGGATCGGACTCTTCGTGCCGTTGTCTCCGACGGCGCAACCGCTCGCTCGTTCGCCGACTACCGCAATCTGGACGGTCTCGATGAAGCCTCACCGTTCTACTGGACGCTGTACACCGCCGGCCGCATCTTCTCGGGAGCGGCGCCCGGCAAGCCGCTGAAGGATCTCGTTCCGGAGATCTCCCCCACCCCGTTGCTCCTGATCGCGACAGGAGGAAGCCTTCCTGCCGAGCTCGATCTGAACCGGGTCTACGCCGAGGTGGCGCGCGAGCCTTTCGAGCACTGGGAGCTGCCGGAGGTCGATCACACGGCGGCGATCCGTGAGCGCCCGGCGGAGTACGAGCGGCGCGTAGTCGACGTCTTCGACGAAGCCCTCGGAGCAGGGACGTGACCGAGACCGCGACCGGGAAGCCGGCCATCGGGATCGAGACGCTGACGGACGGAGGTCAACGTCCGGCCGACGTCGCTCGCGGGGTCGCCGCGTTCCTCGCGCAAGCGCGCACGTCGCTCGATCTCGCCCTCTACGACGTCCGCTTCGAGACCGGAGCCGGCGCGCTCGTCCTCGCGGCACTGCTCTCGGCGGTACAGCGTGGTGTCGCCGTCCGTCTGCTCTACAACGTGGCGCATCCGGGCCCCATCCCCGTTCCGCCACCCCCGGAGACGGCCCCCGACGCGATCGAGGCGCTGCCGATCGAGACGCGCGGCATCGCGGGCGTGCCGGACCTCATGCACCACAAGTTCGTCGTCCGCGACGGCGCGGCCGTCTGGGGCGGCTCGACGAACTGGACGGACGACTCGTGGTCGCGGCAGGAGAACGTCATCGTCACGGTCGACTCGACGGAGATCGCCTACGCGTACCACCTCGCGTTCGAGGAGTTGTGGAATCGGGGTGACGTGGCCGGGACTGGAAGCGTCGAGCCGCGACCCGCGGACGTCGACGGAGCACAGGTGCGGGCATGGTTCACCCCCGAGCACGGCGAGGCGCTCTCGCATCGGATCGCCAAGCACCTCGGCAAGGCCCGTACCCGGATCCGCATCGCGTCGCCGGTGCTCACCTCCGGCCCGATCCTGGCCACGCTCGTCGAGATCGTGAAGGAGAAGCGGTGCGACCTCGCCGGCGTCGTCGACGACACGCAGGTCGATCAGGTCTTCCACCAGTGGAAGACGAACGGCGTGAGCGCGTGGAAGATCCCGCTCCTCCAGAGCGTCCTCGAGGGCGCCCCGTGGAGCGGCAAGGAGTCGATCCCGTGGACACCCGACTCTCTCCACAACTTCATGCACGCGAAGATCGTCGTGGCCGACGACACCGCGTTCGTCGGGAGCTTCAACCTCTCGCGCTCGGGCGAGCGCAACGCCGAGAACGTCTTCGAGATTCGCGACAGCGACATCGCCGACCGGCTCGCGACGTTCGTCGACGTGATCCGCGAGCGCTATCCCGCAGCGACCGTGCCCGGCTGATCCATTAGGGTCGCTCAGATGACGATCGACGACGTGCTGGGTGCCGAAGCTCGCGACCGGACGCGCGGTGCCGACTGCAGTTGCCGGCGAGCCGTACGAGTCCTGGCAGGTGATCTCCGACGACGGACGCGTCGAGCTCGGCGTCTGGGAGGTCACGCCCGGCTCGTTCCGAGGCGCGTGCGACGGCTACTACGAGCAGATGCACTTCGTCGCCGGCCGCGGCACGATCACGGACGCCGACGGCGTCGTCACCCCGATCGGACCCGGAGTCGTGATGCTCTGCCCGGACGGCTGGTCGGGCACGTGGGCCGTGGACGAGACGGTGCGCAAGACGTATGCAATCGTGAAAACCGGGGAGTGATCGACCCGCTCGAGCGCTGGCGCGAGCTCGGCCTCCCCGACAAGCCGGACTACGCGGGGCTGCTCACCTACGCGGGGATGCCGTATACGCAGGACGCAGCCGCGCTGGTCGGTTTCGACGTGGTCGTCGTGGGCGCGCCGACCGACGACCTCGTGTCGGATCGGCCAGGAACACGCTTCGGTCCGCGTGCGATCCGCGCGGCGAGCTGCCCGCCCGGCCCTCACCTCGAGGCGAGAATCGACGCGTTCGAGGAGCTTCGCGTGGTCGACTTCGGGGACGCGGCGGTCGTACCGGCCGACCCCGCCACGACGCACGCCCAGATCGAGCTCACCGTCGGACAAGCGCTGGCAGCCGGCGCGATCCCGGTCGTCCTGGGCGGCGACCACTCGATCACGGAGCCGAACGTGCGCGCCGTCGCCGCACGTCACGGCCCCGTCGGCCTCGTCCACTTCGACACGCATACGGACACGGGCACGGAGGTCTTCGGGGTCGAGGTCTCGCACGGGACGCCGATGTACCGCCTCGTTCGCGACGGCCACGTCGCCGGCAAGCGCTACGTGCAGATCGGCCTGCGCGGCTACTGGCCCGGCGAGGCCGAGTTCTCGTGGCAGCGCGAGCACGGGATCACGTCGTTCTTCATGCACGACGTGCGCGACTTCGGGATCCGGGAGGTCGTCGAGCGCACTGTCGCAACTGTCGGTGGCGGCCCGGTGTTCCTGACGGTCGACGTCGACGTCCTCGACCCGTCGGTCGCGCCGGGAACGGGGACGCCGGAGCCGGGCGGCATGAGCCCGGTCGACCTGCTGTGGGCGTGCCGCGAACTGGCGCAGCGCCTCGAGATCGTGGGCATGGACGTCGTCGAGGTGATCCCCACCGCGGTCGGCTCGGCCGACGTCACCGCGCTCGTCGCGGACCGGATCGTTCGTGAAGCGCTCACCGGCATCGCGTTGCGCCGTCGCGACGCTGCGGAGACCTGAGGTCTCCGCAGCGCATTGCGACGAGAGCCCTAGCGCTTCTGCGGGTTGTGCATCTGCTCACGCACCGCGCCACTCGGATTCGCGGTGGTGTGCAGGTTCACGTAGTAGTTGCGCGGGTTGTCCAGGATCGCCTGCAACGTCGTCGGCGACGTCCCCGTCACGACGGTCGTGACATTGCCGTGACCGTCGGTGTCGACGATCGACGTGACGCCGGAGTTGACGACCACCGGGCCGTTCTTCCCCTTCGCCTCCTGGTGGATATGCAGACCGTTGATGGTCACGGCGCCCGGGAAGGAGTAGTTGAAGTAGAAGATCACCTCGCCGGACGTGATCGCACCGGCACTCGAGCGCTCGAGGTCGAACGTCACGCTTCCGGATGCGCTTGCCTTCAGGCCCTTGACCGGAGGCACTTCCTGACTCGTCTTGAGATTCAGCTTGAAGACCGGCGTCGCCGAGAGCGCGGGCTTCTTCGCAGTCGCACCTCCGACTGCGACGAGCGCGAACGCCACGACGACCAACAGTGCGACGAGACGTGAGCGATTCATTGCATTCCTCCTCTGTTCAGAGTGGTACCAGTGAAGATGCGCGCGGAGCCCATTTCTTGCGCCCGCGTTCATAC
This sequence comes from uncultured Gaiellaceae bacterium, assembly GCA_963822885.1. Lineage (GTDB taxonomy): Bacteria > Actinomycetota > Thermoleophilia > Gaiellales > Gaiellaceae > GMQP-bins7. The sequence continues at coordinate 27,555 of CAWGJJ010000002.1, forward strand.
CGAATGCTTACTGCTCCGTCACACATTGCTCTCAGAACCCGAACGGCTCGGTGGCTGGATTCACTCGAAGCCTTTAAAGGGAGGGAACGCAGTGAGAGCAATCGCGTTGGTCACGATCGGGGCACTCGTCCTCGTCGTCGCAGCCGCGCTCGGGCCGGCGGCGCTGGCGGGAGACAAGCCGAAGACGGGCGACGAGCGGGCCGCGCTTTCGCGCGCCGACCTCGTCGGCGTCAACTTCATCGAGAACTGCCGCTTCTCGCATCAGGCGCCGGACGACCCGATCGTCTCCCCGGGCAAGCCAGGCGCATCGCATCAGCACACGTTCGTGGGGAACCAGACGACGAGCGCGTTCTCCAACTTCGGCTCGTTGCGCTCGGGTGGGACGACGTGTGTGCGCACCGACGACACCGCCGCGTACTGGGTGCCCGCGCTCTACCAGGGCACGACCGCCGTGCTGCCGCAGGCGGCGACGATCTACTACCGGCGCGGGACGCTCGCCGAGGTGAGCCCGTTCCCGAACAACCTGCGCGTGATCGCGGGCGATGCGGCCGCGACGAGCCCGCAGGGCATGCGCGTGACGTCGTGGAGCTGCGGCCTCGCGTCGGGCCTGGATCGCTCGGCGACAGTGCCGACCTGCCCGGACACGCGCGGCTCGTTCCTCCGCCTGCACATCCGCTTCCCGGAGTGCTGGGACGGTAGGCGGCTCGACAGCGCGGATCACAAGAGCCACATGGCCTACGCGATGCGGAACGGCTGCCCGTCGACGCATCCCGTCGAGGTGCCGCAGATCACGCAAATCTACCGCTACCCGACTCGTGGCGGCGAGGGCTTCTCGCTCGCCTCCGGCGGCCAGTACTCGGCGCACGCCGATTTCGTGAACGCGTGGAAGCCGGGCGCGCTGCGCAAGCTCGTGGACGACTGCCTGAACGCGCTCGTTCACTGCGGACGCGGCTGACACACAACCCCGAGGGGGCAGCGTCGCTGCTCCCTCGGGTTTACCGAGCGCTCACAGACCGCCGCTACGTTGATGCGCCGTGCGCTCTGGCCTCGCCCTCTTCTCACTGCTCGTCCTCGTCTCCCTCGCGGGGAGCGCGAGCGTCTCGACAGCAGCGCGAGGCAGCGAGACGCCTGTCCCGTCGCTCGAGCCGGCCGCGACCGAGAAGCTCTGGCGCGAGCTCGTCGTGGGGAAGCCGATTCATGCGCGCGCGGCGGCGGAGTGCAGGCCGCTGCGCGCGGTCTTCTATGCCGCGTCCGACTGGATCAGGCTCGCGACCAAGCTGGCGGCGACCGCCTCGCCGTGCGCGGACTACCACGTCTCGGTTCCGCCGCTCGTCGCCGACAAGACGACCTTCCGGCGCGACCAGGCGTCGCGCATCCGCGCACTCGGCCCCAACTTCCACGCCATGGCCGAGATCCACTTCGCGACCTGGAGCCGCTGGGTCGCGAGCACCGGATCGTCCTGGTACACGGCCGGCGTGACCGCCCGCCAGCGGATGGCCGAAGCCGGGTACGACGTGACGCGCGGCGACAGCTGGATGCTGAACGAGCTGCACGTCCGCCGTTCGCCGAGGCGACGGCAACGCGCGGGCCAACGTCAGGGAGCTCCTGCGCGGGCTCTACGACGGCGACGGCGGCCGGCCGACGCGCGGCGCCGTCCTGGTGATCGGGTTCGGGCAGCGCACGAGCGACGTCTCCGTCTACCAGAACACGCTCCAGGGCTGGCTCACCGATTCGGCGTTCTGGACGGACATGGCCACGTACGTGAGCGACTGGTCGCAGGAGGTGTACGGCGACCTCCGGGCGCACGCGGTGCCCGGGTCGCGAACGCCGACCGCCGGGAGTTCCTCAACGACTATCTCCAGCACAAGCTGGTGCTCGCCGGTGCCGGCCCGCCCGAGATCGAGCCCGCGCGTGCGTTTCTGCAGGGAGACGTACAGCCCGCTCGCGAACGGCGCCTGGCCGCGGGAGACCGCGTGGGGCTGGACAATGGTTCCGGTCGAGCAGATGGCGGCATACCTGTCCGCGCAGGTGAACGCGCTCCGCCACTTCAGCGCGACGAGCGCTCAGCCGCGAGACCACTGGGGCTTCGCGTGGGCGCCGCGCAACACCACCGGCCTCTCGAACGCGGACTTCGCGGCGCAGACGGGACAGCTCCTCGACCGGCTCGCCGCCGCAGTGCGTGACTCGGGCGACGTCGTCGAGCCCGAGAACCCCGGCAGCGGTGCGTGCGGCGCGGGTGAGACGCTCTGCGCGGTCGACATCGCCGAGGCACGACACAACGGGGCGTGGCGATCCTTCCGCACGTGGGCGCAGTCGACGCTCACGATCGGCCGAGCGGCGCCGATCCGCGTAGACGCAGGCGTCCCGTCCGCCGCCACTCGCAGCTGTCGCTCTCCTCCGCGGTCGCGCGACCCGTCGACGGTGACGCTTCGTTCGAGCTCGGCCGCCGGCACGTTCTCGACGACCACGGCCGGACCATGGACGAGCACGTTGACGCTCGCCGTCTCGCCGGGCACGGTCGTGATCTTCTCCTACCGCGACACGCGCGTCGGTCGTCCGCAACGATGACTGCTCCGCGCCGGGGACGACGCAGGCACGAGCACGGTGACTGTCGTGGCTGGCGCCGCAACCGGTCTGGCGGTAACCCCGTCGTCACGCGAGATCAAGGCACGCGGGCAGGCGACGTTCACTGGCCGGGTGACGGACGATTTCGGCAACGCCATCACGGCCGTCGTGGTGTGGAGCGCTCGCCCAGCTCGCTAGGCGCAGGTTCACCCGGAGCCAGGGCAACCTGGTGACGTTCACGGCGGGCCGCATCCTCGGCACGGGAACGGTGACTGCGACCGCCGGTGGCTCCATCGCTGGCTCGGCCTCCGTCGTCGTGCGACCCGCCGCGCTCCGCCTCGACTCGATCACGTACCGCCGGACCGCGCGCGGCGTCCAGGTGACGGTGGCGGCGATCGACGGAGCGCGCAGACCTATCCCACAGGCCGCGCTCACACTCGTCGCGCGCCTCGACGACCGCCGCGTGGCGCGCGCGCGAGCGGTGACCGGAGCCGCGGGCAAGGCACGGCTCCTCGTCCCCGCCGGGTCGGGCTGCTACACGGTCGCGGTCACGCGCGTGGTCGCGGCAGGCTTCAGCTGGAACGGCCGCACGCCGCGCAACCGCTTCTGCCGCTAGGCGACGCCGGCAAGCAGGAAGGCGCGCGACTCCTTCAGCATCTCGCGCGCGATCACGAGGCGCTGGATCTCGTTCGTCCCCTCGTAGATCTGCGTGATCTTCGCGTCGCGCATCATGCGCTCGACCGGGTACTCGCGGATGTAGCCGTAGCCGCCGAGGATCTGCACGGCCTCTGTCGTGACGTCCATCGCGGTGTCGGTGCAGTAGAGCTTCGCCATCGCGGAGGCCTTCGTCAGCTCGGCGTCGTCGGCGCCATCGTCGACCATTCGGCCGAAGCGGTAGAGGAGCCCACGCGCCGCCTCGCAGCGTGTCTCCATGTCGGCGAGCTTGCCCGCGATGAGCTGGTGCTCGGCGATCGGCTTGCCCATCGTCTCGCGCGTGCGGGCGTACTCGACGGCGTAGTCGGTCGCGCCCTGTGCGATGCCGAGGCCCTGCGCAGCGACGCCCGGGCGCGAGCGATCGAGGATGCGCATCGCGATGCGGAAGCCCTCGCCCTCCTCGCCGAGGAGGTTCGCCGCCGAGATACGGGCGCCATCGAAGGTGAGCTCGCCCGTCGTCGAGCCCGCGATCCCCATCTTCGGCTCGAGCCGGGCGACCTCGAATCCCGGCGTGCCGCCCTCGACCACAAACGCGGAGATCCCCGAGTGCCCCGCGTCGGGATCGGTCTTCGCGAAGACGGTGTAGAGCCCGGCAACGGACGCGTTGGTGATGAAGCGCTTCGAGCCGTCGAGGACGTACTCGTCGCCCTCTCGCCGTGCAGTCGTGCGCATCGCGGCCGAGTCGGAGCCCGAGCCCGCCTCGGTCAGTGCGTAGGCCGCGAGCACCTCACCGGAGGCGAGCCCCGGCAGGAACCGCGCCTGCTGCTCCTCGGTTCCGGCGAGCTTGAGCCCGAGCGAGCCGAGCTCTTGCACCGCGAGGATGAGACCGCTCGTCGCGCAGACCTTCGAGACCTCCTCGATCGCCACGAGGGCGAGGAGCGTCCCGGTTCCGGTGCCTCCGTGCTCCTCGTCGAAAAGGAGTCCGAAGATGCCGTGCTCGCGAAAGAGCTCCACGACGTCCCATGGGAATTCGTGCGACTCGTCGATCTCGGCCGCTCGTGGCGCGATGCGCTCGCGCGCGATCGTGCGAACGAGCCTGCGGATCTCGAGCTGGTCGTCGGTCAGCGGCTCCCAGGGCACGGGCCGCATTGTAGGGGCGAGATATATCTCGCCCCTACGCCCCGTGGCACACGGCCTCGATGTTGTTCCCGTCCGGGTCGAGCACGTACGCGGCGTAGTAGTTCGCGTCGTACTGCGGACGAAGACCCGGAGCGCCGTTGTCGACGCCGCCGGCCGCAATCGCGGCCGTGTAGAACGCGTCGACGGTCTCGCGATCCACGCAGTCGAAGGCCACGTGAGCACCGCCGACGGGCCCTCGTTGGCCGATCCCGAAGTCGAGCCCGTGCGCATCCGCGAGGTACGCGAGCCGGCCGGGCTCCTCGTACACCACGCGGTATCCGAGCGGTTCCAGCGCGCCGGCGTAGAAGCGCTGCGCGGCTTCCAGATCGGTCACGTTGACAGCGACGTGCGCCAGCACTTTCTCTCCTCTCCTGGATACAGTCGCCGCGCATGATCCTGGAGAACGGCGTCGTCCGCACGATGGATCCTTCGCTGCCGACGACACGCGCACTCGCCATCGCGGGCGCACACGTCGCAGGCGGCGTCGGCACCCACGAATCGGCGTTGCCGACCCCCGACGTCGTCGACCTCGGGGGCCGTTGCGTACTGCCCGGCTTCACGGACTCGCACGTCCACTTCCCGACCTGGTCGCTGTCGCAGCGCGAAGTGAAGCTCGAAGGGGTCGACGGGCTCGCCGAGGCACTCGAGCGCGTTCGCACCCACCCTCGGCACGGAAGCTGGATCCGCGGCTACGGCTGGCGCTCGGCGGAGTGGGACGAGCAGCCGACGGCCGAGGCACTCGACGCTGTGACCGGCGAGGTTCCTGCGCTCCTCTTCTCCAAGGACTACCACTCGGCGTGGCTCAACTCCGCGGCACTCGCGCGTGCCGAAGGCGATCTTCAGGTGGACGGAGGTGTCGTGGAGCGGGATGCATCGGGCGCACCGACCGGCGTCCTGCGCGAGGAGTCCGCGTGGCAGTTCCGCGCCCGCTACGCGATGCCGAGCGAGGACGAGTTCGTCGACGCCACGCGCGACGGCCTGCGGATCGCCGCGAGCCGCGGCGTCGTCGCGATCCACGACAAGGACGGCTGGCTCGGCGCGCCGGGAATCTTCCAGCGCGTCGCCGAGCGCGACGGGCTCACGCTCCGCGTCTGGCAGTCCATCCCGTACGAGCGGCTCCCTGAACTGGAGGCGCTCGGCATCCACTCCGGCATCGGTGACGCGTTCCTCCGCATCGGGTACCTGAAGGCGTTCATGGACGGGACGCTCGGGTCGCAGACCGCCTGGATGCTCGATGGCTCGGGCGTCGTGATCACGAGCGGCGAGGAGCTTGTCGAGGTCATCCGGGAAGGCGCGCGTCTCGGCTGGCCGGTCGGCGTGCACGCGATCGGCGACCGCGCGAACCGCGAGGCGCTCGACGCGTTCGAGTCGACGCGCGACGTGTGGGCGCCGCTCGGCCTCCGGCATCGCATCGAGCACGCGCAGTGCCTGGCACCCGAGGACATCGGCCGGTTCGCGGCTCTCGGCATCGCGTGCTCCGTCCAGTTCAGCCACGCGCCGTCGGATCGCGACCTCGCGGAGCGTTTCTGGCCCGACAAGGTGGACGGCGCCTACGCGTTCGGCTCGCTGTGGGAGTCGGGCGCGCTCGTCGCGAACGGCTCGGACGCACCCGTCGAGGAGCTCGATCCGCTCGCCGGTATCCGCGCAGGGGTTCGGCGAACGATCGACGAACGCTCCGCTTGGCAGCTCGAGCAGTGCCTGACGGTCGAGCAAGCGCTGGTCGCGACGTGCGTCAATCCCGCGTGGCTCTCGGGTGACGAGCGGCGCCGCGGCAAGCTCCTGCCCGGCTACCTCGCCGATCTCGTCGTGCTCTCGCGCGATCCGCTGGAGTGCCCGGTGGACGAGCTCGAGTCGGTCGAGGTCGTCGCGACGATGGTCGGCGGCCGCTGGGTGCATACGCAGCCTCCCTGGGACTGAGCGCGGCGCTGCCCGTGTGGACGACTCGGCGCTGAATCGTTGAACTTCGGTGCCAGGCACTGATCCACAGCGCGTCAACAGCGGCCGTGTCCGTGTCGGCCGGCGCTCGTCGCCGTACAATCAGCTCGTGACCGCACGCACGATGCTCCCCGTCCACGCCGCCCCGACGTGCTCCGTCGCCGGCGCAGCCGAGATCGTCGGCTCGAAGTGGACGGTGCTCATCGTCCACGATCTCTCGGAGGGGCCTCGCAGGTTCACGGAGCTCGAGCGCTCCTGCGCCGGAATCAGCCCGCGGACGCTCGCGGAGCGACTGCGCTGGCTCGAGGCCGAGGAGATCGTCGCCCGCCAGAGCTACCCGGAGTCACCGCCGCGCGTCGAGTACGCACTGACGGACAAGGGCCGCGCGTCTGCTCCCGGTCGTGCACGAGATGCGCCGCTTCGGCCACGACTGGCTCGGCTGCGGCGTTCACGGGACATAGACGCAGGTCGCGCAGACACGTCTAACGAAGCGCGAGGACGGGCGTCTGTAACGACGAGTGGATCAGCCGCGACACGAGACGACGGCGGATGGCCGAGAGGTGACGCACGTCTCCGTCGGTTCGGTCGACGTCTTTCGCCTGGTCTTTCCGCCCTCGTTCAGCCACGGTGTCGTCGACCCACCTGCCGGCTACCTCGCGGTCGTTCTCGAGGGTGCGGTGCACAAGAGCTTCCGACATGCGACCGCAACGCTCACGCGCGGCAGCTTCATGTCGATTCCGGCGGGCGGCGCTCACTCGAGCGCGTTCGCAGCGGATGGCTGCCGGGTGCTGATCGTCCAGGCCGCTGGAGTGGACGGCGAGCGCCTGCTCGGCTCGACGTTCCGCAACTGCACGAAGGTCGTGGCGCACGCATCGACACGGCTCGGCTGGGAGCTCTCCCGTGAGCTCGACTGCACGGATGCATCGTCGTCTCTCGCTATCGAGGGTCTGGCCCTGGAGCTTCTCGCGTGCGCGGGACGAGCCGGCGCCGGGCCTGACCGCGACGACGCGCACTGGCTGCGCACTGTTCGCGACCTCGTGCACGAGTCGTCGCCGCGCATGCTGTCGCTCCACGAGCTCGGCGAGATCGTGGAGCGTCATCCCGCGTACATCGCCCGTGCCTTCAAGGACGCGTATGGCGTGAGCGTCACCGCGTACGCGCGGACGCGGCGACTCGAGTGGGCGACGGGCGCGGTGGCGTCGACGGACGATCCGCTCGCGCGCATCGCGCTCGAGGCGGGGTTCGCCGACCAGAGTCACTTCACGCGCTCGTTCAGGCGACATCACGGCGTGACGCCGGGTCGCTACCGCGCGCTCGTACGCGCCTGACCTCGGGACGGCGAGGGCCGGACGAACGAGCCCGGCCCTCCCCCGAACGTCTCAGCCGCTTCGCACCTGCAGATTGCCCTCGCTGACGAGGAAGGGGAACCTGACGGGTGGATGGTCGACGCAGTACTGCTGGCCCGCCGGAGCCGCAGCGGCGCCGAGGGTCGAGGACATGTCCGGCGCAGCGTTCGCGCCCTCCCCGTTGTCGCGAGCCTGGAACCACATCTCGAGCCCGACGAGGCTCGCCCGCGAGCTCGCCTCGATCACACCTCCGACCCACACGTGGTCGCCCTCGATGAACGCACAGGTCAGCGGGCCGCTCGCCGACAGCGGCGACTCCCCCGTCGCGAACCTGCGTGTAGTCGAACCGACCTTTCACGCTGCCGTCCGCCTTCACCTGGACGTTCCACGTGAACGGGCCGATCTCGAACGTGCTGCCCGCTGCCTGCCCGCTGAACCCGTAGTCGCCGTTCGCCGAGGCGAGGACTCCGTTGCCGCCTGCCAAAGCAGTCGCGGCACCCACGAGCACAGCAACGACCGATCCGATCGCCAACGCGCGCCTCATTCCGGTACCTCCTCTTCGATTGCGTCGAAGCTAGAAGGAGGTCGCCTCGCGTGTCTTGAACCACACGACGACGTTGGAACGAAACGAAGGTCAGTCGACCAGGCCCTTCTCCCTCAGCTCCGCGAGCGCACGTGGCGTCTTCTCGAGCCCGTCGAGGCCCATTCCCTCGAGTACGCGCTCCGACTTCGTGAACTGAACGTCGCGGTAGTCGACGACCTGCCAGTGGTTGCCCCACGGGTCGAGGAAGTCGTGGCCGCCGACCATCCGGGCACCGGCTGCACGTGCTCGGCGCACGACCTCGCCTTGGTCGTCGACGACGAGGCCGTAGTGCCCGGCCGCCACCGGCTCCGCCGCGCGCTCGAGCGCGATGAACTGGTCGCCGAGGTCGACGAACGCCATGTTGCCGCTGCGACCGCGTAGCTCGAGCCGATCCACGAGGCGCCCGAGGAACTCGATCATCTCGTCGAGGTCTCCGACCTGCACTGCGATGTGGTTGATGCCGACGAGCCTGGCCACGTCCTGGCCTAACGACCCGGTTGCTCCGAGGATTCCGCCCAGACGCCGGCGAGCTCCACGATCGTCGCCGCAGCCGCGGCCATGTCCTGCACGCTTGCCCACTCGCGCACCGAGTGGTACTCCTGCCCGCCCGTGAAGAGGTTCGGCGTCGGCAGGCCCTGCGCCGAGAGCACGGCTCCGTCGGTACCGCCACGCGTGATGGCGAGCCGGGGCTCGACGCCGGCGCGACGGATCGCCTCGAGCGCGGCGTCGACGACGCGTGGGTTCTTCTCGATGAACGGCCGCATGTTCCGATACGAGCGGCGCACCTCGACGTCGACCTTCGCCCGCGGCTCGCGGACCTCCACGTCGCGCGCAAGGCTCTCGAGCAGCTCGACGTGCGACGGCGAGGAGCTCGTCGTCGTGGTCGCGTGCGATGAACTCGACCTCCGCCTCCTCGGTCGAGCCGGAGATGCGATGCGGATGGACGTAGCCCTCCCGCTCCTCGGTCGTCTCCGGCGAGAGACGGTCGGCCGGCACCGAGAGCACGAGCTCGGACGCGAGCTTCACCGCGTTCACGAGCTTGTCCTTCGCCGTTCCGGGATGCACGGAGAGCCCGCGGATCGTGACCCTGACGGATGCTGCGGAGAAGGTCTCGACCTCGAGCTCGCCGAGATCGGAGCCGTCGAGCGTGTAGGCGACGTCGGCGCCGAACGCGTCGAGGTCGAAGTCCTCCGCCCCGCGCCCGACCTCCTCGTCCACCGTGAACGCGACGCGGATCGTTGCGCGCGGCCGCTCTGGCGTGCGGGCGAGATAGGCGACCGCAGCCATGATCTCCGCGATTCCGGCCTTGTCGTCGGCGCCGAGGAGGGTCGTCCCGTCGCTCGTCACGATGTCGTGACCGACACGCGCGCCGAGCGCAGGCAAGACAGCGGGGTCGAGCACCTGGCGCGGGTCTCCGGGCAGCGCGATCGGCTCTCCCTCCCATGCCTCGTGGACGATCGGCGAGACGCCGGCTCCGCTGACGTCGGGTGTCGTGTCCACGTGCGCGATGAGCCCGACGACCGAGCCACCCGTGCCCGGAAGCGTCGCGAAGACGGAGTGGCCTTCGTTCAGCTCGGCGTCCTCGAGCCCGATCTCACGCAGCTCCTCGACGAGCAGGCGCGACAGATCGAGCTGCGACTGCGTGCTCGGGCGCTCGGGAACGCGGTACGCGCCTTGCGTATCGACGCGGACGTAGCGCAGGAACCGCTCGAGGACGTCGTCGGCCAGCTCCTCTGCCAGAGGGCTCGCAAACGGTGCTCTAGTTGCCAAGCTCTCCAAGCCCGAGAAACGTCTCGCGGAGCGTCGCGACGCCGAGCTCCAGCGAGCCCTCGGGCACGTTCTCGTTCGGCGCGTGCACGTTGCACTCGCTCTCGATGCCGAAGCCGGTCGCGAGCGTCGGCAGTCCGCGCGCGACGAGACCGGCGTAGATCGGAAGCGTCCCACCCGTGCGGACGAGGAGCGGCCGCGCGCCGATGACTCGCTCGAACGCGTCGCCGGCAAGGCGGATCGCCGGGGCGTCGGTCGGCGTCAGCGCGGGTCGCGCGGAGTTCTTCACCGTGATGTCGAGCTCGGCCCCGTCGGGAAGCCCGTCGCGCACCAGCCGCTCGAACGCGGCGCGAATCGTGTCGGGATCCTGGCCGGGGGCGAGCCGGATCGAGACGTTGGCCCGCGCCTCCACTGGGAGGACGGTCTTCACGAGATCGGGCGAGCCGCTCGCGATCCCGTTCACGTCGAGCGCCGTGTCGGCGAACGTCCGCAGGTAGAAGTCCTCGCCTGCTCCGGCTGCGATGGGCGTCGCGCCGTAGTGCGACAGCTGCTCGGACCCGGGTGGAAGCTGCGCCCAGGCGGCGAGCTCCTGCTCGGACGGCGGTATCGCGCCGGCGCGCAGCTCGTCGGGCAGATAGCCGTCCGCTCGCGGGACGACGTTCGCAAGGGCGCTCATCAGCGCGTGCGTCGCGTTCAACGCTGCGGCGCCGAACATGCCCGAGTGCATGTCCGTCGTCCCCGTTCGTACGCGCAGGTGGAAATAGAGCATCCCGCGCACACCGACGTAGAAGATCGGAAGCTCGCGCGACGACATCGCGCCGTCGAGGATCAGGGCAGCGTCCGCGCGTCCCTCGTCTTGCTCCAGCCACTCGACGATCGAGTTGCCGCCGATCTCCTCCTCGCCGTCGAAGGCGAAGCGAACGTTGACCGGCAAGGAGCCTTCTGCGGCCAGCTGCCGCGCGGCCTCGACGAGCGTGAAGAGGTTGCCCTTGTCGTCGGCGACACCCCGCGCCCACAGCTTCCCGTCGCGCTGGGTCAGCTCGAACGGCGGCGACTCCCAGAGCTCGAGCGGGTCGGGCGGCTGGACGTCGAAGTGGGCGTAGCAGAGGATCGTGGGAGCCGACTCGGGGTGCTCGGTCGCGCGAGATCTCTCCGATGACGAGCGGCCGCTCGCCCCACGGGACGAGCTCGGCGGTTCCACCCCCGTCCCGGATCCGCTGAGCGACCCATGCCGCCGCGGCGTCGATGTCCCCCGCGTGCGCAACATCCGCACTCACGGAGGGGATGGCGATGAGCTCGGCGAGCGCGTCGCGCAGCGTGTCGAACGACGGCGTCACGGCCGCGAGTCTAGTCAGCGTCGAAGACCGGGTACGCGGCACGCGCATCGATGCAGGCGGCGAGGTAGAGGGCGACGCCGAGGTCGCCTGTCCACAGCGAGTAGCGACCGCGGCCGCGCACCGCGCGCTGGCTACGTACCTGCGCCAGCGCGTGGACGGCGAAGCGACGTGCCCGCTCGAGCCAGCGCTCATCGCCGGTCCTCTCGAACGCCGCGAGCAGCGCGTACCCATTCCCGGCCGTGCCGTGGCAGATCCCGGCTCCCTTCGTCTCGCGATGCGCGCCGGCTCGCCAGGTGAGCTCCGCGCCTGCACGAACGAGCTCCTCGTCGAGATAGGGCGCCGCCGCGACGACGATTCCCGGCGCTCCGTGGCACCACTGGAGCCGGATCTCCCCCCTCTTGTTCTCGAGCACATCCTGCGGCTCGGGCGGCCAGTTCGCGAGACCGTTCTCGACGAGAGCCGTCTCCTCGAGGATCGACGCAGTCTTCCGTCGCAGCGCCGCTCGCGCGCTTGGCGTCGAGGAGGGACAGGAGCGATTGCACGTTCCCGGTGAGCCCGTGTACCGGCCCGAGGTACCGGCACCTGTGTCCGTGGAGCAGTTGCGTCCACAACCCTTCACTGTCCCGTCGGTCTAGTAGGGCGTCCGCGCTGTCGTCCCAGGCCGAGCGCCAGCGCTCATCGCCCGTCCACGCGAGCATCAGGCGCGCCGCGATCATCGTTCCAGGAGAGCCCCACATGACCTCGTCGGCCTCGTTGTGCAGGTTCTCTCGCACGCGGGCGTACAGCGCATCCGCGAGCTCCCCGCTCGGCGCGAGTCGACACGCGACGAGGAGGATGCCTGCCTCACCCGACAGGAGCGCGGACTCGCGAGGCTCGGGGATGTCCGTCCAGCTCGCCAGGTCAGGCCGCTCTCGGTGCCGCTCGGAGCACGCGGAGAGCGAGATCGCCGAGCTCCAGCCGCGTCACCGCGTGCCCGCGCTCGCGCAGATCGGCGAGAGCCCACAGCACACCGGCCGCACCGACGAAGAGATCCTTCAGCGGGCTCGTCGCTCGCCAGCGATCCCAGTCGTCGGCGCGCCAGAGGAGCTTCGGCCCGCGCAACGCCGCATCCGTGTCGGCGACGATCTCGCGGATGCCCGCACGAGCTCGCTCCGCGTCCCATGCTTCGTCGGTGAGCGGCTCGAAGTCCTCCGGCCGGTAGAGCAACGCCGTCAGGCGACGTCGCGGACGCGCTGGGCATCGGCGAGCGCGCGGAGCTTCTTCAGGCCCTGGTGCTCGATCTGGCGGATCCGCTCGCGCGTCACCTGGAAGTGGCGGCCGACCTCGTCGAGCGTACGTGGCTGCTGCCCGTCGAGCCCGTACCGGAGCTCGAGCACCTTCCGCTCGCGCTCCGAGAGCGCACCGAGGATCGACCTGAGCGCCTCGCGCTGCAGCGTCGTCTCCGCGAGCTCGTCCGGGAGCGGCGCCGTCTCGTCGGCGAGGAAGTGGCCGAACTCCGACTCGTCGTCGTCGCCCACCGGCTTCTCGAGGGAGACGGGAACCTGCGCGCTGCGGCGAATCTGCTCGACCTCGTCCTGCGTCATCTCGACGTCTCGCGCGATCTCCTCCATGAGCGGCTCGCGACCGAGCTCGGCGCGAAGCTTCCGCTCGGAGCGCATGATCCGGTTGAGCTTCTCGACGACGTGGACGGGCATGCGGATCGTCCGGCCCTTGTCGGCGATCGCACGCGCGACCGCCTGGCGGATCCACCAGGTCGCGTACGTCGAGAACTTGAAGCCCTTGCGGTAGTCGAACTTCTCCGCGGCGCGGACGAGTCCGATCGTCCCCTCCTGGATCAGGTCGAGGAACGGGAGGCCCTGGTTGCGGTAGCGCTTCGCGATCGACACGACGAGCCGAAGGTTCGCCTCCACCATCGCCTGCTTGGCCGCGTGCTCGCCGCGCTCGATGCGCTTCGCGAGCTCGACCTCCTGCGCAGCGGTCAGCAGCGGAACCTTGCCGATGTCCTTGAGGAAGAGCTGGAGAGAGTCGGTCGTGATCTCGGGCTCGGGCTCGATCGCCAGCTCGGGCTCGTCCGCTCGCCGCAGCCACGACCGCGATCTGCGCCTCGTCGAGCGCGGCGTAGAAGTCGTCGAGCTGCCCGGGGTCGAGCTCCAGCTCGTCGAGCGCGAGCGCGAGCTCGTCGGCGTCGAGCTGGCCCGTGCGATACCCGATCTCGAGGAGGCGTTGGCCCTCGTCGCTCGCGAGGGTCTCCTCGATCGGCGTGCGAGTGGTAGCGCCCTGCGTTTCTTCTGCGGCCAGACCGCCCCCCTTCCTCGTCAGCCGTCACACGGTAGTCACGCGAGCGGCGGGCGTCAAAGCGGCGTCCGGGCGTCCCGTCACGCGCGCGCACCGCTCGCCGGCGTCGATCGAGCCATGGAATGTCGATGCGAAGCACGCCTGCGCGACTTCGACGACGCTCAGTTCGGGATGGAGCCCTGGGTGGCCTCGAGCCGCGCGATCCGCTCGCCGTGATCACGGAGGACGACGCCCTCGACGCGATCGAACCGCGAATCGAGCCGGTCGAGAGTGGCGTGCACGCGGTCGAGCGCACGAGAGATCCACAAGGCCTGCAGACCGGTGAACGCGGCCAGCGCGGACACGATGGTCGCTGCCTGTGCCCACTCCACCATCGCATCGTGCCTACGCACGCCCAGTGGGGCAAGACGCCCGAAGCGGACACGTCCTGGCGCGTGCACTTCGACCGACACCTGTCACCCGCGTGCTTGGCGGATCGTCTCGAGGTAGCGATCCGCCTCGCGCGCGAGCGGCGTGCCCGGCTGCGCCTTCGACGCGAGTCTGAACTGCCGCTGGGCGCCGTCGATCCGGCCCGTCCACAGGAGCAGCACGCCGAGGTGGAAGCGCACGCTCGGCTCGTCCGGGTACGACTTCGAGAGCGGGCCGAGACGGCCGAAGGCCCGCTCCGGCGCGTCCTTGTCGAACGCGCCGACCGCGCCCGCCACCTGCGCTTCGACGTCATTCGGAAAGCGCTGCGCGGCCTGGTCGAACTCACGCGCAGCGGAGACCGGGCGGCCGACACGCTGTAAGCCGACGCCATACAGGAGCCGCTCGCGCACGCCGCCGCGAACTGCCGCACGGCGCAGCGCCTCGAGCTGCCGGGCCGGTGGGAGCTTCGAGATCGCCGCGGAGGCCGTGAACGACGGTATGAAGGCGGGAAGCCCGCGCGGGAGTCCCGGGTGCAAGAGGTTCCCGGCAACGATCGCGTACGGCGTGTCCGGCTCGGCCTCGACGACGGCGCGCCACGCCTCGAGCGGGTCGCCTTCGTTCGCCCACAGCCGTGCGAGGCCGAGATGGAGTTGCACGACGGCGACCTCCGGATAGAGCTTGGCGAGCTGATCCAGGCGGTCGAGCGTGCCCTCCGGCCAGGCCGCGTACGCCGCGCCGACCTTCGCCTCGAGCGAGTCGTGCTTGGCGAAGAGCTCCGCGGCGGCTTCGGTCTCGCCCCGCTGATAGAGCGCAGCTCCCTGCGTCAGATCCCGCGCCTCGACGTCGTCGCGAAAGCCGAGAGCGAAGGAGAGCGGCGGTCTCCCTTCGCGGAGCTCGGGCTCGGTCGTCGTCGCCGTCGCGCCTGCCGAATCGCCGTCGGAAGAGAGCACCGCCGCGCCGACGACAGCGACGGCGGCGACCGCGACGGCACCGACGAGGAGCGCGACACGACGCTGCGCGGACACCGCCGGACGATAGCCAGGTCGCCAACGCTATAGTTCCGAAAGTAATGGCGACGTATCGGGAGCTGCTCGCACAGGTCAGAGGCGAGATCGACGAGATCTCGACCGTCGAGGCGCATGAGCGCCTCGCGTCGTCGGAGGGGTCGCTGTTCGTCGACGTCCGCGAGCCCGACGAGTGGGACGAGGGGCACATCCCGGGCGCGATCTACACCGGTCGCGGCCGGCTCGAGCAGCGCATCGAGGGACTCGTGCCCGACAAGACGCGCGCGCTCGTCGTGTATTGCTCGGCCGGATCGCGCTCGGCGTTCGCGGCGAAGGTGCTCGAAGACCTCGGGTACGAGAACGTCGTCAACCTCGCGGGCGGCTTTCAGGACTGGAAGCGCAACGGCTTCGACGTCACGATCCCGCGCGTCCTCACGCCCGAGCAGCGCTCGCGCTACAGCCGCCACCTCCTGATCCCCGAAGTCGGTGAGGAGGGACAGCAGCGCCTGCTCGACGCGCGCGTGCTCCTCATCGGAGCGGGTGGGTTGGGTTCTCCGGCATCGCTCTATCTCGCAGCGGCCGGAGTCGGCACGCTCGGGATCGTCGATGCCGACGTCGTCGACGAGTCGAATCTGCAGCGCCAGATCGTCCACTCGACCGACCGCCTCGGCCAGCCGAAGGTCGCCTCCGCGAAGCGAACCCTCGAAGGCCTGAATCCGGACGTGACGGTCGTGCCGTTCCAGGAACGGCTGACCTCCGAGAACGTCGACCGCATACTCGGCGAGGGCTGGGACGTCATCGTGGACGGCGCCGACAACTTTCCGACGCGCTACCTCGTCAACGACGCGTCGGTGTGGAGCGGCATCCCGGTGGTGCACGGCTCGATCTTCCGCTTCGAGGGCCAGGTCACGGTGTTCTCGCCCGGAGTCGGCCCGTGCTACCGCTGCCTGTTCCCGCAGCCGCCGCCGCCCGAGCTCGCGCCCAGCTGCGCGGAGGGCGGCGTGCTCGGCGTGCTCCCGGGGATCATCGGCTCGATCCAGGCAAACGAGACGCTCAAGCTGATTCTCCAGCGTGGCGACTCGCTCGCAGGGCGGCTCCTCCTGTTCGACGCGCTCGGAACGACGTTGGACGAGGTCACCGTGCGCCGAAACCCGGACTGCCCGGTGTGCGGCGACACCCCCTCGATCACCGAATACGTCGACTACGTCGAGTTCTGCAACGCGCCGCTGCACATCTGATGGCGACGATCCGGATCCCACCCACGCTGCGGGCCGAGGTCGGCGGCGTCCGCGAGCTCGACGCATACGGAGAGACCGTTGCCGACGTCATCGATGATCTTGTCGCGCGATACCCGGCACTCGCAGCGCAGCTCCTCCGCGACGGCGAGCTCGCCGACTTCGTGAACGTCTACGTCGGGGGCGAGGACGTCCGCACGCGCGACGGGCTCGACACCGAGGTACGCAACGGCGATCAGCTGATCCTCCTGCCGGCGATGGCCGGTGGCTGTTAGGGCACAGCCGGCGTCGCTTCTCGACCTCGTCGGGTCGACGCCACTTCTCGAGCTTCCCCGGCTCTCGCCGCGTCCATCCGTCCGGCTCTACGCCAAGCTGGAAGGGCAGAACCCGAGCGGATCGATCAAGGACCGGGTCGCGAAGGCAATGCTCGACGCGGCCGAGGCAACCGGCGAGCTCGCGCCGGGTCGGCGACTCCTCGAGCCGACGAGCGGGAACACGGGGATCGCGCTCGCGCTTGCGGCGCGCCTGCGCGGATATCCGCTGACCTGCGTCGTGCCGGCGAACGTGACGGCCGAGCGCCGTCGCCTGCTCCGAGCTCTACGGCGCCGAGATCGTCGATTCGCCGGGCGCGGAGGGCTCGAACGGAGCCGTGCGCCTCGCGCTCGAGCTCGCCGAGAGCGATCCCGGCTTCTTCATGCCGTTCCAGTACGCGAACGAGGCCAACCCGCGCGCGCATTACGAGGGAACGGGCGCCGAGATCGCCGACGCGCTCGATCGCGTGGACGTCCTCGTTGCAGGACTGGGCACGGGCGGAACGCTGATGGGCGCCGGCGAGCGCCTGCGCGAGACGTTCCCCGACATCGTCATCGCAGCAGCGGAGCCGCTCCCCGGCGACGAGGTCATGGGCCTGCGCTCGCTCGAGGACGGCTACGTGCCTCCGATCCTCGACGTTTCGAAGCTCGACAGAAAGCTCCTCGTGACGAACGCCGAGGCTGTCGCGGGGCTCCGTCTGCTGCTCGAGCGCGAGGCCGTGCTCGGCGGCGTTTCCTCGGGTGCGGTCATCCACGCAGCGCTCCAGCTGGCAGACGAGCTCGACGAGGGAGTCGTCGTGTGCGTGCTCGCGGACGGCGGCTGGAAGTACCTCTCCGCCGACTTCTGGGATGCCGACGACGCCGAGAGCGCGATGGAGCGAACCGTCTGGTGGTAGTTCCCGAGGCCGTCCGAACGGCGCTCGCCGCGCACGCGCAGGACGAGTCGCCGAACGAGGCCTGTGGACTCGTCGTCATGAAGGACGGCGTGGCCGAGCGCTACGTCCCGGGCCGCAACACCGCCGCGTCGCCCTACCGCTTCGAGCTCGACGTCCCGCCGGAGACCTGGTTCCTCGAGGACGACGGCTACGAGCTCGCCGTCTTCCACTCGCACCTCTCCTCGCCTCCCCAGCCCTCGCGCACCGACGTCGAGAACGTCGGGCTGTGGGCCGGGCGGCCGTACCTCATCTACACCGTCCGCACCGGCGAGCTCGCCGGGTGGCGTATCTCCAGCGGCTCGATAGAACCGCTGGAGATCGCCCAGGCCTGATCGCTACCTGATCGTGAACGAGCCCTTCATCGACGTGGGATGAGGGTCGCAGAGGAACGTGTACTTGCCCTTCGCGAGCGTGATCTTGAACGTCTTCGACCCGGTGGCCGGGACGGTCGTCTTCACGTTCACGCCCTTCCCCTTGAGATGGAAGTTGTGGATGCTCGACTTGTCGCTCACGACGAGCGTGTACTTGCCGGCCTTCGTCGGCTTCTTCATGCTGATCGTGAAGCCGGGCCCGACCGTGGCGGTGATCTTCGGCGTAGCCGCGAGCGCGGGCAGCGCCACAATCGCGGCGACCGCCAGGCCCAGAAGAACTGCAATGGTGCGGTTTCTCATGATCCTCCTCGTTGTCGCAGGGTCTTGAGAGGTTAGCCAGAGACGTCGAAGTCGCCGTTCATCGACCCGGCGTGCGGGTCGCATACGAAGGTGTACGTGCCCTCAGTCACGGTCACGTCGAAGCTGTCCGTTCCGGACTCGCTGACACCCGTGTCGACGTCGACGCCCTCGCCCGTCAGGTGGAAGTTGTGGATGTCCGACTGATCGTCGGTCGAGATGGTGTAGCTCCCGGCTGCGAGGCTCTCGACGGGCTCGCCGCCCTCGGTCGTGAGGCTGATGTCGAAGCCGGGGCCGACGCTGGCTTTCAACACCGAGCCCGTCTCGGGAACAGTGCCGGATGTCGTCGTCGTGGTATCGGTGTCGGGGGCAGCAGCGTCATCGTCGTCCCCGCCGCAGCCGGCGAGAGCGAGCGCCGCGACGACCAGGCCGATGGCGATCGCAGTGCGATTTCGTCCCATTCCGCTCCTCCTCAGTTGCTTCCAGTGACGATACGTCCGCGTCCGCGAATCGGTTCGCTCTAAAGTCACACCGTGGACGTGCTCGAGATCGAAGCCGGCCTCTGGCGCTGGACGGCCTACCACGACGAGTGGCAGGAGGACGTCGGCTGCACGTTCGTCCAGACGGAGGACGGCGTCGTGCTCATCGACCCGCTCGTTCCGGGCGACGACACCGCCCGTTTCTGGAAGGCCCTCGACCGGGATGTCAAGCGCGCAAAGGGCCGTGTCCACGTATTCGTCACCGTCTTCTGGCACACGCGGAGCGCTGCGGCGATGCGTGAGCGCTACGACGCGCGAATCTGGGCGCCGAAGAGCGGCAAGGCTGCGATCGCGCGTCGCGCTGGAGTCGTCACCGACCCTTTCGCGATCGGCGACGAGCTCCCGGGCGGGATCGAAGGGTGTCGCACCGCCCGCGCAGCGGAGGTCGTCTACTGGGTGCCCGAGCACTCTGCGCTCGTCCCGGGCGACGTGTTGATCGCCGACGGCAAGGGCGGCACGAAGATGTGCCCGGAGTCGTGGCTGCCCGATGGCAAGTCGCACCGCGATCTCGCGGCCTCGCTTCGACCGCTGCTCGATCTTCCCGTGCGCCGCATCCTCGTGTCGCACGGCAAGCCCGTCGTGACGGGTGGCGGGCGCGCGCTCGCACGCGCGCTCGAGCTCTAGTAGCGCTGGAAGGTCCGACGCGCTTACGCGACGGACTTTCCAGCGAGTGACCCCTCTCTAGACTCATCGACGTGCTCTGGCTGTGGATCCTGCTCGGGGCGGTCGCGCTCCTCGTCGTTCTCGGCGTCTTCGGGTACAACCGACTCGTCCGGCTGCGGAACGAGGCGGACACCGGGTGGGCCAACATCGACGTCCAGCTCCAGCGCCGCGGCGATCTCATCCCGAACCTCGTGGAGGCCGTGAAGGGCTACGCGGCGCACGAGCGCGGCGTCTTCGAGGAGGTGACGAGAGCGCGAGCGGGGCTCCGGCAGGCGCAGACCCCTGGAGCCGCCGGCGAGGCGAACGACATCCTGACCGCCGCGCTCGGCCGCCTGTTCGCCGTCGCGGAGGCCTATCCCGACCTGAAGGCGTCCGAGAACTTCCTGCGCCTGCAGGAGGACCTCACGGACACCGAGGACAAGATCAGCGCCGCGCGGCGC
Source organism: uncultured Gaiellaceae bacterium (assembly GCA_963822885.1). GTDB lineage: Bacteria > Actinomycetota > Thermoleophilia > Gaiellales > Gaiellaceae > GMQP-bins7. The sequence continues at coordinate 47,419 of CAWGJJ010000002.1, forward strand.
TACTACAACTCGACGGTGATGCACTACAACACTGCCGTCCAGAGCATCCCGTGGGTGCTCGTCGCGAAGCCGCTCGGGTTCCACGCGAAGGAGTTCTTCTCCGCGGAGGGCGATACGGCCGTGCCGCAGGTCTCCTTCGCACCCGCACCGTGACGCTCCAGCAGCAGATCCGTGGAAACCGGTTGCGGAGCAGCATCGTCGTCTTCGGCTTCGTACTCCTACTCGTCGTGCTCGCGGGCCTCGTCGGGCTCGCATTCGACCTTTCGCTCGGCGTCGTGGCGCTGGTCGTCGCGGTCGTCTACGCCATCTTCGGGATTGCCCGCTCGCGCAGCCTGATCTCAGGGATCACCCACGCGCAGTCGATCGGCGAGGACGAGCTGCGGCCTCTGCGCAGGCTTGTCGAGAACGTCTCGATCGGCGCCGGGTTGCCGGTCACGCCCGAGCTGCGGGTCGTCGACGACGCCGCGCCGAACGCGTTCGCGGCCGGTCTGCGGCCGACGTCGAGCTATGTCGGCGTCACGACCGGCCTGCTTCGAACGATGCCGAAGCGCGAGCTCGAGGCCATCCTCGCGCACGAGATCTCGCACATCAGGAATCGCGACACGTACCTCATGACGATGGCGACCGTGTTCGCGGGAGTCATCGCGCTGATCGCCGACATCGGGTTTCGCTCCATGGCGTACGGCGGCCGCTCGCGCAAGGGAGGGGCGCTCGTTGCGATCCTCGCGCTCGTGGGCTTCCTGCTCGCCCCGTATGCAGCGTTGCTCCTGCGGATGAGTCTTTCGCGGCGCCGGGAGTACCTCGCGGACGCGGGCGCGGCGGAGATCCTGAGCGATCCCGAGGCAATGGCGCTCGCGCTGCGCAGGCTCGAGCAAGACACCACCTCGGTTCGCTACGCGGATGCGTCCACCGCGCACCTGTGGGTCGAGAGTCCCACGGATCGCGTCGACTCGGAGCGCCGTGGAGTCATCGCGCTCTCAGGGCTGTTCAACACGCATCCTCCTATCCCCACGCGAATCGCAGCGCTGGAGGAGGCGGGTGGATTCCGGCTCCCGGAGAGGCTTCCGACGCACGAGCCGTTCGCCGCCGAGCTCGGGCTCGCGTAGCTGCGAGTCGGTTCCTGCACAATCACACGATTCGCATTCAGTTCCAGCCCTTTCGGGTCGATAATGGCTAGGCCGTGAAAGGTCTTCGCATCGGAAGACGCCGCGGGCGCAACGAGCTGCCCAGCTCGCCGCTCGAGCTTGCCCTGCGTCCGGCGCTCGTCGACGGGCGCTGGCAGATACCCGACCGCTTCAACTTCACCCGCGACGTCGTCGAGGCGCTGGCGCGCGATCCGAAGCGCCGCGCGCTGACGTTCCTCAGCAACGAGGGGATCATCGAGCACCGCTCGTTCCGCGAGATCTCCGAGGGTGCGACGACGTGGGCAGTCGCTCTCCGCGAGCGACAAGTGAGCCCTGGCGACCGCGTGGTCGTGGCGGCAGGAAGCACTGTCGACTGGCTCGAGGCAGTCCTCGGCACGTGGAAGGTCGGCGCAGTCGTCGTGCCGTGTGCGCCGACGACGACGTCGTCACAGCTCGAGCGCATCGTCTCGAACACGGACGCCGTGCTCGTGGTCGCCGAGCGGTCGCTCGCGCCGACGATCGAGCGCATGGGCTTCGCGCCGCACGTCCATCTCTTCGACGAGGGAGCAAAGCGGAACTCGAAGGAGGTTCCCGTCGACGTGCCGACGCACGACACCGCCTCGCGCGACCTCGCGTTCGTCGTCTCGACGAGCGGCGTCGGAGGCACGCGCAAGGACGTCGCGCACACCCACGGATCCGCCTTCGCGACCCGCGTCCAGGCCGAGCACTGGCTGGACGTCGGCCGCGGCGACGCCGTCTGGTGCACGACCGAGAGCACGTCGCCCCTCACGATGTGGAACTCCGTCATCGGCCCGTGGTCGCGTGGCGCCGAGGTCGTCCTTCAGGACGGCGCGTTCGACGCCGACGAGCGGCTCGATCTGCTCTTCAGGCTCGGCCCGAGCATCCTCTGCCAGTCGCCGGCCGAATACCGCGCGCTCGCCGAGCACGCCAAGCTCGAGCGCTTCCGGTCTCCCCGCCTCCGGCGGCTCGTGGCGACGGGCGATTTCCTCGATCCCGAGGTCGTCGCGGTCTTCGAGGAGCGCTGGGGCATGTCCATCGCCGACGGCTACGGCCAGGCCGAGACGAACATCGTGGTCGCGAACCTCGCAGACGGGGCAGTCAAGCCGGGCTCCTTCGGGCGGGCCATGCCGGGCCATCACGTCGGCGTGATCGACGACCAGGGCAACGAGCTTCCGGCCGGGATCGAGGGCGATCTCGCCGTGCGAGGTCGGCCGCCCACCCTGTTCGCGGGCTACTGGGAGCTGCCGGAGGAGACGAAGTCGGCTTTCCTCGGCGACTGGTACCTGACCGGAGACGTCGCGCACGTGGACGACGAGGGCTACTTCACGTTCGTCGGCCGCGCGGAAGACGTGATCACGAGCGGCGGCCGCACCTTCGGACCGTACGACGTCGAGCGCGTGCTCGACGGCCATCCAGGGATTGCGGCGACCGCCGTCGTCGGCATCAGAGATCTGCAGCAGGGCGGCCACTTCGTGCGTGCGTTCGTCGTACCGAAGAACGCCTCCGCAGGATCCGAGCAGGCCGGTGCCGAGCTGCGGGAGTTCGTCTCTCAAACCCTCCCCAACCGACAGGTGCCGCGGGAGATCGTCTTCGTCGACGAGCTTCCGACGGTCGGCTGGAAGATAAGTCGCCATGAGCTTCGCGAGCGGCCGTTGCACGGTCGGCCCCTCTGGGACATGCCGCCGACGACCGAGCCCGAGACGCCGCCGACCCCGGCGCCCCCGCCGTTCGACGGCGAGTTCTCGCCGCGGGTCGAGCCCGAGGTCGAGTTTGCGATCACTGCGCCGCCCGCTGCGTCAGAGCCGGCCGCCCCGGTGGTCGACCCCGTCGTTTTCGAGCCTCCCGCGCCCCCGGTCGTCGAGCCCGCGCCCGTTGTGGAGCCCGAGCCCGAGCCCGAGCCCGAGCCGGAGCCCGAGCCCGAGCCCGAGCCGGAGCCGGAGCCGGAGCCGGAGCCGGTCGTCGCCAAGGCGGCGTCACTTCCCCAGCCCGAGCCGGTCGCTCCGCTCGCACCGGTCTCAGATCCCGAGCCAGAGCCGGCCGTCGAGGAGACGGCCCCCGAGCCGGTCGCCGCGGAGGCCATCCCGGCGCCGGTCGTGGAGCCCGAGCCTGTCCCGGAACCCGAGCCGATCGTCGAACCCGAGCCGGTCGTCGAGCCCGAACCAGAGCCGGAGCCAATTGCGTTCGAGGTTGCACCGGAACCGGAACCGGAGACGGAACCCGAGCCCGAACCACCCGCGCTCGAACCACCCGCGCTCATCGTCGTAGCCCGAGCCCGAGCCCGCAGGAGGTCTCGTCGCCGGAGGCAAGCCACGTCTCCGAGTTCGACCCCGCCGAGTCGCCGACCCTGCCCGACTACGTCATCGACGAGCCGGACGGGGTCGCGCCAGTCGTCGTCCCGGATCCCGAGCCCGAGCCAGATCTGTCAGGCCCGCTTCCCGAGTTCGTCGTCGAGCCGAGCGCGGCGCCGGAGCCCCCTCCTGCGCACGTCGAGTCGGCGCTCGAGCCCGAGGAGGAGGAGGATCTCGGACCGCTTCCCGACTACGTGATCGATCCCACGAATCCGCAGCCGAGACCCGCGCCACCGCCCCCTCCGGCGCCACCTCCGAAGCCTGTGTTCGAGGCTCCCGCGGCGAAACAGGACGTCAAGAAAGAGACGCCTTCGGAGGCCGCCGGCCTCTACTTCCCGCCTGTGACCGCGTTCCCCGCACCGCGCGCCGATCGGGATGACGACGAGCCGCGCGAGAGCCGGCGCGCGCCCCGCACACGGCCTCCCGCCGAGCCCAAGCCGTCGAAGCGCTCGACCGAGGCGGCCGAGCCCGGTGACGAGGGCAGCGAGAGCAACTGGATGGAAGGCCTGTCGAATCGCCTGAGCGCGTACAGCCTCTCTGAGGACGACGCCCAGAAGAACGCCGAGCCCGAAGAGGACGAGAAGGACTGAGCGAAGCGCGATAGCCTGATCGCGTGACCGACCAGGCGGCCGTGAGCCTCATGCGCTGGTTGCGGAGACAGCTCCGCCAGCCGACTCCGCAGCGCGAGCACCTGGAGGCCGCGATCCTCCACGACGACCCGCAAGAAGTGCGCCGCCTCGTCGAGGTCGCCCCGTTCTCGGAGGCGCAGCGGCATCACGTTGACGGTCTCATCGCCCGCTGGGAGGAGGGGCGTGTCCGCAGCTCGTAACGCCGAGGTCGTCACGAAGATCTTCGACGCCTTCGCCCGGAAGGAGGGTCTGGCGCTTCGTGGGCTGTTCGCCGAGGACGCAGTGTGGTGCGTTCCCGGACGCGGAATCATGGCCGGCACGTACGCGGGGCGAGAGGCGATCTTCCGCTTCCTCGCGAAGCTCCCCAGGGAGACGGGCGGGACGTACGGCTCCGAGCTCATCGACGTCCTCGCGAGCGAGGACCGCGCCGCCGCCCTCTATCGCGCGCGCGGCAGGCGCGACGGACGCACGCTCGAGCTCGACCAGGTGCTCCTCTTCCGCTTCGAGAACGGCATCGTTCAGGACGTGCTCGCACTGCCGAGCGATCCCGACGCATTCGAATCTTTCTGGGCAGAGATCGACTCGTCGTGAGCGAGCAACGCTTCTGCGGACGGGCTGCGCTATCGCATCGAGATCCCCTCGGTCGAGGGGCCGCGCGTTCTCGAGGCCGTTCTGGAGGAAGCGGAGCGTCGCTCCGTTGCCGTGCGTCGCGTCTCTCAGGGAAGCGGCGTGATGATGCTCACGGACGCGGAGATCCGCGACATGGCCCGACTCGGTGCCGACGCGGGCGTCGAGGTGTCGCTGTTCCTCGGTCCGCGCGGCGCCTGGGACACGGGCGGCCAGTCGCTCGTCACGGCCGCTGCCGGTGGAGCCGCGCGTGGCGTGGCCGGGATCGAGGCAGCGGTCGCCGAGGTGCGACGCGGTGTGGCGCTCGGCATCCGCTCGTTCCTCGTGGCCGACCTCGGGGTGTTGCAAACGCTCGGAGACCATGCGAGGCGCGGGCGAGCTGCCTGCGTCGCTCGTGCTCAAGACATCGGTGCTGCTCCCGTGCGCGAACCCTGCAACGGCTGCGGCGCTCGAGGCGCTCGGCGCGACGACGATCAACGTGTCGACGGACCTGTCCGCCGCCGAGCTCGGCGAGCTCCGGGCCGCCTGCGCCGCGCCGCTCGACGTCTACGTCGAGGTACCCGACGACCAGGGCGGCTTCGTGCGCTTCTACGACGTGCCCGACATCGTTCGAGATGGCCGCACCCGTCTACGTGAAGCTCGGTCTCCGGAACGCGCCGAACATCTACCCGTCCGGCCTGCACCTCGAGGAGCTCGCGGTGACGCTCGGACGCGAGCGCGTGCGTCGCGCCGAGCTCGTCCTGCGCCTGCTCGCAGAGCGCGCGCCCGAGCTCGTCGAGGGCCGCGGCGACGACGCGCCCATCCGATCTCGGGATCCCGGAGCCATGAGAGAGCGCTTCGCCGCGATCTACACGGCCGCGCTCGCGGACATCCTCGATGCCCGCGGCCATCGGGAGCAGACGCTGCCCCATTCGATCCGCCCGCTCGAGCCGGGATCGCGACTGGCAGGCCCGGCGTACACGTGAAGGGCGCACCCGGCGCGAGTCCGACGCAGCGAGTACGACACGTCGATCCGCACGGTTCTCGCGATGCTCGGCGACGTTCCCGGAGGGCACGTCGCCGTCTACGCCTGCGACCACGACGTGTCGGCGCATCTCGGCGAGCTGTCCGTGACGTCGCTCAAGGCACGCGGTGTCGCCGGCTGCGTCCTCGACGGCGGCTGCCGCGACGTCGCCTTCATCCGCGACGAGGGCTTCCCGGTCTTCGCCCGCTTCGTCACGCCCGAGGACTCGACGTGGCGCTGGGAGCTCGAGGCGACGCAGGTTCCCGTCGTGATCGGCCGCGTGCGAATCGAGCCGGGAGACTGGATCGTCGGCGACGACGACGGCGTGGTCGTCGTCCCGGCCGCGATCGCCGAGGACGTGCTCGTCGAGGCGGAGGCGAAGGCGGCCACGGAGAGCGAGATCCGCGCCGCGGTAACGCGACGGTATGCCTCCGCTCGAGGCGTACGAGCGCTACGGCACGTTCTGAGCGGCGAGCAGCAATGTGGACAAATTGGCTCGCAGTTGTGACCGTCAGTGCCAGGCACTGTAAGGGCACGAAACGATCATCTTCGGTCGGCGGCTGCGGATTCCAGACGGGCGACGAGTCGTTGTCGGCGCTGTCCGTGAGGCGCTCAACCTCGCCGCCGCCGAGCTCGACCGTGTAGATCGCACCGGCTTCCTGATAGGCGATCTTCGACCCGTCGGGCGACCAGGAGGGCTCGAAGTTGTCGCCTGCCGTGGGCGTCACGCTGCGCAGCCCTTTCCCGTCGACACCGGTCGTGAACAGCGCGTAGGCCTTGCTGTCCGCGTTGGTCGCGAAGACGATGCGCCTCCCGTCCGGCGACCAGGCCGGCGTGAACGACCGCCCGTCCTGACTCGTGAGAGCACGGCGACCGGAGCCGTCCGGATTCATGACCCAGACGTTGCTGATCGGCGTGCCCGGCGTCCGGCGAACGTACGCGATCAGCTCGCCGTCGGGCGACCACGCCGGATCGGACTCCTCGGCGGTGATGTCCGAGATGCGGCGGGCGTTCGACCCGTCCGCTCCCATGGTGTAGATGTCACCCGCGCGGGCGAAGGCGATCATGCTTCCGTCAGGAGACCACGTCGGGTGGGTATCGCTGTCCTCGCTCGACGTCAGCTGCGTCGTCCCCGTACCGTCCGCGTTCATCACGTAGATGTCGGAGGTGCCGCTTCGCCCGCTCGCAAAAGCGATTCGCGTGCCATCGGCGGACCATGCGGGCTCGATCTGGAAGAAGATCGCGCTCTCGTTCGACAGGTCGCCGTCGGGCTCGGTCAGCCGCCGCTCGCCACCTCCGTCGTCTGCCATCACGAAGATCGCGTAGTCGCCGTCGCGGCTACTGACGAACGCCAGGTCCGAGCGCGTCGGGTCGTCGCCCCCGCAGCCTGAGCTAAGGACGACGACCGAGGGCGCAGAGAACCGCTGCAGAGGTCATTCGACGACTCACGGACACGCAAGCCTAGACACCAGCGCCGCAGCCGCGAAGCGGACGCCTTCAGGGATTTTCGCGCGACCGGAATCTCGCGTAGCGAGTTCCGGCCGCAGCTCAGCCTAGTGAGCGAGCGGCTCGACGCCGAGGTAGCGGCGCTGGAGGTCGGGATCGCCGGAGAGGGCGTCCGCAGTCGTCTCGGCGGCGATGCGGCCGCCGATCATCACGAGCTGCCGTTCGGCGAGCGCCGTCGCGACGCCGAGGTTCTGCTCGATCAGGAGGATCGCGAGCCCCTCTGCCTCGAGAAGCTTGAACGTCTCGATGAGCCCCTCGATCACCGCCGGCGCAAGACCCTCCGACGGCTCGTCCATCACGAGGATCCGCGGGTTCGTCACGAGCGCGCGACCGATCGCGAGCATCTGCTGCTCGCCGCCGGAGAGCTGAGCTCCGCCGTTGCTCTTGCGCTCGGCGAGGCGCGGAAACAGCTCGTAGACACGTTCGCGCGTCCACTCGCTGCCGTTCGACTCGCCGCCGCGGCTGGCGATGCGCAGGTGCTGGTCGACCGTGAGCGACGGGAACAGGCGGCGGCCCTGGGGCACGTACCCGATTCCCCGCCGTGCGATCTTGTGCGAGGCAACGCCGACGAGCTCCTCCCCGTCGAAGCGGATCGAGCCCTCCGCCCGCGGTGGCGAGAACCCCATGATGGCGTTGCAGAGCGTCGTCTTACCCATCCCGTTCCGCCCGACGATCGCGACCGACTCGTGGCCCATCGTGAAGGTCACGCCCTCGAGCGCCTGCGCGCTGCCGTAGTACGCGCTCAGCCCCGAGATCTCGAGCAGCGTGTCCGTTGTCGCCCCGTCGACCGGAGTGGCAGCGGCCTCACTCATGCCCGTAGCCGCGGCCGAGGTAGAGATCGTGAACGGTCTCGTTCGCGCGAATCTCGTCGGGCGTACCCTCGACGATCACGCGACCGTCGTGCATCATCGTCACCCGCTCTGCGACCGTGAGCGCGATGTCCATGTCGTGCTCGATGAGGATCAGCGTGATGTCGCGATCGAGCCCGAGCAGGAGCTCGGTGAGCAGCTGACGCTCGCCGCGAGAGAGACCGGACGCCGGCTCGTCGAGCATCAGCGCCTTCGGCTGCGCCGCGAGCGCCATCGCGATCGCGACCTGCCGGTGCTCGCCGTGGGACAGCGAGCCGACGACTTCGTCGAGCTTGTTGGAGATGGCCACCCTGCCGGCCGCGGCGCGAGCCCGCTCTCGGATCTCCCGCTCCTTGCCGGGAAGCAGGACTGGACGCAGGCGACCGCCTTCCACACCCACGATCGACAGGTAGATGGAGTCCTCCACGGTGAGCCCGAGGAAGAGACGCGACTGCTGGTACGTGCGCGCCAGCCCGACCTTCGCCCGGTAGCGCGCCGCTCGCTTCGTGACGTCCTCGCCGAACAGCTCCACCGTCCCCGACGACGCCGGAATGTCGCCGCAGATGACGTTGAAGAGCGTCGTCTTGCCCGCCCCGTTCGGTCCGAGGATCGCGCGTCGCTCGCCGTGGACGACATCGAGATCGACGTCGTTCACGGCGAGAAGCCCGCCGAAACGCCGGCCGACCCCCCGCAAGCGGAGGGTCGGCGCGGCGTGCTCGACGGACGGTGCTGCTTCGCTCACCGACCTACTTGATGTTCGGTTGGTGATGACGCCGTTCTTGACGACCTTGATCTTCCCCTGCCACGGGAGCTTGCGCTTCACGCAGGCTGGATAGTTCCGGCCCGGCGCGGGCTTGTTCGGGCCGAAGTAGCCGCCGAACGTCTGGTCGACGTTCGGGACGTAGCCCACGATCGAGGTCGTGACGCTCCCCTCACCGGTTGCCTTGGTGATCTGGAGCGGGTACTGATCCTGAATCGCCTGGCGGCGACTGTCGAGCCTCAGGACGCCGTTGTTGGCGACCTGGAAGCCGGGCTTGATCGACCGCGGCATCGCTCTCTGCAGCGCCGCTCCGACCGCACCCTTCGACTTGTTCAGGCCCTGGACCATCGCCCAGGCGGCGTTCCAGTAGTTGTAGAAGAACCCGTCGTTGACGTTCTGCCCGTCGAACCACTTGCTCGCGTTGCGCACGTAGCTGCGAGCCTGGGCCTTCTTCAGACCACCGGTCTGGAACGTGCCGAAGCCACCCATGTACGCACCCACGAGACGCGGCGCGACGGTGGTGTTGGCACCCAGGAAGTAGAGGAACAGGTTCCCCGAGTGCTGCTTGGCGTTGAGTGGCCCGTAGGCCTGCTCGAACGCGGTCAGCGCCGCACTCGTGTTCGCTCCTCCGACCAGCCAGAAGTAGCCGTCGACCTGGTTCGGTCGCGGAAGCTGGCGGATGAACGGCGCGTAGTCGCCACCTGCCGGCGGAGTCCACACGCGCTTCGTGATCTTGCCGCCGATTCCGCAGAAGTCGGCGATGATGCCTGCGGCCGAGGTCCACGGGAAGCTGTAGTCGTCACCGATCAGCGCGGCCGTACGCCAGCCGAGCTTCTTGTAGACGATCTCCCCGAGACCAGCGTTCCACTGGGCGCCGTCGCCGTGGTAGCGGAAGAGGTTCTTCGGTGCGATCTGCATGGTCGGATCCTGCGACCCGGCCGTGCCGATGATCACGGTCTTCTTCGGGTTCTGCTTCGCCCAGTTGGCGATGGAGACGGCCTCGTCTCCGGACAGCGGCCCGACCATGATGTCGGCCTTGAGCTGAACCATGAGACGACGCGTCTCCTTGAGCGCCAGTGCGGGCGTCTCGTCGCCGCAGCCGATCCCGACGAGGTTGAGGCTCTTGCCGCCTGCCGTGCCGCCGGTCATGCCCGCGGACGGCTTCTTCCTGTTCTTCGGCTTTGCGCCCGCGTACTGCGACAGAGCCGCGATCGTGCCGGCCGTGTCGACCTCGTACCCGAAGGCGAAGGCGCCCTTGCAGTCGGTCATGATCGCGAACTTCACGTCACTCGCCTGCGACGTGGTCGCGAGCGCGCCCGAGGTTCCGATCATGGCGGCGACTGCCAGCAGCGCCAGCGGAAGCAGAAGCTTCCACTTACCTACCTTCATATGACCCTCCTTCTCGGTGCCTGCACATTGCGAGCTACTTCCCAGCACGGGTGAGCCTACGCCAAGTCGTCTGGCCGTTCCACCTCCTTCTCACGGCGTGACCGCCGCGGGCGCCGCGGCGTCGGCCTCCTCGTCGGGCGGGCTTCCTCGCCGGCGGAGCGCCTCCCACAGCTTGTCCCACAGGCCCATGAGGCCGTCGGGCGAGACGATCACGATGGCCAGGAAGATGAAGCCGATCACGGTGTTGAACGTGCCTCCGATCACCGGGAGGCCGGACGAGGGGATGCGGTTCGTGATCTCGTTGTTGATGACGAGGAACGCGATCGCGCCGAGCCAGGCGCCTTCGATGCGGCGGAGCCCTCCGATGACCGCGATGACGAGCATCTGGATCGTCGCGTCGAGACCCATCGTCGTCGGCGAGAGCTGCCCGAACCACCATGCGTACAGCACGCCGCCGAGCGCGGCGATGAAGGCGCCGATGCCGAACGCGAGCGTCCGGTGGAGCGCGACGTTGTAGCCGAGCGACGCCATGCGCACCGGCTCGTCGCGGATGCCCTGGAACGAGATTCCGAACGGCGTACGCACGAGGTACCGCACGAGCAGGTACACGAAGACCGACGTGATCAGCGTGATGTAGTAGAGGCGCTCGCGGTCAGTCGCGATGTCGCCGATGAAGCCCGGCGTGTAGCTGGTCGACGCCGGCCACCGGCGAGAAGCCGCCGATCAGCGTCACCGAGCCGACGAAGAGGAACGCGATGACCGTGTACGTCAGCGTCAGCATCAGGAAGTAGATCCCGAAGCTGCGCGATGCGACTGCGCCGAAGACGAGCCCGATCCCGACAGTGAGCAGGATCGCCGCGACGAGCGCGAGGGTGGGATCCCAGCCGAGCAGGAGACCCTTCGTCTCGCCGCCGGGGACACGCTGGGTCACCATGTTCGCGAGCGCGTACCCGGCGATGCCCATGAGCCCCGTCTGCGCGAGCGAGATCATCCCCCCGTACGCCGACAGGAAGATGAGGCTCGCCGCGCCGATGCCGAGGATCAGGGCCTGCGTCAGGATCGAGTTGAGCCAGAAGCCGCTGACGAGCACGGGCGCGAGGACAGCGAGAACGAACGCCGCCACTCCGATCGCGCGCTCGGTGAACGCCTTCGTGCGGTCGATCGTCACGCGGCTCTCCCGAAGAGTCCCTGCGGCCGGAACGCGAGCACGAGCGCCATGAGCACGAACGTGAGCACGACGGAGTACTGCTGCAGCACTCGTTCCCCGTGGTCGGCAGGTAGGCGACGGCGAACGCGAAGACGAGGCCGTACAGCACGGAGCCGACGGCGGCTCCCGCGAGCGAGCCCATGCCGCCGATGATCACGACGACGAGCGAGAACAGCAGCCACTCGCCGTCGCGCCCCTGGGCGATCGAGGCCTGCGACCCGCCGACGGTGGCGCCGAACGCCGCGAGCGCGGATCCGACGAGGAAGGCGATCGCGAAGGTCGTCTGGATGTTGATCCCGATCGCCGAGGTCATCTGCCGGTCGTCGACGCCGGCGCGGATCACCATCCCGGTCTTCGTCTTGTGCAGCCAGAGGAAGAGGACCAGACCGACCCCGATCCCGAGAGCCGAGCATCGACGAGCCGCGAGAGCGAGTAGCTCACGCCGCCGACGTGCAGGTCGATCAGGCGATTCGTCCACCCCGGCCACGAGATGCTGACCGCGTTGCCGCCGAACTGCTGCGTGCCGGCCGGCACGGTTCGCGGGAAGTGGGCGATGACCTGGTCGGCGACGATCACCGACACCGCGATCGTGATGAGCGCCTGCCGCAGATCCTGCCCCTGGTTCCAGCGCAGCAGGAGCTGCTGCACGCCGAGGCCGAACACGCCGATGCAGACCATCGCGACGAGCCACGGAACGACCCACTCCAGCGTGTTGACCTCGGTCGGGATTCAAGCCCGAACCCGGAGCCCGGTCATCCGCTGCTGCACCTCGTACGCGATGTAGCCGCCGAGGAGGTAGAAGGCGCCGTGCGCCATGTTGACGACGCGCATGAGCCCGAAGATGAGCGAGAAGCCGCTCGCGACGATGAAGAGGAGTCCGGCGAACGTGATGCCGTCGAGCACGGTCGTCAGGAACGCGCTCGGATCGTCGAACGCCGAGCCGGTGTTCGTGGTCCTCCAGTCACCGGCCCCGAACTCGTCGGGCGGGCTCGCGATGACGAGCACGTAGAGGATCACGAACACGACGAGCGCGGCCGCGGCGGCGCGCGGCACGGTTCCTACGACTCCCCAGGCGCGAATTCGCTCTGCCACCGGCCCTGCGAACGTACCAACGTCCGTCCGTGCTTTCAACGGGAACCGGCCGGATCGGAGAAGGCTAGCGGCGTTCCCAGGCGAGCCCTGCGGCGAGCACGACCTCGTCGCGCGGCGCGACGAACTGCATGTTCCCGATCGCGAGACCGGCCCAGCCGGTGAGGTTCGCCCAGCGCAGGAACGACGTGAGCGGGAGGCGGACCTCGAGCTCGTCGGCGTCCTCGTCGGGGAGCTCGATCGCGTAGCACGGGCTGACGTAGAGGTCGACCTCGGGCTCGTAGCGTCGCCACTCCTCGATCGCGCGGTACGCGGCCTCGATCTCGTCCGGCGTCGCGCGCTGCGCGGCACGGAGCTTCTTCTGCATGAGCTCGCCGTACTCGTCGGCACGACTCGGGAACGTCGCCGCGTGCGACTGCAGCGCCTCGTGCTGGAACTGCGGCCACGTGTTCGCGCTCGCATCCGGGATGCGGGCCTCGACGACGCGGGCGCCGAGGCGCTCGAGGTCGGCGACCCAGGCCTCGGCCGCGTCGCTCCGCTCGGTCTCGCGTCCGTCGCCGATTCCGGGAGGCTGGCGCAGAAGTCCGACCGTGAGCCCGGCGAGCGCGGGCTCGGGCACGGGCCGCTCGGTGAGCACCGACCACATGAGCGCGACGTCCTCGACGCTTCGCGCCATCGGGCCGACCGTGTCGAGCGTCGGCACGAGCGGGAAGACGCCGTCCTTCGGAATCAGACCCCACTGCGACTTGAGCCCGACGACCTCGCAGGCGGCCGACGGCAGGCGGATCGAGCAGCCCGTGTCCGAGCCGAGCGCGAGCTCGCAGAGCCCGGCGGCGAGAGCGGCCGCCGAGCCGGACGACGAGCCGCCGGTCGTTCTCCCCGGATGAGCCGGGTTGTGGCACGTCCCGTACCACTCGCTCTGGCCGAGGACGCCCCAGGCGAACTCCGGCAGGTGCGTCTTGCCGACGAGGACGGCGCCCGCGTCGAGCAGGCGCTGCACGGCAGTCGCGTTGCGCTCGGGGACGTGGTCGGCGTAGAGACCCGAGCCGTAGGTCGTGCGGATCCCGGCCGTGTCGAAGAGATCCTTGACCGCGAGCGTCCTCCCCGCGAGCGGCCCTTCGCCCGCCGGCCCAGGCTCGACCCGCGTGATGAACGCGTTGAACGGGTCGTCGCTCACGGCACGAGTGCGACGCACTCGATCTCGACCTTCGCGCCCGTCGACCGCGAGGCGAGGCACCTCGACGAGCGTCGAGGCCGGTCGCGTCGAGCCGAAGACCTCCTGCCGCACGGGGTTGATGAGCGGCCGGTCGTCGATGTCGGTGAGGAATACCGTCACCTTGACGACGTCCTCGAAGCCACAGCCTCCTGCGTCGAGGATCGCGCGCATGTTCTCGAACACCTGGCGCGTCTGCGCGACGACGTCCTCGCCGCCCACGAGCCGGCCGTCGCCGTCGACCGCAACGATTCCGGAGACGTAGAGGAAGCCGCCGGCTCGCACGGCATCGGTGAAGTGCGAGATCGGCTCGGCGAGGCCGTCGACACGAATCTCCTCGCGGCTCACGTCGCCCGCCCTGCAAGCTCGCTCAGCTTCACGCGCGGACTGATCCGCTCGGGGTCGACGGGCAGCTCGAGCACCGACGGCTTCCCGGAAGCGAGCGCGCGCTCGAACGCCGCCTCGAAGTCCGCTGTGCGCTCGACCCGCTCACCGTGCGCACCGTACGCGCGCGCGAGCGCGGGGAAGTCCGGGTTCTCGAGGTCGGTGCCGACGACGCGGCCAGGAAACTGGCGCTCCTGGTGCATGCGGATCGTCGCGTACATGCCGTTGTTCACGAGGAGCACGACGATCGGCAGGTCGTACTGCACGGCGGTCGCGAGCTCGGGCGAGCTCATCACGAAGTCGCCGTCGCCCGTGAAGCAGACGACGAGGCGGTCGGGATGGATCAGCTGTGCGGCGACCGCAGCCGGAAGCCCGTACCCCATCGACCCCGATCGCGGGCACGCCTGCGTGCCGAACTGCGTGAACCGGGCGAAGCGATGCGCCCAGACGGTGAAGTTGCCGGCGCCGCACGTCTGGACGGCGTCACCCGGAAGCCGCTGCCGAAGGAACGCCATGATCTCGCCCAGGTCGACGTCGCCTTCCATCGGCTCGTGGTCGAGCGTGCGCTCGTAGTCGGCGCGCGCCGCGCTCGTCCACTCGCGCCAGACGGGCTCCAGCGGATCGAGCGCGCGCAGAGCTGCCGCCAGCTCGGGCAGCGTCGCGGCGAGTGCGAGATCCGGCTGGTAGACACGGCCGAGCTCACTCGCGTCCGGGTGCGCATGGATGAGTGTCTGCTGCGGATGCGGTGCCTCGAGGAGCGTGTAGCGGCGCGTGGGCACCTCGCCGAGGCGGCCGCCGAGCGCGAGCACGAGATCGGCGTCGCGCAGCCGTCCGGCGATCGCCTCGTCCATCGCGACACCGAGAACGCCGACGTAGCTCGGCGAGCGGTTGTCGACGAAGTCCTGACAGCGAAACGCGCACGCCACCGGAAGCTCGTTCGCCTCGCAGAACGCCTGGACGTCGCGGCTCGTCTCGGCCGTCCAGCCGCCCTCTCCCACGACGACGAGCGGGCGCTCGGCGCCGGCGAGCAGCTCGCGCAGGCGCTCGAGATCCTCTGCCTCCGGGCGCGATCGGCTCGGCCTCGAACGGCGCAGCGTCCGCGACGGCGGACTCCTCGGCGAGGACGTCCTCCGGAAGCGCGAGCACGACCGGCCCGGGCCTGCCTGAGAGGGCGATCGAGAACGCCTCGGACATGTGCTCGGGAATGCGGTCGACGCTGTCGATCTCCCATGCCGCCTTCGCGATGCCTCCGAAGACGTCGCCGTAGTCGAGCTCCTGCCACGCCTCACGCCCACGGAACGCGCGCGGCACCTGGCCGACGAGGAGGATCATCGGCGAGGAGTCCTGCTTCGCCGTGTGGACGCCGACCGCGGCCTGCGTCGCGCCAGGCCCACGGGTGACGAGGCAGATCCCTGGCCGGCCGGTGAGCTTCCCGTACGCCTCCGCGGCGTTCGCCGCGCCCTGCTCGTGGCGGCAGGTGATGAGCCGTATCGGCGAGTCGTAGAGCGCGTCGAGCACGGGCAGGTAGCTCTCGCCCGGGAGGCAGAACGCGAGGTCGACGCCGTTCAGCTCGAGCTGGTCGACGAGGATCTGGCCGCCCGTCCTCACAACGGCACCTCGCGCAGGATCGTCGCGCGCTGGAGCCGCGGCTTGTCCTCGTCGGCCGGGTCGAGGTAGCGGATCGTGCGGCGCCCGGCCCACTCGGCCGGCAGGAGCATGACGCGAACGAACGCGGTGTCCTGCGTCGCCGAAGCGGTCGCGAGCACGGGATCATCCGCGCCCTCGAACCATGCCTCGCCCGCGCGGTACGTGCGCGGCTCGCCGTCGTCGCGGTCGATCGTCAGCTCGCCGTGCAGGATCCGGCGGATCCCCGGCCCTGGGTGCACGTGCCGGTACGCGATACCTCCCGGCGGGAAGTCGACGCGGTCGAGGCGAGCGATCCATCCGGCCTCGACGTCGACCTCCGCCGCAACCAGCGCGTCGGCCGGCTCGTCATCGAGCAGCTCCCAGACGAGCCGCGTCCCGTCCTCGAGCTCGTGCTCGACCCGGTGCTTCGCGTCGTGAGTCGACGGGGAGAGCGCGAAGATCAATGGAAGAACTGGCCGCCGTCGATGACCATCGTCTGGCCGGTGATGAAGTCGGCGGCCGGCGTGCAGAGGAAGACGACCGCGCCGACGACGTCCTCGGGCACCTGGTCGCGCTGGATCGTGCGCGAGGCGACCGACACGTCGCGGAGCTTCTCGATCACCTCGGGATGCGACTTCACGCCGTCCGACATCGTGAAGCCAGGCGCGACGCAGTTCACGTGGATCGAGTCGCGGCCGAGCTCCTTCGCGAGCGCGCGCGTGAAGGCGACGATCGCGCCCTTCGAGGTCACGTAGTGCAGGAGGAACGGGACGCCGCGAAACGGCGTGCCCGACGAGATGTTCACGATCTTGCCGCCGCCCTGCTCGCGCATCACCGGAACGACCGCGCGGCAGGTGAGGAACATCGAGGCGACGTTCACCTCCATCACGCGGTTCCACTCCTCGAGCGGGATCTCGGTGAACGCGCGCATCTCGAGCGAGGCGTAGAGGCCGGCGTTGTTGACGAGGATGTCGATGCGACCGTTTCGCTCGAGAGCCTCCTCCACCATCCGCGACACGTCGTCCTCCGACGAGACGTCGGCGCGAATGCCGCCCTCGGGCGGCTCGAGATCGGCGATCACGACCTCCGCTCCCTCGGCCGCGAGCCCGGCCGCGATCGCCGCGCCGATCCCCTGCGCGCCACCCGTGACGATCGCGACCTTGCCGTCGAGCGCGCTCACCGCAGCGGCGAGAACGACGTCGGGACGAGGATCCGGTTCTGCTGCGTGTGGAAGAGCGGCTGCACCTTCGCGAGGAACTCCTTCCAGCGCGGGTCGGCCTGCGAGCCGCGCGCGGCGCTCCTCGCGCTCGGCGAACGAGTCGTAGCGCCAGAGCGTCGAGTACGTCGAGAGCGCGCCGATCTCGGTCGTGAACGCGCCGACGAGCCCGCCGAGGATCTCCTGCTGGATCGGGATCCCCTCCTCCTCGTAGAGCCGCAGCACCTCGGGGAGCTTCCCCGTGTGCACGTGGTAGTCGCGCTGCTCGACGATCACTCGTCGGTCACGATCCCGCCGATCGCCCAGTACTTGAGCTCGAGCCACTCGTCGATCCCGTACGACGAGCCCTCGCGCCCCATCCCCGACTCCTTCACGCCGCCGAACGGCGCGACCTCGGTCGAGATGAGCCCGGTGTTGATGCCGACGATCCCGTACTCGAGCGCCTCCGCGACGCGGTTCACGCGACCGAGACCCTGCGAGTAGAAGTACGCGGCGAGGCCGTACGGCGTGTCGTTGGCGATGCGGACGGCCTCGTCCTCGGTCGAGAAGCGCGCGATCCCGGCGACGGGGCCGAACGTCTCCTCGCAGCTCATCGCCATCTCCGCCGTGACGCCGACGAGCACGGACGGCTGGAAGAACTGGCCCTCGATCCGCTCGCCGCCCGACGACGCACCTCGGCGCCGCGCTCGACCGCGTCGGCGACGTGGCGCTCGACCTTCTCGACTGCCGGCTCGTCGATGAGCGGCCCGACGTTCACGCCTTCCGCGAAGCCGTCGGCGACCTTGAGCGCGCGCACGGCGTCGGTGAACGCCGCGAGGAAGTCGTCGTAGATCCCCTCCTGCACGAGCATCCGGTTCGCCGAGATGCACGTCTGCCCGGAGTTGCGGAACTTGCACGTGATCGCGCCCGCGACCGCCTCGTCGAGGTCGGCGTCGTCGAACACGATGAACGGCGCGTTGCCGCCGAGCTCGAGCGAGATCTTCTTGAGGCCGGGCGCGCACTGGGCCATGAGGAGCTTCCCGATCTCGGTCGAGCCCGTGAAGCCGAGCTTGCGCACGATCGGGCTCGAGGTCATCTCGCCGCCGATCGCGGGAGCGTCCTCGGCGGCGCCGGTGACGACGGAGAAGACACCGGCCGGCACGCCGGCCTCCTCGGCGAGCGCCGCGATCGCGAGCGCGCAGAGCGGCGTCTGCTCGGCGGGCTTCAGCACCATCGTGCAACCGGCCGCGAGCGCGGGCGCCGACTTCCGCGTCGGCATCGCCGCGGGGAAGTTCCACGGCGTGATGCCTGCCGTCACGCCGACCGGCTCCTTCGTCACGTGGATCCGCTTGTCCGGCCACGGCGACGGGATCGTGTCGCCGTAGACGCGCTTCGCCTCCTCGCCGAACCACTCGTAGAACGAGGCCGCGTACGCGACCTCGACCCGCGCCTCGGCGAGCGGCTTGCCCTGCTCGGTCACCATGAGCCGCGCGAGGTCGTCCTCGTGCTCGAGCATGAGGTCGGCGAGCCGGCGCAGCACGCGCGCGCGATCCTTCGCGGTGCGCGCCTTCCACGCCGGAAGCGCGCGCTCGGCGGCGGCGAGCGCCCGCCGCGTCTCGGCAGCGCCCATCCGCGGCACGTCGGCGACCACCTCGCCGGTCGCGGGATTGACGACGGGGAAGGTCTCGCCGGAGTCGGCGTCGACCCACGCCCCGTCCACGTACGCCTGCCGCTGCAGCAGCGGAAGCTCGACCGCGGTCACGGGCGACGATAATCGAGCGCGTGGAGCCGCACGTCCGACGTCAGCGGCGTCGTGCAGCGCTCGTCCGGCCGTCGTGCTCGCGATGTCGATGCTCGATCGACGACCCGAGCGCCAGCGGCTCGCCGTCGGCCAGATCTACTCGACGGCGACGGCGATCCCATCGACGTCTTCTACGAGCCGGCGAGCCGGATGGGCTGCATGACGGCGTCAGCGCGGCATCGTCTACGGCGGAGACGAGCTGCTTCGACTCGAGGAGTCGACGAAGGGGCACGTCAGCTCGTCGTGCCAGCGTCGGCCGAGATCCAGCGCTCGTGGCGTATGCCCGCCGGCGCAACCGGCGCGGGGTCAGTGCATCGGGCGCGAGCCGGCGCGAGCCGAGACGCGCGGCCGTGGTTCCTCGCGTCGCTCGAGCCCGCCGACCCGAGCTCGAGCCTCGCGACGTCGGCGTCGAGTTCGACTACCGACGGCTCGGAGGGTGACCGTTGGCCGCAGACCACGGCCACCCTCCTCGATGCCGTTACACGCCGGCGGGGACGCCGGCGAGCGCTTCCGTCACCGCCGCGCAGGTCGTCACGGTCGAGACGTTCTGCAGCGCGTAGTTGATCGACGCGTTGTGCCAGTCGGCGTTCATCGTGGAGCAGCCGTCCTCGGGCACGACCATGAAGAAGCCCTTGTCGGCGCCCGTTCGGGACGTGTGCTCGATGGACATGTTCGTCCAGGCGCCGGTGACGATGATCGTGTCGCGGCCGAGCCCGGCGAGCAGGTTCTCGAGCGCGTTCCCTGCCAGGCGCTCATCCGCATCTTCTCGACGATGAAGTCGCCGTCCTGCGGCTCGAGGCCCTCGGCCGGCGCGGCGCCCCACGAGCCGCGGACGAGCGCGCCCGTGTCCTTCACGCCCTGGAAGAGCGGCGCGTTCAGCTTCAGACCCGGGCGCGCCCTCCTCGACGATGTAGTGGACGTGGATCACGGGGATGCCCTTGCTCCGGCACGTGTCCGCGAGCGCCGCCACGTTCTCGACGACGTTCTGCTCCTTCGCGTGCTCCGGCGACCCCGGTCTCGGCGAACGCGCCGCCCTCGATGATCACGTCGTTCTGCAGGTCCTGGATGATCAGCGCGCAGCGCGACGCGTCCAGGCTCAGCCCTTCGTCGTTCATGTAGTCGCCTCCTTAGCCCATGTACGGCTCGCGCCGCGGTCCGACGATCGTTCGAATCGAGTAGAGCGAGGTGGAGCTCGGGATGTAGAGCGTGTGCCAGTCCTCGCCGCCCCACGTGAGGTTCCCCGTGTTCTCGGGGACGAGGATCGTGCCGAGGTGCTCGCCGGCCGCCGAGATCACCCAGATCCCGCCCGGCCCGGTCACCCAGATGTTGCCGCGCTCGTCGCACTTCATCCCGTCCGGGATGCCCTCCTCGATGACGCCGGAGCCGACGCCCTCGAAGAACATGCGGCCGTTCGAGATCGACCCGTCCGGCGCGGCGTCGTAGACCTTGATGTACGCCCCCGGCGTGTCGTTGATGTAGAAGAGCGACTCGTCCGGCGAGAAGCAGATCCCGTTCGGCATCTCGAACTCGTCGCGGCCGACGATGAGCTCCGGATCGCCCCCACCGGGCGCGATGCGGTACACGCCCTGGAAGCCGAGCCGCCGCTTGCGCGGGTGCCCGAAGCCGGGCATGCGCCCGTACCACGGGTCGGAGAAGTAGATCGCGCCCGACGAGTGGACGCAGACGTCGTTCGGGCTGTTCAGCTCCTCGCCCTCGAACTCCTGCGCGATGATCTCGCGCGTCCCGTCCGGGCTCTCCTTCACGAGCGAGCTCGTGACGTGCTCGCAGACGAGCAGGTTGAGATCGGCGTCGTACGTCATCCCGTTGCACTTGTTCGAGAAGTTCCTCACCTCGACGACGGTGCCGTCCGGCGTGTACTTGCGGCGCACGTCGCCCGGCATGTCGGAGAAGAGGAGGTACTGCTCCTTCGGGTGCCAGATCGGCCCCTCCGTGAACGTGAAGCCGGTCGCCGCCCGCTCGACCTTCGACCCTTCTTCGACGAGCTCGTAGATCGCGTCCGACTTCGCCTCGATGCCGAGGCCCGTTTCCGTGCTCGTCACCGTGCCCCCTTTCGTGGCGGAATTGTCGAGGCGACTCTAATACGCACTCGTCGTGCGCGAGCGCGCAGCGCGGCGCGTCGTCACGGAGAACCGGACGATGAGCCGACAGGCCGCCGCTCCGCGGTGCATGCATTCGAGCTCCTCCACCTGAAGCGTCTCGTCGTAGACGCGCCCCGTGCCCTCGACGAGGCCGCGCAGCATCGCGCAGATACGGCGCGGCGACGTGTAGACGATCTCGAGGCCGTCCTGTCCGAGGTCCGTCAACGCGAGCTCGGGCGGCCGCGCATCGGGCAGCGCGACACGGATGACGTCGTGGATCGGCTCTTCGACCGTCAGCAAGAAGTCGCGTGCCGTCGGCGAGGCCTTGAAGACGACGGAGTACAGGCGCGCGAAGGTCGTCGCCGCCGTGAAGACACCGAACTCGAACAGGATCTCGTCCCGAGACAGCGCCGTTCGCCCACACGCGCGTTCGAGCAGCTCGAGGAACTGCTCGTCGGGGTACGCCTCGCCCAACGAGTACAGCGGCTCGCCGGCGAGCACTTCGCTCGCGGCGTCCTCGCCGTGCTCGCTCGACGAGGTAGTCCCGAAACGAGGCGAAGATGAGACCGTGCACGCCCGACGGATCGTACGGTCAGTCGACGCGCGGCGCACTCACCGCATCAGCACGCCGCCGTTGACGTCGAGCGTCGCGCCGGTGATGTAGCCGGCGTCGTCGGAGACGAGGAACGAGACGAGCGCGGCGACCTCCTCCGGGCGGCCGAGGCGGCCGACCGGGATGTCGGCGAGCTTCTCCTCGAGGCGGTCGCGCAGCACCTCACGCGCGAGCGGCCCGTCGATCGCGGCCGGCGCGACCGCGTTCACCGTCACGCCGTACGGAGCGAGCTCCGTCGCGGCTCGGCGCGTGACCGCGACGACGCCCGCCTTCGACGCGGCGTAGTGCGCGCCCGAGCCGCCGCTCGCCGCGAACGCCGCGTCGCTCGCGAGGTTGACGATGCGTCCCGCGCCCGCGCTCGCGCATCTGCGCACCGACGACGCGGCAGCCGAGGTACGTCCCGCGGAGGTTCGTCGCGAGCACGTCGTCCCACTCGTCGAGGTCGATCTCGAAGAACGAGCGGAACTCCGTGCGCGCCGCGTTGTTGACGAGCACGTGGACGTCGTCGAGCTGCGCGAGCAGTGCCTCCCAGGACGTCGAGCTCGCGGACGTCGTGCTCGAACGCCCGCGCGCCGATCTCGCCGGCGACGCGCTCGGCGCCCTCGACGTCGATGTCGGTGAGCGCGACCGCGTAGCCGTCCGCGTGGAGCCGCCGCGCGATCGCCTCGCCGATCCCGCGCGCCGCTCCCGTGACGATCGCGCCGTCGCCACTACTCGACCTCGACGGAGTCGCCGACCGCGACGCGCCCGGCTCGACGACCTCGCACCACACGCCGAACGGGAGCGGCTCGCGGGTCGGGACGTCCGCGCGGTACGCGGCGATGGTGTCCAGCGTGTCCAGGTCGCGGATGCCGGTATCCGGGTCGCGCGTCGTCACGGCGCAGCGCCCGACCCTCTCGCGCACGAGGACGACGGCGCCGCCGAGGCGCACGCGCTCGCCGATCCAGCCGTCCTCCGCATGCGCGTCGACGCCGTCGACGCCCACCGTCATGCGGAAGCGGCGCCCGTCGACGCGGCTCGTCGATCCCAGCCGCGGCTCGCAGGGCCTCGAGCGACGCGGTCGAGACGAGCGACGCAGGCGCCATCCGCCCTCTGTCGACGCCGTCGCCCTCGCGCTCGGTCCGCGCGAGGCGCACGGGCTTCCCGGCGAGCTCGGACAGCGCGGCCGCCCACGGCCCCTCGACGATCCGGCCCGCGACCGGCCGGCCGTAGAAGCTCGTCTCGATGCGACTCTCCGAGTCGCGCACCTCGCCCTCGACCGTCGAGTCGTCCGGGAACCGGAGGATCAGGCGCCCGTCGTCGACGGTCGGCCGCACGGTGAGGAGCGCCGGCAGCCGCTTCGCGTTGACGAGCGCCCCGTCGTCGTCGACGAGGTAGAAGCGCCGGTCGCCGCGAACACCGGTCGTCTCGAGCTCGATCGCGTCGACCGTCTGCCAGCCGCATCGACTTGACCGGCGCGACCGAGAGCCAGGCGACGTGCGCGAATGGCTACTCGACCTCGACGTGGATGCGCTTCTTGGCGTGCTTCAGGAAGCCGCCCTCGCGCTCGCCGCGCACGGCGAGGATCTCCGCGAGGATCGAGAGCGCCGTCTCCTCCTGCGTGTCGGCGCCGACGTCGAGGCCGCACGGCCCCATGATCCGCTCGAGCGTCGACTCCTCGACGCCCGCCTCGAGCAGCCGCTCGCGACGGCGCTCCTGGTTGCGGCGCGAGCCGAGCGCACCGATGTAGAACGCCTCCGTCTCGAGCGCGCCGATGAGCGCGGGCTCGTCGAACTTGTCGTCGTGCGTGAGGACGACGATCGCCGTCTGGTGGTCGGGCTGCACCTGCGCGATCGCCTCCTGCGGCCACTCGACGATGAGCTCGTCGGCCGACGGGATGCGCTCGCGCGTCGCGAACTTCGCCGCGCGCGTCGGCGACGATCGTGTGCCAGCCGAGCAGCTTCGCGCCGCGGCACATCGCCTCGGCGGTGTCGACCGCGCCGTAGACGAAGAGGCGCGGCGGCGGGCCGTACCACTCCGCGAACACCTTCGAGCCGTCGTCGAGCTCGAGCAGGCGGTTGCGGCCGCGGCGGATCAGCTCGTCGAACTGCGCAACCGCCTCGTCGAGCCCCTCGCCGATCGTGCTCACCCGACTCGAGGACGAGCACCTTCGTCCCCGCCTCGTCACCCTCGATCGCCGTGAAGAGGACGCCGCGCTCCTCGGACTCGCGCAGCTCCGCGAGTCGGTGAATGAGCCCCACTACTCGACCCGCTCGACGAAGACGTCGATCTCCCCGCCGCACGGCAGGCCGACGCTCCACGCGAGATCGTCGTCGATGCCGTACGAGACGAGCTTCGGCTCGCCGGTCTCGAACACCTGCTGGGCGTGCTCGAAGACGTCACTCTCGACGCAGCCGCCGGAGACGGAGCCGCACATCTTCCCCGACTCGGAGATCGCGAGCGACGCGCCGATCGGGCGCGGCGCCGAGCGCCGCGTCGCGACGACGGTGGCGACGACGACCTTCTCGCCGTCCTCCTTCCACTGGTCGATCTCGGACAGGATCTCTTTCACGCTGCGTGCCTCCTTTCGATCCCGGCCAGGATGGCGCCGAGCTCTTCGAGACTCCGGAGATTATGGCCAGGGAGGAACCGGTCGACGAACGGGAGCGCGGCGCGCATTCCGCCGGCGAGCGGCTGGTACTCGGGATTGCCCTTCAGCGGGTTGACCCAGACGACCGCGAACGCGGCGCGCGCGAGCTTCGCCATCTCGCGTCCGACGAGGTCCGGGTCGTCGCGCTCCCAGCCGTCGGAGACGATGACGACGACCGCGCCGCGCGAGAGCGCACGCCGTCCGTAGATCGTGTTGAACTCGGCGAGCGAGGCGCCGATCCGCGTGCCGCTCCCCCAGTCCACGGCGATCTCGTTCGCGCGCGCGAGCGCGGCTTCGGGATCGCGGGTCGCGAGGTCGGGGGTCAGCCGCGTCAGGCGCGTGCCGAACGCGAACGCCTCCACCCCCGCGCCCGTTCCGACGATCGCGTGGAGGTAGAAGAGGAGCGCCCGCGCGTACGCGTCCATCGAGCCGGAGATGTCGCAGAGCACGACGAGCTTCCGCGCCACGGTCTTGCGTGCCTTCCAGGTCTGCTCGATCGGCTCGCCGCCCGTGCGCAGCGACTTGCGGCAGAGCCGCCGCAGGTCGAGCACGTCACCGCGCGGATCCGCCGAGCGGCGACGCGAGACACGGCGCGGCCGCGTCCGCGCGATCGCGGCCATGAGCTTGCGCACGCGCTCGAACTCCTCGGGCGTCATCTCGGCGAAGTCCTTCTCGCGCAGGAGCTCGTGGCCCGACGCGCCGAGCTCGTGCGGCGTGTCGGCGTCGTCCGCCTCCTCGCTGTCCGCGCCCGACTCGAGCGTGTCGCGCACGACGCGGTCGGCCCAGCGGCGCGTCTGCTTCTGGCGAACGAGCGGTGCGACCGGGCCACGCAGGAACCACGCCACGAACGCGCGGTCGAACAGCTCGAGCTCGTCGTGGCGCGAGACGAGCGTCTGCCGGAGGGTGAAGTAGACGTCGTCCTGGCGCGTGAGATCGACCGCGTCGAGGCCGCGCACCGCATCCTCCACGCGCCCGGGCCCGACCTCGATCCCGACCTCGCGCAGCACGCGGCCGAAGGTCACGACGTGCCGAACGATCGCAGCGCCTTGCATCCCCGGCTACCGGTTCGCGGTGGCGCGGGCCTCTTCGATGAGGCCGACGAGGGTCTCGTCGCGCACGGTCTCGATGTCCTCGCGGTACTTGAGCACCGAGCCGAGCGTCTGCTCGACGACCTCGGCGTCGATCTCCTCGCGCCCGAGCGCCGCGAGCGCCTGCGCCCAGTCGATCGTCTCGGCGACACCGGGCGGCTTGGCGAGATCGAGCGTGCGCAAGCCGCGGACGAACGACTGCGGCCTCCTTGGCGAGCCGCTCCGTGATCCCCGGGACGCGCAGCATCACGATCTCGACCTCGCGCTCGATCGCCGGGTGCCCGATCCAGTGGAAGAGGGCGCGACGCTTGAGCGCGTCGTGCAGCTCGCGCGTGCGGTTCGAGGTCATGACCACGGCCGGCTTGCGCCGAGCGCGGATCGTTCCGAGCTCGGGGATCGTGATCTGGAAGTCCGAGAGCACCTCGAGCAGGAACGCCTCGAACTCCTCGTCGGCGCGGTCGATCTCGTCGATCAGCAGCACGACCGGCTCGTCGGAGTCGATCGCCTCGAGCAGCGGGCGCCGGATCAGGAACTCGGGGCCGAAGAGCTCCTCCTCCGAGACCGAGCCCTCCTGCGCCGCGCGGATGTGGAGGAGCTGGCGCGGGTAGTTCCACTCGTACACCGCGTGCGAGACGTCGAGCCCCTCGTAGCACTGCAGCCGAATCAGCCGCGCGGAGAGCGCCGTCGCGAGCGCCTTCGCCGCCTCGGTCTTCCCCACGCCCGCCTCGCCCTCGAGCAGCACGGGCTTCTCGAGCGCGAGCGCGAGGAAGAGCGCCGTCGCGAGCCCGCGATCGGGCAGGTAGTCGGCCTTGCGCAGGGCCGCGTCAGCGCGAGGAAGAGCGCCGTCGCGAGCCCGCGATCGGGGAGATAGTCCGCCTTGCGCAGAGCCGCGTCGAGCTCGTCGATCGTGCGAAAGCTCACGCTCGCAGCGTACACACCTGTCTTTCACGCACTGCCGCAACAGGACTAGACTCGCGGCACTGATCTCGCGACCGAGAAGGGTGGGTAGATGGCTGTAGCGAGCGTGGCTTCCGACGCCGCGACCGAAGTCCTCATGCCGGGCTCCGAGGACGAGGCGATCGTCGGCGTTCGGCGACGGCGCCGAGGTCGTCGTCGTCGGTGGGGGGACGATCGTCGTCCCCGACATGACGTACCGCAGGCTGCGCCCGACGAAGGCGCTGATGCTCGGGCAACGCGGGCCTCTCGGGGATCGAGAAGGACGGCTCGCGCACGACGATCGGAGCGATGACACCCGTGCAGGCGCTCGTCGCAGGCGCCACCGGATTAGACTCGCCAGACTGATCTCGCGACCGAGAAGGGTGGGTGAATGGCTGTAGCGAGCGTGGCTTCCGACGCCGCGACCGAAGTCCTCATGCCGGGCTCCGAGGACGAGGCGATCGCGGCGTTCGGCGACGGCGCCGAGGTCGTCGTCGTCGGTGGGGGGACGATCGTCGTCCCCGACCTGACGTACCGCCGGCTGCGCCCGGCGAAGGCGCTGATGCTCGGCAACGCGGGCCTTTCGGGGATCGAGAAGGACGGCTCGCGCGTCACGATCGGCGCGACGACGCCGGTGCAGGCGCTCGTCGACATGAGCTGCTCCGCTCGGCCCGTGCGCGGCGAACGTCGCGGACCTCGAGATCCGCTCCCAGGGCACCGTCGGCGGGAACCTCTGCGCCGGCGAGGGCACCGAGGCGCCACGCGGCGACCTCCAGGGCGCGTTCCTCGCACTCGGCGCGACGGTGCGCTCGGCCGCGAACGGCGACGTCACCGAAGAGCCGCTCGAGGACTTCCTCGCCAAGCGCGGCGAGCGGCTTCTCCTGAGCGTGAGCTTCGACGAGCCGGCGGCCGGCGCGTTCGCCGGCCTCGACCGGCCACACACGCACGACTACACGGCACTCGCGGTCTCGGGTGCACGTGCTCAAGACGGGACACTCCGCCTCGCCGCGACCGGAGCGGGCTCGTGGGGGGCCCGCCTTCCCTCGGCCGAGGCTGCGGCCGGAGATCCCGCTGCGGCAGGAGAAGCGGCGCTGCAGGACGTCACCCCGCACGACGACGCGCTCGCCTCGGCC
The DNA here is from genome assembly GCA_963822885.1 of uncultured Gaiellaceae bacterium. Taxonomy (GTDB): domain Bacteria; phylum Actinomycetota; class Thermoleophilia; order Gaiellales; family Gaiellaceae; genus GMQP-bins7. The sequence goes on from CAWGJJ010000002.1 coordinate 74,687, forward strand.
TGGTACCGCACGAAGGTGCTCCCGGTGCTCGTGCGCCGCGTCCTCGCCGAGCTGAAGGAGTCCGCATGAACCTCACGGTCAACGGCATCTCGCACGAGGTCGGCGGCTCCGAGCTCGCGCCGCTCCTCGACGTGCTCCGCGAGGAGCTCGGCGTCACTGGGCGCGAAGGCGGGCTGCCACCAGGGCGGGTGCGGCTCGTGCACCGTCCTCGTCGACGGCGAGCCGCGGCGCTCGTGTCTCCTCCCCGCGGGCTACGCCGACGGGACGCAGATCACGACGGTGGAAGGGCTCGGCTCGCCCGACGACCTCTCGCCGATCCAGCAGGCGTTCGTCCACTACTACGCCGCGCAGTGCGGCTTCTGCACCTCGGGGATGATGCTCGCCGCGCAGGCGTACATCGACCGCGGCGGCACGGACGACACCGAGGCGATCCAGCACGCGCTCGCCGGGCACGTCTGCCGGTGCACGGGCTACTCGAAGATCATCGACGCCGTGGCCGCCGCGGCGCGCGGCGACTCGTTCGACCTGACGACGACCGCCGTCGGGAAGCACACGACGATGGCGAACGGAGGTGCGGAATGAAGGTCGTCGGCGCACGAATCCCACGCTACGACGGCGTCGCGCACGTCACCGGCCGGACGACGTACGTCGACGACGTGAGCGTCCCCGGCACGCTCTGGGCCAAGGCGCTTCGCTCCCCGCACCACCACGCGGGGATCACGAAGCTGGACACCGTCGAAGGCCGAGTCGATGCCCGGCGTCCACGCGGTCATCACCTGGAAGGACGTCCCGCTGCTCGAGTACGGCCACCTCTCCGCGCTCGGCATCCCGGCCGACGAGCCGCTGCTCGCGAAGGACGAGGTGCGCTACCTCGGCCAGCCGATCGCGCTCGTCGCGGCCGAGAGCGAGGAGCTCGCGGCAGCCGCGGTCGACGCGATCGAGGTCGGCTTCGAGGAGCGCCCGGCGCTCTTCGACATCCGCCAGGCGTTCGACTCCGAGTCCCCGAAGATCCACCAGTGGGGCAACTGGTACCCGCACTTCGAGGGCGAGATGGATGTTCGCCAGATCCGCAAGGGCGACATCGACCGGGCCTTCGAGGACGCGGACACGATCGTCCAGGGCGTCTACCGCCCGGCGGCGATCGAGCACGCGCCGATCGAGACGCAGGTGTGCCAGGTCGTCCCCGAGCCGAACGGCCGGCTGACGATCTACTCCTGCACGCAGGCGCTCTACTTCTCGCTCGGCGTCGTCGCCGCGCACCTGCAGGTGCCGCTGAACAAGCTCAAGATCGTCGGCGGCACGACGGGCGGCGGCTTCGGCGGGAAGGTCGACACGGCGACGGAGACCATGTCGCTGCCTGCTCGTCGATGAAGGCGAACCGGCCGGTGAAGTGGCGCTGGACGCGCGAGGAGGAGTTCCTCTGCTCGTCGACCCGCGCGCCGTGGCACATGGAGCTCGCGACGGCGATGACGAAGGACGGCTGGATCCTCGGCCAGAAGATGCTGACGCTGCACGACTCGGGCGCGTACGCGCGGTTCTCGCCCGTACGGCCTGACGAAGCACTCGTTCCACCACACGGGCGCGTACTCGATCCCGAACCTGCACTTCGACGGGTACGTCGTCTTCACGAACCGCACGCCGACGACGGCGATGCGCGGGTTCGGCGTGACGTCGGTCTCGTTCGCGGTGGAGACGCACATGAACCGGATCGCGAACGAGCTCGGGCTCGATCCGATCGAGATCCGCCTGAAGAACGCGAACCGGATCGGCGACACGTCGCCGAACGGCATCGCCTACACCGATCCGTCGACCGTCGAGACGATTCAGGCCATCGCGCGAGGCGATCGGCCACGAGCTGCCGGCGGACTACCGCACGATGACGAACGAGCCCAGGACGGGTGAGCTGCTCCCCGAGCACCTCGTCTCCCAGGTCGGATCGACGGAGGGTCACTGATGGCCAAGCACACCGGCCGCGGGATCGCGGCAATCGAGTACCCGACCGGGATGAACCAGAACGGCGACCCGTCGCAGTGCTGGATCAAGGTGAAGCCGGACGGGCGCATCGACGTCTTCGCCGGCACCGCCGACATCGGCAACGGCTCGAAGACGATCCAGTCGCAGATCGTCGCCGAGACCATCGGCGTCCCGTACGACTGGATCACGTACGACAACTCGAACACCGACTCGTCGCCGGTCTGCACCGGGACGTTCGCGTCGCGCGCGACGTTCGTCGCCGGCAAGGCGGCCGAGAAGGCGGCGCTCCAGGTCAAGGCGAAGATCCTCGAGATCGCCGGCAAGGAGATGGAGATCGACCCGGCCGACCTCGAGATCGTCGACGGCGAGGTCATCGCGAAGGGCGCGCCGCAGACGAAGCTCGGCGTCGGAGACGTGGCGGCCGCAGCGACGTGGGGCCACGGCGAGCTCATCACCGGCACGGGCGCGCAGCTCAAGCCGTACGCGGCGATCATCGACCCGGAGACGGGCGAGGTCGACCTCCCGCCCCACTCCGCGATCTCGTACGCGTCGTGCGCGGCCGAGGTCGAGGTCGACGACGAGACGGGCCAGGTGCGGGTGACGCGGCTGCAGCAGTGCTACGACGTCGGCCGCGCGCTCAACCCGTCGCACGTCGAGGGCCAGATCGAGGGCGGCGCGATGATGGGCCTCGGGCTCGCGGTCCTCGAGAACTGCTACCCGTACTACCCGTCGGTCGAGCACCGCGGCGGCTCGTTCGGCTCGTACCTCGCGCCGGGCATGGAGGACATGCCGCAGATCGACACGATCATGATCGAGAACCCCTCCGCCGACGGCCCGTACGGCGCGAAGGGCATCGGCGAGATGGCGAACAACCCGCAGCCGCCGGCGATCGCCGCGGCGGTCTACGACGCGGTCGGCGTGTGGGTCACGGAGCTGCCGATCACGCCCGAGCTGGTGCTGCGCGCGCTCGAGGCGAAGGCCGAGCCGACGCGCGAGGGCAAGAAGGTCGTGTTCGACGAGGAGCTCTCCGTGAACGCGGTCTCCTCGGGCGGGATGCGCTTCGAGGTCCCCGCCTGACCTCGCCCTTCAGAACGTGGAACGGCGTGGATCGCCACACCCTCTTCCCGGGGGTGGCGATCCACGCGATCGGCGGCGAGCAGGTGATGCTCTGCCACGTGACGTACGAGGCGGGCACGCGCGTCGCGCGGCACTCGCACCCGACCGCCGAGCAGGTCATGTGGATCGTCGAGGGCGACGTGACGATGACGGTCGGCGACGAGACGAAGACGCTCGGCGCCGGCGACGTCGTCGTCGTCAACCGCGGGATCGAGCACGAGCTGTACTCGGAGGGCGGGATGACGTTCGTCGAGGCGCTCGCGCCGGTGCTGCGCGACCACGTGCCGGACGCGGAGCGCGATCTCGTGCTCGGCGAGCAGGGCGACTCGCTGCACGCCGACCGCTGAGCGCGGGCGCTCATCTCTTGACTTATCACTGCAACGAAACTCGTGTCGAGCGAGAGCACGCTGGCATGTCCGAATGATGCTTCTATGTCTGGGCGCCGGCCGGATCGCTCTGTGGGGTGAGGACGGCCTCGGCACGATCGACACCCGCACCTGTACCACGCACGCGATCGCACCCGGCGTCACCGGTGCTGTCGCGACCCGCTACGGCATCGCCGCGTGGACGGACGGCCCCGATGGCCTCATCGTCTATCGGCCGGACGGAAGCCGCCGTCTCCGCCTGCTCGAGGGCACTCAAGTGGCCGCGGCCCGTGCGATCGATGCCTACCCTCTATGTCGATGCCACGCACAAGTCCCGGTACGCGATCGACCTCCGCACCGGCAAAGCCGTCGGTCCGCTGAAGTCGAACGCGCAGATCATCGGGCCGAGCTTCGTGGCGATCCCGTAGACCGACCGTACAGTTCCGAACATGCGTCTTGTGACCGCTGCTGCGCTAGCTCTGGTCGCAGCTGCGATACCCACGACGGCAGCCACTCAGGACGTGCGTCCTCAGATTTCCAACGGGAGGATCGCGTTCGTGAGAGGGACTCACCTCTTCACGGTTCAGCCCAGTGGCGACGGACGACGGCAACTTACGACGGGCACCGGCTCGCACGACGAACCCGTCTGGTCGCCGAACGGAAAGTGGATTGCCTTCGGCCGCACTGAGCGTCGAAGCAAGCTGACAAGTGTGTACGTGATCCCCGGAACGGGCGGGACCCCTCGGCTCCTCGTACGCGGAGCACGCTCCCCTTCATGGTCGCCCACCGGACGGCGGCTCGCAGTGCTCCGTGCAAGAGGCAGCTGCCTCCGATCTTGTCCCGTCGCTCGAGGCGTATGGACCGTTGCATTTGCAAGGGGCAAGCCGCGCTTGGCGTCCGCGAAAGCATGGTCGAGCGACTGGTCGCGCTCGGGACGAGAACTCGCCGTCATGGAGCCGAGCGGTATGGCCGTCGTGAACGTCGATTCGGGCGAGATCAAGGGCATCAGTCCTCTACGGGGAGACCCCGGCGCTCCGTTCGACTGGTCGCCCGATGACAGCAGTTTCGTCCTGGTTACCCGGGACGGTGTCGTCACCGTCTCGGTCGCCGACGGCTCGGCCAGGACACTGGCACAGCCACCGCCGAGGAACGAGTCCTGCTCGTCGCGCTCGGGTGCGGGCTCGGTGCGCGATCCGAGGTGGTCGCCCGATAGCCGATGGATCGCCTATCAGTGGATCGACTGCGTCCAGGAAACCTGGGCATTCCCCCGCTCGTCCATCTTGATCGTCAATCCCGACGGCGTCTTTCACCGCGTGATCGACAACATGGTCTGGGGGCTCTCGGACAACTTTGGGCCGCATTCATTCGCGTGGTCTCCCGACTCCCGCTACCTCACCTTCATCGACGAAGAGGACGCAAGTGGTAGGAGCTTTCTCGAGGTGGCCCGTGTCGTGTCCTCGGGAGACTTCGGGCGCCTGTCGGCTGGCGCGAGCGGCAGGCCTAGCTGGCAGCGATTGGTTCCGTAAGGCGGAGCCAACCGGGACCACTCAAAGAAACTCCGCTGTACCGCGTAGGGTGGGGTGGTCTCGGTGACGTGACCGAGTGTGCTCCTGCTGGAGATGCGCCGCTACTGCTCGCTAAAGCACGGGCTGATGTCGACGACCGGTGTCACATCGATCGCTTCCAGCGGCCCCACAGCGAGCCCGTCGATCCCGAGCACCGTGACCTCGTGCAGGCCGAGCGGGTTGTGACGATCCGACGAGCGCGTCGCGAACACACCTGCCAGCGGCCGCGACTCGTCGTCACGGGGATGCACCTGCAGCACGCTGCGATCCGCCTCGTGCAGCGACGACAGCAGCACGAGCGCGTCGCCCGCGGACACCCCTGAAGCGCGTCCGCGTAGGACGGCTCCAGGAGGATCCACGCGTCGGGTGCCCCTCGCTCCCCTGCCGCGGCGCATGCGCCCGGTTGCGCAGAGGCGAGCGGACGACGCCGATCGGGTTCAGGAGAGGGGGATCGCATATCGCTACGACTGCATCATCCGGATGTGGTTGCCGGACTGGTCGCGGAATCCGGCATCGAGGCCGTAGGGCTGCTCGGTCGGCTCCTGCGAGAACTCCACGCCGCGCGCCTTGAGCTCTTCGTACGCCCCTCGGACGTCGTCGGTCTGGAAGAAGAGGCCACCCGCCGCGCCCTTCGCCACGAGGGCCTGAAGCTGTGCCTGCGTGTCGGCGTCGAAGACGGGCGGGCCGGGCACGGCCATGAGCGTGATCGAGACCTCCGGCTGCCCGGGAACGCCGACCGTCAGCCAGCGGAAGTTCCCGAGCTCGGGCACCGTGACGTCGTCGCGGAGCTCGAGGCCGAGCTTCTCCGTGTAGAAGGCGAGCGCCTCGTCCTGGTCGTGCACCCACTGGTTGACGTGCGTGAGCTGCTTCAACATCGTGTCCTCCTGTCGTCGAACGATTCGGAGGCCACCGTAGTCGGGCGCTACCCGGCTGTCTTCTCCAAACGTGCTGTCTCCGGGCGAGCCCACGCAAGCTGCACGCAGGTCGGGATGCGGACGCGAAGCGTGGCCGGCGGATGGGCGGCGCGGTACTCCGTCGGCGTCATGCCGAACCTGCGGCGGAAGCTCGTCGTGAACGAGCCGACGCTGCGCAGCCCGACGGTGAGGCAGATGTCCGCGACCGACCGATCCGTGGTGCGAAGGAGCGACGCGGCCCGCTCCAGCCGGCGCATGAGGAGGTACTGGTGCGGCGACTCGCCGAACTCGCGTCGGAACTCGCGGCTGAAGTGCGCGGGCGAGAGCCTCGCAGCGTGCGCGAGCGTCTTCACGTCGAGCGGGTCGCGATAGCGCGCGTCGACGAGGTCCTTCGCGCGGAGCAGGTGGCGTGCGGGATGCGGCGCGAGCACTGCCGCGAGTATGCACTCGGGTCGGTGTTCAACGCCGCCGACGAGGCGTCCGGCTTCGATCAAACGACGAAGCCCGCCTGGCGGCGGGCTTCGTAGGTGAGCGGGCTCGCGCCCGCAGCGGCTTCACAACCCAGACCACAGTGTAAGCCGAGGGCGCGGAGGGCGCCGGACTCGAACCGGAACCGACTCGCATCGGTCAGCAGGGCTGTGAGGCCGCTGTCCCGCCTCGGGACTTCACCCTCCGACGCCGGTTCCAAGGTACGAGCACGCTGGCGTCGCGGGGTGCCGTGTGGACTGATTGGCGCAGGATGGGCACGGGTAGGGTGTCCGCGTGCCCGAGCTGAACGCGATCGGGATCGTCTCGGCGAACCTCCGCGCGTCGATCGCTTTCTACCGCCTCCTCGGCGTCGACTTCCCCGAGGACGGCGAAGGACACATCGAGGCTACGCTGCCGAGCGGGACACGGTTCATGCTCGACTCCGAGGACGTCGTCACGAGCTTCCGGCCCGACTGGACGCGCGAGACCGGAAACCAGCTCGCGCTCGCATTCGAGTGCGCGAGCCCGGCCGAGGTCGACGAGGTCTTCGAGCAGGTCACGGCAGCCGGGTTCCAGGCGGAGAAGGCGCCTTGGGACGCGTTCTGGGGCCAGCGCTACGCGCAGCTGCGCGACCCCGACGGCGTTCCGGTCGACCTCTTCGCGCCGCTCTAGATGTAGCCCGTGCGCGTCGCGTACGCGGCTGCGGCCGCGCGCGAGGACTGCGTGAGCTTGCGCAGGATGTTCGCGACGTGCCGATGCACCGTGTGCTCGCTGAGCACGAGCGACCCGGCGATCTCGCGATTCGAAAGCCCGGCGGCAACGAGCCGGAGGACCTCGGCTTCGCGGCTCGTCAGCGGCGAGTCGCCGTTCGTCTTCGCTGGCGCGGTGTCGTCGAGGAACCCCGCCAGCGCGCGCTGCACCTCCCGCTGGTCGTCCACGTGCGGAAGATGCGAGTCGCCGCTGAGCGCGACGAAGCGCGCGTTCGGGAGCAGCGACGCGAGCTCGCGGCCGCGGCTGATCGGCACCGTGCGGTCGCCGCGGCGATGGAGCACGAGCGACGGCATCGTGACGCTCGGGATGAACGGGCGCGCGTCGCCGAACAGCTCGAGCTCGAGAAACGCGGCGGCGGTCTCGGCGTCAGCGGCACGGCGCTTGTGCCGGCTCAGCGCCGCGATCTCGTCGCCGCTCGCGTGCGGCAGGATGAGCCCCGCGAGCATCTGGGTCGCAAGCGGCCAGTTGACGCGAACGAAGTCCACGAGCGAGCGCCGCGTCACTACCGGCAAGTCCTCTCGGGAGACGAAGCTCCCGAAGAAGACGACGCGCTCGATGCGCTGCGGTGCCTCGCTCGCGAGCTTGGCGGTCACGATGGACGAGCATGAGCACGCGAAGATCGGCACGGGCCCGCCCCCGGCGGCGCGGATGACCGCGTCGAGCACCCGCGTATCGAGATCGAGCGACGCGGGCTCGCCCAGGTCGCGATCGGAGAGACCCGCCCCGAGCCGGTCGTAGCGCACGACGGTGTGCGTGCGCGCGAGCTCCTCGTAGAACCGTCTCGCAAGGAGATCGTCCCACTCCTCCTCCAGATGCGACACCCACTTCGCGCCGAAGACGATCGGAGGGCCGTCGCCGGCGGTCGCGAATGCGATGCGGCGCCCGTCGAGATCGCAGAAGCGGATGTCCTGATCCATGACCCGGAGTCTTCCTGGCCCGAACGGGCCATGTCAACAAGATGGCCCGTAGCGGGGAAGTCTCGGGCCATGTCGCGCGTTTACCCTCGTCATATGCAGTCGCGCTACGTCAACGGGCTCACCATCAGGTCTCTGCGTGACGGGGACACGGACACCGTGTCCGCGCTCTTCGCACGCATGGGCCAGAGCTCGCGGGAGCGCCGCTTCTGCGGCGCGAAGCCGCGACTGTCGGAGCTCGAGCTCGCACAGCTCGCGCGCGTCGACCGCGACCACCACGTCCTCGTCGGCTTCGTCGACGGCGACTCCGAGCCTGTCGGGATCGCACGCCTCGTCCGGAACGGCTCGTCGGCCGAGATCGCGTTCGCGGTCGCCGACGACCTGCAGAGCCGGGGCGTGGGATCCACCCTCGCGAGCGTGCTCGCGGACGACGCGCGCGCGGCCGGCATCACGCAGCTCGTCGCGACCGTGTGCGGAGACAACCCGAGGGTCGTCGCGCTCCTGAAACGGCTCGGAGACTCGCTCAACGTGTCGTGGCACGGCCGCGAGCGCGAGTTCTTGGTCGGGCTCGGCCCGTAGCGCCACCGCGCCGGCCGATAGGCTGGAGGGGTGAAGCTCGCAGTCGGCACGATGGTCGCGTACCCACCGCACGGCGTCGGGCGTATCTCGGCGCGCCAGAAGAAGGTCGTGCTCGGGGTCGAGGAGGAGGTCGTGGTCATCGAGCTCGGCAACGAGCTTTCCGTCACGCTTCCTGTTTCGCGCGCCACCGAGCTCCTCCGGCCACCTGCCACTGAGGCCGACCTGAAGAAGGTGCAGAAGACACTTCGCGAGGACGGCGTCGTCAGCGACGAGATCTGGTCGAAGAGGCTCGCTCACGCGCAGGACAAGCTGCGGAGCGGCGATCCCATCGATCTCGCGGAGATCGTCCGCGACGGCGTCAAGCGCGAGCAGGGTCGCACCGCCACCGGAACGCCGATCAAGCTCTCGACCAGCGAGCGCGCGCTTCACCTGAAGGCGCGCGAGCTTCTCTCGGGCGAGATCGAGGTCGCGCGCGGCATCGATCGCGCCGAGGCCGAAGCGTGGATCGACCAGCAGCTCGCGGTCTCCAGCTAGCGGGTACCTACTGCGTCGCTACGCGTGCGGACGGCGGGCGAGCCGCTGAAGCAGCTCGCCTGACCAACGGCGCGGCTGGTGCGCCGCTTCAGCGGCACACCTTGAAGCGGACTCAGATCTTGCGGCGTGGGGCAGGTGAGCCCCACTTCGAGCGTCCACGCCTCGAGGAGTAGACCCGGCGCGGCGGCGCCACCTTCATGCCGCCCGACGCGAACTGCTCGGTGTGGCCCGCGAGGCGTGCCACGCGGCTGACGTCCTCCTGCTGCTCCGGAAGGACGAAGGTCACACCGATACCGGCACGGCCGGCACGTCCGGTTCGGCCGACGCGATGGACGTAGCCGGAGTGCTCGGCCGGCGGGTCGAAGTTGATGACGTGCGTGATCTCGACGAGGTCGAGCCCGCGCGCCGCGACGTCTGTCGCGACGAGCGTCGTCGCCTTGCCGGTCTCGAACTTCCTCAGCGAGCGCTCGCGCTGACCCTGGCTCATGTCGCCGTGGAGCGCGACCGCGTCGACCTGGTGGAACGCGAGCTTCTTCACCAGGCGATCCGCACCGCGCCGTGTCCTCACGAACACGAGCGCGAGACCGCGATCTCCCTGGAGGAGCTCCGCGAGCTTCTCGACCTTGTCGTCGGCCTTGACCGAGACGAAGCGATGCTCGACCTCGTGGTCCGACTCCGTGACGATCGGAGCTGCCTCGCAACGAACGGGATCGTTCGTGTAGGCGTGCGCGAGCTCGCCGACGGTGGCGTCGAGAGTGGCCGAGAAGAACATCGTCTGCCGCGTGCGCGGCATCCGGCGCACGATGCGGTCGACCTGTGGCTTGAAGCCCATGTCGAGCATCCGGTCGGCCTCGTCGAGGACGAGGATCTGGACGCCGTCGAGGTCGATGGCCTTTCGCTCGAGCAGGTCGTTCAGGCGGCCGGGCGTCGCGACCACGATGTGCGCGTTGCGTGCACGCTTGGACTGCGCGTGCAGCGGAACGCCGCCGTAGACGGTGGCGACGGACATGCCGTCGGGCGCGATCGCCTCGATCTCGCCGGCGACCTGCGAGGCGAGCTCACGCGTTGGCACGAGCACGACCGCGGCGGGGCGCCTGGCGCCTGCCTCGACCAGCTCGACGAGCGGGATCGCGAAGGCGATCGTCTTGCCCGAGCCGGTCGGCGCCTTGGCAAGGATGTCCCGCCCGGCGAGCGCGTCGCGAAGGACGTGCTGCTGGATCGGGAACGGGGTATGGATGTCACGCTTGGCGAGCTCGCGCACGATGCGCGCGGATACGCCAAGCTCGGAAAACTGCTGCATATCGATTCAACTCCTATGTGTGTTGCTGGGTCGAGATCCGTCTGCCTCGACCACCCAAAGGAGGAACCGAAGAAGTCAAACCTCACGGGACAACGGCGTCGTCCGTGCTCGCAGAGTAGCAGCCACTCCGCCGGAAGCGGCGAACGCGGCCCCCGATCGGGCGCGTACACTGAGCCGACACCGGACGAATACCGACGGCGCCGCCTGCGCCCTCCCTATCCGTTCATGGCAAGGAGGAGGCGCAATGGCAACAACAGCAGAGGAGCGCGCGGCGAGATCAGAGGCACGCTCGGCGACCGAGCAGGAAGGGATTCTGCATCGCGTCGCACGACGCGATGCCAACAGGCGATCACCCGTCGTTTCCCGCTCGTCAGCGGATACGCAGAGCCTCGTGGAGCTCGCCTGCGAATGCACGACGGTGGATTGCGAGCGCCTCGTGAAGGTGCCGCTCTACGTCTATCGCCGCATGCTCGAGTCCGACCAGTACCTGCTACAGGCCGGGCACCACGCGTTCCCCCAGTACCGCACCATCATCTCCATTGGACTGATGCGGATCGAGGAGCGGATCTAGCTCCGACTTCGTCGGCACGAGGGTCGGGTCTGCCGCGACCATCTCCGGGGTAAGCCCGAGCTCCGCCAGCGCCTTGCGCTCGGCCTTCGCTACGCGCTTCTTCTCCAGCTTCTTCTCCCGCTTCTCCTTGACCGACCGCTCGCGGGTGATCTTGGCCATGGTCTGCTGCCTCTTGGTCGTCATACACCGTCCCTTTCGTCGCTGACATGGATCCGCGTCGCAAGCGCCGCGGATCTGCCGGCTCGAGCGGGCTCTCAAGCGCCGCTCAGGCGTGACGGAAAGGGCGTTCGCGCCGTCTCACCATAGCCTCTCCGTCACGACGTAGGATCGAGCCTTGGACGAATCGCTGCCGCCAGGCTGGTTCGACGAGCTCCGCGAGCTCCTCGCGATTCCGAGCGTGAGCGCGGATCCGGCACATGCACAGGACGTGGCACGAGCCGCCGAGTGGGTGGCCGAGCGGGTGCGTGCGCTCGGCGGCGTGGCGGAGCTGCGCGAGGATGGCCGGCTCGTCGTCGGCGAGATCGCGGGCCAGCCCGCTGCGCCGACGGTTCTCGTGTACGGGCACTACGACGTCCAGCCGCCTGCGCCGCTGGAGCTCTGGGACAGCGATCCGTTCTCGGCCGAGGTGCGCGGCGAATGGCTCTACGCACGCGGAGTCGCGGACGACAAGGGCCAGCTCTGGATGCAGCTGAAGGCGATCGAGGAGCTCCTCGCCGAGGGTGCACCGCCCGTGACGTTCCGCGTCGTCTGCGACGGCGAGGAGGAGACGGGCGGCGACGCGATCATCCGCTTCCTCGAGTCCGACGACGGTCCCGTCGACGCGTGCGTCGTGCTCGACGGCTGGATGAAGAGCCGCAACACGCCCGAGTTCGTCGTCGCGACGCGTGGCCTCGTCGCACTCGACGTCGAGGTGCGAACGGGCGAGCGCGACCTGCACTCAGGCCACTACGGCGGCACCGCGCTGAACGCGATCCACGCGCTCGCGCAGGCACTGACCGCACTCTTCCCGCGCGCCGGCCGCCTGCCCGAGCCGCTGCGCGCGGGCGTCACTCAGCCGGGCGACGACGAAGTCGCGGGTTGGCGAGAGCTGCCACCCGGCGCGGACGAGCTCGCGCGCGTCGGAGCACCGCCCCTCGACGAGCGCGCCGCCGAGGACTTCTACGAGCGCGTCTTCGTCGAGCCGTCGCTCGACGTCACTGGGATCCTCGGAGGCAAGCCAGGGGTGCGGAACACGACGCTCGCGTCCCGCGCGTCGGCCGGAATCACGATCCGGGTCGCGCCGGGCCAGGACCCCGAGGTTCTCGCGACCGCGGCGGAGGAGCTTCTGCGAACGGCGCTCCCGGCCGGCGCCCAGCTCGACATCCTCGCGAGAGACCTCACGCCGCCGGCCGTGCTCCCTCGCGACACGGAGGTGCTGGCGCTGGCGCGCGACGCGTTCGAGGGGGTGTTCGGCCGCCGCCCGCTCATCGTCCGCGTCGGCGGAACGCTGCCGATCACCGCTGCGCTCGCGGCACGCCGCATCCCCACGGTGATGGCCGGCCTCGCGCTCCCCGACAGTCACACGCATTCGCCGAACGAGCGGATGCTGCTCGAGACGTTCCCGCTCGGAGTCGCCGCCGCGCGCGAGACTTATCGCGCGATCGGCGCCCGCGCCGGGGCGTCGCGCTGATCTTCCCCCGTGTGCTGGAAGAGCTCGAGAACGTGACCGTCGGGATCGAGGAAGAAGACCTGCATGTAGCCGTCGCCTCGGGGCATCGGGCCGCCGATGAGCGAGACGTCGTGCTCGGCAAGTCGCGCGAGCGCCGCGGGAAGATCGTCCACCTCGAGCGCGATGTGGGTCGCGAGACCGACAGCGGCGCTCGGGCCGGGATCCGGTGCGCCGGCGCTGCTCGTCGTCTCGGTCGCAACGAGAAGGTGCAGCTGGTCGGCTCCGACCTGAAACCAGGCCCCTTCGAAGACGAAGTTGTGCGGCCGCTGCACCTCCTCGAGCCCGAGCGCACCGCCATAGAAGCGGCGAGAGCGCTCGAGATCGGCGACGATCAAACCGCAGTGCTGGAGTCCCCACGCCATGACTCGTACGCTAACCGGAAGGAGATCCGATGCCGCTGATCAGAGTCGAACTATTCGACTACCGCATGAGCGACGAGACGAGCGCGGCGCTCATCGAGAAGCTCACCGACGCGCTCTGCGAAGCGACCCACCCGGGGCTGAAAGACCACACATGGGTGATCGTAGAGGGTCACAACCCGAAGAACTGGGGTCGCGGCGGAAAGCCGTGGCCGGTCGACGAGATGCCGCCCGCGCCCGCCTCGTAGGATCACGTCAGGCGACAAAGGAGACGCAATGCCGGTGATCGAAGTGAAGCTGTACGACCGTCGCGTGACCGAGGAGTCCGTACCGAAGATGATCGAGGCGCTCACGAACGCGCTGCATGAGTCGAGCGGCGCGGCGATCGAGCACATCCAGGTGATCATCCAGGGCGTTCCGGCGAGTCACTGGGGCCAGGGCGGCAAGCCGAGCTCGTAACACGAAGCCCGCCGTTCGGCGGGCTTCGGTGGTGACGCGGACAATGTCCGCGAGCAGCTGACACCCTGAGGCAGTCTAGCGTCGGGGCGGAGGGTGCCGGAGTCGAACCGGGGCCGGCTCTCGCCAGCCGAGTAGGTGTCAGCTACTCATCCCACCGCGGGATGTCACCCTCCGCCGCCGGTTCGACGGTAGTCCGCAGAACGAGCATCCTCGAGCTCGCGCCGAAGTCGGCACAGACTTGTGACGGCTACGTGACGGACGCGGCGACGAGCAAGATCTCGACGGGCTCGGCGCCAGGCACGATCGACTGGGTCTCGCGTGCGTGGAGCAAGGTCGTCCGCACGATGAGCTTCGCGCGCGCGAAGTTGTCGAGCTGCGTCGGCACCGGTCCGACGCGCTTCCCGAGCGCGTAGCCCGCAGCGTTTCGTCCCATCGCGCGATACGACTCGAGCGTGTAGAGCGGCGACATCCCGAACAGCTCGAGGTTGTCGAGCGGCTGCAGGTCGGCGCGGTGGATCACGGCCGTGCCCTTCGACTGCAGGCCGATCGCCACCCCCGACCCGGAGAGCCGCGCGCCGTCGTGGGCGATGAAGGCGACGTCCGCGACGCGGCGGACGCGGACGAGACGTGGCTCGCCGCCGCCTTGCCGCGACGCCTTCGCAGACGGCCTCGAGCACGTCGCGATGGTCGAGGTCGGCGATCGTGCGACGAATCGCACTCGGCGAACGCCGGGCCGACCGCAACGACGACCTCCGTCGGGTCGTCACCTCGGTTCCGCCGGCCGCCGCTCGGACACGATCGGCTCGGCACCCACGCCGTCGCCGACGAGCGCAGCCGGCGCGACGACCTGTGGCAGCGCCTGGAGAAGCGCCCAGCGCTCGCCCTCGAGGCGATAGCCCGTCCCCGGCCCGGAGTACTCGTTGGGGTCGTTCACCGCCGAGCGCACGAGGCCATCCGGGTCGATCACGGCTGACGTCTGCAGGTAGTCCGCCGAGACCCGCTGGCGCTGCATGCCGAGCACGGCCTCGGCGACGTCGGCGAACCCGCGCACGTCGAGCGCCCGCGCAACGTCGAGCCCCGACGCACCTCGCGCCAGCAGCTCGTCGGCCGCCTCGACGTCGGCGGCACGATCGCGATCCGGCATCTCGCGCGCGTCGTAGCCCGACGTCGCGACGGCGACCTCCGCGTCCGAGATCACGGGCAGCCCGAGCTCGGCGAACACGGCCTGCACGGCGCGGGCGGCTCGCTCGCGCACACGCAGGAGCTCATCCTCGGAGACGGGCTCGATGCCCGCGTCGACCTGCCAGTCGCGCTGGATCGTCAGCCACTCGTCGAGGTCGTCGGCGTCGAAGTTCCCGCCGCCGAAGGTGTTGTCGTGTCGCGGCATCACCGAGTAGCCCGAGGTCACGAAGTCCGTCCCCGGCAAGAACTGGCCCATGAGCTTCGCGGTCTTGCGGATCTCCGAGTGCGACGCGATCGCGTCGTTGCCGGACGCGACCTCGAGGTCGAGCCAGGCGGCGAGCACGTTCTCGCCGAGGATCGCGCGGGTTCCGCCCGGCACGGAGAGGACGAGCGCGACGCAGGAGATCGACCCGTTCTGCACGCCCTGCGACCCTGCGGCGCGCACGACAGCGAGGCAGCGCGACTCGAGGTAGAGCATCGAGAGACCCTGCGCATAGCCCATGAGCGCCTCCGACCCCGTGCCGGACGTGAAGCGCACCTTCACACCGCGTGACGCGTAGGCCGCGCCGAGGAACGCCTTCGACCACGGCGTGTCGTCGCCGTCGACGAACACGGGCTCGGTGCCGTACACGGAGAGGGTCTCCGCGTAGGTCACGAGGCCGCGGATCGCGAGCTCGAGGTTGCGGCGCTCCTCGACTGCGCACTGCGTCATCGCTCCCGGCCGACCGGTCTGCGAGCCGACGAGGAGCGCGATCGCGTTCAGCGGCGCGTAGCGCGCGACCCCGACTGTGGTCTCCATCTCGGCGAAGCCGCGCCGCGCCGCCTCGGCCGCGTCTGCGGCGAGGAGCGCCGGGCTCTCCTTGAGGTTCGTCACGTGTGCCTGGTTGGCGGGAGCGCGTCGCGCGCGGAGCTTCTTCAGCGCGAGCATCAGCTCGACCGGGTCGAGCAGGCCGATGACCCGCGCGAGCTTCGCCGGCGTGAGGCCGCGGGACAGCCTGACGAGCTCGGCGCGCGAGACGTTCACGTCGACGAGCCGGTGGGCGAGGTCGAGATCGGCGAGCGACATCGCCTCGACCGCGACCTCGAGGTCGAGCCCGTGCGCGACGACGAAGCGGTCGATGACGTCGAAGTCGATCGCGCTGCGGCCGTCCATGCGCACGACGACTCCCCCCTCGACGACGAGCTCCGGCTCCGGATCGTTCGGCCCGTTCGCCGCGACGAGCCCGAGCTCGGGCAGCGGCGAGACGAGCTGCTCGAGATGGAGATCGCGCGCCGCGCGCGAGGCGAAGCGGCGACTAGCCATCGACGAGGAGCCCTCGCTCCGCGTACGCCACCGCGGCCTCGCGCACGAATGCCGCCGTCTTCGCTGCGCCGTGTGCCTCGAGCCGCGACGCCCACTCCTCCAGCTCTTCGGCGGTGGCACGACGCGGACGCAGCGCCGTGTAGACCTCGAGCAGCAGCTCGTCGGGAACGGCAGCGAGCTCCGCAGCACGCTCGAGGCTCTCCGCGAGCTGCGTCCGGCCGGCCGCGAGCGCAACCGCAGCCTGCATTCGAAGCGTCTCGGGCGTCGCGCGAATCTCGTCGGCCGCGAGCTCTCCCGACCGCAACGCCTCGAGCGTCAGATCGACGAGCGGTATGCCGCCCGGCGTCGAGACGAGGTCGGGACGCCGCACCCCGAGCGGGTAGTCGCTGGTCGGATCGAAGGTCACGCCGCCCAGACTCTAGGCTTGGGCGCGAGCCATGGGCAACGCGGAGCGCTTCTCGGGAAAGGTGGCACTCGTCACGGGCGGGTCGAGTGGGATCGGCGCTGCCGTCGCGGCACGCATGCTCGCCGAGGGCGCGCGCGTCGCCTCGTTCGATCTCCACGCGAACGCGCCGGAAGGAGTTCTGGGCATCGCCGGCGATGTTTCCAGGTCGTCCGATGTCGAGGCCGCGGTGGTGCGGACGCAGAACGAGCTCGGCCCCATCGACATCCTCGTCTGCTCCGCCGGCGTTCCGGGCGCCTCGCTCCCCACGGTCGAGGTCACGGACGAGGAGTGGCGCCGCGTCATGGGAATCAACGCGGACGGCGTGTTCTTCTGCAACCGCGCCGTCATCCCGAGCATGGTCGAGCGCGGCTACGGGCGGATCGTCAACGTCGCGTCGATCGCGGGCAAGGAGGGCAACCCGATGGCGGGTGCCTACTCGGCCTCGAAGGCCGCGGTCATCGCGATGACGAAGGCCATCGGCAAGGACGTCGCCCGGACGGGCATCGTCGTGAACTGCGTCGCTCCCGCGGTGATCGAGACGCCGATCCTCGACGGCATCACGCAGGAGCACATCGACTACATGGTCGAGCGCATCCCGATGGGCCGGATGGGCGAGCCCGAGGAGGTCGCCGCGCTCATCTGCTGGCTCGCGAGCGAAGAGTGCTCGTTCTCGACCGGTGCGACGTTCGACATCTCCGGCGGCCGGGCCGTCTACTGATGCGCTACGTCCGGGTACGCGGCCCGAGCGGCCTCGAGACCGGCCGCGTCGAGGACGGCCGCGTCGTCACGGACAGCGGCACGCGGATCGATCCGCTCGATCCCGACACGCTCCAGCTGCCGGCGCCGTACGAGCTCATGGCCCCGTTCGACGCTCCCGAGATCTGGTGTGCGGGGGTGACCTACGAGCGGTCGCGCGACGCGCGCGTCGAGGAGAGCACGGTCAAGGACGTCTACACGATGGTCTACGACGCGCCGCGCCCGGAGCTCTTCATGAAGGACGCGATGATGCGCCGCACGGTCGGGCCGGGGGCGCCGCTCGGCATCCGCGAGGACTCGGCGTGGAACGTGCCCGAGCCGGAGATCGGCGTCGTTCTCGGCAAGAACGGCCGAATCGCGGGATACACGATCGGCAACGATGTGTCCTCGCGATCCATCGAGGGCGAGAACCCGCTCTACCTGCCACAGGCGAAGATCTACGCCGGTGCGTGCTCGTTCGGGCCATCGGTCTTCGTCTCCACGGATCACGACCGCCCGTTCCAGCTGACGCTGCGCGTCACCGACGAGTGGGGCCAGATCGTCTTCGAGGGCGAGACGTCCACCGCGAAGATGAAGAGATCCTTCGGCGAGCTCGTCCACTGGCTGACGGTCGACAACCCCGTCCCGCACGGCAGCATCCTCCTCACCGGCACGGGCCTCGTTCCGCCCGACAGCTTCACGCTGCTTCCCGGCCACTTCGTCGAGATCCACGTCCCCGAGATCGGCACGCTCGTCAATCCCGTCGTGCGTGCCTCCGAGCTCATCGAAAAGGAGCCTGTGCCATGACCGAGACCGTGACCGGCGCGCCGGCGCGCAACTACATCGGCGGCGGCTGGCACGAGAGTGCCGGCGGCGAGACCTACGAGAAGCGAAGCCCGTGGCGGCCGTCGGACGTGACCGGCGTCTATCCGGCCTCGACGGCCGAGGATGCGCGCGCCGCGATCGACGCTGCGCGCGAGGCGTTCCCTGCCTGGTCGGCGCTCCCGGCCGGACAGCGCGCGGCGTTCTTCACGAAGGCAGCCGCTGCGATCGAGGCGCGCGCGGAGCAGGTCGCGCAGGACATGACCGCGGAGATGGGCAAGCCATTGCGCGAGGCGCGCCTCGAGACGCTGCGCGCGGCAGTCATCCTGCGCTTCGCCGCCGGCGAGGCGTATCGACCGATCGGCGAGATGTACGAGCCCTCCGTCGCCGACCAGCGCCTCTACACCATGCGCCGCCCGCTCGGCGTCGTCGGCCTCATCACGCCGTGGAACTTCCCGATCGCGATCCCGGTCTGGAAGCTCGCGCCTGCCTTGATCTACGGCAACACGCTCGTCCTCAAGCTCGGATACGAGGCGCCGCGGACGGGACTCCACGTGGCCGAGTGCTTCGCGGAGGCAGGGCTGCCGCCGGGTGTCCTGAACGTGCTCACCGGTGCAGGGTCGAAGGTCGGCGCCGAGATCGTCTCGAACCCGGGCGTGCGCGCGATCTCGTTCACGGGCTCGGTTCCGGTCGGCCGCTCCGTGCGCGACGAGGCCACGGCGCGCGACTGCCGCGTCCAGCTCGAGCTCGGCGGCCACAACCCGCTGATCGTGACCGCGACGGCCGAGCTCGACCGGGCCGTCGAAGCTTCGTATGCGGGAGCCTTCTGGTCGGCCGGGCAGAAGTGCACGGCGACGCGCCGCATCCTCGTCGAGGACTCGGTCTACGACGCGTTCCGCGAGAAGCTGCTCGCACGCGTCGCCGCCGGGAAGGTCGGCGATCCGGCCGATCCCGAGGTGGAGGTGGGGCCTGTCGTGAACGAGAGCGCGCTGGAGGAGATCCTCGGCGCCGTCGAGCGAGCGCGCAGTGAAGGCGGCACGGTGCTCGCGGGGGGCGAGCGCGCCGACGACGACGGCTACCTGATCGCGCCCACCGTCTTCGAGGGCCTCGCCGACGACGCAGAGCTTTCGTGCGAGGAGGTCTTCGGCCCGGTGACGTCCCTGTACCGCTACTCGACCTTCGACGACGCAATCGAGCGCGCCAACGCCGTGCAGTTCGGGCTCTCCGCGTCGATCTTCACGCGCGACCTGCGCGAGACGCAGCGCTTCACGAGCGAGATCCAGGCCGGGATCATCCACGTGAACTCGCAGACCGCCGGCGCGGACGTGCACGTGCCGTTCGGCGGCGTCAAGGGTTCCGGCTGGGGGCCGCACGAGCAGGGCCGGGCCGCGATCGAGTTCTACACCGAGACCGTCACCATCTATCAGGACGCGCCACTTGCCTGAGCAGAGCGACACGCTGGTGCCTGGCTTCAGCCAGGCTCCGCCGTCTCGGGACGAACGCTCGTCACGGGTGCGCTCGGGTGCCTCGGGGCCTGGACGCTGAAGGCGCTCCTCGACCTGGGCGAGGAGCCCGTCGGGTTCGACCTCGGCGCCGACGACGCCCGTCTGCGACTCGTGCTTTCGGACGAGGAGCGCGCGCGCGTGACGCTCGTGTCCGGGGACGTCACGGACGGGGCGGCGGTGGGCGGCGCGCTCGACGAGCACGAGATCACGAACGTCGTCCACCTCGCCGCGCTGCAGGTGCCTTTCTGCCGCGCCGATCCCGAGCGCGGCGCGCGCGTCAACGTGCACGGCACGGTCGTCGTGCTCGAGGCGATCAAGGCGCGGCTCAATCGGATCCGCGGTCTCGCCTACGCCAGCTCGACGGCCGTCTACAACGTCGCCGACCCCTCCCCCGCCCCGGAGTCGGGTGGCACCGCGCCGACGACGCTCTACGGCGTGTTCAAGCTCGCGAACGAGGGAACGGCGCGCGTGTACTGGCACGACGACGACGTCGCGTCGATCGGAATCCGCCCGTACGTGGTCTACGGACCGGGCCGCGACCAGGGGCTGACCTCGGGCCCGTCGCTCGCGATGGAAGCGGCCGCGCGAGGAGAAGGCCACACCATCGCCTACGGCGGCACGGCGCAGTACGACTACGCCCCGGACGTCGGCCGCGCGTTCGCGCTCGCGGCGCGGGTCGCTACGGATGGCGCACACGTCGCCAACTTCCCCGGCGTGCCTTCGACGATGCAGGAGGTCGTCGACGCGATCGAGTCGGCTGCGCCCGCGGCCGCGGGCAAGGTGTTCTGGGAGGAGGGCCAGCTCCCGTTCCCGGAGTCGCTCGAGGGGCGACTTCTCGAGCGCCTGCTCGGCCCCCTCTCGCACACGCCGCTGGATGAAGGCGTGCGAGCAACGATCGAGCACTTCCGCAAGGCCTGAGTGCGCCGGGGCGAGAGCACGCTCGCGCACCTCGGCAGACACTCCGCATGAGTCCCCCGTCGGGGCGGTCGGAAGGTCGCGGACTGCGAGTCCCGGCGACCGTGTCCATCACAGTCAGTCCGCGACTAGTAGCTCCGACCTGAGACGGCCGATCGAAGCAACAACGCGGTCGACGTCGTCCGGTGTCGTTGACCAGTTCGAGACGGAGATGCGAAGGAGACGTTCGTCACGCCATGTCGTCCCACCGATCCAGCACGTGCCGTCTTCCTGAAGTGCGCGCTCGAGACGGCTCGTCAGCTCGATGTCTCCGACACGAACGAGCACCTGATTGAGGACGACGTCGTTCGCGACTTCCACGCCCTCGAGCTCGTTGAGACGTTCGGCAAAGCGACGCGCGATCTCGCAGCACCGGTCGACGGGACGGCGACACGGAACGTGGCCCGAGCTGATCTGACCCGCCGCCGCCGAGGTTGCGAAGCTTCGACGCGCTCTCGCACGACCTGACGCTCGACGGGCTTCCTCGATCTTCTGCGGGCTCTTCGTCCCGGTCTGGTGGGCGTGGGTCGGCTCACGATCTACGTCGACCGCTACGACTCGGACGAAGTCGTCCACCGAGTGCGTGATGCTGTCCGGGATGTTCGCCGTGGTAGCCATGGCGTCCGTAAACCACGACGCTGCGAGGCGACACCGCCGCTTCGCCGTCAGATACGCCGCCGTGTACGCAAGTGGTCGTGTTGAACGTGCGGGTGTGGCTGCAACATTCCAGAGGCGCGCCCGCTCATGAACGTCTACCTCCCGGCGTTCACCACGACCGCGAGCCTGATGCGCGTCTCGACGGACGTTGAGCCGCCCGTGGCGGTACTGGATCTGGGCGTCGCGCTCGGCGATCAGCGTCGGCACGCCGCTCGTAGTCCGCGGACGGGTGGTGCGCGGGCGGTCGCAGCCGCCCAAAGCCCGAACGGCGGCTCTACGATCAACGTCCTCGGCGAGACCGTCTGCGGTCGTCACGGCACCGAGCACGGCGATGGCAGCGTCGAGACCGCCGTCATGTCATCGCGCTCCGGTGTTCACGTTGCCGGCCGGCGGCGCAGACGATCGTCGGCGAGACGCTGTGGTCGTCACCGAGCGACGACGCGGAGTGCGCATCCATCTCCCGCTCACGGAAGGGGCGGCACCTCGACGTCGCGTTTAGCCCGAGACCGAGGAGACGAACGGCTCGGCGATCGTCGCGCGGCCGCTGGCGCCACTACGACGGCTCGGGCTGGCGTTCGCCCGCGCGCCGCCATCCACCGGTCGACCGACGCGAGCCGCGCGTACGTTGGTTGCAGACCTGCCAGCGCCCCGCGGCCAGGCCGACCGTATTGGCGGCCTGGCCGACCTGTTGCGAATCCCACCGAGGCGGTCGCGGCAGGCCGAGCTCGAGCTCGCTGCTCCGCGAGCGCCTCGCGACGACCGAAGGCGATCGCGGCCGGCGATAGCGCCACGTTGTATGCGCACTGGTCCCAACCGGAAGTGATCACGTCGGCCACGAGCGCAGCGTCCAGGCGCCACCGATTACGAATCCGTAATAGCGCGGACCTGCCGATGCCATCAGTCCCGGTGACGCAGCACTGATGGAGCCGTCGATCACCTGGTTGAACGGAGTCGGACCCCTCGGCGAGATCGCCTAGCGCTTCCCGGACACTGGCTCGATTGGCGACGGGCGCTACGTGTGACTCTGGAAGGCCCTCGCGGTATTCCACGATCGTGTCGACTGCCCGCGTGAGCCCGGCCCAGGTTGTCCGGATCGCAGGCGCGCGCTATCCTCGTTCACCCGCTCGCTTACGTACGTGACGGGCCGAGCGCGTACTGGCGGGCTCGGCTCGCGGACTCCGCGATCGATGGCGCACTCAGGAGCTCAGCGACGACATTCTCGAAGGCACCTCACCAGCGCTCTGCGCCAACCCGACGGAGCGGGCAGCGGTTTGCCAATTGGCTTCGCGGTCGGCCAGCCGGGCCGCCGCCTATGGCGCTCCACCGCGCTTGTATCGAGACCGACGACCGCGAGGTTCTGCCGGCCGTCCGTGTGCCTACGCTCGTCATGTATCGGGCGGGCCCGAACGCGGAACGGCACGCCCGAGAAGTAATCGACCTGATTCCCTCTGCACGCGCGCTGCGTGTCTCGGGAATGGACTACCAACACATCTTCCTGTCGCCGGAGATCCCCGAAGAAGTTGCGCGTTTCGTCGTCCAGGAGGCGGTTCCCGAGGTTCCCGACAGCGTTCTGGCGACGGTTCTCTTCACGGACATCGTCGGCTCGACCGAGCGGGCGGCCGAGCTCGGTGATCGTGCCTGGCGCGAACTGCTTGAGCGTCACCATGCTGTCGTCCGCCGAGAGCTGACCCGCTTCCGTGGCGAGGAGCGCGACACCGCCGGTGACGGCTTCTTCGCGACCTTCGACGGCCCAGCGCGGGCCATTCGTTGTGCGCAGGCACTCGTCGACCGCATTCGTGATCTCGGCCTAGAGGTGCGCGCTGGCGTTCACACCGGCGAGTGCGAGCTTCACGACGGGAAGGTCGCAGGCTTGGCCGTCTCGATCGGCGCCCGAGTCGCCGCGTCCGCTGGCCCAAGCGAGGTGTACGTCTCGCAGACGGTCAAGGATCTGGTCGCGGGCACCGGGCTCCTCCTCGAAGACCGCGGAGAGCGGGAACTCAAAGGCGTCCCCGGCAACTGGCGCGTCTACCGTGCCTTCCCTGCCGAACCCGCAGTCGAGCCGCCCTAGCGCGCTTGTTCGGCCACCGCGCTCGACGGTCAAGCGACATTCCCGCACACTGGCGCAGCCCAGACCGCTACCGATGGCGAGTCCAGAAGGACTGGCGTCGCGGTTTCCGTGAAGGGCGACGCCCGGCTTTGCGTAGTCGCGAATACCTCTCTCAGGTCGCCGGCACGACCTCCAGAAACTTTGCGGTGTCGATGAACTGTCGGAACTGAGCGAGCTTGCCGTTGCGCACATCCCAGACGTGCACGACCGGGAGGTTCAGCTGCTTGCCGGTGGCCTTTCCGGTTCCTGTGTAGCGGACGACCGCCGCGACCGCGTCCCCCGACGCGATGAATTCCTCCGCCGTGACCGCGAAGTCCACGACGTCCTGGGTGATCGGGCCAAAGACGTTCTGGGCCACAGCCTCCCCGCCGTGGTAGACGCCGCCGTACGGCATCCCTTCGGCCTCGTGCCACTCGATGTCGTCGGCCATTGCCCCCAGCACAGCCGGGACGTCGCCGCGCCCGAACGCTTCATAGACGCCTCTGACCACGTCGACGCTCTGCTCTCCCATGAATCGCTCCTTGTGGGTTACCCGCGGGCCCCGCGGAGACTCGAACCTACATGGCCCGGCTCGCGTCCAACGACTGGGCGGCATGCGCAAGGGACATTTAGGACGATGGCGGCTGCGCGGCGGCGCCTCAGCTAGCCCTTCGCCCAGCAGGCAGAGCACCACGAGATAGGCTCCCCGCACCCGACTCCCGGGCTACGACGTTCGACGCGAAGGAGGAGCGATGCCCACGATCATCGGCTACCACGAGGTGAAGGACACGGACCACTGGCTCGCCTCACCCAAGCGCGAGGAGTTCTTCGGCGCCCTCGGCGTTACGAACATCCGCACGTTCGTCGACCCGGAGAATCGCACTCGCGTCGGCGTTGATGATGGATGTCCCCGACATGGACGCCCTGGTGGCCGCTATGGAAACGCAGGGCGCGGCCGACGCGATGGAGTACGACGGCGTACTCCCCGAAACGCTCGTAATCCTCGTCGAGGCGTGACCTAGCTGGAGAGCGGCCTGGGCAGCGTCCGCCAGACCGCTCAAGCGACATTCCCGAACGCTGGCTTGCCGAAGCGCGCAGGCCACATCCCTTGCGACCCCGCTCGCTCGCACGACCCGCCGGTGCACGCGCCAGAACGTCGTGATGAACCAGCGCGGTGGTAGCCATGCCTGAGCGCCAGCCATGCCCGCCTCGTCTCACCGCTGTTTCGACAGCGTCGTGCCGCGGAGAAGGGTCGCGGCCGCAAGAATGGCCGCGTGGCGGTTCAACGGATGGACAACGTCGGCATCGTGGTGGAATCGCTCGATGCCGCTATCTCCTTTTTCGCCGAGCTGGGCCTCGAACTCGAAGGGCGAGCCATGATCGAAGGAGACTGGTCGGGGCGCGTCACTGGACTCCGCGACCAGCGCGTCGAGATCGCCATGATGCGTACGCCGGACGGCCACGGCCGGATCGAACTCTCGCGATTTCTCGCGCCGCCTGTGGTTGACGATCACCGAAACGCCCCGGTGAACGCTCTCGGCTACCTGCGTGTCATGTTCGCCGTCGACGACCTCGACGATACGCTGGCCCGGCTCCGCGGACACGGTGCGCAGCTCGTCGACGAAGTGGTTCAGTACGAAGACGTGTATCGGCTCTGCTACGTCCGAGGCCCCGAGGGCATTCTCATCGGGCTGGCCGAGCAGATCGGCTGACGCCGCACGCTCGGGCGCGTCGGTAATGCGCAGGTCGGCGTGCGCCTGGAAGGTGCGCCAGCTAGCGCTCGCGCTGCGCGCGGCGGAGCGAGTCCAGCCGGCGCCGGTTCTGCTTCGTCGGCCGGCCGCCGAGATCCGCTCCGAGATGACGGGCGAGCCGGCGCTCGAGGGCGCGTAGCTCCCGCGCGGCGACCGATTCGGGCGTTTCGTCGTACAGGCCCGCGGCGACCTCGGCCGAGCCCCGCTGCTCGGCGAGGCCGGCAACCACGACCGTCCATTGCGTGAGTCCGCGGCGGATCTCGAGCGTGTCTGCGACGCGCACCTCCCGTGCCGGCTTCACGCGTGTCCCGTTCAGCTGCACGCGACCTCCGAGCACCGCCTCCGTCGCTGCGCTCCGGGTCTTGAAGAACCGCGCCGCCCAGAGCCACTTGTCGATTCGTACGCGGTCCATCCGGCAGCATGATCGCAGTCAGTGGGGCTGCGACTCGAGTTCCGGCAGCGCAGCGACCGCATCCGTGGCTGAAGCCCGCCCTCGAAGCGCCCTTCAAGCCGCGCATCGCCGTGTATCGAGCGACATTCCCGCACACGCACGAGCAAGCACCCCCTCGGCCTCCCCCGCACCCGCTCGGACACCCAGCGCGGTTCTAGACGAGAATGATCGCCTCGCACCGCCGATCGAGAGGAGGACCGTGGACCGCTTGAACTTCCTGGCTGACGAGCCCTGGGATGAGTTGAACGAGGACGATCGGATGCGCGTGCGGTGGTTCGGGCACCCGTTCGAGACCGACCTGCTCGGGGCGTCGCTGATCGAGTATCTGCCTCGGTCGCCCGACAGCCCGATGCACATGCACTACGGCGTCGAGGAGATGTTCTTCGTCCTCGCCGGGACGCCGACCGTCCGTACGCCGGAGGGAGAGCAGGAGCTGTCACCAGGCGACGTCATCTACTTTCCGGAGGGCCCAGACGGGCTGCACACGTTCTCGAACCCCACGGATGAGCCGGTGAGGATGATCGGCATCTCGACGAAGCGGTTCCCGGATGTCGTCGCCTATCCGGAGCGCGGAGTTGCCTGGGTGGCGACGCGCCATCCTGAGCGCCCGGTACCCGAGGGCGGCGACGAAGGAGTCATCGCGCGCTTCGAGCTGGCATCGGACGACTGAGACTGAAGGTCATGCGGCTCGAGCGACATTCTCGTTCCCGGAAGCACCGCCGACGTCGACGCGAGGTGTCAGGTCGCAGGGAGATAGGTGAGGAGGACTACTCCGGAGTCGAACCGCTTAACGTCGTCGAGCTTCATCCGGACAGTTCCCCGGTCGCCGAGGACGTGGACGTTGCCCTCGCCCCAGACGATCGGGTTCACGTAGACCTCGTACTCGTCGATCAGGCCCTTCTCGGCGAGGGCGTACGCGAACTCGCCGCTCCCGTGTATGAACAAGTCACCGTCGACCTCATCCTTCAGCTTCGGTATCGAGTCCTCGAGGTCACCCTCGAGCAGGGTCGCGTTCCACTCGAGGTCGCCGGAAAGCGTGTTCGACCCGACGTACTTCGGCAGGGGTTGACCATGTCCGCCCACTTGCCCGACTGGCTCGGCCAGTATCCCGCCAGCCCTTGGTAGGTCTTGCGGCCCAGCACCAGCCCACTGGATCTCGCCTGACGCTCGAACGAGTAGTCGCCGTGGTCTCCGTCTGCCTGCACCCACTCTCCGACCGGGTCGATGACGCCGTCGATGGTGGCCTGCGTTGTCGCGATCAGCTTTCCCATCTCGACTCTCCTTAGGTCACGCTAGCCGCTCGACGGTCTGAGCAGCTCTTGGAACGCGGGCAGGTCGCGGATCGCGTCGAAGTCCGGGTCGTCCTGCGCCATCCCGCGGCAGCCCTCCCACATCTCGATCGCCGTACGAAGGTGCTCGATAGCGTCGGCAGTTCGGCCCGCGAGGCTCTCGCAGCAGGCGACGTTGTAGAAGAGGTACGGCTGGTCGGGACGTGCCTCGATCAGCTCAAGGCCCTTGTCCGCCGCCTCCGCGTACTTGCCGGCCTCGTACAGCGGTCGTCCGTGATCCCACCACAGCTCCGGCGCGAGCAGGCGCATCGACTCGGGCAGCCCGATCCACGAATGCCGTCGTGAGTCGTAGCCGGACTTGGTCGGCGGTGGGAAGGACGGATCGGCGAACGAGCCGACCGAGACGGCGATGAAGTCCGGCTCCGTCGGCTCGGTGTGGAAGACCTGCGAGCCGCACTCGGGGCAGAAGTGGAGCATGTGCTCCATGCGATCTGCTTCGTCGGAAACGTACGAGTAGGCGCTGTAGCGACCCTCGATCCGCACCTGATCCGGCTTGAAGGCGGCCTGCATGCCGAAGGCGCTCCCGGTTCGTCGCTTGCACGCAAGGCAGTGGCAGATCGACACGGCGAACGGCTCGCCCGTCACCTCGAGGCGAAGTTGCCCGCAGAAACAGGCTGCCTCGCGGTCGGGCATGTCCGGCAACGTAGCCGCTCAGCGATCGCCTGGGCTCGTGCGTGCGAGGCACCGTGTGCTCGAGCGACTGGAGGCATTGCGTGGGCGCCACTCCGGAGCAGTCCTGCAGCGGCCTCGCTCGAACACGACGGCTGCTCGTCTTCCATCAACTCGCGCAGGCAGCGGTACGCGAGCCTGTGCGAGAGCGCTACTGGCCGTCCCGGCGCCCGATCGTGTCGGGCACGGCAAGCCACGCGTGCCGACGCGAGTCGTATCCCGACTCGGTCGGCGGCGGGAAAGGACGGGTCGGCGAACGAGCCGACCGACACGACGATCAGATCCGGCTCGTCGGGCTCCGTGTAGAAGACCTGCGAGCCGCAGTCGGGGCAGAAGTGGAAGTCGTGCGGCTTCCTGTCCTCCTCGTCGGAGATTCGCGTATAGGTGCTGTGCCGGCCGACGACCTCGCACCTGCTGCGGCTCGAACGCCGCCTGCATCCCGAACGCGCTGCCGGTTCGGCGCTTGCACGCGAGGCAGTGGCAGATGCCGACGACGAACGGGTCGCCCTCCACCTCGAGGCGGAGCTGCCCGCAGTGACATGCGGCTTCTCGCGTCGCCATGCGACGAAACCTAGCGATCAGCCGATCAGCGCTCGAGCCTCGGCTGCGATGCCGGGCGAAGGTACGGTTTTCCGATGGCCGACGCCGCTACCGCGCTGACCGTCGTTCCCGCGAACGAGGCGAGCTGGGAGGATCTTCAGGCCGTTCTCGGTGAACGGGGCGACGCGCACGTCTGCCAGTGCCAGCGGTACAAGCTGCAGCCGGGAGAGGCGTTCAAGAAGGTGCCGGTCGAGGAGCGCGCCCACCGACTCCGCGTGCAGACGGACTGCGGCCATCCGAAGTCGAAGACGACGAGCGGCCTCGTCGCCTACCTCGACGGCGAGCCGGTCGGTTGGTGCGCGGTGGAGCCGCGCACCGCGTACTTCGGTCTCGCGCGCAACTTCAAGGTGCACTGGGCGGGTCGGACCGAGGACAAGGCGGACGACACCGTCTGGGCCGTGACCTGCTTCGTCGCGCGCGCGGGGTACCGGCGCCGCGGGATCAGCTACGCGCTCGCACGCGCCGCCGTCGATTTCGCGCGGGAGCGAGGCGCCCGTGCACTCGAGGGCTACCCGATGATCACGCAGCCCGGCCAGGAGATCGCCTGGGGAGAGCTCCACGTCGGCAGCCGCAGCATCTTCGAGGCCGCCGGGTTCGCCGAAGTCAGTCATCCGACCCCGCGACGGGTCGTGATGCGCATCGACTTCTAGACGGCGTGGCCGAGCGCGTCCTCACGCTGCGCGAGCTGAACCGCGCCACGCTCGCGCGCCAGCTCCTGCTGGAGCGCAAGCGACTCTCGCCGACCGCGGTCATCGAGCGGCTCGTCGGGATGCAGGCGCAATGGCCGCCGGCGCCGTACGTCGGCATCTGGACGCGCACGACGAGCTTCCGGCGCGAGGCGCTCGAGCGCGAGCTCGCGCGCGGCGCCGTCGTCAAGGCGACGGTGATGCGGCAGACGCTGCACCTCGTCACGCGGCGCGACTACGGGCTTCTCCGTGCGGCGATGAGCGAGACGAACCACTACGACAAGATGCCCGATGCGGTTCTGCTCGCGCCCTCCGTGCGCGAGCTCGCAGCCGCGAGGCCCGGTGACCTCGGCAGAGGCGCTCGAGCTGATCGAGCGCGAGCATGGTCTCACGGGATTGCGCGCGCGTCGCGCGTGGCGCGGAGCGCGCGTCCGCGCTCACGTCCTGCACCACCACGAGACGGCGCTGTGGCACGGGCGTCCCGAGGGTCGGTTCGTCGCGATCGACGAGCCGGAGGCACACGACCCGACCGAGGCGCGCGCCGAGATCCTTCGTCGCTACCTCGCGGCGTTCGGGCCGGCCTCGCGCCGCGACATCGTCGCCTGGGCCATGATGCGCGTGCCCGAGATCCAGCGAGCGCTCGATCTCCTCGAGCCGCTGCGCCGCTTCCGCGACGAGCACGGCCGCGAGCTGCTCGACGTCCCGCGCGCGCCGCTGCCGGACCCCGACACGCCCGCGCCCGTTCGCTTCCTGCCGAAGTGGGACAACCTGCTGCTCGCGTTCGCCGACCGGACGCGCGTGCTGCCGGAGCGCTACCGGAAGACGGTCATCGGAGTGAACGGCGACGTCGCGCAGACGTTCCTCGTCGACGGATTCGTCGCGGGCATCTGGCGCGTCGAGAACGAGCGAGTCGTAGTCGAGCCCTTCGCGCCGCTCGCGCGCTCGGTGCAGCGCGAGGTCGCGGACGAGGCGGAGCGCCTGGAGGCGTTCGTCGCGGACGGCTGAAAGGGATGTGACCCTGCAGATCTTCCTCGAGACCGAGCGCTTGATCCTGCGGCAGTTCACCGCGGACGATGTCGACATCCTCGTCGAGCTCGACGCCGATCCCGAGGTCATGCACTTCGTGACCGGCGGCCTGCCGACGCCACGCGACGAGATCGAGACCGACGTCCTGCCCGCGTTCCTCGACTACTACACGCGTTTCCCCGGATACGGCTTCTGGGCCGCGATCGAGAAGTCGAGCGGCGCGTTTCTGGGGTGGTTCCACTTCCGGCCCGCGAGCGGCGCTCCTCCGAACGAGGTGGAGCTCGGCTACCGGCTGCACAAGACCGCGTGGGGCAAGGGGTACGCGAGCGAAGGGTCGCGGGCGCTCGTGGACAAGGGCTTCGCCGAGTTCGGCGTCGAGCGGGTCGTCGCGTTCACGATGGTCGTGCACGTCGCGTCGCGACGGGTGCTCGAGAACGCAGGTCTGCGCTACGTGAGGACCTTCCACGAGCCCTGGCCCTACCCCATCCCGGGCGACGAGGAAGGCGACGTCGAGTACGCGCTGTCGAGAGCGGAGTGGGAAGAGCAGATGCGCAATCGTCGGAGAGGCACGCGGGCCGCAGCCGAGTAGCACCCGGGGGCCGCCGCGAGGGGCTCCTATCGCGCCGCGTAGTCGAGCTCGAGGAAGTCGCTCACCTCGGACAGCCAGCGCTCCTGCACGAAGTGGACGTGATCTGGGTGCTCGTTGTAGCGCTCGTACGCAGCTCGATCCGCGAACTCCATCGAGATGCCGAAGCGATAGCCGTTCTTCGGGCTCACCTCGGCGAGCAGCTCGAACGCCTCGACGCCCGGAATGGTCGCGAGGTGCTCTGCCGCATCCAGGAAGTCGCGCTCAGCCGCCGACCCTTGCGGATGGACGAGAGTGAACGTGACCGTATGTCGGATGCGCCCGGCGACCATCACAGGACTCAGTGCAGCAACGGCTTGAGCGTATCCCGGGCGATGAGAAAGCCGCGCTTCACGAGCTCCTCCGTCGCCTCGAACGCGCGGTCCTCGTGCTCGATCGAGACGACGAAGTCATAGCCCTCGCGATAGAGCGCCGCGACGAAGCGATCCCAGCGCACCTCGCCGAGACCGGGCAGCCGTGGCACCTGCCAGCCCATCCCGAGCGACGCCGTGCCGTTGCGGTAGAGGCCGTCGCGGTCGATCTCCATGTCCTTCGCGTGGACGTGGAAGATCTTCGGCGCGTAGTCGCGGACGACGCGCTCGTAGTCGATCTGCAGCCAGACGAGGTGAGACGGGTCGAGGTTGAGCCCGAAGCTCGGGCTGTCGACGATCGAGAACATCTCGTCCCACATCGCGGGTGACGAGGCGAGGTTCGTGCCGCCCGGCCACTCGTCCCACGAGAAGATCATCGGGCAGTTCTCGATCGCGATCTTCACGCCCCGCTGCTCGGCGTAGTCGACGAGGCGCGGCCAGACCTTGCGGAACTCGCGGAAGTTGTCGGGCACGTTCTTCGACTTGTCACGCCCGACGAAGGTGCCCACGATGCCGACGTCGAGCTTCGCCGCGGCGTCGATCACCTTCTTGAGATGGGTGTTCGCCGCCCGGCGCTCGGCCGGATCGGGATGCAGGTTGTTGGGGTAGAAGGCGAGCGACGAGATCTCGAGTCCGTTTCGGTCGAGCACGTCACGGACAGCGCCGGCGTCGACGCGCGAGACGTCGATGTGCGACGTCCCCGCATAGCGACGACGTTCGCCTCCGGCGGCAGGCCAGCACGCCACCTCGAGCATCTCGAAGCCCTCGCCTGCCGCCCACTCGGCGACCCGCTTCAGCGAACGGCGAGGGAACGGAGCGGTGAGGAGCCCGAGCCTCATCCGGCGACGACGGGATTCGTCAGCGACGCGAGGCCGTCGATCTCGATCGTGACCTCGTCGCCCGGCTGCAGGAGTCGCTGCGGGTCGCGGAAGACGCCGACGCCGGCGGGCGTACCCGTGAGGATGAGGTCGCCCGGCTCGAGCGTGGTCGTCTGCGAGACGTACGCGATGACGTCGTCGACGCCGAAGATGAGGTTCGCGGTCGTCGAGTCCTGCAACACCTCGTCGTTCACGATCGCCCGGATCGCGAGCGTGTGCGGATCCGTGATCTCGTCGCGCGGCGTCATCGGCCCCACGGGGCAGAACGTGTCTGGCGACTTCCCGCGCGTCCACTGCCCGTCCGAGAACTGGAGATCGCGCGCACTGACGTCGTTCGCACAGAGGTAGCCACGCACGGCCTCGAAGGCGCTCTCCTTCGAGATGCCCTTCACCTGCACGCCGATCACGACGCCGAGCTCGGCCTCGTAGTCCGCCTTCGTAACGAGCGGCGGGATCACGATGGGCTCGCCCGGGCCGATCAACGACGACGGCCACTTCGCGAAGAGGAGTGGCTCCTTCGGCAGCTCGGCACCCTGCTCTTCCGCGTGGTCCGAGTAGTTCAGGCCGACGCAGACGATCTTCCCGGGACGCTCGATCGGCAGCATGGCGGAAACCTACTTCGGACGCTCGTATCGCGCGTGCTGTACTGCGTCGATGAAAATCGGCGTCATCGGCGGTGGGCGCGTCGGGCGTGCGCTCGCCGCAAGCTGGTCGGAGAAGGGACATGACGTCGTCGTCTCGACCCGCGAGACCGTCGCGGCGACGGCTGCGGGCGGAGATGTTCTCGTCGTCGCGCTACCGGCGACCGAGGTCGCGGGCGCGCTCGCACAGATTGCCTCCGTCGACGGCAAGGTCGTCATCGACGCGACGAACAACCTCTCGGGCGGCCCGGCCGGTCTCGAGATCGCCGCGCTCGTGCCGGGCGCCCACTACGTGAAGGCCTTCAACACCGTCTTCGCCACGTTCATGCACGCCGCGTCGTTGACCTCGCCACCGACGCTCGTCTACTGCGGAGACGACGCCGACGTGAAGACGATCGCAGCCGAGCTCATCGCCGATCTCGGCTTCGAGCCGCTCGATGCCGGAGGAGCGGATGTCACTCCGCTCGTCGAGGCGTTCGCACAGCTCGTCATCGGCATCGCGTATCGCCAGGGCCGCGGGCCGTTCGTGTACCGCTTCGAGTCGAGCTGACGCCCGACCCTCCGCTCTAGACTCGATCCGTGAGCCTGCCCGCCGCCTTCGTCGACGAGCTGCGGCGTGCACTGGGTGCGGAGCACGTCGTCACGGAGCCGGAGCAGCTCCGTGTCTACGAATGCGACGGGCTGACGGGGCACCGTGCGATTCCCGAGCTCGTCGTCCTCCCCGGGTCGACCGAGGAGGTACAGGCCGTGTTGCGCGCCTGCCATCGCGAGAGCGTGCCGTTCGTCGCGCGCGGCGCCGGCACCGGGCTCTCGGGCGGCGCGACTCCCGTGGCCGGCGGAGTCGTCGTCTCGCTCGCACGCATGAATCGGATCCTCGAGATCGACCTCGCGAGTCAGCGCGTCGTCGTCGAGCCGGGAGTCGCGAATCTCGACGTGACGCGTGCCGTCGCGGCCGACGGCTTCTTCTACGCGCCCGATCCATCCAGCCAGCAGGTCTGCACGATCGGCGGCAATGTCGCGGAGAACTCGGGCGGCGCGCACTGCCTCAAGTACGGCTTCACGACGCACCACGTGACCGGCCTCACGTTCGTCCTGCCCGACGGCGAGATCGTCGAGCTCGGCGGCAAGGCGCTCGACCCGGACGGGCCCGACCTGCTCGGCGTGATCGTCGGCTCCGAGGGGACGCTCGGGATCGCGACGCGCATCACGCTCCGGATCGTGCGCGCGCCGCAGGCCGTTCGGACGCTGCTCGCCGGCTTCCACACGATGGACGCCGCGGGCGCCGCAGTCTCCGGGATCGTCGCGGCCGGCGTGATGCCTTCCGCGATCGAGATGATGGATCGGCTCACGATCGAGGCGGCCGAGCACGCCGTCGCTCCCGGCTATCCCGAGGGCGCAGGCGCGGTGCTGCTCGTCGAGCTCGACGGCGTGGTCGAGCAGGTCGAGGACGACGCGGCCGAGATCGAGCGGATCTGCGCGGAGTGCGGCGCGTTCGAGATCCGCGCCGCGACGAGCGACGCGGAGCGCGCGCTCCTCTGGAAAGGACGCAAGTCGGCGTTCGCTGCGATGGGCCGCATCGCGACCGACTACTACGTCCAGGACGGCGTCGTTCCGCGCACGCGGCTACCGGAGGTGCTTGCGGCGGATCGAGGAGCTGTCCGCACGACCACGGCCTCCGGGTCGGGAACGTGTTCCACGCCGGCGACGGCAACCTCCACCCGCTCGTCCTCTACGACGCCGCGGCCGGCGAGACCGAGCAGGCGCGCGAGCTGGCCGAGGCGATCCTCGAGGCGTGCCTCGACGCGGGCGGCTCGCTCACCGGCGAGCACGGCGTCGGCATGGACAAGGCGTGCTCGATGCCGCGGATGTTCTCCGAGCGCGACCTGGAGGTGTTCGGGCGGCTGCGCCGCGCCTTCGACCCCGGCGGGCTCTGCAACCCGGGCAAGGTGATCCCGACGCCGCGGCTCTGCGGCGAGGTTCCCGGGCCGTACCGGGTCCATGCGCTCGAGAGGATCGGCGTTGCCGAGCGTCTCTAGCCTCGAGGACGCCTCCGTGGCGCTGGCTGCTGCACACGCGGAGGGCCGCCGGGTGCGGATCGGCGACGAACTCGACGACGGCCGGGCTGAAGCGAATCCTCGAGCACGACGCGGGCGACCTCACGTGCACGGTCGAGGCGGGCGTGCGGCTCTCCGAGCTTCGTGCCGCGCTCGCCGCACACGGCCAGCGGCTCTCGCTCGACCCGCCCGGCGATCCGACGATCGGCGCGCTCCTCGCGCGGAACCTCTCCGGCCCGTTGCGGCACCGCTTCGGGGCGCCGCGGGATCTCGTGCTCGGCGTGACGCTCGTGCTCGGGGACGGAACGATGGCGAACGCGGGCGGCAAGGTCGTGAAGAACGTCGCGGGCTACGACCTCGCACGCCTCGTCTGCGGCTCGCACGGGCGGCTCGCGCTGATCGCGCGAGCGAGCTTCCGGCTGCACCCGCTACCGAAGGCGACCGGGACGCTCGTCGTCGAGACCGACGACGTGGCCGGTGTCGCCGCTCGCCTTCTCAGCTCACAACTGAGCCGAGCGCGCTCGACGTGCTCCACCCGGGTCGCGTCGCGGTGCTCTTCGAGGGGTCGGAGCGCGCGGTCGCGGCGCAGCTCGTCAGCGGCGCAAGCGCTGGTCGGCGGCGTGGAGAACGACGATGCGGTCTGGCAGGAGTCGCGGACCGCCAGGCATGCGGCCGACGGCCGCGTCCGCTTCGCCCCGGGCGATCTCGTCGCAGACCTCGCGACCTCGACGAAGCGGTCGTCCGGGTCAACGCAGGCGTCGCGTACACCGCCGCCGAGAATCCAAGTACGAGTCTGTCGCAAGGCGCCCGGAGCAGCTCGTCGAGCGACTACGCAGGCTCGACCCGCGCGAGTCCTGGCGTGAGCGTGAGCCTGCCTTGAACAGCCGTCGCAAGGTGGAGCGATCGGTTGCAGCGGGCGTGATCCGCGAGCACACCTCCGACTGCGTCCACTGCGGCTTCTGCCTGCCGACCTGCCCGACGTACGTGCTCTGGAGCGAGGAGATGGACTCGCCGCGCGGGCGCATCCACCTCATGGACGCGCGGCTCGACGGGACGGTGACGCTGAACGCGACGGTCACGCAGCACTTCGACCGCTGCCTCGGCTGCATGGCGTGCCTGAGCTCGTGCCCGTCGGGCGTGCGCTACGACCGGCTGATCGAGTCGACGCGCGCCGCGGTCGAGGAGGAGTTCGACCGGCCGCTGTCGGAGCGCCTCGTGCGCGGGCTGCTGTTCCGCCTGCTCCCGTACCCCGGCCGCATGCGCGCGGCGCTGCGACTCGCACCGCTCGGCCGCGTCGCGCCGATGCCGAAGCGCGTTCCGGCCGCTCGTCGAGCTCGCGCCGCGCTGGCGCGTCGAGCGAGACCGTGCCCGAGCTGACGCCCGCGGCGGGAGCGAGACGAGCCCGCGTCGGCCTCCTCACCGGCTGCGTCCAGTAGCGCGGTCTTCGGCGACGTGAACGCGGCGACCGCGCGCGTGCTCGCCGCCGACGGCTTCGAGGTCGTCGCGCCGCGCCAGGGCTGCTGCGGCGCGCTCTCGGTGCACGCGGGCCGGCTCGAGGAGGGCAAGCGCTTCGCGCGCGCGCTGATCGACGCTTCGAGGGCGTCGACCTCGTCGTCGTCAACGCGTCCGGCTGCGGCTCGCACCTGAAGGAGCTCGGCTGGCTGCTCGGCGACGAGCGCGCGGAGGCGTTCCCGCCGGGTCCGCGACGTCGGCGAGCTGCTCGCGGAGACGAGGCCGCGCGCGCCGCGCACCCGCTCCCGCTCCGGGTCGCGCTCCAGGACTCGTGCCACCTGCGCCACGCGCAGCGGCTCCCGCTCGCGTCGCGCACGCGCTCGCGCGCATCCCCGGCCTCGAGGTCGTCGAGCCGGCGGAGCAGGATCTCTGCTGCGGCTCGGCCGGGATCTACAACGTCACGCAGCCCGAGGCCGCGCGCGAGCTCGGCGACCGCAAGGCCGCGCACGTCCTCGCCACGGGCCCGCACGCGTTCGCGAGCGCGAACCCGGGCTGCCTCGTCCAGGTCTCGAACGCGCTGCGCCGCGCGAAGCGGCCGCTCCCGGCGCTCCACCCGATCGAGCTCGTCGACGCGTCGATCCGCAACGTCGGCGCAGCGCACTGCTCGCCCGCGCGCGCCGCTACCCTCGTCGGATGCCGCTCGCAACGAGATCCGCAACGTCGCGATCGTCGCGCACGTCGACCACGGCAAGACGACGCTCGTCGACGCGCTGCTCTGGCAGTCCGGCGCCTTCCGCGACGAACCAGGACGTCGCCGAGCGCGTGCTCGACACGATGGACCTCGAGCGCGAGAAGGGCATCACGATCCTCGCCAAGAACACGGCCGTCCGCTACGGCGGCACGAAGATCAACATCATCGACACGCCCGGCCACGCCGACTTCGGCGGCGAGGTCGAGCGCGGGCTGACGATGGTCGACGGCGTGCTCCTGCTCGTCGACGCGAGCGAGGGCCCGCTGCCGCAGACGCGCTTCGTGCTGCGCAAGGCGCTCGAGGCGCGGCTGCCGGTGATCCTCGTCGTCAACAAGGTCGACCGGCCCGACGCGCGCATCGAGGCGGTCGTCAACGAGGTCTACGAGCTCTTCCTCGACCTCGACGCCGACGAGAGCCAGATCGAGTTCCCGATCGTCTACTGCAACGCGAAGGCCGGACGCGCATCGCTCGAGCCCGACCCGGACGCGCTCGCGCCGACCTCCGGCCGCTGCTCGACCTGATCCTCGAGCACATCCCGGCGCCCGACCTACGACGAGGGCCACCCGCTGCAGGCGCTCGTCACGAACCTCGACGCGTCGCCGTACGTCGGCCGGCTCGCGCTCTGCCGCGTCCTCCAGGGGACGATCCGGCGCGGCCAGCAGATCGCCTGGTGCCGCGCCGACGGGACGATCGAGCGGGCGAAGGTGACCGAGCTGTACGTGACCGAGGCGCTCGACCGGGTCGAGGCCGAGGAGGCCGGGCCGGGGGAGATCATCGCCGTCGCCGGCATCCCCGAGGTCACGATCGGCGAGACGCTCGCCGATCCGGACGACCCGCGCCCGCTGCCGGTGATCACGGTCGACGAGCCGTCGCTCTCGATGACGATCGGGATCAACACGTCGCCGCTCGCGGGGCTCGACGGCGACAAGGTCACCGCGAGCCTCGTCGAGGCCGGCTGCGCGCCGAGCTCGTCGGCAACGTCTCGCTCCGCGTCCTCCCGACCGAGTCGCCCGACACCTGGGAGGTGCAGGGCCGCGGCGAGCTCCAGCTCGCGATCCTGGTCGAGCAGATGCGCCGCGAGGGCTTCGAGCTCACCGTCGGCAAGCCGCAGGTCGTCACGCGCGAGATCGACGGCGTCCTGCACGAGCCCGTCGAGCGCGTCTCGATCGACGCGCCCGAGGAGTACCTCGGCGTCGTCACGCAGCTCTTCGCGCTCCGCAAGGGCCGCACGGAGGCGCTCGTCAACCACGGCACCGGCTGGGTGCGCATGGACGTCGTCGTGCCGGCGCGCGGCCTGATCGGCTTCCGCACCGAGTTCCTGACCGAGACGCGCGGCACCGGGATCCTCCACCACGTCTTCGAGCGCTTCGAGCCGTGGTTCGGTGAGCTGCGCACGCGACCGACCGGCGCGCTCGTCGCCGACCGCCGCGGGCAAGACGACCGCGTTCGCGATGCTCAACCTGCAGGAGCGCGGCTCGCTCTTCGTCGGGCCGGGCGTCGACGTCTACGAGGGGATGATCGTCGGCGAGAACGCGCGCGCCGAGGATCTCGACGTGAACGCGACGAAGGAGAAGAAGCTGACGAACAT
Source organism: uncultured Gaiellaceae bacterium (assembly GCA_963822885.1). Lineage (GTDB taxonomy): Bacteria > Actinomycetota > Thermoleophilia > Gaiellales > Gaiellaceae > GMQP-bins7. The sequence goes on from CAWGJJ010000002.1 coordinate 112,865, forward strand.
GCGCTCCTCGACCGCCGACGAGCTCGTGCGCCTGATCCCGCCGCGCCCGCTGTCGCTCGACCAGGCGCTCGAGTACATCCGCGAGGACGAGTGCGTCGAGGTGACGCCGCGGAGACGTGCGCCTGCGCAAGGTCGAGCTCTCGGCGCAGACGCGCCAGACGGCCGCGAGCCGCAAGGCGCGCGGGCTCGCGCCCGTCTAATTCCGGCGAGAGGTGAAGCTCGTCCCTACCCCGTTTCGATCGCGACCGGCTTAAGCTCGTCGAGCCGGTCGACGCGCGCAAGGGAGGGGAAGAGCTTCCACCACACGCCCGCGACGACAACCGTCGCGATGCCGCCGACGACGACGGCGGGAACCGCACCGATGAGCGCCGCCGCGACACCGGACTCGAACGCGCCCACTCGTTCGAGCCGCTTGATGAAGACCATCTCGACGGCGTTCACGCGCCCGCGTAGCTCGTCCGGCGTGACCAGCGGGAGGATGGTCTGGCGGAGAACGACGCTCACCATGTCGAGACCCGCGCCAAGCGCGAGGGCGAGCGTCGACAGCCACAGAGAGCGCGAGAGCCCGAAGACGACCATGCTGAGGCCGAAGCCGGCGACGACACCGAACAACAGGGGCCCGGCGCGGCGGCGGATCGGGAAGCGCACGATCAGCGCCGCCGCGAGGAGCGCTCCGACAGCCGGGGCCGCGCGCAGCAACCCGAGCCCGGTAGGCCCGACCTCGAGGATGTCCTTCGCGAAGATCGGGAGGAGAGCGACCGCCCCGCCGAGGAGCACGGCGAAAAGGTCGAGCGAGATCACGCCCAGAAGGACGTTCGTCCGGCGAATGAGCCGCACGCCGGCCATGAGCCGTGGAGCCCGACGGCACCCGCAGCGGCTGGAACGCGCCCGCCGCGCAGCGCGAGCACGCACCCCAGAGCCACCAGCGCGAGCCCGATGGCAACCCCGTGAGACGAGCTCGGCCTGGATGGCGAAGAGATCCCGCCGACAGCCGGAGCGATCACGGCGGACAACTGAAACGCGATCGAGCGCTGCGCGAGTGCGCTCACGAGGATCTCCTCGGGCACGAGCGACGGTGTCAGCGCGCGTCCCGCAGGCGCGCCGATGGCGCTCCCGATGCCCTGGACGAAGGCGAGCGCGAAGAACGGCCAGACCTTGTCGGCGCCCGACACGGTCACGGCTAGGAGTCCGCCGAGGACGACGACGTTGATCGAGGTCATCACGGTGAGGAGGTTCCGGCGCGGCACGCGGTCGGCGAGCTGCCCCGCCGGAAGCGCGAGCAGGAGCAAGGGGAGGAACTCTGCGAGTCCGACGAGCCCGAGGTCGAGCGGGTTCTCGCGCACCGAGTAGACCTGCCACCCGATCGCGACGAACGCCATCTGCAGCGCAAACGCCTCGGCGACGAATGCGATGACGATGAGCCTGAAGTCGCGGTGCCGGAGCGCGGAGGTTCCGGCGCTGCTCATCGGACGAGCCTACGCGGCTGCTGGTTCGTCGCTCGGCGCGTCGCCGTCCACGCCGAACTCGACTTCGATCTTCATGATCCGGGAGCCTTCGATCTCGAGGACGTTCAGGCGCAGCCCGTCGGCGCGCACGGAGTCCCCGACCCCGGTGCCCGCCGCACGCTCGCCGAAGACGAGCCCGGCCATCGTGTGGAAGTCCTCCTGCCCGAGCTTCGTTTCGAACTCCTCGTTGAAGTCGTCGATCGTGTAGGTCCCGTCGATTCGGATGCGGTTCTCGTCGATCCTCTCGATCGAGGTGTCCGGGAGGTCGAACTCGTCCTCGATGTCGCCGACGATCTCTCGAGCAGGTCTTCGAGGGTGACGATTCCCTCCATGTCGCCGTACTCGTCGATCACGATCGCCATGTGCTGCTTCTCACGACGGAAGTCGGCGAGGAGCGCTGCGAGATCCTTCGTCTCCGGCACGACGAACGCGGGGCGCACGATTGACTCGAGCTCGACGGATGCGAGGCCGACGTCGTGCATCGCGCCGAAGAGGTCGCGCACGTGGCAAGATGCCGACGACGTCGTCGAGCGAGCCGCGATAGACGGGGTAGCGGGTGAAGGGCGAGTCGACGACTGCGCGAAGAGCCTCGTCAGGTGGGATGTCGACGGCTATCCCGACGACCTCGGGGCGCGGCACCATCACCGCCGAGACCTCCTTCGAGGCGAAGTCGAAGACCTTGTAGAGCATCTCCTCCTCGGCCTCCTGGAGCTCGCCGACGTCCTCCGCCGCCGCGACCGAGTGGCGGATGTCCTCGCGTGTGTACGCGATCATCCCGGCCGGGGCCGGCTTGATGCGCAGCGCCGCAGGAGCGACGTTCGATGACTTCTCGAGCAGCCAGACGAGCGGGTGCGCGATCCGCGCCAGCCAGTCGAGCGGGATGGCGAGCGCTATCGCGAGCGGCTCCGCCTTCTGCAGCGCGACCGCCTTCGGCACGAGCTCGCCGACGACGACCGAGAGGTACGTGAGGATCGCGAACGAGACGAGGAACGCCACGGTGTTGGACAGCGGCGGCTGCATGAGCTCGGAGAGCAAGGGCTCGCCGATGCGCACCCAGCGCGATCGCGAAGATCGTGATCCCGACTTGCACCGTCGAGATGAAGCGGACGGGATCGTCCATGAGACGCAGAGCCGTCTTCGCACCGCGGCCGCCACGCTCCGCGCGTTCCTCGAGGCGCGAGCGACGGCCCGTCACGAGGGCGTACTCGGCTGCCACGAAGACCGCGTTCCCCAGGACGAGCAGGAACACGATGACGATGCGGAGAGAAGTGCTCACGCCCCGTCAGGGGCGCAGGTACTCGGCGGGAAGTCGTCGCCCACGATGATCAGGCGGCAGTATAGGTAACCGCTCCGTCGACCTCGTGACGGCGAGCCACGCCTTGGTGGACGAGCCGCTCGAGGTGCGACGAGCGTCTCGGCGACCGCGAATCGCCGTCCGGCGGCGGGGAGGTCGACTCCGAACAGCGCGAACGAGAGCTCGTAGCCGGTCTGTGGCTCGGGCGTGAGCGCCGCGACCGCCTCCTCGAGGCGCAGGCGGTGATGCTCCTTGAAGCTCGCGTGCGCGGCCGGCGGGATCCTCGATCGGCTCGCCGTGGCCGGGTAACGCGATGCGGGGCGCGAGCTCGATCGTCCGGTCGAGAGCGGCGAGATAGTCGCCGAGCGGGTCGGGGCGGCTGGCCGGCCACAGACCCACCGTCGGCGTGATCCTCCCGAGGAGGTGATCCGCGGCCACGAGCACCCCGTCGCGCAGCAGACACAGCTGTCCGTCGGCGTGGCCCGGAGCGGCGACGAGCTCCCAGCCGTCGACGTGCTCGCCCGCCTCGACGAGGATCGGATCCCGTTGGTAACGGATGAACGGCCGGTAGACGGAGCTCTGGCCACGAGCTCGGCTGTGACCGAGTCGGGCGCGCCGTGGAGCCGGAACCAGTCGAGCAGCCGGTCCGACCACGCGGGATTCCCCCACACGAGCTCGCACTGCGCGTAGTCGAGGCTGCCCTGGACAACGGGCGCGCCGGTGAGCTCGTGGAGATCGGCTGCGGCTCCGACGTGGTCGGGGTGAAAGTGCGTGACGAAGACGGTCGCAACGCGCCCGCCGGCCTGCTCGAGCTCGGCCGCCCAGGTCTCCTTCGCGTCGGGGAGCCCGACGCCGGTGTCGACGAGCGTCCAGCCATCGTCGCCGGGGAGCAGATACGCGTGCACGTGCCCCGGCCGCGTGGGCAACGGCAACGTGACGCGGCGGATCCCGTCGCCGAGCTCGTCCATTGCCCGACTCTAGATGGTTGCCCGGATACGAACATATGTTCTATTCTCGACCGATGCAGGTCGAGTACAGGATCGAGCCGTGCAAGTCGGCCCTGACACAGGTGCGGGGGATGCCCTTCAGGTGGTCGCTCAATCCGTACATGGGCTGCGTGCACCGCTGCACGTTCTGTTACGTCCGCCACTTCGAGCAGCGTGCCGACCGCCCCTCGGACGACCGGTATGGCCGCTCGATTCGCGTGAAGCCGAACGTCGCCGAGGTTCTGAGACGCGAGCTCGCGCGCCCGTCGTGGGAGCGAGACGAAGTGGCTCTCGGAACGGCGACGGATCCGTACCAGCCCGCCGAGGGCAGGTTCCGCCTCACGCGCGCGTGCCTCGTCGAGCTCGACGCCGCGTGGACGCCCTTCTCGATCGTCACCCGCGGGCCGCTCGTGGTGCGTGACATCGACGTTCTGCAAGAGGCGTCGTCGCGAGCCGGGGCCGAGGTCTTCCTCTCGCTCCCCACGCTCGACGAGCGCGTCTGGCGGACGACCGAGCCAGGAACGGCACCGCCCGCAAGCCGGCTCGAAGCGATCCGGCGGCTCGCCGAGGCGCGCATCGACGTCGGCGTCGGGATCGCGCCGATCCTTCCGGGTCTCTCCGACGATCCCGCGCAGCTCGAGGCCGTCGTACGTGCTGCGCGAGCCGCGGGCGCGCGGACGATCTGGGCGAGCGTCGTCCACTTGCGCCCGGGGGTGAAAGAGCACTTTCTCGAGGCGCTCGCGCGCGACTGGCCCGAGGAGGTCGCGCGCTACGAGGCGCTGTTCGCGTCGCGCGCGTACCTCGGAGCGGCGACAACAGGCCCGATCCTCGAGCCGGTGCGACGCGCCACTGCTGCCGCTCCGAGTCCGCGCAGGCGTCCGCGCCGCACCTCGGCGCCACGCCAACTCTCTCTCGTCGTCTGAGGCAACGGCAGGAAGGCGCCGATGCGCGCCGTAGAATCGCCGAGTGGCCGACGAGATCACCTGCCTCATCGCAGACGACCACGAGGTCGTTCGCGAGGGCCTTCGCCTCGCGCTGTCGCGCTCGGCGCGCATCCGCGTTATCGGCGAGGCGTCCGACGGAGCGTCTGCGGTCGCGCTCGCAGAGCGGCGCCGGCCGGACGTCGTGATCATGGACCTGCGCATGCCCGACATGGACGGGCTCGAGGCGACCGAGCAGCTGCTGCAGCGTGCGCCCGAGACCGGCGTCCTCATCTTCACCGCGTACGGCGAACGCTCTCTCCTCCAGCGCGGGCTCGAAGTCCGGCGCGACGCGGGTACATCCTCAAGGAGGCGCCGCACGAGACGCTCCTGCGGGCGATCGAGAAGGTCGCCGCCGGCGAGACGTTCGTCGACCCCGGACTCATGGCCGAGTTCGTCGCCGCGCAGGGCCAGTCGGACGTGCTCACGCCGCGCGAGCGGGAGATCCTGCAGCTCCTGGCCGACGGGATGTCGAACGCAGACGTCGCGGCGAAGCTCTTCATCAGCCAGGAGACCGTGAAGAGCCACGTGCGGCACATCCTCGCGAAGCTCGAAGCCGACACGCGCACGCAGGCGGTCGCGATCGCGCTCCGCGAGGCGATGATCGACTAGAGCTGACCGTGGACGACGACTCCGAGCGAGCGCTCCTCGCGGAGCGCATGCTGGCCGAGCAGGAGGAGCGCAGGCGGGTCGCCGAGCTCCTGCACGACGGACCCATCCAGCAGCTGTCGGCGATCTCGCAGATGCTCGACGCGGGGCTCGCCGAGCTCGAGGGTGGCGAGAAGGATCGTGCAGTGGAGGTGTTCTCGCGCGGACTCGAGCTCGCGCGCGACGCGGCCCGCGATCTCCGTGCGCTCTGCGACGACCTCGAGCCGCGCGTCCTCCATCAGCTCGGCTTCGCGTCGGCTGCCGCCGCACTCGCCCGGCGTATCGCCTCCCGGAACGACATCGAGATCGACCTCGACGTCGCCTATGCGGACGAGCTCGGGGAGAACGCGGTCGTGGCCCTGTACCAGATTCTTCGCGAGGCGACGGAGCAGGCGGTCCGGCGCGGGCCGCTCACGCGGATCGAGATCGCGCTGCGCGCCACCGAGGGAGGCGGAGCGGAGCTCGTCGTCACCGACGACGGCCCGCCCGAACGACGTGCGGCGGTGCTCGAGGCGCTGGCGGAGCGCGCGGCCACGCTCAACGGCCGGTTCAGCTCCGAGGTGCGTTATCCGCGCGGCTCCACCGTCCGGATCGCCGTGCCACCCGCGACTGCGCACCGTTAGGATCGCGGGCGTGAACGGGAACGGCTCGAGCGGCTTCCTCTTCTTCGTGTGGTCGACGTCCGGGTACACGCTCGTCGAGCGTTCCGGTGACCCGCCGCGCCCCGGCACCGAGGTCGAAGACGGCGACGAGCGCTATCGCGTGACGAAGATCGCCCCTTCACCGCTTCCGGGCGATCCGCGGCCCTGCGCGTACCTGCAGCCTGCCTGACGTGCGCGTACTGCGAGCGGCTCGTCTCGACGTTCGGGCGCGGTCGCGAGCGACGTCCTCAGCGCGTCGATCTTCTCGTGATCGGTCGCGAGCAGCGTAGAGCGATCGCCCGAGCGAGAAGCAGCTCCGAACGTGTCCGGCACGACGGGCATCCTCCGAAGATTGCATCGAGCCGGCCACGCGGTAGCGCACGCGTGCTCGCTTGGCCGTCTTCGACACCGTACGGGCTTCGGCGCCGTCACGGTGATCACCGGCGCCACGACGTCGAACTCGAGCCCTGGGACGTTCATCGACGCGGTCCACGTCTCGCGACCTGAGGCGCCGCTCGACGTCTGGCCGATCAGCCGCTCGACCGTCCCCTGTCCCGACGCTCCTGCGTACAGACCCGTACCACCGACGATCGTGAAGGACTGCGGCTCGTTGCGCGAAGGCTCCTGCGCCACGCATCGCCCGAGCTCAGCGACGGAGATCATCAGCGCACCCTTCCCGGCGACGTCGATCGCGACGGGATACCCCAAGACCTTCGCTTCTCCCGCCGCGCATGTTGGAGGCCCAGCGTCGAGCGCCCACGTGTAGGAGGCGGAGGCCGAACCGAGCCCGCGAACTCGCCCGCTGCTCGTTCGCGCAGCGCAGACGGCCGACTGGGGAATCCCGCGGGACATGGGCCGAGGGTCGACGCGACCATCAGCTCGGCCTTCAGGTCGAGGCTTCCTGAGGGTGCTGCACTCGCATCGATTCCGATCGAGCCGACCGCGAGTACGGCGCATGCGAGCGTCAGCCGGCGCATGGTCACTCCTTCCTCGAGAGCCAACGTCCGAGATGTCACTAGGGTTCTACCCTATCTAATATGGAACGTCGAGGCAAGGCCGACAGGCGGCGCTACAACGCGCCCGTCGCCAGGCCGCGGCTGGCGGAACCGTGAACGCGTCCTGGTGGCGGCCAAGCGAACGTTCGAGCAGCGCGGATGGCAGGGAGCCACCATCCACCTCATCGCACAGCGTGCCGGCGTCTCGCATCAGATGATCGAGGCGACGTTCGCAACGAAGGCGGCGCTGCTTCAAGCAGTCGTCGACTTCAGCATTCGCGGTGACGCGAGCCCCGTCAGGATGCAGCTCGGCAGTCGTCGCAGACATGGAGGCCGCGACCACAGCCGCTGCGATGCTCGATCTCCATGCAACACAAGTACGGTCGATCAGCGAGCGTCGGCAGCCATCGCATGGACGGTCGAGCATGCCGCTCCCAGTGACCGCAGAGTTGCACGGTTGTGGAGCGAGATGACCGGGAATCGCGCCTACGGCGTCAGTTGGGCGACACGAGTTCTGCTCGCCAAACCTGACGTCGACACGTCAGCTCGACGACGACATGGTCGAGACGGCCTTCTGGCTTGCGCTCGACTGGGGGACGTACCGGAGCCTCACGCGCGAGCGCGGCATGAGCCCTGACGCGTTCGAACGCTGGTTGCGCGAGTACTACCGGCGGATGCTCGGCGCGTAGACGAGGCGCGTCGGGACGGCCTACTCCAGCGGCTCGTTCTGGACGTTGTGCTCGGTCGCGTAGGCGTCCGTGAGCGCGTTGATCTTCTCGGGATCGGGGAACGCGTAGTTGATCTCGACGAAGGCGTTCCACTTGTCCGGGAGCGCGTCCTCCGGGAAGATCGCCTCGACCGGGCACTCCGGTTCGCATGCGCCGCAATCGATGCACTCCTCCGGGTCGATGATGAGGATGCGGCCGAACGGGTGGATGCAGTCGACCGGGCAGACATCGACGCACGAGAGGTCTTTGATGTCGATACACGGCTCGGCGATGATGTACGTCACGCGCGCGAGTGTATCCGCGGCCCCGGCCCGGCTAGGACGGTTCCGTCGCGCCCGTTCCGATGAGCTCGGCGACGAGATCAGGCGCCCGCTCGACGAGCGCGGACTTGACGATGACCTGGTCGAAACCGGCCGAATGCGCGCGTTGCAACCCCGACTTGTCGGTGTGGTTCGTGTACCCGAGGATCGGAATGTCGGGCCAGGCTTCGACGACCTCTTCCGGCTCCACGCGGGCGATGTCGGCGATGACGAGGTCGGGCGCGGCGACGCTGTCGCTCGTCACGAGCCGGTGGCCGGGAAGGAGACCCTCCAGCTTTCCACGGAAGAAGAGGTCGACTCCGACGAGCAGGATCGTCGACACGCGGCGACAGTAGCACCGGCGACGGACGCCGATAATCCGGCGCATGGCGCTCGCCGAAGGACTGCAGCTGATCCGCGACGGCGCGTACTTCGAGGCGCACGAGGAGCTCGAGGACGAGTGGCGCACGGCTCCGGCCGCCGAGCGCGACTTCCTGCAGGGGCTCGTCCACGTCGCCGTCGCGTGGCTGCACGCCGAGCGCGGCAACCGCAACGGCTGCGAGCGGCAGCTCGTGAAGGCCGAGCGACGCCTCGGCGGCTACCGGCCGGCACACCGTGGCGTCGATGTCGAAGCCATCCTCGACGACGTCGCGGCCGCACGCGCTATCGCCGCGACGGGCTCCCTCGCTCTCCCCCCGCCGCGGGTCTAGCTAGAACGCGGGCTCGATGCCGAGCCACTCGAGGAAGCGGTTCAGGTACACGCGGAGCACGTAGAAGCGCTCGAAGAACAGGAGAAGCCCGAGAGCGACCATGATCGCCCCGCCGCCGACCTGGATCACGCGGTAGTGATCGCGGAGCCAGCGGAACGCGGACATCGCCCGCGTGAAGAGTGCGGCGGCGAGCACGAACGGCACGGCGAGCCCGAGCGAGTACACACCGAGCAGCGCAGCGCCCTGGAACACGGTGTCCGACGAGCCGGCGAGGACGAGGATGGCAGCGAGCACGGGCCCGATGCACGGCGCGGCGCACACCGCGAACGCGCCGCCGAGCAGCACGCGCGAGCCGCGCCCACGAGCCTCCTGCAGCAGCCCCGCACCGACGAGCCGCTCTGGCCATGGAAGTAACCCCATGAACGCGAGCCCGAACACGACGAGGACGAAGCCCGGCGATCCGCTCGAGCAGGAACTGGTCTCCGAGGATGCGCCCTCCGACGAGCGCAGCCCCGATGCCGAGCGAAACGAAGAACGCCGTGAAGCCGAGGACGAACGGAACGCTCCCCCGGATCACACGCCGTGCGTTCCCGGGCTGGCCGAGCTGATCCGCGTCCACTGCCGACACGGCGGACAGATACGCCGGCACGAGGGGAAGCACGCACGGGGCGAGGAACGAGACCATCCCGGCGAAGAACGCGACCGGAATCGACGTCCAGCTCATTGACTCAACCGTCGAATCGAGCGAGCTCTTCGTCCACGAGCCGTTCGAGCTCCGGGTCGAGCCGCTCCTCCGTCGGCTCCGGCTCCTTGGGACGACGGCTCCACGCACGGATGAGGAGGCCGACTGCGACTGCGCCAACGAGGAGCGCGCCGAGCGGCAGCAGCCAGGCAAGGAGCCCGAACCCCCCGCCCGGCGGCTCGGCCAGCACCTCCGGACCGAACTCCGCGACGAGCGCATCCTTGATCTCCTCCTCCGAGTCGCCTGCGGCGATGCGAACGCGGATGAACGTCTTCATGCGCTCGGCGACGGGGGCGTTCGACTGGTCGAGGGTCGTCTCGCACACGGGGCACACGAGCTCGGCCTCGAGATCGGCGGCGTTCGGGGGCGCAGCGGATGCGGCTCCGGCGAACACGGCGCCGAGCACCGCCGCGAGCGCGAGCGCACGTCTCACGTCTCGAGCGCCCGATCGATCGCCGCAAGCAGCTTCGGGCGCACGTCCTCGCCGTCGACAGCACCCGCGAACGCCTCCACCACGCGTCCCTCGCGGTCGAGCACGAACGTCTCGGGGAAGCCGGTCACGCCGAAGCCGTCGAGCGTGTCCCCCGGCCCGTCGTACACGAGCGGGAACGTCAGCTCGAAGCGATCCGCGAACTTCCGCGCATCCGCGCGGAAGTCCTTCGCATCGAGACCGACCACGACGACATCACGATCGCGGTTTTCCTTCCACACCTGCTCGAGAAACGGCGCCTCCTCCTTGCACGGGATGCACCACGACGCCCAGACGTTCAGCACGACGGCCTTGCCACGCAGCGAGGAGAGATCGAAGTCGCCGTCTTCGTCGAGGCGCTCGAGCGTGAAGTCGGGGGCCTGCGGCAGATCGCCGGCAGCAGCGGCGCTCTTGAGATCGCTCCCCTCGTCGCTGACGAGCGACCACGCGAGCAGGAGAAAGAGGAGCGCGACGAGGCCGATGGCCACGCCCTGGCCCACGAGCCGCGCGCGAGAAGCCACTGCTACTTGGCGATGATGAAGACCGGCGTTCCGATCTCCACGTGACTGAAGAGCCACTCCGCGTCGGGGATGCGCATGCGGATGCAGCCGTGCGATGCCGAGTATCCGATCGACGCGGCGTCGGGCGTGCCGTGGATGCCGACATACGGTGCCGAGATTCCCATCCACCGCGTGCCGAGCGGATTACCCGGCCCCGGCGGTACCGGATCAGCGTCGGCCGCCCAGTCCGACGGTGGCGGATACCACCACGGATTGCGCTGCAAGTTCACGATCTCGTAGTTGCCGAGCGGCGTCGGGAAGGCCGACTGCCCGGTCGCGACGCCGAACCAGCGAACGACCTTCGCGTTGTCGAAGAAGATCAAGCGGTTGGATCCGCGGAGGATGACGACGGCCTCGTCGAGCTCGGCTGACCCGACCTTGGGCTTCTGGATCTCGAAACCGAGCCGGATCGGAGCGCGGCTGTTGGTCGCGAGCGCGGTACGAATCGATCGTCCCGCGGCCAGGCGCTTCAGGATACGACCCTCCTGAGCCTGCACCGCGCGCGGCTTCACGCCGTTGAGCACGATTCGGGCGTCGATGGCCTTGCGGTCGACTCCCTTGCCGAGCCGGTCGACGAACTTCCGAACACGCGCCTGGGAGACGTCGACGTCGAGCGGGACGAGTGCGCCCGGGCGCGCGAACCTTGCACGACGAATGGCTTTGGGCACGTTCGCGCGGGCACCCAGCGCGGTCGGAGCGAGCGCGACCTTGCGCGTCTCGTCCACGACGAGGACGAGCGGCTTCGCGTACACCTTCGTCACCGCCTTCGACGCCTTGAACGGCATGAGCCCTCCGACTTTCACGCCTCCCACCGTCACGCCGAACGCGATCGGTGCGGGGGTCGTCGGCGGCGGCTCGACGGGCGGCTCTTCGGGTGGAGGAGGCTCCGTCGTCGTGGGCGGCGGGTCGGTCGACTGCGCCGGGGACGACGTTCCGGCGCCGGCCGTCGCGGCGAGCGCGAAAGCAGCTGCAAATCCAAGGAGAGCGAAGACCACGAGGAGTCCTGCCCCCAGCGTGCGAGCGGACGCTGTCACCGTTTCAGTGTAGACGTCAGCTCGGCAGGAATAGTCGTGGATCGTTCGTCACGATCGCGTCGACCCCTGCCTCGTCGACTCGGGCGAGCTCGCGCCGGTCGTCGACGGTCCACGTCACGACCGGTACTCCGCAGGCGTGTGCCGCGCGGACGCTCCCGGACGTGACGACGGAGTGATGGAGCACGAGCGCCGTCGCCCGCGTGTACGCGAGGATCGGACGAACGAGACCGGGGCTGAGGAGACGCGCCGCGCGCAGTCCCGTGCGGGCGATCGGCGCGCTGCGTCCGTCCTCGGAGATCTTGAAGGCGCTTCTCGGAATCGTGATCCCGACGCGGGCTCCACCCAGCGCGGAGATCCGGCGCGACGTGCTCGCAAACACGGAGCTGACGAACGCTCGCTCGCTCAGCCCGAACCGACGCAGAGCCTCGACGACGTCGCTCTCGCGGCCCGCCTGTTTGAGGTCGAGGTGAACACCGGTGTCGGGCGCCTCGTCCACGAAGAACCGCAGCACCTCGTCGAGCGGCGGCGTCTCCGGCTGGATCTCGCGAACGGAGTGCGAGACGACGAGCTCGCTCCCCGGCTTCGATACCACGTCGAACTCGATCAGGTCGACACCCGTCTCGAGCGCCAGCCGAAACGAGGCGAGCGTGTTCGCCGGACCAAGCGTCGCGGCGCCCCTGTGGCCGATCCGCAGCGGGCGCCCGTTGCGCCGCTCGAGCGAGATCACGGCTGCGGCCTCGTCGGCAGGTAGTCCTCCTCGAGCCTGCCCCCGTCGGCTGCGTACGACACGATCATGCGATCCGTCAGCCACTCGACGGGGGCACGGTCGTCGGTCCACGGGGTCTCCGCTACGCCGACCGGTCGCACGTCGCCGCGCAGAGGAGCTCGCGAATCGACGCGAGATCGGGCGGGCCGCTCGCCAGCCGGCGCTCGATCTCCGAGGGCGAGAGCGGCTCGGTCAGCCCGAGCACGATCGTGTTGAAGCGCAGCGCCGGCCACTCGAGAACCTGCGGCAGCTCCGCCGCGAGCGTGCCGCCCACGGCACGTACGAGCCGCCGGTCCTCCGGCACCGCCGCGACGTTCAGGGCGACGATGCCGCCCGGCGCCAGGTGCTCACGTACGAGTCGAAAGAACTCCCGCGTGGCGAGATAGAACGGGACGTAGGGCTGCCGGTACGCGTCGACGACGATCAGGTCGTACCGCTCGTCCGAGGCACGCAGGAACGGCCGCGCGTCGTCGTCGTGCACGGTCAGCCGCGGGTTCTCGCTCATCCCGAAGTACCGGCGCCCGACTCGACTCACTGCGGGATCGAGCTCGACGCCGTCGATCTCGGCGTCGGGGTAGTAGACGCCCATGGCGCGCGCCGTCGTCCCCGCTGCGTTCCCGAGAATCGCGACGCGTTCGAGCGGGCGCCCGAGCAGCGGCGGCAGCGCGAGAAACGCATCCCACACGCCGCCGGTGAGCACGGAGTCGGCCCGCCAGACGGAGTGCACCGCGACTCCCTCGTTGAGCTGGAGCAGGCGCCGGCCGTCGGAGCGCTCGACGACGCCGATGTACTGGTGGAACGACGTCTCCTCGTGAATGAGACCCTCCTCGGCCTTGATCGCCCCCGGCGGCAGGACGAGCAGCGCGGCGAGCAGACCGGTCACGACGAGGTAGCGCGGACCCAGGAGGAAGCACGACGACGCGGCCAGGAGCGCTGCGATGACGAGGAACGTGCGTTGCGTCCCCACTGCGGGAATGAGCACGAGCGCGGGCAGGAAGACGCCGAGCAGCGAGCCCGCTGTCGACAGCGCGTAGAGACGGCCGGCGACCGCGCCCGCAGTCGCGATGGACGAGACGGCGAGGCGGATCGCGAAGGGCGACACCATCCCGAGCAGGACGACGGCCGGCGCGCAGAGGAGGAGCACTGCGAGAAAGCTCCCGACGACCGCGCCCGCCGACGCCGTGTCGAGACCGTCCACGGTGAAGTCGAGAAACGGCTTCGCCGCGAAGGGGATCACGGCGACGAAAAGCGCCGAGACGAGCACGATGAGCCCGAGAAGCCGAGGCTCCGGCCGCCTGTCGGCAAGCCGCCCGCCGAGCCAGTAGCCGAGCGCGAGCGCGCCGAGGACGATGCCGATGAGGTTCGCCCAGACGATCGTCGACGAGCCGAAGTACGGCGCGAGGAGCCGCGACGCGGTGATCTCCGTGGCGAGCGCGCCGATGCCGGCACCGAAGACGAGCGCGCCGAGCGCGAGGCTTCCGGGGCGCTCCCCGGCCGTGTCCAAGCTCATCCTCTACAGGCCGAAGACGCGCTCGATCTCGCCCAGCGTCCGAGTGGCGAGCACAACGGTGACGGCGACGACGAGGACGAGGATGAGCCAGAAGCGCACGCCGGCCCAGCGCTTCTCTCGATGCCGCTTCTTCTTCGCTGCGCGGCGCGCGCGGTGCTGACGGTACGCACGCGAGACCGCATGAGGGTCGAGCGGAGCGTCGTCTTCGGGTGCCGTTGGCGGAGGCGTCGTCGGGGCCGGTTGTGCCACGGGCCGAATTCTAGGATTCGCACGACGTTCACGTGCGGGCTGTCCCGTCGGCACCGCGTCATATGCTTACGCGATGCTGAGCTCAGGACTGCGGGGTCGCCGGCTTCCCGGCGGCGGCGATGTCGCCGGATTCGGTGGCCGCCTCACGCTCATGTTCGGGCTGCTGCTCGCGATGTCGGCGCTGACGGGCTGGTACACGGGCGAGGGCAACGGCGCGACTGTGTCGGTCATCGGCTGGCACACGGGCACGATCGGGAAGGCCGTTCTGTTCCTCGGGCTCGCGGCGGTCCTCCTGGTCGTCCTGCGCGAAGCGGGAGTGAGCATGCCGGCGTCCGTCCCCGAGAGCCTCGTCGCGATCGCGATCGGCTCGGTCGCGACGATCCTCGTGCTCGTTCGGATCATCTCGATCCCGGACGACTTCTTCTTCGCGAGTCGAGGACTCGGGATCTGGTTGAGCCTCGCCTGTGCCGTGGCGATCATCCTCGCCGGGCTGCTCGAGGCCTCCGAAGAGCTCTAGGGCGACCCTACGGGCCGCGTGACCGTGACGGTCACGGTGCGGACCGGCGCTTCCTGCGGGAGCGGGGTCAGCGTTCGGACGTTCGTCTCCGCCCCGCTCGAACGCGGTCGCTCGTCGAGAGTCCGCGCGAACGCGATCCCGACGAGGAACGCGAGCGGCGAGCGCAACGACGATCAGGACTGCCCGGCCGATCCGGTCGCGACGACTGCGCCGGGCGCGGTTGCTGACGACGCGTCTGCTCCAGCATCGTCACGGCGCGTAGTCCACGGCGCCGCGCGCGTAGATGTGGAATGCCGCTCCCTCGACGACCGACAGCGTTCGCGGCCAGCCGGGCGTCGCCTGCTCGGCGAGTGCCTCCCGCGCCCAGACGTCGGCCCGCGTGTACTCGTCCGCGAGCTCGCGAACGCGTGTATGTCCCTCCCACCCGTCGGCGAAGCTCGGTCGTGACCGCGTCGAGCTGCATGCGGACGCGCTCCTCGAGCGTGGCATCCCGCGACACCTCCGTGAAGTCCCGATACGCGGTCTCCCACTCGAGTCGAGTGCTCTCGAGGTCGGCGGACACGATCGCGGAGATTAGTCAGTCCCCTCGGAGCGGCTCGGAGCAACACCGTTCGGCGGGCCACGGCTCGACGACGTCGTCGAGGATCCGCCGGCCGAGCTCGTAGTCCGGTCGCGCGAGCGCGTAGGCGACGTGCGCGTGCAGACACTTCAGGTGCGACGGCGAGCGCGAGCCGCCGATCCCGGAGTCGAGCGAGGCTCCGTCGTCGGTACCCCGTGCCTCACCGGCGAGCTCGTGACGCACTCGCCGCTGCTCGTCCGTCGCACGTCGTCAGCGAGTCGCCGAGAACGTCGTCCTCCTGCGCAGCGGCACTCCAGCGCTCCACGCCACCCGCCGCCTCGAGACGCGCGACGGCCGCGACGAGGTGCGGGCACGTGAGGTAGTACGTCGTCGGGAACGGCTCGCCCGTCAGGGTCGTACGGGAGCTGCTCGGTCACCGCTGGAAAACCGTGCGGGCAGCGAACGGCGACGCGGCCGAATGCACGCGGCGTGCGGCCGAGCTGGCGCCCGACGATCGCTCGATCGTCCATGACGGAGAGACTACGGGCGGTTTCCGGAGCTTCGCGCCTTGCGCCAGGCGGGGATGCCCTTCACGACGAACAGGCGCTCTCCCGGCTTCACGTAGTCGATCCTCCGCGCCTCCCGCTCGAGCGACTCGACGCTCGTGGAGTTCACGAGCCGCAGCTCGAGCTCGGCGCGCACGAGCCGCAGCGACTCGACCTCGGCCGCGTCGCGTCGTCAGGTCGTTTCTCGTCTCGAGGTACGACGAGATCGGCTGGTAGTAGAGATACGCGCCGATCGCGAGGAACCCGACCGCCCAGAGCAACCGCAGCCGCCGCCGGCCGATGCGCGATGCCGCGGTCTTCCGACCTCGCGCCGAGGCCGTCCTCTCCCTGGCACGGTCTGCCACGACGCCACCTTCAACACGCGGGTGTGGCTCCCTGCCCGGTCAGGCCACGTCCACCTTGATCACGTTCGTCGAGCCCGGGATGTTCACCGCAGTGCCGGCCGTGAGCACGACGCGGTCGCCGTGGGCGACGATGCCCGCATCGCGCGCCGCGGAGATCGAGAGGTTCCACAGCTCTTCGACGTCCGTCACCTCGGGGATCTCGAGCGGCGTCACGCCCCACTCGATCGCCATGTGCTGGAGCGACGACGCGACATGCGTGAGCGCAACGACGGGGCGCCGAGGTCGGAGTCGGGCGACTGCCGACGCTGTTCGCCCCGTGAACGTCGGGACGAGGATCGCCTTCGCGCCGAGCGCCTCGGCGAGGTCGCAGGCCGCGTTCGACATCGCGCGACCGACCGTCGGCTCCTCGAGCGCCGACGGCAGCTGGTGCCGGTAGCCGAGGCTCGGCTCGACTGCACGCGCGATCTGCGCCATGGTCGCCACGGCCTCGATCGGATACTCGCCGACGGCGGTCTCCGCCGACAGCATCACTGCCGACGTCCCGTCGAGGATGGCGTTCGCGACATCGGAGGCCTCCGCGCGCGTCGGCTCCGGCCGGTGGATCATCGTCTCGAGCATCTGCGTCGCCGTGATCGCAGGCTTTCCGCGCTCGAGCGCCTCGACGATGATCTTCTTCTGGAGGAGCGGCACCTCGGCAGCCCCGATCTCGACGCCGAGATCGCCGCGCGCGATCATCACGGCGTCCGCGACGTCGAGGATCGCCTCGAGCTGCAGGACCGCCTCCTTCAGCTCGATCTTCGCGATCACCCACGCCGGCGACCCGGCCGCCTCGATCCGGGACTTGAGCGCGGCGACGTCCAGGTGCGTACGGACGAACGACTGTGCGACGTAGTCGACACCGAGGCCGAGCGCGAAGTCGAGGTCGGCAAGGTCCTTCTCCGTCAGCGACGGCACGGGGAGGGGAACGCCGGGGATGTTTACGCCCTTGTGCGGCTCGACGATGCCGCCCGTGACCACCTCGCAGAGCGCTCGGGTGCCGTCCATGCGCTGGACGCGGAGGCGCACGTGACCGTCGTCGATGAGTATCTCGTCACCCGCTTCGAGCACCGAGCTGAGAACGTCGGGCGCGACGGGCAGATCGTCCGCGCCGCAGGCGTCCTGTCCCGCGACCACGATCGAGTCGCCTGTCGCCAGTGACGCGGGCGCGTCGAGGTCGCCGATCCGGATCTTCGGGCCCTGCAGGTCTGCGATCAGCGCGAGCGGGCGGCCCGCTTCGGCCTGGAGGGCGCGAACGCGCCGCGCGCTCAGCTCGTGCTCGTCGTGCGTCCCGTGGGAGAAGTTGAGCCGCACGCCGTCCATGCCGGCGTCGACGAGCGCGGCGAGGGTCTCCTCGTCGTTCGACGAGGGCCCGATGGTGGCGACGATCTTCGTCCGGCGGTCAGGCTGTTGCATCCAGCGCAACCTAGCGACCGCGGAACGCGGACCAACCCGGGTACACCGCTTCGTCACCGAGCTCCTCCTCGATGCGCAGGAGCTGGTTGTACTTGGCGACGCGGTCGGTGCGCGACGGCGCTCCGGTCTTGATCTGCCCGGCGTTCACGGCGACGGCCAGGTCCGCGATCGTCGTGTCCTCCGTCTCCCCGGAGCGATGCGAGATCACCGTCGCGTATCCGGCATCACGCGCCATCGCGATCACGTCGAGCGACTCGGTCAGCGTGCCGATCTGGTTCACCTTCACGAGAATCGCATTCCCGACGCGCTCGTCGATTCCCCGCTGGAGGAAGTCGACGTTCGTCACGAAGAGGTCGTCGCCGACGAGCTGCACGTCGTCGCCGATCGCCTGGGTGAGGTCTCGCCAGTCGCCCCAGGCGTTCTCGTCGAGCCCGTCCTCGATCGAGACGAGAGGGAAGCGTTCCGCAAGCGAGCGGTAGAAGTCGATCATCTCGGCCGGCTCGAGCGTGCGGCCCTCGCCGGGCAGGTGGTACGCGCCGTCGCGGAACACCTCGCTGGCCGCCGGGTCGAGCGCGATCGCGACGCGCTCGCGGTGCCCGGCACGCTCGGCCGCTTCGAGGATCGTCTCGATCGCGCGTTCGGTCGACTCGAGGTCGGGCGCGAACCCGCCTTCGTCGCCCACGCCTGTGGCCAGGCCGCGCTCGTGGAGCACGGCTTTCAGCGCGTGGAAGACCTCGGCTCCTATGCGAACGGCCTCGGAGAACGTCTCGACCCCGGCAGGAACGACCATGAACTCCTGGAGGTCGAGCCGGTTCTGCGCGTGCGCCCCGCCGTTGATCACGTTCAGCATGGGCACGGGAAGGGTGCGCGCTCCGGAGCCACCGAGCCAGCGATAGAGGGGCTCGCCCGCATCGGCCGCGGCAGCTCTCGCCGCAGCGAGCGAGCAGCCCAGGATGGCGTTGGCGCCGAGCCGGCTCTTGGTCGGCGTGCCGTCGAGCTCGATGAGGACTCCGTCGAGCGCGCGCTGCTCCGCGGCATCGAGGCCGACGAGCGCGTCCGCAATCTCGCCGTTCACGTGGCCTACGGCCTGCAGCACGCCCTTGCCGAGGTACACCGCCGGATCGCCGTCGCGCAGCTCGACCGCCTCGTGCTCACCCGTGGAAGCGCCCGACGGGACGATCGCGCGCCCGAGGGCACCGGAGGCGAGCCGCACGTCGACCTCGAGCGTCGGGTTCCCGCGCGAGTCGAGGAGCTGGCGCCCGTGCACCTGGGCGATCTCGCTCATGCCAGCGTCTTCTTCGCGCGTTCGTAGTACGCGTCTTGGGCGTCGAGCCCAAGGTCCCGCCAGTCCACCCCGTCCGCCGTCCGCCAGCTCCGCCGCTGCCTCGACGCGTTCCGTGAAGCGACGTGTCGTTCCGCGGAGCGCGAGCTCAGGGTCGACGTTCAGCTTGCGAGCGACGTTCACGACCGTGAACAGCACGTCGCCGAGCTCGTGGAAGACGTCAGGGTCGGGCTCCGTCTCCGGGGCAGGCGGACCGACCCGAGCGCTCGCCTCTTCGAGCTCGGCAAGCTCCTCCCGCAGCTTCGCGAACGGGCCGGCGAGATCGGGCCAGTCGTATCCCACGGCAGCCGCCCGCCGCTGAACCTTCCGACTCCGGAGAAGCGCGGGAAGCGCCTCGGGAACGTCGTGAAAGATGCCCTCGCGTCCCTCCTGCTCGGTCTTCAGCGCCTCCCAGCGCTCGCGCACGCGGCCGGGCGTGCGAGCATCGGCGTCGCCGAACACGTGAGGATGCCGCCGGACGAGCTTCGCGTGCACGTCACGTGCGACGGACTCGAGATCTCCTGCGCCCTGCTCCTCGAGGAGCAGCGACAGAAAGTAGACCTGGAAGAGAAGATCGCCGAGCTCGCCGTGGAGCGCACTGGTGTCGTCGGCAAGCGCCGCGTCGGCGACCTCGTACGCCTCCTCGACCGTGTGCGGAACGATCGTGACCGCAGTCTGCTCGCGATCCCAGGGGCACTCCCGGCGCAGCTGCCGGGTCAGGTCTTGGAGGTCGAGGAGCGCCTCCGCGAGGCTCATGTCGCGAGACCCTACTGGGTCTCGGTGGGTGTCTCCGGGAGCTGCGGCGGCTCGTAGCCGGCCGCGTAGCTCACCTTGCCCTCGTAGCCCTTCTTGAGATCCTCGACCCAGGCCTGCATCGCCTCGTTTCGCTTCTCCTGCAGAAGCGTCGCGCGGATCGTGGGCTTGACCTTGTCGATCGGCTGAGTCGTCGCCTTGCGCACGTCGGAGACCGCCTCGATGACGTGGTAGCCGTACTCGGTCTTGACGGGCTGCGAGAGCTCGTTCTTGTCGAGCTCGAACGAGACCTTGTCGAACTCCGGAACGGTCTGGCCGCGGGTGATCGTCAGCTTCCCGCCCGAATCCTTGCTCCCCGGATCCGCCGAGCTCGCCTTCGCCAGTGCGGCGAAGTCGGCGCCGCCCTGGAGCTCGGCGTAGATCTCGTCCGCCTTCGCCTTGCTGGCAGCGAAGTCGACCTTGTCGCCGTCTTTCTCCGCGATGAGGATGTGCCGTACGTCGCGCGACTCGGGCGAGCCGTACTGGGACTGATTCTGTGTGTAGTACTCGAGGATCTCCTGGTCGGTCACCTTCACGTCCTTGGTGACCTCGTCGAAGATCTTCGAGGAGAGGGCAGAGACCTCGAGCGCGTTCTCGCGATACTGCTCCGCGGTGAAGCCCTGCTTCTCGAGCGCCTTCTCGTAGGCGGCGCGCTTGCCGTCGAAGCGCTCGTCGATCAGCTTCTGCTCCGCCTCGTCGACGTCCTTGTCCGATACCGAGATGTCGAGCTCGTCGGCCGCCTGCCGGAGCTCTTCGAGCTCGACGAGATATGCGACGTACTGCGTCTGGATGCTCTGGTACTCGGGGGTTCCCGCCTTCGGAAACTCCTGGCCCTGCGACTCGTAGCCCTTCTTCGCCTGCGCGACGAGCTGGTCGAGGTCCTCCTTCGAGATCTCGGTTCCGTCCACGACGGCGATCGACCCGCTCGGAACGCTGTCGGAGCCACTGCCACAGGCCGCCGCGGTGAACGCGACGGTCGCGAGCAGACAGGCGAGCGTGATTCGGAGAGGGGCCATCAGACCCCGAGCGTTATAGCCAAGGGGGTGTTAGGCACGGGTTGCGGACTGTTCAGAACCTGAGAGGTCATGTGGATACGGACCGAAAGAAAGGCCGCTCGTCAAGCGGCCAGCCGGGCCTGGACAATAGCATCGGGCAGGTCGAGAGCATCCTTGAGAGTCTCGACACGAAGCGAAACTTCGCGCTTTGAGGTCGAGTAGATGACCGTCGGCGCCGTGGCCACGAGCGCACGCACCTCGATCGAGCCGAGGGAGAGCGGTCCGACCGTTACGCGGCCTCCGCGAAACACGAGGTAGTCGGCGCCCAGGCGCGCGAGCTTGAGCTTCGCCTCCTGGATTGCGAAGAGGTTCTCGACGGGCTCGGGGATCGGGCCGTAGCGATCCTCGGTTGCCGACACGAGCTCGCGCAGCTCGTCCTCGTCCTCGGCGAGCGCGATGCGTCGGTGAAGGTCGATCTTCAGCGCCTCCGCCGCCACGTACGACGCAGGCACGTAGGCATCGACCCGCGCGTCGACGCGGACGGGTCGTGCTGCGGTGCGTTGACGACCCATGAGCTCGGCGACCGCCTCGTCGAGCATCTCGACATAGAGCTCGAACCCGAGTGCGGCGACGTGCCCCGACTGCTCCGGGCCGAGCAGATCGCCCGCGCCCCGGATCTCCAGATCCCGCATCGCGATCTGGAAGCCGGCCCCGAGCTCCGTGTGGTCGGCCAGCGTCGAGAGCCGCGCGCGTGCCTCGGGCGTGAGCTCCGACGCATCCGGATAGAAGAGGTACGCGTACGCGAGGACGTCGGAGCGGCCGACGCGACCGCGGATCTGGTACAGCTGCGCGAGCCCGAGCGCGTCGGCTCGCTCGACGACCAGCGTGTTCGCCTGCGGGATGTCGATGCCCGACTCGATGATCGTCGTCGACACGAGCACGTCCGCATCGCCCGCGAGGAACGCGTGCATCTGCTCCTCGAGCTCCTTCTCGGCCATCTGCCCGTGCGCGACGAGGAAGCGGAGACCCGGGCAGAGCTCCTCGAGCTTCTGCCGAACCTCGTCGATCGACTCGACGCGGTTGTGCAGGTAGAACGCCTGCCCGCCGCGCGCGTGCTCACGCTCGAGGGCGCTCTTGATCAGCTCCTCGTCGTATTCGCCCACCGTCGTGCGCACCGGACGGCGCCCGGTCGGCGGCGTCTCGATGATCGAGATGTCGCGTAGCCCGGAGAGCGACATGTGGAGCGTGCGCGGAATCGGCGTCGCGGAGAGCGCGAGAACGTCGACCTCGAGCCGAAGCGACCGCAGGAGCTCCTTCTGCGCCACGCCGAAGCGTTGCTCCTCGTCGAGGACTACCAGACCGAGATTCTTCGGGATCACGTCGCGCGAGAGCACCCGATGAGTTCCGACGAGGACGTCGACCTTGCCTTCCTGGAACTCCTTCAAGACGCGCGTCTGGTCGGCGCGCGAACGGAAGCGCGACACCATCTCGACGCGCACCGGGAAGTCTCGATAGCGCTCGCGAAACGTGTTCCAGTGCTGCTCGGCGAGGATCGTGGTCGGGCAGAGGACGAGCGTCTGCCGGTTGTTCAGCGCCACGGCGAACGCTGCGCGCACGGCAACCTCGGTCTTGCCGAAGCCGACGTCGCCGCACACGAGCCGGTCCATCGGCCGCCCTGCCTCGAGATCCTCCTTCACCGCCTCGATCGCTTGGAGCTGATCCTCGGTCTCGCGATACGGGAACGAGCTCTCGAGACGCTCGAGCCAGTCGTTCGTGAGGTCGAGCGCCTGGCCGGGCGCGCTTCTGCGCTTGGCATAGAGAGAGAGCAGTTCTCCGGCGAGCTCGCGCACCGATGCGCGCGCACGGCTCTTGAGGTTCTGCCATGCCTTCCCGCCGAGCTTGGACAGCGCAGGCGCCTTCGCGTCGGCGCCGATGTAGCGGGAGACCTTCCCGATCTGCTCGTGCGGGACATACAGGCGATCGTCGCCCCGGAACGCGAGAAAGAGGTAGTCGCGCGTGACGCCGGCGACATCCTTCGTCTCGAAGCCGAGGAGCTTGCCGATCCCGTGATCCTCGTGAGCCACGTAGTCGCCCACCCTCAAGTCGGCGAACGACTGGAGCGCGCGGCCGAGCCTCGCGTCCACGCGAGGCGGCCTCTTGCGGAAGACCTGCGTGTCCGGCAGCAGGGCGATTCCCAGCTCGCGCCAGACGAAGCCGCGGCGTGCCGGGCTGATGACGAAGGCGACGGACGGATCGGACGTGACCTCGTCGACGTGGTCGGTGACGGTCGCCTCGACCTTCCGGAGCAGGCGCTGCGTCCGCAGCGCCTCGCCCTGATGCGGGAAGGTGACGACGACGCGTCGACCCTGTCGCACCATCGCGGCGAGCTCGTTCTCGGCCTCGGCGAGGCCGCGTGCTGCGATGGCCGGGCGCTGGGCCTCGAACACGTGCGGCTGCGAGCGCGGCAGCGAGTCGAGTCGGGCAGCGCCCTCGAGACTCGGAGGCTCGAGCCCCTCCTCCTCCCAGAGACTCGTGACGTCGTCGATCTGCCAGACGAGATCGGGAGGCGTCGCGAGCAGTGGAACGCGATCGGGTCTCGTCGTCGCCGCTCTCGAGATCGCTGCCGACGATGCGTTCGCGGGCGGGATAGATCGACGCGTCGGCGACCGGATGGAGCGTGCGCTGCGTGAACGGCGAGAACGCGCGGATGTGCTCGATCTCGTCACCGAAGAACTCCACCCGCAGCGGCTCGCGCCCGGTGCTCGGGAAGACGTCGACGAGGCCGCCGCGGACCGCGATCTGACCGCGCTCTTCGACGCGCTCCACGCGCTCGTACCCGGCGAGCGCGAGCTCCTCGACGAGTGCGTCGAGATCGCGCGGATCTGCGCGGTTCAGGCGAACGACCGTCGTGCGGGTCGTCGCCGGCGGCATGCCTTCTGCAAGCGCGCGGGCGGAGACGCAAACGAGGCCGCCGTCGCGCAGGACGTCGAGCGCGCGCGCTCGCTCTCCGACGAGGTGTGCGGGCGACTCGAGCCCCGACCCTGCGCGCACGCCGGGGCTCGGCAGGAGCGCCACGGTCGCCGGGTCGACGTACCAGCCCACTGCCTCGGCCGCGTCCCGCGCATCCTCGTCGTCGGCGAGCACGCAGACGAGAGCACGGTCGAGGGTTGCGTGCAGTGCGGCGAGAACGAGAGGGAGTGCAGGTTCCGACACGCGCGCGTTCGCCGGGAACGCGTCGGCGAACGCGGCGAAGCGTTCGCTCGCGGCGAGCTCACGGACGAGTCCTGCGAGTGGTGTCGGCGTCGGGTCCATGCAGCTGGCGGGAACGGCGTCCCGCGGGGTGATCGTAGCGCCCGCTTGCGCGCTACTCGAGCTCGCGCATTCGGGACGCGGCGGCTCGAGGCGGCGCGACGAGCAGCGCCACAAACACCCCCAGGGGCACTCCCGTGTCCCTGCTGTCACCGTACCGGGCATCTGATCGCGGGTGTGCGACTTCTCTGTCGAGAGACAGCGCCTTTCGATCCACACGGCCGCCGCGCGCGTGTCCCGTCAGTTGAAGCGCCGCTGCGCCTCCTCGAGCCCCTCTCGGATCAGCAGCTCGACAGCATCGGCAGCGCGCGCTACCACCCCGTCCCGATCCTCGTGCGGGTCGAAAGGCGAGAGGACGAAGTCAGCGACGTCACGGGGATCGCCACGACCGGGCCGTCCGACGCCGACCCGCAGCCGAACGAAGTCCGAACTGCCGAGCGCCTGCGCGATCGAGCGCAGGCCGTTGTGTCCGGCGAGACCACCGCCGGCGCGCACCTGCAGGCGCCCGAGCTCGAGGTCGACGTCGTCGTGCACGACGAGAACGTCGTCGATCGGAACCTTGTAGAACCGCACCGCCGCGGAGATCGAACGCCCGGAGTCGTTCATATAGGTCTCCGGCTCGAGGAGCGCAATCCGATGACCGCCGATCCGCGTCTCCCCGAAGCGCCCGTTGAACTTCGACTTGAGCGACGCATCGCACCGGCGCGCGATCTCGTCCACCACCATCCAGCCGACGTTGTGGCGGTCCCGCACGTGTCGCGGACCCGGGTTTCCGAGTCCCGCGACGAGCAGGTCGAGCGTCGAGGCAGCGTCGCCCCGACGGAACAGCCGCATGGCTACTCCTCGGAGTCGGAGCTCTCGTCCGCGTCTGCGGACTCGGCCGAGCCAGCCTCGCCGTCGGCCTCCTCGCCCTCGGCAGCCTCAGCCTCGGCGGCCTCGGCCTCGGCAGCCTCGGCCTCCTCGAGCTCTGCGAAGCCGCGCGGAACCGCGACCGTCGCAATGACCGTCTCGTGTGGATCGTCGAGAAGCGTGACCTTGTCGATCGCCGGAACGTCGGCGAGGCGGAGGACGTCACCCACATCCATGTGCGCGACGTCGATCTCGATGTGCTCAGGCACATCGGCAGGCAAAGCTTCGATATGGAGCTCACGCGCGACGAGCGAGAGCATTCCGCCCGTCTTCGCACCGACCGGCTCGCCGACGAGCTGCACGACCACGGTGGCGTGAATCGGCTGGTCGAGACGAACCTCCCGGAGATCGATGTGCGAGATCGTCCCCCGGATCGGATCCTGCTGATACTCGGCGAGGATCGACGGGTGCACCGTCGTCTGCCCCTCGATCACGACGTCGAGGATCGCGTGGAGCCCGGACTTACCGGTCATCACGGTACGAAGCTCCCGCTCGGGAACGACGATGGGACGCGCGTGACCTTTCCCGTAGAGGACGCCAGGGATGAGGCCCTCCGAGCGGAGGCGCCGGGTGTGCCGCGAGCCGAGTTCCTCGCGCTCGCGCACTTCGAGCTTCATCCTGTCTCCGGACACGGCGGCGGATTGTAGCGACGAGCGCGATGTAAGACCGCCTACATGCCGCGAGGGCTACGCTCGCCGGCCAGTGCCACCCCAGCCGCTCGAGCAAGCAGTGCTGCGCAAACCGGTTCAACGTTCGCGCCACGCCGTGGCTCTGTTGACGGCGCTCGTTCTCCTCGTCGTCCCCTGAACGGTCGAGCGCGCCCCCGGGCGGGGCGGACGTGAAACCGAGGCGCTTTCTGCCAGCCGGAAGAGCGACGCTCGACGGTAGCCCGCTGGTGCCCAGCGCCGCGGGAACGGTGAGAGTCAATCACCGCACGCGGCCGCGAAGCGGACGCCTTCAGGGATTTGCGCGATCGGGAAACCGCGCAAGCGGTTTCCCGATCTGCGCCGGAAACTCAGAACAGCTGGTTCTCGCCGCCGAAGATCGCGGATACGGAGTCGTCGGAAAACACGTTCATGATCGTCGCCGCGAGCAGGCCAGAGACGCTCAAGACCGTCAGATTGTCCGGTTGCTGTCGTGCGTCGATCGGAACCGTGTCGGTCACGACGATGCCGGCCACGTCGTCCGCGGCTCCGAGCCGCTCGAGACCTTCGTCGTTGAGCAGTGCGTGCGTGACGTAGATCCAGACTTCGCGTGCACCCTGCTCGCGCAGTGCGCGCGCGCCCGCGATGAGCGTCCCGCCCGTGGTCGTGACGTCGTCGCCGACGATGCAGACCTTGTCGCGCACGCTCCCGGTCACCTCGGTCATCGACACCTGGTCGTGACCGATCCGCGTCTTGTTCATGATCGCGAAGTCGGCCTCGATCATGTGCGCGAAGCGCACGGCGTATTTCGCGCGGCCGGCGTCCGGCGCGACCGAGACGACGCCCTCGCCCGAGAACCCGAGGTCGCGGAAATGGCGCGCGAAGAGCTGCTGCGCCGTCATGTGATCGACCGGAATCGTGAAGAAGCCCTGGATCTGGCCGGCGTGAAGATCCATCGTGAGGAGCCGGTCTGCACCGGCGCCCTGGATCATGTCGGCGAGCAGGCGGCTGGAAATCGGCTCGCGCGGTTTCGCCTTGCGGTCCTGCCGTGAATACGGGAACCAGGGAATCACGGCCGTGATGCGCTTCGCCGACGCGAGCTTGGCCGCCTGGATCATGAACAGGAGCTCCATGATGTTCTGGTCGACGGGGCGACAGCCCGTCTGCACGAGGAACACGTCTGCGCCCCTGATCGACTCGCAGTAGCGGCAGTAGGTCTCACCGTTTGCAAACGTCGTCAGCTCGACCTCGCCGAGCTGGACGCCGAGGTGCTCGCCGATCTTCGACGCCAGCTCCGGATGCGAACGGCCCGCGAACACCATCAGCCGCTTCTGCGGCGTGAGAGGGATCGCGTGGCCTGTCGTCACTGCGACCTCGGGAGGGCCGGTCGGCTCGATCCCGGGGAGCGACTGCTCAATCGTTCCGCTTTCCACCGCGTCCTTCCTTGTTCACTTGCTTCGCCCGGGCGATCGCCAGTGCGCCGGGAGGGACATCCTCTGTGATCACGGAGCCTGCTGCAATCCATGCGTCGTCACCGATCGTCACGGGCGCGACGAACGCATTGTCGACTCCCGTCCTGACGTTGCTGCCGATCGTCGTTCGCTCCTTCACGCGAGTGTGCTCCTGGTTCGCCGTGATGTTTCCGGCTGCGATGTTGGTATCGGCGCCGACATCGGCATCCCCGAGGTAGGTGAGATGCGGAACCTTGGACCGCT
The DNA here is from genome assembly GCA_963822885.1 of uncultured Gaiellaceae bacterium. Lineage (GTDB taxonomy): Bacteria > Actinomycetota > Thermoleophilia > Gaiellales > Gaiellaceae > GMQP-bins7. The sequence continues at coordinate 140,104 of CAWGJJ010000002.1, forward strand.
CGCCGACATGCGAGTTCTTGATCTCGACGAAGGTGCCGGCCTTCGCATCCGCCTCGAGAACGGTTCCAGGACGGAGGTAACAGAACGGGCCGACGAGCGCGCGCTCCCCGATCGTCGCATCGACGAGAACCGCGTGCGGTCCGATCTCGGCTCCAGCCGCGACGCGCGACGATCCGCGAATCACGGTGAACGGGTGGATCACTGCGTCGGCCTCGAGAACGGCGTCGGCGTCGATCCATGTGCTCTCGGGATCGACGATCGTGACGCCGGCCAGCATGTGAGCCTCGTTGATGCGATCGCGGAGCGCACCCGCGGCAGCCGCCAGCTCGACACGTGTGTTCACACCCTCCGTCTCCACCGGATCATCCCCCTTGTGAACTGCGACGCGGTCACCGTCCTCGCCGAGGAGCGCGACCGAGTCCGTGAGGTAGAGCTCGCCCTGCGCGTTATGCGGCGTGAGCCGGTCGAGCACCGCCCACAACCTATCTGCCCGAAAGACGTAGATGGAGGAGTTCACCTCGCGGACGGCTCGCTGCTCCTCCGTCGCGTCCCTGAACTCGACGATCGCGGCGAGTGCGCCGTCTTCGGCGCGAAGCACCCGTCCGTATTGCTTGGGGTCGTCCGGCTCGAACGAGAGGACGGTGGCGACAGCGTCCTCGCGACGATGCGTGTCGACAAGCTCTCGGAGCACCGCCGACGTGAGGAGCGGCGTGTCGCCCGACAGGACGAGCACGTCGTCGACGGCGCCCCAGAGCCGATCGCGAGCGCAGCGGACCGCATCGCCGGTGCCGCGCGGCTCCTCCTGCACTGCGACTACGAGGCCGTCGAAGGCAGCAACCGTCGCAGGCGAGGCGACGACGACGATCGGGTCGACGCCGAGCTCGCGCGCCGACTCGAGCACCCAGTCCACCATGCGCCGGCCGAGGATCGGGTGAAGGTGCTTCGGCACCGCCGAGTGCATGCGCGTGCCGAGGCCAGCCGCCATGACGACGGCGCCAAGGGTCCTCTCACCGTTCGACGACACGGAGGCTGGGGCGCCAGGATTCGAACCTGGGATCACGGGACCAAAACCCGTTGCCTTACCGCTTGGCCACGCCCCACTGCGCGGCGCTCATCTTGCCACTCGCGGCAGATCGACGGCCCCGACCGGCCGCGTCACGAGTGTCCGCCCCACGCGCGCTAGCTCCGCCGCGGCACCCGCAGCGACCTCCGCCTGCTCGAAGAGGCCGTAGACGACGGGGCCGGCACCCGAGACGTCAGAGCGAAACGCCCCCGCGGCGTCGAGCTCGCGCGTGATCGGCGACGCTGCGAGGTCGTTCGCCGGAAGCCTGGCCAGGTCGGGCGACTCGGAGATCGACTCGAGCGCCCGATGGAATGCTTCCGCGCGTTGCTCGAACCCGCTTGCGCCATGGCGGACGTCGTACGCCTCGTAGACCGCAGCGGTGGACTGTTTCTTCTCGGACTGCGGAACGACCAGGACGACGTGGTAGTCGATCGGGAGGTCTATACCTGTGAGCTCGGTTCCGTCTCCCGTTGCGACCTGAGCTCCCTGGCGGAGGAAGTACGGGACGTCCGCACCGACCGCGGCGGCGATGGCATGGAGGGCATTCGGAGCGAGCGGGTCGGACAGCTCGGCGTTCGCGAGCTGAAGCGCTGCCGCTGCATCGCTGCTTCCACCGCCCAGCCCGGCCGCGACCGGAATCCGCTTCTCGATCCGCGCGCGCCAGCGAGGCTCGAGCCCTGCGGCGACGGCGAGCGACTCCAGCGCGCTCCTGACGATCGTGTCCTCCGCGAACCCCTCGACCGTGAGCGCGTCCGCAGGCTCGAGCGCGACGTCGTCGTGGATGTCCACGCGCTGGAGCAGGGTGACGACCTCGTGCTTGCCGTGGTCGCGGAGCGACCCGACCACGAGACCGAGGTTGATCTTGGCGTACGCCTTCGCGCTCCTCATCGGATGTGCTCTGCGAGCGCGACGAACTCCTCCGGCGCGAGCTCCTCGGCTCGCACGCGGGTCGATCGACCGATCGCGAGCAGCGCCTCCTCGGCGCGGGGTCGCGGAGCCAGGCCCGAGATGGCGACCGAGTTGGCAAGTGTCTTCCGGCGATGCGCGAAAGAAGCCTCGACGACCGGTCTGACCGCTGCGATCGGGGACGCCGCCGCCACGCGCTCGAACGCGACGAGCGCGGAGTCGACCCGCGGACGCGGACGAAAGACCGTCGGTGGGACCGAGTGAAGCCCCGTCTTCCGCGCGCTCAGCTGCACGAGAACCGAGACGGCACCGTACGCCTTGGTGCGCGGCTGCGCGAAGAACCGATCGGCGACCTCGCGCTGCACCATGACGCACCAGTGCTGGAGCGACGCGGCGTGCTCGAGGGACTCGACGACGAGCGGTGTCGCAATGTTGTAGGGGAGATTGGCGACGAGCTTCGTGGGTGCAGGGCGGAGAGTCTGGATGTCGAGGTCGAGTGCGTCTGCCCACACGAGGTGGACGTTCGAGCGCTCGCCGAGCGCGTCCAGGAGAACCGGCTCGAGCGAGCGGTCGAGCTCGACGGCGTGAACCTCGCGGACGCGATCGGCGAGGTAGCGGGTGAGGACTCCGAGACCCGGGCCGACCTCGAGGACGACGTCGTTGCCATCGAGCTCGGCAAGGCGACCGATGACGCCGAGGATGTTCTCGTCGACGAGGAAGTGCTGGCCCAGCGCCTTCTTGGGAGCGACACTCACGTGAGCGCGAAAGCGGCTGCGGCGTTCGAGTGGGTCGCCGCAGCAAGGTCGTCGAAGGACTCGCCACGCGCTTCGGCCAGGACGTGGAGCGTGTGGACGACATTCGCCGGCTCGTTCGGCCGTCCACGGAGCGGCTGCGGCGCAAGGTACGGGCTGTCCGTCTCGACCAGAATGCGGTCGCGCGCGATCGTGGTTGCGGCTGACCGCAGCGCGGCGGCGTTCGGGTAGGTGACGTTTCCGGCGAACGAGACGTAGTACCCGCGCTCGACGGCCACGGGGGCGAGCTCGGCCGACGAGAAGCAGTGAAGCACGACGATCCCGCGGAACGCCGTGAGTGCGTTCGCCGTCTCCGCATCCGCTTCGCGGTTGTGAATCACGATCGGGAGCGCGAGCTCCTCCGCGAGCTCGAGGTGTGCCTCCAGGAGCCGGCGCTGCTCGGCGGGCGTCGCATGGCGGCGTACCGTGTCGAGACCGGTCTCGCCGACAGCGACCGCCTTCGGGTGCGAGAGCAGCTCGCGGAGCTCGTCGATCCGGCGCGCCTCCGGCGTCGCGGCCCGATGCGGGTCGATCCCGAGTGCCGCATGTACGCCTTCGTGCCCCTCGGCGATTCGGAGAGCGGCGCGACAGGAGTCGATTCCCGTGCCGATGGTGACGATGCGCGTGACCCCGGCTTCGTGCGCTCTTTCGACGAGGGCCGACGCGTCCTCCTCGCACGCGTCGAGATGCGCGTGCGCGTCGGTCACACCGTGACGGTCGGCGAGTCGATGCGCGGGAACAGAGGTGCTGCGGGCGCGATACCGGACTTCGCACGGCTCAGGCCGTACGCGACTCGCTCCCACCCGATCTCGTCCGCGTTCTCGCCGAGCGCTTCGAGGATCCGCGCGGAGGTGTCCGGGATGTACGGCGCGAGCGCGATCGCGACGACGCGAATGCCGTCGGCGAGGTCGTAGAGGGTCGCCTGCAGCTCGTCGCGTTTGTCCTCCTTGGCGAGCTGCCAGGGCGCCTGCGACTCGACGTGGCGGTTCAACCCACGAACGACCACCCAGATCCGCTCGAGCGCGCCGGTGAGATCGAACGTGTCGAAGCGACGCGCGACGTCGCCGGCCAGTCCTTCCACGAGCGCGGCGACAGGCGAGTCCGCACGAGGCGACTCCGGAAGCTCTCCACCGAGGAAGCGGTCGACCATCGCGGTGGTACGCGAGACGAGATTGCCCAGATCGTTGGCGAGCTCGCGCTCGTAGCGCTCGTGGAGGCTCTCGAGGGAGACCGTGCCGTCCTGGCCGAAGGCGACGGCTCGCGTCGCCCAGAACCGGACGGGATCGGCTCCGTAGACGTCGACGAGATCGAGTGGGTCGACGACGTTCCCGAGCGACTTCGAGATCTTGCGATCGTCGAGCAGGAGATAGCCGTGAACGAAGATCTGGTGCGGTACCTCGTACCCAGCCGAGAGGAGCATCGCGGGCCAGAACACGCAGTGGAAACGAATGATGTCCTTGCCGATCAGGTGCCGGACCGACGGCCAGTACCGGTCGCGAAGATCCTCGCCTGGCCGGGCGTAGGTCAGCGCGCTCAGATAGTTGACGAGGGCATCCGCCCAGACATACGCAACCTGCCCCGGATCCCACGGAATCGAGACGCCCCACGGCTGCCCGGCGCGGCTGATCGAGAAGTCCTGCAGGCCCGACGCGATGAAGCTTCGCGCTTCGTTGTAGCGGAAGCCGGGCAGCACGAAGTCCGGACGCTCGTCGTAGAGGGCGAGCAGTCGCTCCTGATAGGCCGAGAGCCGGAAGAACCAGTTCTTCTCCTCGATCCACTCGGGCTCGGTGTCGTGCAACGGACACTTCCCGTCGACGAGCTCCGACTCCGTCTTGAACGCTTCGCAGCCGACGCAGTAGAGGCCGGCGTACACGTCCTCGTAGATGTCACCCGCGTCGTAGATGCGCTGGAGGAAGTCGGCGACGAATGTCTTGTGGCCCTCGTCGGTCGTGCGGATGAAGAAGTCATTCGTGGCCTCGATTCGCCGTGGCACCTCTTGCCACGCGCCGACGATGCGGTCGGCGAACTCCTTGGGTGCGAGACCTTGCTCCTCCGCGACGCGCGCCACCTTCGACGCATGCTCGTCCACGCCCGTCAGGAAGAAGGTGTCCTCTCCGCGTTGCCGGTAGTGCCGGACCAGGATGTCGGCAGCGATCGTCGTGTACGCGTGCCCGATGTGGGGCTTCGCGTTCACGTAGTAGATCGGTGTCGTCACGTAGTACGGCATGGGCGCCAATGATAGGGAGTGGCCCTCGGGCCACTTTCCGGCCGACGATCGACCCGCCGAGGGCAAGAGCAAGCAGAGCTCCGACCCAGATCGGCAGCGAGTCGAATACCCGCACCAGAGTCGACGTGTCCGTACCACCGTCGACGGGCTCCTCGCGCGCGATGGGAGGACTCCGTACGAGATCAGGCGCATCCACGAGCACGGCCGCCGGGGGCACGAGCGCTGCGCGTTCGACGAGATGCGCGCGAGCGTCACGCCGGCTTTTGGACGGTGCGGTGCTCCGCCTCTGCGCATTCCGTCCGCCCGTCCGTGTCGTGCGTCTCGGCGTCATGGCGCCCTCGGTCGCGTGCAGCTGTCGGACGGACGACTGCGGAGCAACGGTCGTCACGCGCGCGTCCACTCGAGCGACAGTGGAGCTCACGGCCGTCGCCGATGTCGCTTCGACAGGCACGACCGGCGTCGCGACGACGGGTTCTGGCTCGAAGGCCGGAGGTGCGGGTGTCTCTTGCGCCGGAGAAGTCGGCGATGAAGCGACGGGCGCCGGCGCGGGAGCGGCAGGACTAGGGGTCGGCGACTGCTCGGCAGTCGGGGGAGGCGCTGGTGACGGGGCGGGCGAGGGAACAGGGGCGGGCGCCGCCGCGGGTGCCGGAGGAGGGTTGGGGGCACTCCGCGGCGGGAGCAGGCCGAGTGGGTCGACGTAGGCGTCCTCGCCGACCCGAATGCCGAGATGGACGTACGGAACCGCGTGCTCTGCATCGCCCGACGGCCCAGGGTCAGCGATCGGGTCTCCCTCGGCGACGAGCGCGCCCTTCCGGACGCGGAGGGTCCCGAGATGCGTGAGCGACGCCTTGTATCCGTCACCGGTGACGATCGTGACCGTCAGGCCGTGCGTCGGGACCTGGCCGGCGAACGACACCTCGCCCGACGCGGGGGCGCGGATGGAGGCGCGTTCGTCTACCGCGACGTCGATGCCGCGATGCTGGCCCGCGGCGTACTTGTCTCCGGACACTGCATAGCCACGGAGCACGTCGCCGTCGGCTGGCCAGACCCACGCCCAGGCGGGTGCGCCGGAGACGAGCGACCAGACCAGAGCGACGACCGAGCAGACGACCCATCGCGTTGCCCGGTGCGTGAACATGGAGCGACGGTAGCGAGCGCATTGCGCGACGGCAACGCAATTGACTGTCTTGTTACAGAGTGTCGCGATAGAGGGAGTTTCGGGACGCGCCGGTCAGGCGCGCCACCACCTCCGCCGCGGATCGTCGGGACGCTCCGGCGGCGACGAGATCCGCAACCGCAGCACGCGCTGCCTCGTCGTCACCCGTAGACAGCGAGGCCACGGCCGGCCCCACAACGAGCGTGATCTCGCCGCGCGGCGCATCCACGAACCGCGCCGCCAGCTCCTCGAGCGAGCCGCGCACGACCTCCTCGAAACGCTTCGTCAGCTCGCGGCAGACGGCGGCGTGACGATCCGGAAGCGCCTCCGCGAGCACGCGCAGCGACGCGGGCAGCCGGCGAGGCGACTCGAACGCGACGACCGCCCCAGCCCAGCCGCCGATCGCCTCGGCCAGTGTGCGCAGCTCACCTGCCCGCCGCGGGAGATACCCGACGAACTGGTAGCGATCCGCCCCTAGACCGCTCACGACGAGCGCTGTCTCCACGGCGGATGCGCCAGGAAGCACGCTCACGTCCACACCGGCGGATACGGCAGCCGCGATCAGGCGAGCGCCGGGGTCGTTCACACCCGGTAGCCCGGCGTCCGATACGAGCGCGACACGCTCGCCCCCGCGCAGCCGTTCGAGCACGCGAGGCGTGCGAGCCGCTTCGTTGTGGCGGTGGTGACTCTCGAGACGCGCCTGGATTCCGTGCCGCGCGAGGAGGATTCGAGTCCGGCGCGTGTCCTCGCAGAGAACCAGGTCGGCCGCGCGCAGCTCGTCGAGCACGCGGAGCGTGACGTCGTCCAGGTTGCCGATCGGAGTCGCGCAGATCGCGAGCGGCATCAGCGGATCCCGTCGAGCGCCTCGAAGGCAACGAGCCCCGCACCGACGAGCCCCGCCTCGGAGCCGAGCTCGGCGGGGACGACCCGCAGCGCGGTTCTCGCCGGACGAATGGCCTCCCTGCGCACCGCCGCACGTGCGGGCTCGAGGACGAGATCGCCGGCGGCGGCACCGAAACCCCCGCCGACCACGACGAGCTCGGGATCGAAGATGTTCGCGAGCGACGCGACGGCGGCCCCGAGCGAGCCGCCGATGCGCGCGAGTGCCTCGCGGGCGGCTCCGTCCCCCGCCTTCGCCCGCTCGACGAGCACGCGTGCGTCCGCGTCCGACCCGTAGAGCTCCTGCGCGGCGCGGTCGCCGGCGCTCCCTGACGCGAGCGTTTCGAGATGGCCGCGACCTCCGCACGTGCACTCCTCCCCACCCTCGCGCATGACGATATGCCCGAGCTCGGCCCAGCCACGGAACAGGCGGCCGTCGATCACGACGCCACCGCCGACCCCGGTTCCGAGAGTCAGCATCACGAGGTTCTGCGTGCCTCGGCCGGCCCCGCGACGCCACTCGGCGAGCGTCGCCGCGCTGGCGTCGTTCTCGATGCCGGCGGGCAGCCCGAAGCGCTCTCGCGCCCGCGACACGAGATCGACGTCGTCGAGCGGCAGGTTCATCGCGTACAGGATGCGGCCCGTACCTCGCTCGAGGTTCGCCGGAATGCCGTACCCGATCGCGACGACCCGGTCGTCCAGAAGCGCTTCCACCGCCGCGTCGAGGGCAGCGAGCACGCCCTCCTCCGATCCGTCCGGGCTCGGCACCTCGTGCTCGGCGAGCACGGTTCCCTCGCGATCGACGAGCCCGGAGAGGATCTTCGTGCCTCCCACGTCGAGCCCGATGACGACGGGAGCCTCCACGGCGGGGGCTACCATAACGCCCCGCAATGGCCGAGGGACAGAAGCCCTACCGGCTGTATCGCGGCGGTCGCAAGAAGGGCAAGGTTCCACTCGGGCAGGCGAAGCGCCCCACGACGCAGCCTACGAACACGTCTGGGAAGCCGAAGCGCCGGCGGCGCTGGGGGCTGTGGATTGCCCTCGGCGTGCTGGCGCTACTCGTGCTCGCCACCGTCTGGGGGCTGCTCGGGTTTCGCGCGTTCGCGGGCGGCGTGGACGAGGCGAACGAGCGCCTTCCCCGGAGAGCGGAGGCGCAGCTCGCCAAGCGAGATAGGTCGATCCTGTCCGAGCCCACGACGGTGCTCGTCATCGGCACGGACGGAGGGCGCGCACCCGGTCGCGGCGACGCGAACCGCTCGGACTCGCTGCTGCTCGTCCACCTCGATCCGGAGACGCACCGCATCTCGTACCTCTCTATCCCGCGCGACCTCCGGGTCGAGATCCCGGGCTACGGCACGTCGAAGATCAACGCGGCGAGCCAGATCGGAGGGCCGGCGCTGACGATCGCCACGGTGAAGCGGTTGATCGGCCTTCCCATCGACCACGTCGTCGTCGTCGACTTCGACGGGTTCAAGGAGCTCATCGACGCAATCGGCGGCATCGAGGTGACCGTGCCGAAGGCGATCCTGTCGAACAAGTTCGACTGCCCGTACAAGCCGAAGCGCTGCGCCGAGTGGGAGGGCTGGCGCTTCGAGAAAGGTACGCAGCACATGGACGGGCGGCGAGCGCTCGTCTACTCACGCATTCGCACCAACCAGCTCGACCCGTCCGACACGGACATCACACGCGGAAACCGCCAGCAGATCGTCGCCGACGCGGTCGGAGACGAGATCGCGAGCGTCGGAGACGTTCTTCCGCCTTCCCTTCATGGGCGGCGACCTGGCTGCGCCGCTCGCGACCGACCTCTCCGCCTGGGAGCTCGCGCAGCTCGGCTGGATCCGGTTCCGTTCGTCGAGCTCGCTGCGCTGCCGCCTCGGGGGTGAGCCGAGCTCGTCGGGCGGCGAGTCCGTTCTCCTCGGATCGGAGGACAACGTCGCGGTGATCTCGATGTGGCTCGGCAACTCGGCGCCACTTGCCCCGCCCAAGGGGACGCTGTACGGCGCGGGCTGTACGCGCCGTTAGGCTGCTGGAGTCGGACGCGGGCTTCGGCTTCGAGTCGGTCGTCGCCTTCTCCGCGGGCTTGACGTCGGAGGACTTCTCGCTCGACGACGAGGTCTCGCTGTCCTTGGCAGCCTTCGACTTGCGCGAGCCGTAGTCCGTGGAGTAGAAGCCCGACCCCTTGAAGTGCACCGCGACCGGGAAGAGCAGCTTCTCGACCGGACCTTCGCCGCACGTCACGCACACCTCCGACGGTGGATCGGACATCTTCTGGAACAGCTCGAAGGTGTGCCCGTTGGGGCAGCGGTACTCGTAGATCGGCACGTGGGCGAGAAGGCTAGCGCCCCGTAGGGGCCGTGTTGTCCCCTCTCTCGCTCGAGCAGCTCGAGGTAGCACGGCGCGCTCTCGAAGGCCGCGAGACCGCGCGGCCGCCCGCGCCGTCGCTGCGCGCGTCGACGGCGGTTCAAGGCTGCGATCGCAGCGGACGCGCCGACGAGCCCTCCGAGCAGGAAGGTGCGTAGGCCGCCGCGTCTCTCGGCTCCGTCCACGCTCTGATCTTACGATCATGCGCGCCATGCTCGTCTGCGCACTCGGTGACCTCACCCTCGACGTCATCGTCCGGCTCGCCGGGCCGATCGCCGCGGGAGGGGATACGGACGCCGAGATCCACATCGGGCCGGGCGGCCAGGCCGCGAACGTCGCCGCGTGGGCGGCCGAGCTCGGTGCGTCGGCTCGCTTCGTGGGGAAGACAGGCGCGGACGAAGCAGGCGATCTCGTGCGGTCGAAGCTCACCGCGTACGGCGTCGACGTCCTCGGGCCGATCGAGGGTCGCAACGGGTCGATCTGCTCGCTCGTCTCTCCGGATGGCAATCGCTCGATGGCCGCCGACCGCGGCTCGGCCCGCGAGCTTCGCGCCGACGAGCTCGATCCGGCGTGGTTCGCCGACTGCGACGTCCTGCACGTGTCCGGCTATGCGCTCATGCACGAGCCGGTGCGGGGTGCCGCCCTGCATGCCGCCGGGCTGGCGCGATCCGCAGGTGCCGGCATCACCGCCGATCTGGCGTCCTGGAGCGCGATTCGCGACAGCGGCGTCGATGCGTTCAGCGAAGCGCTTCGCGCCCTCGCACCCGAGGTCGTGTTCGCGAACGAGGAGGAGGAGCGCATCGTCGGCCGCTCGTTCGTCGACGCGTTCTGGATCGTCGAAGCACGGCGCGCGAGGGTGCTCGTTCGGCGAGGACGAGCGCGAGGCACTTCCCGTCGAGCGGGTTCTCGACACCACCGGCGCGGGAGACGCCCTCGCCGCGGGCTGGATCGTCGGCGGGCCCGAGCTCGCGCTCGAAGCCGCTGCTCGCTGCGTCCAGCAGGTCGGCGCGATGCCGGTAGCGTCGCCGACATGAGCGACCTGATCCAGCTCTCGGACGAGGTTCGCGCTGCACTCGACGAGCGCCAACCGGTCGTCGCCCTCGAGACGACGATCGTCGCGCACGGGTTTCCGGCGCCTCACGGCGTCGAGGTCGGCCTCGAGATGGAGGCCGCGGTGCGCGAGGCGGGCGCGACGCCGGCGACGATCGGCGTTCTCGGCGGACGCATCCGGATCGGCCTGGACGAGGGCGAGCTCGCGCGGTTCGACTCCAGTGCGCGAAAGCTCGGCCCGCGCGACCTCGCGGCCTGTGCGGTCTCGGGCGACATCGGTGCGACGACAGTGGGCGGCGTTCTCACGGCGGCACGAACGGTGGGCATCCGGTTCATGGGGACAGGCGGAATCGGTGGCGTCCATCGCGGCTACCCGGCGCCGCCGGACGTGTCCGCCGACCTCGTCGCTCTCGTCGCCTCGCCGGTGCTCGTGGCCTGCTCCGGCGCGAAGTCGCTCCTCGACATTCCGGCGACGACGGAGTACCTGGAGACACTCGGGATCCCGGTGCTCGGCTACCGAACCGACACGATGCCGCTCTTCTACGAGGCGGCGGGCGGGCCGGCCGTGACGCAGCGCGTCGACGATCCGGAGAGCGCAGCGCGCATCGCAGAAGCGCACTGGGAGCTCGGCGGCTGTGGGCTCCTGCTGACGAACCCGCCGCCGGAGAGCATCGAGGTCGGCGAGCTGATCGAGGAAGCCGTCGCGGAGGCAGCACGGCAAGGCGTCTCCGGACAGGCAGTGACGCCGTTCGTGCTCGCGTTCCTCCACGATCGGTCTGGCGGCCGGACACGAGAGGTGAACCGCAAGCTGGCCGTCGCGAATGCACGGTTGGCCGGCGAGGTGTCGGTAGCGTTCGCCGGCCTGTGAGCCTGTACGACGCCGTCAGGGACCTCCCGCTCGAGATCGAAGGCTACGCGCTCGATCCGCTCGAGCTGCAGGCCCGCGAAGACTTTCTCCGCAAGACGACGGTCGTGCACCTGCAGGGACGCGGCGAGGAGGGAGTCGGAGAGGACGTCACCTACGACGCCGTGGAGCACGACCGTCTCCAGGCGCGCGGGCCCGACCTCCCGCTCGCAGGCTCCTGGACCGTCCACTCCTTCTCGGAGCACCTTTCGACGCTGACTCTGTTCGAGGCCGAGCCCAACCAGCACGCGTATCACGACTACCGGCGCTGGGGATTCGAGAGCGCGGCACTCGACCTGGCACTACGCCAGGCCGGCACGTCCCTGGGAGGCGCGATCGGTCGCGAGCCTCGGCCCGTCTCGTTCGTGGTGTCCGGAGGTCTCGGCGATCCGCCGTCAACGGAACGGCTCCACGAATGGCTCTCGCTCTACCCCGGCCTTCGGTTCAAGCTCGACGCGACCTCCGCCTGGACTGAGCATCTGATCCAGGAGCTGGCAGCGACGGGCGCAGTGGACTCGGTCGACTTCAAGGGCCAGTACCGCGGCACGGTGGTGGACACGCCGCCCGACGCGCCGCTCTACCAGCGGGTTGCCGAGGGTCTTCCCGAGGCGTGGCTCGAGGATCCGGGCCTCACCGCCGAGACGAGAGCCGTGCTGGAGCCGCATCGCGACCGCGTCACGTGGGACGCGATCATCCACTCGGTCGAGGACATCGAGGCGCTCGACTGGCCGCCGCGCACGGTCAACGTCAAACCGTCTCGGTTCGGATCCGTCGAGCGGCTCTTCGCCGCCTACGACTACTGCGAGGCCAAAGGAATCGGCGCGTACGGAGGAGGCCAGTGGGAGCTCGGCCCCGGGCGTGGCCACATCCAGCTCCTCGCCGCTTTGAACCATCCCTCGACGCCGAACGACGTCGCTCCGCGCGAGTTCAATCTCAATCCGCAAAGCGGCCTTCCGGACAGCCCGCTCACGGTCACCGCTCGCGAGACCGGCTTCCTCGCTCTGTAGGGCGAGATCGCGCCCTACGCGGCGTCGACGCGCAACCCGGTTTCCGGGTCGAAGAAGTGAAGGCGCCCGACATCGACCGCGAGGTCGAGGCGCTCCCGCTCTCGCGCGCCGGTGGTTCGGTCGACGCGGGCGACGAAGCGGGCTCCCGCGCCGCGCGCCTGCTCCGCGGCGAGGCGCGTCGACGCGTCCTCGGGCGCATCGACGACGTGTGCCTCGAGGACTTCCTGCAGTGCGACCGGCTCCGCGTCGAGGTTGAAGTGCACGTACACCTCGGAGCCCATGTCCTCGCGGATGTCGCAGACGATCGACAGCCGCTCTTCTGCCGGCGCGCCGGAGGCGATCGCGGCATCCTCCATGTCCTCGGGCCGGATCCCGAGGACGACGGGGCGCCCCTCGAAGCGCTCGAGCCCCGGGTTCCGTGCGAACGTCGCCTCCGTCAGGCGGAGCTGCTGGTCGCCGAAGCGCGCCCAGAGGTCGCCGTTCGACCGCTCGAGCCCGGCCTCGACGAGGTTCATGGCCGGCGAGCCGATGAACTCGGCCACGAACAGCTTGCGCGGCCGCTCGTAGAGCTCCTGGGGTGAGGCGACCTGCTGGAGGAGCCCACCTCGCATGACCGCCACGCGGTCGCCCATGGTCATCGCCTCGGTTTGGTCGTGCGTCACGTAGACGGTCGTCACCCCGAGGTCTCGCTGAATGCGCGCGATCTCGGCTCGCATCTCGACGCGGAGCTTCGCGTCGAGGTTCGAGAGCGGCTCGTCCATCAGGAACGCCTGAGGGTTGCGCACGATTGCGCGACCCATCGCGACCCGCTGGCGTTGGCCCCCGGACAACGTCCGCGGCTTCTTCTGCAGGGAGTCGGTGAGACCGAGGATGTGCGCGGCCTCGCGAACGCGTCGGTCGATCTCGTTCTTCGGAAGGCCCCGCATCTTGAGCGCGAACCCCATGTTCTTGTACGCGTTCATGTGCGGATACAGCGCGTAGTTCTGGAAGACCATGGCGATGTCGCGATCCTTCGGGGGGAGATCGTTGACGACATGCCCGTCGATCTTGACGGTGCCGGAGGTGATCGTCTCGAGGCCGGCAACCATGCGAAGCGCCGTCGTCTTCCCGCATCCCGAGGGCCCGACGAAGACGACGAACTCGCCGGTTCCGACCTCGAGATCGAGGCCTGTGACGGCTTCGGTGCCGTCGGAGTACACCTTCGTCAACTGCTCGAGGACGATCTCGGCCATGGGATCTCCGCGCCTGAATCTACTAGCATCGGCGAGGTCGATGGAGGCGCAGGCTGCTGGAGCCAAGCCCGCACACCACCGCTGGCGGCACGCATTGGAAAGCCGCCGCGTTCTCGCGCTCTTGCTCATCGCGCCGGCCGTCGTGTTCATGCTGCTCGTCGTCGGCGTCCCGTTCGTCTGGGCGATCTACCTCAGCTTCACGAATGCCATCGGCGGCTCGCTCTCGGGGAGCTGGGTCGGCTTCGACAACTTCACGAGCGCCTGGCAGGACGACAACTTCCGGCGAGCACTCCGAAACACGCTCATCTTCACGCTCGCCTCTCAGGCCGTGGTCCTCGTCGGCGCCGCCGTGCTCTCGAACTTCCTCGTCCGCGACTTCCGCGGCAAGTGGATCATCCGCTTCCTCGTGGTGCTGCCGTGGGCAGCGCCGGTGGTCCTGTCGACGATCGCCTGGCTGTGGCTCCTCGACTCCCTCTACAGCGTCGTCAACTGGACGCTCGCCAGGATCCATCTCGACAACGGGCTCGTCTGGCTGCTGAGCGCCGTCAACGTCGAGGAGGACGCCCAAGTGCCCTTGCAGTGGCTCGGCCGTCCCAACCTCGCCCTCATTGCGATCACGCTCGTGCATGCCTGGCGGATCCTTCCGTTCGCCGTCGTGATCTTCATCGCGGGCCGGGCGTCGATCCCGAACGAGGTCGAGGACGCCACCAGGATCGACGGCGCGACCGGCGTGAAGAAGCTCTGGTACGTCGACATCCCGCTGCAGCTCCCGATCGCCCTCGTGGCCGTTCTGTTCGGGATCGTCTTCACCGCGGTCGACTTCGCCGTCGTCTACCTCCTGACGCGCGGCGGGCCGTTCAACTCGACGCAGGTGCTACCCACCTGGGCGTACGCGATCGGAATCGACGGTGGCTCCCTCGGCGAGGGCGCCGCGATCTCGCTCTACCTCTTCCCGCTGCTCGTCGTCGTCAGCGTCGCGATGCTGTTCTTCGCACGACGGGCCCAGGTGAGCTGACCCGATGACCTGGCGCCAGAAAGGGCTGACCTACGCCGTGGTCGTGCCCTTCGCGATCTTCCTCGCGTTCCCCTTCTACTTCGCGCTCGTGACGATGTTCAAGACGAACCTCGACCTCGCGAACGTGGAGCACTCGCCGTACCTCTACAACGACCTCGAGGGTGGCTTCCACTGGGACTTCTGGAACTACGCGACGACGGAGCACGTCACATTCCTTTTCGAGGACACGAACTACCCGAGATGGCTCCTGAATACCCTCCTCGTGGGCGCGGCGGTCGTGGCCATCACGCTCCTTCTCGCGATGCCGGCGGGGTATGCGCTCGCGCGGCTCGCGGGTGGCTGGGGACAGAGCGCGGGCGTCGCGATCTTCCTCATCTACCTGATCCCGCCGACCCTGCTGTTCCTACCGCTCTCGCGGCTGATCACGCAACTCGACCTCAAGGACTCGCTCTGGTCGCTGATCCTCATCTACCCGTCCTTCACGGTTCCCTTCGCGACGTGGCTGCTGATGGGGTTCTTCAAGACGATCCCGCAGGAGCTCGAGGACGCGGCGCTGATCGACGGAGCGTCGCGGTTGAAGGCGTTCGCCCTGATCATCCTTCCCATCTCGCTCCCAGGGATCCTGACGGCTGTCATCTTCGCCTTCTCGCTCTGCGTGAACGAGTTCATCTACGCCTTCACGTTCATCTCGAGCTCCGAGCAACGGACGGTGTCGGCCGGGATCCCCAACGACCTGATCCGTGGGGACGTCTTCTTCTGGCAGTCGCTCATGGCCGCGACGCTGATTCCCGCGATTCCGCTGGCGTTGCTCTACAACGCGTTCCTCGACCGTTTCATCAAGGGCTTTACAGGAGGAGCATTCCGCTAGAGAATCGAGTCGAAAGGAGGTACCTCGTGGCAGACGCATCCGACGAGCTCGTTCCCGCGAGCTCTGCGCTTACCCGGAGAGACCTGCTGAAGGGGGGAACAGCCGCGGCATTCGCCGTCGGGATGTTCGGCGGTCTCGCCGACAAGTCCTTCGGGTTCGCGGGCCCCATGAAGTTCGCGAAGAAGCAGCTCGCGGGCGAGCTCAGGATCATGCAGTGGGCCCACTTCGTCCCCGCCTACGACCAGTGGCTCGACAACACCTACGTCAAGCGCTGGGGCGAGGCGAACGACGTCGAGGTCAAGGTCGACCACATCAACAACGCGCTGCTGTACTCGACCGGGGCGTCGCAGGTCGCAGCCCAGTCAGGGCACGACCTCTTCTGGTTCATCTCGCCACCGTCCACGTTCCAGAAGCAGGTCCTTCCCCTGAACGACATCGTGCAGGAGGTGACCAAGAAGCTCGGCCCGATGACGAAGGTCGCCAGGAAGAGCACGTACAACCCGAAGACGAAGAAGTTCTACGGCTTCCCGGACGACTACGCGCCCGACCCGGTCCAGTATCGGCGCAGCTACCTGCAGGAAGCAGGAGTGAGCCTCAATACGTGGGAAGACCTGCGGAAGGGAGCCCCGAAGCTCAAGGCGATCGGCCATCCTGTCGGTCTGGGCATGTCGAATGAGATCGACTCGAACATGCTCCTCGCGTCACTTCTGTACTGCTACGGCGGGTTCATCCAGAACGAGGAGAACCGAATCGTCATCGGTCAGGGCTCGAACAGGAAGGGCGCGATCGAGGCCCTGCAGGTGATGCGCGACATCTATCGGAACGGCATGTCCGACGAAGTCTTCGCCTGGACTGCCGCGTCGAACAACCAGGCGTTCCTCGCCGGCCGGCTCTCGGTCGCGCTGAACGCGATCTCGATCGCGCGCTCGGCGGAGAACTCCGGGAATATCGCCCTCGCCGACGACACGTGGCTTGCCTCGATCCCGCGCGGACCGGTCATGCGCCTCGGCAACGAGCACGTCATGGGCGTCTTCGTGATCTGGAAGTTCGCGAAGAACAAGGAGGCCGCGAAGAAGTACCTGGTAGATCAGCAGCTTGGTTACCGCGAGCACTTCATTCGCAGCGGGTACTACAACTTCCCGGCGTGGACGGGCGCGATCAAGGGTGGCTTCAAGGAGATCCGCAAGATGACCGCCCAGGACACGCACAAGCCGAAGGGCAAGTACACGATCCTGACGACGATCGCCGAGAAGTACACGACGAACCCGGGCCATCCCGGCAACACGACCCCGGTGATCGACGAGATCTTCCAGACCTGGCTTCTCCCGCAGATGTTCGCAGAGGTTGCTCAGGGGAAGTCAACTCCGGCAGAGGCGGTGTCGGCCTTCGCGAAGAAGGCCCAGTCCATCTACCGGAAGTGGAAGAACCAGGGACTCGTGTAGAGACAGGTCGTACCGCGGCCTACGGAGGGCCCCGGCGACGGGGCCCTCGCTGTCACTCGAGGCTCGAGAGGAAGAGGTCGACCGGGATCAGCGGCAGCGACTCCAGCTTCGCGCTCCCTCGCGCGCCGAGCGCGATCGAGACCTTGCAATCGTCAGGTGGTCGGGCGCCTCGACGCCGTTCACGAAGTCATACTCGCCGACTCGGTGAGCGTCGTCAGCATGAGGTAGGTCGGCATCTCACTCCTTCGTTTGCCGGCCGCGCGCGCGCAACCGGGCGTCCTGATCCACGTACAGGATCGCCCCGCCGAGGAAGAGGAGCGGCGCGAGAACCGCGTCGGCCAGGAAGATCGCCGTGCGGACCGTGTTCTCCGCCTGCGACTCGAGGAGCAGCGCCAGCCCGAAGCGCGTGATGAAGAAGAGGATGACGAGCGTCGCGAGCGCACCCGCGGCGTGGATGTAGTCGACGCGCCCGAGTGCGAAGCCTCGCCTGAGGGAATCGGCGAACGACGTGCCTTCGTGCATCGCCGCCGGCACCGCGAGGCCCACGAGCGCGAGCCAGAGGACGGCGGCGAGCGCGAACCACGGAAAGAGCAGCGCCGCGGGGACGAAGATCAGCGTGCCCACGGCGATCGCAGTGACCCAGGAACCGCGAGCTGCGCGGCTGTCCGCCTCGAGCTGGCACGCATACGCGTAGCCGGCCGAGAACACGGGCGCCGCCAGTAGGAGAATCCCGCCGACGATCATGCGATCGGCGCCGACGGTCAGCTGGTTGATCGCCGCGACGATCACTCCGAGCGGCAGCGCGTGCATGAAGTGACGCCCGTACAGCTTGATCGACTCGGCGACGAGCTGTCCGATCGTTCGCTCCGCGGGAGGGAGCGGCGCCGGTAGCGGCCGCTCGACCCGCTGTGCTCGCCGCGCCATGGGCGGAGAGGCTACTGAGCGGCGGCCTCGAGCATCCGCGGCAGCGCGTCGGCGAGCGCCTCGAGCGCGCGGCCGATCCGCCAGCGTGCGCGGTCGCCCTCGGCGATCTCGTTCGAGATCGCACGCACCTCGATCGCCGGCACTGCCGCGAGCGCGCAGGCGCGAAGCACTCCGAATCCCTCCATCCCCTCGACCCGCGCCTCGGCAACGCTCCCGACGGCCGCGCTCGTGCCGATCGGCAGCGAGAGCGCCTCCGGCAGGGCCTCCCGGAGGGCACTGAGCAGCCGCGCATCCGGCTCGAGGCGATCCACGACCGGAATCTCGGCGGAGATGTCGCAGTAGACGGACTCGCTGCCGATCACGATCCCACCGGGCGTGATGCCGCGGGCACCGGCGATCCCGATGTGCAAGACCGCGTCGGCCGGCTCGAGCGCAAGCCGGCGCGCGGTCGCGACGGCAGCCTCCACAGGGCCGACCCCACAGACGAGCCCCGGGTGCTCGCAGAGCTCGATGTCGGTCGCGGCCACGAGCAGAACGTGGGTCTCCGCCATCAGAGGATCCTACGACGCTCCTGGAACCAGCCGGAAGACGGGATGGCGTGGCGCTTCGGCGAGCCATGCCTCGTTCGACGAGTCCGAGTCGACCTCGAAGAACGGCCGGGTCACGCGAAAGCGGCGGTAGTACTCACGCAGAACCGGCACCGCGTCCGTCGCGCCGAGCTCCTCGACCCGAAGCTGCTCGCGCTTTCGTCCGCGCCGGAGCTCGACGGAGCCCGCCGCGCGCGCGTTCTTCACCCAATTCCGCTCGCCGTAGGGCGCGACCAGCCACCGCTCGTCGCCCCGCTTCACGATCGAGACCGGCGTCGAGAACGGCGTCCCCGTCGTCCTCCCGGGAACGGTCAGGAGGTGCGTGTGCCGGCCGGCGAGACCGAGCCTTGCGAGTGGTCGCACGAGGGCGTTGAGCCCGCGCCGCCAGATGCTCCTGCGATACGGCTTCGGTTCGCCCGCCACGTCTCGACGTTACCCGCGCACACCGAGACCGCCCTGGGGCGGTCTCGATCGCTACGGGTCTCGATGACTCAGACCGGTGGGCGAGCGTACGGATCCGAGTGAACCGCATTGCGAGATACAGCCCGAGTGCCAGCAGAAGGCCGATGCCGAATCCCATGCCGAGCTGCGACCAATCGCGGTCACTGCCCGTGGCGACTGCGTCGATCGAACTCGTCGGCGAGCTGGTCGGAGGCGCGAGCGCTCGAACGCAGTCGGTGTACGCAGTCGGAACGACGACGTCGATCCGCTGCGCCCTACCGGCAGCGTCGACGTAGCCGGTCACGACGGGCCGAACGATGTCGTGCGAGTCGGGCCGAACGACGCACCCGCATTGGTCTCCGCCACGAGTGCCGCGCCCTCGAACCAATCCGGGGCGGCGGCCGGCTCCGGCGAGCGGGGTCTTCGCCCTGTTCAACCCGGCGGTGTCCTGCTGACTTAGGGCCGGGTTAGAGACCGTCTCGCAGGCAGCGGCCGCCGACCTTGGCGGCCGCTGCTGCTTGCTCAACGGCCGAGCACGCCGAACGTCAGGCGGCGAAGCCGGGCGCGGCGCAGAAGCTCATCGGCTTCTGCCTTCCGCAGGCGCTCGGCAACGGCCTGGAGGAGCACCCGCAAGTCGCCGAGGTCGGATCGGATCCCGGCGAATGCTTCACGCAGCCTCCGGCGCTCCTCAGTCGTCAGCTTCCTCTTCGCCATTCTCGTCCTCCTGCAAGAGCTCGAGTACGTCGTCGAGTTTCGCCTCGATACGCATCAGGATACGGATCAGGTCGTTCAGCGTCTCGGCATCCAGAACCGGATCCGATCGCCACCACCGCACCGGGCGATCGTGATTGCACGCGAGAGCGGCCGCAAGATGACCGTTCGGGACTACGCCGTTGCAGGCTCGGCCGCCTGTGACTCGGCCCGCTCGAAGGCAAGCTCGCCGTCTCTTGCGTCGACACGTACGGTGTCGGCCGCCTCGAACCTCCCTTCGAGCAGCTCGAGCGCGAGCGGGTTCTCGACCAGTCGCTGGATCGCGCGCTTGAGCGGCCGCGCGCCGTAAGCCGGATCCCAACCCTCCTCGGCGAGCAATTCCTTCGCCGCATCCGTCACCTCGAGCGCGAGCTGCCGCTCCGTTAGACGCTCCCGCAGTCGAGCCAGTTGTAGATCCACGATTTCCGCGAGCTGCTCGCGCGTCAGCGCCTCGAACGCGACGACCTCGTCCACCCGGTTCAGGAACTCCGGCCGGAAGCGGTCGCGCAGCTCGTTCGACGAGCGGATGTTGGAGGTCATGATGACCACGGTGTTGCGGAAGTCGACCGTGCGGCCCTGGCCGTCGGTCAGGCGACCGTCGTCCAGCAGCTGCAGGAGAACGTCGAAGACCTCCGCGTGCGCCTTCTCGATCTCGTCGAGTAGGACGACGGTGTACGGACGTCGGCGCACGGCCTCGGTGAGCTGCCCGCCCTCCTCGTAGCCGACGTACCCGGGCGGCGCGCCGACGAGCCGCGACACCGTGTGCCGCTCCTGGTACTCCGACATGTCGAGGCGCACCATCGCCGCGGTCGTCGTCGAACATGAACTCCGCGAGTGCGCGCGCCAGCTCGGTCTTCCCTACTCCGGTCGGGCCGAGGAAGATGAACGAGCCGATCGGGCGGTTCGGATCCTGGAGCCCTGACCGGGCACGCCGCAACGCGTTCGCGACTGCTTCGACGGCAACCGCCTGCCCGACGACGCGCTGGTGCAGCCGCTCTTCCATGTGGATGAGCTTTTCGACCTCGCCTTCGAGGAGCCGCGACACGGGAATTCCCGTCCACGTCGACACGACCGCCGCGATGTCGTCCTCGTCGACCTCCTCCTTCACCATCGGCGTCTCGGTGCGCTCCTCACGCTCGGCGAGCTCCTTCTCGAGCTCGGGGAGCACGCCGTACTGGATCTCGGCGACACGCGCGAGGTTCCCGGCGCGCTCCTCCCGCTCGGCCTCCATGCGCAGCTCGTCGATCTGGCGCTTGATGTCGGCGACGCGCTGAAGCGCGTCCTTCTCGCGCGACCAGCGCGCCGCGAGCTCGTCGCGAACGGACTGGGCATCCGCGAGCGCGCGCTCGAGCGGCTCGCGCACGTTGTCGGACTCGTTCGCCATCGCAGCGAGCTCGATCTCGAGCTGGCGGACGCGCCGATCGGCCTCGTCGAGCTCGACGGGCGACGAGTCGATCTCCATGCGCAGGCGCGACGCCGCCTCGTCGACGAGGTCGATCGCCTTGTCCGGAAGGAACCGGTCCGTGATGTACCTGTCCGAGAGCATGGCCGAAGCGACCAAGGCCGAATCGCGAATTTCGACTCCGTGGTGGGCCTCGTAGCGCTCTTTCAAGCCGCGCAGGATGGCGATGGTGTCTGACACCGAGGGCTGTCCCACAAAGACGGGTTGAAAGCGCCGCTCGAGAGCTGCGTCCTTCTCGATGTGCTTGCGGTACTCGTCGAGCGTCGTCGCCCCGACCGCGCGCAGCTCGCCACGCGCCAGCATTGGCTTCAGCAGGTTGGCGGCGTCGACGGCGCCCTCCGCCGCACCGGCGCCGACGATCGTGTGCAGCTCGTCGATGAACAAGACGATGTCGCCGGCGGCGTTCTGGATTTCTGCGAGGACGGCCTTGAGCCGCTCCTCGAACTCGCCGCGGTACTTCGCCCCGGCGAGGAGCGCGCCGACGTCGAGCGCCCACACGCGCTTGCCCTTCAGTCCCTCGGGGACGTCGCCCGCGACGATGCGCTGCGCGAGACCTTCGGCGATCGCCGTCTTTCCCACGCCGGGCTCGCCGATGAGCACCGGGTTGTTCTTCGTGCGGCGCGACAGCACCTGCATGACGCGGCGGATCTCCTCGTCGCGGCCGATGACGGGATCGAGCTTGCCCGACTCGGCGAGCGAGGTCAGGTCGCGACCGTACTTCTCGAGCGCCTGATACGAGCCCTCGGGATCCTGCGAGGTGACCTTCTGTCCGCCTCGCACTCCTTCCAGTGCCTCGAGCAGCGCGTCACGAGGGACGACGTCGAGCGCGAGCAGAAGATGCTCGACGGAGACGAACTCGTCGCCGAGCTCGCGCATCTGGTCGAAGGCGCCGTCGAGGACACGGCTGAGCCGCGCCGACGCCTGCGGCTGGCCGCCGCCCGTGACGGTCGGCAGCTGCCCGAGTCGGGCCTCGGCCTCGGCGCGAAGCGTCGCTGCGCCGTACCCGGCGCGATCGACGAGCGTGCGCGGCAGCTCCTGGTCGAGGAGCGCGATGGCCAGATGGTCGGGCGTCAGCTCCGGATTGCCGGCCCGCCGCGCGAGCTCCTGTGCGGCAGCGACAGCCTCCTGCGACTTCAAGGTGAGCTTCTGAAAGTCCACGCATGCGTTGTAGGGGCGAGATATATCTCGCCCCTACGACCTCCTCGCCGGATGCTTCGTGGGGCGGTACAGAACGACTTCCCGCTTATACGAGCGGTGCACCTCCGCGATCTCGGCACGCAACTCCCGCTCGAGACGCTCCATCCGCAGACGCGCCTTGTTGAGCTCGTCCTGGAGGCGCAGCACGTGCTCGACACCGGCGAGATTGAGACCGAGCTCGGTCGTCAGCCGGTGGATGAGCCGCAGCCGCTCGACGTCCGCGTCGGAGTAGAGCCGCGTCCCACCCGGAGTGCGGCCAGGCCGTACGAGCCCCTTCGCCTCGTACATCCGCAGCGTCTGCGGGTGCATGCCGACGAGGTCGGCGGCGACGGAGATCATGTAGCGCGGACGGTCGGGCACGTCAGCTCGCCTCCGCGAAGCGCTCACGCGGCTCCTCGCGCGAGATCCTCTGATAGCCCTCGAGCGCCTCGCGCTCGGCCTTCGTCAGCTTCTTGGGCACGGTGACCTTAACGCGCGCGAGGAGGTCGCCGCGACCGTGCCCTTCAGGTGAGGCACGCCACGGCCCTTGACCCGGAGCAGCTTGCCGCTCTCGGTGCCACTCGGCACCTTGAGCGAGACCAGGCCCTCCGGCGTCGGGATTTCGACCGACGCGCCGAGCGCAGCCTCTGCGTAGGTAACCGGCACGTCGAGCAGAAGATCTGACCCGCGCCGCTCGTAGAGCGTGGACGGCTCGACGTCGACGACGACGAACAGATCGCCGGCGGGGCCGGCGTTGTGGCCCGCCTCGCCCTTGCCCTTGAGACGCACCCTCGTGCCGTTCTTGGCACCGGCGGGAATCTTCACCGCGTAGCGCTTGGTGACGCGCTCGCGCCCGGCGCCTCGACAGTGCCTGCACGGCTTCTCGACGACCGTGCCGTTGCCGCGGCAGCGGGGGCACGGCTGCGAGAATGCGAAGAGACCCTGCGAGTCGGAGACGACACCGCGACCCGCGCACTGCGGGCACGTCACCGGCGCCGTGCCTGGCTCCGCCCCAGTGCCGTGGCATACCGAGCACGCCGTCTCGACCTCGATGGGAACCCGCACCTGGACGCCCTGCAACGAGTCCTCGAAGGAGATGCGGACGTGCGTCTCGAGGTCGTTACCGCGGATCGGCTGCCGGCTGCCGCCACGCTGCGCGCGCCCGCCGCCGAACATGCCGCCGAGCAGATCGCCGAGATTAGAAAGGTCGAACTCCTCGAACCGCATTCCGCCCATGTCCGCACCGCCCGCACCCGGGAAACCGCGCCCGTCGGCGGTGCCGAAGGTGTCGTAGGCCTTGCGCTTCTCGGCGTCGGAGAGCACGTCGTACGCGCCCTGCACCTCCTTGAAGCGCTCCTCCGCGGCGTCGTTGCCGGGATTTCGGTCCGGGTGGAACTCGCCGGCGAGCTTGCGGTACGCCTTCTTGATGTCCTCGTCGGACGCGTTCTTGGCGACCCCGAGGACCTCGTACGGGTTGCGCGTCATTCCGCGACGATCACCTTCGCCGGACGCACCACGCGATCGCCGACCCGGTATCCGCGCTGCACGACCTCGAGCACCGAGCCCGACTCGACGTCGTCACTCGGCTGTGTGAGAAGTGCCTCGTGGACATGCGGATCGAAGGCGCCATCGGTGTCGATCTCGGCAAGACCTTCCTTGCGCAGTGCGGTACGCAGCGACTGCTCGACGAGCTTCACGCCCTCGACGAGCTGCGCCTCCTCGTGCCGCTCGGCAGCCTCGAGGGCGCGCTCAAGATCGTCGAGGATCGGGAGCAGCTCACGGACGAGCCGCTCGTGCGCGTGCGCGACCAGACGCTCCTGCTCGCGCACGGCCCGCTTGCGGTAGTTCTCGAAGTCCGCCTGAACCCGCTGGGCGACGTCGAGGTACGCGTCGCGCTCGGCGATCGCGGTCTCGAGCGGGTCGGGAGCCGGAGCCTCGGGCTCCGACTCCTCGACCTGCTGTTCCGCCGGCGTCTCGGTGAGCTCGTCGCTCACGACTTCGCCGCTTCCTCTTCGTCGATCACCTCGAAGTCGGCGTCCTCGACGACCTCGTCGTCAGCGGCGCCGTCTCCGTTGCCCGAAGGCTGAGCAGACGCCTGGGCCGCCGACGCCTGGGCATAGATCGCGTCCGCAAGCGAGCGAGACGCCTCCTCGAGTGCCGTCGTCTTCGCCTGGATGTCGGCGAGGTCGGCGCCCTCGGTCGCCTGCCGGAGCTCCATGATCCGCCCCTCGATCGTCGACGCGTCGGCCTCGGGCAGCTTGTCGCGGTGCTCGGCGAGCGTGCGCTCGGCCTGGTAGGCGAGCTGCTCTCCGGCGTTGCGCGCGTCCGCAAGCTCCCGCAGGCGATGCGCCTCACCCGCGTGCGACTCGGCGTCCGAGACCATCCGGCTCACCTCGTCCTCGGTGAGACCCGAGCCGCCCTCGATGCGGATCTGCTGCTCGTTGCCGGTGCCGAGATCCTTCGCCGACACGTTGATGATCCCGTTCGCGTCGATGTCGAAGGAGACCTCGATCTGAGGCATCCCGCGCATCGCCGGCGGGATCCCGACGAGCTGGAACTTCCCGAGCGTCTTGTTGAACGAGATCATCTCGGACTCGCCCTGGCCGACGTGGATCTCGACCGACGGCTGGTTGTCCTCGGCCGTCGTGAACGTCTCCGACTTCCGCGTCGGGATCGTCGTGTTGCGATCGATCAGCCGCGTGAACACGCCGCCCTTCGTCTCGATGCCGAGCGACAGCGGAGTCACGTCGAGCAGGAGGACGTCCTTGACGTCGCCCCTGAGCACGCCGGCCTGGATCGCAGCGCCGACAGCGACGACCTCGTCCGGGTTCACGCCCTTGTGCGGATCCTTCCCGATGAGCTCCTTCACCTTCGCCTGCACCGCTGGCATGCGGGTCATGCCGCCGACGAGCACGACGTGCTCGATGTCGGCGGCGGTGAGGCCTGCATCGGCGAGCGCCTGCTTCGTCGGCCCGACGGTTCGCTCGAGCAGGTCGTGCGCCAGCTCGTCGAGCTTCGCCCGCGTGAGCTGGAGATCCAGGTGCTTCGGACCCTCCGGCGTCGCGGTGATGAACGGCAGGTTGATCTGCGTCGTCATCGTCGACGAGAGCTCGACCTTCGCCTTCTCGCCGGCCTCGTAGAGCCGCTGGAGTGCCATCGGATCCTGACCGAGGTCGATCCCCTGGTCACGCTTGAACTCGGCGATCATCCAGTCGACGACCGCCTTGTCGAAGTTGTCGCCGCCGAGGTGGTTGTCGCCGTTCGTCGCCTTGACGTGGTAGACGCCCTCGCCGAGCTCGAGCACGGAGACGTCGAACGTCCCGCCGCCGAGGTCGAAGACGAGGATCGTGTGCTCGGTGCCTTCCTTGTCGAGCCCGTAGGCGAGCGCAGCTGCCGTCGGCTCGTTGATGATCCGCAGGACGTTGAGCCCGGCGATCTTGCCGGCATCCTTGGTCGCCTCGCGCTGCGCGTTGTTGAAGTACGCGGGAACGGTCACGACCGCGTCCGTGACCGGCTCGCCGAGGTACGCCTCCGCGTCGGCCTTCAGCTTCTGAAGGATCATCGCCGAGATCTCCGGCGGGGCGAACTCCGTGCCCTCCGCGGTCACGCGGGCGTCGTCGTTCGCGCCCTTCACGACCTCGTACGGGACGATCTTCATCTCCTCCGAGACCTCGTCGAACTTGCGGCCCATGAATCGCTTGATCGAGAAGATCGTGTTCTGGGGATTCGTGACCTGCTGGCGCTTCGCGGGCGCGCCGACGAGCCGCTGGCCGTCCCGCCCGAAGGCGACGACGGACGGCGTGGTGCGTCCGCCCTCGGCGTTCGGGATGACGGTGGGCTCGGATCCTTCGAGAACGGCCATACACGAGTTGGTCGTCCCGAGGTCGATGCCGATGGTCTTGGCCATGTGTATCTCCTTCTTCAGTCGTGATGTGAGCGAAAACCTGAGCGACACCGTAGCAGATCACTCTCAGGAGGAACACGCTGACCGGAGCGAGAACTAGACGCGAATGCAGCTGCTCTCGGAACGCCGGCTGGCCCGTATCAATCGCGCCGTCGTCTCCGGTCGCATCCTCCCCTACCTCGCGGGCGTGACCTTGCTGATCACGCTGCTCGCGGCCACCGTCGTCCGGTTCCTTGCCCCTGGCGAATTCGACACCTTCGGAGAGTCGGTCTGGTGGGCGGCGCAGACCGTGACCACGGTCGGGTACGGCGACGTCATCCCCCAGACGGGTTTCAGCAAGATCGTCGCGGTGTTCGTCATGTTCTTCGGGGTCGCCGGCGTATCCATCACGACGGCGATCGTCACCTCGGCGCTGATGGCGTCCGCCCAGCGGCGACTCTTGGACGATCCGTCGCAGGACGATCCCCACCGCGAGATCCTCGAGCGGATCGAGCAGCGCCTCGAGGCGCTCGAGCACCGACTGCCCTAGCGGTAGATCCCGATCAGAACTCCGCCCGCGACCACGAGGGTCGCGCCCGCGAAGAGCCGTGCGCCCACGTGCTCGGACTTGCGCAACACGAGCCACGACAACGCCACTCCCCACAGCGCCTCGGTGGCGACGATGGGCGAGACGACGGAGACACGGCCGCGGGCGAACGCCTCGAACAGGAACACGTAGGAAAGGCCGTAGCAGACTCCGGCCGGCACGAACGCGATGGCAGCTGGGCGTGTGAGAGGTGCTCGAGTCCAGGCCACGAAAGCGAGCGAGACGGCTGTCCCCGTGAGCATGGCTACGAACGCGGCCACGCCGGGTTCGGTGTCGGCGACGTCGGTTCCGAGCCAGCGGATCACGGTGTCCCTCGTCGCGAACGCGATCGTCCCGACGAGCGCGTACACGAGGCCGATGCGCTTGAAGTGCTCCGGCCTCGCGCGATCGCTGGCGAGGACGATGCCGCCCGTGACGATCAGAGCGGCACCGAGGATCAGCCCTGCGACGAGCGGCTCGTCGAGGAAGACGAGCGCGGTCGCGACGGCGAACAGCGGAGCCGTCCCGACCGTCACGGAGGTGCGAGATGCTCCGGCGTCACGCACCGCGAACGTGAAGAGAATCTGCGCGACACCCGGCGCGAGCAGGCCCGCGAGAACATAGGGCCAGGCTTCCGCGAAGTCCCAGTTCCCACGAGCCACCGCCGCGATCCCCGTGAGCGCACACGCAGGCGCGATCGTGAGGAACGTTCCGGCCGCGGGAGGCACGCCGGTGACGAGCGCGATACGAACGAGGACCGTCATCGCGCCGAAGAGCAGCGCCGAGACGCTCGCGAGAAGGATCGCCGTCACGCGGACGCTGCCCCTCGGCGAGACAGGCGCCGCAACGTCGCAGCCGCGGCGGGCTCAGCGACGAGGATCCCGGCCATCATGACCGCGCAGCCGAGCCACCCGATCCACCCGAGCACTTCGTTCGCGAGCAGCACTCCGGCGAGCGCGGCGAACGGAGCCTCGAGCGTGAATACGAGGGCAGCTCGGGCAGCAGTCGTGTGGCCCTGCACCCAGGTCGCGATCAGATAGCCGAGCGCGCCCGCGAATACGCCGGTCACGATCAGCGCACCCCAGACCGTCGCTCCGCGCGGCACCTCGAGCTCGCCGAGCGCCACGGCAATGACGGTGAACCCGACGAACGAGGTCGCCATCATCAGGAACGTCAGTGCGCGCGGGTCGTACCGTGGAGCAAATCGCTCCATCGCGGTGATCTGGAAGGCCTGGAACACCGCGTTGGCAAGCACGAGCGCATTTCCCAGTGCCGAGCCGCCCGGCACACCGTTCAGCAGGAGGAGCCCGACGACGGCGAGCGCGACGCCCACCCACAACACCCGCGGTACGGGCGTGCCGAAGAACGCGAGCGCGAGCAGCGGCGTGAAGACGACGTAGAGGCCCGTGATGAACCCGGTGCTCGCGACCGTCGTGAGCTCGAGCCCCGCCGTCTGCAGGCCGTATGCCGTCGCGAGCAGCAACCCGACTCCGATGCCCGCCACGTACCCGGATCGCGGCAGCGTGCGCAGCGAGCTCCAGGCGAACGGGGCGAGAACGACAGTCGAGATCGCGAACCGCACCGCCAGAAAGGCGAACAGCGGATAGAGCGCGATCGCATCCTGCACCTGGACGAACGTCACGCCCCAGATCGCGGTGACGCCGACGAGGGCGAGGAGTGGCGCGCGCCGGCTCACCGGCGGCAGGCTATGCGCTACGCCGGCACCGCGACCTCCACCGTCGTGACTGCGCGCGCCAACCGTCGGTCGGTCGTGACGAGCGTCGCGTCGAGAGCCTCGGCGAGGGCGACATACAGCCCGTCGTACGGCGTGAGCTGGCCGCGCAGCTCCCAGGCGCGACGAACAAAGGGCCTATGCGGGTAGCGGACGATTCGTGCGCTGAGAAGGTCCGAGACAGCGTGTGTCGCAGCGCCTGCCGAGATGACTCGCTGCAGCACGAGCCGTCGCAGAGCGCTGAGAGCCTCGGGATCGATCAGCTCGGGGGCGGAGAACGCCGGCTCCGCCCGCAGCCGCGTAGCAATCCACTCGGAGTCGTCCCCGACCTTGACGAGATAGGGCAGGATCGACGATGCGTCGACCACGATCACTCCGGCAGCGGCCCTCTGTGCTCGCGAATGATGTCGGCGATCGAGACGTCGGTTTCGACGCGCGGTCTCGACTCCACGCGCGCCATCCATTCCGCGACGGTTGGCAGATTGACGTCCTGGCGCGCGAGCTCGAGGACGTAATCGGACAGCGACACGCCCTGCCGCGCTGCGCGAACCTTGAGCTCGCGATGAATCTCGTCGGGAACGTTGCGAACCTGGATCATTTTCATGTGTCGCACGGTAATGCATGTGTCGCACATGTTCTATTCAGACTAGTACCTTGACGGCGTGGACCTTCAGGACACCTTCGGCCGGCCGGTTCGCGATCTCCGGATCTCGGTAACCGACCGGTGCAACTTCCGCTGTGTGTACTGCATGCCGAAGGAGGTCTTCGGGCACGAGTACCGCTTCCTGCCGCGCCGCGAGCTCCTCACGTTCGAGGAGATCGAGCGGGTCGCGCGCGTCTTCGTCGACCTCGGTGTGCAGAAGCTGCGGATCACAGGCGGCGAGCCGCTCCTGCGTCGCGATCTCGAGCTCTTGATCGCCCGGCTGGCAGCGCTCGGCGACGACCTCGACGTCACGCTCACGACGAACGCGGCGCTTCTCGCGCAGAAGGCGCAGGCACTCGCCGACGCCGGGCTCTCGCGGATCACGGTCAGCCTCGACTCGCTCGACGACGAGGTCTTCCGCGCGATGAACGACGTCGACTTCCCGGTCGCCCGCGTCCTCGCGGGGATCGACGCCGCCGCCGCCGCCGGGCTTCCGGTCAAGGTCAACGTCGTCGTGAAGCGCGGGCTGAACGAGTCGTCGATCCTCGACATCGCTCGCCGCTTTCGTGGAACGGGGCATACGGTTCGCTTCATCGAGTTCATGGACGTCGGCGCGACGAACGGCTGGCGCCTCGACGCCGTCGTCCCGGCAGCCGAGATCGTCTCGACGATCGGCGCCGAGTTCCCGCTCGAGCCCGTCGACGCCGCATATCGAGGCGAGGTGGCGGAGCGCTACCGCTACCTCGACGGCGCGGGCGAGATCGGCGTCATCGCCTCGGTCACGCAGCCCTTCTGCGGCGACTGCACGCGAGCGCGGATCTCCGCGGACGGGAAGCTCTACACCTGCCTCTTCGCCATTCGCGGTCACGACCTCCGCGCGCTGCTCCGCTCCGACTCCGCGGGCGAGCTCGAGGAGACGATCCGCGGCGTGTGGACACGCCGCGCCGACCGCTACTCCGAGATCCGCACCGAAGGCACCTCGGCGCTGCGCAAGGTCGAGATGTCGTACATCGGCGGGTGAGCGACGCTACGCAGACGGCTCGGTCGCGGCCGCGGCAGCGATCGGCCGTTCCTTCGTGAACAGGCCACGGCCGGGCTCGAGGCTCGTCCCGCCCGACCGCAGGATCACGGCGACCGAGACGAGCACGGCCGCACCCGCAACGAGCATCTGCACCGTGACGGTCTCGTCGAGGATCAGCCAGCCGAGCGCGACCGCGACGATCGGATTGACGTAGGCGTACGTCGAGACGAGCGAGATCGGAGCCACCCGAAGCAGCCACACGTAGGCGGTGAAACCGACGAAGCTGCCCACGACGATGAGGTAGGCGAGAGCGAGGAGCGCGTCGCTCGTCCACGTCGCGTCGCCGATCTCGCCCGAGACGACGGAGTAGCCCGTCAGCAGGATGCCGCCGCAGAGCGAGGCGAGGCCGGCGGAGACGAGAGGGCGACTGGGTAGCGGCGCGCCGCGTGAGTACAGAGATCCGATCGCCCAGCACATCGCGCTCACGACGATCACGAGAGCGCCGACGCGATCGACCGATCCCTCGCCGAACGGGTCGAAGAGGAACGCCAGCCCGGCGAAGCCGACGGCGATGCCGAGGTAGGCACCGACCGCGAGACGCTTTCCGAACGCGACGCGGTCGAAGAGGGCCATCCAGATCGGGATCGTCCCCACGAGGAGCGCCGCCACGCCTGCGGGCACCGTCTGCTGGGACCACGCCAGCAAGCCGTGCCCCGTCACGAACAGCAAGCCCGCCGAAGACGAACGCGGCGCCGACCTGCCGCCGGCCGATCCGGATCGCCGGCGCGATCGCCGCGCGGGAGCGCGAACGCGAGCAGCACGCCTCCTGCGACGAGATGCCGAATCGACATCGCGAGAAACGGCGGCAGGTCGCGGATGACGATCGCGAGCGCGATGAACGTCGAGCCCCAGACGAGGTACACCGTCACGAGGGCGAGCCACACCCGCACGCCGTAGCGCGTAGCCATCCGGCCAGCATGGCGTTGGCACAGGATCGGCTCAAGTCGAGCAAGCCGGCGCGTCGATCAGGTGCTACTGATCGACCCGGCTGAGGTTTCGAGATGTTCCGCCGACGGGGAATCCACCCGCGGACGACCACGTTAGAATCGGAACGTCGTGTCGAGCTTCGTCGCCGAGACATCCCGGCGCCTGCCACGCGGCTGGGCGCATCTGGCTCTCCAGTTCATGATCTGGATGGGCTTCTACGTGGCGTACCAGCTCGCTCGAGGCGCCGCCGACCGCGACGTCGTCACCGCGTTCCACAACGGCGAGTGGATCCTCCGCCAGCAGCAGGCGCTCGGCGCACTCTTCGAGCCGGCCGTGCAGCGATTCGTCGACGGATCGTCGCTCATGATCCTGCTGACGTCGTACACCTACTGGCTCTCGCAGTTCGCCGTCGTCGGCGCAACGCTCCTCTGGGTCTACTTCAAGCACCACGAGCGCTTCACCGGCTTCCGTAACTGGCTCATCGTCGCGAACCTCGCCGGCCTCGTCGGGTACATCCTCGTGCCGACAGCTCCCCCGCGGATGTTCCCCGAGTGGGGCTTCGTGGACACGCTCGCGCAGTACTCCTCGGTCAACCACGACTCGGGGCTCATCGCGTTCGCCTCGAACCCGTACGCGGCGATGCCCAGCCTGCACTCGATGGACGCGCTCATCGTCGGCATCGTGATGTTCGG
Organism: uncultured Gaiellaceae bacterium; assembly: GCA_963822885.1. GTDB lineage: Bacteria > Actinomycetota > Thermoleophilia > Gaiellales > Gaiellaceae > GMQP-bins7. Next base: position 171,889 of record CAWGJJ010000002.1, read on the forward strand.
CGTCGTGAAGTCGAGGCTCGCGAAGGCGCTGTGGCTCGCGTGGCCCGCCTGGGTCGGGTTCGCCGTCATCTCGACCGGGAACCACTACTGGCTCGACGTCGTCGCCGGTTTCGCGCTCGCGCTCGCGACCGGCTGGGCACTGCGTCGGGTTCACGCGCTGCGACTGCAGCGCGCATGACCGACGAGCAGCCGGCCTCCGAGCCGGCCCGCGTCAACCAGCTCGATCGCGTCAAGCAGGAGTACACGCAGGCCGCGCGCGAGATCCTGCAGCGCTCCATGCGCGGGGTGGCGAAGACGAAGCTCACCCCGGACATGCTCACGCTCGCGGGCGTCTCGCTCTGTCTCGCCGGAGCCGTCCTCGTCGGCTTCGAGGAGCGCAACGAGAAGCTCTTCTTCTGGCTCGGTGGCGCGCTCTTCGTGATCGGCTCCGTGGCGGACATCCTCGACGGAGCGCTCGCCCGCGCTGCGAGCAAGGGAACCGTGTTCGGCGCCTTCCTCGACTCGACGTTCGATCGCCTCGGCGAGGCGGCGATGCTCACGGCAATCGGGCTCGTGTTCATGCGCGACGGGAACGAGATCGCGCTGGTCGCCACGTTCGCCGCGGTGATCGGCTCGTTTCTCGTCTCGTACACGCGCGCGAAGGCCGAAGCGCTCGGCCTCCGCGCCGACGTCGGCTTCGGCTCGCGCGTCGAGCGCGTCGTCCTCATCTCGGTCGGCCTCTTTCTCGCTCCGTGGGGCTGGCTGCAGTGGCCGATCTACATCCTTGCCACGATTGCGTGGATAACGGTCGTGCAGAGGATGCTCCTCGTCCGCCGGCAGTTGCGCGAGCTCGCCGAAGCGTGATACTTTGCTAGCAGTTTGACTGCTAGCAATTCACCCACAGAGAGCGGCCATCCTTGTCAGGATGCCTGCTCCGCTTAAGGAAGCCCTGGTTCGCGAGACGGCTCGCCAAGGCTCGAATGTCAATGATGTCGCCACAGGCATCCTCGCCCAGAGCTTTGGCATTCGCCACACACCGACCGGTCGACGACGCAAAGTGCTAGCAGGTTCCAGCCCCGTCCTTCTCCTCCGCGTGTCCGCAGGAGCTGAAGGACGCGATCCATGCGGAGGCGTCGCGGCGCGACTCCAACGCGAACGACGTCATCCTCGCCGCGCTCGCCGACGGTCTTGGCGTTCCGGCTCAGAGCAATCGAAAGGGAAGGAAGCTCATGGCCACAACGAACGGCTCGAAGAACGGCGCGCGCGCCAAGGACAAGGTGCGCGTCGCGATCATCGGAGTAGGGAACTGCGCCAACTCGCTCCTGCAGGGAGTCGAGTACTACAAGGACGCGAAGCCCGAAGACTCGGTTCCCGGCCTCATGCACGTCGACCTCGGCGGGTACCACATCTCGGACATCGAGTTCACCGCCGCATTCGACGTCGTCAAGGGCAAGGTCGGCGTCGATCTCGCCGACGCGATCTGGGCGCATCCCAACGACACGATCAAGTTCTCGGATGTCCCGAAGACCGGCGTGAAGGTCTCACGCGGCATGACGCACGACGGCATCGGCAAGTACATGGCCCAGGTCGTCGAGAAGGCGCCCGGCCAGACCGACGACGTCGTGAAGATCCTCAAGGAGACCGGCACGGACGTCGTCGTCAACTACCTCCCCGTCGGCTCCGAGGCGGCGACGAAGTGGTACGCGGAGCAGATCCTCGAGGCGGGCGTCGCGATGGTGAACTGCATGCCCGTCTTCATCGCGCGCGAGCCGTATTGGCAGAAGCGCTTCGAGGAGGCCGGCTGCCCGATCATCGGCGACGACATCAAGTCGCAGGTCGGCGCGACGATCACCCACCGCGTGCTCACGACGCTCTTCGGCGACCGCGGCGTCCACCTCGACCGCACGATGCAGCTGAACGTCGGCGGCAACTCCGACTTCCGCAACATGCTCGAGCGCGAGCGCCTCGAGTCGAAGAAGATCTCCAAGACGAACGCGGTCACGTCGATGCTCGACTACGACATCGGCGCCGACAACGTCCACGTCGGTCCGTCGGACTTCGTCCCGTGGCTCACCGACCGCAAGTGGGCGTACATCCGCATGGAGGGCTCGTCCTTCGGCGACGTGCCGCTCAACGTCGAGCTCAAGCTCGAGGTCTGGGACTCGCCGAACTCGGCCGGCATCGTCATCGACGCCGTCCGGCTGGCGAAGCTCGCTTTGAACAACGGCATCGCGGGCTCGCTCGAGGCGCCGAGCGCGTACCTCATGAAGTCGCCGCCGAAGCAGATCCGCGACGACGAGGCGCACGAGGACATCGAGCGCTTCATCGTCCGCAACGCGGTGAAGAAGACGAAGGCGGCCGCGAAGGCGTGACGCGCCGGCGCCTTGCGCGCATCTTCTGGATCGGTGCGGCGGCGAGCCTTGTCGTCGCCGCGCTGATCGCACTCGCGGCCGTCCTCAGAGGTGACTTCTCGGACACCGACGGCCGCATCCTGGGGACGCTTGCGGCTCTGCTCCTCGCCGGCGGGACACTCATAACCGGGCTGCTGCTCGTCGAGCGCGGCAACGCCCTACTCGGCCGAGTCGCGATCGTCGTCTCACCGATCGGGCTCGGTCTCCTCGCGTACGCGATCTGGGACTTCGCGTTCGACGGAGGCGGAGATCACTGGCGCTACGGGTGGGCCGGCGCTCTCGCCCTCGTCGCCACCTTGGTCGCGGTGACTGCACGACTGCTCGCCCAGTCGCCGCGGCTGACGCCGCTCGCGATTGGCACCGGGTTGCTCGCGGGTTTCGCTGCCTCGCTGTCGATCTACGCGGTCTGGGATCACGAGTCCGACGCGATCGGGAAAGCGCTCGCCGTGACGTGGATCCTTACCGGTGTCTGCTACTTCCTCATTCCCGTGCTCGAACGCTTTCGCGCGGAGACACCGGATCCGGACGCACGCGTGCTCGCGTCGGTGGACGACGTCGAGCTCGTGGCGACCCGATCCGGTCAGGGGCTCGCCGTCGAGCTCCAGCCGGGCGAGCGGCTCCTGCTCCGACGGCGCGTGCCTCAATCGTGACCACGGCCGTCGCAAGCGGCAGCTTGTAACTTGCGACGTGTGAGCCTGCGCATCTGCTTCGTCACGCCGTTTGCGTGGTCGCAGCCACACGAGGTGAACGCGCACGTGCAGGGGGCAGCCGCCGCGCTTCGCGAGCTCGGTCACGAGGTGACGGTGCTCGCGCCGTCATCGCGTGCACGCGACCTGCTCGCCGGTCGCCGGGCGCTCCAACGCGGCACCGACGCAGAGGTCATCGCGGTCGGGCCCTCGATCCCGCTGTCGCGCCGAACGAACATGGGCGTCCCGGTGGCGGTGCGGGCGAACCTCCGACTCGCTCTCACCCACGGCCGCTTCGACGTGGTTCACGGCTTCGAACCAGGTCTGCCGAGCCTTTCGTACCTCGCGCTCACCTCGACGCATGCTCTGATCGCAGCGACCTTCTTCTCGGTCGATCGCCTCGCCTACCCGGCGCGACGCTCACGCCGCGATCGCCTGCGAACTCGGATCGACGCGCTCCTTGCGACGTCCGAGGAGACCGCGCGGGAGGCCGCCGAGCGGTTCGAGGGTGACTACGGGGTCATCCCGCTCGGCGTCGACCTCGGCCTCTTCAGGCCCAGCGCCGAAGCGCCAGCTCCTCTCGATCGAGCTCGAAGCGGCCGGGCGCTCCACGACACGCGCACTGCTCCGTCTCCTCGACGACGCGCCGGCGTGGGAGGCGGCCCTCCTGCACACGAAGCCGCTCGGCTTCCGACCGGCGATCCCGCGACGACTGCGGCCGCGCGTGCACGTTCGCGCCACCCGCACGACTGCGCAGCGCGCCGACGCGCTCGGGCCGGCGGCGATCTTCGTCTCCGCGCCGGGAGGTGAGGAGCGCCTCGCACTCGAGGCGGCCGCGTGCGAGTGTTGCGCTGGTGGACGGCAGCGCCGCCGACGTGGCCGAGGACGTCGTACGGCTCATCGGCGACGACCCCGCCCGACAGGCGGCCGCTCGCGACGCACGCGCCCGGGCCGAGACGCAGAGCTTCGACGACGGTTGCCGCGAGAGCTCGACGCGGTCTACTCGAGGCTGGCCCACAAGCGGCGTGCTCCGCGTGCGGCACCGGACGACCCGCTCGCCGGCCGCGACTGGATCACGATCGACCTGCACCTCCACACCGACTGGTCGCACGACTGCTCGATTCCCGCGGAGGACCTGCTCGACCACGCTGAAGAGATCGGCCTCGGCGGCATCGCCGTCACCGATCACAACGTCTTCGGTGGCGCGCTCGAGGCCGTCGAGCTCGCACGCGGACGAGACCTCGTCGTCATCCCCGGCGAGGAGGTCAAGACCGACAATCAGGGCGAGGTGATCGGACTCTTCCTCGAGGAAGAGATCCCGCGCGGCATGTCGTTCGCCGACACGATCGAGGCGATCCGCGAGCAGGGCGGCCTCGTCTATCTGCCCCATCCATTCGATCGCCTGCACGCCATTCCCGACCCCGCGACGATCCATCGCCACCTCGCGGAGATCGACGTGTTCGAGGTGTACAACGCGCGGCTCCTGCGCGACTCCTTCAACGACGAGGCGCTCCGCTTCGCGCGCAAGTACCGGCTGCTCCAGGGTGCAGGATCGGACGCCCATGTCCTGCAAGGCGTGGGAACCGGCGTCGTCCGGATGCGTCGCTTCGACGGACCCGAGGAGTTCCTGCTGTCGCTCCGCTCGGCCGAGATCCTGCGCCGACCGAAGTCGCTCGCGTACCTGCAGTCCCTCAAGTGGGTGGCGCAGGTCAAGGAAAGGGTCCTCTGAGGGAGAAGGGTGCTCCCGACTCCGTGCCCGCCTCCGTGCCCACCGACGAGATCTACGAGCGGTATCTCAAGAAGGCAATCTCCGAGATCAACGAGCTCGGGGACGAGCTCGCGCGCTCCGGAGACGAGCTGCGTGTGCCCGTCGTCGGATCGGGGCATCCGCTTGCGGACATCATGCTGCTGAAGCTCTCGCCGCAGCCCGCCGAGATCCAGGAAGGCGTCGCGTTCTTCGGCCGTTCGGGGCAGGCGGTGCTGAAGTCTCTCCAACGCCTGCGCGTCGATCCGCTGTCGGTCTACGGCACGAACTGCCTCAAGTTCGGCACCGAGGACCCGGAGGACGCCGCGTCGTGGCTCACGCGGGAGCTCCACATCGTCCAGCCAAAGCTCGTCGTGACGATGGGAGAGCGCTGTGTCGCGTTCGTCGACGAGCTCCAGTTCCCACTCTCGGATCGGCTCGACGCGACCGCGCTCGGCACGATCCAGCGGTTTACCCCCACGATCCAGGCGCTCGTGACTCCCGACATCGACGAAGCACTCGACGAGGCGCCCGCGAAGACCGCCTTCTGGAACGCCTTCAAGGCGCTCGGCCCCTGGTGGGCGGAGCAGCCTCCATATTGAGTCGACGGCGAGCCGCGGCGCTCGCCGCGCTCCTCGTCGTCCTGGTCGCGTACGGCGCCGGCGCTCGCCACCTGCCGGAGCTCCCATCCGGGTTCGACGTGGCGTTCTACGCGCTGGTCGTGCTTCCGGCGTTCGCTGCCGCGATCTGGCTCGCGCTCCCTGTCGCGCGGCTCGGCACGAAGTCTCCGCTTGTCCTCGCCGCCGGTGCCGGCGTGCTCGCCGTCGGGCTCTCAGTGATCGATCTCGAGTCGGCGGCCAACGTCGCGAAGCTCGCGTGCTACGCGCTGGCCGGGTTCACGTTTCTCACGCTCTTCGAGGATCTCTGGTGGCTGACCTTGGTCGCCGTGCTCGTGCCGTGGGTCGATATCTGGTCGGTGGCCGCAGGGCCGACCGAGTACGTGGTGGAGCAGCGGCCCGGAATCTTCGAGCAGGTCGCAATCGGGTTCCCGAGCCCGGGCGAGAGCGCGGTCGTGAACATCGGCCCGCCCGACATCCTCTTCTTCTCGCTGTTCCTCGCAGCCGCCGACCGCTTCCACCTGCGCGTCGCCGCGACGTGGATCGGGATGACCGCCTGCCTCGGCGCGACGCTTGCGCTCGTCTGGTACTGGGACGAGGTCGCGGGACTCCCGGCGCTGCCCGCGGTCTGCCTGGGATTCCTTCTCCCCAACGCCGACCTGCTCTGGCGCGACGTCCGACGCGCGCGGGCGCGCCCTACCGAGACAGGGTGAGCGAGGAGACCGACTCGACGTGTGGCGTGTGCGGGAACATGTCCACGGGCCTGCAGCGCTCGAGCTCATAGCCGTACTCGTCGCGGAGCACCTGGAGATCCGACGCGAGGGTGGTCGGATTGCACGACACGTAGACGATTCGCGGTGCTCCGAGCGCGCCCGTACGACGCAGCGCCTTCCCGGCAAGCCCTGCACGCGGAGGATCCACGACGACGAGGTCAGGGTCGCCGGCCTCCTCCCGAAGCTCCTCGATCGTCTGGCCCACGTTCCCCGCGAAGAAGCTTGCGTTCTCGATGCCGTTGAGCTCGGCGTTCTCGATCGCGCACGCGACCGCTTCCTCGGAGATCTCGAGTCCCCAGACGGACTTGGCGTGGCCGGCGAGTGCCAGTCCGATCGTGCCGGTGCCGCAGTAGAGGTCGTAGACGTTCTCGTCACCGGTGAGCTGCGCGTACTCGCGCGCGAGTTCGTACAGCGTCGCGGCCATCTCGGTGTTCGTCTGCAGGAACGCCGACGGACGGACGCGGAAGCGCAGACCCAGGATCTCCTCTTCGATCGCCTCGGCGCCCCAGAGGAGCTTCGTCGGTAGGTTCGTCTGCTCGGCAGGTGTGTCGTTGATCGCCCAGTGCACCGACCGCACCTCGGGAAACCGCCGCAGGACGTCCACGAAGTAGCCGGCTTCGAAGCGCTCGCCGGGTGCGGTGACGAGCACGACGAGCGCTTGCCCGGTGTTTCGGCCCTCACGAACCACGAGGTGACGCAGATACCCCGTGCCCGACGACTGGTCGTACGCCTCGAGGCCCTCCTCTCGCGCCCAGCCGCGCACTGCGAGCCGAATCGCGTTGCCGAGATCGGTCGTCAGCAGGCACTCCTCGATGCCGATGACCTCGTCCCAGCGTCCGGCACGATGGAACCCGAGGTCGAGGCCGTCCTCGATCGTCGTGAAGGAGTACTCGAGCTTGTTCCGGTATCCGAACTGGGAGGCCGCCGGCACGATCGGCTCGAGCGGCGGCTCCACGAAACGGCCGATGCGAATGAGCGCGTCACGCACCTGGCGCTCCTTCTCCTCGACCTGCACCTCGTAGGCCAGATCCTGAAAGCGGCAGCCGCCACAGACGCCGAAGTGCCGGCACGGCGCATGGACGCGCGCAGAGCTCGGTGCGACGATGTCCGTCACGACGCCCTCCGCGAACCCGCGCTTCACCTTGGTGACTCGCGCGCGCACGTCGTCACCGGGCACACCGCCCCGGACGAAGACGACGAACCCGTCATGGCGCGCAACACCGCTCCCGCCAAAGGCGAGCGAGTCGATTCGGAGCTCGAGCTCCTCCCCCTTGCGAACTGGCGCGGCCACGGCGAGCCCCAGCGTAGCGGCGTCTAGGTGATGTCTCGTCGCCTCGTACGGAGCACCCCGAGCACGGTCGCCACGGTGATCCAGCCGAGGAAGGCACCCGCCGAGGCGAGCCAGGGCACGTCGCCCCCCTCGGAGTCGACGAGACCGCCGAGCGACGCAGCCGGTAAGTAGTCCGCGATGCGGTCGAGGTCGAGCAGTCCCAGCAGCACCCAGCAGATCGGCTCGAGCACGAACATCCACACGAGCGTTCCCACGAGAGCCCCTACCTGCGAGTGAACCGCGGCGCCGATGGCGGCCCCGAACGTCCCGGCCAACACGACGGCGAAGAGTGCCCTCCCCAGCCCGTCCGCCGCCTCGCCGGGCGCGAGCGGGACATCGAGGATGCCCAGCCAGACGATCGCCGTCACCGCGATCACGACGAACATCAAGACGATGAGCGCAGCGCCGGCGAACCCGCCCGTGAGCAGCTTGACGGCCACGAATCGTCCGCGGCGCGGCGTCGCGAGAAGCGTCCGCGCGATCGTGCCATGACGAAACTCGTTCGTCACGAGGATGATTCCGATAAGGATCGCGAGGATCGAGGCGGGGAACGCGGCGTCGAGCACGATCCGAAGCTGCAGCTCGGGATCGAGCCGATCCGACTCCGTCGCTCCACCGATGTTTCCCGCAGTTACCAGCGCGCCGAACGCCAGCGCGACGAAGCCGAAGCCCCACGTCGAGCGCAGCGTCCTGAGCTTCAGGAGCTCAGCTGCAAAGAGACGCGTCACGCTCCGCGCTCCCCCGGATCGCCGGTGAGCTCGAGGAAGACCTCCTCGAGCGTCGCGCGCTCGACGGAGAGCTCGTGGAGCACGACGCCATTCGCCGCCGCGATCTCTCCGACCCGCTCGGGCGGCGCGGCAACTGCCAGCCGTCCGCTCGCCGACTGCGCGCGCTCCGATGTCAGCGTCGGCCAGCAGCGCTCCGAGCCGCTCGGCCTCGGGGGAGCGAACGGTCGTCGAGCCCGCCGCCATCGCTTCGAGCTCGGCCATCAGCGCCTGCTGAACGAGCTTGCCCGCGATGAATGATCACGACCTCGTCGACTGTCTGGGCGACCTCTGCCAGCACATGGCTCGACACGAGGATCGTCCGGCCTTCGGCAGCGAGCGTGCGCAGGAAGTCTCGAAGCCACCGGATGCCCTGCGGGTCGAGGCCGTTGGCGGGCTCGTCGAGAACGAGAACCTCCGGATCGCCGAGAAGCGCGGCTGCGAGTCCCAGCCGCTGTCGCATCCCCAGCGAGTAGCCCTTCACGCGCCGACGGCTGGCCTGCCCGAGGTCGACGAGCGACAACACCTCGTCCACACGCGTCTTTGGAATCCCCCCAGCCAGGGCGAGCACACGAAGGTGATTCCGACCCGACCTGCCCGGATGGGCATCGAAGGTCTCGAGCAAGACGCCGACCCGGCGGACCGGCTGATCGAGCTCACGGTACTGCTGAGCCAGCACGGTCGCGGTCCCGGCAGTCGGTCTGACCAGCCCGAGAATCGCCCGCATCGTCGTCGACTTGCCCGCCCCGTTCGGCCCGAGGAATCCCGTAATCGTCCCGGGCTTCACGGAGAAGGTCAGGTCGTCTACGGCCAGGGTCGAGCCGAACCGCTTGCTGAGCCCGGTGACCTCGATCACGTGAGGACGCTGACGTAGACGGTGCGATCCCGTGGACCGTCGAACTCGCAGAAGAAGATCCCCTGCCACGTACCGAGAGCCAGCGAGCCGTCCTCACGAAGCGGAATGAGCACGCTCGGGCCGATCAGAGACGCACGGGCGTGCGACGGTGCGTTCGGGCCGTCCTGGTCGTCGTGGCGCCACGGCCACTCGTCACCCACGACCCGCTCGAGAGCATTCTCGAGATCGGAGCGCGAGCTCGGGGTCTGCGTGCTCGTTGATCGTCACGCCTGCCGTCGTGTGCGGCACGTAGACGAGCACGGCGGATCCGTGCGAGCCATCCACGGCGCTCCGCACGTCGGCGCTGATATCCACGACGTGGCTCCGCCGCTCCGTGCGCAACCGGATCTCGTGCATGCGGTTCTAGAGAGCGCCGCCGGCCGCCGGAGGCGCGCCGGCTTCGAGGGGGTTCTCGCCACCCGCCGAACGGCTCAGGTGCTCCTCGACGCTCAGCAGGTTGTCTCGTCCGCGCTCGACGACGGCGAGCAGCTCGGTCATGGACGCGACCTCCTCGCGCTGCTCCTGGAGGAACCAGTGGAGGAACTGCTCGCCGACGAGCTCGCCCTCGTCCCGCGCGAGCTTCACGAGCTCGACGATCTGCTCCGTCACGCGCTTCTCCTGCGCGAGGGCGAGAGAGACGGGAGCGACGGCGTCGGAGAACGCCGTCTGCGGAGCCTCGACGCCCGGAGTCACGACGTCCTCGTCGGCATCGAGGAGGTACTGCACCATGATCATCGCGTGGTTTCGCTCCTCGACCGCCTGCCGATAGAAGTGCGCGGCGAGCTGTGAGAGATTCTCGGCGTCGTAGTAGACGGCGATCGCGATGTACTGCTGCGACGCGGCGAACTCGTACGCAACCTGGCCGTTCAAGGCTTCACCGAACCTGGACACGGGTGCGACTCTATCGACTCGGGCGCTGTACCTTGGCGCGATGCCGGGCGTACCCACGGACCTGAAGGGCAGGAGCTTCACCCGCATCGCCTCGTGGTCGCGCACCGAGCTGGAGATGCTGCTCGACCTCGCCGACGAGCTGAAGGCCGAGCGTGCCAGACGGCCCGAGCTCCGCGTTCTCCCGGGGCGCACGATCGGCCTCATCTTCCACAAGCCGTCGACGCGGACGCGCGTCGCGTTCGAGGTGGGAATCGCAGAGCTCGGCGGGATGGCCCTGTTCCTCCCAGCCGCTGAGCTCCAGCTCGCTCGCGGCGAGTCCTACCGCGACACCGCGCTCGTCCTCTCCCGCTTCCTGTCAGCGCTCATGATCCGGACGTTCGAGCAGGACGAGGTCGAGGAGTTCGCCGAGCACGCCTCCATCCCGGTGATCAACGGGCTCACGGATCTCGCACACCCGCTCCAGGCGCTCGCCGACGCGATGACGCTGCGCGAGCGCTTCGGCGACGCTCTCCGGTCTGCGAGTCGCGTATGTCGGGGACGGCAACAACGTGTGTCATTCCCTGCTGCGCATCGCCGGGCGGTTCGGGATCCACATCGTCGTCGCGACGCCGCCAGGCTACGAGCCCAACGCGGACGTCGTCGCAGCCGCCGCGAAGGACGCGGTCGCGAGCGGCGGCAGCGTCGACGTCGTCTCCGACGCACGGCAGGCCGTCGAAGGCGCGCTTGCCGTCTACACCGACGTCTGGACGAGCATGGGCCAGGAAGCCGACCGCGACCGACGCATGCGCGACCTCGCGCCGTACCGGATCGACGACGCCCTGCTCGCCCTCGCCGATCCCGATGCGGTCGCGATGCACTGCCTCCCGGCGCACGTCGGCGAGGAGATCACGTCCGAGGTTCTGTACGGCCCGCGCTGTCTCGCGTGGGAGCAAGCGGAGAACCGGCTGCACACGCAGAAGGCGCTGATGGCGCTCGTGATCCGGTGACGTTCGACGACCACGTGCGCGCAGCGCTCGACGAGCTTCCTCCCGACCTCGCCGCTGCGCTCGAGAACGTCGCCGTCGTCGTCGAGGACGAGCACCCGGACGATCCCGACCTACTCGGTCTCTACCACGGCGTTCCGCTCCCCGAACGCGGCGACATGGCCGGCGTTCTCCCCGACACGATCTCGATCTACCGCCTTCCCCTCGAGGAATCGTTCCCCGATCCGGCCGAGCTCCGCGACGAGATCCGCATCACCGTCTTGCACGAGCTGGGCCACTATTTCGGCCTCGACGAGGAGCAGATAGCGGGCCTCGGATACGACTGAGTTTCGGGAATTCGAGTGGGTGGGAAAGCGTTCTAGGACGCGTGACCACAGATCAGATCCATACGGAGATCGAACAGCTCTCGGAGGAGCGCCAGGTGCTTTGGCACCGGCTCTCCGAGGGTCTCGACACGTCCGTGAAAGACCAAATCAAAGAGCTCGACGAGCGCCTCCAGACTCTCTGGCAGTCGCTTCGAATCGAGAAGGCCCGCCTTGTCTTCGGCGAGCGCGAGGAGATCGTGCGTCGCGCTCGCGCCGAAGAGCGCCTCGAGCGCGCAGCGTAGTCTCGAGGCAGGAGAGAGCGGCCGGCCCGCGCATATCATCGGCGCGTGGCCTTATTCGGCAAGCAGAAGACCGAGCCCATCTCGATTGAGAGCGAGCAGGAGCGCCTGCACGCGATCCGCATCGCCGCCGAACAGGAGCTCGGACGGCTCCGCCGTGAGCTGACCGAGCGCGTCGCCTCGGTGGAGCAGCGCGAACGGGAGCTCGCCGACGCGGTCGCGCGCGTGAACCAGCGCCCCGGCCGAGGCACCGGTGGCCACGACGACGCAGTCGAACACGCCCAGGTCGGCCTCGCGGCACACGCACAGGAGCTCAACCGACGCGAGCGGGAGCTCACCGCGCGCGAGCAGGCGCTCCTGCGCATGGAGTCCGATCTCGCGAGACGCGCGGCAGCCGCCGCGGAGACTCCGGAGGAGCGCCTCACACACATCGAGGAGCGCATTGCCGCCCTTCACGAGGCGGAGAAGGCATTCGCGCGAACGCAGGCGGAGCTTGCGGCCCGGAGCGCAGACCTCGCGACCCGCGAAGCCAGCCTGGCCGAGAACGCTCGTCTTGGCGTGGTCGACGCCGGGCCTGTCATCCCGAGCCGTGCCGAGATGGACGAGCTCGACGAGCGCCTGCGCCGCCTCGAGCGCGAAACCCGTGAGGCGACGAAGGAGCACGGCTTCGGTGACAGCCTGCGCGCCCTCGAGCACAAGGGCCTGCGTGGAGAGTCGCCCAGCTCGTGACGTCTCTACACCCCACGTCCCCGCAGATCGAGAATCCGCATGAGCGGACTCTCGATCGCGACAGTCCCTAAAGGCGTCGGCTTCGCCGCCGCAGCTCTCTACACTTGACTCGCTTGGGGCGTTAGCTCAGCTGGGAGAGCGCCGGCTTTGCAAGCCGGAGGTCGCCGGTTCGATCCCGGCACGCTCCATCGCTCGACGAGGCCGTTCCTCTACCCGAGGACGGCAAACGAACCGAGAAAAGAGTTCACCGAGCCGGTGGCGCTTTCGTCCACTCGACCCAGTGACCTTCCGCTTCCGCGTAGTGCCGCCAGGCTGAGCTTCGACCTACTCGCGCTCCGTGCTCGGTGCGATGGCCAACCTATGCTGCCCTTCCGATGCCGTCAAGAGCGGTGCGGATCGGAATGCCGCATTTTGCGGCGTTCTCATGCAACGGGACGAAACGAGCGCGACTTCTTCATGGCACGCCCGAGCGCTTGCCCGCCCGCGAGCACGGGCTCGAACAGGTCGCCGAGGCGTTCGACGCGCTCGAGCGCCTCACGCATCCCGAAACGACGCGGCGTCAGGTCCTCGGTCAACTCGTCCCAGCGAAGCGGTGTCGAGACCGGCGCGCCCGGCTTCGGCCGCACCGAGTAGACCGAGGCGATCGTCTTGCCGCGAGCGTTCTGACGGTGGTCGACGAGCACGCCCTCGCGCTTGCGCTTCAGCCATTCGGTCGTGACGAGCCCCGGGTGCCGCTCCTCGAGGCCGCGCGCCACGCGCTCCGCGAACGCGTACGTCTGCTCGTACGTCGCACGACGCGCAATCGGGACGAGCACGTGGATCCCGTCGGCCCCGCTCGTCTTGACGTAGGACTCGAGCTCGACCCGCTCGAGCTCCTCGCGGATCAGGTGCGCGACACGGATCGCGAGTGCGAAGCCGCCGTCCGGCGGGTCGAGGTCGAAGAGCACGAAGTCCGGCCGCTCGGGCTTGTCGATGCGCGAGTACCACGCGTTCATGTCGATGCAGTTCATCTGCACCATCCAGAGGAGCGCCTCCGGCGAGTTGACGAGCGGGAAGTCGACGAGCCGCGACCCGCCCTCGCGCGGATAGGTACGGAAGGTGCGCGTCGGGATCCAGGACGGCATCCCTTTCGGCGCCTGCTTCTGGAAGTAGACGTCCCCGGCCACTCCGTGAGGCGAGCGCTTCATCGTGAACGGCCGGTTGCGCAGGTGCGGGACGAGCACCGGCGCGATCGCGCGGTAGTACTCGAACAGGTCCTGCTTCGTGATCCCGTCGTCGGGGAACAGGACGCGTTCCGGGCTCGAGAGGCGAACAGACCGCGACACCACGAGGTGGGTTGTACCTCAGGGCATCAGCGCAGCCGCCGAAGGTTCAGTACTCGAGGCCCGCTTCGACGAGTGGGCTTCGGCCCCAGGCAAAGGTCTTGTCGTACCAGTCGGTCATCGGCGCGAGCGTGGTGCCGAACCGCGACGAGTGCACGAACCAGTCGTTTCCGACGTAGATGCCCATGTGGCCGACCTCGCTTGGCGACGAACGCGGGCCACGCGAGCCGAAGAACACGACATCGCCCGGTTGAAGCGCGCCGCGAGGAACCCTGGCCGAGCGCGCAACCTCGCCACTCATCGCGTAGCTCGTCCTGCCGACGAGCACTCGCGAGAGGCTCGGCGCCGCGCTCCAAGGCTGGAGCTTGTACACGCGCCAGACGAAGCCCGAGCAGTCGAAGCCACCAGGGAGAACCTTCCCGAAGAGGTGCTGCGGTCGCTCCGACGTCCCGGCCCAGACATACGGCGCGCCTACGAGCCGGAGCCCACGCGCGACGACGACGCGCTGCCATTCCGTCAGCGCCGGGAACGAGAACGCCTCAGCGGCCGAGCGAACGGCCTCTCGGTCGAGCTCGGTGAGACCGAGGTAGACGGCGATGCTCAACGCGGCTTCCGCCCTGGTCACGGGCTGAGTGAGCTGGAGCTCGAATTCGTCTTCCTCGCGCGGGCGATTCACGCGGAGCCCGAGCATGCGCGCGACCGTCTCCGTTCCCAGCCACGGCCGCGGCCCGAGCTCGGCGGCGACGGCAGCAAGGCGAATGGCCTGGGCGGCCGGGCGTAGCCCTGCGAGCGTCACGAGGCGTGCGTCGAGCTCTCGAACCGTGACGGGCGCATCGGGATCAGCGATCGAGATCGGACCGCCGAGACTCGCGATCACCGTCGCGAGCTCGCTCGCGGTCAACGGATCAGTGGGCCTGAACGACTCGACGGACGTCGCCATGAGGCCTGCGTCGACCACCTTCGCGATCTCTGCCGCCGCGAACGTCGAGGGCGTGGGAGGACGCCCGGATGCGACACCCGCGGCGACGAGCGTCACGAGTACGGCAATGGCAACAGCGAGGCGACGCATGAGCCTCGTATCGGCGCTCGGGATGCCGAGCCAAAGCTTTCGGAGAGGTGAAATTCGGGAAGTTCTCCGGAGTGGCCGGCTACAGTGGCCCGATGCGGTGGCTCCTCACGGTGGTCGCCCTTCTCGTGACGACTGCCGGCGTCGGCTGCGGCGGCGAGAGGACGGACGATGCCGCCGCTCCACGCGAGACCACGGAGCCTCCCGCTCAGTCGTCGAGCCGCCAGGCGGCGCCCCCACTTTCCGGCGTCACTCTCGACGGCGACGCCATCGCGATCGGCGACTTCCGCGGCCGGCCCGTGTTGATCAACGTCTGGTCGTCCTGGTGAAGCACGTGCCAGAGCGAGGCGGTCGCCTACGCAGAGTTCGTGGAGGAGCATCCGGAGGTCGCGTACGTCGGTCTGAACGTGGCCGACACGCCCGACGACGCGACGTCGTTCGTCGACCGGTACGACTGGGCCTGGGATTCGATGCTGGACCCCGAGCGCGAACGGGCCCGATCGCTCGGGGCGACATACCAACCGCACTTCGTCCTCCTCGACGCCGCCGGACGGATCGTCGACACGTGGGAAGGCCGTGGCGACGCGGAGATCTGGGGAGCGATGCTGGCGAAGCTCCCGTGAATCCCGCTCGGTAGGCTCCGTTCCCATGGGCGTGTCCGGCAGCTACGACACGACGCTTCCCGCGACGTGGCTCGCGGCGCGCATGGCCGTGGATCCGGCACGCATCGACGCGATGCGACGCGCCGGCGACCTCATCGCGGTGCGTGAGGCCGGATCGATCGAGTGGAGATATCCGGCGTGGCAGTTCGAGTCCGGGAAGCCGCGGCCCGCGGTTGCACGCGTCGTCGCGGCCGCACGCGAGAGCGGTGTCGACGAGTCGCGGCTCTACGACGTGCTCACGATGCAACTCGGCCTACGTGACGGCGGAGGAAGGCTCGTCGATCTTCTCCTCGCAGGGCCGGGACGACGAGGTCGTCGCGGCCGTTCGAGCGGCGAGCTAGGCCGAGTACACGGCAGCCGCGCGAACGATCGAGACGTCACCGCTGACCGTCTTGACGTGCAGCGGAACGACGGCCTCACCGGCTTCGCCCGAGGGCTCCTGATCCTCGAGTCCGAGCTCGGACTCGAGACGTCCCGAGACCGACGACGCATCGACCCACGTACGCGTTCCGCGAGCCACACCGATACGAACGTCGCCCGAGACGGACTTCGCACGCACGTCGCCACCCGAGATCGCCTTGAGGTCGATGTTGCCCGAGGTCGTGGAAACTCCGAGAGCGGCGGAGATGCTCGCGATCGTCACGCGGCCCGAGACCGAGCGCGCGGTGACTGGCGCGTCGACACGCTCGACGTCGATCTCTCCCGACACGGTCGCGAGCGACGCCTGAGCCGCAATGGTGTCGACCGAGATGTCGCCACTGGCGGTCTTTGCCTGAAGCTCTCGCGAAGCGGACTCGACCCGTATGTCACCGGACGCAGTGCGAACGGACACCTCGCCTAGGGCGCCGTCGGCACGGAGGTCGGTCGAACCGCCCGAGAACTCGAGGTCGGTTCCAGGCGGACAGACGATGCGACACTCGAAGTCTCCGCCCCAGGTGATCTGGATCGGCCCCCAACGGAATCGATCCCTCTGCTCGATCTTCACGACATGTCGACCCGGGCGGTCGTCGAGCGTGACGTCGATCTCGTCGATGGCGTCCTGGCCTCGACGGCCGACCGCGACGACCTCGACGGTCGTGCTGGGTTGGTCGGCCGTCGTGACCAGAACGCGACCACTCGGGAGCTTGACCTGGAGGGAGACGCTCCCGGGCGTTTCGAAGACGTGCATGGGCTCGCTAGCTCCGGTCGCGGGCGACGCCGCGGCGGACGCGAGTCCCGGTGGGACGCTTGCGCGTGCTCCGGACTCGATCGCTCGTGTCCACGAGCGCGACGTAGTCGAATGGAAGTGAGGTCAAGAGCATGATCCGCTCCTTTCAGCCTTGGGCGTAGCCCTGCATCCGGTTACGGCTCCGCTTCGCCGACCGCTGATCGAGTGATCGTGCGATCGTGCGAACGAGCCACGCATTGGTCGAGACGCCTTCACGGGCGGCAGCAGCTTCGATGCCGGACTTCAACGACTCGGGGAGGCGCAAGCTGATGCGTCCCGAGAACTCCTCGCCGGCGCCCACCTGCGCTGCCTCGGGCACCTCGTCCGAGATCACCACGAGCTCGGGCTCGCGGCCGGCGAGCCGCACCTCGACCCGGCTCGAGTCGAGCTGCCCGCCGATCTCGAGCGCAGCCTCGCCGAGCAGGTCGAGCAGGTGGAGGTGGAGCGTGGCCGCTAGAGCCTCGCCCATGCGGCGAGCGAGCTCGGCCGCCTCCTCGTCCCCGCGAGCAGCGGCTGCTGCGAGCTCCTGCTGAATGGCCTGGACGTGACTGTCGAGCTGCATGACGACATCACTATGACATCACCAGTGCAGTCTGTCAAGCATCATCGGGACATCGCGGATCGCCGAATGAAGGCAAGTGGGGCGAAAGCCGAGTAGTCAGCGCGACCGCGGCCGCCAAGCGGGCCGCGCTCTAGGGATTCGCGCACTGGAATCTGCGCTCGCAGATTCCGATGCTGCGGGCAAGTCAGGGCGCTAGTCGCCCCAGTCGAAGTCCCGCGGCCCACCGGTCCAGAGCGCCTCGTCGATCGCAGCGCCCTCGACGCTCTCGACCGTGTCCTCGCCGGGCCAGGGCAGGCGCTCGGAGCTCAGCTCGGCGGCCGGCTCGCCGTCCATCGTCTCCTCGATGCGCGCCTGCTCCTCGCTCTTGAAGAGCGGGTGGTTGTCGAGCGAGTCACCGTCCAGGTAGCGGTCGATCGGCATCTCGGTGTCGAGCTCGGAGTTGCGGCTCTTGAGGTCGAGATGCTCTCGGATGGCCCGGGCGAAACCGGACTCCGTGTCGACCGGAGAAAGCTCGTCGTGGTGTTCCATAGCGTGCTCCTGAGCCGCCCGAGTCTAGCGGACGCTCCACGATCTCCCTGCACAGGACCTCGATTCCGCGGGCCGAGCGCGATGTGCGACGATGCCGGCAGTGCCGCTCGTCGCGATCAGCATCGCACTCTTCTTCCTGCGTCGGCTGAGGCCGACCACGGTGGCGCTCATCGCGTATCGCACGTGGCGCCGCCTCCCTCCCGAGCAGCGGCAGCAGATCATCCTGGCCGCGAGGCAGAACGGCCCGCGCCTGGCGTCGTCGCTCGCCCGCCGCTCCCGCTCGCGGATCTAGCCGATCGGTCCGGCGGCGCCGAGCGCTTCGACGCACGATCCGATCCTGCTCGTACTGGTGCAGGGTGGGATAGCCCTCGCTCGTGCTCGCACGCCACGTGCGCCCGACGTACTGAACGCGCTGCGACACGCGGAGCGTGCGCCGCGGCCTCCTCGAGCCGATGTCGCAGGGAGCGCCACGCGCCCATGTTCTGCGGCTCCTCCTGCGCCCAGACGATCTCGTGGAGCTCCGGGTATCCCGCGATCAGCTGCGATGCCTGCTCGAGCGGGAACGGATACAGCTGCTCGATCCGCGCGACGGCGACTCCCGGCGTGCTCGCCCGGAGCTCGTGCGCGGCGATGTCGTAGTACACCTTGCCGCTGCACAACACGAGTCTCCGAGTAGCGGCGTGATCGGCCAGTGGATCGTCGAGGACGGGCTGGAATGCCGAGTCGGCGAGATCCGCGAGCGTCGACGTGGCTTCGCGCAAGCGCAGAAGCCCCTTCGGGGTCATGACGACGAGCGGACGAGCCGTCGCATCGAGGGCCTGCCTGCGCAGCAGATGGAAGAACTGTCCGGCGGTCGTGCAGTTGACGACGCGGATGTTGTCCTGGGCGGCGAGCTGGAGGAAGCGCTCGAGCCGCGCGCTGGAGTGCTCCGGTCCGTTGCCTTCATACCCATGCGGAAGAAGCAGGGCGAGTCGCGACGTCTGACCCCACTTGGACCGACCCGACACGATGAACTGGTCGACGACGATCTGCGCGCCGTTGACGAAGTCTCCGAACTGCGCCTCCCACAGCACGAGGGCGTCGGGCGCCGCGATCGAATAGCCGTGCTCGAACGCGAGCGCCGCATACTCGGAGAGCGGAGAGTTGTAGATCTCGAACGACGCGGCGGCCGTCGGAAGGTGCTGCAGCGGCGTGTGCGTCTCTCCCGTCGTCGGATCGTGCAGCACCGCGTGCCTGTGGGAGAACGTGCCGCGCTCCGTGTCCTGGCCCGAGATCCTGATCGGGATCCCCTCCTCGAGGAGGGTGGCGAACGCGAGCGACTCCGCGTGGCCCCAGTCGATTCCGCCTTCGCGAACGGTCTCGCGACGCCGCTCGAGCTGTCGCGCCAGCTTGGCGTTCAGCTCGAAGCCGTCCGGAGCTCGAAGGAGCTGCTCGTTGAGCTCGAGCAGACGCTCCGCCGGAACCGCAGTGATGACGGCCGACCCCGTCTCCGTCCGCGTCGGCGCCTCGGCCGGCGGCACCGGCGCTGCGAACGACTGCCGTAGCTCGTCGTGGGCCGCGCGGAGCTCGGCGAGCGTCTCTTCGAACATCTGCTCCGAGGTCGCATCGTCGACGACCCCCTCTGCCACGAGCCGCTGCGCGTACGACGCGCGAACCGGTGGCTGCTGGACGATGCGCTCGGTCTGGAGCGGCTGGGTGTAGGCGGCCTCGTCCTGCTCGTTGTGGCCGAACCTCCGATAGCCGACGAGGTCGACGACGACGTCGTGGCCGAACTCCTCCCGATAGGCGAGCGCGAGCCGGATGGACGCGACGGCGGCCTCGGGATCGTCGGCGTTGACATGGATGATCGGGACGTCGAAGCCCTTCGCGAGGTCGCTCGAGTAGCGCGTCGAGCGGCCCTCGGCGGGATCGGTCGTGAAGCCGACCTGGTTGTTCGCGATGACGTGGAGCGTCCCGCCTGTGGAGTACCCGTCGAGCGAGTGGAGGTTGAACGTCTCGGCCACGACACCCTGGCCGGCGAACGAGGCGTCGCCGTGAATGAGGACTGGAAGCGCGACTGAGGGGTCGTGGATGCCCGCACCGTGGGAGCGATCCGTCTGCTCGGCGCGCGCGAGGCCCTCGATGACGGGGTCCACCGCCTCGAGGTGACTCGGGTTCGACGCGACCGTCACCTGGATCTCGCCGGCGGCTGTCTCCCGCGACTCGGACGCGGCGAGGTGGTACTTGACGTCGCCGGTCCCGCCCTCCTCGTCGGCGATGAGGGCGTCGATCGAACGCTCTCCCTCGAACTCCCTCAGGATCGACGTGTACGAGCGGCCGACCGCGTGCGTCAGGACGTTGAGTCGACCGCGGTGGGCGATCCCGATGAGCACCTCGTGAGCCCCGCCTCGGGCGGCCAGCTCGACGGCCTCGTCGAGCATCGGAACGAGCACGTCGAGGCCCTCGATCGAGAACTGCTTCTGACCGATGAACGCACGCCGCAGGTACGTCTCGAAGCCCTCGACCTGCGCGAGGCGCCGCAACAACCCCCGTCGCTCGTCGGCGTCGAGATCGCCGCGAAACCGTCCCGACTCGATCGCTTGCCGTAGCCAGACGCGCTCGGCGTGATCCGAGATGTGCTCGATCTCGTAGGCGATCGTT
The DNA here is from genome assembly GCA_963822885.1 of uncultured Gaiellaceae bacterium. GTDB lineage: Bacteria > Actinomycetota > Thermoleophilia > Gaiellales > Gaiellaceae > GMQP-bins7. The sequence goes on from CAWGJJ010000002.1 coordinate 192,282, forward strand.
CCCGTGTAGACCTCGCGCAGACGTGGTAGCGCCTCGAGCAGGCTCTCACCGGCGACGTACAGTCGAAGGAGCTTCGCCGGGATGCGTGCCTGGAGCTCGTCGGTGAGCGGCGGCTGCAGCCGCGACTCGTCGAGGGCAGGGTCGCCCATCGGCTCGGAGCCGAGCGGATCGAGGCGCGCGTTCAGATGCCCGTGCATCCGATAGGCCTTCACGAGCGACATCGCCGCGGCGACACCTCCGAGGAGCTCGTCGTCCGGCGGGCGCGGTGCTTCGCGCTGCTCGGTGGCGGCTGGCGTCACGCTCGACGGTGCCGGCGGCGGCGTGGCGGCATCGACGACCGGCGCCGGAGGCGGCGGCGCTCCGTTGCCGTCGGGCTGGGCAGCGGGCGCCTCGATGGCGGGCTGCGCGGGCGCTGGTGCATCGTCGGCGCGCTCGAAGAGCTCTCGCCAAGCGGGATCCACGGCTTCGGGGTTGTCGCGGTACTGCTCGAGCAGCTGCTCGACGTATCCGGCGTTCAACCCCGATGAAGTCAGGGAGGCCACGTCAATCCTGCCGACGTCAGTAGAGCGTGCTGTCCGTCAGGACCGCGACGACCATGCCGAGGAAGAACGCGGTGGTGGCGACAGCGACGGCGACGGCCGCAAGCGTGCGGTGCGCGCGGGTCATGACGACTGCGACCAGCGCGACGAGAATTGCGGCGGTCGCGAGGAGGCCCGGGTTGCGCACGATCGCGATGCCGGACAGCGCAAAGGAGAACGCGCACAGGAATCCTGCAACCCGATCTGCGTGCGGGCGGGATTCGCCAGATTCGACGGCGCTCACGAGACCCGCACCCTGGCGGGCACCCGGCCGCGTGGGCGACCAGATCCGCGGCCCGGACGCGGCGAACGACGTCGCTGCCAGTCACTCCAGTCACAGGGCGCCGGCGGCTCCAGTACGCCTACCTCGTCGCCGCCGGTGGGAGCCTCCGGCGACTGCCCGAACTGCCCACCAGACCACGATCGCGAGATAGATGATCGGGATCTTGAGGATCACCAGCATGAAGATCGCTTCCCACGCGGACACGCTCACCCTGGCCAGTCTAACGAGAGCCGCCCGGGGCCGAAATGCAGGCACGTTGCTAACACAAGGCTCACACTGCAGCCGCTAGGGTCTCCGGGTCTTCAGACGCCCCTCGTTCCCCGCCAACCTCCTGGGAGACCTCGTGAGACGAATCGTCCGCCTCGTCATCGTTCTTTCCATGCTCGCCGCGCTTCGCCGCACCCGCTGCAATGGCCGCCGAGCGGATGTGGGTGGGCTTCCACGACGACCCGAGCTTCCGCTGGGTGAACGATCGGATGGCCAGAACGCAGCGAGCGTCGAATGATGGACGCGACGATCGTGCGGCTGCTCGTGCAGTGGAACCTCGTCGCGCCACAGCGGCCGACGAGACCGACCGATCCGTTCGATCCCGCATACGTCTTCGACGACGTGGACGAGGCAGTCCGCGCAGCGCAGGAGAACGACCAGGAGGTGATCCTGACGCTCTCCGGTACGCCGCGGTGGGCGAACGGCGGCAAGAACCCGAACGTCATGCCGACACGGGTCTGCCGACTTCACGCGCTTCTCGCGTGCGATTCGAGTCGCGCTACTCCGGGCGCTTCCAGGGATATCCCGTTCGTGCGCTTCTGGTCGGTCTGGAACGAGCCGAACCTCCAGCTCTTCCTCAGCCCGCAGTTCGACGCACGAGGCCGATCGGTCGCACCGGCGAACTACGCCAGGCTCGTACGCGGCCGGATACAGCGGGATCAAGGCCGGAAACGCGCTGTCGAAGGTCGCGATCGGCGAGACGTCCGCTCGCGGGAGCGACAAGCCCGACGGGTCTCCGACCGACGCATACGCCGGGCAAGTTCGCCGAGCTCGTCGCGAAGGCGAATCCGCGACTGAAGTTCGACGCGTGGTCGCATCACCCGTATCCGTCCAACCCGAACTCGCCGCCCGACGCAGATCGTGAAGTGGCCGAACGTGTCGCTCGCGTCGCTGCCGCGCTTCGACGCGAACCTGAAGACGTGGTTCAAGCGCAAGTCCGTGCCGATCTGGGTTACGGAGTACGGCCACCAGACACGACCGGAGGACTCGCTCGGCGTCTCGTACGCGACGCAGGCCGCGTACATCCAGCAGTCGATCTCGATCGCGACGAAGCTATCCGTTCGTGAGCATGTTCATCTGGTTCGTCTACCAGGACGATCCGGGCCAGCCGTGGGAGTCGGGTCTGTACACGCGCTCGGGTGCGTCGAAAGGGTCGTCGCCCGCGGCCTTCCGCCGGGCCGCGGCACCGATCGACGCGCGAAACGCGGTCTTCGCTTTCAAAGCAGGAACGACGACGCCGCTCGTGCGAACGTATACGTCCGCCGCTATTGCGCGAACGACGCCGTCGGCACTGCCATCGGGATGACCTGGCGTGTGTTTCGGGCAGGCCGCCTGCTCGAGGTGGGCCAGCAGAGCTCACCGCTTCTTCGAGACTGCACGATCACCGCTCGACTCCGGTTTCCGGGCAGCGGCATCGCGAAGGGTGTCAGCTATACGGCGACCTTCGAGCTGAATGACGCGAACGGGATTCTGCTCGAGCGCCGGCTGACGATCCGCGGTACTTGATCTAAACCGCGGCGTCTCCGTCCCAGACGAGCACCTGCATCCCCTCCCACCACTGAGGGGCACCGCGTGACTTCCCGTCGATCGTGAGGATTCGGCGCGCACGCGGCTGCTCGCGCGAGGTAGTCGTCCATCGCGCGGTCGACGTCGTCCCAGTCGGTGTCGTCCACGATCACGAGCGCACCGGGCACGAGCAGCGGCTCGGCGATCCGCAAGTCCCTCGAGCTGCGCCTCGTACGAATGCGGAGGCGTCGTAGTACCAGACGCCGATGCTCGACCTCGGCGAGCGCACCGGACGGCACGAGCTCGAATGCGTCGCCGACGAGGAGTTCCGGCCGCGCACAGCCCGTAGCGAGCGAGATTGGTCTCGACCTTCTCGAGCGATGCATCGCGAAACGCGAAGCTGTCGATCCCGACGAAGCGCTTGCCCTCGTTACCGAGCATCGCGGCGATGAGGCTTGCGCCGTGGAAAACGCCGATCTCGACGTAGGCCTCGTCTCCCTCCAGGCACGCTGCCGCGACGTTCAGCAGCGCGAGATTGTTCTCGCACGCGAGGTTCTCGACGCTCCTCGGCGATCGGCGCAAACCGGCGATCGAGCGGATGCTCCGAGGCCGGGAAGTTCTCGAAACGCCGCTCGAGCTCCTCGAGGAACCGCTCGGCGTTCACAGATGGCTCGTGACGCCGGCCAGGCTCGGCTCGTCCGACGGCGGCTCGTACCAGGAGTAGGCGTACTTGCCGTCGTCGAGGTCGCGCGCGAAGGTCGTGAGCTTCAGCGGCTTGAACGTGTCGCACATGACTGCGAGCTCTGTCGTCTCGGCGACCCCCAGCGACTTCTCCGCGAGCCCCGGCTGCGGGCCATGGGGAAGACCCGACGGATGCAGCGTGATCGCCCCGACCGAGATCCCCTTGCGCGAGCCGAAGTTCCCGGAGACGTAGTAGATCATCTCCTCCGACTGGAGATTCGAGTGGTGGTACGGGATCGGCACCGACTCGGGATCGAAGTCCAGCTTGCGCGGGCAGAAGGAGCAGATGACGAAGTTCTGTCCCTGGAACGTCTGGTGCGAGGGCGGCGGCTGGTGGATCCGGCCGGTGATCGGCTCGAAGTCGTGAATCGAGAACGTCCACGGGTAGAGGTAGCCGTCCCAGCCGACCACGTCGAACGGGTGATAGTCGAGGACGTAGTCCTGATACCCGCCGCGCACCCGCACTTTCACGAGGAAGTCGCCACGCTCACGGCGCGTGTGGAGGTCCGTCGGTGGGTGGATGTCGCGGTGGTAGTACGGCGCCCCCTCGAGGATCTGCCCGTACTGGTTGCGGTAGCGCCGTGGAATCTCGATGAGGCCCGGTGTCTCGAAGACGAGGTAGCGCTGCTCGCCCTCGGGCATGAAGCGGTACGTCGTGCCACGCGGGATGACGATGTAGTCACCGTCCTTGTACGGGCACGTCGCCGAAGGTCGTCTCGAGCGTTCCGCGGCCCTCGTGGACGAAGATCGCCTCGTCGCCCTCGCCGTTCCGGAAGAAGTAGTCCATCGTCGTGCTCGGGCGGCAGAACGAGATCTCGACGTCCGCGTTCCACATCAGCGTTCGGCGACCGGCGATCTCGTCGCCCTGCGGAGGAACGTCGTAGGTGTTCTGGAGCCGATGGGCGTGCGTCTCCGGAATCCACTCCTCACGCTCGATGGGCGTGAACGCGCCGAGCTCCTTCACGCGACAGGGTGACTCGAGGTGGTACAGGATCGACTCGTTGCCGGTGAAGCCCTCGAGCCCCATGACCTCCTCGGTCAGGAGGCGCCCGTTCTCGCGAAAGACGATGTGGCGCTTGCGCGGGACGTCCCCGCGACGCTGGTAGAAGGGCATGCCCGTCCCTTTCCTCGGTGTCGAGGAGGTTCTAGCGGACGGAGGTCGTGCGGGGGCGGCGCACTCGGCGCCGCCCCCGCACGAACGGTCGCTACGCGCCGGGCGCGTCCGGATCGGTCTGCCAGAGACCGAACTCGTTGCCCTCGGAGTCCTTGCAGACCGCGAACCAGCCCATGCCGGGAACCGGGTACGCCTCACCCGACTCGCCGCCGAGCTCGCCGACGCGAGCGTTCTCGGCCTTGATGTCGTCGACGTCGAAGTAGACGCGCGGACCGCGCTTGTCGCCGTCGGCCTCCATGATCGCGCCGCCCTGCGTCTCCGAGAACCGCGTCATGTGGTACTCGGTCGGCGACCCTCGATACTCCTCGAACTGCCAGCCGAAGAGCCCGCCCCAGAACGCGCGCGCCTTGGCGGTGTCGCCGGCCGGAATCTCGACGTGAACCATCTGGCCTGCCATGTCTCTCCTTTCGTCGTGGACTCGTACTCGTTACACCCGTACGACGAACAGACCGGCGCAAAGTCGACAAGTCATCGCAGCTTCAGCGCGCGCATGTGGAGGAACAGGGGAATCCGCTGCCAGCGGGAGGCTGCGTCATGTCGACGGAGCCTATGGAGCCGAGGGGGCTCGAACCCCTGACCTTCTGGCTGCCAGCCAGACGCTCTCCCAGCTGAGCTACGGCCCCAGGAGCGCCGTCAGTCTAGCGCCGTCGCGGAAAGCCCTGGTCAGGCGGTCGCGGCTTCGAGCTCCACGGACGGGACGTCGCTCCACAAGTCCTCGAGCCGGTAGAAGCCCCGCGTCTCCGGCGTGAAGAGGTGCAGCACGACGTCGAGGTAGTCGGCGAGGATCCAGCTCGCCTCGGTCACGCCCGCGGAGGAGCGCGGCAGGAGCTCGTGCTCCTTCTTCAGAACGCCAGCGACCTCGTCGTAGATCGCCTTCGTCTGCCGCGTGTTGCGACCGGTCGCGATGACGAAGAAGTCCGTGAAGTCGCAGACACCGCGCATGTCGAGGATCGTGACGTCGGTGGCCAGCTTCTCCAGGCAGAGAGCGGCGGTGCGTCGTGCTTGCTCGAGTGGTGTCAGGTCGGTCTCTCTCGCGTCCTCGTCGAAGTCGTTCGCAGTCTACTCGGGTGCCGCGTAGAGACCCAGGCGCAAGACTGCCTCCAAGACGCGCGGCGCGAGGACGTCGTCAACCGAATCGCCGCTCGCGATCCGCGCGCGAATCTCCGACGAGGACACCGCGACGGGCTCCATCTCGAACTCGACGATGCGATCTCCCGCGGCGAGCCGCTCCCGAGCGGCCGCAACGTCGTCTCGCGAGCTACCCGGACGCATCGCCACCGCCAGCCGAACGAGCTCGAGGACGCGCTCGGGCGACTTCCAGCTCTCGAACGCAGCGAGCTCGTCGCCTCCGAGGACGAAGAACGCGTCCCGTGGTCGCCGCTCTTCGAGGGAGTCCACCGTGCGAGCGTGGTGGTCGAGCTCGACGGTCGCTTCGGGAACATCCGCGAACGCGAGCCGCGCAAGCTCGAGCCGAGTCGCCGCGGGCGTCGTCGTCACCTTGTGGCCGGGGTCGGCGACGACGAGCACGAGGAGCTCATCGAGGCCGAGCCCGGCGATTGCCGCTCGTCGCGAGGGCGACATGACCCACGTGCGGAGGATCGAAGACTCCTCCGAGGATGCCTACTGCCACTCGAGCTCCTCGTCGCCGATCTCCACCTGCGTGCCCGGCCTGATCCCGACGCGACGAAGCGCATCCTCGAGCTCCTCGGCCGGAGGCGGCGTGCCGACCACTCGGTAGCCACGATCGGTTCGGAGGATCCGATAACGCGGGCCGCGCCGCGGACGGGGCGTGTACTCGAGGAACTCCGGGATCGTCTCCTCGGCCGCGGCCGCCACGGGCGCAACCCCGCAAAGCTCGAAAAGCGCGCGCTTGAGCTCGTCAATCCCGCTGCCGGTCGCGCACGAGGTCGCAACAACGCCTGAGACGCGAGCATCCACCACGTTGAAGTCCGGGACGTGCTCGAGAAGATCCACCTTGTTCAGCACCACGAGCTGAGGTCGCTCCGCGAGACCCGCGCCGTACGCGGCGAGCTCGCTGTCGATCAGGCGAAAGCGCTCCTCGAGATCGGGCTCGGAGGCGTCGATCACGTGGACGAGGAGTCGCGCGCGCTCGAGGTGGGCGAGGAACTGGTGACCGAGACCGGCGCCGTCAGCGGCGCCCTCGATCAGCCCGGGGATGTCCGCCACGGTGAGCTGGCGCTCGTCCGGGCCGTCCACGACGCCGAGGACGGGCTCGAGGGTCGTGAACGGATAGTCGGCGACCTTGGGCTTCGCGTTCGAGATGCGCCGCAGGAGCGACGACTTGCCCGCGTTGGGCAGCCCGGCAAGTGCCGCATCCACCACGAGCTTGAGACGGAGATCGAGCTCGAGCTCGTCACCGGGGAGGCCGGTCTCCGCGAAGCGCGGTGTCTGCCGCGTGGGCGTCGCGAAACGCGCGTTGCCGCGGCCGCCCTGGCCCCCTCGCGCGACCACGTGGCGGCTGTCCGCGACCGTCAGGTCTCCGACGAGGCGCTCGTTCGCGTCGATGAGCTGCGTGCCGACGGGCACGCGGATCTCCGCGTCCTCACCGTCGGCGCCGTGCTTCTTGCTGCCGCTCCCGTTTCCGCCTCGCCCGGCCTTGACGTTCCTGATCCTCCTGAAAGCGGAGAGGTCGCGAAGGCTCGCATCGACGATGACGACCACGTCTCCCCCACGGCCACCGTCACCGCCGTCGGGGCCGCCCTTCGGAACGTACTTCTCGCGGCGAAAACTCAGCCCGCCGTCGCCACCGCGGCCAGCTTCGGCATGGATGTGCGCTCGATCGTGAAACATCGCGCCGACCCTTCACCGCCGCGCCGGACGAGGGCGAGGCAAGCCTCGCCCCTACTCCGAGGCGACGGAGATGAAGCGCTTGTCGCCCGAGCGTCGGAACTCGACGGTTCCGTCACGGAGCGCGAAGATCGTGTCGTCGCGGCCGATGCCTGTTCCGGGGCCGGGTCGGAACCTCGTACCGCGCTGCCGGGCGATGATCATGCCGGTCTTCACAGCCTGACCGGCGAAGATCTTCACGCCGAGTCGCTTGGATTCCGAGTCGCGGCCGTTGCGAGACGAGCCGAGACCTTTCTTGTGTGCCATTAGGACTCACTCTCCTTGTCCGCCAGTGCGGACTCGAGCGCGGCCAGCGCGCCCTTGCGGTTCGCGTGCGCCTGCTCGTACTCGAGCGCTGCTTCGAGCATCGGACGATTCCATTCGGTCGAGCCGGATTTGATCTCGGCGACCGTCATGTCCTCATAGCCCGCAGGCATGCCCTTCACGCGCTCGTCCTGCTCGGCTGGCTTCTCTTCGGCTGCCGCCTTCTTCTCCTCGACCGGCTCACTCTTCGGCTTCGCTGCCGCGCGGGAAGGCTTCCCGCCGCCGATCGACTCGATCTGGATCTGGGTGAGCGACGCGCGGAAACCGGTGTGCCGGCGATAGCCCGTGCGCTTCTTGTACTTCCCGATCCGGATCTTCGGCCCCTTCGTGTCGCCGAGCACCTTCGCGGTCACGGCACCGTCGCCCGGATCGAGCTGCGGCCCGTCGTCACCGCCGACGAGCAGAACGGTGGGCGCGAACGTCGCTCCCTCGTCCTCGTGCAGGCGATCGACGAGCAGCCGCTCGCCCTCGCGGACGCGGTACTGCTTTCCGGCAACCTTGATGATCGCGTAGGTCATGTCCAACTGAGGTCGGGGTCAGACTCAGCTGGCCTCGACACCGTGTTCAACGCGAGCCGGGGCCCGCAGAACCGCCGCATGATAGCGGCTACGCGCGGGATCGTGACTCGAAGTCGTCGATCCACTCGGACATCGGAACGTAGGCGGGCTCCTCGTCGGACGCGGGCGCCTCGACGGCGACTTCCGCCGCAGGCTCTCCGTCCGCTGAAGGCGCATCCTCGCCGCCCGCGGCGGCCGGCTTGCGTCGCTTCTTTCCTCCTCGAGAGCCTCTGCGAGAGCGCTTGCGCTTGGGCTGTCCGTCGGCATCGAGGCTCGCGGCGCCGTTCTCTGCCTCGCCGACGCTCTCGTCCGCGCCTTCGTCCGTCTCCGCTTTCGGCTGCACGTCGTCGGCCGGCGCGGCGCGGTCAGACGAGGGCACGTGAATCTTCGGCTTCGGGCGTCCATTCGCGTCACCAGCTGTACTTTCGATCTCGTCGCCAGCTGCAGGTGTCGCAGAGGCGGGCTTCTTCCGGTTTCGGCCTCCCCTGGTACCACGGCGCGTCCGCTTCTTCTTCGGCGTTCCGTCGGCGCTGACCTCGCCGTCGGTACCGGGCTCGCCGTCGGCGTCGACCGCGACATCCTCCGCGTCGATGATGTCCTCCGGCAACTCGTCTTCGATCTCCGCCTCGACCTCCGCGTCCGCAGTCACCAAGCCGACGGACGCTTCCGCGGGCGAGACCTCCTTCTTGCTGCGAGACGCGCGCATCGGCTTCTCGGCCTCCGCCTCGAACGTGATCGGCGTCGCATCCGCTACCACGTCGTCCGCGACGGTGGCGTATGCCGCGCCTTCGAGCACGCTTCCGACCGTCGCCGTCACCTTCTTGCCGACGAGCTTGGCCGCGCCGGCGACGACGACCTCGTAGCCGCCGTCGAGCTTGCCGACCCCTGCCGTCGGGTCGTGCAGGCCGACCTCGACGAGCTTGAGCTCGACCGAGCTGCCCTCCTCGACCGGCGCCGAGGGCCGCATGGCGTCGAGCTTGCCCTGTGCGACGACCTCGAAGTGATCCAGGTGGAGATGACCGTTACCGGCTGCGGGCACGAGGAAGAAGCGCCGCCGCGATGCTGCGTCGAGCGCCGTCAGCCTGGTGCCACCGGGCCCGACGAGCAGCGCGAGGACGCGGGGATGGACGGCGACCTTGAACGCCTGCACGCGCGAGCCCTTCGCGATCACCCGCAGCCGGCGCTCGATCTCGAGGGCGTGCGTGGCGTCGGAGACCACGACGCCGGCCCCCTCGCAGACGGAGCAGCGTGCAGTGAGGATCTCGCGCGGACCGTCGGTGACGTTCTGACGGGTCATCTCCACGAGCCCGAGTGGCGAGATCTCGACGACGTACGTCTTCGTCCGGTCCCGTTCGAGCTCCGAGCGCAACGCCTCCTCGACGGTCTCGCGATTCTTCGGGTTCGCCATGTCGATGAAGTCGATGACGATGATCCCGCCGATGTCGCGGAGGCGAAGCTGGCGCACGACCTCCTTCACCGCTTCGAGGTTGTTCTTGACGATCGTGTCCTCGAGGCGACCCTGCGCGCTTTTCCCGCGCGAGCCGACGAAGCGACCGGTGTTGACGTCGATGACGGTGAAGGCCTCGGCGTAGTCGAAGACGAGGTAGCCGCCCGACGGCAGGTCGACGCGTCGTTGAAGCGTCGACCGGATCTCGGCATCCACGCCGGACGCGTCGAACAGCGGCTCCTTGTCGCGGTACCGATGCACGCGCTCGACCATGTGTGGTGACGTCTTCTTCAGGTAGCTGACGATGCGCCGGTGCGTGCGGTCGTCGTCGATCTGCGCGCCGACGAAGTCGCCTGCGAAGAGGTCTCGCACGATCCGCAGCGGCAACTCCGCCTCCTCGTAGACGAGCGACGGCGCCGTCTCGCCCTTCGCCTTGGTCTGAATCGTCTTCCAGAGGCGCTGCAGGAACACGAGGTCGCGCTCGATGTCCTCGGCCGATGCGCCCTCGGCGGCCGTGCGCACGATGATTCCGCCGCCCTTCGGGTCGAGACCCTTCACGATGTCCTTGAGGCGCGTGCGCTCGGCGTCCTCGAGTCGGCGCGAGACACCGGATCCCTCGCCGTTCGGGACGTACACGAGAAAGCGGCCGGGAAGCGAGATCTCGGTCGTGAGCCGCGCGCCCTTCGACTTCATCGGATCCTTGACCGCCTGCACCATCACGGTCTGGCCGCGCTTGATCAGATCCTGGATCTTCCGCGCGCCCTTCCGCCCTTCGAGCTCGGGGCCGACGATCTCGTCGACGTAGAGGAAGCCGTTCTTCTCGAGGCCGATCTCGACGAATGCCGCCTCCATTCCCGGAAGCACGTTGTCCACGACGCCGAGATAGATGTTCCCGGCGATCGATCGGCGCTCGGGGCGCTCGAGATAGACCTCGGCGACGCGGTCGTCCTCGAGGATCGCGACGCGCTGCTCGCCGACGTCGACCGAGATGACGAGCTCGCGCTTCGCTGCCGGAAGCGGAGCGCGCTTCGTGGGTGTGCGCCTGCGATTGCCGCCGCGCGGTTGCTTGCGGTCCGGCTTGTTGCCGTCGGTCGTGCTCGCGGGCTTGCTTCGCTGGCGCGACCGTGCCGCCGGGGGCTTCTCGGCGACGGCGACACCGCTTGCGGGCGGATCGTCGGGATCGGCGTCCGTCGCGGTCGCGGAGACCGGCTTCTTTCTTCCCTTGCCGCCACGGCTCCCGCGGCGACGTCTCTTCTTCGGCCCCGTCGACGAGCTCTGCTCGTCCGAGGGCTCGAGTGCCTGCTCTACCTGCGGAGCCTCAGGCGGTGCTTCTTCCTCCGGAGCTGCGCTCTCCTGCGCGGCGTCCTCTTCCTGTTGCTTGCCAAAGCGAAACCAGCGTAGTGCCAAGGTTGGGTTCTCCTCGTGTGATCGCGCGCGGGCCCCGGTCAGCCACCGGCTGTGCCGGCCTCGCGCTGCGTGGATTCAAGACTGTGGTCAACACGACCTCCGGACAGGCTAGCAGTCGGTCTCGGCGGCACCCGTCTCGTGGGCGGTTACGCGGCCGCGGGCCGCAGGCGCGCACGGCGTGCACGCACGGCTCGCAGCCGCTGCGACAACCGAGCCCAGGCCCATGGCTCGAGCTCGGAATAGCGCGTCTCGCTCTGTCCGCGAGTCGACTCGAGGTACTCGAACCAGGCGTCGGCCTCTTCGAGCTGAAGAAGCTCCTCGGCCAGCTCCGTGTTCGGCATCACACTCATCCGCTCGATCGCGGCGCATCCTAGGTCCAGGTCCGGACGGAGCGCGCCTACGGCTTGCGGAGGCGTGACTCTGCGACGTCATGCGCCTTTGCGATCACGTACGTGGCGGCGGCTGCAACGGCTGCGTGGACGATCGGAGCGGGAAGAACCGTGCGCGCCGAACGGGCGATCCGCCGAAAGGCGAAACCTGAGGAGAGCACGACTGCCGCGCCGGCGAGGATCTCAGAGCGATCGACTGCATCCGCGCCCTCGGACTCCACAGCCCGAAGCCGGGAGACCATGCGCACCTGCTCGAGGGAGAGGAGCGGTCGGGAAGCTCCGAAGCGCGCTCCGGCGAGGCCGATCAGAGCCGACCGGATGACAGACTGCTTGAGGATCCCAGCACGTGCGGAGTCGGCGATGGTCGGGACCGCGGATGCGAGCAACCCCGAGTCCTGCGTCGCCTCGGCGATCCGGTCGGCGATCTCTCGCACTGGGAACCCGTGTCCCGCCTCGCACTCGACCACGAACGGCGTGAGCACGAAGAGGCGCGTCCAATCCGCCTGTGGCCAGAGCTCGACGAGCACAACGGACAGATCCCGCGCGGTCGCGTCTCGAACGAGCTCGTCGTCGGACGCCGTCGGATCGCCGGCGATGATGTGCACGAGCACCTCGGCATCCGCTCGCGGCGGTCCCGTTCCGACGACGACGGCTCCCGCGTCTGCCCCCGCACCGAGCTCCTTTGCGAGCTGCTCGGCGAGGACGCCACTGACGACGATCGGACCCGGACGTGCCGGCGCAACCTCCTCGGTCAGGGTCTGCCGCAGACTCCGCAGCTCACCCACGACCGCCATGACGCTGGCCGGCTTCACGTCGAGCTCCGACCCAGCTCGCCTCGTGCGTGGATGCTCTGCAGAACGCCGATCAGCACGAGGTTCGCGACCATGGACGAGCCTCCGACCGTCACGAACGGCAAGGGGATACCCGTCACAGGCGCGACGCCCATGGTCATGCCGACGTTGACGAACACCTGGAAGAGGAAGCCGACGACGAGGCCGCCGGCGACCACGACGCCGTACAACTCGGTGGCCCCGGTGATCACGCGGAGCCCGCGCCAGACCACGAGGAGGTAGAGCAGCAAGAGGATCGCGCAACCGACGAATCCGCGCTGCTCGGCAAGGGAGGCGAAGGCGAAGTCCGTCGCGTGCTCCGGAAGATAGTCGAGTCTCGTCTGGCTGGCCTCGACGATACCGCGCCCGGTGAGCCCGCCCGAACCGACTGCGGTGATCGATTGGTCGAGGTTGTAGGTGATCCCGCTCGGATCCGCGCTCGGATCGAGCGTGAGGCGCGCAGCCTGATACGGCTTGAGAACCTGGACGCCGGCGGCCGGCAGCAGCCAGAGGACGGAGACGATCCCGAGTGCTCCGATGGCCAGCAGAACCGCGAGCTGACGCCAGCGGACGCCCACGAAGAACAGCACGGCGAACAGCGACGCCGCGTACACGAGCGCCGTGCCGAGATCGGGCTGCAGGAACACGAGGAGGATCGGCAGCGCTCCGAGCCCGATCACCGTGAAGATCGTGCGCCAGCGCATGACCGGCCCTGTGCGGTCGACGAGAAATCCTGCGATCGCCAGCACGAAGAGCACCTTGCCGAGCTCCGACGGCTGAAACTGGATGACACCGAGATCGAGCCAGCGCTTCGACCCGCGGATCGCCTCGGCTGCCACGTACACCACGATCATCAGCATGAGGGTGCTCGCGTAGACGAGCTTCCAGGACCTGCGCCAGAAGTCGATCGGGATCACTGCCGCTGCCACGAGCCCGACGACCCCGACGGCGGCCGCGAAGCCCTGCCGGACGACGAAGTAGTCCTCGTCGCCGGGGACGTCGAAGCGCGTGATTCCCGAGACGACCCAGAGTCCGTACCCGATGAGGGCGGCGGCGGCGAGCATCAGGATCCAGTCGAGGCTGCGCAGGAACCCGATGAGCGCAGGCTCCGCACGGGCCGACGCGGAGCGGAGGCGCGGACGCTGGGTGACCTCGATCACGAGGAGACGCCCATCAGTCGGTCTCCACGACGGTCGGAGGCGTGGCGGCCGGGACGTTGAAGAAGCGCTCGAACACCTTCAGGGCCGCTGGGGCCGCGGCGGCGGAGCCGTGCCCGCCGTTCTCGATCAGGGCGCAGACGACGATCTTGGCCGCGTCGGAGGGACCCCACCCGCACCACCAGGACTGATCCTCGAGGTGGTCGATCGGGTAGCCCGGAAGCTGCACGACCTTCTCGGCCGTACCGGTCTTGCCCGAGATCGGCACCGAGTAGCCCGCGAAGACGCCCGACGAGGTGCCGGCGGTGGAATGGGTGGCCGCGTACATGCCGTCGCGAACCGCAGCGAGTGCCTCAGGGTCGACTCCTGCGGAGCGGGGTGGCGTCGGCGCGAAGCGCCGCAGGACGACGCGCGGCGAGCCCTTCGCCCCGGGCTGCTCGACGTCCGAGACGAGATACGGCGTGACGACCTTGCCGCCGTTTGCGAGCATCGCGTAGAAGGCCGTCATCTGCAGCGGAGTCACGAGCAGATCCTTCTGCCCGATCGAGAGCTGGATCGAGTCGCCCGGGTTCCAGGCGCGATCCCAGTCGCTCTCGAAGGTCTTCTTCCGCCACTCCGGCGTCGGGACGAGGCCGTCCTCCTCGCCGCCGATGTCGAGGCCCGTCGCCGCGCCGAAGCCGAACTTGCGCGCCCACTGCTGCATGCGCACCCGACTGTCCGACCCGCCCTCGTAGAACCGGTTTCCGATGTCGTAGAAGTACGTGTCGCAGGACTCCGCGAGTGCCTCGGGCAGCGTCATCGGCCGGTTGACGAACGGGTTCCAGTTCACGAAGCGCTGCTCGTCGAGACCGTATGTCGCGCTCGGCGTGCACTGGATCGACTCGTAGGCCGAGAAGACGTGCTCCTGCATACCCGCGAGCGCAGTGACGGGCTTCCAGGTCGAGCCGGGCGGATAGAGGCCCGCGGTCGCACGGTTGAACAGCGGGTTCGACGAGTCGGAGTAGAGCGCCGAGAGCTTCTTCGGATCCGTTCGCCCGACGAAGACGGACGGCTTGTACGTCGGCGACGACGCCATGGCGAGGACGGCTCCGTCGCTCGGGTCGAGGGCGACGATCGCGCCGCCGTTCGCGGCCCAGTGGTCGTTCTGGTGCGCGAGGTCGATCCCGTACTGGAGCGCCTGCTCGGCGGCGCGCTGCAGTCGCATGTCGAGAGTCAGGCGAATCGCGTAGCCGGGCTGAGGCTCGCGCCGCGGCACGTACGGGCTGACCGGCCGACCGAAGGAATCGACGCGAATCTCGCCGAGCCCGTCCTTGCCGCGAAGGTACGAGTCGTACGCCGACTCGATCCCGGTCTTGCCGATCCGATCACCCGACCGGTAGCCGTCCTTGCGGAGCTGCTTGAGCTCCTCGGGAGAGATCTCGCCCGTGTAGCCGAGGATCTGCGCGGCGAGCGACGAGTACGGATAGTCGCGCAGGTAGATCTGGACGATCTCGACTCCGGGAAACTCGGCCTGGTGCTCGTAGAGGTAGTCGACCTGCTCCTCGCCTACCGAGGTCTTGACCACGATCGGCGTGAGCGGGTCGAAGCGCCGCTCCTCGACCTCGCGCGCGAGACGACGAGGCGGCACGTCGAGCACCTCACCCAGCCGCTGGACGAGCTCGTAGCGACCCTCCTTCGGCATGTCGCCGACCCAGAGCTCGACCGCGGTTCCCGCGACGTTCGACACGACGACGCGTCCATGTCGGTCGAGCAGCGGACCACGCGGTGCCTCGACGCGCACGAGGCGCAGCTGGTTGCTCTGGGCGGCGTTCAGGTACTCGTCACCGGAGAGCACCTGCAGCGACCACAGGCGCAGGAAGAGGACGCCGAACGCGGCCAGTGCGACGAAGCCGAGAACCGCGACCCGGAGTGCCAGCTGCGGAGTGAGCCGGTGCGGCTCGCGCACGCGCGGATCCGGCGGGAGAAACCGACCGGACGGTGCGCGCCGCTGCTGGTACGGGCCGGTCGTCACACCAGCACCTCGACTTCGGGCGCGGAGGCATCGCGCTCTCCTTCGCCGACGACGGCGCGCACGAGCGCAGTGACCGGGAGGGCAAGTGCGACGTTGAGGACGAACGCGGGCGCGAGCGCGGTCACGAGCGCGTGTCCGGCGGCGACGTCTGCGTCGAGGAGGTAGTAGAGGACGTAGCCGAACGCCCCTGCGAGGACGGTGATCGTCCCGACCGCGAGCACGGGTGCGACGCGCCGATCGCGGCCGGTCGTCTCGCCGTAGCGGCCGGCCCAGAACCCGGCGAGCGTGAGGATCAGAGACGTGACGCCGAGCGTTCCCAGCGTCACGAGGTCGACGACGATGCCGCCCGCGAATCCGAGGACGGCTCCTTGCGTCGAGCCGCGCAGGAGGCCGAGCGCGACGACGACCACGAGGAGGAGGTCCGGAGCGCCACCCGCCACGACGAGCGACGACACGATGACGACCTGGAGCAGCGCGACGACGAAGACCAACGCAAGGGCGCGTAACCACGCGGCGGGCGTCATCACGGTCTCCCCGTCGGCACGAGCACGAGCACCGCGTCCAGCGACCCGAAGTCGACGTACGGATCGATCTGCACCTGCTGGAAGAGGTCGGTGTCCGTCTGGCCCACGCTCGTGACCTTCCCGATCGGAATTCCCTTCGGGTAGAGCGAGCTCAGCGAACCGACACGCCAGCCCGCCGTGACGATCTCGTTCCCGCGACGCACGACGTCCTGCTTGCGGACGCGGTCCAGCACCAGCGTCTCGCGCGTCCCGCGCGCGTGGCGGACGATTCCGGTGGCGCCGGTCCGCAGGTCGATCGCCGACGCGGCAGCCTCCTCGTCCGTCAGCAGCTGGACGCGCGCAGAGCGCGGCGCGACCCGTACCACCACGCCGAGGAGACCGTCGGCAGTCACCACCGGATCGTTGACTCGCACCCGGTTCTTCGATCCGGCCGCGATCACGATCGCCTGCGTGAAGGCTCCGCTCGGCCGGCCCGTGACCTCGGCCGGCACCGGATCGAAATCGGCGGGGAAGCGCGGCCCGTCGATGTAGTCGAGCAGCTCACGCAGGTAGACGTTCTCCTGAAGCGCGAACTCGCTCTGGATCGCGCGTTGCCGGAGCTCCTGGACCTCGGCGCGCAGCTCCTCGGCCTCGGAACGTGCGGTGAGCAGGCTGTCGGCCCAGCCGTACACGTCCCGGAACGGCTGCGCGACGCGTTCGAGACCCACCGCGAACGGCCGGAGCACCGTCGCGCCGGCCGACTGGACGCCGCTGAGCGGCCCCGAGTCGTCCGAACGGAACGAGAGGGAGATGAGGACGAGCGACGCGAGGACGAGCACCCCGACGACGAGCCGACGACGCAGAGGCCCGCTGCCGCGGGGAGAGGTCGTGGGGAGACGCCGGACTGTCAGGCCCAGCGCCGCCGATCGCGCGCTGCGCTGCCGGGACATGGCGTGCCAGTGTACCGGGCTGTTTCGGGGGAAATCGCTGTCAGCGCCTCCCTCACGGGGGCGCAACGTGCCGAGAATCAGACGCGGAGAAGGCCGTTGCGACGCGCGCGGCTGCGGTTCGAACGGTGGATGACTTCGAACTCCTCGAGGCTTCTTCCCGAGCCCACTGCGACGCACGTCAGCGGGCTGTCCGCCAGGTGCACGGGGATCTGCGTCTCGTGGCGAACGCGCTCGTCGAGCCCTTGCAGGAGCGCCCCGCCGCCCGCGAGCACGATCCCGCGATCCATGATGTCCGCGGCGAGCTCGGGCGGCGTCTTGTCGAGCGTCGACTTCATCGCGTCGATGATCATCGTCACCGGCTCGTCGAGCGCACGCCGGACCTCCTCCGACGAGATGATCACGGTCTTCGGCAGACCGGTCAGCATGTCGCGGCCGCGAACCTCCGCTTGCAGCTCCTCGGGCAAGCGGTAGGCGGAGCCGATCTCGAGCTTGATCTCCTCTGCCGTCTGCTGACCGACGAGGAGCTTGTACTCCTTCTTGATGTGGTTGACGATCGCCTCGTCCATCTCGTCGCCGCCGACGCGCATGCTCTGCGATACGACGATGCCGCCGAGGGAGATCACGGCGACCTCGCTGGTTCCTCCGCCGATGTCGACGATCATGTTCCCGGTCGGCTCCGCGACCGGGAGCCCCGCGCCGATCGCGGCCGCCATGGGCTCCTCGATGAGGTACGCCTGCCGCGCTCCCGCCGAAAGGGTGGCCTCCTCGACGGCACGCTTCTCGACGCCGGTCACGCCGGACGGCACGCACACGACGACCCGCGGATGCGCAAACCGGTTCTGGTGCACCTTCTGGATGAAGTGGCGGAGCATCTGCTCCGTGACGTCGAAGTCGGCGATGACGCCGTCCTTCAGCGGCCGGATCGCCGAGATCGTCCCGGGAGTGCGGCCGAGCATGCGCTTGGCCTCGACGCCGACCGCGTGCACCTCGCCCGTGCGCTGGTCGATCGCGACGACGGAGGGCTCGGACAGCACGATCCCCCGTCCACGGACGTAGACGAGCGTATTCGCGGTGCCGAGATCCACGGCCATGTCACGTCCGCCGAACCCGGTCATTGACTTGAACCAACCCATGAGGGACAGCGAGTCTACCTGGGCGTTTGCAGCAGCTTTGGCGCGTGACGCTCGAGGACGGAGACGAGAAGGGCGCCGGGAAGGCCCACAACGTTGAGGTAGTCGCCCTCGATCCGCTCGACCAGACGACCACCGAGCCCCTGGATCGCGTAGGCGCCCGCGCGGCCCTCCCACTCCCCGCGTTCGACGTACGAGGCGACCGTTTCGGCCGTCAGCGGTCGGAACGTCACGTGCGTCGACTCATGGACGATCACGCTGTCGGCGACGCCGAGAAGACAGAGGCCGGAGACGACTGTGTGCGTGCGGCCTGCGAGCTCCTCGAGCATCCGGGCCGCGTCCTGCGCGCTCGACGCCTTGCCGTAGATGCGCCCGTCGAGAACGACGGTCGTATCGACACCGAGCGTGACGTTGCCGTCGGTGTGGACGGATCGCGCCTTGCCCAGGGCGTGTCGTCGGACGAGTTCGGTGGGATCGGCGTCGGGTGGATCCTCCTCGACGTAGTCGGGAGCGACGACGTCGAACGGGATCGCGAGCTGCTCGAGGATCGCGCGGCGCTGCGGCGACGTCGACGCGAGGGTCAGGCGGGCTTGCGCGCCGCCCATACGTCCTCGACCGGCCATTTCCGTGCCCAGTCGGCGGTGACGAAGGCGTAGTACTCGTGCGTCTTCGCGCCCTCCGGAGCGAAGAGCTCGACGAGTGCCTCGACCTCGAACCCGGTGTCACGCAGCACGCGGAACATATCGCCGTGACCGAGGTGGAACTCGACCCCGCCGTCCGACCACGCGATCCTGTGCATGTCTCTCTGGGGACGCTGCAGCGTCTCGGACGTGCTGTCGGGATCCTCGAGCGCGCACAGGACGACGAGCGGGCTGTTTCGCAGGAAGACGAGCCGACCGCCGGGTCGGAGCAGCCGGTACGCCTCCGGAATCCAGAGGTGCGGGTCGCACCAGATGCTCGCGCCGTACTCCGAGAACGCGAGGTCAAAGCTCGCATCCGGGAGAGGCACGTCCTCGGCGCTCGCTTCAACGAGTGGAAACTCGATCCCGGTCTCCGCCTGCAGCCGGCGTGCGGTGTCGAGCTGTGCGGGGGTCACGTCGATGCCCACCGGCCGGCCGCCACGCTTGGCGAACCACGCCGAGAAGTAGCCGGTTCCGCACCCGAGGTCGACGATGTCGAGGCCGTCAACGTCTCCGAGCAACCCGACTTCGGACTCGGGGACACCGAACATGCCCCACGTGATCTCCTCCTCGCGCCAGGCGCGATCCGCCTGTGCGTCCGTGTACTCGCGGTTCGACTCGGTCCAGATGCCGCGGTTCTCCGCGACGTAGTCCGATTCAGACAAGTCCGTCGGGGAAGAACAGCGCCAGCTCGCGGCGGGCGCTCGCCTTGGAGTCCGAGCCGTGCACGATGTTCTCGGAGAGCTCGAGCGCGAAGTCGCCACGGATCGTCCCCGGCGCGGAGTCGAGCGGGTTCGTCGCGCCCATCATCGTCCGGACGACCGAGATCGCGGATTCACCGCTCACCGCGAGCGCGAGGACCGGGCCCGATGTGATGAAGTCGACGAGCGAGCCGAAGAACGGCTTGCCCTTGTGCTCCGCGTAGTGCTCGCGTGCCGTCCCCTTCGGGATCTTGAGCAGCCGCGCCCCACGCAGCTCGAGCCCGCGACGCTCGAAGCGGGCGACGACCTCGCCGGCGAGGCCACGGCTGACGCCGTCGGGCTTGACGAGGACGAGGGTGGTCTCGCGGGCCATGCGGCGGCGGAGTCTAGCGGCGCTCGGTTCTGACGTCGTCGAGCGAGGGCAGCCCGGGCGGGATGTCCGTTGCGCAGTACGGACACACCTGCCAGAGGGAGTCCACCGGCTGCCCGCAGGACGGACACGCGGACTTGAGTCGTGTCGTGCACACGGGGCAGACGAGATATGACGGCTCGACCTTGGCGCGACAGACCGGACAGCGCAGGTCGAGCTGCGCGAGCCGCTCCTCCATCGCCTGGATCTCGAGCTCGCGCTCGCGCGCGTCCTGGATGTACTCGGGCGGGCGGAAGAACATGTAGACGATCGGCCCGAGGAACGGCGGGAAGAGCCCGACGAGCGTGGCGAGGCCGACGAGCCACGGGTCCCGGATGCGCCGGCGTGCGTCCTTGAACGTCCAGTACGCGGTCGCCAACCAGAGGACGACGACGAGCCCGATCCCGAGGTTGCGAAGAAGCGTCCAGTCGGGGTCGTCGAGCGAGATCTGGGCGAGAGGCAGCACGGCGAGGGTCATAGTAGAAGCTTGCCGATCCCGTACCCCACGGCGAAGGCGATACCGATGATCGACGCGACGATGAACGCCGCGAACGCGAACACCGCGAGCCGCTCCGTTACCCGCGCCATGACGTGCGCTGCTCCGCCTGCGCGAGATCGCCGAGGAGGTACAGCGACCCCGTCACGAGCACCGGTTCGCCGAGCGCGTGGGCGCGGGCGACCGCCGCGACAGGGTCGTCGACGACCTCCACGTGGTCGAAGTGGCCGTCGGCGAGCTCCGCGAGGTCGAGCGCAGCGAGAGCACGAGCAGACGACGAGGTCGTGGCGACGAGCCGCCGACCCGCGCGAGCAAGCGTGCGGAGCATCGCGTCGACGTCCTTGTCGGCGAGGATGGACGCGACGACGGTGTAGTCGTCACGGTCGAGCTGTTCGACGAGGTGACGCGCACCGTCGGGATTGTGCGCACCGTCTCGGATCTCGCCGTCGCGGCGCTCGAAGCGCCCGGGGAGGAAGACCTCCGGTGTCGCGGCGATCGCGTGGCCGACGAACGCCTCCGCCGCCTCGCGGGCGCCGCCGATGCGGATCTCGCGACCGGGAACCAGGTGAGCATAGGTGTCGTCGGGCAGGACGACGATCGCGTCGTCGCGTGCGACCGCAAGCTTCTCGGTCGCGATGGCCTCGAGCGTGTCGCCGAGGACGTCGGTGTGCTCGAGCCCGACGTTCGTGAGCAGGACGACGCGCGTGCGCAGGACGTTCGTCGCGTCGAAGCCGACCGCCGAGCCCGGCCTCGACGACGGCAACGTCGACATGTGCGTTGGCGAAGGCGGCGAGCGCGGCAGCGGTCACGATCTCGAACTGGGTTGCCTCGAGTCGCTCGGCCGGCTCACGAACGCGCGCGACCGTCTCCTCGAAGTCGGCCTCCTCCCCGTCGACCCGGATCCGCTCGGCCCAGCCGGCGACGTGCGGCGAGATCGTCGAGCCGACGGCGAGCCGCTTCGAGAGCAGGAGCTGCTCGATCGTGATCGTCGCCGTCGACTTCCCGTTCGTCCCGACGACGTGAATCGCCGGGTAGGCGTCCTGCGGGTTCCCGAGCTCGCGCGAGCAGCGCGCGCATCCGCTCGAGCCCGAAGCCGTCGCGCGGCCACGGGCTCATCGCATCGAGCCACTCGGCGGCGGTCATGCAGCCATCGTAGGACGACCCGCTCGCGCCTTGAGCGTTTCTTGAGCCGCTGGCGCCAGTCTCTTCCGCAACCCGACTGCAGGTACGACCGCTCAGGAGGCTGGACATGAGCACGAAGATCGCGTTCGTCGTTCTCGCTCTGCTCGCGCTGACGGGAGCACCGTCCGCGCAAGCCGACGGCGCAACCGAGACCCCCGAGTTCACACTCGATGCGACGCGCGGCGTCGTCGGGAGCTTCGACGGCTTCGGCGGACAGCTGAACCAGCACCTGTACGCAAAGATCAGCGGCCCTCCGGCCCACCTCGCGGACGTCGAGGCGAAGGTCGTCTCGCTCGAGCCACAGCTCGTCCGGATCTTCTTCAACACGTCGGCGTGGGAGAGCCCCGACCGGCTCGACTCGTTCGTCCAGACCGTCCGGCTCGCCGATCGGGCGAAGGCGGAGATCAACATCACCTGGCAAGGAAGCACATTCGCGTTCGCGATGAGAAACATGGATCGCTTCGCCGATCTGCTGTCGAAGCTGCTCGCCGACGGCTCGATCGAGCGCATGTGGGTGACGATGTTCAACGAGCCGAACACCACTCAGCGAACGCTTCCGAGTACGAGCAGGTCTACCGGCTGCTCCATTGCGAATTGCAGGCCCGCGGCGTGCGCGACCGCATCCGGTTCATGGGCGGCGACCTCATCCGCTCCACCGCCGGTGCGCCGCAGGCCGAGTGGTTCCGCTACATGGCCGCGAACATGGGCGACCTGCTCGACGCATGGTCGGTGCACGTGTACTGGGACTTCTGGGAGCCCGACAAGATCGACGACCGACTCCTGCGCGAGGTGCGGACGATCTTCAGCGCGATCCGCGCTCCTCAACGGCGCTCGCTGTACATCACCGAGTTCGGAGTGCGCGGCCTCGAGGGCTTCGACGGAGAGCGAAGCTTCGAGCCCGGCTACTGGCCCGACGGAACACCGATGTCGGCCACGAACAGTGCGGCGTTCCAGCAGGCGTGGTTCAACATCAGGGCCGCGACGCTCGGCTACAGCGGAACCGTGAGACAGGCGTCGACGCAGCGGTCGACAACGTGCATCCAGACCTCGTGCTCCAACGGCAACGCGACTCGCAGGAAACCTCGTCGAGGGCGACGGTGGCACGTGCACGGGAGTCGCTCTCGGCGGATCCAACGACAACGTCGTGTCTGGATACACATCCGCGCGGAACCTGAGCTTCGGAATCACCTTCGACGGACGCACCTGCAAGCGCAGCTCGGACGTCGTGCGCTCGAACTGGCACGAGTCGTTCGCGGAGCGAATCGCCGTACTCGAGACCCGTCAGATCCGCGTCGCTGGACGACGCAGTCTCGGTACAGCGAGGGCGATCCGTCACGCTTCGAGGAGCGTCTGAGGCAGCGGACGCAGTGGTAATCCAGGACGACGGTCGCATCGTCGGCTGCGGGGGTCGACTCCCCGGCAGGCCCGCTGCAATGGGGCTGCGCGGTACTCCGTCCAGGCTGCGCCGGACGTCGAGGAGGGCAGCACGACGGCGACGCAGGTCCCAGTGGCCGACCGGCATCCGCCGGTTGCGCGGCTACGGACTGGGCGCTAACGCCCGTGACCCGGCCGCGGTCGACCTGACTCGTGCGAATGGCTGATCGACGGCCGCGAGGCGGAGCAGACGCACGATCGTGCAGGTCGCGCACGCACGACGTCGGGATTCGCTGAGTCGAGCGTCACAGCTCGGGGGCGCGTCGGCGCGATCGAGCCCGATTCAGGTCGGTGTCGGCAACAGGAAGTACGCCGAGACGGTGCGTGTGGCAGTTCTTGAACACTGACCCCGGCCGGATCCGTGTTCCTCGGCAGCGTGACGAAGCCCGTCCCTGTCACGAACGCGAACAAAGCGGTCATGTTCTCGTACGACTACGCCTTCACGAGCGACGATCTCGCGGTCGGGAAGGTGAGCTTCCAGACCGTCGCGTCGAAGTTCACGCGGAACATCGGGTACCCCGGCTACGCGAACCCGGCGTCGGCGAGGTCTTCGACCGGTTCCTGATCCCGCGCATGCTCGCGCAGGTGCGCAGGGGAGGCTGAGCGCCGCCGAGTCGGTCCGCGCGACCGCGACGGAGATGAGGGCATCTGGTCGAAGTGGCGGAAGGCGGGCAAGCTCTAGATCCGCTCGCGGCGATCAGCGCCCGAGGGCTTCGAGCTCGCGTCGGTAGCGCTCGAGCTTCTCGCGTTCCGCGGCGACGACGTCCGCCGGCGCGTTCGCCACGAAGCGCTCGTTCGCGAGCATCCCTTCGCTGCGCGCGACCTCCTTGCGCAGCCGCTCGATCTCCGCGTCGCGATTGTCGTCGACTCGCGCGCGGTCCGGGCGGACGACGGCCGCGAAGATGCGCCGCTCGTCGTCCGAGCCGAGCTCGACCTGGACGCCGCTGCGCCGGAAGATCTGCGCCGCCTCCTGCACGCGGTCGAGCGCGCCCACGTCCGCGCGCGAACCGGTCGTCGGGCTCGGGCCACGGCGACACGATCAGGCGCGCCTCGCGATCCGGAAGCTGCGACCAGATCTCCTCGGTCACGTGCGGCATCACCGGATGCAGGAGCGCGAGCAGCCGCTCGAGCGCGGCGAGCGCCGTCGCAATCGCCGACTCGTCGCGATCGTAGAGTCGAGGCTTGATCGCCTCGGCGTACCAGTCGCAGAAATCGTCGAAGGTGAGGTGGTAGAGCGTCGCGGTCGACTCCGAGAAGTCGAAGCGCGCCCACGCGTCCTCGAGCTCCGCACGGGCTGCGTCGAGCCGCGCGAGGATCCAGCGCTCTTCGAGGCTCTGCGGCGACGCCGCCGACCGCGACGCCCTCCGCGTTCTGCAGGATCAGCCGCGCCACGTTCCAGAGCTTGATCGCGAGCTTTCGCCCCTCCTCGATCGCGCCGTACGAGAAGCGCACGTCCTGCGTCGACGAGATCTTGAGGAGCCCGTAGCGCGTGGCGTCGGCGCCGTACTCCTCGATCGGCTCCATCGGGTCGATGCCGGTTCCGAGGCTCTTCGACATGCGCCGGCCGTCGAGCGCGAGCACGGTCGAGTGGATGATCACGTCGGTGAACGGGATCTCGCCCAGCGCCTCGAGACCCGTCCAGATCATGCGGTTCTCCCAGAGGCGGATGATCTCGCGCGCGGTCGAGTTGACGTTTCCCGGGTAGTAGCGCGCGAGCTCGGGCGTCTCGTCCGGCCAGCCGAGCGTGGCGAACGGCCAGAGCGCCGACGAGAACCACGTATCGAGGACGTCGGTCTCGCGCTCGAGCTCGTGCCGAACCGCACTCCGCGCACGCCGACGGCTCGTCGACCTGAACCGTCAGATGGCCGTCGGGACACGTCCAGATCGGGAGCTGATGTCCCCACCACAGCTGGCGCGAGATGCACCAGTCCGGCGTCTCCTCGAGCGACGCGATCGCGAACCGGTGCTGCGACTCGGGGTGGAAGCGGACACGACGCTCCTGCAGCACCGAGATCGCAGGTGCAGCCGGCTCCTTCATGGCGCACCACCACTGCAGCGAGATGAGCGGCTCGATGCGTGAATGGCAGCGCTCGCAGGTGCCGACCGAGTGCCGGTACGGCTCGCGCTTCTCCACGAGGCCGCGCTCGTCGGCCCACGCGACGACGCGAGCCCCGGCCTCGTCCTGCGCCAGACCGGCGAGCTCTCCGGCGACCTCGCTCATCCGCCCGTCCCAGCCGACGGCCATCGGCTCGGGAAGCCCGTGGTCGCGTCCGATGTCGAAGTCGAGCGGATCGTGTCCGGGCGTGACCTTGAGCGCGCCCGTGCCGAACTCGCGGTCGATCCGCTCGTCGGCGATGACGGGGACGCGGAGCTCCGTGTACGGGACGATCACCTCGCGCCCGATCGCATCGCGGTAGCGCGGATCGTCCGGATGCACCGCGACCGCGACGTCCGCCAGGATCGTCGCCGGGCGCACGGTCGCGATGGCGACGCCGTTGCGCCCGTCGCCGTCGGCGAACGGGTAGCGAATGGTGTAGAGCGTGTCGTCCATCTCCTGGTGCACGACCTCGAGGTCGGAGATCGCCGTCTGGTGGAACGGGCACCAGTTGACGATGCGGTTCGCGCGGTAGATCCAGCCACGCTCCCAGAGCCGCACGAAGAACGTCATGACCGCGCGGACGTACTCGTCGTCCATCGTGAAGCGCTCGCGCGAGTAGTCGAGCGAGCTGCCGAGGCGCCGGTACTGGCCCATGATCGTGCGGCCCGTCTGCTCGAGCCACTCCCACGTCCGCTCGACGAACGCCTCGCGACCGATCTCCTGACGGGAGAGGCCCTCCTTCGCAAGCGCCTTCTCGACGACGTTCTGCGTCGCGATGCCCGCGTGGTCGTAGCCGGGCTGCCAGAGCGTGTCGAAGCCGCGCATCCGGTGCCAGCGAACGAGGACGTCCTGGATGGAGCCGTTCAAGGCGTGGCCCATGTGGAGATCGCCGGTCACGTTCGGCGGCGGAACGCAGATCGCGAACGTCTCGTCGCGACGCGAGCCCGCGCCGGCCGCGTACAGGCCTTCGGCTTCCCACGTCTCCTGCCAGCGCGCCTCGATGCCGCCGGGTGCGTACCGCGAATCCATCGCGCGAGAGTCTAGGGAGGTGTCGTCGCGGCGCTCGCCCGCTACACGCTGCGGCGCCGCCGCGCTACCGGGGACAGCGACGACCCTCTCGTGTCACGGCGCATCGCGCGAGGGTAGCGCAGCTCCTGCGTTCAAGCGAGCGGATCGAGCCGTCGATACCTGAGCCAATGGGCTCCGACCGAGGCGCTCTCGAGTCGAAGATCATCCGGCGATTCCTCCCGTTTGCTGCCGTCGGACTGCTCGCCGTGCTCGCGACACTTATCCCACCGCAGCCGGAGGACTGGACGTACGTCTGGATAGCCGCGGTGCTCACCATCGCGATCGCCGCCACCGGCATCCTTGCCCCCTGGTCGCGCCTGCCGCGCTGGACGTACATGGTGCCCCCGCTCGCGTACTTCGTCGTCGTCGCACTGCTGCGCCAGGCCAACGACGGCTCCGTGTCCGGCTATGCACCTCTCGCCCTGCTCCCCGTGGTCTGGATCGCCCTGAACCTCGGGCGGCGGGAGGTTGCGGTCGGTATCGCGGTCGGGGCGTCGGTCTTCGTGCTTCCGCTCCTCGTCGGCGACCCGGCGAGCTACCCCACCGGCGAATGGCGACGGGCGCTGCTGTGGACGGGAGTCGCCCTGATCGTCGGCTACTCCGTGGAGTCGCTCACGCGTACCAAGCGCGCGCAGACGCGTGCGGCGCGCGACCACGAGCGAACCATCGCCGCCATCGCCGACGTGACGCGCGCATTGACCGGTGAGATGGACGCGCGTTCGCACATCTGCCGCGCGACTCTCGACGATCGCCGAGGCAACTGTCGCTGTGATCTACGAGCCGGACGGGTCGGGCGACCTCGTCATGACCGGTCGAGCAGGCCCGGACACGGGCCGGCCACGACTTCCCGTGCATGGCGAGCCGTCCGGGTCGGCCACGAGCATTCTCGACCGGTTCGCGCTACTTCGTCGCCGACGCGGCCCGCGAGCCCTCGTTGCCGCAAGACGCCGTTCAGCGCACCGGGTCCGTCTCGATGCTGTTCGAGCCGATCGTGCGCGGGGACGTGACGATCGGCGTCCTGAGCGTCGGCTGGGCACAACGCGTCGACGTCGACCAGCAGACGACGGAGGCCGTCGCGCTTCTCGCAATCGAGGCTGCGGTCGCGATCGAACGGGCCGACCTCATCTCGCGCCTCAACAACCTCGCCGAGACGGACGAGCTGACCGGCCTGCCGAACAGGCGCGTCTGGGACGAGACGATCCGCCGAGCGGTGGGTTACGCGGGGCGAACCGGGCGACCGCTGTGTGTCGGGGTCATCGACCTCGATCACTTCAAGGATTTCAACGACCGGCACGGGCATCAGGGCGGCGATCGGCTACTGAAGAGCGCGGCGGCGGCATGGCGCACCGTGCTCCGCGGAGGCGACACGCTCGCCCGCTACGGGGGCGAGGAGTTCGCCGTCGCATTGCCGAGCTGCATCGCCCCCGAGGCCGAGATCGTGCTGGAGCGCCTGCGCGCGTTGACGCCGGACGGGCAGACCTGCTCGGTCGGGCTGGCGGAGTGGGTCTTCGGGGAGTCTGCGGAGGAGCTCGTCGCGCGCGCGGACGAGGCGCTCTATCAGGCGAAGCGCGGCGGGCGCGACGCGCTCGTCGTCGTTTCCTAGCGCGCCGGCGTCAGAGGAGCAGGATCGTGCTCGTGCCGTGGGCGCAGAGGCGGCCCTGCGCGTCCTCGATCCGCGCCTCCGTCGTCACGACCCGTGCGTCCGGGATGGATCACCGAGCCCCGTGCAGCGGATGAGGCCGGTCTCCGCTGTCAGCGCCCGCGTGAAGTTGGCCTTCAGCTCGAGCGTCGTCCAGCCGGTGGGCTCGTCCTGGGTCGTGACGAACGCGAGCCCCATGGCGGAGTCCATGAGTGTCAGCGCCAGGCCCGCGTGGACGCTGCCGATCGGGTTGTAGTGGTATTCCGCAGGCTCGCATTCGAAGAGCGCGTGACCGCGCTCGGCCTCCACGAGCCGAAAGCCGAGCGTGTTCGCGATAGGCGGGGGCGGAAGCTCTCCGGCGGCCATCAGCTGCATGAGCTCGAGGCCGGAGCGACCGGCCATGGCATCGCGCAGCGCGAACGGGTCGTCCCAGGTGTACGTGCGCGTGCGCTCCGCCATCCGGCGAGACGCTAGCGACCGACCGCGTAGCCCTGCATCCCGCGCGCGTTCGCGCCCGCGCGAAGCACGCCATTCGATTCGCGCGCGACCGCGGTGACGCGGCCCGCGGACCAGGCGGGCCAGACGGAGACGTCGTGGCCGCGTCGCTGGAGATCGGCGATCGTCCGCGAGTCGAAGCGCGACTCGAGCGCGAGCGACTTCGCCGCGAAGCCGCGCGGGAAGAACGACGAGATCAGATGGTCGGAGTGGAACTCGGGCGCGTCGATCGCCTCCTGGAGATTCATCCCGAGGTCGACGTGGCGGAGGAACGCGTGCAGCGCCCACTGCTCCTGCTGGTCGCCGCCGGGAGTGCCCCAGGCGAGGTACGGCTCGCCGTCGCGCAGCGCGAGGCCGGGGCAGAGCGTCGTGCGGGGACGGGTTCCCGGCTTCAACGACGATGCGAGCCCCTCCTCGAGCCAGAACATCTGCGCGCGCGTGCCGAGCGGCCAGCCGAGCGCGGGGATGACGGGCGAGCTCTGGAGCCAGCCGCCGCTCGGCGTCGCGGAGATCATGTTCCCGAAGCGATCGGCGATGTCGAGGTGCACCGTGCCGCGGCCCGGCTCGCCCGAGCCGGCCGTGGCCGCTGCCGCTCGCAGCGCGGGAAGCCGTCCGAGTCCGGGCCGGTAGTCGGCGGAGGCGTCGTCGCCCACGAGCGCGCGCCGAGCGTCGTTGTACGCCGGCGAGAGCAGCGTCTCGAGCGGGACGTCCTCGGAGTCGCCGTACAGCGCGTCGCGATCCGCGAACGCGAGCTTTCCGCACTCGACGACGACATGGACGAGCTCGGCGGTGGTGAGCTCGGCGAGGTCGAATCCCTGCAGGAGCGCGAGCTGCTGGAGCCCGACCGGCCCAGCCGCCCACGGCTGCGTCTTGCAGACGGTCAGCCCGCTGTATTCGAACGTGACGACCGGCTCGATCGTCGCTCGCCACGCGGCCAGGTCCGCACCGGTCAGGAGACCGCCCTCCGCGGCGCTGAAGCGGTCGATCTCCTCCGCCACGAACCCCTCGTAGAAGGCGAGCCGCGCCTTCTCGATCTCCTCCTCGCGCGACCCTCCGCGACTCTCCTCGACGATCCGCCGATACGTCGCCGCGAGCGCCGGGTTCCGGAACAGCGCGCCCGCCTCGGGCGCCGGCAGGTACAGCTCACGCGAGCCGGGCCAGCTCGCGACGAGCTCCTCGTTGAGCTCGATCGTGGCGCGGATGCGCTCGTGGAGCGGATAGCCGCGCTCCGCGTAGCCGATCGCGAGCTCGAGGACGTCCTCGAGACGCCAGGTGCCGAAGTCGCGCAGCAGGAGCAGCCAGCCGCCGAACGCACCCGGCACGCAGGCGGCGAGCAGCCCGGTTCCGGGGATCAGCTCATGGCCGAGCTCGTGGAACCGCTCGATCGTCGCCGCCGCGGGCGCGACGCCCTGGCCGCAGAGCGCGAGCGGCTCGCCGCGCTCCGTCGACCAGAAGACGGCCGGAACCTCGCCGCCCGGCCCGTTCAGATGCGGCTCGACGACCTGGAGCACGAAGCCGGTTGCCACGGCCGCGTCGAACGCGTTGCCTCCGCGCTCGAGGACGGCCATCCCGGTCTGCGACGCGAGCCAGTGCGTCGCCACCATCCCGAAGGTGCCGCGAAGCTCGGGCGCGTCGTGAACGTCGGAACTTGCTTCAGAGCGATCGCCCGTCGCGAGGCGGATGATGGACGCCACGAGGCAAGGACGCAGGGAGCGCCCATATCAGACTGATATGGGCGCGACCGAGGACGCCGCCTCGTGGCGTCCAGCGCCGCATCGCGACATGGTCGTCGTTCTGAAGCGAGTCCGAACCACGAAGTACGCGTTGAACGGGTCGTGCTCGAGGAGGTGCACGTCGACCGAGGTGAAACCCGGCCTCGCCGAGGAGCTCGCGCGCTTTCTGCTCGCCCCACATCGCTCCGAGCCCCTCGCCTCCTTGCGCGAGCGAGACGGTCATGCAGTGCATGCACGAGATCATGTAGAGCAACGGCCCGCCCGGGTGGTCGATGTTCTCGTGGTGGTGGCTCGAGCCCTGGATGTCCTGCATGAGGTACGTCCCGTCCGGCTCGAGCGAGAGGCGGATGCCCTTCAGCAGCGCCAGCGGCTTCGCTTGGTCGTGCACGGCGTCGAACGTCGTGACGTACGCGAAGGCGCCGGGCTCAGCGTCCTCGTCGAAGGTGCTGAGATCGCGCTGCGAGAAGCTGACGTTCCCGAGGTCGCGTTCTGCCGCCTGCCCCGACGCGTATGCGATCGCATCGTGCGAGAGGTCATATCCCTGGAAGGTGCTGTTCGGGAAGCGCTCAGCGAGCAGCAGCAGCGCACGACCGCGACCGCACCCGAGGTCGAGGAGCGACGCGCCGTCCTCCAGACGTTCGCTCATGCCGGGGACGAGCGGGAGGATGTGCGAGAAGAGCACCGAGAGAACCGTCTGCGCGCTCTCCTCGGCCATGACCTCGTGGAAGCGCGCGTAGCGCTCGTACGGCACGCCGCCGCCTTCACGGAAGCAGTCGACGATGTCGTCCTCGACGGCGGAGAGGCTCGTGATCCACTGCGCCTCGACCGCGAGGTTGTCGGGCGAGGCGGCGCGCGTCAGCCAGGCCGCGTGCTCCGCGGGCAGCGTGTAGCGAGCAGTCGCAGGATCGAGCTCGACGATTCGACCGGCCGTCATCGCGCCGAGCCACTCGCGCACGTAGCGCTCGTCGAGGCCGGCCGCCGTCGCGAGCTCCTGGCTCGTCACGTCGCCCTGCGCTGCGAGCGCGTCGAGCAGACCAGTCCGATGACCGACCGAGATCATCACCGCGAGCGCGCCGCCGTTCAGCAGGTCGAGCATGCGCCCGGCGAACGCCTCCGCGCGTGCTTCGTCGTAGGTCGTCGACGACACGTCGCCCTCGTTCGTCAGGGTTGAGACGGGAAGGGTATCGCGACGGCGCTACGCAGACTCTTCGGCGAGCTCGTCGAGCTCGTCGTCGGCCGCCGCCGCCCCGCTCGTGACGAGGGTCGGCTTCTGGCCGCGCGAGATCGTCTCCTTCGTCAGCACGCACTTCGTGACGTCCGTGCGTGACGGGAGCTCGAACATGACGTCGAGAAGCGCAAGCTCGATGATCGAGCGGAGGCCACGAGCACCGGTCTCGCGCGCGAGTGCGTGCTGGGCGATCTCCCAGAGCGCGTCCTCGGTGAAGACGAGCTCGATCGAGTCGTAGCCGAAGAAGCGCTGGTACTGGCGGACGAGTGCGTTCTTGGGCTCCGTGAGGATCTCGACGAGGTCGTCGCGTGTGAGCTGGTGCACAGCGGAGACGACCGGCAGGCGTCCCACGAACTCGGGGATCAGCCCGAACGTGATGAGGTCCTCGGGCATGACCTCCGTCAGGAGCTCGGAGCTCTCGGCCGCGTTGCGCGACCGTACGTCGGCCGAGAAGCCGACCGTGTTCTTGCCGATCCGCCGTTCGATGATCTTGTCGAGACCGGCGAACGCGCCACCGCAGATGAACAGGATGTTCGTCGTGTCGATCGAGAGGAACTCCTGGTGCGGGTGCTTGCGCCCGCCCTGCGGAGGCACGGAGGCGACGGTGCCCTCGAGAATCTTGAGGAGCGCCTGCTGCACGCCCTCGCCCGAGACGTCGCGCGTGATCGACGGGTTGTCCGCCTTCCGCGCGATCTTGTCGACCTCGTCGATGTAGATGATCCCCGTCTCGGCCTTCTTGATGTCGAAGTCGGCCGCCTGGATCAGCTTCAGGAGGATGTTCTCGACGTCCTCGCCGACATAGCCCGCCTCGGTGAGCGCGGTCGCGTCGGCGATTGCGAACGGGACGTTGAGGATTCGCGCGAGCGTCTGCGCGAGGAGCGTCTTCCCGCAGCCCGTCGGGCCGAGAAGCAAGATGTTCGACTTCTGGAGCTCGACCTCGGCGGCATCCTCGAGGCCCATCCGCACGCGCTTGTAGTGGTTGTAGACCGCCACCGCGAGCGTGCGCTTCGCCTCTTCCTGCGAGACGACGTAGTCGTTCAAGAACGGAGTAGATGTCGAGCGGCTTCGGGAGATTGTCGAGGTCGAGCTGCGCGGGAGACGTGAGCTCCTCGTCGATGATCTCGTTGCAGAGATCGATGCACTCGTCGCAGATGTAGACGCCGGGACCAGCGATCAGTTTCTTGACCTGACGCTGAGACTTCCCGCAGAAGCTGCAAAGCAGCTGCTCATTGCCCTCGCTCGCCCGAGCCATCCCTGTCTCCTTTTACTCCGAAATCACGGCTGATGGAAGGGGGACCGCTCAGGAGCGGTGTTCGATCACCCGGTCGATGATCCCGTACTCCTTGGCTTCGGCGGCCGTCATGTAGTAGTCGCGATCCATGTCCTTGGCGATCTTCTCCACCGGCTGGCCCGTGTCCTTGGACATGATCTCTTCCATTAGCCGCTTGATGCTGATTACCTCCCGCGCGTAGATCTCGATGTCGGTCGGCTGACCCGAGAAGCCGCCCGAGCCCTGGTGGATGAGGATCTTCGAGTGCGGAAGCGCGCTGCGCTTGCCCTTCGTCCCTCCGGCGAGGACGACGGCGCCCATGGACATCGCCATGCCGACGCAGATCGTCTGCACGTCCGGCTTGATGAACTGCATCGTGTCGTAGATCGCGAGCCCCGCGTACACCACGCCACCGGGCGAGTTCACGTAGATCGAGATGTCCTTGTCGGGGTCCTCGGACTCGAGGTGAAGGAGCTGCGCGACGATGAGGTTCGCGATCTGGTCGTCGATGGGCGTTCCGAGAAAGATGATGCGCTCGTTGAGCAGGCGCGAGTAGATGTCGAACGAGCGCTCGCCGCGCGAGGTTTGCTCGATCACCATCGGAATCAGAGGGCTCATTCAGCAGTCTCCTTGCTACCGGGGGTCCACAACTTCGTCTCCCCTTCGGGTTTCTCCTTGTCGGGTGTCCAGAGCTTGTCTCTCGCCTCGGCGAGCTCGGGGGCGATCGGCTTGACGTCGGCGACGAGGCGATCGAGTGCGGCGCGCAGGCGCAGGTCCTCGCGGATCGACTCCTGCTGTCCATGGGTCCAGATGTCTTCGATCACTCCATCGACGTCGGCCTCGCCCGAGGCTTCGGCCTCCTCACGGATGTACGCCTTCACCTCGTCGTCGGGGACGTCGATGTTCGCCTTCTCGGCAAGCGCCTCCAGCGCGAGCTCGCGCGCCACGGAGACCGCTGCCTCGAGAACCATCTGGCGCTCGAGGTCCTGCGCGTTGCCGCCGCTCGCGGCGAGGTAGGTCTCGAGCGACACCCCGCGGCGCTCGATCGAGCGTACGAAGCCGGTCAGCAAATCTGCCGCGCGTGTGCGAACGAGCGGGATCGCCGGCTGCACCTCTGACGCACGGACGAGCTCGTCGACGGCGGACATCCGGAACGCCGCGTCGATCTCGGCGTCGAGCTGCTCGCGCAGCGTCGACTCGATGCTTCCGCGCAGGTCGTCCAGCGTGTCGAACTCGCTCGCGGCGCGCGCGAGCTCGTCGTCGAGCCCTGGCAGCACCTTCTCCTGCACCTCGCGAACCGTGATCTCGACCGTCGAGCTCGCGCCGTCGGCGAGCGGGAACGCGATCTGCTTCGTCTCACCGGCGGCTGCTCCGATGAGCGCAGCCTCGATCTCGGGAGCGAGGCGTCCACCGCCCAGCTCGACCACCGTGTCCGGCTGGGCCTCGCCTTCGGCGTCAACGAGATCGACGACGAGCGTGTCGCCTGCCTGCGCCGGCCGCTCGCCTGCCGGAGCGAGCTCCGCGACCGAATCGCGCAGGGCCTCGAGCTCGGCATCCACGGCTTCCTGTGGAACCTCGATCTCCGCGCGCGGCACCTCGAGCTGCGTCCAGTCGACGAGCTCGGGGAGCGCCTGCACCTCGACGGTCGCGACGAAGCTCCAGGCCTCGTCGGCGGTTCCAGGAAGCTCGAACTCGTACTGCGGGTCGGACACGGGCCGGACGCGACTGCGCGAGGCGGCGTTCCAGAACCAACCGCCGATATGGCTGTCGACGGCCTCCGCATAGATGCGCTCTTTGCCGAGCCGCGACACGAGAACCTGAGTCGGGATCTTCCCCGTTCGGAACCCCGGGATCTTCACGCTCTCGGACAGATCCGACATCGCGTGGTCGACCGCGTGGCGTACCTGGTCGGACGAGACGTCGACCGTGAGGCGCACGCGATTCTCGCCGAGGTTCTCCACGGCCGTGGGCATTGGGCCATTCAACCAGCCGCGGATAGGGTCAGGCCCGTGGAGCGGTACGACGTCGTCGTCGTCGGAGTCGGTGGGATGGGGAGCGCTGCCCTCTACCACCTTGCCCGCCGCGGGAAGCGCGTCCTCGGGCTCGAGCGCTTCGACCTCCTCCACGAGCAGGGCTCCTCGCACGGGCTCACGCGGATCATCCGGCTCGCGTACTTCGAGCACCCCGACTACGTGCCGCTCCTTCGTCGCGCGTACGAGCTGTGGCGCGAGCTCGAATCCGAGGCCCGCGAGCAGCTCCTTCACGTCACCGGGATCGTCGAAGGTGGCGAGCGCATTCTCGACGGCGTCCTCCGCTCGTGCGCGGAGCACGACCTCGAGCACGAGGTGCTGAGCGGCGCCGAGGTGACGCGGCGCTTCCCTGCCTATCGGCTTCCCGCGGACATGGAGGTCGCGTACCAGCCCGACGGTGGCTTCGTCGTGCCCGAGCGCTGCATCGTGGCGCATGTCCAGGGCGCGCTTGCCCGTGGCGCAGTGCTACGAGCGCGCGAGCGCGTGCTCGCGTGGGAGGAGACGGAGAGCGGCGTGCGCGTCCGCACGGATCGCGGCTCCGTCGAGGCGGAGCGGCTCGTGCTCACTGCGGGCGCCTGGTCGCAGGACGTGGCGCGGCTGCCGGCCGGAATGGTGCGAGGGGTGCGCCAATCGCTCGCCTGGCTGCAGCCGACGCGTCCCGAGCTGTTCGAGCCCGACCGCATGCCCGTGTTCAACCTCGCGCTCGACGGCGAGCACTTCTACGGCTTCCCCGCGCACGGCATCCCCGGGTTCAAGCTCGGGCGCTACGACCACTTCGGCGCGGGCGGCGACCCGGACACGATCGACCGTGAGCCCACCCTCGAGGACGAGGCGCCACTTCGCGCCTTCGCCGAGCGCTACTTCCCCGAGGGCGCCGGATCGACCGTGGCACTCAAGACGTGCCTCTTCGAACCCTCACCCGACGAGCACTTCCTCATCGATCGCCACCCGGACGCATCCGCAGCGATCGTCGGCGCCGGCTTCTCGGGACACGGCTACAAGTTCTGCTCGGTCGTCGGTGAGATCCTCGCCGACCTTGCGCTCGACGGCTCGACGAGCCACGACATCGGGCTGTTTCGCCTCGACCGGTTCTGAGTCGCCGTTGCGGGCGGGAGGACTCGAACCTCCAAGAGCCGAAGCTCAACGGGTCCTAAACCCGTCGCGTCTGCCAGTTCCGCCACGCCCGCGCAGGGTGCAGTGTAGGGGCGAGATACATCTCGCCCTACCGACGAGCCGGTCGATCAGTAGCGGCCGACGAGCAGCGCGAACGTCTCGCGCATGCTCTCCGCCACCAGTCCGACGAGCGCGACGATGACGAGGATCGCCGCCGCGCTCAGCACCTCTCCCGTCGCCGACGCCACGAGCAGCGCAGTGAAGCTGCCGAGCACGAGAAACGCGGTGGAGAGGGGTCGTCGCGTGTACGTGCCGAGCCCGAGGCCGACGAGGAATGCGGCGCCGAACACCACGATTCCGAGTGTCATGGCGCGAGGGTAGGACCGCCGTCGGACGGACAGGACCGCGTTTCAGAGCGCGACGCTCAAGAAGCAGTCGTCAGCAGCCGATTCACGTCTCGAGATGCCTCACCCCAGGTGGGTTCAGCTGACGTGCGCGGCCGCTGTTGCGGGCCTGGCCGGCTTCGCGGCCTACACGCTGCTCGCGCCCGCCGACGATCGAGCTCTTCACGTTCTTCAACACCTGGGTCTACGACGGCCTGATGGTTCTCGCCTGCGTCATCGCCGGGTCGCACGCCTACTTCGTCGCAAAGGAGCGAGCGGCCTGGACGGTCATCACGATCGCGATCGGCTGCTGGACGTTCGGCGAGCTCTGGTACGCGATCTTCAAGCCCGAGACCTACCCGTCGATGGCGGACCTCGGGTTCATCGCCTTCTACCCGCTTCTCTACGTCGGGCTCGTTCTGCTGCTTCGCTCGCGCACCCGGTCGATCGGGGGCACGCTCTGGCTCGACGGAATCACGGCGGCGCTGGCGGCGGCCGCCCTCGGCGCCGCGATCCTCGTCGAGCTCGTGCTCGAGGGCACGGCGGGATCGACATCGACCGTCGTCACGAACCTCGCCTACCCGCTCGGTGACGTCCTGCTCCTGTCCGCGGTCGTCGGCGTCTTCTCCCTCACCGGCGGACGGGCGGGTCGACGCTGGCTCCTCCTCGGCCTCGGCGTCCTCTCGACGGCGCTCGCGGACTCCATCTACCTCTTCCAGTCGGCCGCCGGCACCTATGTCGAGGGAACCTGGATTGACATCCTCTGGCCGACCGCCCTCGTGCTGATCGCAATCTCGGCCTGGATGCCCGACCGCACGCGCGAGGGCCTCGAGGTCGACGGTCGCCCGCTCCTCGCGGTTCCCGCGGCGTGTGCGCTGGTCGCGACCGGAATACTCGTCTACGACCACTTCATCCGCGTGAACCTGCTCGCGATCGCTCTCGCCTCGGCCACGCTCATGCTCGTCGTCGTGCGGCTCGCGGTCACGTTCCGCGAGAACAGCCGCCTCTTCCAGCTGACGCGCGAGGAGGCCACGACCGACGCGCTGACCGGCCTCGGAAACCGCCGGCAGCTGCTCAACGATCTCGCGCGGCGCCTCAACGGCGACGCGGTGCAGCCGACGCTCCTCATGCTCTTCGACCTCGACGGATTCAAGGGCTACAACGACACGTTCGGGCACCCAGCCGGCGACGCGCTCCTCTCACGGCTGGGCGAGAAGCTCGCCGTCGTCCCGGGCGCGGAAGGTGCTGCCTACCGGCTCGGCGGGGACGAGTTCTGCATCCTGGCCGGAGTCGGTGAGGGAGAGGCGGAACCGCTCATCGATCGTGCCTGCGACGCGCTCACCGAACGCGGTGAAGGCTTCGAGATCGAGACGTCGTTCGGCGCGATCATGCTTCCGGACGGAAGCGACGGATCCCGCGCATGCGCTGCAGATCGTCGACGAGCGCCTGTACGCGCAGAAGTACGCACGCCGAGGCGAGGGCGACCGAACGATGGCGGCGCTTCTCGAGGCGCTCTCGGTTCGCGACCCGGAGCTTCAGGATCAGCTCGCCGGCGTCGGCGCGCTGGCAGGAGACATCGGCCGAACGCTCGGGCTCCGCCGCGACGAGCTCGACGAGCTCGACCGCGCAGCCCAGCTCCACGACCTCGGCAAGCTCGCGGTTCCGGACGAGATCCTCTCGAAGCCCGGACCGCTCGACGAGCGCGAGTGGGCCTTCGTCCGCCAGCACACGATCGTCGGCGAGCGCATCCTGCGCGCGTCGCCCGCCCTGCGGAGCGTCGCAACCATCGTCCGCGCATCGCACGAGAACTGGGACGGAAGCGGCTATCCGGACGGGCTCGCCGCGGAGGACATCCCGCTCGCGTCGCGGATCATCCGCGCGTGCAATGCCTTCGTCGCGATGACGTCAAACCGGCCGTATCGCGAGGCGTTCTCCGTCGACGACGCCCTGAACGAGCTCATGCGCCGCGCCGGCGCCGACTTCGACCCGTCGGTCGTACGAGTCCTCGTCGCTCGCGTCCGTGACGAGCAGGGCGCGGAAACCGAGCAAGCTGCGTAACTCGCCGCGGGCATACTGAGCGCCCGAGGCCCCGTAGCTCAGTGGATAGAGCGACAGACTTCGAATCTGTGCGCGGAGGTTCGACTCCTCCCGGGGCCACTCAACGCTCATGCTGGTTGCTCCGCGAGTTCGCGAGGCGACCTGCGGATCGAGGACCGGAGCTGGATGCAGGCGGGCTGAACTAGCTGCTCCGTTACTCAGGTGCAGAGGGGCTGTCGGGCGTCCTCGGAAGCGATCGAGGGACTCGCCCTCGATGATGAGCGCCGTCAGCCCGGCCTCGGACTTCAGCTGGTGGTCTTCACCTTCGTGCAAGAAGACCGCTTCGCCTGGGCCGATCGGCTCGTCGACACCGTCCGCCCCGCTCACTTCTCCTGATCCCTCGAGCACCGAGAAGATCTGCGGGTACGTCCCGGATGCCGCTTGATCCGACCGCCGGGCGAAATCGGAAATCGCTGCCTTGACGAGCGCCCCTTCTTCGGAGGGCTGTGTCAGCGGAGCGATGGTCACACCATCGAGCAGATCTCCACGCGGCACGAATGCCACGTCATCACCGAAGCTGAATCGCTCCATACCGACCTCCTGGTCGTCGTGGCTGAGTTCCGAGAGCCTCGCAGCTGCATGGCGACCTTCAGCTGTCCTGGACGTCAGACTCCGCTGACCGCTCCCGTCGGCGTTCATGACGTGAGCTTCGAGACGTCGCCCGTCGCGGTTGCTGACAAACGCGATCCTCCGCCCGTCCGGCGACCAGGAGGGACTGCCGTCCTGCGCAGGGTTCCGGGTGAGGTTCCGCTTTCCGCTTCCATCGGCGTTCATGACGTAGATCTCCCCGTTGCTGCCCCCGACTACGCCGCGAACTGCCCGTCTTTTGCTCTGGAAAGCGATCTTTCGCCCGTCCGGGGACCAGGCCGGTTCGCCGTCATAGCCCGAGGTTGTGCGTCAGCCTGCGGGTTCCGCTCCCGTCGGCGTTCATGACGTAGATCTCGGAGTCGTCTTTGAACCGAGCCCCAGGCCCCGGTAGCCCGGTCGCTCCGCGTTGCCCACGAAGGCGATCTGCCGCCCGTCGGGCGACCAGACGGCGGTCAACGGTATGTACGGGAGCTTCCGCGCTCCGCTCCCGTCGGTGCTGACGAGGTAGCGCCCGAAGTAGATCGTCCGCCCGTCCGGTGACCAGACCAGCTGACTGTACGAACAACGCCGGCCCGGCGATCCGCCGTCAGGTTGCGCAGCCCACTACCGTCGGCGTTCACGACATACAGCTGGCCTCGGCCTCGGCCGCGGCCGTGCAAGAACGCGATCCTCCGCCCGTCGGGTGACCAGGTTGGAAGGTCGTCGCTCGCACGATCCCGCGTGAGGTTCCGCTTCCTGCTCCCGTCGGCGTTCATGACGTAGATGTCGGATTGCTCCGGGGGCGTCCGAAGTCCCGGCTGCATCCTTTGGTGTCGGTCGCGGCTGCTCACAAACGCGATGCTGCGCCCGTCGGGCGACCAGGCAGGTCGCACATCCTTCTTCGCCGGGTTCTGCGTGAGGTTCCGAGGCCCGCTGCCGTTGGCGTCCATGGCGTAGACCTCGCCGTTGCCGTCGCGCCAGCTCACGAACACGATCGTCCGTCCGTCGGGCGACCAGGCAGGAGCCTGCACGTCGAGTGGGGTCGGCTTGCTCTGGATCAGGCTCAGGAGGCGATCACCGATGCCGAACGCTGGCGTGACGAGAAGCCCGCCCACCAGGATCACTGAAGCGAGCGCGACGAGGGGCCAGCGACGACGGCCGTGGCGCAAGCGAGCTGCCTTCTCTCGACCGACTGCTTCGTCCATCGCACTCGCCAGCCGGGCGGAAGCTCGTTGCTGCGCGTCTGCGCTCGGAGTGGCGACTCCGCGATTGAAGTCTCGAAAGAGATCCAGTTCAGTCATTCCGATCAGCTCCTGTGGTTGCGAGAGGGAGAGCGTTGGTCTCCGCTATCAGCTCGTGTTGTGCGGTCAGACGCGCCCGGTGAAGCCACGTGCCCACGGTCCCGACCGGCACGTCGAGCGCGAGGGCGATCTCGTCGTAGCTGAGGTCGGCCAGCGCGTAGAGGAGCAGCGCGTCTCGCTCCTGCGACGGCATGGCGGCGAGCGCTCGGGCTAACTGAGCGCCGTGAGACGAGTTGCCCACTCGTGCCGCCGCGTCATCCTCATAGGCGACCCAGTTGTTGACTCCGCTACGAGCGTAGGCGTCCAGTTGACGGCGCTCGACCCGCCGGTGGCGACGGAGCAAGTTCGTTGCGATCCCGTAGAGCCATGGCAGGACGCTGTCGCTTCCGCGACAGCTCGCCCGCCGCTCGAAGGCAAGCGCGAACGTTTCTGCGGCCAGCTCGTCGGCGAGATCACGACCAGCTCGTCGATGGAGGTACCTGTGGATCGCACCGAAGTGGCGATCGAAGATCGGCGCGAACGCTGTCGGCTCATTCAATGAGCGCGCTAGGCAAGCCGCATCCGACAACGCGTCCATACCTTGACTGTGCCCGATGCGGCGGTTTCCCTTTCAGCCTGACTGACCCGAGCGAGTGAGGCTCCTCGGCATCCTCGCGCTTATCATCGCGTTGGTCGTGCTCTTCCTGTTCCTACGGGTCGCGTTCGAGCCGTTCGGCCAGCCCGGCCGACGATGCTGGGGCCACCAGACCCACCGAGACGGGACGAGATCAGGAAGCCGACGATCCGGCAGAAACGGCTTCGGCAGACGGGATCGTCTCGGTGTGTCTCGGCCGTCTGGGTTCGGGGCCGAACTTCGAATCTGTGCGCGGAGGTTCGACTCCTCCCGGGGCCACTCAGTATCCACACGGGTTGTGTCTCCACCGAGATCAGGAATCGTCGCTCGCACAACTCGGGACGCGCCAGATCGCCGGAGAGGGTGAGCGTTCAGCTGTAACAGTACGAGTCCGACGAAGCGTCGCCGCCCTGCAGTCGGATCTGGTGCACGCGCAGGCCACGGAACTCCTCGCTGTGCGGGAAGAATCTCTCGTCGATGCTCAACCCACCGTCGGGGTCGGTGTCGAGCTTGGCCATCCAGGCGCCGACGCCGTCCGGGTAGAACTGGTCGTCCCACGCGCCGTACAGAGAGTTGGTGAAGTAGACCCGCTTGCCGTCGCGGCTGACCTCGACCATCTGCGGCCCGCCGGAGAGCGGCATGTCGGCCCTGGCCGGGTGCGGGGTGCGGTTGACGATGCCGCCGAGCCGCACGGATCCCGCCTGCTTCGGGTTCGCCGGGTCCGACACGTCGAACTGCTTCATCTCGCCGGTGCCCCAGCAGGACACGTAGAGGAACCGGTCGTCGACCGAGAGGTCGATGTCGGTGATGAGCGGCGGCACCGCAGCGAAGGGCTTCAGCGCGGGCGGCAGTAGGTCCGGGTCCGCGGGCTCGGCGGGGATGGTAATGACCTTCTCGGCCTTCCAGTCGTCGCCGTCACGGAACCAGCGCCACACTGAACCGGACAGGTCCTCGGTGGAGATCACGACCCCGACGAAACCCCAGGTCGCCTCAGGGTCGTGGGACGGGCGGAGCTCCAGCGCCATCTGGTGCTGGGCGCCGAGGTCGACGCGCTGGACGTGCTTACCAGCCGCGAGGTCCCAGAAATGGATGGCGTGACCGTATTTCTGGCCCAGCAGCAGCTCCGGCACGATCCCGTCCTCGATCATCGAAGGGCTGCCCCACTCGCTGGAGATCAGAACGTTCTGGTTGAGGTGCCACCAGGCGTCGTAGTGGAAGTGCTGCGGCCCGCGGTCGGTCTCCCAGGCGCGCAGGACGTCGAACGTCTCGTGATCGAGCAGCGCGATCCCACCCGGCCCGTCGTCGTCGCCCTCGGCGCCGCCAACGCAGGTGAGGAAGACCCCGTCGGGTCCGCAGTGCAGGGTGTGCGGGCGGGAGTAACCGGCCTTTGCGGACAGGGTCTTAGAGTCGATCGTCTTGACGAGCGTCGGCTGACGTGGGTCCGGACCGGTGTCGAGCACGTAGATGTTCGACGAGCGCAGGCCCGGCACCAGGAGGTAGCGGCGCGTTAGGCCGTCCATGTTGTGGCCCTCGTGCTTGAGTGCGCTGCTGCAGGCGTTCCAGCCGAAGTGGTGCAGCTCGTTCCCAAGTCCCGGGACGTCGGTCCAGCCGACCACCCGCCCGTAGCTGTCGGAATCCGGGTTCACGTCGACGACCGTCATCGCGTCGTTCTTCTGCGCCGCCCGGTCGAAGGCCACCACATAGGCGAGCTGTTCGACAGGAGCGGCCGCAGCCTCTGCGGCGGTTCGGTAGAAGGTGGGATCCATCCTCGACTGAGCCATGCGAAGGCCTCCTCGTCTGGGAGCCGCTGCTCCTAAATATGCTGCTGCCAGGCGAGCATATAACTCACCGCCTGAAGTACAAGCCGTGGGGATCAGGAGTTCTCGGTCGACGACGACTGACGTGAGCAGGGGCCACATCGGGGCCACCAGACCCACCGAGATGGGCCGAGATCACGAAGGCAACGACAGGCCTCCCCGGGCCATGAGGGGGAGGGGCATACCCGAAAGAGCGAGGCCCTCCCCGATGCGTCACTTGATGCGGAACGTCACGACCCGCGTGGCACTCATGGCCTTCCCGGAGTCCGTCGCGGCGATCTTCAAGGACAGCTTTAGCACCTTTCCCTTCGCCGTCTTCGGGACGACCATCGAGATACGGAGCACGCCGTTCCGGAGCGACGCAGTCCGCGGGACGGCCAGTCCGGCAATCGACGGACTGGCGACCACGTTTCCACGAGCCAGCGGCTGCCAGGTCACGATCAAGCTCTCTCTCGTATCACCCGTCGCGAGGTCGATGACCGCAACGGTCTCGGTCTTCTGCACCTTCACGTCGTAGAGGAGCGTGAAGCGCGTTCCGGCTGCGGGAGCCTTCGGGCTCGCCTTCGGTGCGCCGATCAGCAGCTTCGCCGAGGATGTAGGCGGCTTCGAGGGAGGGGGCGTCGTGGCCGAGACGTCGTAATCCCACCACCCGAGATTTGGGGCTTCGTCGCGTGCGACGGAGCGCTTCTCGGCGTCGCTCCAGGTCCCGGCGATGACGTAGAACCTGAAGCTCGTCGAGCCCAGATCAGCTGTGCTCAGTGTCCAGGTGAGGACATCGCCACTGCGACTGAAGGTCGTTGTCGCCGATTGGGGAATCGCGTCGTACGCGGTTCCGTTCCAGCGG
Organism: uncultured Gaiellaceae bacterium; assembly: GCA_963822885.1. Taxonomy (GTDB): domain Bacteria; phylum Actinomycetota; class Thermoleophilia; order Gaiellales; family Gaiellaceae; genus GMQP-bins7. The sequence continues at coordinate 235,581 of CAWGJJ010000002.1, forward strand.
CCGGCGAACCACCAGCGTCCGGACTGATCGACCCAAGCCTGCAGGCCGACCTCCGTTCCGTCGTCCGGGTCTCCCGTCGCGCGGTTCTTGTCCGTATCCACCCACACCTCGACGTATCGCTCGAGCCCGTCCTGGACGTCCAGCGGATATCCGAGCGTGGTCACCGAGAACGCGGTCTGCCCCGCTGCGTCTCCGCGGATCGTAACGCTGGTGACGTCAGGCCCTCCCTCCGCATCGGCTGCGGGATCGATATACGACATCGTCCCAGCGAGACCCGCGCTGGCGCCACTCGCGAAACCCAGGCAGACCGCTAGGACAAAGGCTGCAGACAGCACGCTTGCGAACGCTCTCCGCCGTGTTCCTCGCCTGACCACCGAAACGCTCATCGTCTCCTCCTCTCGGGTTGCGACGACTGCCCCCGACGCGCGAGGACGACCGACGACTTATCGGTCACCTTCGTAACGCGCTCCGCTCAAGACCGGCTCAAGAAACGGGCGCCGGCTCGGTATGGGCGAGGTTCGACTCCTCCCGGGGCCACTCGTGTCAGGCGAGCGCACGCTCGAGCGCAGCGCGATCGAACGGGCCGCCGTGCGTCGCGAGCACGTGCTCGACCGGCAGCTCGAGCAGCGGACGCAGCCCTGAGGCGATCTCCTCGCGCGTCACGCCGGGGCGGAGCCAGCGCTCGTTGATCTCGAGGCCCTGGCCGAAGTCGACCAGTGTGTCGCCGGAGATCACCGCGCGCTTGCTCTCGATCCAGAGCACCGTGTCGTTCGGCTTGTGCCCGGCGAGGACGTCGGCACCGAACGGAAGCCGGTCGCCGGCCGAGTACGGACGCGCCTCGCCCTTCCCCTCGCGGAGGAGCCATACGACGTCGGGAGCGCCGTCGCCGGCCTGCTCGGCGGTAAGGCCGTACGTGTCCATCAGGTACTGCGCGCTGTCGGGCAGCGGGGTGTAGACGGGCACGCCGAGCCGCTCCACCAGGCCCTCTGCGTCGCGCTCGTGCCACGGCGCGGTGAGCACGATCGCCGTCTCGCGCTCGGCCGCGAGCGCCTCGATCTCGCCCGGCACGCCCAGCGGGTCGAAGAGCAGGAGACGCTCGTCGTCGTCGATCGCGTAGGACGACACGTTCTTGTCCCACGGCTCGGTCGACTCCCACTGCGGGTGCGGTGCCTGCCAGTGCCAGAGGCCCGGTCGCAACTCGTGCACGCGGCGATCCTATGCGAGCGGTCGCGCGCACTGGCGCGTACGGTTCGGGTCATGACCGAGTGGGGAGTCATCCCGTCGATACGCGTTCGCGACATGGCCGAGGCGCTCGCGTTCTACAGCGGCACCCTCGAGTTCACGCTCGACAGCGGCGGCGAGGACGCAACCAACTCGTCGCTCACTCGCGGCGACGCCCACGTCATGGTCGAAACCGCAGCTGACCACTACAGCGACGAGTACAACGCCGCGATCCGGGAACGACTCGGAACCCCGTCGTCGATCGCCCTGTACATCGAAGCCTCGGATCTCGCGGCGTTCCACTCGAGGCTGGAGGCAGCAGGTGTCCGGATGGTCGATCCGCTCGCCGAACGGCCGTGGGGACAGGCGGAGTTCACCGTCGAGGATCACGAGGGAAACTGGCTGACCTTCTGGAAGAAGAGCGGCGCGGCCTGACTGTCATCGCCTCGTAGGTGCGCGCCGATGCGATCGCCGCGAACGCGAGAGGCGGCACCACCAACCAAGACAGGATGATCAGACCCATCATGATGCGCCCCAGCGCCGGGATCAGGACGAGCTCGAGGGTCACGGCGCTGTTCCAGTAGATGAAGACGATCGCGGCCACCACCACGAGAGTCGAGACGAGTAACGGAACGGCCATCTCGGTCCGTCGCCGCCGCCATACGCAGACGAGCGCAAGCACCAGAGCAAGTGGCACGGCGAGGAAGGTGGTTCGCGGATGCGTGACGACGTTCACCATCCCGCCGAGCGTGGGAAGAACGTGGTCCGTCTGCGCTTGCATTCGAGCGAGCCCCGGACGGACGTCGCGCCTGTCCAGGTCGTGCGCAGCGGAGTAGATCTGCCATGGAACAGCGGTGAGAGCGACGACGCCCGCCGACCCGAGAAGCTCGAGCAGCCGGCGCCATTCGCGCGGCGCGCGCGCGAGCACCGCGACGGCCACGCCGACGTAGATCGCAATGTCATAGAAAGCGCCGTCCTGTTTGACCGCCAAAGCCGCTGCCAGCAAGAGAGTCGCCAGCGCGAGCTGGTAGCGCAGGCCCTCTGCAGCCCACCGAATCAGCACGAGAGCTCCGGTCGCCCAGACGATCGCGAGCGGAACGTCGGCGTACGCCGTCAGCAGGTGATGCGCTGCAGCCGGCATCGCCACGAGCCCCGCCAGTCCGAGTGCAAGCGGGAGGTCGGGCACGAGCGGCCGGAGGATCGTCCACGACGTGCCGACCGCGGCGGCGAGGAGCAGCACGAGCTGAAGGTGCATGACGCGTACGTCGGCCGCACCCATCCAGTGAAAGCTCCAGGCAAGAAGCGCGTTCATCCCCAGCGGATACTCGAGATGCGACTGCGGATGGAGATCCGGGCGCGCGAACACCTGCGGATCGAGCACGCCCGTGAGGTGATCGCCGTTCGCCCAGATCACCTTCGCCTTCATCACCCAGTTCAGCATGGAGTCGATCTCGTAGAGCGGCTGTGCGACCGCGGCGACCGAGAGCACGACGAGCGGGGCGATCAGGATCGCCGCGGCAAACCATGCGTCGCCGTGCACGGCGCCTTCACTCTGGCCGCGCGACGCGCGTCCTCGCCGTCGTGTCCAAACGACTCCCGCGGCGAGCAGCGCCACGCTCAGCGGCAGGACCACCACCGGCGACACGCTCAGCCGGGCGTAGAGGAGCAGGGGCGCGAACGTGAGGAAGAGCGCCTGCCCGGCCAGCAGAGCGACGGCGAAGCGGCTCCAGCGCCCGAGACGATGCCAGGCGTCGATGAGCAGAAGAAATCCTGCTCCAGCCGGAACGAGCGCCGCGTTCGCAGCAAGAACGAGGAGGACGCGGGACGTCACCGTCTCCGCACCAGAACATCGCTGCCGAACCTGTACACGGCCGCCGCATCGGCCGGCGATGGCTTCTCTGCCGCGTCGAGCAGAATCAGCCACTGCGCAACCGCAGGATCCACCCGAATCCTCGGCGCGAGCCAGTACTGAAGCCACGAGTCGACATACCGCAGCCGCGCTCGCTCGCGACGAGCCGCAGCACTCCTTCGCGGCGCGCGCACACGATCGACCAAGGCGTAGGTGGCGTCCGGCGCCATCGACGCGAGCGCTTGCTGGGCGAGCGGAAGGTTGCGGTGATCCGCCACGACGGGCGGTGCAAGCGCAACGGCGCTCTCGGCGTCGAGCCGGTAGTTCGCGCGTACGGACTCGAGCGCATGCGACGCGTTGTGGGAGACGGACAGCACGACCGGAAGCGCGACGAGCAAGATCGTCGCTGCCTCCGCGCGATGTCGGCGGCGCGCCCAGGCGAGCGCGAGCACGAGCGCCGTCAGAAAAGCGAGTACGTACGTCTTCGTAGAGTCACCCTCGCGGCGGACACCATCGAGTTGCGCGCCGGAGCGATCCGCGAACCGGATGCTGCCGGTCACCCGGCATCGTGGCTCTACGGCTTGCCTCCATACCTCCTCGCGCGTCGCGTCTCTCGAGCACGCGCCCGCCAGCGGCTCTTCAGCTCCCGCTGGATGCGGTGGCTCGAACGGGCCTCGATCGCCCTCAGCTCCCGCTGCAGCTTGACGTAGTTCCGCCAGCGGTCCTCGTCGAGCGCGCCCGACTCGAGCGCCTCGCGGACGGCGCAGTCCGGCTCCGTCGAGTGCGCGCAGTCGTTGAACTTGCACTGCGCGGCCAACTCGGCGATGTCGGCGAACGCGCTGTCGATGTCGCCCTCCCAGATCTGCAGCTCGCGCAGCCCGGGCGTGTCGATGAGGATCGCGCCGTCGGGCATGACGAGCAGCTGCCGATGCCGCGTGGTGTGGCGGCCGCGTCCGTCTCCCTTGCGCAGCCCCCCTGTCTCCATGACCTCTCGGCCGGCGAGCCGGTTGACGAGCGTCGACTTGCCCGTCCCGGAGGAGCCGAGGAGGACGAAGGTCTTCGCCGGCTCGAGCAGCGCCTGGACGCCTTCGATCCCCTCACCCGTGACGTTGCTCACCGCGAGGACCGGCACGCCGACGGCGACCATCTCCGCCTCGGCGAGCTTCCCTGGGTCGTCGCAGACGTCGAGCTTCGTGAGCACGATGACCGGATCGGCGCCGGAGTCCCAGGCCGCCGTGAGGTAGCGCTCGAGACGGCGCGGGCTGAAGTCACCGTCCAGCCCCGCGACGAGAAGCACCTTGTCGACGTTGGCGACGAGGATGTGCTCCTCCGCCTTCAGCCACGGGGTCTTGCGCGACACCTTCGTGCGTCGCGGCAGCAAGGCCTCGATCGCGAAGCGATCTCCGGGTGCATCGCACACGACGACCCAGTCGCCGACGGCCGGCATCCCGCCCCAGATCTCGTCGTCGCGCATGCGGCCGCGCGCGCTCGCAAGGCGGTCGCCGAGATCCGAGCGCACGTAGTAGCCGCCACGGTGCTCCGCGACGACGCGAGCAGGCCTGAAGCCCCGCTCTTCATAGGTTGTGAAGGCCGCCTCGAGCTCGTCGGTCCAGCCGAGTGCGGCCAGGGTTCCTTCGGACACCAGCAGACTCCTTGCTCGGTGGGTGAACCAGGCCGCGGCTTCGTGCCGCCGAGGAGTGCTAGATCCGGGCGTGCGCGAGCCGAACAGGGATGGCGTATGCGACTTTCATGGTCATCCCCTTTCGCTCGACGACGTGAACCGGAACAGGGTAAGGGCCACGAGCGACGACGTCAACGTCTTGACCGGATCGACGCAATTCCCTCTAGATTTCCCCCGGGAGTGAGCGTTGCGGCGACAACAGTCGAGGGACGGGGCACCGACGGCGCCTCCATGGTCCGCATGGAGGACGTCCACAAGCGCTTCGGCGACAACGTCGTCCTCGACGGCATCGACCTGAGCGTCGAGTCCGGCGAGGTGCTCTGCGTCATCGGGCCGAGCGGCAGCGGCAAGAGCACGCTCCTGCGCTGCATCAACCTGCTCGAGCCGATCCAGTCCGGACGGATCTTTCTCGAGGGAGAGGAGATCACGCGCAAGGGTGTCGACGTCTCCGCCATCAGGCAGCGCATCGGCATCGTCTTCCAGCAGTTCAACCTCTTCCCCCAGCTCACCGCGCTCGACAACCTCACCCTCGCCGCGCGACGGATCCGGAAGATGCCCCGCCGCGAGGCCGAGGGGCGCGCGCACGAGCTGCTCGCGAGCGTCGGGCTGGAGGAGAAGGCACACCAGCACCCGCATCAGCTCTCCGGCGGACAGCAGCAGCGGGTCGCCATCGCGCGGGCGCTGATGATGCAGCCGCACGTGATGCTCTTCGACGAGGTCACGTCGGCGCTCGACCCGGAGCTCGTCGGCGAGGTGCTCGTGGTCATGCGAACACTCGCGCGTGAGGGCATGACGATGCTCGTCGTCACACACGAGATGCAGTTCGCCCGCGAGGTCGGAGACCGTGTGATTTTCATGGATGCGGGGAACATCGTCGAGCAGGGGGCTCCACGCGACGTGCTCGACAACCCGCAGCAGGAGCGGACGCAGCGCTTCCTGCGGAGAACACAGCTCGCCCATACCCTGGAGGAGCTCACAGACGACGAAAGAGGAGGGACGGAGTGAAAAGACTGACAATCGTGCTGGCGACGGTCGCGCTCGCAGCTGGCGTGCTCGTCGCACTGAGCGGCGTAGCGTCGGCCCGCGAGTCGGAGCCGTATGCGGCCGATCAGGCGAAGCTCCCGCCGCTGCCGGCGGACATCAAGGAACGAAAGCGCTGGAACATCGCGGTGAAGTGCGACTCTCCGCCGTTCGGCTACATCGGCGCGAAGAGCCAGCAGGCAGGCTTCGACGTCGAGATCGCACGCTGGTTCTCGCGGTTCGCGTTCGGCAAGTCGAATCGCGTGACGTACACGTGCGTCACGACGCCTGCACGCGAGCCGGCGCTCACGACCGGGCGCAATGACCTGGTCATCGCGACATTCACCTATACGACCGACCGCGACACGCGCATCGACTTCTCGCGCGCCTACTACAAGGCAACGGGACGCCTGCTCGTTCCCAACAACTCGTCGACCACGCTCGCGAACCTCGCCGGGAAGACCGTCGTGACGACGAGCGGATCCGTCTACGACCGCTGGATGAAGAACTGCTTCAAGGACACCAAGGTGCTCGTCACCGACAGCTTCACGAACGCATTGACCGCGTTCCGGGACGGGCGTGCCGACGCGCTCATGTGGGACGACACCGTGCTCGTCGGCATCGCCGGCACGGATCGCAACTACAAGCTGACGAACGACCTGTTCCTCCCGCTGCCCTACGGCATCGGCATCAAGCAGGGCAACACGGCGCTCAAGGCGTGGGTCGACTCGCGCTTGAACCTCATGAAGAAGCGGGATCTGTTCTTCCCGATTCTCAAGAACACGGTGCCGCCTGCCCAGGTGGTGCCGTTCTCGAAGAACATCCTGAGGCCCAAGCAAGGCATCGTCTACAACCAGGTCGATCATCACGACGGTGTGCCCGTAGCGGCACTGCACTTCGTGCTCGACGGAGCGGCCGCGCGTGACGCGGCCGCTCCTGCTCCTCTACGACATGACGTCGCTCGCCGTCGCCTTCGACTGGTCGTTCATCTCGGAGAACGGGGACGAGCTCCTCGCGGGACTCCGCCGCACGCTCGAGGTGTCCGCGATCGCGATCGCCGGCGCATTCGCCATCGGGCTCGTCCTCGGTGCGGCGCGCGCACACCGCATTCCCGTCGTCAGCCCGCTCGCGGCGATCTACGTCGAGATCATCCGCAACACCCCGATCCTCGTCCAGATCTTCTTCCTGTTCTTCGCGCTCCCGCAGGTCGGAATCGTCCTCGAGCCGTTCACGGTCGCCTGGCTCTCGGTGACGATCTGGGGCGGTGCGTTCAACACCGAGAACTTCCGGGCGGGATTCGAAGCCGTTCCGTTCCGCTTCCGCGAGGCGGGCTCCGCGCTCGGCTTCGGGCGGCTCGCGACGTTCCTGAACGTCACGTTGCCGATCGGCGGCCGGATCGCACTCCCGTCCTCGATCAACACCTACATCAGCGTCGTCAAGAACACGTCGCTCATGTACGTGATCACCTACCCGGAGCTCACGACGACGGCGCTCAACATCAACGCGCTGACGCTCCAGACCGTCGAGACGTTCACGACGCTGGCCGTCGCGTACCTCGTGATCGTGTGGACGATGTCCGCCTCGATCCGCGTGGTCGAGCGTCGCCTTGCCCTTCCCGAGGACGCGAGATGAACCTTCCCGACTGGGCGGGCGATGTCCTTCGCTACATGCTCGAGGTGGGCCTCAAGGGCACCCTCCAGATCGCGGCGATCTCGCTCGTCGGAAGCCTGGTGATCGGCGTCACGCTGGGCACGCTGCTGACGATCAAGTTCCTCCCCTCGCGCGCGCTGATCCGCCTCTACATCGAGGTGTGGCGCGGCCTTCCGATTCTGGTGACGATCTTCCTCGTCTTCTTCCTGCTGCCCGTGCTGAGCCAGCAGCTCGAGTTCAGCGCGCTGGTCTCGGCTTCGATCGCGCTGACGCTCTGGGGAAGCGCGCAGGTCGCCGAGGCGACGCGTGGGGCCGTGCAGTCGATCCCGAAGGAACAGCACGAAGCAGCGTCGGCGCTCGGCTTCGGCTGGATCGGCCGGCACGCGTTCGTGATCCTCCCGCAGGCGCTGCGGCGACTCTTGCCTCCGCTCGTCGGCCTCCTCGTGAACATCATCCAGAACTCGACGATCGCGCAGGTGATCGGCGCGCCGGAACTCCTGGAGTCCGCCGAGCGGCAGGTGGAACGCCTGGCCGCGCCGCCGCCGATCGGGATCGGCGAGGTCGAGGCCATCCCGATCTACGCCACCGTCATGGTGATCTTCTTCTGCATCTCGTTCCCGCTCACACGCCTCTCGGCGTACCTCGAGAAACGCCTGACGTAGGTTGCCCGCGTGGAGAAGCCGGAGATCACCGAGATGGTCAACGCGCAGATGCCGCTGGGCACGACGCTCGGGATCCGCACGTTCGGCGACGCGGAGGAGATCGACGCCACTCTCGAATGGAAGCCGGAGCTCTGCACCGCCGGCGGCGTCCTGCACGGCGGCGTGCTGATGTCGCTCGCCGACGCTGCCGGCGCGGTGTGCGCCTTTCTCAACCTTCCCGAAGGCAGCAAGGGTACGACGACGATCGAGTCGAAGACGAACTTCCTCGGCGCCGTGCGGGAGGGCGAGGTGCGCGCCCGGTCCCGCCCGCTCCACGTCGGCAAGACGACGATCGTCGTCGAGACCGACGTCCTCGACGCGAACCGGCCGCCGCGTCGCGCGGACGACGCAAACTCAGGCCGTTCTCTCGGGCGACTGAGCCGGCGCTATCCTGTCGCGGGCGCGGTGGCGGTAGCTCAGTTGGTAGAGCCCCGGGTTGTGGTCCCGGTGGTCGCGGGTTCGAGTCCCGTCCGCCACCCCTGATTGCTCGCAGTAGTCTCCGCCGCGATGAGCGGCGACGGACTTGCTTCCGCGACGAGGTTCCTCGTCCTCGCGTTGAGCGTGCTCTACCTCGTCGCCGCCCTCGGAGGCCCTCTCCTCTTCGACTTCTCCGCGCGCGATGTCGCGTTGTGGGTCGCGTTCCTCGTCGTCGGAGCCGCGCTCATGCTGGTCGGTCAGCTCGTGCTTCCGCCAGGAGGACGATCGGCGCTTCTCGTCTGCGTCGGTGCGGCCATGGGTGGCCTTCCGCTCTTCTGGACATTTCTCATCCCCGTCGCGGTGGCCGCCGTCATCGCCTGCAGCATCGCGGTCGCGCGACGCACCGCCCCGGCCTGATGCTCCACACCAGGCACGGCTGGTGGCTCGAGGAGGCCGGCGACGTGACCCCGGCGCGAGCGCTCGAGGGCGACACCCATGCCGACGTCGTCGTCGTCGGCGGCGGCTACCTCGGCATGTGGACGGCGTGGCACCTCCTCGAGCTCGAGCCCGAGCTGGACGTCGTGCTGCTCGAGACCGCCGTGTGCGGCCACGGCCCGAGTGGACGCAACGGCGGGTTCTGCGAGTCGCTGTGGGGCGACGCCCCGACGCTGCGCGACCAGGCGGGTGACGCAGCCGCGCTCGCCACGTGCCGCGCGTCCGAGGAGGCCGTGCGCGGAATCGGGGCCTGGTGCGCGGCGAACGGGGTCGATGCCTGGTTCCGCGAGGCTCCGATGCTCCGCGTGGCCACGACGGAGTCGCAGATGGGGACTTGGGACGACATCGTTCGCACGGCAGCCGAGCTCGGGGCACCGGACGAGGTCGTCGCGGTGTCCGGCGACGACGTACGGGCTCGCTGCGCGTCTCCGCTCTTTCTCGGCGGGGCGCTCTACCGTCTCAACGCCACCGTGCACCCGGCCCGGCTGGCTCTCGGGCTCCGCGCGAAGCTCCTCGAGCGAGGTGTCCGTATCCACGAGCGCACTGCGGTGACGCGGCTCGATCGCCGCGGGAGCGTGGAGACGCGCACGGGTCGCGTGCAGGCGAATGCGGCCGTCCTGGCTGTCAACTCTGCTGCCACCAGCTTCCCCGGCTACCGCCTGTCGCTCGCGGTCGCTTCCAGTCACATCGTCCTCACCGAGCCGATGCCGGACGTGCTCGACGAGCTCGGCTGGACGGGCGGCGAGGCGATCGTCGACAGCCGCACGCTCGTGCACTACATGCGCACGACGCGTGACGGACGGATCGTCTTCGGCTGGGGCGGCGGCGCCATGGGAATGGGAGGCCGCGCGTCCGACCGCCTCGAGCTCGACGGCGACGTGGTCGCCGAGACCGAGCGTGCGTTGCGTCGCTTCTTCCCGCAGACGCGCGGTCGAGCCGTCACGCACGCCTGGGGCGGGCCGATCGACGTCTCCCCCACCCACCTGCCGATCTTCGGGAGTCGCGGCCGCGTCCATCACGGCTTCGGATTCACCGGGAACGGCGTCGGGCCGTCGTACCTCGGCGGCGAGATCCTCTCTCGTCTCGCGCTCGACCGGCGTGACGAACGCACGCGGCTCGCTCTCGTCGAACCGGGCCGCAAGCTCTTTCCGCCCGAGCCGCTCCGCTACGTCGGCGGCTCGCTCATCCGGCGCGCGCTGATGGCGAAGGACGCCGCCGAGGATGCGGGGCGCGAGCCGAGCGCCCCGACGAGGCTGGTCGCCTCGCTCCCCCGACGGCTCGGGCTGCGGCTGCCGCGCTAGCCACGACTACGATCGCTCGGTGGAGCCTTTCGACGTCCTCGCCGAGGAGACAGCTGGCCATCCCGTCGTGCCGTTGCCGCCGGAGCTCGAGCGGATCTACGGCGGAGACCTGAGGTTCGCGGAGGATTGCGTCTACGCGAACTTCGTCGCGACACTCGACGGCGTCGTCGCGATTCCGTCGTTGCCCAACTCGAACAGCGTGGTCGCAGGCGACAACGACGCCGACCGGTTCCTCATGGGGGTGCTACGGGCGCTGGCCGATGTCGTGCTCATCGGTGCGGGTGTCCTTCGGGCGTCGCCGAGGAGCACGTGGCGCGCGGAGCAGATCTACCCACCGGCCGCGGACGCGTACGCCGAACTTCGCGCGAGCCTCGACCTGCCCCCGACGCCGGAGATCGCGGTCCTGTGCGGATGGGGACACATCGACCCCGACCATCCGGTGCTCCGCGGCCGGGCGCTCGTGCTGACGAGCGACCGTGGCGTGACCCGGCTCGAGAACCGACTCCCCGACACCGCGGAGGTCGTGTCCCTCGGCAGGCGGCTGCGGTTCACGGGCGACGTGATCATCGACGCCCTCCGCGAGCGAGGACACCGCAGGATCCTCTGCGAGGCCGGCCCGCACACGTTCGGCACGCTCCTGAAGGCGGGGCAGGTCGACGAGCTGTTCCTGACGACGTCGCCGTTCCTTGCAGGCGACGCGGGCGCGGGCAGCCGATTCCGGCTGGTCGAGGCGCGCCGATCTCGTGCCGCTCGTCGAGAACGCGACTCCTCAGCATGCGCCGCCACGGCGACCACCTCTTCTGCCGTTACGCCGTCGGCACGTAGATCCAACTCCTAGAAGTCGAGCTTCTTCTCGTCCCCGCTCTTCGGTGGGTTCCCGGTGACGGCACCGATGACGATCTCGGCGAACTGCAGCACCTTGGGCTTCTTGTCCTCCCAGTACTGCGCCTGCTCGACGTCGACGCGCACGAGCACGAGGTTCGGATCGTCCACGCCACCGGGGAACCACGCCTGGGCGAAGGTGTTCCACATCTCCTCCGCCTTCGCCTTGTCGTGGACGAGCTCGCCGCGACCGGAGACCGACACGTAGAGGTCCTTGTCGGGGGCGCCGTAGCTCAGCCCAACGCGCGGCTCGCGTGTGAGCTCGTCTGCGAGGGCTCCGTCGTCGGAGGCGAAGAACCACAGGCTGCCGTCGAACTCGTCGCCCTGCGTCCACATCGGCCGGCTGCGCAGCGAGCCGTCGAGCTCCACGGTGGTCATCATCGCCGTGCGCACCTCTTCGATGCGCTCCCACAACTCTTGCTGCGTCTCGTTCATCCAGTCATCTGCCATCGCGTCGTTCCCTTCTTCGTACGTCGGGAGTGATCGCTTTCCCGACGTACGGCGGGCGAAAACATGCGCGAGCGAACTCTGAAGTGATGAGGACAGGTACCCTCGGCAGCTCGAAGTCGCCCGGTCGCCCTGCGACACTGAGGCGAGGTTCGCATACGAGGGGAGAACGAGTGAGACGTCGCGAGGATGCAGATCACTTCCACGTCACCGGCGTCGCCGACCGCCTGACGGCGTACCACACGTCGAAGCTTCCGGAGATGAAGGACGAGGAGGCCGTCGATCCGGAGCTTGTCGAGCGCGCAGCAACGCTCCTGTCGGTCATGCCGCGCAATCAGCTCCGGACGACCATCGAAGGCCTCCTCGCCCCGCACGACCTGGAACGCGGACGGGACGCAGTCGACGCGCTCATCGATGCGGCCTTCGCGGTCGAGGACGAGACCGGCCACCTGCGCCGCATCGCCTGAGCTGCGCGCGGTAGGACGAACCGCTCTGGTGTGACGGGCGACCGCGTACCGCGCCTCGGCGAAGAGCGACGTTAGGCTGGCCGTCGATGATCGCGGTCCTCGGCGGACTCGGAGCCGCGTTCGCCTGGGCTTTGACCATGATCTGCGCGACGCGCGCGACCAGGCTGATCGGAGCGACGTCCGTGCTGGCCTGGGTCATGCTCATTGGACTCGTGCTGACGCTTCCGTGGGCGCTGATTCGCGGCGTGCCGGAGGTGGACGGCAGTGCAGCACGGTGGCTCCTTCTCGCCGGAGTCGGCAACTGTGTGGGACTGCTGCTCGTGTACACGGGAGTCAGAGTCGGCAAGGTCGGAGTCGTCGCACCGATCGTCTCGACGGAGGGGGCGATCGCCGCACTCATCGCAGTGGCAGCGGGAGAGCAGCTCGCACCCGGTACCGGAGCCGCACTCGTCGTCATCGCCGTCGGGATCGTCCTGGCCGCAGCGAGTCGTGATTCGTCCGGCTCGGGCAGCAGGATCGAGCGACATACGAGCCGCGCTCTTCGGTGCTGCTGCCGCGGTGTCGTTCGGAGCGAGCCTCTACGCGACGGGCCGCGTCAGCACGGAGCTGCCGGTTGCGTGGGCGATCCTGCCGCCCCGTGTCGTCGGCGTGCTGGCCATCGCCGTTCCGCTGGCGATCGCCGGCCGCCTGACGCTCACGCGCCGCGCACTGCCGTTCGTCCTCGGCGCCGGCGTTGCAGAGGTGGTCGGATTTGCGCTCTTCGTGCTCGGCGCGCGTGAAGGCATCGCCGTTAGCCGCCGTGCTCGCGTCCCAGTTCGGCGCTATCGCAGCCATCATGGCCGTCGTCCTGTTCCACGAACGGCTCACGCGGCTGCAAGTCGTCGGGATCGCGGCCATCGCAGCGGGCGTCGCCGTGATGAGCGCACTGCAGGCGTGATCGATCGCGGCGTGCCGGAACTAGCGCTCGCCGGTCGACAGACCTGACGCTTCGATCGCGCGCCGCGCGAGCGCGTCGTCGTCCGGTCCCGGCAAGCCGCTGACGCCGACTGCGCCGACCCGCCGCCCACCGTCGAAGACCGCGACGCCGCCCTTGAAGAACGTGAAGAAGGGATCGAAGCTCGCGCGTTCGGCCGCGTCCTCGCGTGCCTTCTCGGCAAGCTCGGCCGTCGACCGAGCGTCGCTCCGGGCGGCGGTGTAGGCCTTGCGCTGCGCGTTGAGACGCGTGTCGGGAGCCGCGCCGTCCATCGTCGCCGCAGCGACGAGCTCTCCGTGGTCGTCTGCGACGAAGACCGAGACCGGGCCGGCCGCGTTCTCGATGACGAAGCGGACCTGGGTGAGCGCCTGCTCGAGCCTCATCGGCCCATCTTGACTGACCGACGTACAGTCACGACCGTGCAGGCGCTCGTCACACAGCCAGGGAGGTCGGGCACGACACGGGTCGCCGAGATCCCGGATGTGCGTGCGCTCGCCGGCGAGGTGCCGGTTCGAGTGCTGGAAGTAGGTGTCTGCGGTACCGACCGGGAGATCTCCGAGGGACTCTTCGGAGTCGCGCCCGACGAGGACGCGCAGCTCGTGCTGGGTCACGAGCTGCTCGGCCTGGTGGAGCGTGACGGTCATGGGTTCGCGCGCGGCGATCTCGTCACAGCCATGGTTCGACGCTCGTGCGCGCGCTGCCGCGCGTGCGACGAGGGGTCTCCCGACTCCTGCCTCACAGGCGACTATCGCGAGCGCGGGATCACGCGCCTGCACGGATTCGCGCGCGAGATCGTGGCGGAGGACCCGACGCAGCTGATCGCGATCCCGCGCTCGCTCGGGCGTCTGGGCGTGCTCGCCGAGCCGGCATCGGCCTGCGCGCGGGGCATACGCCATGCGCGAGCGATCGGCGGCCGACAGCCGTGGGAGCTCCAGAGAGCGCTGGTGGTCGGCGCCGGAGCGATCGGAATGCTCTCGACGTACCTGCTCCGACTGACCGGTCTCGACGTCTGGACGGCTTCCCGCGAAGCGAGCTCCGACGACCGCTCCGCCCTCGTCGCAGCGTCCGGTGCGCGCTACGTCTCGACACGCGAGACGCCACTTCTCGCGCTTGGCGAGGACGTCGGCGGCTTCGACCTCGTCGTGGAGGCGACCGGCGACGCTCAGATCATGGCCGACTGCATGGGCCTGCTCCGCCGCAACGGTGTTGCGTGCCTGCTCGGGATCGACTCCCGACAGCAGACCGTCGAGGTCGACGGGCGCGTGCTCGGCGTCGACTCGATTCTCGAGAACCACGTGCTCTTCGGCAGCGTGAATGCACAGCGCCAGGACTGGATTGCCGCGGTCGAGGCGCTCGACCGCGCGCACCGGCAGTGGCCGGATGCGCTCGAAGCATTCGTCGGCCTGCGTGCACCGCTCGATCGCTTCGCCGAGGCGTTCGACTACCGGGGCGTGAAGGCGACACTCGTGCCGCCCGGCGACTGAGACGTCACGGATCCCGGACGACGGTCTCGCGCGCGATCCGTGGGTCGGTGAAGACGTCCAGCTCGTCGGTGCTCGTGGTCGAGAACTCCGAGACGACGGCTCCCTCGCTCCCCGCCTGGAACCAGTGGAGCGTGTTCGGCGGAACGATGTGCTGATCGCCCGGGCGGAGCTCGATCTCGTGCCAGACCGTGAACGCGCCGCTCTCGGGATCGGGAGGACGACAGGCCGGGTCCGGCGACGGATCGCCCTCGGTATAGAGGTAGACGACACCCCGCCGACAGCGGAAGGTCTCCTCCTTGCCAGGGCTGTCACCCACGGGCGGGTGCCGATGCTCGGGGCACGTCTGACCCGGGAAGAGCACGAGCTCCTTGGCGCAGACGCGATCCGTGTTCACGTAGACGACGAGCTGGAGCCCGATCTCGTCGAGGCGCGAGAGACCGAAGTCGGCGACTTCGATCCCCGCGCGCTCGGCCGACGTCAACGCGATGCCGGCCTCGGCAAGCGCTGCCGCGGCTCGCTCCCTGGCTGCGCGAAGCTCCTCCTGCGTCAGCACGTCAGGCCTCCACTCTCGCCAGCGCATAGCCGGACTCGAGCATCGCCTGTGCCCGTCCGGAGAACGCTTCGTCGGAGGGCACGTGCCAGCCGAGTGAGTCGGCGAGTCGGTCGATCATGTTGAAGAGAGCGGCGACGTGAATGGCGTCCACGAGCGCCTCCTCGGTCACGCCGGTGGCGAGGACGGCATCGGCATCGCCTCGGGTCAGCTCGCGCGGTCGCAACGTGAGGGTCTCGAGGAATCCGAGCGTCGCCCGCAAGCGCTCGTCCACCGGTGCAGTCCGCCAGTCCCGCCGAACTGCTTCCCAGACCTCCTCACCGAGCGCATACGACGCGACCGCGCCGTGTGACCCCGTTCAGAACGGGCATTGGTTGAGCGAGGAGACGAAGGCGGCGAAGAGCTCGCGCTCGCCGGCGGACCAGTCGGACGAGCCGCGCATGGCGAGCTCCAGCACCTCGGAGTACGGTCGCCCGAACAGCTCTGGCCGATAGTGCAGCGTCTTCAGCACGTCGGGTGGCTCCGCACCGCGCTGCGTGCGGATGAGCTCGAGCACCTGTGCCTCCGACGGCTCGTGGCCGCTCTCGACGCACGCGAGCCTCATCGGAGAGTCCGCAAGCCCGCTTCCAGCCGCTCGAGGCCCGCTGCGGCGGCAGCCGACACCGTGTGCTCGAAGATCTCGTCTTCCGAGTGGCCGGCGTCCTTCAACGCCTGCACGTCGTCGTCCGTGATGGTGTAGGCGTGGTGCCGGACCTTGTCGAGATACGGGGCGAAATCACCCGGCGCCTCACGGTGGGGCAAGGCGGCCCGCAGCGCGGCGATGAGAGCGTCGTAACGTGTCGCGGGGAGGCTCACACGCCCATACTGCACCATCGAATGCGTTCGAGAACGACAAGCATGAGGGCCCGATGAGCGCGCCTGCCGTCGTCGGCGTCGACAGGCCGACTCTGCGGATCCGGGGGACGGCCTACCCGGTCCTACTCCCGACGCTGCGCGACCCGCGGCTGCACCTCGCCGGAGTGATCGTGCGTCTCCAGGTGCTCGGCCAGGTCGCGTTCGACTTCCAGCTGTCGATCGCGCAGATCCTCGTCTCGCTCGCGGTCGCCGGGATCCTCGAGGTCGCGATCGCGTTCCGCAGCCAGCGCGTGCTCATGTGGCCTGCGAGTGCGCTCCTGACCGGAAACGGCGTCGCCTTCGTCCTGCGCGTGCCGGGCACCGAGCACGGCGACTGGTGGAGCATGAACGGCTGGTGGATCTTCGCCGGGACGTCGGCGATCGCGCTGCTCTCGAAGTACCTCATCAAGGTTCGCGGGCGACACATCTTCAACCCGTCGAACTTCGGGCTCGTGCTCTGCTTCCTGCTGCTCGGCGCGGAGCGCGCGGATCCGCTGGCGCTGTGGTGGGGGCCTCTGTCTCCCGCGCTCGTGCTCGCGATCGTCCTGATCGTCGCGGGCGGGTTCGCTCATCCTCCGGCGGCTGCACCTCGTCGGGATCGCGGTCGGCTTCTGGCTCGCCTTCGCGGCGGGCATCGGCGTGCTCGCCGCGAGCGGCCACACGATGACGGCCGCCTGGCACGTCGGGCCGATCGAGGGCGCGGAGTTCTGGTGGCTCCTCGTCACGTCGCCCGAGATCCTCGTCTTCCTGTTCTTCATGATCACCGACCCGAAGACGATCCCCTCGAGCCGCAAGGGGCGACGCGCCTACGCGGTCGGAGTCGGCTTGCTCGCGACACTTCTGATCGCTCCGCAGACGACCGAGTTCGCGACCAAGGTCGCGATCCTCGGCGCGCTCTTCCTCGTCTGCGCGACCCGCGGCGCGATCGAGCTCGTCGGCGCGAGCCGCCTCACCGCGGTCACCGCCCGCCTCGCAGCGCCCCGGCGAATCGCGGTCGCGAGCGTCGCGGTGGTTGGCGCGCTCGCCTACGCCGGGCTCGTCGTGGCGGCCGGAGATACCTGCGCGCCCGGGAGCCGGGCGGAGCACAGATCGACGTCGGCGCGCTTCCCCGAGATCACCGTGATCGACTCGGCGGGAGTCGCGATCGATCGAGCGCGCACGCGCAGACGATCGCCCGCGACGTGCTCGTCGACCTCCGCGACGAGGCCGAGGCGCTCCGCCTGCGGGACGCGGATCGCGGCGGCGACCGCGGCGAGCGGCGCCGTGGCTCGCGTGGCTCTGGCAGCGGATGGAGAACGCGTCGGGCAGGCGACTCGTCGTTCCCGACGTACGACGTCGAGACAATGCAGCTCAGCCTGCATCGCGGCGCCTACCAGGGCCCGCCGACCGTCGTGGCGCGCCTCGAGGGACGTCGGTCGCCTCGGCCCAGGGGCCGGGACGAGCGACGGTTGCGGGCCGCGGCCGAGGGCCTTCCTGCGTACGTGCGGCTCGCCCTCGAGCGCGGCCGCTATCGGATCGTGAGCTCGAGGGCGGCATGCCGACGAGGCGCCTCCGCCGTCGGAGGCCCCGGCAGGGCGCTCGACGGCACTGACGCTCGCGGACGTCGCGCCTGACCGTCGGTCTCGGGTTCCGGCAGGGTGCGTTCCGCTTCGGCATGTCCTTCGACCCGACGGCCATGATGGGCGGCGGCCTCTGCTGGCTCGACTACGACCGAGGACGGCTGGCTCGACCTCTTCGTCGTCAACTCGTACGCCGCAGGCCGACGCGAGCACGTGGGAGAGGAAGGGTGGCCTTCCGCGCAGCGCGCTGTTCCGGAACGAGCGGGGACGGTTCGAGGACGTGAGCGCGCCGTCGGGCGCCGACCTGCCTCTCCGCGGGAACGGCTGCGTGGCGGCCGACTTCGACCTCGACGGCCACACCGACCTGTACGTGACGACGGCCGGGTACAACGTCGCGACCGACGGCTACGACGCGCTCCTCTGGAACGACGGCGACGGCATCCTTCACGGAGGGCGCGCGGGCGGCAGGGATCAACGCGCTTCGGCTGGCATGCCGGCGCGGCCGTCGGAGACGTCAATGGTGACGGACTCCCGGATCTGTTCGTCGTCGGGCTACACGGACCCCAACTGGCCGATCCCGCGATCGTCCGCCGGCTTCCCGACGAACCATCACGCGGAGCGTGACCTCCTCTACCTGAACCAAGGACTCGGCGCAGAACGGCCGCCCGATGTTCCGCGAGGTCGGCAAGGCGGCCGGCCTCGAGCCCAAGCGGCTCGGCCACGGGCTCGGCGCGATCTTCACCGACTTCGACCACGACGGGCGGCTCGACCTGTACGTGGCCAACGACGCCGACCCGAATCAGCTGTACGCGAACGTCGCACGTCCGGGACGACTCGGCTTCCGCTTCGAGGAGGTGGGGCGGCAAGAAGGCGTCGACGACCCGAATGCCGGAATGGGGATCGCGTCCGCGGACTTCAGCCTGGACGGCGCGCCGACCTGCTCGTCACCAACTCGCGCGAGCAGCTGCACGCCGCCTACCGCAGCCGGTCTCGGCGAGCACGGCCGCGCGTTCATCGACGCCCGCCCGGAGGTCTCGTCTCCGTTCGGCACGCGGTCGACGGGCTGGGGCGCGTCGTGGGTGGACCTGAACCTCGACGGCGACATCGATCTCGTCGTCGCCAACGGCGCGATCCCGGTGCGTGAACCTCGCGAAGAACGCCAAGCGCGTGCGGTTCTGGAGAACCTCACGAGCCGGGCGGGAGCGCACGCTTCGCGCCCCGGTCGTCGAGCTCGAGCGCGCGCCGCGGGTCAACGGAAGGGGCCTCGCTGCGGCCGACTACGACAACGACGGCGACGTCGACGTCGCGGTCAACTCCATCGGAGGGAAGCTCATCCTCCTCGAGAACCGCGGCGCCGCGGGCACTGGCTCGAGGTCGAGCTCGCCCGCTTCGTCTCCGGGAGCCGTCGTCACGGCGTCACTCCCGGACGGTCGCAGGCTCGTCCGCGAGGTGCACGCAGGCAGCAGCTACCTCTCCTCGGAGGATCCCCGCGTGCACTTCGGACTCGGAGACGCGCCGCGCGTGAAGGAGCTCACCGTGCGCTTTCCCGACGGCAGCGTGATCCGCCAGCGCGATCTTCGCGCCGATCGGATCGTCGTCGTCGAGCGCTAGCGCCCGGCCTTGATCTGCCGGCGCCGCACGACCGTGTCGAACGTGACGGCGAAGAGCAGGATCAGGCCGGTGACGACGTAGATCGTCCCGGTCGAGTAGCCGAGGATGAACATCCCGTTCGAGATGACCGAGATCAAGATCGCCCCGATGAGGGCGTTTCGGACCTCGCCACGGCCGCCGAAGAGGCTCGTGCCGCCGATCACGGCCGCCGCGATGGCGTCGATCAGCAACGTGCCGCCGCCGGCGTTCGTGTCGACGCTGTTGAGGCGCGCCGCGAGGACGATGCCGCCGAGACCAGCCATGGCGCCCGAGATCATGAAGACGAGGATGCGGATGCGAGCGACGTTGATCCCGGCCCGCCGTGCGGCTTCCGCGTTCCCGCCCACCGCATACACATGGCGTCCGAACGTCGTCCGCTTGGCGACGAACGTCCACACGACCAGCGCGCCGACCACGAGCAGGAGCGCGAACGGCACCCCGCGATCCTTGTTCAGGATCACGACGGTCGCGAAAGCGATCACCGGCACGAGCGACGAGCTTGAGAACCCAGAGGGCCGGGTCCCGCATTACGATCCCGTGCCGACGGTTCGAGATCGCCGAGATGGCCATCCCCCCGACGTACGCGATGCTGATGACAGCGGCCATGATCCACCCGTACTTCTCGCTGAAGAAGTAGTTGGACGAGTTGTTGATCATGTCGTCCTGAATCACGACCACGCCCGGCACCGTGAGCTGGATGACGCCCTGCCAGACGAGGAAGCCGGCCAGCGTGACGACGAACGACGGTACGCCGATCAGGGCGACGAACGACCCCTGGAGCGCACCGATCGCAGTCGTCGCGAGGATCGCGGCCGCGATGCAGAGATACCAGACGAGGTCCGGGCCGAGAGGCTCCGGCTCCTGGAGCTTGGCCACGACCACCCCTGCGATCCCACTCACGAAGGCGATCGACAGGTCGATCTCGCCGATGAGGAGCACGAAGACCACGCCGTAGGCCAGCAGGCACGTCCCCGCCATCTGGGTGATGAGGTTCGTGAAGTTGGCCGGCGTCGCGAAGTTCGGCGCCGTTTGCCAGAAGATCGCAACGACGATCCAGAGCGCGAGAATGACAGGCCAGCTCCCGAGATTGCCTGCCTTGAAGTTGTCCTTGAGCCGCTGCCAGAGCGACTCAGTCGCGAACCCCTCCTGCTCGACGACGGCCGCGTCGGAGCTCATGCGACGCCCGCCTGAGTGGTCGGGATGCCGGAGACCTTGGTCGGCTGCCCCGCGGTGATCGCGTGCACGATCTCCTGCTGCGTGCAGCTCGCGCGCTCGTAGACCCCCACGTTGCGCCCGAGGCGGAGTACTGCGATCCGGGTCGCCGTCTCGAACACGTCGTGCAGGTTGTGCGAGATGAGGACCACGCCGAGACCCTGCTCGGCCAGCCGGTTCACGAGCGCGAGCACCTGCTCTGTCTGCGCGACCCCGAGCGCCGCGGTGGGCTCGTCGAGGATGACGAGCTTCGAGTTCCACATCACCGCTCGCGCGACAGCAACTGACTGGCGCTGACCGCCGGAGAGCGTCGCGACGGCCTGCCGGATCGAGCCGATCGTCGTGACGCGAAGAGTCGCGAGCGTCTCGCGTGTCTTCGTTTCCATCGGTGGCTCCTGAAGGATCTCGAACCTATCTTGCCTCGCGCCCGAGGTACATGTTCTGGACGACGTCGAGGTTGTCGCACAGCGCGAGGTCCTGGTACACGATCTCAATCCCGAGACGCCCGGCGTCCTTTGGTCCGCTGACGGTTACGGGGATGCCGTCGAACAGCATCTCGCCCTCGTCCATGCCGTGGATCCCAGCGATGCACTTGATGAGCGTCGACTTTCCCGCTCCGTTGTCACCGACGAGCGCCATGACCTCGCCCACCCGCACCTCGAAGTCGACGTCGGCCAGCGCCTGCACCGAGCCGAACGACTTGGAGACACCGCGAAGCTCGAGAAGTGGGGCCTGTGTATCGCTCACGGTCGCGCGGGTCCTACCACATCGATGTCCGAGAATGGAAGCGCCCCCGAAGGGGCGCTTCGTTCGACAGTCGACGTCGACCTAGCAGTACTTCCTGTACTCGCCGACGCAGATCTCACTCCGCTTGTAGTAGCCGCTGGTGAGCAGCTGCTTCCAGTTGGCCTTGGTGATCATCTTCGTGCTGATCAGGTAGGCCGGCTCGGGGCCACGGCCCTTCGTCTTCACGACTCCCGTCGTCGGGGGCTTCTGGCCCCTCGCGAGCCTGATCGCTGCCGTGGCAGTTGCGGCGGCCAGCTTGCGCTCGTCCTTCCACACCGATGCGGTCTGCCAGCCGGCGATGACGTTCTGGATCCCCTGCGTGGTGGCGTCCTGGCCACTCAGCGGAAGCGGATCCAGCCCAGCAGCCTGGAGCGCCACGACGACGGCGTTCGCGATCCCGTCGTTCGCGGCCACGACACCGTCGATCTTGTTGCTCGTCCTGATGAGCATCTGCTGGAAGATCGTGCCGGCCGTCTGGTTGTTCCAGCCCGGAACGTGCTGCTGCGGGCCCTTGGTGAGCGTGCCGTTCTTGTAGAGCGGGTTGAGCGTTGCGTCGACGCCGCTCTTGAAGAGGAACGTGTTCGCGTCCTCGGCACCGCCCCAGAGCGAGGCGACAACCGGCTTCTGACCGTACTTGCCCTTCTGCTTGAGCCCGAGAATGACGCTCTTGCCCTGGATCACGCCGACGGCCCGCCCGTTGAACGACGTGTAGAGGGCGGCGACGCCACCTTCGACCTGGCGGTCGTAGTCGATGGACTTGACGCCCTGCTTGAGGGCGGCCTTCTCGATCGCGGCAGCCGAGCCAGAGTCGATCGGAGCGATGATCAGGACCTTCGCCCCGTCCGCGATGCACTGGTCGGCCTGCGTCTTCTGCGTCTGCGCGCTCCCCTGAGCGTTCACGACCCGCGCGGCGACGCCTGCGGCCTTGAATGCCTTCTGCAGCGCCGGCCTGTCCTTCTGCTCCCAGCGCGTGGACGTCTTCGTGTCGGGCATGAGCCCGCACACGAGGATCGACCCCTGCGACGACGTGGCCGCAGCGCCGGTGGCAAGGACCGCGACGGCCGCGCTGGCCACGATCGCGACGAGTCCGATCATGGTGAACTTACGAGGTACCTTCTTCACTGCGCCCTCCTCGTGATGGATGCCTGCCAGGGCACTCTATTACCGAGCAGCTGCCGTGGCAATCGACCGTTCGCTGGTTCTACAGGGTCCGGTACGAAATGCGCTCGCGCTGCCCGGTCTCGCCCGAGCGCACGATCGCGTCGCACACCTCGGCGGCTCGGTAGCCGTCCTCGAACGTCGCGCCGTGCGGAGCGACGTCGGTGTCGTCGGCGATCGCAGCGAGGAAGTGATGGAGCTCGTGGACGAACGTGTCGCCCCAGCCGACGATGTGGCCCGGCGGCCACCAGTGCTCCCAGAACGGATGGCTCGCCTCCGAGACGAGCACGTTCGTGAATCCGCGCGTGCGCTCGTCGCCCGCGCGAAAGACCTGCAGCTCGTTCAGCCGTTCCATGTCGAACGCGAGCGACCCCTTCGTCCCGTTGATCTCCCACTGGAACGCGTTCCGGCGGCCGAGCGCGAGCCGCGTCGCCTCGAGCGTGCCGACGGCGCCGTTCGCAAACCTGACCGTCGCCTCGACCGCGTCGTCGACCTCCCGATCCGGGATGAACGTGCTGAGGAATCCTCCGACCTCGTCGATGTCGCCGACGAGGTAGCGCGCGAGGTCGACGACGTGCGCCGCGAGGTCTCCGAGCGCTCCCGAGCCGGCCTCGGCGCGGTCGAAGCGCCACACCTCGGCGTCGGTGTCGCCCCAGTCCTGGAGGTAGCGCCCGCGGAAGTGACGGATCTCGCCGAGCTCGCCCGCGTCGATGAGCTCCCGCGCGAGGCGCACCGCGGGGACGAAGCGGTAGTTGAACGCGCACAGGTGCTTCACGCCGGTCGCCGCGACTCGGCGCCAGATCTCGTAGCTCTCGTCCGCGTCGCGCCCGAGCGGCTTCTCGCAGACGACGTGCTTGCCCGCCTCGGCAGCGGCGATCGTCGGCTCCGCGTGGAGTGAGTTCGGGCCGAGGTTGTCGAGGAGCCCGATGGCGGGATCCGCGACGAGCTCCTGCCAGTCGGTCGTCCAGCGCTCGAAGCCGTAGCGCTCGGCAGCCTCGCTCACCGCGGTCTCGTTCCGCCCGGCGATCGCGACGAGCCGCGGCCGAAGCGGCGGCGGCCACGTCATGTACCCGATCTTGCGGAAGCCGTTCGAGTGCGCCTTGCCCATGAAGGCGTACCCGAGCATCCCCACGCCGATCTCGTTGATGTCGCTTCGACTCACGTCGCGCGGGATACTAAGCGCCTCGTGAAGACCTCACTCGGCATCTGGGCCCTCGGGTCGATGGTGACGCGCTTCGTCCCGGGCGGCTACCAGCCGCAGTGGGCGAACGAGACGACGGCCGAGCGCGTGCGCCGCGCGGTCGACGGGCTGGGAGACCTGATCGACGACTACGAGTTCCACTACCCGCAGGAGCTCAACCCCGAGAACCTCGACGACGTCCGCGACGCGCTCGGCGACCACGCCGTGTACTGCGTCGCGACCGGACTCCATCTCGATCCCCGGTTCGGACGAGGTGGGCTCGTCTCGCCGGACGCGGACACGCGCGCCGAGGCGGTGAAGAGAACCCTCGACGCGATCGACTTCTCGGGCGAGCTCAGCGCCAACTTCATCATCTGGCCGGGGATCGAGGGCTACAACTACCCGTTCCAGACCCCGTACCAGGAGAGCTGGGCGTGGCTCATCGACGGGATCGGGCAGGCCGCTCAGCGCTGCGCCGAGCACGGGATCCTCCTCTTCCTCGAGCACAAGAACTCCGAGCCGGCGATGAAGATCCTCATGCGCAACATCGGGATGACGCTGCACGTGATCCACACGCTCCGCGCCCAGGGGATCGACAACGTCAAGGTCAACATGGACTGGCAGCACCTGCTCATGAACGACGAGAGCCTCGCCGAGTACGCGGCCCTCCTCGCCGCGGAAGGCCTCCTCGGCCACCAGCACGCGAACTCGGGCTGGGGCACGTTCGACGACGACAACATGGTCGGCGCGACCGCGTTCATGGAGACGCTCGAGCTGGCGGTCGAGCTTCGTCGCGCCGGATACGGCGACAACGGCGAGCGGCTCGGCTTCGATCTCTACCCGTACACCGAGGACGCGATCGAGGCGGTGCGTCGCAGCGTGCTCCAGTGGCGCTTCATCGACTCGGTGGCGGCCAGGATCGACGACGCGGCGCTGCGCGAGGCGCAGATGCAGAAGGACGCCGTCCGCGCCTACGAGCTCGTGTACGCCGCGCTCGGCGCGTGAGCGACGCCCTCGTCGGGCTCGACGTCGGGACGACCGGCGTCAAGGCGATCGCGATCACGCCCGACGGCGAGGTCATCGCGTCGGCCGAGGAGGGCTATGGCCTCTCGACACCGCAGCCAGGCTGGTCGGAGCAGGATCCCGAGGACTGGTGGCGCGCGAGCCAGGCCGCTCTCGCCCGTCTCGGCGTCGACGCGCCGACGGTCGGCCTCTCGGGACAGATGCACGGCCTCGTCTGCCTCGACGAGCGCGGTGAGGTTCTCCGTCCGGCGATCCTCTGGAACGACCA
The DNA here is from genome assembly GCA_963822885.1 of uncultured Gaiellaceae bacterium. GTDB lineage: Bacteria > Actinomycetota > Thermoleophilia > Gaiellales > Gaiellaceae > GMQP-bins7. Next base: position 260,449 of record CAWGJJ010000002.1, read on the forward strand.
GCGCACCGCGGCCGAGTGCGCCGAGATCGAGGAGCGCGTAGGACTCGAGCGGCTGATCTCTCTCACCGGGAACCGGGCGCTCACGGGCTTCACGGCGCCGAAGCTCCTGTGGCTCCGGCAGCACGAGCCGGAGATCTACGAGCGCATCCACCGGATCGTGCTGCCCGAAGGACTACGTCCGGTTGCGGATGACGGGCGAGTGGGCGATCGACGTGGCGGACGCGTCCGGCACGCTCCTCTTCGACGTCGCCAACCGGCGCTGGAGCTCCGAGGTCCTGAGCGCGCTCGACATCCCGGCGGAGTGGCTTCCGCCCGTCGCGGAGTCGACGGAGGTCGCGGGTGCGGGCGACCAGCAGGCCGCCGCGCTCGGCGTGGGCGTGGTCGAGCCCGGCACGGTCTCGGTCGTGCTCGGCACGTCGGGCGTCGTCCTCGCGGCGCTCCCGGAGTACGCACACGATCCGCAGGCCCGCGTGCACGCGTTCTGCCACGCGCTCCCGGACACGTGGGAGGCGATGGGCGTCATGCTCAATGCCGCCGGGCTCGCTGCGGTGGTTCCGCGACGCATTCGCGCCGGAGGCGTCCTTCGACGAGTTGACGGAGGAGGCCGCCCGCTGGGAGGCAGGCGCCGGCGACGCAGTCTTCCTCCCGTATCTCCAGGGCGAGCGCACGCCGCACGCCGATCCGGACGCACGAGGAGCGTTCGTCGGCCTCTCGCTCCTCCACGATCGTGGCGCGCTCGTCCGAAGCGTGCTCGAGGGAGTTGCGTACGGCCTGCGGGACTCGCTCGAGCTCCTGCGCGAGCTCGGCGTCCGGCCGAGAGCGGGACGAGCGTCGGGCGGCGGCGCGCACAGCCGCCTCTGGCTGGAGATCGTCGCTTCCGCACTCGAGCTTCCTCTCGAGCGGAGCGTCGTCGACGAGGGATCGGCGTACGGTGCAGCCCTCCTCGCCGGCGTCGCCGGCGGCACGTTCGCGAGCGCGCAGGAGGCGGTCACCGCATGCGTCCGCGTACGCGAGACGGTGGAGCCGAACGCTGCCTGGGCGCGGCGGTACAGCGATGGATACGCTCGCTACCGCGCGCTGTACCCGGCAATCCGAGGAGTGGAGGAGCAGGCATGAAGCTCGAGGGCAAGGTCGCGTTCGTCACGGGCGCGAGTCGCGGGATCGGAGCTGCGATCGCCCGGGCGCTGGCGAACGAGGGCGTCTCGGTCGGTCTCGCGTCGCGAAGCGGAGACGACCTGGGGCTCGCCGACGCGCTCGGGCTCGCGTGCGACGTGCGGGAGATCGGGCAGGTCGAGGACGCGGTCGCCAAGACCGTCGAGCGCTTCGGGCGCCTCGACATCTGCGTCGCGAACGCCGGCGTCGGCTCGTACCACACGCTCGTGGACACGCCGGTCGAGCACCTCGAGGAGATGATCGACGTCAACCTCAAGGGCACGATCTATGCGGCGCGCGCGTCGATCCCGCATCTCATTGCGAGCGGTGAGGGCGACCTCGTCACCGTCGCCTCGGAGGCCGGCCGGCGTGGCCTTCCGGGAGAAGCCGTCTACTGCGCCTCGAAGTTCGGCCAGGTCGGTCTGACCCGCGCGCTCGATCACGAGCTGCGCGAGCACGGAGTCCGGTGCACCAACGTCTGCCCGGGCGGCGTCGCAACCGACTTCGCCCTGGAGGAGGGCTACGGCCGAACGCCGGACGTGCTCGCCGGGATGATGACCGCGCGACGACGTCGCCGAGGTCGTCCTCTTCTGCCTCACGCGCCCGCGCACGCATCGCATCCTCGAGACCGCCCTGCGCCCCGTCACGGAGCCGTCATGGGGCTGATGCGGCTCGGCATCCTCTCGACGGCCGACATCAACCGGAAGGTGATCCCGGGAGCCCACGCCTCCGAGAAGGTCGAGCTCGTCGCCGTCGCGAGCCGCGAGCAGCGGCGCGCGGAGGAGTACGCGAAGACGTGGGAGATCGAGCGCGCGTACGGCTCGTACGACGAGCTCCTCGCGGATCCAGACGTCGACGCCGTCTACATCTCGCTGCCGAACACGATGCACCGCGAGTGGTCGATCAAGTCGCTCGAAGCCGGCAAGCACGTCATCTGCGAGAAGCCGTTCAGCAGGCGCGCGGACGACGTCGAAGCGGCATTCGACGCCGCCGAGCGAGCCGGCCGCCACCTGACGGAGGCCTTCATGTACCGGCACAACCCGCAGACCGCCAAGCTGGCCGAGCTCGTCCGCGAGGGTGCGATCGGCGAGCTTCGGGTCGTGCGCTCTGCCTTCAGCTACTCCCTCTACGACGCGGACAACATCCGCCTCCGCACCGACGTCGAGGGCGGCAGCCTGATGGACGTCGGCTGCTACTGCGTCAGCGGATCGCGGCTCCTCGCAGGCGAGCCCGAGTCGGTTTTCGGTCAGGCGTACATCGGCCCGAGCGGCACCGATTGGGTGTTCACGGGCGCGATGCGCTTCCCGGGCGACGTCCACGCGCTCTTCGACTGCGGGACGTCCCTGCCGGAGCGCGACGAGCTCGAGGCGATCGGCACCGAGGGATCGCTGTTTCTCGATGACCCGTGGCATTGCAACGAGCCGGTGATCGAGCTGCGCCGCGACGACGGCGTCGAGCGGATCGAGCTCGACCCCGTCGACTCCTACCGGCTCGAGCTCGAGAACCTGAGCGACGCGATGCACGGCGAGGCGCCGCTTCTTCTCGGCCGAGAGGATGCCGTCGGTCAGGCGCGGACGATCGAGGCACTGCATCGCTCCGCCGAGATCCGGCGAGGCCGTGGCTCTGCGCTGACTCGCGCGGACAGACTCAGATGTCGAGGCGCTGATCCTCGAGATCGAGATCGCGGCCGACGCGCAGCCAGACCTCGTTGCTGATCGCACCGCTGCGCCGAAGCTCGAGAAGAGCGTTCCGCTCCGCGTCGAGCAACTCGCGACGGAGGCGCTGGTAGTCCTGCGAGCGAGACTCGATGGCGCCGTCGTCACCGTCGTCGAAGCGCGCGCTGAAGCGATCGGTTCGGAACCGGTAGGCGCCGCGGACTCGCTCGACGGTGTCATCCCGCACCCAGTCCTCGCTCACGAGCTCCTCGAGCCGGACGAGGGCTGCCTCGGCGGCCCGAATGCGGGCATTCGCGTCTTCGCGATCGTCGCTTCCGTCGTCCTCGAGCCCCAGCACACGGATGACGAGGGGCAGCGTCAGCCCCTGGCCGACGAGCGTCACGAGGATGACCGAGAAGGTGAGGAAGAGAATCAGATCGCGGCCCGGAAACGACGCGCCGGAATCGGTCTCGAGCGGGAGCGCGAGCGCTGCTGCGAGCGACAGCGCCCCACGCATGCCGGCCCAGGAGAGAAAGACGGCGCCCTGCCAGTTGGACTTCCTTCGCGCCATCCGCTTCGGAAGATCGAGAACCACGAAGACCCAGACGAATCGCAGCGCGATCACCGTGGCGCTCACGAGCGCGGCGTAGCCGAGAAGCCTCGCACTGGGAATGTCGCCGAGCGCGTCGACGACGACGGGTAGCTGCAGGCCGACGAGCACGAAGAGGAGCGCGTTCAGCATGTACTGGACGATCTCCCAGACCGCGACCCCTTGCAGGCGAACCTGCGAGCTCGTCAGCTCCGGCGTGTACCACCCGAGGTACACGCCCGCGGCGACAGCCGAGAGCACGGCGGAGACACCCAGCAGCTCCGCAGGGAGGAAGGCGAAGTACCCCGTGAGCAACGAGAGCGTGATCTCGGCCGGCGGGTTGTCGAGGCGCAGGCGGACCTGGCGCACGATCCACCCGACCGCAAGCCCGACGGCGACGCCGCCGACGGCGCTCACGACGAAGAGCCCACCCGTGTACACAGCCGAGAACGAGCCCGCCACGACCGCGGCGACCGCGACCCGGTAGAGCACCAAGCCTGTGCCGTCGTTGACGAGGCTCTCGCCCTCGACGACCGTCACGAGCCTCCGCGGAACGCCGAGTCGGCGTGCGATGGCGGTCGCCGCGATCGGATCGGTGGGTGAGACGATCGCTCCGAGCACGAACGCGCTCGGCCAGGTCAGTCCAGCGATGAGCTCATGCGCCACGACGGCGACGCCGACCGTCGTCAGGACGACGAGGCCGATCGCGAGAAGCCCGATCGGCCGGGCGTTGGCTCTCAGGTCGCGTAGCGACGTGAAGAAGGCGGCGCTGTACAGAAGCGGCGGCAGCACCCCGAAGAAGATGAGCTCGGGCTGGAGCTCGAGCGTCGGCATCCCCGGGATGACGCCGATCGCAAGCCCACCGAGCACGAGCAGGATCGGATAGGGAATGCGCAGAGCGGGCGCGACCGCGAGCATCGCCGCGACAGCGGCGAGCAGCCCGAGAGCAACGATTCCGTTCTCGAGATCGAGGTGCACCCGGGCATCGTGCCGAACCTTGAGAGCCTGAAGGCGGCCCGAACCGAGGTCCCCCGCTACGGGTCACGCGAGGGCACCGCGGTGGCGACGATCCGCCGCCAGCACCACCCGCGACACGCGGCTGCCGAGGGTCGCAGCATGTCACGCTCGTTTCCGAGGCACGTGAACGGGACCGCTTAGCGAACGAGGCGCCCGGCGCAGTACGCACCACTCGCTTCGGTGATCAAGGTGTCCCGAGCCCCGAGCACAGACCAGTGCCCTGTTTGGCGCGCGGGCTCCTTGGGCACGCCTCCATATCGAAGCCCCAGACCAAAACCCCAGACCGAAGGAGCAGACGCATGGCGACTCAAACCAGTGGCAGTAACCCGAGCGGAGCTGCCGCAGAAGTCAAGGACAAGGGCGAGGAGCTCGTCTCCGCTGCCCAGCAGCAGATCACATCCAAGGCCAACGAGCTGGGCGGAGACGCCATGTTCCAGATCCGCGAGCAACTCGACCAGCGCTCGACTCAGGCGGGCGAACAGCTGCAGTCGATCGGAAAGACCCTTCAGTCCGGGGCGAACCAGCTCCGCAGCGAAGGAAACGATGTCCCGGCGAGGATCGTGCAGGAGGTCGCTCGGCGCGCCGACGATGTCGGCGACTACCTCCAGTCCGCGGAGGCCGACCGGATCCTCGGCGACATCGAGGGATTCGCCCGCCGGCGTCCCTGGCTCACGGCGGGCGTAGGCGCGCTCGCAGGACTTCTCGCCTCACGATTCGTCAAGGCCTCGGGCAACCGCCGCTACGAAGGCGCCCGCAGCAACGGCAGCGGCTACTCGCCTTCGATGCGAAGCCTGACCAGCGGGAATACCTAGATGACGATCGTCGACAGTGACGTGGCGCGTCAACGCTCGACCGTCCAGCTGGTCAAGGATCTCACGCAGCAGGCGACCACCCTGGTGCACCAGGAGATCGAACTCGTGAAAGTCGAGTTGAACGAGAACCTCGAGCTCGCGAAGGCCGAGTTGGCAGACAAGGGAAAGAAGGCCGGTGCGGGCGTCGCAGTACTCACGGCGGCAGGAGTCGCCGGGCTTCTGGCTCTGGGGACGTTCACGGCGTTCGTCGTCCTTGCACTCGATGGCGTCATGCCCAATTGGGCGGCGGCACTGTGCGTCGCCGCGCTCTGGGCGCTCGTGGCCGTGCCTTTGGCGCTCTACGGCCGCAACAAGATCCAGGAAGTGGGCACGCCTGTGCCCGAAAAGACAATCGAATCGCTGAAGGAGGACGTGGCATGGCTCACACATCAGACCAGCTGAAGAGCGAGATCGGCCAGACCCGCGAGCAGCTGAGCGAAACCGCCGACGCGCTCGCGTACAAGGCTGACGTCCCGACCAGGACGAAGGACTGGATCGAAGACAAGAAGGACGCCGTCGTCTCGACGGTGAGCGGGGTCGCCTCGAAGGCAGGCGAGATCACACCCGACGGTGCGGAGGTCGGTCAGAGCATGAATCGCATGAAGCGGCTGGCAGAAACGAACCCGGTCGGCCTGGCAATCGGCGGTGCAGCGGTCGGTTTCATCGCGGGCCTGCTCATGCCCTCCACTCGCATGGAAGACGAGCGGATCGGGCCGATGGCCGACGACGTGAAAGCGACGGCGGCGGACGCGGGACGGGAAGCTCTCGAGCGCGGGAAAGATGTCGTGCAGGAAGCCGGCGCCACCGCCATCGAGACGGCGAAGGAACGTGGTCGCGAAGAGGGTGAGGAGTTGTCCGAGAGCCTGCAGGCAAAGGCTCGCGAACTTTCGCCCAAAGAGGCGCCGACTTCGCGAAGTGGCTCATGATCCGTCGGATCGATCGAATCGCCGCCGAGCTCCCGCCGCCCTCCGAGCCCGATCCCGCCGGTGCAGCGGCTGTTCAGGAGCTGATGGGCGGTCGCTTCGGCGAGATGTCCACGTTCCTGAACTACACCTTCCAGTCCTTCAACTTCCGCAATCGGCAGGGAGCAAGACCGTTCTACGATCTCGTGGCCAACATCGCCGCAGAGGAGTTCGGCCACATCGAGCTCGTGGCGGCGGCCATCAACACGATGCTGACGGGTGCCACGCCGACCACCAACGGGCGAGGCCCGAAAGCTTCTCTGGCGCCTCTCAAGGGCGTCGGCAATCCCCACCACTTCCTCGCCGGCGGGCAGGGAGCCTTGCCGCAGAACTCGCAGGGAAGACCCTGGACGGGCGACTACATCTTCTCCTCCGGCGACCTCGTCGAGGATTTGACGCACAACTTCTTCCTGGAGACCGGAGCCCGCAACAACAAGCTCAAGGTCTGGGAGATGGTCGAGCACCCGGCAGCACGCGCGCTGACGGGGTACCTGCTCGTTCGTGGAGGCGTTCACCAGGTCGCCTACGCGCGAGCCCTCGAGCGTCTGACCGGGGCGGACTTGATGAAGCTCTTCCCGACGCCGCGTATTCCGACGGAGAAGATCCCGGACTGCAAGCCCTACATCGAGCGTGGCGAGCACCTTCGCCTCTACCGGTTCTCACCCGCGGACTATCTGGAGCTCAGTGCCGTCTTCAACGGCCCGCATCCGGAGACCGGCGAGGATCTCGTCGTCGTCGACGAGGCTCCGGAGGGAGTCCCGGCTCACGATCTGCCCTCGCAGCCTGCGGTCTTCGCTCCCGATTACGCCCCGCAGGAGATCGCGGAGATTGCCGAGAAGCTACGCGTGAAGGCTGGACTCTCGAAGAATCCCACCGGCGAGGTGGCCAACGGGACGCGTTCGGCTCCCAAGCGGCGGACAGCGCCGAGGAAGACCGCAGCGAAGAAGTAGACGCATGCTCAGCGGAGGCGGCGAGCGGCGAGGTGGGATGCGCGTCTACGGCTGCTCGCCGGGATGTCTCGTTCTCTCGCTCGTCGCCTCCGTGCTCTTGACGGTGCTCATCAACGTCCTTATCCGTCTGTTCTAACACCGAAGAACGTCGCTCCCGTCTCGTCCGTCCCGTGAGGCCAGCACTGTTGGCGCCGGAACCACTGCGGACCCGTTTGCGAAGCGTCGTCGCCGGGCACGAGCGTTCTGACAGAAGCCCGGACTCCGCTGCGAAAGAACCCGCCCGGTGGGTGGCGACCTTGACGACCGGCGGGGTCCGGGCACCGATGTGACCAACTACCGCGTCGAGCCACCAGGGCAGCGGCTCCCAGGGGCCCGCAGTGCCTCGGGAGAGTTGCGTGCTCGGGAACATCGTCCACCGAGCGAGCTCGGACGTGTGCACGGTCGTGAGCGCATCCCAACGCGTGAAGACGCCCTCGTGCGGGATCTGAAGTAGTGGCGTCCTTCGCGGCAACTACTTGGAGGTGCGACCGAGGCCCCGCGGGCCTAGCTCGAGCGGGGATCCGACTGCTCGCTCATCTCCGCGGCGACGCCGATCTTCTCGACGACCCAATAGCGCTCCTCGCGGCGAATGACGCGCTCGACGCTCAGGCTGACGTGTTCTTCCCCCGGCGCGACGAGGAAGTGCGTTGCGCCTCCCCGGATCGCTTGGTATTCCTCCATGGACAGCTTCACGGGCTGCGCGCAGTTCTCGTCGAAGCATTCGCACAGCCACTCGGCAAGTCTCGGCTTGGTCAGTCGTCGGCGCTCTTCAACCTTCTCGTTGTACTCGCGAAGCGCAATCTCGTTCCTTGCAGCACGAGTTGCACTGACGTCATCGCTGTGATTCATGACCCTTCCGTCTCCCGGCGACCGACCTCTACTCATACGCCGCCGCGGCCTACGCGTCAAGCCTCGCGGCGAGATCGGCACGCCGGCGAGCTTGGCGGCCGACAGCCTAAGACATGCGTTCGCCCCTCGGCGCTAGACCAGGATTGTCTCGAGCAGAACTTGCCGCTCGCCGAGCGGAGTCGGCGCAGTCACAGGGCCGTGGCTGGCCTGGTCTTGGAGCGAAGCTTCCGCAAGGATGACGGCGCCCCGCTCGTGCGCTCGGACGCGCCACAAAGCACCGCGGCTGCGTACCAACACTCCGACCGGGAGCTCGCTTCCATTCGAGCGGTACTCGACATCGCCATCGGGGAAGCGCAGCAGGATGATCTGCGTACCCGGCATGAGTCAGCGTCCGGGCGAGCTGACGTCGCCGCGCTTCGTTTCTGGCGCCACCCGAAGCACCAGGTGGCCGTTTCGGAGCTTGTCGATCACCTTCCACGCTTTACCGCGCCGCCTGATCGTTGCGCCTATGGATGGAACCGGGCCGTTCGTCCCGACAACCTCGAAGTCGCCGCCCGGGTAGCGAACCACGTATCCCTCGCTCTGAGTCATGGAACCCGCATAGCCCAATCGTCGGCCTTCGAAACCTAAGACGCGGGTCGCGACGATGACCAACGCCTTCTTGAACCCGCCCGGTCCCCGAGCCGCCCGATGCGAAGGCGCTGTCAACGGCCGAACGGCAAGGACGATGAGCAGGAAGAGGAGCGTCAGCTCAAGAGATCTACCCCACCTGAGGCGTCCGCAACCGCAGAGGCGACCCACGAGCAGACGAGAGCGTCAACATCGGGACCGTGCCGTGCTTGAGCCCAGAAAAGAAAGGAGCCCTGCCTTCGCGGCAGGGCTCCTGGTACTTCTTTTTAATGGCTACCGGACTACTAGGTGCGGACGGCGCGGCTTCCGTTTCCACGATCCACCACGACCCGGTAAATCGCGAGCAGGACGATCGAGCCGATGATGGCCGTCAGCCAGGTCGAGATATCGAAGAACTCGTCCATCGGATCCGCGCCGAAGAGAGCTCCGGCGAGAAACCCGCCGAGCAACGCGCCGACGATTCCGATGGCCGCCGTGACGATGTAACCGCCTGGGTCCTTTCCGGGCATGATCGCCTTCGCGATCAGGCCAGCGAGCAGACCGAGGATGATGAACGCGATGATGCCCATGACCGTCCTTTCTCTCGATTGACGATCTCAATCGTTCCCCGAGGAGGGTGAGACGAAACTCCGCTGAGCGCCATGCAGCCTCGCGCTGGCGGAGCCTGTGACCGAAACGAGCTCGGAGGCGGTACTCCCGCTCCGCCGACTGGGCATCGGAGCAACGACTCCTCCTCGTCAGGTCGTGCGCTTGCGACCGGGAGGATTCGAACCTGCGACCAGCGGATTAGAAATCCGCCGGATTACGTACGGAGAGCTGTTGTTGACTTACGCCAACCGCAGGCCACGGCGCATCGCCGCCGTGGCCCAGTTGGAGACCGCTGCATCCGTCCGGGGGATTACGGGGCATTCGGCGAAGCGACTCGAGAGTAACCCGAGCAAGCCGCTGAGGCTCGAATGCGCCCGGCAGGATTCGAACCTGCGACCCGCGGATTAGAAGTCCGCCGCTCTGTCCACTGAGCTACGGGCGCCCGCCGGGAGGGTAGTCGGCACGCTGGCCGATCGGCGTTACCGGGCCGTGAGGACGAGCGGAGCGCAGGCGACATCGGTCGCCTCGCGCACCGGTTGTCCCTTCGCGTCCTTCATGGCGACCGTGAAGCGCGTCGCGGTCACCGTCACCTGCGCGTAGCTGTACGTGTCGAGCGCGGCGCAGCGCATGCCCAGCCCGTTCGGCGGCGCGGGCTTGAAGAAGAGCGCACCGATCGCTGTGCCGGAGCCTTTCTGGCCGAGGAAGTCGTCGATCTCCTTCGAGAACGTGTTCGTGGCGACCGGGCCGGTGACGACCTCCCAGATCCCGTAGCTCTCCGGGCGTCGCGCTCAGCGACTTGGAGCGCACCTCGTTGACGAGGTTCCCATGCGTGTCGGTCGTGAGGAAGACGACGTTCTTCACGTCGCGGAGGAACCGCAGGAGCTGCTCGCGCTCGGCCGCGTACCCCTCCCAGCGGTCGTACGGGAGCGCGTAGTACTGCTGGATCGGAACCTCGTTCACGATCACCTTCCAGGTCGCGGTCGACGATCGGAGCGCACGGCGGAACTCGACGCGCTGGCGAACTCCGAGCATCGTTCGCGCCGGATCCTCGATCGCGGCGAGACAGGCGGGCGGAACCGGGTTGCGGAGACGGTGGAGCGAGCGAGGCGAACGCGTTGCGCACGGCCTGAGGCGCGGTCGGCGCGAGATCGCCGGCGCAGATCTGCGTTACCTTCGCGCTGCGGAACGAGCGCTCGTCGAGGAAGAAGAGCTCGAGGTGCTTTCCCCAGCGGAACGTCCGGTAGAGCCCGGTCGCCGGCGAGTACGTCACGGGCGAGTAGTCGCGGAACGCCTTCACGCCGGCGGCGTAGATCGCGTCGCCGTGCTCGGGTCGCGAGAAGTCGTTGATGAACTCGTGATCGTCCCAGTGGCTGTAGAGGCCGGCCGAGGCACGAAGGGCCCAGAGCGCCGGTAGCGCGAGCCCGAGCCGGTACTTCGCCCACTTCTCGGGGACGGTGCGTGCGACCGGCGTGCCGCCCACCTCGCTGTCCGAGTAGATCGTGTCACCGAGATTGATGTTGAAGTGGTTCGCCTCGGCGCGCATGCGCTGGTAGACCTCGTAGCGGTTGAACGCAGGACCGCCGTTCGGGCCAGGGGTCGCGTCCGCGTCGCCCGAGATCGCGAACCGAACGGAGGCAGGAACCCCGGCAGCCGGCGCGGTCGTGAACGAACCGATGGCGCTCTTCGCCTTGCCCTGGGTGAAGAAGTAGCGGTACCTCGTGCCGGCCTTCAGCCTGCGGACGACGCGCTGAACCGTCAGGTCGTTGGCCCGTGTGGCCCGGATCGCAAATCGTCCGACGGGAACGCTCGTGCTCGTCGAGACGGTCAGCAAGACGGCACCCGGACGCGGAGCCCGCGTCCAGAGGATCGCCGACGTGGTCGTCATCTCTCCGGCCGCAACCCCCTGCCGAAAGCTGGGGTCGGCTGCGTCGGCGGACACTGCTGCGAGCGCGAGCGTCGCGCACGAGACAAGGACGGCGAGGCGACGCACTCCTCGACCCTATGCACGAGCCGGCGGGTGGTCAATCTCCTCTCTCCGCTCCTCTTCCGAAAGGAAACGGAAAAACCAGTATGCGAACACCGCGAAGAACACGACTGCCTGCTCGATCGCCATGAGCATCCCCGCGAGCTGCTGATCCTCGAGCGGATCGAGTCCCCACACGCGGTGGTGCGCCTCGACGTAGAAGTCGTAGATCGGCTCGGGAACGAGCGCCATCACGAGGCCGACCGGGCTCCCGAGGACGAACGCGGCGAACACGTAGCCCGCTCGCGTGCCGGAGCCGAGTCGATGCGGCTCGTCCTGCACGACCGACCACCACATCGCGAGCCCGGTCGCGAAGTACATCGCGTGCTCGAGATGCAGGAGCGTGTTCGGGTTCCGAAGCGCGGCGTCGTAGATCCACGGCAGGTGCCAGACCATGTAGTTCGCGAGCCAGAGGGGGAGCGCGACCAGCAGGGTGCGTGAGCGCGCGGATGGCGCGCGGACGCGCGATCGCCGCGGCGAGGGCGGGCGGGATTCCGAGCACGACGAGGAGCGGCGCCCACTCGGCGAGCACGACGTTCTGGAGCAGATGGACGGTCAGGAGGAAGTGCATCCCGAGCGTGTGGACCGGCGTCACGGTGACGGCGAGCAGCAGCGCCATCGCGCCGAGAAAGCAGACGATCCGCCAGCCGGAGGCCGGGTATCGGCGGAGCGCGAGCAGGTACGCAGCGGTCAGACCGAGGACGACGAGCGCTTCCGCGTTCCACGACCACGCGTACGGATCCACGGCGCTACGCTAGTCGGACGCGGGCGTAGCTCAGTTGGTAGAGCGCCAGCCTTCCAAGCTGGATGTCACCGGTTCGAGCCCGGTCGCCCGCTCTCTCCCGCGTCGGTCGGGAGGTGGACAGCGCAGGAACGTGCGCTCGGTTGCCGAATCGCGACCCAAACCGATCTCGGGAGGTCGCATGATGGATCAGCCGCTCGGAGTACGGCTCGCTGCCGAAGCACTCGGCACGTTTCTCTTCTTCTTCCTCGGCTTCGCCGGGATCGCCGTCGTCGTCGACATCGGCGCGGACGCGATCACGCCGCTCGGCGTCGCAGCCGGGTTCGGATTCGGACTCGCGCTCGCGATCACCGCGTTCGGTCACATCTCGGGCGGGCACTTCAACCCGGCGGTGAGCGCCGGTCTCGCGATCGCGGGACGGTTCTCGCCCCGCGACGTCGTCCCGTACTGGGTCGCGCAGCTCGTCGGCGGCTTCGGAGCCGTGCTCGTCATGGCGGTCGTCTACTCGAGCGAGGTCACGGACGCGCTCCACACGCAGCCCGGCAGCGGAATCGACAACTGGGCCGCGCTCGTGCTCGAGATCATCGCGACGGCGCTCTTCGTCATGGTGATCCTCACCGTCGCGACCGACGAGCGCGCGGCGTGGAACGGCGTCATGGCGCCGTTCCTCATCGGCCTCTTCATCTTCACGGCCGCGGTCACGGTCGGGCCTGCGTCGGGCGGGTCGTTCAACCCGGCTCGCTCGCTCGACCCCGTGCTCTACAACCAGGAGTGGGGCGACGTCTGGATCTACATCGTCGGCCCGTTGGCGGGCGGGGTGCTCGGTGGAGCGATCTGGGCGTTCCTCATGCTTCGTCGGCCGGTTCCCGATCCCGAGCACGAGACGTCGCGAGTGTGAGCTAGCGCTAGCTCCCGCTCTCCGAGAAGTGCTGGTAGTCCTTCACGGACGTCCAGCGGCCTCCCCAGCCCCAGCCGATCCGGTCGAATGCGCGTACGAGGGCACCGCCCTCGTACGCCATTCCCGGGCGCTTCGAGCGATCGACGTACCGGCGGCTTGCCGCGTGTGAGGTCGTCCCGCCGGACACGTACGGGTTCTCGATCGGGTTCACGTCGATCGCGCGGCCGTACGCGTGGTTCGACCAGCGGGTCGTCCCCTCGACGTAGCGGCAGTTGAAGGCCGACGTGTTGTCGGCTTCGATCGAGCGAAAGTCACTCCCGCCGTAGGCGTCGACCGGAACCATCCGCCGAATCGGGAAGCGCGCGGCGTAGAGATCGCGAAAGACCTGCACCAGGTCGCGCGCAACGTCGCGATGGACGATCAGCCGACCCGTCCGAGCGCGCCCGTCGAAGCCCCAGTGCGACAGCGTGAGCAGCCGGAGATCGCGCAGCGCCACGGGGCAGCCTCGCCGCCACGACACACCCGACATCCGCTTCGCCTGCGCCGCGTCGATCCGCTCGATCTCTTGACGGAACTGTGCGGGTGCCGTGCTCGCCGACGAGACACAGACAACCGCCGCAGCAACGACGGCCGCAAGAACGATGAGCCGGGACACCAGTCGGGGCGGACAGACTTGAACTGTCGGCCTCTCGCTCCCAAAGCGAGCGCTCTACCAGGCTGAGCTACGCCCCGAATCGGAACAGTGTAGGGAGCGGTGCGACCAGCCGCGAAGCGGCTGCTTCAGGATTCTCGCGGAGCGGGCTCGCGATAGCGAGTTCCGCTCCTGCGGACAAGACGGTAGGCGGATAGCCTGCCGGCTCATGGTCGACGCCCCGACTCTGCTCCCCGAGGGGCGTCCGGACGACAAGACACGGCTCGGGTACATCATGGTCGCGACGGCCGCGACGCTCTTCGCGGTCAACGGGAGCGTCTCGAAGGTCGTGCTCGGCTCGGGCCTCTCGTCGCTCGAGCTCGCGCAGATCCGCAACACCTGCGCGGCGATTCTCTTCCTCGCGTTCCTGCTCGTCGTCGCTCCCTCGCGACTGCGCGTCGGTCGCCGCGAGCTCCTCTTCCTCGTCGCTTTCGGGCTCGTCGGGATCGCGCTCGTCCAGTGGCTCTACTTCGTCGCCATCGAGAACCTGCCGGTGGGCGTCGCGCTCCTCATCGAGTTCACCGCGCCGCTCTTCGTCGCGCTCTTCGCGCGCTTCGTCTACAAGGAGCACGTCCGGCGGCGGATCTGGGTCGCGGTCGCGATGTGCCTGACCGGGCTCGCGCTCGTCGTGGAGCTGTGGGCGGGAGTCGCCTTCAGCACGGTCGGTGTCACTGCGGCGTTCGGTGGCGCGCTGGCGCTCACTGCCTACCTCCTCATGGCTGAGCGCGAGCGGCAGCACCGTGACGCAGCGTCGCTCTCGTTCTACGGGTTCCTCTTCGCGGCGCTGCTCTGGGCCGTCCTGCAACCACTGTGGGACTTTCCGTGGGAGTGTGCTCGACGACGAGGTCTCGCTCCAGGGGAACCTGTCCGAGTACTCCGCGCCGGTCTGGGCGCTCGTCACCTTCATCGTCGTCATCGGGACGATGGTGACCTTCTCGCTGCTCACCGGATCGTTGCGGCACATCTCCGCGACGCGCGCGTCGATCGTCGCGACGCTCGAGCCCGTCGTCGCCACCGTCGTCGCGTGGGCGTGGCTCGGCGAGACGTTCGGCCCGACGCAGCTCGTCGGCGGCGCCGTCGTGATCGCCGGCATCCTCGTGGCGCAGTCCGCACGCTGACTGCCTCTAACCTGTGCCCATGGTCGAACGCGTCCTCCTCGCCTCGCCGCGCGGCTACTGCGCCGGCGTCGAGCGCGCCGTGGAGACGGTCGAGCGCGCGCTCGAGCACTACGGCGCGCCCGTGTACGTCCGCAAGCAGATCGTCCACAACATCCACGTCGTCCGCGACCTCGAGGCGCGCGGCGCGATCTTCGTCGAGGAAGAGACGGAGGTTCCCGCGGGAGCGACCGTCGTCTACTCCGCCCACGGCGTCGCGCCCTCCGTCTTCGCGAACTCGGCGAAGCTCGAGCACAACGTGATCGACGCCGTGTGTCCGCTCGTCACGAAGGTGCACGTCCAGGCTCGCCGGTATGCGGACGAGGGCTACACCGTCGTCCTCATCGGCCACGAGGGCCACGAGGAGGTGGTCGGAACGATGGGCGAGGCACCCGATGCGACCGTCCTCGTGCAGACGGTCGAGGAGGCCGAGGCACTCGAGGTCCCGGCCGATGCGAAGCTCGCCTACGTGACGCAGACGACGCTGTCGGTGGACGAAACGGGCGAGATCATCACCGCGCTGCGGCGGCGCTTCCCGGAGATCCGTGCACCACGCAAGGAGGACATCTGTTACGCGACCTCCAACCGCCAGTGGGCGGTGAAGGAGATGCTGCCCGAGATCGACCTCCTCCTCGTGATCGGCTCGAAGAACTCGTCGAACTCGAACCGGCTCGTGGAGACGTCCCGCGCCGCAGGCACGCCCGCGCACCTCATCGACGACGAGACGGAGATCGACGAGGCGTGGCTCGAGGGCACACGAACCGTCGGGATCACATCGGGCGCCTCTGCCCCGGAGAAGCTCGTCAACCGCGTCTGCGACTGGTTTCGAGCACGCGGCGTGACGAACATCGAGCCGTATCGGCTGGTCGAGGAGGACGTGACCTTCCGCCTCCCCGTCGAGCTTCGCCGCGAGCTCGAGCTCGCCGCGCAGGGCGGCTAGCGAAGCACCAGCGCGCTAGACCTTGGAGAGACCGAGCTCGGCGCCGACGGCGACCGAGACCGAGAGCGTTTCCTGCGCGATCCAGTCCTCGTGCTCGAGCAGGTCGGCGTCGGCCTCGGGAATCGTGAGCCCGATGCGATCGGTGAGCTCGAGACCGGCTTCCTTGCGCATCGTGTTCACGCCGTGGATGAGGTCGTAGACACGACCTGCGCGAACGAGCTCGTCGTCGAGATGGAGATCGAGCGCGACGGTGAGGCCGTCCGACGCCGCGACCGCCCAGCCGTCCTTGCCGTGCCGCTCGACGAGCACCTCCTCCCGCGTGAGAACGTGGCCGGCGACGCGAACGCCGCCGTCCTCGAGCTGCTCGAAGTCGCCGTCCTGGAGCGCCGCCCGCACCGCGCCGAGCTCCTTTCCGAGCTTCGGCCCGAGCAGCGGCAGGTTCGGCTTGACGCGCAGCTCGCTCGCCTCGACGGGCCCGAACGAGACCTCGCGGACGCGGAGCTCGTCCGCGATCTCATCCACATGAGCCCCGGCAAGCAGCGCACCTTCCACCACGAGCGCGCGCAGCGGCTGACGGAGCTTCAGCCCCGAGGTCGCTCGCGCCTGGCGACCGAGCTCCACGACGCGACGGAGCTCCGAGATCTCGGAGAGCAGCGCGGCGTCGGGCTCGACCACCTTCGGCCAGCCCGCGAGATGAACCGAGTCGGGCGCGTCGTCACACGGCGCCGTGAGCACGCGCCAGAGGTGGTCGGTGAGGAACGGCATGAGCGGCGCGACGACGCGCACGCCCTGGACGAGCGCGTACCAGAGCGTTCGCAGCGCCACCGCGTCGCCGTCCCAGAACCGACGTCGCGAGCGCCGGATGTACCAGTTCGAGACGTCGTCGACGAACGCCTCGTAGGCGCGAACGACGTCGACCGTGAGCCAGCTCTCGTACCCGGCGGTCGCCTCGGCGACGAGCGCGTGCGTCCGCTCGACGAGCCAGCGGTCGAGCGGCTCGAGTTCGCCGCTCGGCCCGGACGCGAGATCGTCCCACTCGGGCTTCCAGCTGTCGATGTTCGCGTAGTCGACGAGGAACTTGGTCGAGTTCCAGAGCGTGAGCAGCTTCCGCTGGATCTCGTGTGCGGGCCCGAACCCGAAGAGGAGGTTGCGGTCCGGCGGCTGCGAGCAGTACTGCCAACGCATGACGTCCGCACCCATGCGAGCGAACGCGTCGCCGGCCGCGATCATGTTCCCCCAGGAGCCGTGCATCTCGCGCCCGTGCTCGTCGAGCATCTTCTCGTAGCCGAGCACCCTCGTGAACGGTGCGCGCCCGACGAGTGCGACGGACATGAAGAGCTGCGAGTAGAACCAGAGCCGGATCTGCTCGCGCATCTCGGACACCCAATCCGCCGGGAACCACTCCTCCCAGTACGCGTGATCGGGGAGATCCGCGGTCGTCAGGCCCTTCGCCGCGCCGGTTGCATAGCCCTGCGGGACGTACTCCGTGCTCTCCCAGCCGAGAGTCGAGAACGGGACGATTCCCGCGTCCAGCCAGACGTCGCCCACGTCGGTGATCCGCCTCACGGTCTCGCCGCAGGCCTCGCAGCGGATCGGCACCTCGTCGACCCACGGCCGCCGCAGCTCCTCGAGCTGGTCGAGCCCCGAGACTGCGCGCTCCGTGAGCTCCGCCTTCGAGCCCACGACGGTGACGTGCCCGCAGTCGCACTCGTAGATCGGCAGGGGAAGCCCGTAGTAGCGGCGGCGCGAGATGTTCCAGTCGCCCATGTTGCGAAGCCAGTCGTCCATGCGCTTGCCCATGTACTCGGGCGTCCACTCGACCGTCGCGTTCGCGTCGAGCAGCGGCTGGCGGAGCTCGTCCACGCCGATCATCCAGTCGTCCGTGACCCGCCAGATCAGCGGCGTGTCACAGCGCCAGCAGTGCGGGTAGCGGTGCTGATGGACACCAGCCTCGAGCAGGACGCCCTTCTCCGCGAGCCAGCCGACGATCTGATCGGCGGCTTCCGTGGTCGAGAGACCGTGCAGCCAGCCGTAGGAGTCGTAGAAGCGGCCCGACTCGTCCACCGGCACCAGAACCGGGAGGCCGTGAACGCGCCCCAGCTCGAAGTCCTCCTGCCCGGCGCCGGGCGCGATGTGGACGATGCCGGATCCCTCCTCCAGTGAGACCTCGTCCCACGGGATCACGCGGTGCTCGACCTCGGCGGCGGGGGCGAGGTCGTCGAACGGCCCGCGGTAGCGCGCGCCGACGAGCTCCGAGCCGACGACCGTCTGCACGAAGCTCTCGTCGGGATATCGGGCGACGGCCACCCACTCGCCGTTCTCGCGACGCCCGTACTCGGCCCCGGGCTCGACCGCCGCGGCCACGTTGGCGGGAAGCGTCCAGGGCGTCGTCGTCCACACGACGAGCGACTCGCCCTGCCGGTCGAGAAGAGGCAGGCGTACGAAGAGCGAGGGATCGGACTTGTCCTGGTACACCCCGCCCTGCGAGAGCTCGTGCTGCGAGATCGACGTCCCGCAGCGCGGGCACCACTCGGTCGAGCGATGGCCCTTGTAGAGGTGGCCGCGCTCGTGCATCAGCTTGAGGAAGCGCCAGATGTACTCGATGTTCGTATCCGAGAACGTGAAGTAGTCGGCGCCCCAGTCCATCCACTGGCCGAGGCGCTTGCAGCCCTCGGTCAGCTCGCTCGCCGACCAGACGACCTTCTCGCGGCAGCGGCGCGCGAACTCGGCGAGCCCGTACTCCTCGATCTCGCGCTTCGAGTTGAGCCCGAGCTCACGCTCGACCCCGACCTCGATCCAGAGGCCCTGGCAGTCGAAGCCGTTCTGGTAGCGCTGGTGGAAGCCCTGCATCGCCTTGTAGCGCTGGAAGACGTCCTTGAGCGTGCGGCCCCAGGCCGTGTGGACGGCGAGGGTCTTGTTCGCCGTGACGGGGCCGTCGATGAAGCTGAATCGCGGCCCAGCGGTGTTTTGCTCGCGGAGCCGCTCGAACGTGCGCTCGTTCTCCCAGCGCTCGAGAAGCTCGAGCTCGAGCGCGTTGTGATCGGGCTTGTCCGGCAGAGGTGTGAAGATCGCCGCCACGAGGAATCAGTCTAGGGAAGGGTTTCGGCGACCTTCTCGTTGACACCCAGGCACTCGCAAATGACACGTATGAAAGGAATGAATGAGTCTCATGGCACTTGACGTCACAGAGCAGACCTTCGAAGAGGAAGTCCTGAAGTCCGAGACACCGGTCATCGTCGACTTCTGGGCCGAGTGGTGCGGTCCCTGCCACGCGGTTGCTCCCGTCCTCGAGAAGATCGCGGAGGAGCGCAAGGACGAGGTCAAGCTCGTGAAGGTCAACATCGACGAGGAACAGGCCCTCTCGCAGAAATACGGGGTCATGTCGATTCCGACGATGATCCTCTTCAAGGACGGCGAGCCCGCTGCCGCAGCGGTC
This sequence comes from uncultured Gaiellaceae bacterium, assembly GCA_963822885.1. Classification (GTDB taxonomy): domain Bacteria; phylum Actinomycetota; class Thermoleophilia; order Gaiellales; family Gaiellaceae; genus GMQP-bins7. The sequence goes on from CAWGJJ010000002.1 coordinate 279,615, forward strand.
GGCGCGCAGCCGAAGTCGGCGCTCGAGCGCTCGTTCGGCTTCGCTGCCTGAGCGCAACACGGCTCTTCCCCTTCGAGACGTAACCTGATAGGAAGCCCTCTGCGGCAAGTTTCGTTCGAGGCTTCCCCCTCCCCCTCCCCTAGCTGAAGGGCCGGCTCGCCGGCCCTTCGGTGCGTCTAGGGACGACGCACGTGATCCTCGAGACAGCGGGCGAGCCAGCGGAACGCGAGCTCGTTTTCGTCAGGCAGCTCGCCGCGAGCGAACCAGCGCAACTCCGAGACGTCGTCGGCCGGCACGAGCTCGTCTCGTCGCTGAGAAGGGTCACTTCCCACACGAGATTGAGCGCAACCGGCGCATCCTCGCCGTCGCCGTAGCGATCCGGATAGGCGCCGACGAAGTCCAAGACCTCGATCGCGGCGCCCGCCTCCTCGCGGATCTCCCGCCGGAGCCCATCCAGGGGGTGCTCGTCCTCATCGAGGAAGCCGCCGAGCGTGTCCCAGAGACCGGCATCGGGATCGTGGGCACGCCGCGCGAGGAGGACACGACCGGCGTCGTCGACCACGAGCGCGGCTACGGCCGGAAGCGAGTTGGCGTACCGCTCGAACCCGCAGGCTGAACACTCGACCCTCGAGCCGTCATTCGTGAGCTCGGCACGACAGCGAGGGCAGAACCTCCAGCCTCGGAGAATTCCCACGTGGGTACCGTACTGCCGTGTCTCCCCGACACGTTCCGGCGTCCGTGACCGAGCTCGCGCGAGTGGGACTCTTCGCCAACCTCCCGGGCGAGACGCTCGGCAAGCTCGCCGACCGGATGGATCGGGAGGACGTGTCGTCCGGGACCGTGCTCATCCGCGAAGGCGAGCCGGGAGACCGGTTCTTCGTGCTCCTCTCGGGCGTGGCGGGCGTCTCGCAGTCCGCACTCGGCGAGCGGCGCATCCTCAAGGCCGGCGAGTTCTTCGGCGAGGTCGCCCTCACGATGCGCGTGCCGCGGACGGCCACGGTCACGGCGATGACGCCCTGCGTCGTCGCGAGCTGCGACGAGGCGACGTTCGACGAGCTCGTGCGCCCCTTGTTCGCGGACGACGCGTAGGGGCGAGATGTGTCTCGCCCTACGGCGGGAGCTCGCTGATCACTGCGTCGGCGAAGAGCGGCCACGCCTCCTTCGCCCACTCGTCGAACTCGCGCGTCGTGAGCGCGGCGCAGACGACGCGGGCATCCGGATCGACCCAGAGGAACGTCCCGGTGCCACCGAAGTGGCCGAACGCGCGCGGTGAGGTTCGCGAGCCCATCCAGCTGGGTGGTCGCGTGTTCAGCTGGACTCCGAGGCCCCAGTCGAGCGGGTCGAAGCGGCCGTGGTCGGGGAGCACGCCCGAGAGCCCCGGGAACTGCACCGAGACCATCTCGTCGCGGGTCTCGTCGGCGACGAGGCGCGGCGTGAGCAGCTCCCGGCCGATCGCGAGCACATCGGAGAGCGACGCGTGCATGCCGGAGCCAGGATCACCGGTCGGGATCGAGTCCGATGTCGAGCGGGTCGCAGACAGCCGCGCGCACGTACTCGGCGAACGGCATCTCGGCGTGCTCGGCGACATGAGCGGCGAGCACGCGGAACGCTTCGTTCGAGTAGATGCGACGGTGGCCCGGACGGGCGATCGGCTCGCTCCCCTCGAACGGGAGCCCGGACGCGTGCGCGAGTAGGTGGCGAACGGTCGAGCCCGGAGGGCCGGCCGTCTCGTCGAGGTCGACGACCCCTTCCTCAGCGGCGACGAGCGTCGCGAGCGCGGCGACCGGCTTCGAGACCGACGCGAGCCGAACGGCGCGCGTCGCGTCGCCACGCGTCGAAGCGACCCCGTCCGCGTCGACGACTCCTGCGGCCGCGAAGTCGACGGGCCAGCCGTCGATCTGGCGTAGCGCCTGCACGCGCGGCGATACTAGTCACGCATGGAGCGGCGAAACATCTCCGGGACGGGCGCATACGAGCCGATCGTCGGCTACTCGCGTGCCGTCGTCGTCGGCGACCGCGTGCACGTCTCGGGTACCGCAGCGAATCCGGCCGACGGCTCGCCGCCGCCGGAGGACATCTACGACCAGACCTGCGTCTGCCTCGAGCTCATCGGCACCGCCCTGGAGCAGGCGGGGACGAGCCTGCAGAACGTCGTACGCACGCGGGTCTACCTCGTGAACGCGGACGACTTCGACGGCTTCGCTCGCGCGCACGCGGAGGTGTTCGGCGACGTGCGACCCGCGAACACGACCGTGCTCGCGGGCCTGTTCGACCCGAGATGGAAGGTCGAGATCGAGGTCGAAGCCGTCCTGCCGTGACCGGGCAACGGCTCGTTGCCCTCCGGAAGCGTCGCGCCCTGACCGAGCGGATAGTGTCGGAGGAGTGCTCGAATCCGGCCCCGTACCCGACGTTAACGTCTGGGGGAGAGCGCGGGAGGAAGCGCAACCGCTGCGCGAGGTGCTCGGCGAAGGCCTGTCGCTCCTCTGCTTCTATCTCCACGACTGGTCGCCGACCTGAACGAACGAGCTCTTGCTCCTGCGTGACAGGGGCGACGACCTCACCGCCGCCGGGATCCGGCCGTTCGCGATCTCGCGCGACTCGCCCTGGTCGCACCGCGCGTGGGCGCAGACACTCGGCGTCGACGTCCCGCTCCTGTCGGACTGGAACGGTGACGCGATCCGTGGGTTCGACGTCGCGTTCGAGCCGCTCGGCATGAGTGACGTCGCGATTCGCTCAGCGTTCCTGATTCGCGACGGCGAGACGATCGAAGCCGCATGGATGCTCGGCGGCGAGCTGCCGGACATCGACGCGGTGATCGCCGCAGCGAGGACTCTCAGCGCTTGAACTGCATGCGGCGCGCGAGATAGCGGCGACCGATCCGCCAGGCAATCAGGCCGAGCAACCAGTAGACGCGACGCATCTTCGGAACGTACCCCGCGCTGCCCAGCGGGAAACCGCGCGTCGGCTAGGGCACGACGACGAGCTTCGTCCCCGCACCCTCCGCCTGACGGCGCCACGCGTCCGCGACCGAGTCGAGCGGCACGCGCTCCACGTCGAGCACGATCTCGCCTGCGATCGCGTGGCTCACGAGGCGCCGATAGTGCTCCGCGAGCTCGTCGGGAGGGACGGCGAAGTTCGTATGACCGAGAATCGCGAGATTCTTGAAGCGCACGGCAGCCGAGGCGAGCTCGGCGGTTGCGCCGGCCGACTGGCCGAGGTTCACGATGGTCGCGTGCGGGACTGCCGCCTGGACGGCGGCTGCGGCGGGCTCGCCCCAGAGCGGGTCGAACACGTAGCTCGGGCCTTCGCCGTCGAACGCGTCCTTGAAGGCCGCCACGAGGTCGTCGGCCGCGTCGAGGCTGAGCGTGGCGTCGGCTCCGAGCTGGGTAGCGCGCTCGAGCCCCGCGGCACTGCGTCCGGCCGCGACGACGCGCGCCGCCCCAAGCAGCTTCGCCACCTGGACGGCAACGAGTCCGACCGAGCCCGTTGCACCGAGGACGAGCACGGTTTCGCCACCCCGCAGCGGTGCACGCCACGCGAATGGCAGCCAACCCGCGAGCCCGGCGATCCCGAGTCCGGCCGCGAGCGCGGGATCCGCGCCCTCGGGCACCTCGATCACATGCGCGTCGGCGACCGCCGCACGCTCGGCCATCGCGCCCTGCGACGTCCGCCCGAGCGAGCCGCCGAAGATCCAGACCAGTCTGCCGTCGTCGCTACGACCGACGGCCTCGCAGCCGGGGACATAGGGCAACTCCGGGTGGCCGGTCGCGAGAACACCGCGCGACACCGCGAGGTCGATGGGATTGATCGGCGCCGCGAGCACCTCGATCGTCTCGCCGGACGGCTCGGCGACGTCGCCCACCTCCGGGATCGCTCCGACCTCGTGTACGAGCGCCGCCCTCACGCCGCCTATTCCACCTCGAAGATTGCCTCGATCTCGACCGGCATCCCGAACGGAAGGCTGCCGACGCCGACCGCGGAGCGAGCGTGCCCTTCTCCGAACACCTCTACGAGAAGGTCGGAGCAGCCGTTGATCACCTTCGAATGCTCGACGAAGTCGGGAGTCGCATTCACCATCCCGAGCAGCTTCACGACTCGCACGACCCGGTCGAGACTGCCGACCTCGTTCCTCAGCACCGCGAGGAGGTTCAGCAGCGATCGTGCGTGCATGGGCTGCGGCCTCCTCGGTCGTGACGTCGTGTCCGACCTTGCCCGTCGGAACCTGACCATCCGCACTCACCGGGGCCCGCGCCGGACAGGTAGACGAGGTTCCCGGTGCGCACCGCGTTCACGTAGCTCGCGGCGGGCGCGCGGACGGGCGGCAGCTCGAGCCCGAGGTCTGTGAGTCGCTGCTCTACCGACACCGCGGCTACATACCCATGGCGTGGTACCCGGCATCGACGTAGAGCGTCGTGCCGGACACGTTCGCGGCGTCGTCCGAGAGGAGGTACGCGGCGGCGCCGCCGCAGTCCTCCGACTCGATCGGGCGATGTAGCGGGGCGCGCTCCTCGAACATCGACTGCATCGTCGTGAAGCCGGCGATGGAGCGTGCCGCGAGCGTGCGGATCGGGCCTGCCGAGATCGCGTTCACGCGGATGTTCTTGAAGCCGAGATCCCACGCGAGGTAGCGGACGCTCGCGTCGAGCGTCGCCTTCGCGACGCCCATGACGTTGTAGTGCGGCACCGCGCGCTCGCCGCCGAGGTACGTCATCGTCACGATCGAGCCCCCGCCGCGCGCCTCCATGAGCGGTTCGGCCTCCCGCGAGCAGGCGACGAGCGAGTAGGCGCTGATGTCGACGGCCATCCAGAAACGGTCGCGGGGCGTGTCGACGAAGCGGCCCTCGAGATCCTCCGCTGCGGCGAACGCGACCGAGTGGACGAGGACGTCGAGACCTCCACCGAACGACGTCCGAGACCTCGGAGAAGACGCGCGAGACGTCCTCGTCGGAGCGCACGTCGCACTCGGTGACCAGTGGGCTCCCGATGGTCGCGGCGAGATCGCGCACGTTCTTCGCGATGCGCTCACCCTGGTAGGTGAAGGCGACGGTCGCGCCCTCGTCGGCGAGGCGCTTCGCGATCGCCCACGCGATCGAGCGCTGATTCGCAACGCCGAGGACGAGCGCCTGCTTCCCTTCGAACCGGCCGGCCACCCGGCGATCCTAATCGGATAGCGTGGCGCGCCGATGGCCGGGCAGCGAATCGCGGTGGTGACTGGTGCTTCCTCGGGCATCGGCGAGGCGATTGCACGCGAGCTCTCGGGCACGGGCTGGCACTGCGTGCTCCTCGCCCGGAGAGCCGACGTGCTCGAGCGGATCGCGGGAGAGATCGGCGGCGAGTGGGAGGTCTGTGACGTCGCCGACCGCGCGCAGGTGGACGAGGTCGCCGCGCGCGTGCTCGAACGGCATCCCACGATCGGCCTGCTCGTCAACAACGCCGGGATTCCGGCGCGCGGGAGCTTTCTCGACATCGACCCCGAGCTCGTGGAGCGCGTGACGGCCGTGAACTACCTCGGCGGGATCTGGTGCTTGCGTGCGTTCGCTCCGGGGCTCCGCGCGGCCGCGCCTCGCGCACATGTGGTGAACCTCGTGTCGGTCGCGGGGACGGTCGCGTTCGCTCCGGCCGGCGCGTACGCCGCGTCGAAGCATGCGCAGCTCGCGTTCTCGCGCTCGGCTGCGGCGCTGCTTCGTCCGAGCGGGATCCAGGTGCACACGATCCTGCCCGGATTCGTGGAGACCGAGGGCTTTCCCCAGCGCGCGACGCTCCGCAGCGGACTGCTGCGCCGCTTCGTCATCGAAGCCGAGGACGTCGCGAAGGCCGTGGTCGAAGCCGTCGAGAAGGGAAAGGGCGAGGTCACCGTGCCCTGGTTCCCGTACCGCTTCGCGTCGATCGGGCAGGCGCTCGTCCCGGGGCTCTTCTCACGGCTCGTCGCGCGCAGCGCCGGACAGCATCGCGGCGAGTAGCCGGGCTACCCGCCCGGCTTGCGGGAGACGTACCAGCCGACCTCGATGTCGTACGGCGCCGCGGGAGCCGGCCCGCGGATCCGGATGCGCTCCTCCTCGTCGAAGCCCGCCAGCTCGAGCCGGTCTTCGAGATCGACGCGTTCGCGCGTGACCTCCGACGAGATCAGCACGAGGTCGTTGGCGTCGAGGTAGCCGCGGATGTCACCGTCGGGGAGCAGCCTTTGATGTGTGGCGTCGCGGAGGCGTTCGAAGCGATCCATCTCCATGCTCACGGGCGGATCGACGGAGCCCAGCTGGTCGACGATGAACACCTTTCCGCCCGCCCGCGCGACCCGCGCGAGCTCCGAGACGGCGAGCTCGGGACGGCGGACGTGGTGCAGCACACGGTGGCAGCAGACGAGATCGAACTCCGCGTAGCCGAACGGGAGCGCCATGACGTCGGCCTCCTCGAAACGGACATTCGCGGGCGCGGACCCGCGTCCGGCCTCGAGGTAGTCGGCGCGGGTGTCGACGCCGACGACCTCCGCGACGTTCGGGGCGAGCGCGAAGGCGAGCGCACCGGTTCCGCACCCTGCGTCCAACGCGGCTTCGTTCCCGGTGAACGGCCCGAGCAGCCGTCGTACCCGCTGCGCGAGGTCGCCGCTTCGGCGCTCCTGCAACGCCAGCCGCAGCTCGACGCTCACGCGCGCTCCTCGGCCGAGGCGAGCCCGCGCGCGAGTGCCAGCGCCTCGTCGCGCGTCGAGATCGTCCCCGCTGCCCGCTCCTCCTCGATGACGTCGAGGATACGTCCGATCGCCGGGCCGGGCTCGAGCCCCAGCTCGTCGCCGCGGACGAGCGGTGCGGACGGTTCGGCGAGGCGAGCTGCCTCGACGACGCCGACGAGCTCCGGCGCACCCACATAGGCGAGCGCGTCGAGAGCCCACGGCTCGGTGTCGCGCCGGAACCGGTGGATCGAGCGCGGAGACGGATCCTCGGGCCGGCGCGCGCGGCGCAGCGCCGCCGCGTAGCGCTTCAGCTCATTGGAGATCGGCAGCCGCCGGAGGTTGTCGCCGAACACCACGACGAGGCGGAAGTCGGGATCGTCGAGCGCGTCGAGGCGCTCGTGGAGCTCACCTCCGAGGGGTTCGAGCAGGCCGACCTCGTCGAGGCGGCGGTAGCCGGTCGGCGACAGCCGCTCGAGCTCGGCAAGGGTCCGCTCCCCGGCGGGCTGCGTCACGAGCGCCGCCGACGCACGCAGCAGCGCCTCCGTCCTCTCGTCCATGCCGAAGCCGAGCTCGTCCTCGAAGCGCACGGCACGGAGGAGCCGGAGCGGATCGTCGAGGAAGATCGACTCGGAGACCGCCCGGATGACGCCCGCGGCGAGATCGGCACGACCGTCGTGGGGATCGTGCGTCGCGCCCGTGCGCACGTGCACGGCAATGGCGTTGAAGGTGAAGTCGCGCGTCGCGAGGTCGGCGTCGATCCCGTCGCCGACCGGGGTGAAGTCGACGGTCTCGTCGATCCCGTCCACGACGACGCGCCATGCTCCGTGTCGCTCGGAGAGCGGAAAGACCGATCCCCCGAAGCGGCGAGCGAAGCGACTCGCGGCGTCCCGTGGCTCCGCGCACGCGACGTCGAGGTCGAGAACCGGGCGCAGGAGAAGCTCGTCGCGCACTGCACCGCCGACGACCCACGCATCCCCGTCGCCGAGGATCTCGCGCAGCCGTTCATCCATCGGTTGCGACCCGCCGGGCGCGACCCGAGCGCGTGTTCAAGCCGGTCGCGATCTCGTACGCGATCGTGCCCGCCACGCGCGCGTGCTCCTCCATGAGGATTCCGTCGCCGAGGAGCGTGACGGGCGTCCCGTGCGGAACCGGTGCCTCGAGCACGACGGCGAGCGCGTCCATCGAGATCGTTCCCACGACCCGGCGGCGCTCGCCCTGGACGAGGACCTCGGTGCCCGTCATGTCGCGCCGAAAGCCATCCGCGTAGCCGACCGGAACGACTCCGATCCAGGTGGCGCGGTCGGCGACGAACTTGCGGCCGTAGCCCGTGCTCTCGCCAGGTTCGAGCTTCTTCACGAGTGCAACGTAGGACTCCCAGCGCAGGGCGGGCTCGAGGCCGTCGTCGGCCGGATCGGCGCCGAACGGCGAGATGCCGTAGAGCGCGATCCCGCAGCGCACGGCGTCGTACCGCGCCTCCGCGAAGCGCAGTGCGGCGGCGCTGTTCGCAAGATGGCGCGTGAGCGAGCCCAGGCCGGCCGTCGCTTCGCGAAAGCGCTCGACCTGGAGCTGCGTGAACGCCGGGTCGGCTTCGGCCGAGGCGAGATGGCTCATGACGCCGACGACGTCACGCGAAGGCGACGGCAGCTCCGCCACGCCCCAGCGGCCCATCCCCGTGTCGAGCTTGAGATGAACGCGGACCCCCTCCGGGACGCGCTCGTCGGCGGCCACGAGCTCGAGCCGCGCGACGCGCGCCTCGCCGATCTCGCGCTCCGACACCGGCCCCATTACGAGGATCCGCGCGTTGCGAAGCGCGGCGCGCAGGTGGAGCGCCTCAGGCAGCGTCGCGACGCAGAGCGCGGTCGCACCGCCGTCGAGCGCCGCCTTCGAGACGTCGACCGCGCCGTGCCCGTAGCCCTCCGCCTTCACGACGGCCCACAGCTCCGCTCCCTCGACGGCACGCAGCAGCGTGGCGGCGTTCCGGCGAATCGCCCCGAGGTCGAGGGTGAAGCACGACCTCTCCACGTTTTGATTCTCGCAAGATTGAGATCCCCGAGCGGGGATCTCGAATCGCCGGCAGATCCCTGAAGGCGTCCGCTTCGCGGCCGCGTCGCAGCGAAGGGTTCGGCGACTGGATCTGCGTCTCGCAGGTGGAGGACTGATGCTGCGTCAGCGATCGAGCGCTACGGGCAGGTACTGCAGGAGGTCGCTCGCGACGAGTCCCGACCGGTGCGGAACCGCGGCGGCGGCGAGCCCGTGGGCGACGGACGCCGCGACGGCTGCCGTCATCGCCTCCACGCCCTTCGAGAGGAACGCGCCGACGACTCCGGTGAGCACGTCCCCCGTACCGGCGGTCGCGAGAGAAGGCGGCCCGAGATCGCATACGACCGCTGTTCCGTCGGGCGCTGCGACGATCGTGTCCGCGCCCTTCAGCAGGACGATCGCCTGGAAGCGCCCGGACGCCTCGCGCGCGGCCTCGAGACGATGCGCGCCGACCCACTCGGAGTCGCGGCCCAGAAGCCGCCCGAGCTCGCCGGCGTGCGGCGTGAGGACCATGGGCGCCGAGCGCTCGACCGGCTCGAGGTCGAAGAGTGCGTCGGCGTCGACGACCGCAGGAAGATCCACCTGCTCGAGCAGCGAACGAACGAGCGCGCGCCGCTCCGTGCTTCGCCCGAGGCCAGGGCCGATGGCGAGCGCATTCGCCCGCTCGGCAGCGGCAGCGATGGTCTCGACAGCGTCGTCGTCCGACCACGCGAGCTTGACCGGCTCGAGCGCGATCACCTCGGCTGCGGCGAGCGACTCTTCCGGAATCGCGAGCGTGACGTAGCCCGCATCGGCGCGAAGCGCCGCGAGCGCGGTGAGACACGCCGCTCCGGTCATCCCCGGCTGCCCGCCCACCACGAGGACGGATCCCGAGCTGTACTTCGAGTCGCGCTCGCCGCGCCGCGGGATCGTCGCGAGGAGCGCGGGCGTTGCGCGACGCACCGCGGTCGGCACGTGCTCGAGACCGATGTCGGCCACGACGACCCTGCCCGCGTGGAAGCGTCCGGGCGCGACGGCGAGCCCCACCTTCGGTCCGTGGAACGTGACGGTGAGATCGGCCTCGACAGCTGAGCCGGCGACCTCTCCGCTCGACGCGTCGACACCGGACGGAACGTCGATCGAGACCACCGGCGCCTCGGCGTCGTTCATGCGCTGGATCAGAGCGGCGGCCTCCGAGCGCGGCTCACCCTGGAACCCGGTGCCGAAGAGCCCGTCGACGATGAGGTCGTATCCGTCCGGATCGTCGGTCTCGTCCGCGACGTGCCCGGCCTCGCGGAGAACGCGTGCGGCGACCCTTCCGTCGCCGCCGTTCGCTCCGCCACCGCAGACGCAGGCGAAGCTGCGTGCGGCCGGAAACGCGCGCATCGCCTCCTGCGCGACCGCGGCACCGGCCCGCTCCATGAGCTCCGGGACGGACTCGGGGTAGTTCGGGTAGCGCTCCTCGGCCGCGCGCATCTCCGCGGCCGAGTAGAGAGGCTCGTAGTGCTCAGCCATCCTCTTGACGCGGCGAGACGACGGCGATGGCGGCCGCGATCTCGCGCGAGTGCGTCATCGACAGGTCGATCGGCCCGGCCTGGACGCGCTCGGCGAACGCTGCGGTTCGACCCGACAGCCGCACGCCCGGCTTCGGCCGGCCGACGATCTCGATCTCCTTCCACGTGAAGCGCACGCCGCAGCCGAGCGCCTTCCCGACCGCTTCCTTGCCCGGCGAACCGTCCCGCGTAGCTCTGCGCCGGACGCGCGCGCGAGTCGCAGTACTCCCGTTCCGCGTCCGTGAAGCACCGCTCGCGAAATCCCGGGCGGGAGAGCGCACGCTCGATGCGCTCGATCTCGATGATGTCGACCCCGACCTTCACGGAGCCCAGCCGCCGGTGAGATCCTCCTCGAGCAACGCGGGGAAGTGACCGAGCGACGAGACGACGATGTCGGGTGACGTGTCCGCGGACTCGAGCGCCTCGGGACGGAACTTCCCGGTCCGCACGAGCGCAGTCTTCATCCCGAAGAGGTGCGCACTGCGCACGTCCGCCTCCACGTCGTCGGTGACGAGCCACGTCAGCTCGGGCTCGGCGGCGAGCGCGTCGAGCGCCGCGGCGAAGTAGGACGGGCTCGGCTTGCCGAGCACGATTGCGTCGACCCCGGTCGCGTACTCGAGCCCCGCGACGAACGCGCCGGAGTCGAGCATCGGCCCGCGGCTCGTCTGCCACCACTTGTTCTTGTGCAGGCAGTAGAGCGACGCGCCCATCTGCACCTCGTCGAACGCCCGCGCGAGGTTCATGTAGCTGAAGACCTGGTTCGGCTCGAGGGTCTCGTCGCAGCCGCCGATCGAGCACGGCTTCGGCGTGATCTCCGACGAGCTCGAGGCCGTCGAGATCGGGAACGATGTCGGCCATCACGAGCGCGAGGACGCGCTTGCCGGCGAGCTCACGCGCGGCTGCCCCTGGCGTCGTCTGGATCTCTTCGTCCTCGAGCGTGAAGCCCATGTCGCGAAGCTCTTCTGCCATGCGCGATCGCGGCCGCGTCGAGTTGTTCGAGACGAACCGGAGAGCGTGTCCTGCGCGACGGAGCTCCGAGACGGCGTCCGAGGCGCCCGGAATCGGATCTCCGGAGACGTGCAGCACGCCGTCGATGTCGAGCAGAATGCACGCCATGGAGCGTGAGTCTATTCGCGTCACACGCTCCGTCCTGTTGCCCATCTCGGAGATCGCGCTGCGCGTCTCGCGCTCCAGCGGACCGGGCGGGCAGCACGCTCAGAAGTCCTCGACGAGGGTCGAGGCGCTGTTCGACGTCGAGGCGTCGAGCGCGCTGACGGACAACCAGAAGCGTCGCGTCGTCGCGCGTGTCGGCCCGGTGCTGCGCGCGGTCGCGCAGGACGAGCGGAGCCAGGCGCGCAATCGCGAGCTCGCCGTCGAGCGCCTCGCCGAGAAGCTGCGCGCCGCGCTGGCCGTCCCGCGCCGCCGCAAGGCGACCAAGCCGAGTGCGGGTGCGCGCGAGCGCCGTCTCGAAGGAAAGCGGCGCCGCGCACGGACGAAGGCGCTCCGGAGGCCTCCGGGCGCCGAATAGACTCGCCGGGGTGGACGTGCTCCGGCTCGCATCGCTGCTTCCCGAGCTTCCACGCTCCAGGACACGCCTCCTCGACAACCTCGGCCGCGTTCGACGCGAGGTCGGTCCGATCGACATGGAGCTCTCGGACGCCCTCGCCGATCACATGAACATCCGGCGCGGCGAGGTGCACGAGGTCGTCTCGTTCTACTCGTTCCTGCAGGTACCGACCGACGCCGTCCGCGTCTGCACCGGGCCCGTCTGCGACTGCTTCGGCGCGCGCGAGCTGCTCGCCGAGACGCCTGGCGCGATCGAAGTGGCGTGTCTCGGTCACTGCGACCTCGCGCCGGCGATGACGCGCGGCGACGAGATCGTCCCGGCGGTCACCCACGCCACCAACGACGGGCCGGCTGTCGGGCTCGGCGCCGGTGACGCGACGCTCGCGGACTACGAGGCGCGCGGCGGGCTCTCGCTGCTCCGCGAGCTGCCGTCGCTCGAGAAGATCGTCGAGGAGCTGAAGGCGTCCGGGCTCACCGGCTACGGCGGCGCCGGCTTCCCGACCGGCATGAAGTGGGAGGCCGTCTCGCGCGAGCCGGGCCCGCGCTACGTCGTCGTCAACGCCGACGAGGGCGAGCCGGGGACGATCAAGGACCGCTACGTGATGGAGCTCCGGCCTCACCTGATGGTCGAGGCGACGGTGCTGGCTATGCGTGTGCTCGAGGCGAGCGAGGGCTACATCTACCTCCGCGAGGAGTACGCGACGTCTCGGGCGCGGCTCCAGCAGGCACTCGACGAGTTCCGCGGTGCGGGCCTTCTCGACGGGCTCTCGCTGGAGCTGGTCATCGGCGCGGGTGCGTACATCGCAGGCGAGGAGACGGCGATGCTCGAGTCGATGGAGGGCCGGCGCGCGATGCCTCGCCTCAAGCCGCCGTTCCCGAGCCAGTTCGGCTATCTCGGTCGCCCGACGCTCATCCAGAACGTCGAGACCCTGGCGCACATCCCGGCGATCCTCCGAACGGCGGCGAGTGGTGGGCCGGGCTCGGGACGCGCGGGATGGCGGGCACGCGACTGTGGTCCGTGACCGGAGCTGTCGGCAAGCCGGGCTGCTACGAGGCGCCGAACGGGGTGACGACGCGCGAGCTCGTCGACGAGTACGCAGACGGCTTCGTCGGGGAGGTCGGCGCGATCGTTCCCGGCGGCGCCGCGAGCGGGATCCTGCCGCCTGCAGCGCTCGACGCGCCGCTGACGCGCGACGGGTTGCGCGAGTACGGCGCCGGGCCCGGCTCGGCAGCGGTGCAGGTGTTCCCCGCGTCGTATTCCCCGCTACGCCTGCTCGCCGAGACGATGCGCTTCTTCGCCGAGGAGTCGTGCCAGAAGTGCACACCGTGCCGGATCGGCAACCGTGCGCTCCACCACGTCGCGGAGGAGCTGCAGCACGGCGAGGCCATGATGACCCGCGAGAAGGTCGACGAGTGGCTCCTTGCCATGGAGAAGACGTCGATCTGCGGCCTCGGCCAGGCGTCGCCGTTCCCGGTACGTGGCGCGATGGCGCACTGGCCAGAGCTGTTTGCCCCGCTCGGCTCCGCGGCACAACCCGGTGTCAGACACCGGCCAATAGACAGTGACAATGCATACACAGCTCGCTCGTTCGGATCTCTGCTCCGTACCGTCGCATGGTGGGTCGTCCACGCCGAGAGTTCGTCGCCGGAGGGCTCTACCACGTGTTTTCGCGGGGGAGCAACCGGCAGGCGCTCTTCACGTTCGATTCAGATCGCCTCGACTTCCTCTACTGCCTAGATCGCGTCATCGCTCGAGCTCGGCTCAGCTGCCTCGCCGTACTGCCTCATGTCGAACCACTACCACCTCGTCGTCGAGACTCATGACGGCGGGCTCTCGTCCGTGATGCAGGCGCTCAACGGCACGTACGCCAACCGATTCAACCGCCGCTACCAGCGAGATGCGCACCTCTTCCGCAACCGCTTCGGCGCCGTGCGTCAGGAGACCCAAGAGCAACTCGAATGGACCCTTCGCTACGTACTCATGAACCCCGTCGACGGCGGGCTCTGCAGCAGCGCTGAGGAGTGGCCGTGGAGCAGTTATCGCGCGTCGTTCGGGATCGACCAGCGCCCGCGCTTCCTCGACGTCCGCCGGCTTCTCTCGTTCTACGGCGACGAGTCGGATTCGGCCATGTCTCGGTTCCGTTCGTCGATCGGCGCCGCAGTCGGTGTCTGACACCGAACCGTCTAGCCTCGTCAAATCGTCGGATCCGGTACGCGTCCCTCTGGGGCTAAGCCGGCTGTACGATCGCGCCGTGGTCGCGTTCACCCTCGACGGCCGTACAGGTCAGCGCGCCCGAGGGCGAGCTGCTCGTCCACGCGGCCGCACGGCACGGGACGTTCATCCCGACGCTCTGCCACGACTCGAAGCTCGATCCGTACGGCGGCTGCCGGATGTGCGTCGTCGACGTCGAGGGCGCACCGCGGCCGCTGCCGGCCTGCGCGACGCGCGTGGCCGAAGGAATGGTCGTCTCGACGAACGGCCCGATCACGGAGTTCCAGCGCACGCTCACCGAGATGCTCCTCTCGGAGCATCTGAACGAGTCACCCGGCGGCCGCCCGAACGAGCTCCGAGACCTCGCGAACGATCTCGATGCGACCGCGCCGCTCGTCCTCCCCGACGCGAAGCGCAAGGAGTACGACGACCGCAACCGGCTCATGGGCTACGACCCGGACGCCTGCATCCTCTGCAACCGCTGCGTCCGCTACACGCAGGAGGTCATGCAGTGCTCGGCGCCTGAGCCTCGAGGGTCGCGGCGGACACGCGCGCATCGTCCCGACCTGGGAGCTGAGCTGGCTCGACACCGAGTGCGAGCTCTGCGGCGGCTGCCTCTCCGTGTGCCCGACCGGCGCGATCTACGAGAAGTTCGAGGAAGGCACGTCGCAGCCCGGAGCACGCGCTGGAGCAGGTGCGCACGACGTGCACGTTCTGCGGCGTCGGCTGCCAGATCGACCTGAACCTCGATCCCGAAGACGAAGCACATCGTCAAGGTCACCTCGAAGGACGAGTACCTCCCGAACGAGGGCAACCTCTGCGTGAAGGGCCGCTTCGCCTTCAACTTCGTGCACCACCCCGACCGCCTCACGCAGCCGCTCGTCCGCGGCGAGGACGGCGAGCTCCACGAGACGACGTGGGAGCACGCGCTCGAGACGGCGGCGACCGGGCTCAAGAAGCGTGATCGCGGAGCACGGCCCGCAGTCGGTGGGCTTCCTCGCCTCGGCCCGCCTGACGAACGAGGAGAACTACCTCATCCAGAAACTCGCGCGCACGGGAGTCGGGACGAACTCCGTCCACTCGTGCGAGTCGACCTGACACGCTCCCACTCTCTACGGCCTGGTCAGGTCGTTCGGCAGAGGAGCCAGCACCAACTCGATCCCGGAGATCGAGAACGACCGCTTCCTCTTCGTCATCGGCTCGAACACGACCGAGGCGCATCCGGTGCTCGCGCTGCGGATCAAGAAGGCCGTGCGCAAGGGCGCGACGCTCGTCGTCGCCGACCCGCGGAAGATCTGGCTGACGAAGCTCGCGAAGCGCCATCTGCAGCTGCGGCCGGGAACCGACGTCTGGCTGCTGAACGCGATGATGCACACGATCCTCGAGGAGGGTCTCCAGAACGAGGAGTACATCCGCGACGTCACCGACGACTTCGAGGCCGTGCGCGAGATCGTCATGCGCTACTCGCCCGAGGAGGCGGAGAAGATCACGGGCGTCCCGGCCGAGGACATCCGCGCCACCGCTCGCGAGTACGCGAGCGAGAAGCACGCGGGGATCTTCTACACCCTCGGCATCACCGAGCACGCGTGCGGCGTCGACAACATCTGGTCGCTCTCGAACCTCGTGCTCATGACCGGGCACCTCGGCTACGAGTCGACGGGTCTGAACGCACTCCGCGGTCAGAACAATGTCCAGGGACTGAACGACTCGGGAGCGAACCCGTCCTACCTTCCCGGCTACCAGTCGGTCGACGATCCCGAGATCCGGCGGAAGTTCTCCGACGCGTGGGGCGCCGAGGTTCCCGAGCGGCCCGGCTACCGCCTCGACCAGATCGTCTCCGGCCTGCACGACGGGCGCATCAAGGCCCTGTACCTGATCGGCGAGAACCCGGCGCAGACCGAGCCGAACGCCAAGCACGTCGAGGAAGGCCTCGAGGGGCTCGACTTCCTCCTGTCGCAGGACATCTTCCTCAATGACTCGTCGCGGAAGTACGCGCACGTCGTCCTCCCCGCGTCGAGCTTCGCCGAGAAGGACGGCACGTTCACGAACACGGAGCGCCGCATCTCGCGTGTTCGCGCCGCCGCCCCGCTGCCCGGCGAGGCGAGGGTCGACCGCGAGATCGTCATCGAGATGGCGAAGGCGCTCGGGGCGAACTGGCCGGAGTACCCGGACGCGGAGTCGGTGTGGAACGAGCTCGCCGACCTCTCGCCGAACTGGCTCGGGATCCGCTACGACCGCATCGAGGAGAACGGCATGCAGTGGCCGTGCACCGATCTCGATCATCCCGGCACGCCGTACCTGCACGCGCCGCGGCCTGCGCTCGCCAGCGGACGCGGGCGCTTCTTCCCCGTCGAGTTCCAGCCGCCCATCGAGGAGCCGGACTCCGAGTACCCGTACGTGCTCACGACCGGCCGCACGCTCTACCACTACAACTCGGGGAACATGACGATGCGCGAGCCGGGCGTGACCGACAAGCAGCAGGCGCCCGTTCTTCGAGATTCACGCCGAGGACGCGGGCGCGCTCGGGATCGCGGATCGCCAGGTCGCTCGGCTCGTGTCGCGACGTGGCGAGCTCGAGGCGGAAGCGCACTACTCGGAGCGCGTCTACCCGGGGCTCGTCTGGATGTCGCTCCACTTCGCCGAGCAGAAGGTGAACTGGCTCACGCACGACGTCGGCGATCCGCTCATCGGAACACCGGAGTACAAGGTCAGCGCCGTTCGCGTCGAGTTGCTCGCAAGTAGCGGTGACTGAGCAGCTCGGCGAGCCGCGGCTCGACGTCGAGTCCTGCGAGTCCACGCAGCTCGCTCGTCGACACGTCGCTTCCGGAGGGCGCGATCGTCGTCGCAGATCACCAGACGGCGGGACGCGGCCGGCTCGGCCGCAGCTGGGAGGCGCCGGCGGGAACTGCGCTGCTCTTCTCCGTGCTGCTCAAGCCGCCGCCCGAGCGACACGCGCCCGAGCTCGCGCTCGTCGCCGGGATCGCGGTCGCGGACGCGCTCGAGCGGACACTCGGCCTCTCCGTGCAGATCAAGTGGCCGAACGACGTGATGCTGAGGCGCCACGAAGATCGCGGGCTGTCTCGCAGAGGCGCGTGACGGCGCGGTCGTGCTGGGCATCGGCGTCAACGTCGACCAGACGAGGGACGAGCTGCCGCCGAACGCCGGATCGATCCGCACGCTGACCGGTC
>CAWGJJ010000003.1:0-50000 GCA_963822885.1 uncultured Gaiellaceae bacterium
CTGCCAGCTGAGCTACGCCCCTGAGCTGCGCCGAATCGTACCGTCGCACCGGGTGGCACCATCCGTCCGTGCAGCGGCGGCTTCTCGGGCTCCTCTTCCTCGCGCTTGCGCTCGGGCTCGGGCTCGTCGCCCTTCTCTCCGCGCTCGAAGGTGGCAGCGCATGGGTCATCGCGCTCGCCGCTGCGGCTCTCGCGCTCTGGATGGGCGACCTCGCGCGACGTGCGCTGATTCGTCGCGCCTGAGGACTCCGCCTTCCCGCGGCGTATTCTCCTTCCGTGGCTGCTGCGGATCAGACTCAGGCGCTCTGGCAGGAGTTCCGGAAGACGAAGGATCAGAACCTTCGCGACCGGCTCATCCTGACCTACGCGCCGCTCGTGAAGTTCGTGGCCGGCCGCGTTGGGGCGAGCCTGCCGTCGCACGTGGACGAGCAGGATCTCGTGTCGTACGGGCTTCTCGGACTCATCGGCGCGATCGAGCGCTTCGATCCCGACCGCGAGATCAAGTTCGAGACATTCGCGATGGCGCGCATCCGCGGCGCGATCATCGACGAGCTGCGCTCGCTCGACTGGGTCCCCCGCTCCGTCCGCACGCGCGCGCGGCAGATCGAGCGCGCGATCGCCGCGCTCGAGAAGGAGCTGCACCGCGCGCCGACGGACGAGGAGATCGCGAAGAAGCTCGGTGTGACCGAGGAGGAGCTCGACGACAGCCTGCTCGAGATCTCGCGCTCGTCGGTCGGCGCGCTCGACGAGCTGTGGTCACCTTCGGCCGGGGGCGACTCGATCGCGCTTATCGACACGATCGAGGACGAGACAGGCCCCGATCCCGAGGTCTCCCTGGAACAGACCGAGGTGAGGGAGGCGCTGGCCGAGTCGATCTCAGAGCTTCCCGAGCGCGAGAAGCTCGTCGTCACCCTCTACTACTACGAGGAGCTCACCCTGCGCGAGATCGGCGAGGTGCTCGGAGTCACGGAATCGCGCGTCTCGCAGCTCCACACGAAGGCGATCCTGCGCCTCAAAGCGCATCTCTCGGGCGCAACGCGCGAGCCCGCCGAGACGTAGGCGGCGCGGAGCGCCGCCCGTCTCGTGCGAACGAGCTATTGCGACGTGATGTAGCCCTGGTAGCGCGCCAGCGCGATCTTGGGCGCCCCCACCTGCGCAATCCGCCCACCTCCCGTAACGCGGGCGTACTGGCCGGTCCCGCGCACGACCTTCCAGGTGCCCGTGGCGATGTTGTACGCGCCTCCGGCCTCGATCCATGAGAACTGGGAACGCAGCACGAGCGTCCCCCGCTTGCCGGTGAACACCAAGGTACGGCACTCCCAGGGATAGGCCTCCTGGCCGTTGCGCTGAACCGCGTCACTGATAGCGAAGTCCCCGTTGCACTTCTGCGTCCCTGAGTCACGCTTGAGCGGACCGGATTGCAACGTCGCGAGTGCGAACGTGGTCTTCGGGTGGATCTGTATGTCGATCTGCACCCGTTGCTTCGTCGCGTCTGAGCTGGCCGCTGCGACCGAAGTCAGCCCGATCGCTGCGACGAGCGCGGCGACGACTATACCCCCGGCTTGCATGAAATACCTCCTGTGATCGAGGACGCAGCCACAATCCTTCGGCTGGCTCGCAGTTCTCTCGCAGGCGTCTCGGATGCGCACTTTCTCGAAGTGCTCGCACGTGGTTAGCTACCGCTGTTACGAGGGAGCCCGTCCCACTCGAGATCCGCATCCTCGGCGAGCTCGAGGCCGAGGCAGACGGTCGCACGCTCGAGCTCGGAGGCCGGAAACAGCGCGCTGTCCTCGCCGCATTGCTCCTCCGTGCAGGCGAGGTCGTCACCGACGAGCGGCTGATCGACGACGTCTGGGGCGAGTCACCTCCCGCGTCTGCCGCGCACACGGCTGAGGCATACGTCTCGCGACTTCGGCGAGAGCTCGCACCGCATGGCGTGACGCTCGAGCGGCGTGGAGGGGGCTATCGGCTCAGCCTGGGGTCTGCCGTCCTCGATGCGCAGGCCTTCGAGGACCCTCGTGAGCGATGCTGCGGCCGCGCTCGAACGGAGTGAGCACTCGCTCGCTGCGTCGCTCGCGGCGAAGGCGCTCGGCTTGTGGAACGGGCCGGTGCTCGCCGGAGCTCCACTTCATCACGATGGTCGCTCCCGCGCGGAGCGGCTGGCAGAGCAACGCGCGCGAGCACTAGAGATCCGCGTCGACGCGGATCTCGCGCTGCGGCGGCATACGGAGGTCGTTGGGGAGCTGCGGCAGGCCGTCGACGAGAGCCCGTATCGACAGCAGCTCGTCGCCCGGCTCATGGTTGCTCTGTATCGATCGGGTCGCCATGCCGAGGCGCTCGACGTCTACGAGCGAACGCGGCGTGCCCTCGACGCCGACCTCGGGTTACAGCCGAGCGAGGAGCTGCAGCGCCTAGCTGGGCAGATCGTTCGTCAGGAGCCGCAGCTGCAAGCGCCAGCGCCGACCCTCGACACGGGGAACACGGGCCGCGCGCGGAATATGCGTGTGCCCGCAATGGCGATCGTGGCGATGCTCGCCGTGGCTGCGGCCATCAGTGCGTTGGTCTTCGCCGTCACCGACGCACGCATCGCCGGTCAAGACCGACCGGCGCGGGTGGCGCTGATTCGCATGTGGAATCCGGGCGGTCCCGGTGGAGACGACGAAGCCGGTTGGAGGCCGTTCGTCGACGGGCTCATCTCGGCCGAACGTCGTCACGGCGTCGAGACGGAGTTCGTCGACCTGTTCCCGAGCCGTCCGCGGCTCGGGGGCGACGCGCCGGGCTCGTACGACGATGTGCGGCGGCTCTCGGCTCGTCTGGAAGCCGGCGACTTTGACCTCGTCATCTGGCCACTGGGCCTCACGGGCCCGAACTTCTGGGAGGTGGTTCCTGAGAACGCCGAGACCCGTTTCGTGTACCTCGACTTCTGTTGTGTTGCGCCCGAGCTCGCGGGTGCGCAAAACGTAACGACGATCACGCCGCGCGGCGAGCAGTCTGCACACCTCGCGGGGTTCCTCGCCGGGCTCGTCGTAAAGCGTCAGTCCAGCGACCTTGGTCGCCGGCCGGCGGTCTCGATGGTCCTCGGGGCGGACGACTTCGACCAGGAGCAGGCGTGGGAGGACGGGTTCGCGAAGGGCGTGCGACGAGCTCTTCCCGGCGTCCGGATCATCCGCGGATACACCTACGAGTGGGACGACCGTTCGATCTGCGAGTCGTTCGCGAACCGGCAGATCGACCAGGGCTCGATGGTCGTCTTCGCGTCGTCTGGAGAGTGTGGCCTTGGAGCGCTCGCCACTGCCGGCCTCCGTGGGGTGTGGGCCGTCGGGGCATCCGAGGATCGATCACACCTCGGCCCACATGTCCTCGCATCCGCGACGAAGCGCTACGACCGTCTCACCGAGCTCAGCGTGACCTGGTTCCTGGAAGGACGGCTTCCCGGCGGAGAAGATCTCGAGCTCGGACTCGTGGACGATGCGGCCGCGCTCGTCGGTATCCACCCCGACGTGCCACCGGACATACGGCGCCTGGTCGCCGAAGAGGCGGCGCGGTTGCGATCTGAGGAGACGCGGAGATCGTGATCTCCGGCGCGGGCGGGTGCACTTCGTGTGGAGCGAATCCCCTCCATCTTGAGAAGGTCACCGTGCGGCGTCAACGCCCACGCGGCAGCGATGGCGATGGCTACCGCGTCGGACTCGAGGTGCATACATCGCTGCCGGCCGCCCTCTGTTCGAAGGTGGTAGAGCTCTACTGGGACTTCCGCGTGCGCGCCGTCGAGGGAAGCGGGATGTCGTCGGACTCGTAGGCTGGCACGGAGCAGTCGGACGGCCGTGACCGCGCGGCGTGGGATGCGTGAGCTGCTGCTCCGAGCGACTGCCTACCGTGCGCGGCTCGGCGATCCCGGAGCGTTCACCGTCGCGCAGTCCCTCGCGTCGCAGGTCGCCAACCCCATTCTCTCCGGCATGTTCGACGTCTCCGTTGCCGCCGCTCCCTCCCTTCGGTCGCCCGTTCCGGGTGACTAAGCTTCTCGGCCGGAACCGAGCGCCGAGAAGGAGAGCCCGCCCATGTCCGAGCCCGCAAGGATCCGCAACGTCGCCGTCGTCGGTCACCGCGGGGTCGGGAAGACGTCGCTCGTCGAGGCGCTCCTCTTCCAGACGGGCAAGATCAACCGTCTCGGAACGGTCGAGGCGGGAACGACGGTCTCCGACGCGGATGAGGACGAGCACAAGCGGCAGCTCTCGATCTCGATGTCGCTCGAGCACACGGAGTGGCAGGACCGGAAGATCAACCTGATCGACGTGCCGGGCGATCCGGCGTTCCAGGGCGAGCTGCGGTGCGCCGCTCGGGTCGTCGAGGGCGCGCTCGTGACCGTCTCTGCCGTGATGGGCGTCGAGGTGGGCACGTCGCGGGCGTGGAAGCTCGCCGACGAGCTCGGCCTCGCGCGCGTGATCTTCGTCAACATGCTCGACCGCGAGCGCGCCGACTTCTTCCGCACGCTCGAGGCGCTGCGCAACCAGCTCTCGGCGAAGTGCGTCGCCGTACACATCCCGATCGGCTCCGAGCACGAGCTGACCGGGATGGTGGACGTGCTGCACATGTGCTCGTACTCGAGCCCCGAGGGTGGGAAGGAGGGCGAGCCGGGGCCCGATCCCGGACGAGATGGCCGAGCTCGCCGCCGAGTACCGCGAGAAGCTCCTCGACGCCGTCGTCGAGACCGACGAGGCGCTCATGGAGCGCTACCTCGACGGCCAGGAGCTGGACGCGCACGAGGTGGCGGCAGCGCTGAAGGCTGCGATGACGAGCGGCGACGTGTTCCCGGTCGCGTGCGGGATCGCGACGAAGAACCTCGGCACCCATGCTCTGCTCGACCTCCTCGTCGAGGGCGTTCCCTCGCCGGCGAAGAAGGGTTCGCCGATCGACGTCGACGGCGCATCCGTCGCGGCGTTCGTCTTCAAGACCGTGGCCGATCCCTTCGCGGGGCGCATCAACGTCTTCCGCGTGCTGAAGGGCACCGTCACGGCCGACACGACGCTCGTCAACCTCCGCGCCAAGAGCAAGGAGCGGATGGGAACGCTGCTCGACGTGCAGGGCAAGGAGCACCACGCTGCGCTCGACTTCGGCGAGGGCGACCTCGGCTCGGTCGCCAAGCTCAAGGAGGCGCAGACCGGCGACCTGCTCACCGACAAGGAGGTCGCGATCGACATCCCGGAGTTCGGCTTCCCCGAGCCCGTGATGAGCTTCGCCATCACCCCGAAGGCGAAGGGCGACGAGGAGAAGGTTGCGACGTCGATCCGGCGGCTCGCCGAGGAAGACCCGACGTTGCGCCTCCGTCGCGACCAGCAGACCGGCGAGGAGATCCTCTCCGGGATGAGCCAGATGCACGTCGAGGTCGCGCTCGAGCGCGCGAAGCGCCGCTTCGGGGTCGAGATCGAGCTTCATCCGCCGCGCGTCCCGTACCGCGAGACGATCCGCCGCGAGGCGCGCGCGCACGGTCGCTACAAGAAGCAGACGGGCGGGCGCGGCCAGTTCGGCGACTGCCACATCGTGATCACGCCCGACGGCGAGATCGAGTACGAGTTCGTGGACAAGATCGTCGGAGGCGTGATCCCGCAGGGCTTCCGTCCCGCCGTCGACAAGGGCATCCAGGAGGCGATGCACCACGGCGAGCTCGCGGGCGCACCCGTGCAGGGCGTCCGCGTCCAGCTCGTGGACGGCTCGTACCACACCGTCGACTCCTCCGAGATGGCGTTCAAGATCGCCGGCTCGATGGCGTGGAAGGAGGCGTACATGAACGCCGATCCCGTGCTTCTCGAGCCGATCATGGAGCTCGAGGTGAGCGTGCCCGACGACTCTGTGGGCGCCGTGAACGGCGACCTCAACTCGCGCCGCGGCCGGTTGCAGGGGATGGAGCCGCTCGGCGGGATGACGTCGATCAAGGCCGAGGTACCGATGGCGGAGCTCCTGACCTACGCGCAGTCGCTCACCTCGATGACGAGCGGCCGCGGCGACTACTCCATGCACTTCCTGCGCTACGAGGAGGTGCCGACGCACGTCGCGCAGAAGATCATCGAGGAGACGAAGCGCGAGCGCGAGGCCGTCAAGGCCTAGGGCGAGATGTAGCGCGCCCCAAGGCGGCGTCGGATTCTCCACAGCTTGTGGACAACGCGAGCGCCGGTGCTAGGGTCCGAACCATGCGCGTGACGAAGGCGAGCGTCCGCCGCGTGTGCGCGGTGTGCGAACGGAGCCTGCTGCAGGGAGAGATTGCACTGCGCTTCTCCCCGGACGGCCTCGAGTTCGTCGACGTCTGCCCGCTGTGCCAGGACTACGCACTCGACTACGGCTGGGTGCGCGAGGGCGGGCCTGTGTCGCCGGCGCTCTCGCCGCGAACGCGACGGAAGCGGACGCGTTGGTCGCAGATTCTCGGCGCGTCGAACCCGGACGCGCAGCCGGTCGTCAGCGAGCCCGTTCTCCGGCGGCTCACCGACTCGGAAGCAGCGCTCGTCGAGGCCGCAGATCTCTTCAACGCGAGCCTCTTCCGCCGCACGATCGAGGGCGTCGCGAAGGCGCTCGGCGCGCCGCTCGTGTCGATCGTTCCACTGTCGGGCGTGAACAGCGAGCTCGTGCTGACGTTCGCCTGGGAGATCACCTGGTACCAGTACCGCGTGCTTCCGGAAGCGGGTCAGCCGATCCGGCTCGCCGATCGCGGCGCCGACCTCTCCGAGATCGAGGCCGCGTTCACGGAGTGGAACGCGAGGCTCGACGACGACGGCCGCATCGTGCCGAACGCGGCGCGCTGACGTCCCGGCGAGGCGCTGAAGCACCTCGCCGGCTGACGATGGTGCGCCGCTTCAGCGGTGCACCCGCCTGTCCAACGCCCCGCTAGGCTCCGGCCATGGCCACCACAGACGACGCGTGCCTTCCAGAACTACATCGACGGCGAGTGGGTCGATGCCGTCTCGGGCGAGACGTTCGACTCGACGAGCCCTGCCGACGGCGAGCTGATCGGCACTTTCCCGCGCTCGAACACGGAGGACGTCGACCGCGCCGTCGCAGCAGCCAAGGCTGCCTTCGAGGACTGGCGCCTCGTGCCCGCGCCCAAGCGCGGTGAGATCCTCTTCCGCTTCGCGCAGCTCGTGACCGACGCGAAAGCCGAGCTCACGGATCTCATGACCCACGAGATGGGGAAGGTCAAGGCGGAGGCCGGCGGCGACGTGCAGGAAGCGATCGACATGAGCTTCTACATGGGCGGCGAGGGTCGGCGCCTCTTCGGGCAGACGACCCCGTCCGAGCTTCAGAACAAGTTCCAGATGTCCGTGCGGATGCCGATCGGCGTCATCGGCGTGATCACGCCGTGGAACTTCCCGATCGCGATCCCGTCGTGGAAGATCACGCCCGCGCTCGTCGCGGGCAACACGGTCGTCTTCAAGCCGGCGACGGACACGCCCGCGCTCGGCCAGCGCTTCACCGAGCTCTTGCTCGAGGCCGGTGTTCCTGCGGGCGTCGTGAACATCGTCCACGGGGGCGGCGGTGCCGTCGGCGAGCGGCTCGTGAGGCACCCGGACGTTCGCGTGATCTCGCTGACCGGCTCGCGGGAGACCGGCGTGAAGGTGCTCGAGGCCGCCGCGGAGGGGCTGAAGCACGTCCACCTCGAGCTCGGCGGCAAGAACGCGATCATCGTGATGGACGACGCCGATCTCGACCTTGCCATCGAGGGGATCCTCTGGTCGGCCTTCGGTACGTCCGGTCAGCGCTGCACCGCGACGAGCCGCGTCATCGTGCACGAGAGCCTCTACGACGCGCTCGTCGACCCGGCTCGTCGAGCGCGCCGAGGCGCTGCGGCTCGGACCGGGCTGGGAGGACGACTCGGATGTCGGCCCCGTCATCAACCGCTCGGCGCTCGAGAAGATCCACTCGTACACGCAGATCGGCCGCGACGACGGAGCGACGCTCCTCACCGGCGGCGAGATCGCCGACGAAGGCGACCTCGCGAAGGGCTTCTACTACCGACCGACGATCTTCGGCGACGTCGAAGCGGACATGCGGATCGCGCAGGAGGAGATCTTCGGGCCGACGCTCTCGCTCATCCGGTTCCGCGACGAGGCGGAGGCGTTCCGCATCTCGAACGGGATCCGCTACGGGCTGTCTTCCTCGATCTTCACCCGCGACGTGAACCGCGCGTTCCGCGCGATGCGCGACCTCGAGGCCGGGATCACGTACGTGAACGCCGGCACGATCGGCGCCGAGGTGCATCTCCCCTTCGGCGGCACGAAGGAGACGGGCAACGGCCATCGCGAGGCCGGCCAGGCCGCGCTCGACGTGTTCACGGAGTGGAAGTCCGTCTACGTCGACTACTCCGGGACGCTCCAGCGCGCGCAGATCGACAACGCGGAGTGAGCCGCGTCAAGCTGGTCTGGTTCGTGCCTGAGGAGGCGCTCGACGCGACGCGCGAGGCGGTGTTCGAGGCGGGTGGCGGACACGTCGGCGAGTACACGCACTGTTCGTGGTACTCGGCCGGAACCGGCACGTTCTTCGGCGGCGAAGGTACGAGCCCGGCGCTCGGCGAGAGTGGGCGCGAGGAGCGCGTCGCCGAGTATCGGGTCGAGACCGTGGTTCCGGAGGGCCGAATCCGTGACGCAGTCGTCGCACTTCGTCTCGTGCACCCGTACGAGGAGCCCGCCTACGACGTCTACCCGCTGCTCGATCAGTGAAGGCCAGGCTCTTCACGGACGGAGGCTCGCGCGGGAACCCGGGCCCGGCGGCCTATGCGTTCGTCCTCGAGGCCGAGGACGGCACGGTGCTGGACTCGCGCGGGCAGACGATCGGCGTGGCGACCAACAATGTCGCGGAGTACGCGGCCCTCGTCGCGGGTCTGGAGCGCGCGGTCGAGGTAGGCGTCGACGAGCTCGAGGTCGTCTCCGACTCGGAGCTCCTCGTGAAGCAGATGCGCGGCGAGTACCGCGTGAAGAACCGCGCGCTGCAGGATCTCTTCCTCGATGCCTCGCACCACGCGCGCAAGATCCGGCGCGTGACGTACACCGCCGTCCGCCGCGAGCACAACGAGCTCGCCGACAGCCTCGTCAACGAGGCCCTCGACGCTTCGGACTGAGAGAATCGTCGCATGGCCGCGCGACACCACATCCGCATCGAGTACTGCGTCCCCTGAGGAGCGCTTCCGAACGCCGCCGGTCTGGCGGCGCGGATCCTCGAGGAGTGGGAGGGGACGCTCGGCGCCGTCGAGGTCGTGACCGGTGCGGACGGGATCTTCGACGTGCACGTCGACGGCGAGCTCGTCTTCACCAAGTCCATGCTCGGCCGGTACCCGCAGCCGGAGGACGTGCTGCCGCTGCTCCGCGAAAAGCTCGGCACGTAAGCGCGGCTATACTCCGCCCCTTCGCGGATGTAGCTCAGTTGGTAGAGCGTCTGCTTGCCATGCAGAAGGTCGACGGTTCGAGCCCGTTCATCCGCTCTGAGAACCCGCTGGGAACGGCGGTTTTCCTCTTGCCGCGACGCCGATGAGCGCGTCGGGGGCTTTAGAGCAACGACCGCGCGATGACATACGTCGCGTAGCCGAGACCGACGTACAGCGCGAGCACCAAGCAGAAGAAGGTCAGCGCGAGCTGCCAGTCCCGCCCTCTGTCTTTCTCCGCCGCCTTCACGGCCTTGGATTCGGGCTTGGACGGAGGTTCTCCGTAAACGACTTCCGAACTCAATGGTCCCTCCCCAGTTGGCGATCTCCCGGAGGAGAGGTGAACGCAGTGACGGGCCAGTCCGCACCGGGTGTCCCCTCCCCCGAGAGTGATGGTTGATTTCCCGGCGGCTGATTCGCCAAACGAGTCCTCACAGTGCCTTTACGATCGTTTGCACATCCCTCGATCGAGGCATACCCAGGCAATGCTGCGACTCTTCAGACGGCCTCGGCTCGAGGCTGCAGGCGGCGGCATGTTCTGCGTCTTCCTTTTCCCCGACTCGTCCGAGAATCGGTGGCTGGATCGGCTCCCGCCGTCTGGGGCGAGCGTTCGCAGCCGTGAGGGGAAGGCCTGGACGGTCGACGAGGTGCTGCAGAGTGGGCGGGAGACGTACACCGTCTTCTGTGTCGACCGGCGTGAGTACCGGGATCGCATCCGTCGTCGCTCCGACGGTACGACCGACCTCGCGACGGAGCTCCTCGAGGCCGCCCGCAACGCGCGCGAAGGCGTCACTGCGCGGCGTCACCGGCGGAGATCCCGCCACTACTTGCCCTGACCTGACCTGCGCGGCCGAGCGCTCGTGCGATCTCTGGCTTGCTACGGTTGGCCGCAGGAGAGAGGGGGCTGTCGTGGGCGACAGAAACGCGTGGTGGGTCTGGACGCTGCTCGCGTCGGAACGCTTGCGGTCGGCGGTGCGTCAGCACTGGAAGCGCGTTCTCGTGGGCGCGTTCGTCGGGTGGATCTTCGCGGTGATCGGAGGCGCCTTCGCGCTTGCCTCGCTCGAGTTCCACGGGCTCGTTTCGACCACGACCTCAGACGAGCTCGGGATCGTGATCGTGCTCTACGGCGTGGGAATCGGGGCGCTGAACGCGTACAACTTCCGGCCTGCCGCCGAGCGGTGAGCCTCGACCGGCGACGGTTGCAGGAGCAGATACACGAGCTCTACCGCTCTGAGCACGAGGCGCTGGGCGAGCGGGGAACGCTGGAGCGCCTGGAGCGTGCGCAGGCATCGAGGAGCTCGCAGCGCTCGCGGAGGACGAGGGCGGGCTGAGAGCTGGCCCGAACGACGATCGAGCAGGGCATCGACTTTCTCGGTCGAGGGGAGTATCTCGCCTACGACGCGCACTGCACGAGCCACAGCTCGCGCTGCGGTGACGAGAGCCACTGGATGCCCTCGGCGGTGACGAGCACGTCTTCCTCGAGTCCGATGTAGCCACGCCCGGGCACAGCCGTGCCGTACTCGAGCGTAAAGACGTTTCCCTCCTCGACGACTCCGAACGGCGCGGCGCCGTAGCGATCCCAGCGCGGGGCGAGAACCGTGCCGCCGTCGTGGGCCGCGCGGCCGAGCTGGTGACCGAGCGCGTACATCGGCTCGGGGTAGCCGGCAGCGACGAGACTTTCGCGCGCGGCTGCGTCCACCTCCCAGCCGGCGACGCCCGGGCGGAGCACGGCCACACCTGCGTCGACCGAGGCCCAGAGTGCGTCCCACGCGCGCCGGACGTCGTCCGGCGCGGAGGTCTCGTTTCCATCGAGGAAGTACCAGACACGCTGGAGGTCGCTGCAGTAGTCGTCACGGGAGACGCCGAAGTCCACGTGCAGCAGCTCGCCGGATCGCGTCCGAAGCTCGCCGGGTGGGCTGTGCCCGACGTCCTTCTCCGGGCCGGCGTTCACCGCGGGGCAGTGATCGCGCCCCCACGCGTAGCCGAGCCCGCGCCGCTCGATCTCGGCGTGCATGCGCTCGGCGATCTCGAGCTCGCTCTGTCCCGGCGCCAGCGCCGGCGGTGACGACGTCGAAGATCTCCTCGGTCTCGACGTGCTGCGGCGCGAATGCGCTCGACCTCCTCGGGGGACTTCCGACCGCGCAGCGCGTTCACGATCGCCTCGGACGAGGCGAAGCGCTCGCCGTACGGCGTCTCGGCGAACGCGTCCTGCAACACGCGCCAGAGCCCGTGCGTGAGTCCGTCCGCGGCGGGGTCGCTTTCCGAGTAGTTGAGCGCGATCGAGCGGGGCGCGAGACGTTCGACCGCATCGCGCAGCGCGGGCCTGATGCTTTCGTCGTAGGCGATGACGTCGTACGCGCCGAGCAGCTCCACCGACGGCGCGTCGAAGCGGCCGACGATGGCGATTCGCTCGCCGGTCGCCGACAGGAGGAACGCGCCCTGCCAGGCGCTGTAGACGCCCGCGATCAGGTCGAGGCTCGGGTCGCTCGTGAGCGATGTCTCGCGCACGAACGTCAGCCAGAGATCGACGTCCTGCTCGCGCAGGATCTCGGCGGCCTGGTCGAGCTTCTCCCGGACGAGCGTGGAGCCCTGCGGCATGGCGGGTGACGCTACCAGCGGTCGCTCAGCGCTCGACGACGAGCTCGAGGCCGTAGTAGCCGGGAATCGGCACCTTCGCGGCGCGCAGCATGCGCAGCACGCGTCGGTGCGACCCCAGCCGTCCGCCGAAGCGGAAGAGCAGGGGATCGAGGAGTGGGAACCAGAGCAGTCGCCGCTCGAGTGCGACGATCTGGAGGCCGGAGCTCGTCACCAGCTCGCGGAACGCGGGAAGGTCGGTGTACTCGCGGAGATGCGACGTGTCGAGCACGGACTCGCCGTCGCGCGTGCGGAAGTACCACGCCCAGCGCTTCTTGAAGACCGTGGTCACGTACGCACGGCCGCCGGGGCGGTGATGGTTTGGATCCACGGGAAGCGAGCCGACACACGAGCAAGGCGCGCCGGCTCGAGATCGACGGCGTACACCGGCCTCTCCGGGTCGACGAACCCTGCGCGCTCGAGGGCGGCGAACAACGGCCCGTCGCCGCAGCCGAGGTCCGCGAGCGCGAGCGGCCCGGGCGGGAGCGAACGCGCAAGAAGGCTCGGAAGCCGCTCGACGTCGAAGTGGACAGCGGTCTCGGTATACCGCTCGCTCACGCGGCGAGACTACGCGCCGCGGCTACGGCAGTCGCCCGTCTCGCCTTCGCAGCAGCCGATCTTGAACCGGCACCGCGGGCACTGGAACGTGCCATGTCGCCACTCCATGTGGGTGCCGCAGCGCAGGCAGATCTCGACGGTCTCGCGGACGGGCGCGGCGCTCACGCGTCTACCTTAGGACGCGAAGAGGACGGCTACGATGGCCTGCCCGGCGCCGTGGCCGAGTGGTTAGGCAGAGGCCTGCAAAGCCTCGTACAGCAGTTCGAATCTGCTCGGCGCCTCTTGATCCGCTCTCGCCGCCCGGGCGTAGATGCCTGAATGACGCGTTCGTACGTCATCGTGGGCGCGACCGGTGGGATCGGCGCAGCGACTGTGCGCAGACTCGTGGCGCGACGGCGCGCGCGTCACTGCCGCCGCTCGCGACCTTGCGCGACTGAACACGCTCGCCGACGAGCTCGGTGTCGACGCGGTGTCGGTCGATGCGACCGAACGCGCTGCGGTCGAGGAGCTGATCGCGGACGCAGCGACGCGGCACGGCGGTCTCGACGGCATCGTGAACTGCGCCGGCTCGGTCTTCCTCAAGCCCGCTCACGCGACGAGTGCGGAGGAGTGGGATAGCACGATCGCGGCGAACCTGACGACGGCGTTCAACGTCGTCGCCGCAGGCGCTCGCGCACTCGAGGAGGGAGGCTCGATCGTCCTCGTCGCCTCCGCCGCCGCGCGCGTGGGCTTCTCGAACCACGAGGCGATCGCCGCGGCGAAGGGAGGCGTCGTCGGTCTGACGCTCTCCGCCGCCTCGACGTATGCGCCGCGCGGAGTGCGCGTGAACGCCGTCGCGCCAGGACTGGTGCGCACTTCCGGCACGGAGCGGATCGCGAGCGGGCCGAGCGGAGAAGCCTCGCGCGCGATGCATCCGCTCGGCCGGCTCGGCGAGCCCGACGACGTCGCCTCCGCCATCGCGTGGCTGCTCGATCCCGCGCAGAGCTGGGTGACCGGGCAGATTCTCGGGGTGGACGGCGGCATCGCATCGGTGCGGACGCGCGTGTGAGTACGCCCGACGTCATCGTCGTCGGCGCGGGAGTCGCCGGGCTCGCGTGCGCTCGACGGCTCGTTCGCGCCGGATTGGACGTCGTCGTGCTCGAGGAGTCGGACGGCATCGGTGGACGGGTCCGCACCGACGAAGTCGACGGCTTTCGCCTCGACCGCGGGTTCCAGGTGCTGCCGACGGCGTATCCCGAAGCTCGGGCGGCGCTCGACTTCGAGGAGCTCGATCTGCGCCCGTTCGAGCGCGGAGCCGTGGTGAGGCACGCGGGCGCCTTTCACAAGGTGGCCGATCCGCGCCACGCGCCTCTCACCGCGCTCCGTGCCCTCGTGACCGGCGCGGCGAGCACGGGCGATGCGCTCGCTCTACGGAGACTGCTCGCCCGGCGGGGGCCGGAGACGACGACGGCGGATGCCCTTCGCGACGCCGGTCTCTCCGCTGCCGCGCTGCGGTTCCTGACTCCGTTCCTGCGCGGGATTTTCCTCGAGCAAGGCCTCGTGACGTCGAGCGCGTTCCTCGAGTTCGTGCTCGCGACCTTCTCCGCGGGGCCGGCAGCGGTGCCCGCCCGCGGGATGGGAGAGATCGCAAGTCAGCTCGCGCACGGAATCGACATTCACCTCAACCACCGGGTCGGCGATCTCTCGACGCTCGACGCACGAGCGGTGGTCGTGGCGGCGCCGGGCCTTCTCGACGACGAGGAAACCGGCTGGAACGGCGTGTCGTGCATCTACTTCGACGCGCCCGATCCGCCGTTCGCCGGCGCGTGGCTCCTCCTGAATGGCGATCCTGCGGGCCTCGTCAACAACGTGGCGGTGATGAGCGAGGTCTCACGTGACTACGCCCCGCCCGGGCGGGCGCTCGTCTCGGCGAGCGTGATCGGAGGTGTCGAGCCGGACCTCGACACCGTGCGGCGGGAGCTCGCGGACTGGTTCGGGCCGGCGGTACGGGACTGGCGGTTCCTTCGAACGTACGAGATCTCGCATGCGCTGCCCGCGTACCCGTCCGGGGCGCGGATCGAGCGGCCCGTCCGGATCTCGGCCGGGCTGTACGCGTGCGGCGATCGGCGCCTGCATCCGTCGCTGAACGGGGCACTGCACTCGGGACGCCTCGCGGCGAAAGCGGTTCTGGCCGATCGCGCGCGATAGTCGCGGGAAGACGGATCGGCGTTCGGCCGTCTTGTAGGTGCGACCAATCCGAGGAGGATCAGATGCAGGTTGTGCAGGCACGCCCGACGTTCGTGACGCCCGAGACCTTCGACGAGTCGCTCACCACGATCGTGGCTCGCAGCGTGCTCGAGGCGGCGCTTAAGGACGAGGACTCCGCAGAGCTCTGGTTCGAGCTCGGCGACGACAGCAGCGGCGAGGACGTCAGCAGGCTGTCGATCGATCTCTCGCACAGCGACATCGAGGAGCTGCTTCGGCTCACCCCCGACGACGAGATCGCACTGACGCTCGACGGCGCGGCCGTCGAGAGCATGTTCGACCCGGATGTCGAGGCGCATGGGCTGAAGGGCGCCATCGCGATCGCGGTCACGAGCGCCGCGATCCTGGCACCTGCCGCTCAAGCAGGCGTGCCGCAGTCGGTGGACTCGGCCGCGAAGCAGCAGGCGACAATTCAGGCCACGACGCAGATCGGCGCGGCGGCGACGACGCAGGTCTCGAGCGTCGCATCGCGAGCACAGGCAGTAAGCGCCCAGTCGAAGCTGCAGGTCGCCAATACCCAGGTCGCGAAGGTCAGCGGACTCAAGCTTCTCCGGAGCGGACTCGCGCGGTAGCGACATCGCCTCATCGGCTCCGCGATAGGCTGCGGAGCCGATGACGGCGGTGCGGATCGACGGCAAGGAGATGGCGCTGAAGGTGCGCGCCGAGGTCGCCGAGGACGTGCGCGCGTTCGGCCAGCCCGTGTGCCTCGCGACCATCCTCGTCGGCGACGACCCTGCGTCGCACGTCTACGTCGGCTCGAAGCACAAGGCCTCGCACGAGGCCGGGATCGACTCCCGCGACCATCGCTTCCCTTCCGACACGGCGCAGAGCGAGATCCTCGACCTCATCGCCGAGCTCAACGCGGACGACGCGGTCGACGGGATCCTCGTGCAGCTGCCGCTGCCCGAGCACATGGACGAGCCGACCGTGCTCCGCGCGGTCGATCCGGCGAAGGACGTCGACGGCTTCCACGTCCAGAACGCCGGCCTCCTCTACCTCGGAGAGCCGTTCCTGGTGCCGGCTACGCCCTCCGGCGTGATGGTGATGCTCGCCGAGCACGGCGTCGAGCTGAAGGGGAAGGAGGCGGTGGTGATCGGTCGCAGCGAGATCGTCGGCAAGCCGATGGCGATGCTCCTCCTCGCGGAGCACATGACGGTCACGATCTGTCACTCGCGCACCGACGACCTCGCGAGCCACACGCGCCGCGCCGACGTGCTGGTCGCCGCCGTCGGCCGACCCGGGCTCGTGACGCCCGACATGGTCAAGCCCGGCGCGACCGTGATCGACGTCGGCGTCAACCGCACCGAGGAAGGCAAGCTCGTCGGCGACGTCGATCCGGCGGTGTTCGACGTCGCGGGTCTCATGACTCCGGTCCCGGGTGGCGTCGGCCCCATGACCATCGCGCTGCTTCTTCGCAACACGTTGACAGCTGCGCAACATCGTCGCGCACAGGTTGCGGTCGGCGGTTCCTAGGCGCTAGCGTTCCGCGCGTTGTGACCATCGACGTCGGCTCCGTGCCGCCGTCACAGTTGTAGGAGGACGTACGTGGAGCAGGGCACCGTCAAGTGGTTTTCGAACGAGAAGGGCTACGGCTTCATCGAGCGCGAGGGTGGGGACGACGTCTTCGTCCACTTCTCCGCGATCACGATGGACGGCTTCAAGACCCTCACCGAAGGCCAGCGTGTGGAGTTCGAGGTCGTCCAGGGTCCCAAGGGTGCCCAGGCCGCGAACGTGTCGGCAGCAGCGAGCTGACTGAAGTCACATGAACGTAGGCGGCGGGCTCCCGACGAGGGGGCCCGTCCGCTTCGGAGGTGAGGATGCGATCCGCAGATGACGATGGCGATATCCAAGAGACGAGGTGCTCCACGTTGCGCGGCTCGCGCGGCTCGCGCTGACCGACGAGGAGGTCGAGCGGCTCACCGAGGAGCTCGGTGCGATTCTCGACGCCGTCGGGGTGGTTGCCGAGCTCGACCTCGCCGATGTTCCGCCGACGTCGCACCCGCTCGACCTCGTCAACGTGTGGGACGAGGACGAGCCGCGCGCGTCGCTCTCCCTGGACGACGTGTTCGCGAACGCGCCGGCTCGCGACGGCGACCACTTCCGCGTCCCGCCGGTCGGCGAATGATCGACACGCTGCGACTCACGGCCGAGGGCGCGATGGCGCTGCTCGACGGCGGCGAGGTGTCGTCCGCCGAGCTGCATGCGGCCTACCTCGACGCGATCGCCGAGCGTGACGGCGAGCTGCACTGCTACCTGCGCACTTCTGACGAGCCGAGCGGCGACGGCATCCCGATCGCGCTCAAGGACGTCATCTCGACGAAGGGGATCGAGACGACGGCCGGCTCGAAGATCCTCAGCGGCTACACGCCCGTCTTCGACGCGACGGTCGCAGCGCGCGTGAAGGGCGCCGGGCTCTCGCTGCTCGGCAAGACGAACACGGACGAGTTCGCGATGGGCTCGTCGACGGAGAACTCGGCGTGGGGGCCGACGCGGAACCCATGGGATCCGACACGGGTCCCCGGCGGCTCGGGCGGCGGCACGGCCGCGGCGGTGTCCGCGGGCCTCGCGCCGTGGGGACTCGGCTCCGACACGGGCGGCTCGATCAAGCAGCCCTCGGCGCTCTGCGGGAACGTCGGTCTGCGGCCGACCTACGGGACGGTCTCGCGGTACGGCGTCGTCGCGTTCGCGTCGAGCCTCGACCAGATCGGGCCGGTCGCGAAGACGGTGCGCGACGTCGCGCTCCTCTACTCGATCATCGCCGGCCGCGACCCGCTCGACTCGACCACGGCGGAGCTGCCCGAGCCCGTGCAGCTGCCGGAGGGCGACTCGCTCGCCGGCGTCCGGCTCGCGGTGCCGAAGCAGGTGGAGGCGCTCGACGCGATCGAGTCCGGCGTGCGGGCCGCGTTCGAGCAGTCGCTCGAGCACGCGCGAGAGCTCGGCGCCGAGGTGGGGGAGTGCGACCTGCCGCTCTCGTACCGCTACGGGATGCCGTGCTACTACCTCGTCGCGCCCGCCGAGGCGTCGTCGAACCTCGCCCGCTACGACGGCGTTCGCTACGGGCCGCGTGTCGACGGGACGACGTACGACGAGATGGTGGATCGCACGCGCGACGAGGGCTTCGGCCCCGAGCCGAAGCGCCGCATCATGCTCGGCACGTACGCGCTGGCTGCCGGGTACTACGACGCGTTCTACGGCCAGGCGCAGAAGGTGCGAACGCTGCTCATCCGCGAGCATCGCGAGGCGCTCGAGGGGTTCGACGCGATCGTCACGCCGACGTCGCCGACCGTCGCGTTCCCGATCGGGGACAAGGCCGCGGATCCGCTCGCGATGTACGCCTGCGACCTGCTGACGATCCCGTCCTGTCTCGCGGGCCTGCCCGGCCTGTCGATCCCGTGCGGCCTCTCGGACGGGCTGCCGGTCGGGCTTGCAGCTCATCGGGCGGCAGTTCGGCGAGAACGGGCTCTTCCGCATCGGCCATGCGCTCGAGCAGGCCGATCGGGTTCGACACCGTGCCGGAGCGCCTCCGATGACGTGGGAGCCGGTCATCGGGCTCGAGATCCACGTCCAGCTGAAGACGCGCACGAAGATGTTCTGCCGCTGCCCTGTCGGATTCGGAGCCGGCGAGAACACGCAGACGTGTCCGGTCTGTCTCGGCTTCCCCGGTGCGCTGCCGGTGATGAACCGCCGCGCGATCGAGTGGACGATCAAGCTCGGGCTCGCTCTCGACTGCGAGATCGCCGAGCACGCGGTCTTCGCGCGCAAGAACTACTTCTATCCCGGATCTCCCCAAGGGGTATCAGATCTCACAATACGATCTGCCTTCTTGCATTAACGGCAAGGTGCTACTGCCAACTGCAGACGGCGACCGTGTGATCGGGATCGTTCGAGCTCACCTCGAGGAGGACGCAGCGAAGACGGTTCATGTCGGCGGTCGCTCGGGCCGGATCGGCGGCGCCGACGCGTCGCTGGTCGACTACAACCGCGGCGGCACGCCGCTCGTCGAGATCGTGACGGCGCCGGACATCCGCACGGCGGACGAGGCGAAGCGGTTCCTCCAGCTGCTGCGCCAGACCATCGTCGAGCTGGGCATCTCCGACGCGGAGATGGAGAAGGGGACGCTGCGCGTGGATGCCAACGTGTCCGTGCGCCCCAGCGGCTCCGATGAGCTCCGCACGCGCACGGAGATCAAGAACATGAACTCCTTCAACTTCATCGCGCGCGGGATCGACGCCGAGGTCGCGCGGCAGATCGGCGTCTGGGAGTCGGGCGAAGAGGTGCGACAGCAGACCTACGACTTCGACGCCGGCGACGGGGACGCTCACCGCGCGGCGCACGAAGGAGGAGGCCGACGACTATCGCTACTTCCCCGAGCCCGACCTCGTGCCGGTCGAGCCCCCGGCAGAGCTGGTGGAGTCCCTCCGTGCGGAGATTCCCGAGTCGCCGGCCACACGCATTCGCCGAATCGAGCCCGCGCTCGACCTCGACCGCGCGACCGTTCTCGTGACGGGCGGTCTCGACCGGCTCTGGGACGAGACCGTCGCGGCAGGTGCGGATCCGGTGGTCACGGCCAACGTGATCGCGAACGACCTCGTCGGCGCGGGGGTCGATCCTGCTGCTGTGCAGCCTTCCGAGCTCGTGAAGCTCGTCGGGGCACGCGACCGAATTCCTCGTGCGGCCTTTGCGACAGCAATCTCGCGCCTCGGCGAGCCGGGCTTCTCGGTCGACCCCTACCTTGCCGAGGACGCGGTCTCCGACATCGGCGAGCTTGGCCCGATCGTCGACCGGATCATCGAGAGGAACCCCGGCCAGGTGGCCGCCTACCGCGGCGGCAAGGAGGGCCTCCTCGGATTCTTCGTCGGCCAGGTGATGAAGGAGACGCAGGGCAAGGCGAACCCGCGGGTCGTCAACGAGGTGATCCGCGAAAGGCTCGAAGCCTGAGGTGTAGGGCGAGGTTGTCTCGCCCTCCAAGCGTGGGATGGATCAGGGCGAGGCAAGCCTCGCCCCTACGGCTAGTTGCTCAGGATCTCGAGCGCGCGCCCCGCATACTGCTCGGAGCTCTCGTCCTCGACGAACGGCTCCATCGCGCGGCGCCGATCGGCCTCGACGGCCGAGCGCCGGTACTCGTCGAGCGACTCGATGGACGACCACGTCGAGAAGCCGACGATCACGTCGCGCTCGTCGGAGAAGCACTCGTAGGCGATGAGCATGCCGTCGGGGAAGTCCCTCGGCCGCCACGCCTCCCGGAACTCCTCGTACGACCCCGGCTTGATGCGTCGCGTCGTGATCCAGACGACGTCTTTGCCTTCGATGCCATGACCGTAGCGAACCGTTCTGCGCCGCGCTTCGAACCAGCGCCGACCTCCGTTCACACGGGGAAAGGAGATGGGGATGAAGAAGAGAGGGGTACTGCTCCTCACGCTCGGTGCGGCCGTGGTGACCACGGCCGCCGCGGCGGCGTTCGTCGGTTCCATCGGACCGTCGAGCGCAACTGCCTCGAGCCATAGAGAGGCGCCGCTGATCGGTGACGATCCGGCCGCCGACAACACCGACGTCTACGCGTTCGTCGCTGACGACGCGCGAAACTCGGTGACCATCATCGCGAACTACATCCCGTTCGAGGATCCGGCGGGCGGGCCGAACTACTACCGGTTCGACCCGACTGTCGTTTACGGACTGCACGTCGACAACAACGGTGACGCACGGCCGGACGTCTCGTACGAGTTCCGGTTCAAGACGACCGTCTCGAATCCGAACACGTTCCTCTACAACACGGGGCCGATCAACGCTCCGACGGCGACGGATCGCGACCTGAACGTCAAGCAGACCTACTCGGTCACGCGTGTGGTCGGGAACAAATCGACGGTTCTGGACTCGAACCTGCCTGTGCTGCCGGCCAACATCGGGCCACGCTCGAACCCGGGGATGTACGACACGTCGGAGGGCGTCAGGACACTTGGCGCCACCAAGGTGTTCGCCGGGCCGCGTGACGACCCGTTCTTCGTCGACCTGGGGTCGATCTTCGACCTCGGCGGGCTGCGGCCGTTCAACCTGGCGCACGCGATTAAGCTCCCGACCGAGGCGGGCAAGGACGGCGTCAAGCACTACAACACGCACACGATCGCGATCCAGGTTCCGAAGACCGAGGTGCTCAGAGCGCCGATGGCCGACGGGACGATCGGGATCTATGCCAACGCCACGAGGTCGAAGATCCGCATCCTCCGCGGCGACGGCACGGTCGACTCGAACGGGCCGCAGGTGCAGGTCTCGCGTCTCGGAAACCCTCTGATCAACGAGGTGCTCATCCCGATGGTTCGAAAGGACTACTGGAACGCGAGCGATCCGAAGGACGACGCCCAGTTCGAGAGCCGCTACACGAACCCCGAGCTGGCGGGCCTCATCAACGGGCTCTACCCGCCCATCGGAACGAACCCGGCCAGCGACAGTGCCCACGAGCGGTCGCGGCGATCTCGTCGCGGTGCTGCTCACGGGTGTGCCGACGCTCAACTTCACTGGAACAGTGAAGGCCGACATGCTGCGCCTGAACACGCAGTTCACCGCTCCGCCCGTCGGCACGGGCAACAGGCTCGGGCTGCTCGCACCGACCCCCGACTACCTCTCGGGCTACCCGAACGGTCGTCGGCTCGAGGACGACGTGACGGACATCGAGATCCGCGCGATTGCATGCGGATACGGCCCGCGCGTGGGCGCGATCATCGAGAGCTTCGGGTTCTGCAAGGACAATCCCAACGATCCCAACGAGAAGCCGAACGCCAACCGAACCCCGAACAGCGAGCTCGCGGACGGCGTGGACACGAACGCGGACAACCCGTTCATGTCCACCTTCCCGTACGTCGCGGCGCCGAACCACGGCTACGAGCACACGGGACACAAGTAGGAACGAGCGAGAGGCGACGCGTGAGACGACGAACGACACTTCTCGTGGGCGGCGCGACTGCGGCGGCGCTCGCTCTCGGAGGCCTCGTCGGCGGCGTCCTCGCCGAGTCTCGCTCTTCCACGGCATCGACGGCCGCTCCGGTGGCGCTTCAGGATCAGGCGCTCACCGGTGCGGCCGGCGGTGTCGGCGCGCCGGCTCTCGCGGCGCTGGAGAAGCAGGTGCGAGCGCAGCCGCGCGACGCTCGGCTCCTCACACAGCTCGGCTTCGCGTACCAGCTGCGCTGGCGCGAGACCGCAGATCCCTCCTACCTTCCTCGGTCCGAAGCGGCACTTCGCCGCGCCGTCCGGTTCGGGGTCGAGGACGCCGAGGCCGTTCTCGGGCTCGGCTCCCTGGCACTGATCCGACACGACTTTGCGGACAGGAGTGCGCTACGGTCGGCAGGCCCAGAAGCTTCTGCCGGGATCGTCGCGGCCGTTCGGCGTCATCGGCGACGGTCTGCTCGAGCTCGGACGCTACGAGGCCGCGTTCGCGGCGTTCGAGCGCATGGTGACTCTGCGCCCGGGCCTTGCGTCGTACTCGCGCATTGCCTACGCGCGCGAGCTACTCGGCGATCGAAAGGGCGCCGCGGCTGCGATGCGTCTTGCGGTCGAGGCTGCAGGCGGCCAGCCCGAGCCGACCGCATGGGGCCTCGTCGAGCTCTCCAAGCTGGAGCAAGGGCCGAATCGAGTCCCACGCGCGGAGCGGCTCCTGCGCCGCGCGCTCGTCGTCGTGCCCGGGTACGTGCCCGCGCGGATGGAGCTGGCGCGGGTCGAGCTCGCGAAGGGAAGGCTCGGAAGCGCGCTGCGACAAGCGACTCTGGCCGTCGACGCGACGCCGACTCCGCACACATTCGACCTCCTCGCCGAGCTGCTCGACCGGGCCGGTCGTCACGACGCTGCGCAGCGACAGCGCGACGCAGGCGCCCCGCTCGACCGGGAGCTCGTCGCGAGCGGCATGAAGATCGAGCTCGAGATCGCCGTCCATCAGGCCGACTTCGCCGTGGCGCCTGCGCAGACGATCGCCGCGGCGCGACGAGCACGCGCCGAGTCCTCCTCGATCCACGCGGACGACGCGCTCGGCTGGGCGCTCGCACGGGCCGGCCGCTGCCAGGAGGCGCTGCCGCACGCGCGACGAGCACTTCGGCTCGGGACGCGCGATCCGCTCAAGCTCTTCCATCGCGGGTACGCCGAAGGGTGCGCCGGTGACCGGGCGAACGATGCGCGAGCTGTACGCGCAGGCGCTCGCGATCGACCCGGAGTTCTCGATCCGCTGGGCTCCCGTCGCCCGAGCGGCACTGCGCGACACGTAGAGAACGTCTGCGTCGGCTGCCCTGGCTACGCTGCGACGTGTGCGCACCCATCGCCGATTCGCCGTCTTCGTCGCGCTGCTCGCGCTGGCTGCGTTCGGAGTAGCCCTCGCCTCGTGCGGAGGTGACGACGGCGATTCCGCCTCGCCGACGACCGAGACAACGACCACTCAGACGATCGATCGACACGACGACGACGATCGCGCCACCATCGCCTCCACCCGGTCCGACCGAAATCAGCATCGTGGTCGTGAACGGCGCGCCGAAGGGCGGCATCGTGCGGGAGAAGGTCGAGAAGGGCGACCGCGTCGTCCTCATCGTGAGGTCGGATGTAACCGACCACGTGCACCTCCACGGCTACGACATCATGCGAGACGTCGCGCCGGGCAAGCCTGCCCGGCTGCCGTTCAGGGCGACGATCCCGGGCCGCTTCGAGGTCGAGCTCGAAGACCGTGGCGTGCCGATCGCGGACATCACCGTCAGCGCGTGATCGTCGCCCACGGGATCGGCGTCGTTCGCGACCTTCCGATTCCTGCGGCCTACTTCTTCGTCGGCGCAGCGGTCGTCCTTGCCGTCTCGTTCGTCCTCCTCTTCTATCTCTGGCGGCGGCCGGTGCTCGAGGCGCACGCGGACGGGCGACCGGTGCCGTCCGGGCTCTCCCGGCTCGTCCTCTCGCGAGCGGTCCGCATCGTGCTCGGAGCGTTCTCGGTGCTCCTGCTAGGCCTGACGCTCGCCGCCGCACTCTTCGGCACGACCGTCGAGCTCCTGAACTTCGCGCCGACCTTCGTGTACGTGATCTTCTGGCTCGGAATCCCGCTCCTCTCGATTCTCTTCGGCAACGTGTGGAGCGTGCTCAGCCCGTGGCGCGCGCTCGCTGACGCTGCGGTCTGGGCGCTGGAACGTGGAGGACGAGAGGCGCGTCCTGTGCTCGAGTGGACGGGACGGCCTGGGCGGTATCCGGCCGCCGCCGCGCTTTTCGCGTTCGTGGCGCTCGAGCTCGCGCATCCGCGGCCTGCGTATCCACGGACGCTCGGGATCGCGATCGCGCTGTACACGTACTGGGCGCTCGCCGGGATGGCGGTGTACGGCCGCGACCCGTGGACGCGGTACGGCGAAGGCTTCGCCGTCGCCTTCGGGCTCCTCGCGCGAATCGCGCCGTTCGCGGTGCGTGACGGCGCGGTCGTCGCCCGGTGGCCGTTCACGGGGCTCGGAGGAGCCGACCCCATTCGCGGCACGCTGCTCTTCGTCGCCGTGCTCCTCGGGTCGACGAGCTTCGACGGCTTCAGCCGGTCGAGCACCTGGCAAGACCTCGTCGGCGACCTGCGGGCCGAGCTTGCCGGCTCGTCGCAGCGGGTCGTCGATCTCGCGACGACGTTCCTCAACCTCGGCGGCCTCGCGTTCTTCGTCGCTGTGGTTCTCGCCACTTACCTCGCGGCAGTCGCCGCAGCCGAGAAGCTCGGTCGGATCGAGCGCTCGCTCGTCCCCGACTTCGTCCT
This sequence comes from uncultured Gaiellaceae bacterium, assembly GCA_963822885.1. Classification (GTDB taxonomy): domain Bacteria; phylum Actinomycetota; class Thermoleophilia; order Gaiellales; family Gaiellaceae; genus GMQP-bins7. Next base: position 24,572 of record CAWGJJ010000003.1, read on the forward strand.
CCCGCTCGTCCCCATCGCAGCGGCCTACCTCGCGGCCCACTACTTCACGCTGTTCCTCATCCAGGGCCAGTTCATCATCACGCTGATCTCCGACCCGTTCGGGAAGGGCTGGGATCTGTTCGGCACGGTCGACTTCGCGCCCAACCTCGCAATTGTTTCGCCGGAGACGGTCTGGTACGTCCAGGTCGCCGCGCTTGTGGTCGGCCACGTGGCAGGCCTCGCGATCGCGCACGACCGCGCGGTCGCCGTGTTCCAGGGCCGGAGAACGGCGCTCGAAGCGCAGCTCCCGATGCTCGGACTGATGGTGCTCTACACGCTCGGAGGCATGTGGCTCCTTACGCGTGGCTAACCGCGCACGGGGGCATCCCCGGCGCGATCGTCGAGGCGTCGATCGCGCTTGCGGTCGTCGGCGTGCTCGTCTGGGCGTGGCTTCGCGAGCGACGCCGGGGCAACGAACCCGGCGTAGAGGAGCACGGCGGCGAGAGCGACGGCCGGCGCTAGGGCTCCGACTCCGAGCCCGGCGAAGCCACTTCCGATCCCGGCTACTGCGATCCCGGCCAGGATCAACGCGTTGCCGAGCGGCCGCGAGCGGAACGTCGCGAGCGCGACGACCACGACGGCGAGCGTCCCGAGTGAGTTGCCGAGGATTGCAAGGATCCGCGCGGGCCAGAGGTCGAGCATGTCCTGCGCTTCGGGGATCTCCGTTCCCGAGAGCTCGGCCTGCAAGGGAGCCGCGATCGCCACTCCGATCGCGAGTCCGACGTACACGAGCGCAACGGGCGTCACCCACCGGCGGCGCACGAGAAGGAGCGATCCCGCGCCGAGCAACGCGGCCGTGAGCAAACCTCCGCCGAGGTAGTACACGCGGAAGGCGGCCTCGCTCCACCCGGCCGCGGCACCCCAGGCGAGGGCGCCGGCGGCGAGCGCGTAGGCGGCCAGACCCGCCGCCCAGGCGGCGAGCTCGGGTCTCCGCCGTGCGCGGTACCGGCGCACGAGATCGCCCGAGAGCCGAAGCGCGATCAGAGCCGCGGCGAACGCGAGCAGCGCATCCACGAAAATGGACTGTATTGCGTTGCCAGAGCGGTACCATCACGCGCGTGCTCCGCCGCCTCGCCGCGCTCGCCGCGACGCTCGTCGCAGCGTCGGCGATCTTGCTCGCGCCTCTCGAGGCGGCCCCGAAGGCGGACTTTGCGGCAGCCGCGTGGACGATCCTGCCGCCGGGAGAGAACGGCAGCCTCACGTTCGACAAGAACACGCGCGACCAGGCCGCGCTCTACGACGCGCTGACACCGCTCTCCGGCGCCGTCACCGCGCGAGACATCCGACGCACGTTCAAGCCCGCACCACTCGGTGCAGCGCCCGTCGCCGGTGACAAGCGCGAGCGCCCTCGCCGCGGCGTGACGATCACGCGCGACGCGTTCGGCGTGGCGCACGTGACGGGCAAGACCGAGGCGGACGTCGCGTTCGGCGCCGGATGGGTGACCGCAGCCGACCGGGGACTTCTGTTGCAGCTGATTCGCGGGCCCGCCCGCGTCGCTGCGCTCGACGTGCCCGGGCTCGACCCGCTCGCGCTCGCTCTGAGCGGGAAGAGCTTCGTGCCGAGTGCGGAGGCCGAGGCGTTCCTCTCGAACCAGCTCGACGCCGTGCGCTCGCAGCGCTCGGTCGGCCCGAAGATCCTGGCCATCGTCAACGCGTACGCGGCAGGGATCAACGGCTACTACCGCGCGAAGGGGATTCCCGCGACGCCGTTCACCGCGAACGACGTCGTCGCCTCGGCAGCGCTCATCGCAGCGCGCTTCGGGGCGAACGGCGGCCAGGAGGCCCAGAACGCCATGTTCCTCGACGCGCTCGAGGAGCGATTCGGCGCAGCCGACGCGACGGCGGGTCTTCGCGGACGTGCGCGAGGCGAACGACGTCGAGTCGCCTGTGAGCGTGCCCGGCTCGTTTCCAGCAGCAGGTCGCCTCCGCCACGCCGGAAGGGAGTGTCGTCCTCGACGACGGGAGCTTCAGCGGCACGCCGCTCGCAGCCCCTGCTTTCGGCTCGAACGCACTGCTCGTCGGGGCGAAGCGCTCGGAGACCGGCCACCCGCTGTTCGTCGCCGGGCCGCAGGTTGGGTACTTCTTCCCGGAGTTCTTCGCGGAGATGGAGCTCGCGGGTGCGGGATTCGCCGTGCGCGGAGCCGTCTTCCCCGGGGTGCCGCTCGTCCTGATCGGACGCGGGCCGGACTTCGCGTGGAGCGCGACGTCGTCGCAGGCGGACAACGTCGACCTCTTCGTCGAGACGCTGTGCGGCGACGACACGCACTACCTCTACCGCGGGCAGTGCGAGCCGATGCGTCGGTTCTTCGTGGGCACGCTCAAGGCGCAGGGACAGCCCGACCGGGAGATCTCGTACGACGAGACGACGCACGGGCCGGTCGTCGGCTACGCGACGGTCGGCGGCAAGCGGGTCGCGATCTCGGTGCAGCGCTCCACCCGCGGGCGCGAGCTCCTATCGACCCGTGCGTTCTACGACCTGAACACCGGGCGCGTCGACTCCGCGAAGGACTTCCTGCAGACCATGAACGGCGTCGAGTTCAGCTTCAACTGGTTCTACGCCGACGACCGCGATATCGCGCTGTTCTCCAGCGGCCGGCTCCCCGTGCGCGCCGCCGGGATCGATCCGGCGCTCCCGACGGTGGGCAACGGAGACTACGACTGGCGTGGCTTCGTCCCGTTCGCGGGGCATGCACGGGGCATCAACCCGCCGTCGGGCGCGATCCTCAACTGGAACAACCGACCCGCCGCGAACGTCGGTGCGGCGGACTCGAACTTCGCCTACGGCTCGGTGCATCGAAACGACCTCCTGCGCATCGCCGTCGCCGCGCGCAAGAAGCACTCGCTGACCACGCTCACCGGCGCGATGAACAAGGCTGCGACCCAGGATCTCCGCGCTGTGCGGGTCTGGCCGGTCATCCGCGCGGTGCTCCAGACAGGACCGGCGCCGAGCGCCCGTGCCGAGGCGGCGGCCGGCCTCGTCGACAGCTGGCGCGTTGCCGGCTCGAGCCGGCTGGACCGTGCGCTCGACGGCAAGGTCGACGACCCCGGCGCCGCGGTGCTGGATGCCGCCTGGCCGCGACTCGCCGATGCGGTGATGTCGCCCGTGCTCGGCCCGCTCGTCGATCGGCTCGCGGCGCTGCACGGGCGCAGCGACGACGCGAGTCCCGGAGGCTCGGCGTACATCTCCGGGTGGTACGGATACATGGACAAGGATCTGCGGACGCTCCTCGGGCGCGAGGTGCGCGGCCCGTACTCACGGCGGTACTGCGGCGCTGGGGTGCTCGCGTCTTGTCGCGAGGCGCTGTGGGCGGCGGTGGACGCCGCTGCCGCGGAGCTCGAGAGGGCGCAGGGCCCGGCGCCCTCGTCCTGGCGAGCCGACGCCACCGGCGAGCGCATCAGATTCGCCTCCGGCGTCCTTCCGGACACGATGCGGTGGACGAACAGGCCAACGTTCCAGCAGCTCATGTCGTTCAGATCTCATCGGCCGCGGTAGCTACGCTCGCCGCGTGAGGAAGCACTACCTCATGGCGCCAGGGCCGACCCCCGTGCCACCCGAGGCGCTCGCCGCCGGAGCGGCGCCGATCATCCACCATCGCGGGCCGGACTTCCGCGAGCTCATGCTCCGCACGCTCGGCCGGCTCCAGCAGGTCTGTCGCACGAAGAACGACGTGTTGCTCTTCACCGCGTCGGGCTCGGGTGCGTTCGAGTCGGCGATCGTGAATCTGCTGTCACCCGGCGAGCGCGTGCTCGTCGTGACGGCAGGCGAGTTCGGCGATCGCTGGTGCAGGATGGCGGCCGCCTTCGGCGCCGACGTGCACGAGCTCCGCTACGCCTGGGGCGAGACGCCGCAGCCGGACGATCTGCGATCCCGGCTCGACGAGACGGGCGCAGAGGTCGTGATCGTGGTGCACTCGGAGACGTCCACCGGTGTCGTCGCGGACGTGCAGGGGTTTGCGCGTGTTGCGCGGGATGCCGGGGCGCTCGTCGTCGTCGATGCCGTTTCCAGCCTCGGCGCCGTGCCGCTCGAGACCGACGCCTGGGGTCTCGACGTCGTTGTGGCCGGCTCGCAGAAGGCGCTTATGACGCCCCCGGGGCTCTCGCTCGTGACCGTGTCCGAGGCCGCGTGGGAGAGGTCGAGACGTTCCACGATGCCGCGGTTCTACTTCGACTGGGAGCGCATGCGCGTGGCGCTCGAGGGCGGCTCGACCCCCTTCACTCCTGCCGTCACCGTCGTTGCGTCGCTGGACGTCTCGCTCGGGCTTCTCCTCGAGGAGGGGCTCGACGTGGCCTTCGCACGCCACGCCGCGCTGGGTCGTGCTTGTCGCGAGGGCGCGAAGGCGATGGGGCTCGAGCTCTTCTCCCCCGACGAGGAGCGATCGGCGATCGTGACCGCGATCCTGACCCCGGACGGCGTGGACGCGAAGGCGCTCGTGCTCGAGCTGCGTGACCGGTTCGGGATCACCGTGGCCGGTGCCCACGGAGAGCTCGGCACGCGCATGTTCCGGATCGGGCACATCGGCTACTACGACGTGCTCGACATCACGACGGCGCTCACGGCCGTCGAGACGCTCCTCGTGGAGCGCGGCGCGCCGATCGAGGCGGGCGTTGCCGTCGCACGCGCGCTCGAGGCGTACCACGACGCCGCGCGTGTCTGAACTGCAGCGCGTTCTCGTCCGCGAGTCGATCGCAGCCGCCGGCCTCGAGCTGCTGCGAAGCCGGTTCGACGTCGTCGAGGACGGCGAGTCCGACCTCGCGGCGATCATCGGCGACTTCGACGCGATCGTCGTGCGCTCGGCGACGACGCTCGACGCTGCGCTCATCGAGCGCGCCACGCGGCTCAAGGTCATCGGCCGCGCCGGAGTCGGCGTCGACAACGTCGACGTCGACGCGGCAACGCGTCGCGGGATCGTCGTCGCGAACGCGGCAGAGTCGACCGTCGACTCGGCGGCCGAGCACGCGATCGCGCTGCTGCTCGCGCTCGTCCGGAACATTCCGCAGGCGCACGCCGCTCTCAAGACCGGCACATGGGATCGCCAGCGCTTCACGGGAATCGAGGTCGCGGGGAAGACGCTGGGCGTTCTCGGCCTGGGGCGGATCGGCCGTCAGGTGGCGCAGCGCGCGCTCGGGCTCGGCATGCGCGTCGTCGCCTATGACCCGTTCGTCGCCGCCGAGCGCTTCCGCGAGCTCGGCGTGGACGCGTGCGGCTCGCTCGAGGAGATCTACGTCCAGGCGGACGTGATCACGCTCCATCTTCCGCTGAACGACGAGACGCACGCCCTGCTCGGCCCCGCTGCATTCGCGCAGATGAAGGACGGCGTGCGCATCGTGAACGCGGCCCGAGGCGGACTCATCGACGAGGAGGCGCTCGCCGATGCGGTTCGCTCGGGCAAGGTGGCCGGCGCTGCGCTCGACGTCTTCGGGACGGAGCCGTACTCGGGACCGCTGCTCGAGCTCTCGCAGGTCGTCGTCACGCCGCACCTGGCAGGGTCGACCGCCGAGGCTCAGGATCGTGCGGGCATCGTCATCGCCGAGCAGGTCGCGGCCGCTCTCGCCGGCGAGGTCGTGCGGACCGCGGTGAACGTCCCGGTGCTCGACTCGCGAGAGCTCGAGATGCTCGGTCCGTTCGTCCCGCTCGCCTCGAAGCTGGCGCGGCTCGCGATGGCGCTCGCGAGCCGGTGGCCCTCGCAGCATCGCGGTCGCGGTCCACGGGCCGCTCTCGGAGCACGACACGCGACTTCTCACCGTCGCCGCGCTGAACGGCGCGTTCCAGGGGCGCGTCGACGAAGCCGTCAACGAGGTGAACGCGCCGCTCATCGCGGCTGAACGCGGCATCGAGGTCTCCGAGCAGCGCTTCGCCGCCTCCCAGCACTACACGAACCTCGTGCGTGTCGTGGTCAGCGCCGGTGAGGAGGACGTCGAGGTCGCAGGGACGACGGTCGGCCCCGAGCACCGGCTCTTCCTGGCGAGTGCGCTTGGCTTCTCGATCGACATCGAGCTCGCTTCGCACATGGCGTTCCTCTCGTACGACGACGTGCCCGGCGTCATCGGCACCGTGGGCACGATGCTCGGCGAAGCGGGCGTCAATATCGCGAACATGGCCGTCTCGAGGACGACCGAAGGCGGGAAGGCGCTCATGGCGTTCTCCATCGACTCGGCCGCGCCCCCGGAGCTCGTCGAGCGCGTCGAGGCCGCCGGGTTCGACGACGTGCGCTTCATCCACCTTGGCTGACGTTCCGTCGCTCGGCGCCCGCGGAGGCGGCTGGGTCGCGCTGCAGTTCGCGCTCATGCTCGCGATCCTCGTGCTCGGCGTCGTCGGGCCGGGCTGGGGCGACGCCCGCTGGTGGTTCAAGGGTGCGGGCGTGCTTCTCGTGTTCGCGGGCGCGCTCGTCGTCGCGAAGGCCGGTCGTGCGCTCGGCTCCGGGTTCACGCCGTTCCCGAGGCCGGCCGAGGAAGGAGCGCTCGTGGAGCACGGTCCGTTCGCCGTCGTACGCCATCCGGTGTACTCGGGCGGGATCCTGTTCGCTTCCGGAATCTCGCTCGCACTGTCGCCGTGGGCGCTGATCGCAACGGGTGTGCTCGCGGTCGTCTGGGCGCTCAAGGCTCGCGTCGAGGAGCGCTTCCTCCGCGAGCGCTATCCGGGCTACGCCGACTACTGCGCACGCACCCGCTACCGCCTCGTCCCGTACCTCTACTGATCGACGGACGGTAGGCTGCCGGCGTGGTCGGAGCCTGGCCGGAGCCGGTGGAACGGGTGTCCTCCTTCCTTCGTGAGTCGGGTGTCGAGGCGCGCATCCACGAGTTTCCCGACGGCACCGCGTCGGCGCAGGATGCTGCGGACGCCGTCGGTTGCGAGCTCGGCCAGATCGTGAAGTCGCTCGTCTTCGTGTGCGACTCGCAGCCCGTCGTGGCGCTCGTCCCCGGCGATCGGCGAGGCGATCCCGACAAGGTCGCCCGCGCGGTCGACTCGAGCGCCGCCAGGGTCGCGAAGGCGCAGGAGGTCGAGGACGCGACGGGGTTTGCGCCTGGCGCGGTTGCGCCGTTCCCGCTCCCGAAGATCCGAACCGTGCTCATGGATCGGGCGCTCTACCATCACGAGATCGTCTGGGCAGGCGCGGGCTCGGCTCACCACATCATGGGAATCAGCCCGACCGAGCTGGGTCGGCTTGCGCGCGTTCGGCCGATGGACGTCGCTGCAGACCCCCCGTACGATTCGTCGACACCAAAGGAGAGCTGAGGACACGATGCAGGAGACCGAGAAGATCTGGATGAACGGCGAGCTCGTCGACTGGGCCGACGCGAAGATTCACGTCGCCTCGCACGGGCTCAACTACGGCTCCGGCGTGTTCGAGGGCATCCGCTGCTACGACACGCCCGGAGGTCCTGCGGTGTTCCGCCTCACCGACCACCTCGTGCGCCTCGAGAACTCTGCGCGGGTTCTGTATATGGATCTGCCGTACTCTGTCGAGGAGATTCGCTCCGCGGCGCACGAGCTGATCGCCGCGAACGGCATCGGGGCGTGCTACCTGCGGCCGCTTGCGTTCTACGGCTACGGCGAGCTCGGCGTTTCGTCCGTAGGCAACCCCGTCGACGTCGTGATCGTCAGCTTCCCGTGGGGCGCATACCTCGGCGAGGACAGCCAGAGCCTCGGCATCACGACGAAGATCTCGAGCTGGGAGCGCGTCGGCCCGAACGTCATCCCGCACGTGGCGAAGGCGACCGGGATCTACCTCAACTCGATGCTCGCGACGATGGAGGCGCGGCGCGGTGGCTACGACGAGGCGATCATGCTCTCGCACGACGGCTACGTCGCCGACGGGCCCGGCGAGAACATCTTCGTCGTGAAGGACGGCGTCCTCTACACGCCGCCGCTCGCGATGTCGATCCTGCCCGGGATCACGCGCGACACGGTCATCCAGATCGCCCAGGATCTCGGCCATCGCGTCGAGGAGACGCTGCTGATCCGGACCGACCTGTACCTCGCCGACGAGGTGTTCATGGTGGGCACGGCGACCGAGGTCGCTCCCGGTGCGGTCGGTCGACGACCAGGAGATCGGCGTCGGCCCCGTCACGCGCGAGCTGCAGCAGGCGTACCTCGACACCGTGCAAGGACGCAGCGAGCGCTGGAGCCACTGGCTCGACGTGGTCGAGATGTCGCCCTCCGCGGCCTAGTGGCCGCGGTCAGGACGATCGGGCTGTCGAGCCCGTGGCTCGACGGGCGCGAGGAGGAGCTCGTGACGGACGTGCTCCGTTCCGGACGTCTTTCGCTCGGGCCGACGATCGATCGCTTCGAGGAGGCCTTCGCGGAGGAGGTCGGAGCGCCGTACGCTGCCGCGGTCTCCAGCGGCACCGCAGGACTCCATCTGCTCTGCATCGCCGCCGGCGTCTCTCCCGGTGACGAGGTCGTCACGTCGCCGTACTCGTTCGTCGCATCGGCCAACTGCGCGATCTACGAGGGTGCGACGCCGGTCTTCGCCGACATCGACCGGCGCACGCTGAACCTCTCGCCGGCAGCGGTCGAGGCCGCGATCACCGACCGGACTCGCGCGGTCGTCGCGGTCGACATCTACGGCTATCCGTGCGAGCTCGCCGAGCTGCGGGCGATCTGCGACTCGGCCGGCGTCGCGTTGATCCAGGACGCGTGCGAGGCGCTCGGGGCGCGCTATCAGGGTGAGCCGGTCGGGTCGCAAGGCCCGTCGGCCGCGTTCGCGTTCTACCCGAACAAGCAGATCACCACGGGCGAGGGCGGGATGGTCACGACGCACTCGGAGCGCGAGTGGCGCCTGGTGAAGAGCCTCCGCAACCAGGGTCGCGCCGACTCGGGCGGCTGGCTCGAGCACGCCAGGCTCGGCTTCAACTACCGCATCGACGACATTCGCGCGGCGATCGGGTTGGGGCAGCTCGAGAAGCTCGGCGACATCCTCGCCGGGCGGTCGGCAGTCGCCGAGAGGTACGGATCGCTCCTCGCGGACATCCCCGGACTCGAGCTCCCCTGCGAGGACGACGCCGACCACGAACGCTCGTGGTTCGTCTACGTCGTCACGCTTCCGGCCGGAGCCGACCGCGAAGCCGTGATCGCCGCGCTCACGGATCGCGGCGTGCAGACCGCCCGCTACCTGCCGTGTATCCATCTCCAGCCGTACATGCAGGAGCGCTTCGGGTATCGGGTCGGGCTCTGTCCCGTCGCGGAGGACGTCGCGTCGCGCACGCTCGCACTTCCGTTCCACGCGCGGCTCCCCGAGGACGACCAGGTGTACGTCGCGGAGGCGCTGGCCGCGGCGCTGACAGCGTAGGGGCGAGAGATATCTCGCCCCTACAACGGAACGCAGGGCGAGGCGATTGCTGTCTGGGTGCTATGGGCGCTGATGACCGCGGGCGTCGCCGTGACCTACAGCTGGGTCGATCCGGCCGAGACGTACCACGTCTCGCGCGAAGGGCTCGACGGCGGACTCAGCCGCGCGCTCACGGTCGTCAACTTCCCGATCGCGCTCGTTGCGATCGCTCTCGTGCTCGATCGCGATGGCAGTGCTTCCCGCTGTGGCGTGGTGGGCGGCCGCGCCTGCGATCGCGCTCTGCGCGACGATCCCGCGGTTCGTCGACCAGGACGATCTCGACGCCCGCCTCGTCAACGCGATTCCGGCGCTCGGGGTCGCGATCGCCCTCGTGCTGACTGTGGCCGCAGCACGCCGCGCCGGCGCGTCCTTCGCCCCGCGGCGACCGTGGGACGGATGGCGCATCGGGATCGCCGCCTGCGTCGTGATCGTCTCGCTCCCGTGGATCGCGGCCGAGCTCGGCTTTCACTTCCCCGGGGACTTCTTCATGGGCGAGGAGGTCGGGCGCGAGCGAGACGGGACGCTGATCGCGGCCGTGCACCTCGGTCACCATCACGGCACGGACGGCGCTCTGCTCGTACTCACGTCGCTGCTCCTCTCGCGCGTTGCGGTCGAGCGGGCAGCGTTGCGCATGGCCGTGTTCGCGTACCTCGGCCTGATGCTCGCGTACGGCGGCGTCAACTTCGCGCAGGACGCCTGGAACGAACAGATCGTGAAGCGCGGCTGGACGGACAGCGGCATTCCGTCGGCGCTCCTGCCTGGCGTGGAGCCGATCTGGGCGGTCGTGCTCGGTCTCGCGGTGATCGCGACGATCGTGCTGCTCCGAGAGAACAAGCGCACGTCATACTCAGCCCCATGACGCAGCGGATGGTCTTCCTCGGCTTCGGGAAGTACGCCCGCGCGGACAAGATCTACGCGCTCGAGCCGATCACCGGGGACGATCGTGGGGGCGGACGGCGCACGCGGGTCTGGGTCGAAGGCGTTCCCGAGCCGCTCGTCGCATCGAGAACCGAGCGGACGATCCTGCACGACATGGGCCACGACGCAGGCGACTCTGCGCTGCTGGACGGTGCGCTCGATCTCGCCGAGCGTCTCGCCGCTGCGGCGGACGATGGGCGCGTCGACCTTGGCGATCTCGGCCGGCGGGCGCGGAAGGTGCTTGCAGCGACGGCACGACCCACCGAGACCGAGCCGCTGTTCTGAGCGTGACGCGTGCGCTGCTCGCGCGCGCCGCGCCGGACGTCGCGCGGGAGCTCGTCGGCTGGACATTCCTCGTCGAGGGCGTCGGCGGTGTCGTGGTCGAGACGGAGGCGTACGAGCCGGACGATCCGGCAAGCCACTCGTACGGTGGGAGGAACGCGCGAAACACCACGATGTTCGGCCCGCCCGGGCGGCTGTACGTCTACCGCTCGTACGGCATCCACTGGTGCGCGAACGTCGTCTGCGGCGAGGAAGACGTCGGCGCTGCGGTGCTCCTGCGCGCGCTCGAGCCCACCGAGGGGCTCGACGTCATGCGGGCCCGACGCGGACTCGACGACGCCCGGCTGCTCGCCGCCGGACCAGGCCGACTGACGCAGGCGCTCGGGATCTCGGGTGCGCACGACGGAGTCGACATCCTCGCTCCACCGTTCACGCTCACACCGCCCGACACACGCGTCGAGGTGGTCTCGTCCCGGCGCGTGGGCATCACGCGCGCGACGGATCGGCTGTGGCGGTTCTCTCTCGCCGGCTCTAGTTTCGTGAGCCGTCCCCGACCACGAGCCTGACGCGCAGACCGGGCGCGACGGCGACACCGGGTTCCGGCACCTGGCGCAGCACCGTTCCCTCGCGGCCCGGAGCGGTCCTCGCGACGAGTCGCAGCTTGAGTCGCTTGGCCTCGCGCTGTACGTCCGCGAGGCTCGAGCCGATGAGGTTCGGGAGGATGCCGTGCTTGGCCGTCGTCACGAAGATGGTGACGCTGTCGTTCGCCGACAACCCGCCGCGCCGCGGGTCCTGATTCACGACGAGCCCGGGAAACTGTCCGGGCGTCGCGGGTGAGTACGCGACCTTCGCCTCGAGCGGCTGCGCCGCGAGCTCGGCCTCCGCTCCGGCTCTCGTCATCCCGACGACGAGCGGGATCGAGACCTCGTTGGGCTTGCAGTCGGCCTCGGTGTCCGGCCCGAGACCGGAGAAGTACGCGACCAGTCGGGCGCTGCGGCAGTACCCGTTGTCGAGCTGCCACTTCCCCTCGCGCTCCACGACCCACTGCGACACGCCTCCGAGGTAGGGCGGAGAGTCGAAGGAGCGGTCCTCGTCCTCCTCGGCCTTCTCGACGAATGCCTTCCAGATCAGCGCGGGGAGCGTGCCGCCGGCGACTGGCTCACCCTCGAACTCGGTCAGCATCGGCCGCAAGGCATCCGGGTAGCCGACCCACACGGCGACGACGAGGTCGGGCGTGTACCCGACGAACCACGCGTCGCCGTAGTTGTCCGTCGTGCCCGTCTTCCCTGCGATCTCGCGGCCTGAGATCGCAGCTCGCTTCCCCGTCCCGGATTGCACGACGTCCTCGAGGATGTCGGTGAGGAGCTCCGCGTGGCTCTCCTCCATGACCTGCTTCGGGATCGGTGCATTCACGTCCACCTTGCTCGACCGCGCACGCGCGACGGTCTCGACGACGCGCGCCCCGTTACCGAACTGCGAGCCGTCGACACGTCGCCCTTCGTTGGCGATCGTCGCGTACGCCCGGGCCATCTCGAGCGGGCTCACCCCGGCCGAGCCGAGGCCGATCGAGAAGTACGGCGCGAGCCGGCTGCGAATCCCGAGGCTGTGCGCCGTGGAGACGATCGCCTTCGGCCCGACGAGGTCCGTGAGCTGTGCGTACACGGAGTTGTCCGACGAGACCATCGCCCGCGACAGGCTCACGCGGCCGAGGTACGTCTTGTCGTAGTTCGTGACGCGCCAGATGCGGTCGCCCGCGTCGATCGACACGGGCTTCGACTCGAGCTCGGTCACGGGAGAGATGCCCTCGTTCATGGCCGCTGCCAGCACGATCGGCTTGAACGCCGACCCGGGCTGCCGCTTGGCTTGTGTCGCGAGGTTGAACTGGCTCTCGCGGAAGTTCCGCCCGCCGAACATCGCCTTCACTTCGCCCGTCTCCGGTTCGATTGCGACGAGCGCGGCTGCCGGCCCGTCCGGGTTGCGCAGAACCTTCTCGATCGCCGCGCGTGCCTTCAGTTGGAGCTTCAAGTCGATTGTCGTCGTCACCTTGAGGCCGCCCCCGAACACCCGGCCCGCGCCGTACTCCGCGACGAGCTCGTCCTTCACGTAGTTGACGAAGTACGGGGCATCCCCCTGCGTGCCCGGGAGGCGGATGTCCTCTGGAACGGGCAGCACGGCTTCGTCGGCGCGCGCGAACTGGCGCGCAGTGATCTTCCCCTGCTCGAGCATCATCGTCAGGACGTGACGCCGGCGGAGCGTGGCGTTCCGGGGGTTCGCGGCCGGGTCGTACAGCGACGGATCGGCCGGGATCCCGGCGAGAAGCGCAGACTCCGCGAGGGTGAGGTCTTGCGCGCCCTTCTTGAAGTACGCGCGCGCTGCCTGCTGGATGCCGTACGCACCGTGCCCGAAGTAGATCGTGTTCAGGTACGCGGTGAGGATCCGGTCCTTCGTCCAGTCCTGCTCGAGCTGCCAGGCCAGGGCCGCCTCGCGCACCTTGCGCGCGATCGTCTTCTCGTTCCGGATGTACGCGTTCTTGACGAACTGCTGCGTGATCGTCGAACCGCCCTCGACGATGCCCTGCTGACGGATGTCCTGCCAGAGAGCGCGTGCGATGCCGCGTACGTCGACGCCGTTGTGCTCGTAGAACCGCTGATCCTCGACGGCGACGATCGCCTGGCGCATGATCGGCGCGATGTCCTCGGTGGCCACGAGGACGCGGCTCTCCTCGCCGCGCAGCACCGCGAGGACGCTCCGCCCGTTCTCCGCGTAGACCACGGTGTCGACGTCGGAGCGCTGCGCAGCCGGATCGAGCGCCGGAACTTCACTTGCGACCGCGCGCACCAGCCCGAATGTGAACGACAGGCCGGCGGCCACGACGAGGACGGCCACCAACGCCGCAAGACGACGCTTGCGAACCCGGCGCCGCGAGCGCGGCGATCCCTTCTCTCTCCGAACCCGCAAGGGAGCTGATTCTAGCTCCGGGCGAGCCGCCCGCCCGCAAAGGGCTCGTTCAGACGGGATCGGACGCGACGATCGGCTGAGTCGTCGGCGCGTCCACGCCTCCGGCGTCCTCGACCGTGACCGCGACGACGTCGCCCGCAGTCAGCGTGCCCTCGAGCCCGACGATCTCGGTGCCGTCCTCCCCGGGGAACAGACCGGCGGGACTGGCGGCGGCGACGTCGCCTCCGGGCACGATCCACATCTCGTACGTCTTGCCTGCCGGTGCGCGCTCGAGGCCGTCGACCACGAGCACCGCCTGTCCGTCCGCGCCGACGACGAGGCGGCCCGTCCCTTGCTGGAGTGCGACGGTCTGGGCAGCCGGGTCGACCAGAAGCTGCGCCGCAGCCTGCTGGCGTGCAAGCGCCGTGCGCGTCTCGTCGAGCTCGCTCGACAGATTCGACGCCCAGAGCCCGATTCCGAGTGCGACGACGGCCGCGACGGCCGCCAACGCGCCGAGCGCAGGCGCGACTCGCCGCCGCCGCGTCTCGAACGACACGACGTTCTGCAGAGGCTCTGCGCGGACGTCCGCGAGGATGCGCTCGCGCAGAGCCGCGCTCGGCTCCGGCCCGGACGCCGCCAGGCCCAACGCCTCGGTCGTCGTCCAGAACGACGCGAGCTCCTGCTGACAGTGCTCGCAGTGCGCGAGATGCGCCTCGTAGGCGCTCCGCTCGTCCTGGTCGAGCGCGTCCAGCGCGTAGCCGGCGGTCAGCTCGTGAATTCCGGTTTCCATGACCCTTCCGTTGTCGAATCGTCGAGTAGCTCGCGCAGGCGCGCGAGCCCGGTGAACATCCGGCTCTTGATGGTGCCGAGCGGCACGCCGAGCCGCTCGGCGAGCTCGGACTGGGAGAAGCCTCCGTAGTACGCGAGCTCCAGCGCCTCTCGTTGCGTGTCCGGCAGCTGTTTGAGGGCAGCCTGCACGCGCTCGCGCTCGAAGCGCAGCCATGCCGCCTCCTCGGTGCCCTCCGTGCTCTGCGCCAGTTCTGTGTCCTCGGTCAGCGGCTCGGCCGTGCGGCGCTCCTCGCGGCGCACGAGGTCGACGGCGCGCCGGTGGACGAGCGTGAGGATCCACGTGCTCGCCTTCGCGCGCTCGGCTCGGAAGGTCGCGGCGCTTCGCCAGACCTGGAGGAACGCTTCCTGCACCGCATCCTCTGCGTGACGCTCGTCCCGCAGGACGCGGAGCGCCAACCCGTACGCCATGCGCGAGACGCGGTCGTACAGCTCGGCGAGTGCACCTTCGTCCCCTCGCGCGACCAGCGCGACGAGTGCTTCGTCGGACAGATGAGCATGGTGCTTGCGCATGGCAAAGCGGTTCTCCGGCTCGGCCAAAGCTAACACGGGCAGGTTGAAAGCCATTGCTCCCATGGCCGTGCTTCGTCCCGAGTTGCGATCCGGTTCAGTTGCGAACCGCCTCTCGGCCGGCTGCGAACAAGGGCCGTTCCAACCCCTACGAGAGGAGCAGTGATGCGAAGAGGGATCATCGCGCTCGGAGTCGTCGGCGTGCTCAGCACGGCCGCCGTCGCCGGAGCGACGATGTTCGGCCCTGGAAGCGGGGCGGCGTCAAGCCACCGCGAGGCGCCACTCATCGCGGAGGACCCGTCGGCAGACCTGACGGACGTCTACGCGTTCCGCAGCCCGGACAAGCCGAACACCGTGACGATTCTCGCCAATGTCATTCCCGGCGAGGATCCTGCGGCAGGGCCGAACTGGTACACGTTCTCGCCCAACGCGCGCTACAACCTCAAGATCGACACGAACGGGGACGCGCGCCCCAACGTGACGTATCAGTTCCGGTTCCGCACGAAGACCGGCCCGTTCTTCCTCGGTGACACCGCACAGCCGTATCACGGTCACGCGGGTCGCCAACGGAAGGTCGCGGGTGGTCGCCCGTGGAACCACTCCGCCGAACAACATCGGCCCACGCTCGACCCCGAACTACCGCTCGCTCGCCGCGAAGGGCGTCGTCAACGTCGCCGGTGGCGGGAGCGCGTTCGCCGGTCAGCGTGACGACCCGTTCTTCGGTGACATCGGCGCGATCTTCGATCTCGTCGCGATCCGCAAGGGCACCGGCAACATGGGCGGCGGGAAGGACTTCTTCGCCGGCTACGGCGTCCACACGTTCGGCGTGCAGGTTCCGATCGCCGCGCTGAACGCGAGGAACGGCATCATCGGCGTCTGGTCGTCCGTCGACCGGCGCAAGGTCACGACTCGGACGACCTCGGGCGCGCGCAATTCCGGCGCCTGGATCCAGGTCAACCGTCTGGCCAACCCGCTCGTCAACGAGGTCATCATCCCGACCGGCCTCAAGGATCAGTGGAACGGACTCCAGCCGTGGCAGGAGGGTCGTTTCCAGAAGTACTACAACGAGCCGATCCTCGCTGCGGTCATCAACCAGCTGTACAAGCTGGGTGCCCCTGAGAAGGGTCGCGACGACATCGCCGCGGTCTTCCTCACCGGCGTCCCGCAGCTCAACTTCACGAGTGCGCGGCTCGCCGAGGTCCTCCGCCTGAACCTCACCATCCCGGTGACGCAGAACCCGAACCGGATGGCGGTGCTCGCGGGCGACAACCAGGGCTGGCCGAACGGCCGGCGCCTCGGTGACGACGTCATCGACATCGCCGAGCAAGCTGTCGGCGGCTTCCTCAAGGGGACGAAGCTCCCCCTGGGAGACGGCGTCAACGCCGACGACCGGAACCTGCTCGGATCCTTCCCGTACATCGCGGATCCGCAGTCGGGCTTCGACAACACGAAGGGCAAGTAAGCGAAAGACGTGGATCGGCCGCGAGGCCGATCCACGTCCATTCGTAGGGGCCGCGCTTGCCCGGCCCTACGCCTTGCTCGCCCTTCGAGCGGCGAGCCGTGCAGAGCACTCGCAGCTCGACCTGTCAGAGTGCGCGGACACGAGCAAAAGGAGCAGCATGAGCGACCAGTCCCACGACACGCCCGATACCCGCGACCAGAGCCACGACGAGGGCACGACCCCCGTGCACGAGCATGGCGACCACGCGCACGACGAGCAGGAGCACACGCACCCCGACGGAACGACTCACGCTGACGTGCACGAGGGCCACGAGTCGGATCACGACCACGACCACGAACCCGCGAAGAAGAAGGGGTTCCTCGCGCGCTTCTTCGGCGGCTAGCGACATCCAATTGCCGCAGCGCGGCGAATGCTGACGACGTGATGACTCGCAGCTGGATCGCTTGGCTCGTCGCGCTGCCCTTGGCGGTCGCGGGGACACAGGTCGCGCATGCGCTCGCGTACCTCGTTGCCACACCCGACGCCGAGCTACGTGCGCACGAGTTGACCACGACGGGGCACGCGTACCTCGCCTACGTTCCGCTCGCGATCGCCGTAGGTGCGGTCGTCGTTCTGCTCGGGCTCACAGCCGAGCTGATGCGCACCGTCGGAGCACCTTCGACGAGTCGCAGTGGGCCCGGTTTGTGGAGATTCGCCGTCCTCGCACCCGCGATCTTCGTCTGCCAGGAACACCTCGAACGGCTCGCGTTCGCGACGGAGTCTTCGCTCCAGCTCGTGGCGGAGCCGACCTTCGTGCTCGGGCTCCTCCTGCAGGCCCCGTTCGCGCTCGCCGCCTACGGGCTCGCGCGCTTCCTCCTGCGCGCGGTGCGGAGCGTCGCGAGGCTCCTCGCGGCGCCTCGTCCCGGTTCTCATCGCGAACGCGGGCCTCGCTGGCATCGCGTCGCGACATCGATCCCGCGTATCCCGGCGCCCGCACTCGGGTACGGCTCGCGCGCCCCTCCGGCTCTACTCGCTTCGTAACGTACCGCGGGCGGCACGGACGCCGCCTGCTTCGACAAGCGAGGAAGGAGCTCGACCATCTTCGGAGCACGACTCAGTCACGGCTGTGGGTTGCTGGCGGTGGCCCTGGTCGGCGCACTTGCGCTGATCGCGCCTTCGCCTGCGCTCGCGCACGCCGTTCTCAGCGAGACGACGCCGGCCCCCGACGCGGTGCTCGACCGCGCGCCCGAGCGGATCGTCCTTCGGTTCAACGAGCCGGTGACGACCGTGCGCAGCTCGATCCGGGTCTTCGACGCGAGCGTGCGTCGTGTCGACGACGGCATCGTCGAGCAGCCGCGTGCCGAGGAGGTCCTGGTGGGCGTGCCGACGGGCCTGCCGGACGGGACCTACGTCGTCGCGTGGCGCGTGCTGTCCGGGGACTCGCATCCGATCCGGGGCGCGTACGCGTTCTCGGTGGGCGAGCCGACCGAGGACGGCCAGGGGCTGATCGAGAGGGTGCTCGACCGTGAGGCGGAGTCGGAGAGCGTGGACGCAGCGCTCGCCGTCACGCGCTTCGTCGGACTTGCGCTCATCCTGCTGTGCGTCGGAGGCGTCGGATTCCTGACGCTCGCCGCCGATCCCGCGGGAGCTCCGCGGCTCGTGGCACTGGATCGCACTCGTCGCGGCCGGAATCCTGCTCGCGCTCGACTCGGTTGCCTGGATCGCGCTGACGGGCGTGAAGGCGGCAGGGCTCGGGTTGTCAGACGTGTTCAGCTGGTCGCTCTTCCGGGAGATCCTGGAGACGGGCTTCGGCCGTGCGTGGGCCGTCCGAGGACTTCTGGCGGTCGCGCTAGCCACAGTCGCCGCGGTGGCCTGGAGGCGCGGGCGCGATCTCTCGATCCCGCTCCTTGTTCTCGCAGGCTCCATCGCGGTAACGCCGGCACTGTCCGGCCACGCACGTGTCGAAGGGCTGCTCGCGATGCTGGCGGACGCAGTCCATGTGATCGCGGCCGGCGTCTGGGTGGGCGGCCTGGCGTTCCTCGCACTCGTTCTCGTCGAAGCAGGCAGCGAGCGCTGGTCGCTCGCGGCACGCGTCGTTCCGCCGTTCTCGTCGCTCGCGCTCGTCTCCGTGATCGCGCTCGTCGCGACCGGGATCGTCGGCGGGCTCAGCCAGCTCGACTCCTGGCAGGCGTTGTGGGAGACGACCTACGGGCGATTGTTGCTCGCGAAGGTCGCCCTGCTCGTCCCGCTCGTCGCCCTGGGAGCTTTCAACAACAGGGTGTCGGTGCCGCGCCTGCGGTCGGCGGACGCCGATCCGCGGACGCGGCGGCGCTTCGCACGCTCCGTCGCCGTCGAGCTCGTCGCTGATGCTGGTGATCGTCGGCGTAACGGCGGCGCTCGTCGCCGAGCCCCGACGAAGGCGCAGGCCGCCGCTGGGTCGAGCCTCGTGGTGCGCGAGGGGCCAGATCGGCCCGTACGGCTACACGCTCACGGTCGATCCGGCCCGCGCCGGATCGAACACGACGCACGTCTACCTGCTCGACTCCACCGGCGGGCTCGCCGAGGTCGACGAGATCTCGCTGTCGGCCACGCTGCCCGAGCAAGACGTCGGGCCGCTCGAGCTCGCGATCTCCCCGGCCGGCCCCGGTCACGCCACAGGCGTGGTGCGGGTGCCGCTCCCCGGGGATTGGTCGTTCCAGCTCGACGTCCGCGAGGGCGAGTTCGACGAGTGGAGCACTGACATCAACGTACCTATCGAAAGGGAATCCTCATGAAGAAGTTGCTTCTCACTCTCGCCGCCGCTACGGCGGCCGCTCACGGCCGTGGCCGCGGCGTCGGCGCATGTCGGCACCGATCCCGGCAAGGCGCCAGCCGGCCAGTCGACCACGGTCGGATTCGGCATCGGGCACGGGTACGAAGGCTCGCCGACACGCTCGGTCTCGATCCAGATCCCTGCCGGCGTCACGTCGGCGAAGCCACTGCCGAAGCCGGGCTGGAAGATCACGATCAAGCGGGGCAAGCTCCCACAGCCGGTCAAGGACTTCGCCGGCAAGACGGTCACGGTCGGCGTGCTCTCCGTGACCTGGAGCGGCGGGAACCTTCGCGACGACCACTACGACACCTTCGAGCTTCGTCTGGCATGCCGAACACGCCGGGCAAGACCCTGTACTTCCCGACGGTGCAGCGCTGCACGAAGGGCGTCTACCGCTGGATCCAGATTCCCAAGGCGGGCCAGGCCGAGCCCGAGGAGCCGGCCCCCGGTGTCCTCCTCGTCAAGTCGGGCGGCGGGCACGGCTAGTCGCGATGACGCGGCGAGCGCTGCCACTCCTTGCAGTAGCGGCGGCGCTCGTCGCCCTCTCGGTGTGCTCCTCCGCCGTAGCGCATGACGGCGGAGGAGCGCGCGGCTTTCGCTCGACGGTCGAGGCGATCGAGCCAGCGGTAGCGGGCCTCGACGTGACCGTGCGCGACTCGGACGATCGCCTCCGGCTGCGCAACGAGACCGGGCAAGCGCTCGTGATCCTGGGCTACGAGGGTGAGCCGTACCTCGTGTTCCGCGACGGCAAGGTGTTCCGGAACACACGCTCGCCGGCGACGTATCTCAACGACGATCGCTACGGCAAGGTCGCGCTGCCGGCAGAGGCCGACGCCTCGGCCGATCCGACGTGGGAAGAGGTTGCCCCACGCGAGACGTACGAGTGGCACGACCACCGCATCCACTGGATGTCCACGTCGCTTCCGCCGAAGGTGGAGGCGACGAAGGACTCACCGCAGCACGTCTTCGACTGGGAGGTTCCCGCGACTCTCGACGGCAGAACCCTCGCGATCTCCGGCTCTCTCGTCTACGAGCCGCCCCCGGGTGGGAACCCGACGATCCTGGTGCTCCTTCTCGCGGCCGTCGTTCTTGCGGCCGGCGCGCTCGTGGTGCTTCTGCGGCTCAGCCGAAGGTGAAGGCGTACCCGGCGACGCCGGGCGAGAAGCGCAGCTCGAGCAGGCCCTGCCGGTACTGCGAGAAGCGCGTCAGCGTGTAGAGACGAGGAAGGCCCGCGACGGCCACTGTTCGAGATCGCCGTCCGTCGACGAGCACTTCCACCGCGCCCTCGCCCTCGAGCACCAGGAAGATGTCCTTCGCCCGGAAGCGCAGCTGCATACGCGCTCCTCGACCCGCGACGCTGCGCTCGCCCTCGACCTTCCAGCGGCCTGCGTAGCCGAGCACGTCGTAGGGCAGGGGCGCGCGTGGAAGGGTGTAGTTCCACTCGGCGTCGGGAGCGACGCGGCCGTTCGCGAAGCGAGCAAGTCGCTCATACCCGAGGTACGACTCCGGCGTCCTGAGGACGACCGGCGCATCGTCGTCGACGGAGGTCGGCCGCGACGTGACCGTCTCGCCGAGCAGCCGTCGAATCCGACGTTCCGTGTCCTCGTACGCGCCTTCGCCGAAGTGGTGGTAGCGCACTCGGCCATCCCTGTCGATCAGGTACTTCGCCGGCCAGTACTGGTTCGAGTACGCACGCCAGGTCGCGAAGTCGTTGTCGAGCGCGACCGGGTAGCGGATGCCGAGCCGCTCGACCGCCGAGCTCACGTTGTCGGGCACGCGCTCGAACGCGAACTCCGGGCTGTGGACGCCGACGATCGTGAGTCCTGCGGCGCGATAGGAGGCATCCCACGCCTTGAGGTGGGGAAGCGTCCGCAGGCAGTTGATGCACGAGTACGTCCAGAAGTCGACGAGGACGACGCGACCTCGCAAGGCGGCGAGCGTCAGTGGCTTGCCGTTCGCCGTGTTGATCCAGCCTTCGATGCCCACGAGCTCCGGGGCGCCGCCGCGGGCGGCGTTCGGCGTCGACGGAGGATCGTCGGCTCCGCTCAGCTTCGCGAGCTCGCGTTGCGCCGTGGGGCTGCGTTCGATCTCCTCCTGGAGCGGTCTGCGTGTAGCCGGGCACCGCCGTCGCGAGCCGCTCGGGCGCGTTGAGGAAGATGGCGACCGCCGTCAGCGCGACGACCACACCGGCTCCCTGTCGGAGTGTATGCGCGTGCGTTCGCACGATCTTCATCCCCGAGGTGAGCCGCTGGCTGCCCACAGCGAGCGCGAGCAGTGGGAGCGCATGGCCGACCGAGTACGCGACCGTGACGAGAACCACGCGCCACGTGACCTCGCCGGTTGCCGCGAGCGCAGCGACGGCGGCGAGAACCGGCCCGGCGCAGGGCACCATGACGAGCCCGGCGCTCAGGCCGACGACGAATCCGCTGCGACTCGCGTGCGACCGGCCGCCGCGTGAGAAAGAGGAAAGGTCGCTCCAGCGTGCGCGCCACGCGCGTCGAGAGAAGGCTCGCCGCGAGGACGAGCAGCATCACGATCGCAAGCGTGCGGAGGAGATCCTGCGGGAGACCGAGCGCGCTCAGAAGCGCGGCGCCGGCGAGCGTGAACGTCGTGAACGAGACGACGAGCCCGGTCATGACCGCGTACGGACGCCATCGGCTCTCGCCGGCGGCACTTCCGGCCAGGAGGAGCGGAAGCACCGGCAAGACGCAGGGCGAGAGCGCGGTGATCACGCCCGCGAGAAAGGCGACGCCGAGAAGGACGAGCACGCGCACAGGGTAGGAGCCGAACGGTTACGAAGGGCTGAACTGCAAGGCGATAGGCTCCGCGACCGTGGAGCAGCTTCTCACCGTCGACGACGCGGAACGCCTCGCCGAGCAGGCCGTCACGCCCGAGGCGTGGAGCTACATGGTCGGCGGCGCAGGCGACGAACGCACGCTGCGCTGGAATCGCGAGGCCTTCTCGCGCTTCCGCTTCCGTCCGCGCGTGCTCGTCGACGTCACGGAGGTCGCGACGGAGACGACGGTGCTCGGTACGCCGGTCTCGATGCCGGCGCTCGTCGCGCCGATGGCGTTCCAGCAGATCGCCCACGAGGAGGGCGAAGCTGCGATGGCACGCGGCGCCGCTGCAGCCGGGACGCTCATGTGCGTCTCGACGGTGGCGACGTCGACGCCGGAGGAGATCGCGGCCGCCGCACCGGATGCGCCGCGCTGGCTGCAGATCTACGTCTTCCGCGATCGCGGGGTGAGCGACGACGTGATCGAGCGCGCGCTCGCGTCGGGTTTCACGGCATTGGTGCTGACGGCCGACCTGCCCGTGTACGGCATTCGCCATCGAGAGTCGCGCACCGGATTCGAGGCTCCGGAGGACGATGTGCCGGCGATCGTGGCGGCGCGTGCGCGCGGTGGGGAGAAGGAAGGTCATCACTCCCTCGGGCTGCTCGAGTCCGGCCTCGAGTGGGAGTACGTCACGGAGCTCCGGGAGCGCTGGAACGTCCCGGTCGTCGTGAAGGGGCTCGTCACCGCGGAGGACGCGGACCTCGCGTGCAAGTACGGCGCGGCGGGCGTCGTCGTCTCGAACCACGGAGGGCGCCAGCTCGACGGCGCGATCGCGTCCCTCGAGGCGCTGCCGGAGGTCGTCGAGGCCGTCGGCGACCGCGCGGAGGTGTATCTCGACGGCGGCGTGCGGCGCGGCACCGACGTCGTGATGGCTCTTGCCCTCGGCGCGCGCGCGGTGCTCGTCGGCCGGCCGGCGCTGTACGGGCTCGCGTTCGGCGGCTCGAAGGGGGTCGAGCAGGTGCTCGAGATCCTTCGCGAGGAGACCGAGAACGCGCTCGCGCTCCTCGGTTGCCGCTCGCCGGCCGAGGTCACGGCCGCCCACGTGAAGCCGGCGTAGCGCCATGGGCAGTCGCGGAGCTCACGCGAAACGCCGTCCACGTGCTGCCGACGGGCGGCCTCGAGGCGAAGCTCGCGCTCGACCGTCCGCTGCGCGTGAAGCTCGGGATCGACGTCACGTCGCCGGACATCCACGTCGGCCGCGGCATTCCGCTCCAGCGCATGCGCGCGTTCCAGGACGAGGGTCACACGGGCGTGCTCATCGTCGGGGACTACACGACCCGGATCGGCGACCCGTCGGGTCGGTCGACGGAGCGCCCGATCCTGTCGGACGAGGAGATCGACCGCAACGCCGAGACCTACCTCGAGCAGGCTCTACAGCTGCTGATTCCCGAACGAACGGAGGTGCGTCGAAACAGCGAGTGGCTGGCGGGCCTCAGCTTCGCCGACGTCATCCGGCTCACGCGGATGATGACCGTCGCGCAGATGCTCGAACGGGACGACTTCGCGGGGCGCTACTCGGGCGGCCAGCCGATCTCGGTGTCGGAGCTCCTGTACCCGCTCATGCAGGCGTACGACTCGGTCGCTGTCGAGGCGGATGTCGAGCTCGGCGGCACGGATCAGCTCTACAACCTCCTCGCCGGGCGCGAGGTGATGCAGGCGTACGGCCTCGAGCCGCAGGTCGTGCTCACCACGCCGCTCCTCGTCTCCTGGGACGGGGAGAAGATGAGCTCGTCGGTCGGCAACAACATCCCGCTGACCGCGGCTCCGGAGGAGCAGTTCGGTCGCACGATGCGCATCTCCGACGATCTGCTGGAGGAGTGGTACCGCCTCGTCGTGCAGGCTCCGGTGCCCGGCGGCGATCCGCTCGAGGCGAAGCTCGCGCTCGCGCGCTTCATCGTCGCGCGTTCACATGGGGAGGAGGCCGCGCGCGCAGCGGAGGAGCACTTCACGCGGGTCGTTCGCGAGGGGCGCGCGCCGGACGACGTGCCCGAGCACGCACTCCCCGAGGGCGATCCGCTGCATCTCCCCGCAGTCCTCGCCGAGGCCTTCGGCATCTCGACGAGCGAGGCGCGCCGGCTGATCGCCCAGGGAGGCGTTCGTCTCGATGGCAACCCGACCACGGAGCTCGAGCTGCCGCGATCGGCGCTCGCCGGGGTGGTCGTGCAGGCGGGCAAGCGGCGCTTCGCGCGCTTCGTCGGGTAAGTGGCCGAGAACGGCTTGGTTGACAGGAGAATCTCCTGTGCTACTATCCCCCGGCCTTCCGCGAGGAGGGTGCAGGAAGCCTGTAACTCGACAAGGAGAAAGCCTTCGAGCGAGCAGATACGACTCTCGTCTGTTTCGTCCCCGAAGGCCTCTGGAGCGAGTCAGAGGCTTTTTGTTTGCCGCAGTGCCAGTTGCGATCGGTGCCGGCGCGGTCTTTGAAAACTCAACAGCGTGAAACGTCGAGACCTCTCGTGGGCGTCAGCCTGCGAGGGGATACATGAACCCGTCTTCTTTTCCTTTGGAAGACGAAACGATCAGACTTGCCGGCTTTCTGTCGGCAACTAAGTCTCTTCACGGAGAGTTTGATCCTGGCTCAGGACGAACGCTGGCGGCGCGCTTAACACATGCAAGTCGAGCGAGAACCAGGACTTCGGCCCTGGGGACAGCGGCGAACGGGTGAGTAACACGTGGATAACCTGCCCTCGGCACCGGGATAGCCCGAGGAAACTCGGATTAATACCGGATAGCCTTTCCGACTTTCGGGTCGGTTCGAAAAGGTAGCTTCGGCCTCTGGCCGAGGATGGGTCCGCGGCGGATTAGCTTGTTGGTGGGGTAATGGCCTACCAAGGCACCGATCCGTAGCTGGTCTGAGAGGACGATCAGCCACACTGGGACTGAGACACGGCCCAGACTCCTACGGGAGGCAGCAGTGGGGAATCTTGCGCAATGGGCGAAAGCCTGACGCAGCGACGCCGCGTGAGGGAAGAAGGCCTTCGGGTTGTAAACCTCTTTCAGGAGGGACGAAGCTACTCGGGTTAATAGCCCAGAGGGTGACGGTACCTCCAGAAGAAGCCCCGGCTAACTACGTGCCAGCAGCCGCGGTAATACGTAGGGGGCAAGCGTTGTCCGGATTTACTGGGCGTAAAGAGCGTGTAGGCGGCCGAACAGGTCCGTTGTGAAAACTGGAGGCTCAACCTCCAGACGTCGACGGAAACCGTACGGCTAGAGTCCGGAAGAGGAGAGTGGAATTCCTGGTGTAGCGGTGAAATGCGCAGATATCAGGAAGAACACCTATGGCGAAGGCAGCTCTCTGGGACGGTACTGACGCTGAGACGCGAAAGCGTGGGGAGCGAACAGGATTAGATACCCTGGTAGTCCACGCCGTAAACGATGGGTGCTAGGTGTGGGAGGTGTCAACTCCTTCCGTGCCGTAGCTAACGCATTAAGCACCCCGCCTGGGGAGTACGGCCGCAAGGCTAAAACTCAAAGGAATTGA
>CAWGJJ010000003.1:55000-565406 GCA_963822885.1 uncultured Gaiellaceae bacterium
AGGTGGACGAACGCTGCGCTGATCGGCGCAAGGATGTAGAGGAGGAAGCGCGAGAACCAGCCGCCGATGCGGCTCAGCTCGACGAGCGTCGTCGCGAACAGGACGACGAACGTCTGCACGAGCACGTCGCGTCGCCGGACGTGCGCGAGCTCGTGTGCCATGGCCGCCTCGAGCTCCTCTCGCCGAAGCGACCTGAGGGCTCCGACGGAGATCGCGAGCGTCGAGCTCGACGGGCCGCGCCCGACGGCGAAGAGTCGCGGGAAGCCGTCGTCGATGAGGTAGAGCTGCGGCGCGCGAACGCCGAGCTTCGCCGCGATCTTGTCCGCACCGGAGCGCAGGACGGGATCTTCGGCGAGCGCGAACGGTCGCGCGCCGAGCATGCCGAGCAGCGCGCGATCTCCGTATCGGTAGACGGCGGTCGCGGCGAGCAGCGAGCAGAAGGCGAACAGAAGTGCAGTCGTGAGGTCGCCGATCAGCCAACCGAGACCACCGGACGCCGCGGCGAGCACAGCGACCAGCATCGCTGCCTTCAGGAGGTTCAGCGCGACAGCACGCGCCACGCGCTACGAGTCTCCGGTGTCGTCCTCGATGAACCCGCGGGGCGGCCAGTCGGGCTCGGGTGCGTCGCAGCGGCTCGAGCAGTGCAGCGACGCGACGTTCTGGAGCGGGATGAGGATGTGGCCGTTGAGCTCGACGTGGGGGACTTCCTCGAAGGAGCAGTAGGCCGTGAGGACTCCTTCCTGGTACTCGCCGCCGAAGAGAGCCACCTCGACCTGCTCGCCCTTGTACTTGTTCGTGTAGTCCTCCACGAGGCGCAAGCGTAACCGTTCGCTCAGCCCGACGAGATCGAGCCCGAGCCAGCTTGACTCGGCGCCGGCCGGCGGTTCAAGGTACGCACGATCTCGCGGCAGTGGCCGCGGCGAATCCGAGAGGAGATCCCATGCACGCGACCATGCGCTACTACCACGGCAACGCCGATCTCGCCGACCAGCTCGCAGCCCGGAGCGACGAGGTGCAGGCACTCCTCCGCGCGGTCGACGGCTTCCGTTCGTACTACATGGTGCGCCTGGACGACGCGACGGTCTCGATCACGGTCTGCGACGACGAGGCCGGCACGGCGGAGTCGACTCGAGTCGCGGGCGAATGGCTTCGAGAGAACATGCCGGACGCGGCGACGAGCCCGCCGATGGTGTCTTCCGGAACCGTCACCATCAGCGCCTGACCGCGGCCCGTCAGCTCGACGCGTCGGTCAGTCGAGTCGCTCGAGCGCTCCGTCTCGAACAGCGAGCTCGACAACGCATGCAGTTGCCGATTCCGTGAGTCGAGCCGTGCGTCGCCGTCGAACGGGATGCGGTCGGCGGCTGCGAGCGCAGAGCGAATCGGACCTCCGTGGGTGACGGCCAGAACGGCCGCGTCCGGGTGCCGTGGCGCCGATCGACCAAGAGTCCGGCGACGACGCGCGCGCCGAGCTCGTCGTTCGTCTCGCCGTCGTCCCAACCATGACGCCCTCGCGCCAGCGCGCGAAGCCGTCGGGAAAGCGCGCCTCGATCTCGGTGACGAGTGAGCCCCGACCAGGAGCCGACGTCGACCTCCATGCAGGCGATCGAGGCGGTCGACGGGCGCTCGAGTCCGAGCGCGGCGCCGAGGATCTCGGCCGTCTCGCGCGCTCGCAGGAGCGGGCTCGTGTACGCGGCCGCGAAGTCCACGTCGTCCGAGGTTCGCGGCGAGCGCCGCGCGCCTGCGCGCGGCCGGTGTCGTTGAGCGGCGGATCGGCGTGTCCCTGGAAGCGGTTGTCGCGGTTCCAGTCCGTCTCGCCGTGCCTCACCAGGACGATCGTCGTTGCCACGGCGGATACGGTAGTGCGCGTGGATCTCGGACTCTCCGGCAAGCGGTGTCTCGTCACCGGCTCGACCGGCGGGCATCGGCCTCGAGGTCGCGCGCCAGCTTGTCGCGGAGGGCGCGCGAGTCGTCACCTGCGGGCGACGCGCCGGCACCCGGCGCGGGCGAGGCTCGCCCACGTCGCGGCGGATCTCTCGCGCCCCGGTGAGCCCGAGCGTGCGGTCGCCGAGCCGAGCGCCGCGCTCGGCGGGCTCGACGTGCTCGTCAACAACGTCGGGATCGCGCGGCACGCGCGCTTCGAGGACGTTCCCGACGACGAGTGGGACGCCTACTGGCAGCTGAACGTGATGAGCTACGTCAGAGCGATTCGCGCTGCGCTGCCGCATCTCCGCGAGGCAGGCGGCGCGATCGTCAACGTCTCGTCGACCGCCAGCGAAGCGACCGTCGACCGGGATGCCGCACTACTCCGTCACGAAGGCCGCCGTGCTCTCGCTCTCCCGGCTCGTCGCCGACCTGTACGCGAAGGACGGCATCCGCTGCAACGCGGTGACGCCCGGACCGACCGAGACGGACGCATGGCTCGGCGAGGGCGGTCTCGCAGATCAGCAGGGAGACCGGGACGAGGTTCTCGCGAAGGTCGGTGCCGGGCGGCCATTGGGGCGTCTCGCGCGGCCGGAAGAGATCGCCGCGGTCGTCGTCTTCCTCTGCTCCGAGCGCGCGTCGTACGTCACCGGCGCGGCCTGGAGCGCGGACGGCGGCACGGTTCCGATCATTCTCTGATGCCGAACGGGCCGCGCGCCGTCGGCATCGCGCTCCTCTCCGCGCTGGCAGCGTCGCAGGCGGCTCTCGTCGTCCTCAACCCGCTCCTGCCGGACGTGGCGCGCGATCTCGACGTCTCGGTCGCGACGGCCGGACAGCTCCGGACGGTCTCGGGTCTCGCTGCCGGCGCCGCGGCGCTCGCGACGGGCTTGCTGGCAGCGCGTGTCGGACTGCGCGGCCTCATGCTCGGCGCGCTCGTGATCCTCGCGATCGGCTCGCTCGCGAGCGCGCTGGCGCCGGACTTCGCGGTGCTCGCCGTCGCGCAGGCGCTCGTCGGCGTGGGCATCGGCGTGTCCTACTCGGCCGCGATTGCCGCCACCGCCGAATGGTCGACCGAGGCGAACAGGTCGCGCGTGCTCGCGCTGACGCTGCTCGGGCCGCCGCTCGCATGGATCGTCGGGATGCCGCTGGTCGGGATCCTCGGCGAGATCGACTGGAGGATCGCCTGGCTCGTCGTTCCGGTCGCGATGGCGCTGGTCGCAGCTGGGCTCCTCGCTCCGGCAGCACGCCACTCCGCCGGCGAGCGCGCGAGCCGGGCTCCGCTCGGTGCTCGCGTATCCGGGCGTCGCGCGCTGGACGACCGGGGAGCTCTTCGCGTTCTCGGGATGGGCCGGCGCGCTCGTCTACATGGGCGCGCTGCTCGTCGAGTCCTACGACCTGTCGATCGCGGCGACGGGACTCGCGCTCGGGTTCGGCGCGCTCGTCTACGTGCCAGGGAACTTCCTCTTCCGGCGGTGGGTCGACGCGCACGGCCGTCTCCTGCTCGTCGGCCTCGCGCTGGCTGCTGCGGTCACGGTCGCGTGTCTCGGTGCGTTTCGCCCGTCGGTGTGGGTCAGCGTGGCGCTCTTCGCCGTGCTCTGCTTCATCGCCGGTGGCCGGACGCTTGCCGGGAGCGCGCGTGGGCTCGGGCTCGCTCCGGAGCTTCGGCTGGGAGTGACCGGCGTCCGCGCCGCCGCGATCCAGGCCGGCTACTTCGTGGGAGCGGCCGTCGGTGGAGCCGCGCTCGCGATCGGCGGCTACGGAACGCTCGGAGCTCGCGTTCGCAGTGCTCTTCGTGGGCGCGGCCGTTCCGCACCTCGTGCCTCTACGCTGACCGCCGTGACTTTCCAGGAGACGATCCGTGCGCGCGAGGAGTTCCTGTCCCCGTTCGCCGTCCGCTCGCTCGAGACCCGTGGGCGCGAGCTTCCCGAGGACGCGTGCGAGGTTCGCACCGAGTTCCAGCGCGACCGCGACCGCATCGTCCACTCGAAGCCGTTCCGGCGGCTCAAGGGAAAGACGCAGGTCTTCATCGACCCCGAGGGCGACCACTACCGCACGCGGATGACCCACACGCTCGAGACGACGGCGATCTCGCGCGTCGTCGCACGGGCGCTGCGGCTCAACGAGGACCTCGTCGAGGCGATCGGCCTCGGGCACGACATGGGCCACACGCCGTTCGGTCATGCGGGCGAGGACGCGCTCGACGCCGCAGTGCAGGAGCGATTCGGCGGTCGCTTTCGCCACAACGAGCAGTCGCTGCGCATCGCGCGCTCGCTCAACCTCACGCACGAGGTCTGCGACGGCATCCTCACGCACACGGGCGAGCGCGAGCCCGAGACGCTCGAGGGGAAGATCGTGCGGCTCGTCGACCGCGTCGCGTACATCAACCACGACATCGACGACGCTGTGCGCTACGGGCTCCTCGACGAGGACGATCTGCCGCACGAGGAGATCGCGATCCTCGGCGACTCCGGGTCGAAGCGGATCGACCGGCTCGTGCACGACATCGTGGAGTCGTCGGAGGGAGTCGACGACATCCGCCAGTCGGCCGAGGTGGGGGAGGCGATGCTCGCGCTGCGCGCGTTCATGTTCGAGCGCGTGTACCTCGGCCCGCAGGCGGCGCCGGAGCACGAGAAGGCGCACGAGGTCATCCGCGCGATCTTCGACCACCTCGTCGAGCGCGGCGACGACGCGGACGAGATCGTCGACTACATCGCGGGGATGACCGACCGCTTCGCGCTCAGCTACGCCGACTCGCTCTGAGCGCCGGCGAGCGCGCTCTCGATCTGCGCGACATAGGCCGACGCGTCGCACCGAGCGGTAGAACGCGAGCGCACGCTCGAGCTCGAGCTTGCCCTCGACATGCCGGCCCGCGGCGATGAGCTGCTGACCGCCGCGGAAGCGCAGCTGTGACTCGATGGTGACGGCTCCCGTCTGCGAGACGAAGTCCGCCGCAGCGATCAGATCCCCTTCCAGCGCGAGTACTGCGGCGTCGCGCCAGAAGCTCGCTCGCCGCAATTGGCTCGCGCGGACGACCTCGAGCAGGCTGTCTCGGACACCGAGGCGCTCCGACGAAGCCGACGAGCTGGAGCAATGGTCCCATGCTGGCCGGTCTTCCGGATGATCGGGAGGGCCTCCGCGACGAGGGCCCGCGCCTCGTCCAGCTCGTCCTGCTCGGCGTGCATGGCAGCCGCCGCGATGAGTGACGGCGATCACGGTGTGAGCTTCCGCCGTCCACGCGTGCGAGCTCGACCGCCCGGGCGTGGTCGAGCCTGGCACCGGCGACATCGCCCCGGGCACGCCGCAGCTGTCCCCTGAGCCCGCGCATGTCGGGCTCGTTCGCATGCGCTGCACCTGCTTCGCAGGCGGCGATGAACTCGTCCAGTCGCGCGCAGCGCGCTGTCCCAGTCTCCGAGGAAGAAGTCGGCGAAGATGAGATTCGTCCCCGTGAACCGCGCGGACTCGCGATCGCCGAGGCGCTCCGCGAGCTGCACCGAGTCCTCGTAGAGCGTCCTCGCTCGCACGGACGTCGCCGACGCGTGAAGGCCTCGACGGCGAGGTTGTTGACGATCGTCGCGGCGATCGGCGAGCCGATCTCGAGCGCGAGCGCCAGCGCGCGCTCCATGTCCGCGACTCCCGAGGGATCGCCGGCGCCGTTCTTCGCCATGCCGATCGTCGTCAGCGCATGGGCCCGCAGCTCGTCGAGCTCGAGCTCGACGGCCATCGCAAGCGCGGACTCCGCGAGCCGACGAGCTTCCTCGGGCTCGTCGGCGATGAAGCGGATGCGCGCCGAGACGGCGAGGACTCGAGCCGCCGACGCCGAGATCGAGCCTTCGCAGAGCGCCTCGGCGCGATCAAGGCGGACACGGGCTGGTCTCTCCGTCTCCCCGGTACCACGAGACCTGCGCGAGGAACGACTCGGCCTCCGCGGCACGATCGGCGTCCCCGGCCGCAAGCAAGGCGTCGCGCGCTTCCTCGAGCGCGGCTTCGCGCCGCTCCTCGTCGTACGCGTGGTAGAGCGCGCGTGCTCTGCGGAACAGCAACTCGGGACGCTCGTCGTCCGCAGGCCAGAGCTCCAGTGCCTCGTCGTACTGGGCGGCGGCGACGGCGAAGCTGTTGAGCGCGAAGGCGCGATCTCCCGCAGCTCGCAGCGCGAGGCGCGTTCGTTCCGCGAGCTCGTCGTCGGTTCCACCTGATGCGAGGACGAGCTCGAGCGCCGAGCTCCAGTGGTACGCGAGCATCTCCGCGTGATCCTCGGGCCGACCAAGCCCGTCGATCCACTCCGCGACCGCACGATGCCGTCGGGCACGATCGGCGCGTGGGATCTGGCCGTAGGACACGTCGCGGACGAGCGCGTGCGCGAACGCGAACTCGCTCTCGCCCTCGAGCGACGAGCGGCGCTGGCGACGGACGAAGCCCTTGCGTTCGAGCGAGTGGAGAGATGCGGTAGCGGCCTCCGGGCCTCGGCCGATCGAGCTCGCCCAGAACACCTTCCCGACGACGGCTGCGTCCTGAAGCAGTCCCTTCTCGGCCTCGGGAAGCCCGTCGAGACGGGCGGCGATGATGCCCTGCAGCGTCTCCGGTAGCCGGAGCTCGTCGGTCGAGCCCTGCTCGACGTAGAGCTCGACGAACTGCTCCGCGTACAGCGGGTTTCCGCCGGCGCGCTCGAGCAGCGCCTGCTGCGACTCGGCGGCCAGGAGGGGACGCTCGAGGAGGCGCCCGAGGAGCTCGGCGGTCTGCTCGTCGGAGAGCGGCGAGAGCGCCAGCGTCGTCGCGTTCAGCTTGCCGCCGCCCCAGTTCGGGCGTCGTTCGAGCAGCTCCGGCCGGGCGGTCGCGACGACCAGCAGCGGGACGTCGGTCAGCCAGTCGACGAGCTCGTCGAGGAAGTCGAGGAGGCTCTCGTCGGCCCAGTGGATGTCCTCGACGACGATGACGAGCGGTCGCTGTTCCGCGAGACCCTCGAGGAAGCGCCGCCAGGCCGAAAACGACTCGTTCCGGCGGTCGCCGCCGAGCTGCGCCTCGCCGCCGAGGCCGAGCAGCGCGAGGAGGTGCTCCTCGACCCACGCTCCGTCGCCCGTGCCGGCGAGCGTGTCCTCGACCGACTGGTGGACCTTCGCTGCGATCTCCTCCGGCGTGTCCTGCTCGAGCGACGCCTGCCTGCGCCTTGACGATCTCGCCGAGCGCCCACAGCGTGATCCCGTCGCCGTACGCGAGACAGCGACCCTGACGCCAGGTGATGAGCTCCGGGTCGGCCTCGACGATGCGGTTCAGCTCGTAGACGAGGCGGCTCTTGCCGATCCCGGGGACGCCGACGAGCGTGAGGAGCTGCGGCGTCCGTTCGTGGCGGGCGCGCTCGAAGGCGTCCCGGACGACGCCGAGCTCGCGCTCGCGGCCGACGAGCTCGGAGCGCGCCTCGTGAGCGATGTCGACGCCGAAGCGCGAGTGTGCGCTCGATCGCCTGTCCAGACCGTGATCGGCTCCGACTTGCCCTTCGCCTCGACGGGCGCGCGCCTGCTCGTAGTCGACGCGCTGCCGGGTCGCGCGGTACGTCGTCTCGTCGACGAGGATGCCGTTCACCGGGGCGGCGCTCTGCAGGCGTGCAGCGGTGTTGACGACGTCGCCCGAGGCCATGCCTTCGCCGGCTTCGGGCTGAGCGTCGAGGCGACACGAGCGCCTCGCCGGTCGTGATCCCGACCCGGAGCTCGAGCTCCTCCTCGAGGGCGAAGTCGCGGATCGCGAGCGCTGCGCGGACGGCTCGCTCGGGGTCGTCCTCGTGCGCGGTCGGCGCGCCGAAGAGCGCCATGACCGCGTCTCCGATGAACTTCTCGACGGTGCCGCCGTGGCGCTCGAGCTCGGCGCGAACGCGCTCGTGGTACGGGCGCAGGATCGCCTCGACGTCCTCGGGATCGAGCGACTCTGCGCGGCTCGTGAAGCCGACGAGGTCGCAGAAGACGACCGTGACGACCTTGCGCTCGCGGCGAGGTGCGCTCACCCGGTTGCCGCCTCGGTGAGGAGACGCTCGCCCCGCTCGACGAAGAGCGTCGCGCCGATGGGTCGGTAGAAGTCGAGTGCTTTCTCGAGCTCGACTTCTCCCTCCACGCGTCGACCGGCTGCGATGAGCTGTTCGCCCCAGCGCAGCCGCGCTTCGGCCTCGAAGAGAGCGTGTCCGGCCTCCGCGTAAAGACGGGCTGCCTGCTCGTCGTCTCCGTCTAGCACGGCCAGCATGGCATTACGCCCGGGGGTCTCCGGGAGGCGTGACAGGATCGGGCGGATCGTCGCGGACTCGCCCAGCTCGGCCGCGAGCTCCGACAGGATCCAGGGGCGTGCGTGCGGGTCTTGGTCGAGAAGCGGAACAGCCTCCGCGAAGAGGTCACGCGCGTGGGCCTCGTCGCCGGTTCGCATGCGTACCCAGGCGGTTCGGATGAGCGCGGGAACCATCTCCTGCGGGTCACTTCGACTTCTCCGAGCGATTGCCAGCGCATGCTCAACGTCGGCGAGTCCCGGCACCACGCGCGCCTCGCGCAACCGAGATGCACCCGCGCACCAGTCGTGTAGCGCCCTCGAGGCGGTGCGGCGAGCCTGCTTCGCACTCGGCGATGAACTCGTCGGCCAGTCTTCGCGGCCTCGTCCCAGTGGCCGACGAGCCAGCTTCCGAAGGCGAGGTTCCTGCGCAGGAACCTCGCCAGCTCGCGGTCGCCGTAGCGTTGCGCGTACTCGAGCGCCTCGATCGCAACGGCGAGGAGCTCTTTCATGTCGAACCCGTCGAGCGGGACGCAGAGATTGTTCAGCGCGCTCGCGATGAGTGGCGAGTCGGTCGCGCGCGCCAGCTCGATGGCCTGTCTCAGGTCGTCTCGACCCGTGGTGTCCGAGAGGAACTCCTTCGCGGAGCCGATCGTCGTAAGAGCCTGGATGCGGATCTCGTCGAGGCCCAGCCGCTCGGCCAAGTCGAGCGCCTCACGCGCCTGCTCGATTCCGCGCTCGCGGTCGCCGGCGAGCATGTGCTGTCGCGCCGACCACGACAAGACGCGAGCGACCTCCAGGGAGGGAGCCTCGCCTTCGACGAGTCGCTCGGCCGCCTCGAGGTGCGGAAAGACCTTGTCCGTGGAGCCGCGCAGCCAGTGCAGACGTCCGAGGAGGGCTTCCGCTTCCGCTGCGCGCGAACGGTCGCCGGCTTCGAGGAGCGCGTCACGCGCCTCCTCGAGGGCCTCGACCGCGTCGTCGTGGCCCACGGAAAAGAGGGCCTGCGCGCGGCTCAGGTGCAGCACGGCCGTGTCGGCGTCGTCCACAGTCGAAAGCTCGATCGCCCGCGCGTAGTGTCCTGCGGCGGCAGTGAAGGCATTGAGCGCCGACGCGCGATCGCCGGCGGCGGCGTTCGACCGGCGCGCAAGAGCCGCGAGCTCTGCATCCGACCCACTCGTCGCGCGGAGGAGCTCGAGCGCCGCCTCGCAGTGGTACACGAGCATCTCCGCGTGATCGTCGGGACGCCCCAGCGACTCGATCCACGCCGCGACCGCGCGGTGCTTTGCGGCGCGCTCCGCCCGCGGGATCTGCCCGTACGCGACGTCGCGAACGAGTGCATGACCAAAGGCGAACTCGATGTCGTTCTCGACCGAGGACTGCCGCTGTCGTCGAACGAAGCCCTTCCGGTCGAGCGCGTGCAGGGCGGCGGCCGCTCGCGGAGCCTCGCGCCCGAGCGAGCCGCTCCAGAAGACCTTGCCGACGACTGCAGCGTCCTGCAGCAAGGCCTTCTCCTCGCCCTCGAGGCCATCGAGTCGAGCGGCGATGATGCCCTGGAGCGTCTCGGGGAGCGGGAGGTCATCCGCCGAGCCACGCTCGAGGTAGAGCTCCGCGAACTGCTCGGCGTAGAGAGGGTTGCCGCCGGCTTGCTCGAGGAGCTTCTGCTGCTCGTCGGCCAGCACCGGCTGGGCGAGAAGACTTCCGATGAGCACCGCCGTCTGCTCGTCCGTGAGCGGCGAGAGCGCAACCGTCGTCGCGTTGAGCTTTCCGCCTCCCCAGGCGGGACGGCGGGCGAGCAGCTCGGGTCGTGCGGTGCAGACGACGAGCAGGGGCACGTCGGTGACCCATTCGACGAGCTCGTCGACGAAGTCGAGCATGCTCTCGTCGGCCCAGTGCAGGTCTTCGATGACGAGGACCAGCGGACGTTGCTCCGCGAGGGCTTCGAGGAAGCGCCGCCAGGCTGCGAATGCCTGACCTCGCCG
Organism: uncultured Gaiellaceae bacterium; assembly: GCA_963822885.1. GTDB lineage: Bacteria > Actinomycetota > Thermoleophilia > Gaiellales > Gaiellaceae > GMQP-bins7. Next base: position 65,137 of record CAWGJJ010000003.1, read on the forward strand.
GTCGCCGCCGAGCTCGCTCTGAGCGCCCAGGCCGACGAGCGCGAGCAGCTGAGCTTCGATCCAGCGTGCGTCGGGCGACTCCGGTAGGGCGCTCTCGACTGCGCGATGAACCTTGTCGGCGACGTCGTCCGGAGCATCCCGCTTCGAGGATCCCCGCCTGCGCCTTTACGATCTCGCCGAGCGCCCACAGCGTGACGCCGTCGCCGTAGGCGAGGCAGCGCCCCTGGCGCCAGGTGATGAGCTCGGCTTCGGCCTCGACGATGCGCCGGAGCTCGTACACGAGTCGGCTCTTTCCGATGCCCGGTACCCCGACCAGCGTGACGAGCTGGCGACGTCGCTCGTGTCGAACTCGGTCGAATGCCTCGCGGAGAACGGTCGAGCTCGCGCTCGCGGCCGACGAGCTCGACGCGCGCGATCGTGGGCGAGGTCGACGCCGAACCGTGAGCGGGCCGCGATTGCCTCCCAGACGGGGATCGGCTGCGACCTTTCCTTTCGCGTCGACGGGCTCGGCTTGGCGATAGTCGACGGCACGCCGTGTGGCGCGGTACGTCGTCTCGTCGACGAGGATGCCGTTGACGGGCGCAGCCGCACTGCAGGCGCGCAGCAGTGTTGACGACGTCTCCCGAGGCCATGCCCTCGCCGGCTTCCGGTTTCGCATCGAGCCGGATCGAGCGCTTCGCCGGTCGTGATGCCCGACGCGAAGCTCGACGGCTTCCTCGCTCGACCGCGAAGTCGCGGATCGCGAGCGCGGCACGGACGGCGCGCTCGGGGTCGTCCTCGTGCGCCGTCGGCGCGCCGAAGAGCGCCATCACCGCGTCCCCGATGAACTTCTCGACCGTGCCGCCGTGCCGCTCGAGCTCCGTCGCGGACGCGCTCGTGGTACGGGCGCGAGGATCGCCTCGACGTCCTCGGGATCCATCGACTCTGCCTGCGAGGTGAACCCGACGAGGTCGCAGAAGACGACCGTGACGACCTTGCGCTCGCGGCGCGGTGTGCCCCCCGACATGGGCTAGAGAGTATGACGTCGGCGGCCGAGTAGTCTCACCCGATGGCCCGGATCAAGGACTCGTCGGTACGCGATGTCGTTGCCGTGGCCGACATGGTGGAGGTCGTCTCCGGGCGAACGCAGCTTCGGCGCGCCTCGGGGACGCGCTTCACCGGGCGCTGCCCGTTCCACGAGGAGAAGACGCCGTCGTTCTCGGTCAACCCGGTCGAGAAGCTCTACTACTGCTTCGGCTGCGGGAAGGGCGGCGACGTCATCTCGTTCGTGCGCGAGACGGAGAGCCTCGACTTCGTCGGCGCGGTGGAGTGGCTGGCCGAGCGGTTTCGCGTGCCGATCGAGGTCGAGGAGGCGTCACCGCGGGTCGAGGAGGCAGCGACGACGCCGCGAACGGCTCTACGCCGTGCTCGACCAGACCGCGGACTACTTCGAGCGCCTGCTCTGGGACGGCGACGCGGGTGCGCCCGTGCGCGAGTACCTCGCGGGACGCGGCCTCGGCGAGGAGATCGCGAAGGAGTTTCGGCTCGGTCTCTCGCCCGGCAAGGGTCTCGCCGAGAAGGCGAAGGAGCGCGGCTTCACGCTCGACGAGCTCAAGTCCGCGGGACTCGTCACGACGCGCGGCACCGACTACTTCCCGCAGCGCCTGATGTTCCCGCTCGCGGACGCGCGCGGCCGCGTCGTCGGGTTCCAGGCACGGAAGCTGCGCGAGGACGATCCGCTGCGCGGGAAGTACGTGAACTCGCCCGAGGGCGATCTCTTCCACAAGAGCGCGATCCTGTACGGGCTCCATCTCGCGAAGACCGCTATCGGCAAGCAGGACTTCGCAGCCGTCGTCGAGGGCAACACCGACGTGATCGCGCTGCGCCAGGCCGGCTTCGAGCCGGTCGTCGCCTCGATGGGGACGGCGCTCACCGAGCGGCAGCTCCGCGAGCTCGGGCGCATGACGAAGAAGCTCTACCTCTGCTTCGACGCGGACGCGGCCGGGCAGGAGGCGACGCTGCGCGGAATGGAGCTCGCGGTCGCGCAGGGCTTCGACGTGAAGGTCGTCACGCTGCCGCGCGGCCAGGATCCGGCAGATGCGCCCGACGGCTTCGCGGACCGGCTGAAGACGGCGGAGAGCTACCTCGTCTACCGCGTGCGCCTCGAGATCGAGCGCTCGGCCGATCGCCAGGAGGGGTTCGTCCGCGCGCGCGAGGTGCTCGCGAAGGCCGAGGACTCGCCCGAGCGCCAGGAGGCGCTGCGGCTGCTCGCGGACCGGCTCGATCTCCCGCGCGACACGCTCGCCGGGCTCGCGCCGGCGCGCGGGGGCGCTTCGCGCGACAGCTCCGACGCGCCGCGACTCCTCGACGCCGGCGACCGGCTCGAGCGCGAGGTTCTCGCAGCGTGCGTCGCGCATTCCTCGCTCCTGCCGCTACCTCGCCGAGCTCTCCGCCGATCACTTCGACTCGGAGGTGAACCGGCGGTTCCGCAACATGCTCGTGACCGGCAAGGAGGACTCCGAGCTCACCGCCCTGCACGCAGAGCTCGACGCTCGAGCCGCGCAGGAGGCGCTCGACGAGCGGACGGGGACGGAGCTCCTGCTGCGGCTGCGCGAGCGGAAGCTGAAGCGCGATCTCTCGGGTGCGGATCTTGCACGGACGACCGAGCTCCAGGCGCACCTCGCGAAGGTCCGACAAGCGTTGGCCGAGCTGACCTGAGCGAGACGCTTCGCCCTACAGCGTAGCCGAGCTCGCGGAGGAGCGTCCCGGCCTCCTCCTCGACCTCTGTCGAGCTGCTCGGCGGTGAGATCCGTGCGGTAGCGGCCGACCGAGGACGCGTGTGCGCGTCCGAGGGCAACGGCCAGCGGCTCGACGCGGACGTCGAGGTGGTCGGCGAGCGCCGCGGCAACGGCCTCCGGATCGGCGGCGAGATCCTCGTACCGGATCTCGAGCGCCCCTTCCGCTGCCCGCGCCGCCGCGACGTAGCTCCGCCAGACCCAGGCCGCGCGACGCGCGTCGCTCGCCGCCTCGAACTCGGCTCGGCGTTCGGGCTCCACCCAGAAGCGCGCATACGCGCCGTACGGCACGCCGGCGTCGTCGGCATGCCGCCTGCTCGCGTCGCAGCCACGGCTTCTCGAGGAGCGAGCAGACGACGTCGCGACCGTCGCGAACGATGTGCACGATGCGGGCATCGGGATAGGCGAGCGGAACAGCGCGGACGACGAAGGCCATCTCCGGCGTCTGCTCGACGGGACGACCGACCCGACGAGTCCGACGCGACGCGCGACGGCGAGGATTCGCCGCAGGCGAGCGGCTGCCTGCTCGGGCGCGAGCAGCGGCGAGCTCGGGCACGGCGGCCTTCACGGGCGCGACCTCGCCGAGGTCGACGAACCCGGAGAGCGAGCCGATCGCACCTGCGAGGAAGGTCGTTCCCGAGCGCGGCGAGCCGACGACGAACACGAGCCGGTCGTCGAGGCGACCGAAGCGCTCGGCGAAGGACGCACCACGCCGAGGCGCCAGGCGCTTGGCGACGCGCAGCTGGTTCGCCGTCGACTCGAGGACGTCGTGCACGGGGCGATTCTCGCAGCGACGCTCGAGCGCGGGTTTGACATCGCCGGGGTCTCGTCGAGAGTGCGGGCACGTCTCGCGAGCACGCATCGGTCGTAGGCACCGGTTGAGACGCCTCCTCGTGGGCGGCGTGGCCGTGGCGGTGCTCGTTTTCGGCGGCATGGCACTCGCTGCTCGCGGCTACTCGGACGCAGCGGGCGACTCGAACGCTGCACCGGACATCACGTCGGTGGAGCTCGGCGAGACGACGCCGGGCGTGCTCGCCATCAAGCTCAGCGTCGGCAACTACACGTCGCTGCCGGCGAGGAGCTGGGTGAACCTCTGGTTCGATCTCGACTCCGATCAGCGACACCGGCGCGCGGGCGACGAGGCGCTCGTGCGCTACAGCGCCGACGGCGGCGTGGAGCTCTATGCATGGGACGGCTCGCAGCTCGTCGCGGGCTCGACCGACGACGTCACCGCCTCGTTCGCCGCGGGTGTCCTGACCGTCTCGCTGCCTCGCGCCTCGATCGCCGCGGAGGCGTCGTTCGGCATGCTCGTCGTGAGCTCACGCGCGCAGTCTCTCGGCGAGGACGAGCTCGTCGCCTCGGACTACGCCCCGAACGCCGGCCGCTCCGCGTACGCAGGCCCGACCCAGACGGCATTCCCCGACCCGACCGGCGATCACGATGCTGCGCCGGATGTCACGTCGGTCCGTGTCAGCGACGCGAAGAGCGGCTGGATCACGTTCGCGATCACCACTCCGAACTACGCGACGCTCCCGTCCGAGTCCGCGATCGTGCTGACGATCGACGCCGACTCGAATCCGGAGACCGGCGACGGCGGAGCCGAGCTGTCGATCACGCTCGTCGGCGGCGAGGTCGTCCTCGAGCGATGGAACGGTCGACGCTGGGCACGGGACACGCCGCCCATGCAGGTTCGAGCGCGCAACAGCGCGCAACGTCGTCGCGCTCGACCTGCACGTGCGGGAGCTCGACAACGCGCGTCGCTTCGGTTTCTCGGTCCTCGGCGTCGATCTCAACACGGCGGTCGAAGGCGCTCGTGGCGCGTGGACTTCGCGCCGAGCGACCTCTCGTACTGGGGGTATGCGCTCGCGAACCGTCCTGCGCTGATCCTGGTGGCCACGGAGCCGGTCGCGACGCCGAGCCGTCCGACGGCCGGCCGGTCGTTCACGGTGAGCCTGCCCGTGACGAGATCGGACACGGGACGAGTCGATCGCCTCGGGAACGTCGGCTGCCGCGTGCTCGCGGCGGGGTCGCGGTGCGCGCGACTGGGCGCGTCGTCGCACGGCTCGGCGACGTGTGCGTTCGTCGTGCCGCGTGCGGCGAAGGGGAAGGTGCTCCGCGGGACGATCAGCGTGCGCACGGGCGGCACGCTCGTCGCCCGGGACTTCGCGTTCACCGTGCGCTAGCTTCGCGCTGCGCGCAAGTTTCTCGCCGCCACCGCATCTAGTGAAGTGGGGGAAGACCCCGGTTGCGGGCGGTGACTCATGTCATGGCGGCAGCAGGTTGCCGCTCGCACCGGGCTTACGCAGCTCCCAGGGTTGGACTCGAACCGACAACCCTCCGGTTAACCACGAGCTACGAGCTCCTCCGCGCGGCCACGTGGTACTTCGCCACGGACGTGCGCTGCCCCGGCGTGCTCGGCGTCGGCATGGCGCCGAGCGTCTCGTCGCCTGTCCGGTAGTCGTCCTCGTTCTCGAAGAACATGATCGAGAGCGACTTCTCGGAGTCGGGATCGTAAAGCAGGATCATCTCGCTGGCCGGCAGTCCCTCGGGGCGCTCATCACCCTCGATCCTGCCGCGGACGTCGTCGATCCGCTCCTGGCTGACTCCTTCGAACGCCGCGATGCGTGCGATTGCCATCGGAACCTCCTGGTTGGGTTGGAGCAACCCTATGCCGTCCGCGACGTTCGTGGTTTGGAGGGGGGTGGTCACTTGCGTCGTGAGGCGAGCTGTGTGTCGAGGCCGCGGGTGGTTCGAGGGGACGCGGCGAGCTGCGCCGGTAGGGGGAGGGTTCACCGGGGAGTGGAGCTGCAGCCCGCCGCGAGCGCCGCACGATCGCACATCTCGGCGCCGAAGACAACGTCTGCGAGCCGGGGTGGTGTGAGCCGACTACACCAGCCGTGAACGAGCTAAGCCTTCAGCGGCCAGCGATCCGGCCACGGTGCCGCTGGCGGCTCGAGCCCAACCTCGTCATCGAAAATCGTCGCGCACTTTGCGACGCAGACCTGACAGATGATCAGTCCCTCGCGGTTCGTGACCACACGTACCTCGCGGTTGTGTCGGCCGCAGAAGGAGCACACGACGTCGCTGAACTGACTCCGATCAGCAGTCACTCGGGCCGGCTGGTCACGAGGTCGTGCAGATCGTAGAGACCCTCGCGAGTCGGACGCTGAGCCGCGGTGTCCGGGCGCGGGAGTTCCTCGGGCCTAACCATCCCCATCATCCGCTCCATGAACTTCTCGGCCTGCTCGCGGGTCTCCCATACGTCGACCAGCCGCCATACCCCGTTGTCGTCGTCGAAGCCTGCGGTGTGGAAGATCAGCCCGTCGATCTTCTCGCCGGCGAGCTTTTCCTTCATGAACTCGTAGTTCTCGGTCGATCGGTCACCGATCGGGAACTCCGAGATGTGAGCGACGGCCATGCCAACCTCCTCGGTTGCGGAACAGAGAGCGGATCCTACGAAGCACGTGGCTCGAGCGAGCCCTTCGCGCTGGGCTGCCCGCGTCAGGTGGCGGCGAGAACCTCGATCGTCATGGGTTCGTCCCCGATCGGGCTCGGGTTGACCGTCCGGCTACCGGGTGTGCCCTGGCCCGACACCTCGGCAGACTCGAGAATCGCGGCGCCGCTCTCGGTGTACTTGCGCACACGCCACAGACAGCCACGGGCTCGTATCTGCGCCCCAATGGGAAGCTCGCGTTGTGTGGATCGGTACTCGACCTCGCCGTCCGGGAACCGAAGAATCACGATCGGCGTGTCGGGCACGACAGGACCGTACCCGGTCCGGTCGACGAGGGGCTACCGCGATTTCCTCGCAGGCGCAAACCAGGGGCCGTCAGTACGACTCGTGCGCCGCCCTGAGTTGGTTTGACCGTCAAGCCGCCGAGGTACAACCTGTCACCTCGACGCCGCGCAGATCGGTCCCGAGGCGAAATGGGGGGAGCTGCCGCTTGTGGTCGCCCCTCGCGAGTCGCAGCGCAGGCTCCCCCCAATCCACGACGGGGGGTGTGCGTATACGAGTCCCTCACGCATCCGCCACTCGTCGCCAAACTTCACGGGTCTCGTCTGGACGCAGGTATAGGCGTCGCGCCGCGCGAGCTCGTTGAACAGCGCGGCCATGCTCGCCTGCCGAGGTATCCGGGTTGCAGGTATCTCGGGGAGTTCGCAACGTCGGGTTGTGAGGGACACCGAGGCCCGACTGGAAGAACTTGGGATCGTTCCTTCCGGCACCGATGAAACCGCCGGGCAACTTCAAGCTGGTCAACGTCCATGAAGGTGTGGCATATGTCGCTGGCCATGGCCCCCTTCGATGGCTCCGACGTTCTGGTCGCGGGCATGGTCGGCCGAGATCTGACAGAGGAGGAGGGTTATGGGCGGCGCGGCTGACAGGCCTCTCGATCATCGCCCCGCTCAAGCACGAACTCGGCGATCTCGATCGCGTGACGAAGTGGCTGCGGGCCGTTGGCTACGTGCAGACGGCCCCGGACTTCCACGACAACACGAAGGTCGTAAACGGCTTCAGCGACCTGATCATCGAAATTGGGGCGACGCGGGCCGTCACGCTCGTTCGGCGCCCGGCCAGGCTTCCTCACCGCTCAACGTCCCGATCATCGTCGACGCGATCGTGGCAGTCTCCGGGTAGCCCATCGCGCCTCCCGCGTTCTGATCTCGCTCGTCGGGTCGGTGCTCCTGACGATCCTGCTGAACGTGTTCATCAGGCTCTTCTAGCCGCCAGCTCTCGACGTCCATTCATCAGCCAGAGCGCGTTGGGAAAGTTAATTCACGATCTTGAGCGGCGTGCCCGCAGGCGTGAGCCGCTTGAGCACGAGCGCTGCGGCATTCGACACGCGGACGCAGCCATGTGAGACGGCCTGCCCCAGCAGCCAGGGCATCGAGGTGCCATGCAGGCCAACGACGCCGCCGCCCGGCCACTCGGAGAGCTTCGAGTAGGCGCTCGTCTCGAAGGCGAACGTGCCGAGGAAGCGCTCCTTGGGCTTGAACGTCGCCGTGAGGTAGAAGAGGCCGGTCGGCGTCTCCATTCCGCGACGACCGACCGCGACGCGCGTCGAGAACCGCGTCCTTCGGTTCTCGACCACGCGGAGTCTCCGCGCGGAGAGGTCTATCGCGATGCTGCGCCGCACGGGTCGCATCTGCACCGCCTCGGCTTGCACCCACCCAACGCGACCGTTCGGCCGCATGGGCAGGGACAGCCTCAGCCAGCGCCGGCCCTTGGCCGTGCGTTCGCCGAGGACGAGAAGCGTGGTGGGACGAAAGTCGCTTCGAAACTGGGAGAAGACCTTGATCCTCGGCGACGACGCGGACGGTCGCGCGTGCGCGGCGAGCTTCGTCTGCACGATCACGCCTGCCTTCGGGTACTTGGAAGCTGCGGCGGAGGCGTGCCCGGTGACGTCGAGTGGTGCCGCCGGCGAGTCCTGCGACACGACGGCGCCGGCGAGGAGCGCGCCTGCGACGAGCAGAGGGGCTGCCGCTCGAAGGGCTCGCCGCGTTGTGAGGCTCGGGGTCATTTCGGGTTTCTCCTTGAGGTGGTTGGGATGGGCCGGCGCCGCGCTGGCAGCGCCGGCCCGTCGTGTCGCTCAGCCGGTGAGGTTGGCGCCGGACTTGCTCTTGGAAACCACACCGATGCGCTTCACGGGCTTGTTCCCCGAAGCGCGGATGGTCACGATCCCCGCCCGCTTCGGCGTCACCTTCACCTTGGCCTTGCCTTTCTTATTGCTCTTGGTCGACGTGTTGACCCCGGCGCCGGTGGCCGTGACGACCGTGTTCGGCGTGGTCTTCACGACGATCGTCGTCGTCTGACCCGGCGCGGTGGTCGACGGCTCACCACCGCCGTCACCGCCTCCGCTTCCCCCTCCGGGCGGTGTGTTCGGGCGCGGGCAGCCGGCGGTCGGGGCCGGAACGATCGTCCCTGCCTGCGTTAGATAGGCCTGCAGCTGATCGACCCGCACCGTGACTGCGGCCAGCGGGCTCTGTGCGTCACCGGTGACCCGGCAGATCGTCACGTAGCCGAGCGGCTCGTTGCCGAGCGTCCCGTTCGGATCGCCTGAGTTCGGGCACAGCCCGACGAAGGAGCCGGGATTCTGGTTCAGGAACGCCGCCACGCGATCGATGGTCACGTTGACCTGGAGAAAGCGGCGAACCTTGGCGTTAGTCGTCACCTGGCAGATCGTGAGCGCGGCTCCAGCGGGATGCCGAGGATGCGGCCAGGGCCTTGCGTGACAGGGCCACCCTGTCCAGGGCAGGTGCCGATGAAGGAGCCTGGATTCTGGTTCAGGAACGCCACGACCTGGTCGACGCTCAGCGTGAGCTGGGCGATCTCGGGGGCATCGACGTTGCCGGTGACACGGCAGACGGTGACGACCGCGTTCAGCGGGCCGCTTCCTCCGCCAGGGCCGCCGCCGTTACCGCGGGCCTGCTGTCGGCGGACAGGTGCCGACGAACGAGCCTGGGTTCTGGTTCAGGTAGACGGCGACCTGGTTGGCTGCGACAAGCACTTCGGACAGAACCGGTGCGCTTGCGCTGCCGCTGACACGGCAGACGGTCACCGCGCCGTTCAGAGGTGGGTTCCCACCGTTGCCTGCGCCCGGAGCAGGGCACGGACCCGCGAAGGATCCCGGGAACTGGTTGAGGTACGCGGCCAGCTGGTCGACCGAGACCTCGACCTGGAGGAAGTTCGGAGCGCTTGCGCTCCCGGTGACCTGACACACGGTCACGCTCGCGCCCGGTACCGGGGCGGGACCAGGATCAGGCAGTCCCGGAGGTGGCGGTGCAGGAATCGGCGGTAGCTGGCCGCTCGAGGCGACCGGCAAGGCTAGAACGAGGCCGGCCAGGAGGGCGAGAACGAAACCCGCCCCCAGCCGGCTTGGGCGTGTGTTGCGCTTGAACATCGCGAGTCTCCTTGTCCGGGTGCCCTCGTACCGCTTATCGGCCGAGAGCACGTGGCTGTGAGGGGCGTCGGTGTCCCTGGCGTCCTGGGAGCGCCCCGCGTGCGTCAATGTCGTGCGAAATGGCCTGGCCATACCTTCTCCTTTGCAGGAAGGGAGTGGGGATATGCCCAGTACGAAGCCGGAGCCCACCGATTCGTGCGCTCGCGATCGCAAGTTCACTCGTCCGAGTGCCTCACAACCGCCGCCGCTACCCCTCCCGGGGGACTAGCACGGCCAAAGTGGCGCCCCTCAAAGCAGGGGCGGTTCGGGCTGCGCCGTGTGCGGAGCCAGGTCAGGCGAGACCCCAATGGGAAGGCCTGGCCAACGAGACGACGCGTGCGTTGTCACGCGCGGGCACACCGCCGACTCATGCCCATCACGTCCCCCTTCCACGGGAGGGGGACGCTCTGGTTTTGACCGAAGCCCACTGAGTCGAACCGAGATGATTGCGAAATCGAGCCTGTTGGTTGCCGCCACCGCGATGCTCGCGGGACTGATGCTGCTCACACAGGCGGCGAGCGCATCGGGCGACAGCCGAACGCACTGGCCCGGTCGGCCTAGTCTGAAGGGAACCTACGGCGCTTGTTGGAGCAAGCGGTCCGGCAAGCTGCGTCTCGTTCACGCGAAAGCTGGGTGCCAGCCGTGGGAGCGCCGTGCGTCTTGGAGTAAGCGCGGCCCGAGAGGCAAGCGAGGAATGCAAGGAACGCCGGGGCTTCCCGGTCAGGCAGGCCTGCAAGGCCCGGCCGGAAACCCAGGAGCCCAGGGACCCGCTGGGCCACCCGGAGGGTCCGGATCAGCCGGCCCTAGCGGCTCGAGCTGGTCCGCCTGGGCCTCAGGGACTGCAGGGCGAACTCGGCGCCCCGGGCCCGACGGGGGAAACAGGTCACGCTGGCCCGGCCGGAGCCACGGGCGCCACGGGGTCCGTTGGTCTGCCAGGACCGCAGGGCGCCCAAGGCGAGCCAGGGTCGCAGGGAGTAACGGGCGCTACGGGCCCGGAAGGTCCCCAAGGCGAGCAGGGTGTACCCGGACCCAGCGGCGCTGCCGGCCCAGCCGGGCCCCAGGGTGCGCAAGGGATCCAGGGAGTGCCAGGCCCGCAGGGTGATGCCGGTCCTCAGGGCCTGCAGGGTGCGGTGGGTGCGACGGGACCCGCCGGGCCTATCGGTCATCAGGGGCCAGCTGGTCCGCAGGGAGATGCCGGGCCAGCCGGTCCGCAGGGGCTCACAGGCCCATCTGGGCCGCAAGGTGATCCAGGCCCGCAAGGAGCACAGGGGGATCCCGGCCCACAAGGTTCGAGCGGGCCGGCTGGCCCAGCGGGAGCCCCAGGAGCGGCCGGTGCAACCGGGCCTGCCGGCCCGGAAGGTCCGACAGGCCCTGCAGGGCCGCAGGGAGACACAGGTCTTACCGGCCCGCAGGGCCTTCAAGGCGAGACCGGCGCGACGGGACAGCAGGGGCCAGCAGGCGCTCAAGGCCAGGCGGGGGCCGCGGGACCGCAGGGCCCTGCCGGACCACAGGGAGCGACCGGCCCTACGGGGCCGCAAGGATCAGCGGGACCACAGGGAGCGACCGGCGCCCAAGGCCCGGCCGGGCCTGCCGGTGCGACGCTCAAGAGTCAGTCAGCGACCGTGAACTTCTCCACGTTGAGTATCGGAGAGACGACATCGATCAGCGTCTCCTGCGACGCTGGCAAGCTGATTCTCGGAGGCGGCTCTCACACTACGGTCACGAGTACTGGGCTCGAGGCTCTCATCGCGCTGCGGTCGTCGTATCCGAGCGCCGCGAACATCTGGAGTGCGACCGTCGTCGCCACCGGCGTGTCGCTCACGGGCTCGATAACCCTGACGGCGTACGCGCTCTGCAGTCTCTGACAGCTACCAGGGAAAACGTGAGCACTCCGAGAGTGCCTCTGTCCGCTCAGCGTCGTACGCGACCTTGAGCGGGCCTGTCTCATCTCCGGAGAAGGCGGAGACGGCGATCGGCGGATAGCGGGCGCTGACCTCGTCAACACATCCACCGAAATGGGCCTCGCTCGCCAGCCAGAGCAACGCCACAGCGACGACGACAGCTGCACCCGCCGCGATTGTCACAGCCACTCGCATGGCACCCGAGGGTAGGACGGCGTCCGGACGAGGGAGTCAATTCGCCGGGAGACCGAACGGTTACCGCTCCTTGCTTCGGTGGCTAATTGCAAAGACACAATGATGCTATAGTCCTTGCGGATAATGGTGGATGCTCGCACTAAGCCAACCGTGTTGACGGTCGACGAGCTCGCTGAGGAGCTTCGGGTGCAACCGGCGACGGTGCGGCGGCACCTCGCAGAGGCGACATTCGCGCGGCCCGGCTAGGTAACGGTCCTTAGGCGTTACTGGCGGATCCCTCGCGCGGAGCTCGAGCGGTTGAGCGGCGAGGACGTTCTGTGAGATTTGCGTCGGGAGGAGGTGCGCGGCGGGCTCTGGCGAAGATGCCCGCCGGAGCGGCCGAGCGGGCGGAGAACCGGGTGTTCGGGGAGTGTCCTCAACAATCGCGGATAGGCTCCCCTCAACCCCGAGCATTGGAGGAATCGCCTCATGAGCATCGTTGTCCGCTTCGCGCCCGAGAACCTGACGGCCGAGAAGTACGACGAAGCAATCCGTCCGACGACACAAAGACGACGGAATTGAGTTTCCTCCTGACGGCATGGAGTACCACATTTGCTTTGGAACGGACGGCGACTTGCGTGTCAGCGAGATCTGGGACTCTCGAGAGCAGTTGCAGGCGTACGGCGAGCAGTTGATGCCGCTTCTCGCAGACGTGGGTATCCAGGTTTCCGCCGAACCGGAGATTTTCGAGGCGCACAACATCGTCAAACGCTAGGGCGCGTAGTCCGAGGTCGGTACAAAGTTCGGTACGAAATGAGGGCGCCTCACCGGGCGCCCTCGTCGTTTCTACGGCCTTTGCAGGTACTTCGCAGCTCCCCGGGTTGGACTCGAACCAACAACCCTCCGGTTAACAGCCGGATGCTCTGCCAATTGAGCTACCGGGGAAGGCAGCCGCGGGATTGTAGCCACGCGTTTCGGGCGGCTCTGGCGGGGAGGACGGAGGCGGCGATGCGGCGAAATCCGACGACATGCGTCGCTTCGCCGTCCTCGGCGTCGCGGTGTTCATTGGTGTCCTCGTGTTCGCTCCCAGCGGGCTCGCGGCCAGTGCTCGCGTCGCCGCACTCCAGGTCGGGCTCCGCGCCCACGGGTTCGATCCTGGTCCGGTCGACGGCGTGCGCGGGCCGCAGACGACGAAGGCACTCCTCGCGTTCCAGCGCGCTCGAGGGAATCCGCGCCACCGGTCTCGTCGGCCGCGGAACCAAGCGGGCGCTCGGGGCGCGCGGCCAGCCTCTGCTCGGTCAGCGCGAGCTCGGGGTCGGTTCGATCGGCTGGGACGTCGCGGTGCTCGAGTTCCGGCTGCGGCGCTACGGGCTCGGCGCGCGAGCGGTGGACGGGAGGTTCACCCGGAGCACGGGCGTCGCGCTGCGCCGCTACCAGAGCAGGCGCGGCCTCTCGCCCGACGGGATCGCCGGGCCGAAGACGTATCGCTCGCTCGCCGGCCGCACGACTCCGACGCCGGCTCCGCGACGAGGTGGCACGTCGTCCAGCCGGGCGAGAGCTTCTTCTCGATCGCGGCGCGCTACCACGTGAGCCCGTGGCGGCTCGCGCGTCGGAACCGCCTGTCGCTCATGAACGTGATCGTCCCGAACCAGCGCCTCGCGCTCCCGAGGGGAGCGCGCCTGACGTCGCCGCCGGCCGCAGGCCCGCCGGCGAGCCGCGACAGCGTCCGCTGCGGCGATCGACTACTGGTCACGGGTCTACGGCGTCGACCCGACGCTCGCGCGCGCGCTCGCGTGGATGGAGTCGGGCTTCCAGCAGGACGTCGTCTCGAGCGTCGGCGCGCTCGGCGTCATGCAGCTTCTGCCCGAGACGTGGGAGTTCGTCGACCTCGTGCTCCTCGGGCGAGCGGACGCCGCGCAACTACCAGGGGAACGTGCGCGCGGGCGTTCGCTACCTGCGCTGGCAGCTCGACGAGTTCGGCGGCGACCGGCGGCTCGCGCTCGCCGGCTGGTACCAGGGCGCGCGAGCCGTGCGCGAGGTCGGTCTCTACAACGAGACGAAGGTGTTCGTCCGCATCGTGCTCGCGCTCTACGGCACGGTCTGAGGCAGCTCGAGCTCGCCGAGCGCGATCGCGACGGCGTCCCAGAGATCGAGCGTCGCGTCCGCGTTCGACGGCGCGACGGAACACCGGATCGCTCGTCGACGAGAGCGCCGCCGCGACGGCGCGGCGCTGCGTCCGGCCATCCGGGCAGACGCTCGGCCTCGCTCTGCCGCGCCCCAGAGAGTGCCTGCACGCTCGAGGTCGCCGCGCGCGAGCGCGACCTGCGCGAGGCCGGCGAGCGTGTCGCAGCGCCAGAGATCGGTTCTCCTGCTGCACGCTCGAGCCGCAGTGCCGCGACGCGCTGCTCGCTCGGCCTCGTCGAGGTCGCCGCGATCGAGCGCGAGCATCAGCGAGGAGCGTGCAGCTGACCCGACTCCCACCAGTCCCAGCCCGATCGTCGCAGCGCAGCGTCGCGACTCGCGCTCGTGAGCGTCGATCGCCTCGCTCGAGGTCGCCGTCGTGCGAGCGCGAGCTCGCCGAGCAGGTACAGCGTTCGTGCGTCTCGACGAGCGGGAACCTGCCCTCGCGCGAGCGCGTGCGGACTCGTCGAGTCAGCGTCGCGCATGCGTCCCAGTCCTCGCGCCGCGCAGGCTCGATAGGCGAGGCGGTGCTCGACGCGAGGCGATCGCCGCGCTCGTCGCCGAGCTCGTCGATAGAGCGCAAGACTCTCCTCGCACGAGACCGTCAGCCTCGTCGGATCGTCCGGAGCAGGTCGAGCGGCTCCGCCGAGACGCGAAGCGCGCGCGCTCGGAGCTCGGGCGGAGCTCGCCGGCGCGAGTCGAGCAGATCGGTCGAGCCGCTGCACGCCCTCCGTCGGGGCATGCGCATTCCAGAAGTTCTCGAGCTCGATCGCGAGCTCGAGCGCGAGCTCGGGATCGTGCTCCGCCGCCCAGTCGAGCGCGGCGCGGAGGTCGTCGCGCTCGGCGAGGCCAGCGCCGAGCTCGAACGGCTCGTCGTCGTCCTCGCGTCAGATGCGCGGATCGGGCGATCTCGAGCATCCGCTCGGCGTGCCGCCGGCGCGATCGCGTCGTGCCTCGCCCGACTCCTCGAGCCGCTCGAGCGCGAACTCGCGGATCGTCTCGAGCATCCAGAAGCGCTCCTCGCCGAGCGCGCCCGTGCGCCGGCGCACGAGGCTCTTGTCGAGCAGCGAGGCGAGCGTGTCGAGATCGGCATCGCAGACTGCCTCGGCGGACTCGAGCGTGCAGCCGCCGCGGAAGACCGCGAGTCGCCGGAAGAGCCGCTGCTCGTCCTCGTCGAGGAGGTCGTACGACCAGGCGATCGTCGCTCGCAGCGTCGCGTGACGCTCGTCGGCGTCGCGCGTGCCCTTGAGCAGGTCGAGGCGCGCGTCGAGGCGCTCGAGCAGCGCCTCGGGCGAGAGGAGCTTCGTCCGCGCGGCAGCGAGCTCGAGCGCAAGCGGCAGATGGTCGAGGCGCGCGCAGAGCTCGGCGACGTGCTCGTCGGCCTCGAGATCCGCGCGGACCGCGTGCGCGCGCTCGACGAAGAGCGCGATCGCCTCGTCGTCCAGCGAGTGGTGGCAGGTCGAGCTCGCGCTCGCCCTGGATGCGCAACGGCTCACGACTCGTCGACGAAGCAGCCGCAGCTCGGGCGCGGCGGCCGAGCTCCCCGAGCGGACGCGCGACTTCGGGCAGCAGGTGCTCGAGGTTGTCGACGACGACGTGCGTGCGCCTGTCACCGACCCGGGCAGCGATCGCCTCGACGTCGCCGACGCGGCGCCGAGCCGTTCGCGATCGTCGGGAGCACGAGCGTCGGGCTCGCGCAGCGGCGCGAGCGCGCAGAAGACCGTCCCGCCGTCCGCTTCCTCGGCGAGGAGGCGGGCGAGCTCGAGGGCGAAGCGCGTCTTGCCGGTTCCGCCCGGGCCGAGGATCGTCAGCACCCGTGGGTCGTGCTCGTACACGAGCGAGACGGCCTCGAACAGCTCGCGCTCGCGTCCCAGGAAGCGAGTCGCTGGGAGTCGGGCAGGTCGACGCTCCCGCGGCGTTCGCAGCGGCGGGAAGTCGCCCGAGCCGAGCTGGTAGAGCCGGATCGGCGCTGTCGAAGTCCTTGAGCCGATGGAGGCCCGAGGTCGCGGCAGCTCGCGCCCGTCGAGAAGCGCCGCGGTCGCGGGTGAGCAGAACGATCTGGCCACCGTGGGCGAGCGCGCCGACGCGGGCGCCGCGGTGCACGTCGACGCCGACGTAGCCCTCCCCGGTGACGGTCGGCGTTCCCGTGTGCAGTCCCATGCGAACCGAGATCGGCCCGGATCGCGAGCGTCGTCCTGCGCCGTGCGCGCGGCGTCGGCGGCGCCGCTCGCGGTCGGAAACGCGACGAAGAAGGCGTCGCCCTGGGTGTCGATCTCGACGCCGCCGTGCGCCGCGAAGGCGTCCCGCAGGACTCGTCGGTGCTCCGCGAGCGCTTCCGCGTACGCATCCGGGCCGAGCGAGTGCAGCAGTCGCGTCGAGCCCTCGATGTCGGTGAAGAGGAACGTGACGGTGCCGGCAGGGAGATCCCGGCGCATGGCCGGGTTATAGACGGTGCCGGCTAGCGCGCGTCCGATGAGCGCGTTGAGCGGCTGCGCTCGGGGATCGAGCAGGTTCGCGGCCTGCTCGGCGCCGGTGACCGGGAGCCCGGCGCGATCGAGCAGCCCGATCTGCACGAGGAGCGAGGCCTGATCCCAGTAGATGTGCTCGTGCGCGACCTTGCCGTCCTCGAATCCGACGACCACGCAGAACGCGAGCCGCACGTGCTTCCCCGTCGGCGCGACTCCCGGCAGCAGCTGCGGCATCTCGATGTCGTGCGTGAACGAGAGGACGAGCTCGTCGACGACCTGATCCGCGCCGACCGTCCGCGACACCGGAGTGATCTCGATGTCCTGCCGGCCACTTCCCGATGAAGTGGTCTCCGTAGAACTGGCGCACGTCCTCGACCCCGACGCCGCCGGTCATCGCCGGCAGGTGGTAGACGTAGGGGGCGTCGGTCATCGTCGCCATCGTCGCGTCGAGATCCATGTCGACGAACTCCGCGGCCACGTGGTCGTCGAACACTTTCCCGATGTCCGGAACGTCTCGCGGGGCTTCCATGCCGCCCGAGAACCTATCGGGAACCGACCTCGCTTGACATGTCACGGCGCCGTGTGACTGAATCTCGGCATGCTCCTGCGCGAGGTCGAGTACGCACGCCCGGCCACGGTCGAGGAGGCGATCTCGGTGCTCGCGACGTACGACGGCGCGCGCCCGCTCGCCGGCGGCCAGACGCTCGTGAACGTCATGAAGGCGCGCGCGGCGGCGCCCGACGTGCTCGTCGATCTCGCCGATCTCGCCGAGCTGCGCACGATCGGCTTCTCGTCCGACGGGATGCTCGAGATCGGCGCGATGGTCACGTGCACGCAGCTCATGGGCTCCTCGGAGGTCGAGGTCGCGCGGCCGATCCTGGCCGAGGTGGCGTCGACGATCGCCGACGTCCAGGTGCGCAACCGCGGGACGATCGGCGGCAACGTCTGCGTGAGCGACCCGACGAACCACTTCCCGGTGCTCCTCGTCGCGCTCGACGCGACGTTCACGATCCGCGGGCAGGACGGGGAGCGAACCGTCCCCGCCGAGGAGTTCTTCCTCGGCGTGTACATGACCGCGGTCGGCGAGGGCGAGCTGCTCACGCGGATCGACGTCCCGGCGTCGAGCGGTGCGGGCGACGGCTTCGCCGGCGTCACGATCGGCGCGCACGGCACGTACATCGTCAATGCCGCGGCGACCGTCGACGGCGACGCCGCTCGCGTCGCGATCGGATGTGTCGCGGCGTCTCCCGTGCGGGCCACCGCAATGGAGGAGCGGCTCGGCGGCGACTTCTCGGAGGACTCGGTACGCGCGGCCGCAGAGGGGCTCGGCGCAACGCTCGACCCACCCTCGGACGTCCACGGCTCCGCCGACTACCGTCGTCACCTCGCGGAGGTCTCGGCCGTGCGCGCCGTGCTCCAGGCGGCCGAGCGGAGGAAGTCGTGAGCGCGCCGGTGACGAGCCGCACCGTCTCGGTCGAGGTGAACGGCGAGCAGATCGAGCGCGAGGTACCGACCCGGCGGCTTCTCGTCCACTTCCTCCGCGACGACCTCGGCCTGACGGGAACGCACATCGGCTGCGACACGGGCAACTGCGGCGCGTGCACGGTGCACGTCGACGGCGAGGCCGTGAAGAGCTGCATGCTGCTGGCGGTTCAGGCCGACGGGACGAAGATCGCGACGGTCGAAGGGCTCGCCGGCGACGGTGAGCTCACGGCGCTCCAGCAGTCGTTCAACGAGCACCACGCGCTCCAGTGCGGCTACTGCACGCCCGGGAATGCTGATGAGCGCGACCGCGCTCCTCGCGCGGAACCCGCACCCGTCCGAGGAGGACGTGCGCGTCGCGATCCAGGGGAACATCTGCCGCTGCACCGGCTACGTGAACATCGTCGAGGCCGTCGTGGCGGCAGGAGGCAAGGCATGACGACGACCGTCACCGAGCCCGGCAAGACGCTCGAGAAGGGCTTCGTCGGGCAGTCGATCCCGCGCAAGGAGGACCGCCGGCTCGTCCAGGGCCAGGGCACGTTCTTCGACGACGTGCGCCGGCACGGGATGGGCTACGTCCACTTCGTCCGCTCGCCCTACGCGCACGCGAAGATCATCTCGATCGACGTCGCGCAGGGCGCTCGAGCTCGAGGGCGTGTACGGGACGATCACCGGCGACGAGGTCGCGATCCACACGGATCCGTTCTTCGAGATGTCCGTCGAGCCGGGCGGGAACATCAAGGACTACGCGCTTGCGGTCGGTCGCGTGCGGCACATGGGCGAGCCGGTCGCTGCCGTCGCCGCCGCGACGCGCGAGCTGGCGCGCGACGCGGCCGAGCTGATCGAGGTCGTGTACGACGAGCTGCCGGTCCTCGTCGACGCGGCGGAGTCGCTGAAGGACGAGGTGATCCTCCACGACGACGCGGGCTCGAACGTCGTCTGGTCGGGCGTCTTCGACTGGGGAGACGTCGACACCGCGCTCGCCGAGGCCGACCACGTCGTGAAGATCGACAAGCTCCACTTCCACCGCTTCTCGTCGACGCCGCTCGAGTGCGCCGGCGCGCTCGTGGAGTACGACAAGGGCACCTCGGAGTGGACGCTCCACTGCAACCACCAGATGCCCGGCGTCGGCGCGATCTGGATGGCGCCGGCGCTGCGCACGGGAATCGACAAGCTCCGGTTCGTCACGCAGGACATCGGCGGGGGCTTCGGCAACAAGATCTGCCTGCACCCGCAGTACGTCGTGCTCTGCCTCATGGCGCGCAAGCTCGGCCGGCCGGTGCAGTGGACCGAGTGGCGCACGGATCAGCACACGGCGAACGCGCACGGCAACGAGCGCTGGTTCCTCGACGTCGAGGTCGGCGTCATGGCCGACGGGACGATGACCGGGTTCAAGGTGAAGGCGCTCGACGACTGCGGCGCGTTCCCGCGCTACGAGCCGCTCGGCTGCATCATCTGGGCGCAGGTCACGCCGGGGCTGTACGGCTGGCGGAACATCCGCGTCGACTTCACGCAGGTCTGCACGAACAAGTCGCCGGTGTCGCCGAACCGCGGCTACTCGCGGATGCAGCACCTCTGGCTGACCGAGCGGATCATCGACATCGTCGCGACCGAGCTCGATCTCGATCCGGTCGAGATCCGCAAGCGCAACTACGTGAAGACCGAGCAGATGCCGTACGAGACGCCGAACGGCTGCTTCTACGACTCCGGCGACTACGCGGCGGCGCTCGACATCGCGCTCGAGCTCATCGACCACGGGTCGATCGAGGCGAGGCGCAAGGAGGCCGCCGAGCGCGGGAAGCTCCTCGGTCTCGGGATCGGCTCGACGCTCGACTCGGGGACGAACAACTTCGGGCAGTCGACGCTCCTCAACCCCGATCTCCAGTTCTCGGGGAACAACGAGGCGGCGTCGGTGAAGCTCGACATCTTCGGCGAGGTCGTCGTCACGCTCGGCACGGTTCCGCAGGGGCAGGGCCACGAGACGACCGCGGCGCAGGTCGTCGCCGACATCCTCGGCTGCTCGCCCGACCAGGTGAACGTGAGGCGCGGGCACGACACGTGGTTCAACTCGCACGCGGGCTTCTCCGGGACGTACGCGAGCCAGTTCGCGTTCACCGGTCTCGGCGCGGTGAAGGGCGCGGCCGAGCTCGTGCGCGGGGAGATGATCCAGCTCGCGGCGGCGGTTCTGCAGGCGCCGCCGGAGGCGATCGAGCTCGCCGACGGCTTCGCGCGCATCAAGGACGGCCCGGAAGAGGCCGCGCTGCCGTTCATGGCGCTCGGCGCGATCATCAACGCGAACAACGCGTTCCTCCCGCCCGACTTCAACCCGACGCTCAACCACCGCTACGTGTGCCGGCCGTACTTCGGAATGGTCGACACGGAGAAGAAGACCGGGCAGCTGACGCTCACGTATGCGACGCAGATCCACGCGGCCGTCGTCGAGATCGACCCGGAGACGGGTGTGGTGGACGTCGTCGACTACGCGGCGGTCGACGACTGCGGCGTACGGATCAACCCGCAGATCGTCGAGGGCCAGGTGCACGGCGCGACCGCGCATGCGATCGGTGCGGCGCTGCACGAGGACTTCGTCTACGACGAGGACGGAACCCTCCTCACCGCCAACTTCTACGACTACCACGTGCCGCACGCGCTGGACATGCCGCCGCTGAAGACGGGCGCGATGGAGTCGCCGTCGCCGGTCGCGCCGCTCGGCGCGAAGGGCATGGGCGAGGGCGGAGGCGGCGGGATCCACTGCATCTGCGCGGCGATCCAGGACGCGCTCCGCGCGGCAGGCGGAGCCATCGTCTACGACAGCTGCAACCCAGCGCATAGGGTGTGGTCGATGCTCCAGGATCCCGAAGCCACGCGCGCGAACGTCTCGGTGACCTCGAAGTGATCGTCTCGGGGACGAAGGAGCTCTCGGCCTCGCGCGAGACGGTGTGGAGCGTCATCAACGAGCCGTCCGAGATGGCGAAGCTCATGCCCGGCGTGGAGAGCTTCGAGATCCAGGACGAGAAGCACTGGACGGCGAAGGTCAAGGTGCCGCTCGGGCTCGGCGGTCTCAAGATGACCATGAACTTCGAGAAGCTCGAGGAACGCGAGCCGGAGTTCGCGTCCATGCGGGCGAAGGGCCAGGGCGTCGGCGCGCTCATGGACATGAAGACGTCGTTCACGCTCTCCGAGGCGGGCGCGGGGACGTCGATGGCCTGGGAGGCCGACGTCAAGATCGCCGGCCCGGTCGGCGCGATGGGCCAGCGCGTCCTGCAGCCGATCGTGAACCAGCAGGTGACGCAGGTGCTCGAAGCGTTGGAGACTCGTGTTTCCGCTGCCGCCTCGACGGGCGGGGCGGAGCAAGGGATTCACCCCGCCTCGCCCGAGGCATACGAGGCCGAGCCGGAAGGGCCGACGCACTCGACGACCGAGTCCTGACGGGAACTGCAGTGCCGCCTCCGTTTCGCGTCGGCGTCATGCAGTTGACGATGGAGCCGCTCGACGAGATGCTCGAGTCGGCGCGCGTCATGGATCAGGCCGGGATGGACACGATCTGGCTCGCCGAGGCGTACCCGTGGTGGCGCAAGCACGGGATGGAGGCGCGCTCGTCCACGGTCGTCTCTGCCTTGATGGCGCGCGAGACCGAGCAGCTCACGATCGGCTGGGGGATCATCTCGCCGTTCACGCGTCATCCGGTGCAAGTTGCGATGGATGCAAGAGTCGTGCAGGAGGCCGCAGGACCGGGCCGCTTCCTCCTCGGCTTCGGGACGTCGAAGATCTTCCTCAACAACATCCGCTCGCAGACCTCGAAGACGCTCGGCCCGATGCGCGACGCGGTGACGATCGTCCGCGGCGTCCTCGGCGGCGAGCCGTTCTCGTACGACGGCGACACCTGGAGTGCCGACGTTCCCGGCCTGAGCGCCGACGCGCACACGCCGCGCGAGGTTCCGCCCGTCTACGTCGCGGCGACCGCGCCGAAGATGCAGGCGCTCGCGGGGGAGATCTCGGACGGGTGTCTGACACCGTCGATCACGACGCCTGCCTTCGTCCGCTACACGTGCGAGAACGTCGCCGCCGACATCGACATCGGCTGCACGGTCGTCGCCTCGATCCACGAGACCGATCGCGACGCCGGCCGTGACGGCGCCCGCGAGATCGCCGGTATGTACCTCGCGAACAAGGTGCAGAACATCCAGGGCTCGGCCGACACGCTGCTCGATCTGGCGAACCTCGAGCAGGACGAGATCCGGCCCGTCGCCGAAGCGATGGAGCAGGGCGGCAGGCTGGCGGCGAAGGCGAAGGTGACCGACGCGATCCTCGACAAGTGCAAGCCGATCGCGGGCACGCCCGCCGACTGCATCGCGGCGATCGAGGAGTACCGCGACGCGGGCTGCACGCACGTCATGCTCGAGCTCTGGGGCGACCGCCGGCACGACCAGATCCGGCTCTTCGGCGAGAAGGTGCTCCCACACGTCCGTGGCTGAACTGCGTATCGACCAGGATCGGCTCGTCGACTGGGCGTCGCGCGCGATCGGCATCCCGAGCTTCACGGGCTCGGAGGAGGCGATGGCCGAGCTCATGCGCGAGACGTTTCTCGACATGGGTCTGCAGGTGCAGTGGCAGCAGGTGGAGGACGGCCGCGCGAACGTCCTCGGGACGCGTGCTGGTGCGGGCGGCGGGCCGAGTCTCATGTTCAACGGGCACATGGACACGTCGTACTCCGGTCGCGAACCCTGGCTCGCGCACGTGCCCGGGTTCCAGCCGAGTGCGTTCGTCGAGGACGGGCGTCTGTACGGGCTCGGGATCTCGAACATGAAGGGCGCGCTCGCGTGCTACGTCGAGGCGCTCCGCGCGCTGCGCTGACGCCGGCGTGCCGACTGCGCGGCGACGTCATGATCGCCGCGGTCGCCGGCGAGATCGAGAAGACGCAGTACGGCGACGCGCAGGGTGCCGAGTACCGCGGGTACGCCGCCGGCTCGCGCTACCTCGTCTCGCACGGCGGCGTCGCGGACATGTGCATCCTCGGAGAGCCGACCGAGTCGAAGGTCGTGCTCGGGCACTTCGGCTCGCTCTGGCTCCGGATCTCGACGCACGGCCCGTTCATCCACACGGCGTTCAGCTGAAGGCAGGCGCGACGAGAATTCCATCCTGCGCATGCGCGACGTCCTCGACGCCGTCCTCGAGTGGATTCCGACGTGGGAAGAGGATCCGTCGAACACGTACCGCGGCGCGAAGGCCATCGTGAATGTGGGCGCCGTCGAGGGTGGGTTCGGCTGGCGCGTATCCCGGACGCCGCACCGCACCGATCTCTTCCTCGACGTGCGCGTGCCGCCGACGAAGGAGATGGCAGTCGCACGGGCCGAGGTGCTCGCGATGGTGCGAGAGCTCGCGGAACGGTTCCCGGAGCACGGGATCGAGGGCGAGGTGTACGTGACGGCGCCCGGAGCCGAGATCGAGGAGAGCCATCCGCTCATCGCTGCGCTCGACGAAGCGCATGCCGCGGTCTTCGGCGCCGCGCCCGAGCGGGATGTCACGCGCTGGTTCTCCGACGCGTCCGTTCTCACGCGATATGGCATCGCGACCGTGAACTACGGCACCTCGACGGGCCTCCTCGACACGGTGAAAGGCGAGAACCTCGAGATCGACGGGCTCGTGAAGACGGCCGAGGTCTACGCGCGGGCGGCCATGAACGTGTGTGTTGTCGTATGACCGACGATGAAAGGAGTGACGATGCCGCTCTACCTGTCGAAGTTCAGCTACACGCCGGAGACATGGGCCCGGATGATCGGGAACCCGGAGGACCGCCGAGTGGCCGCTCAGACGTACATCGAGTCCGTCGGTGGGAAGCTCCACGGGTTCTGGTACGCCTTCGGCGCGCACGACGGCTACACCCTGTGGGAGGCTCCCGACAACGTGTCCATGGCGGCGGTTGCCCTGGCGATAACCAGCGGTGGTGCGCTCGGCTCGCTCGAGACGACCGTCCTTCTGACCGTCGACGAAACGATGGATGCCTTGCGCAAGGCGGAGCAAGTCCAGTATCAGAAGCCCGGCGCGTAAGCGGCTCGGCGCGTGAGCATCTATCAACTCCCGGCCGATCTTCCTGCTCCTGTCGATGACGGCGCAACCGATCATCTCGTCGGTCTCGAGGTGCCTGCGCTCGTGCTCGAGTCGTCGCAGGGAGCTGTCGATCTCGCGGAGCTCGCCGCGCGTCGTGCGGTGCTCTACGTCTATCCCGCGACGGGCACCCCCGGACGGCCGAGCCCCGACGGCTGGGATGCGATCCCCGGCGCTCGCGGGTGCACGCCGCAATCGTGCGCATTTCGGGATCACGCCGGCGAGCTCGCGGAGCTCGGAGCACGCGTGGCAGGGTCTCTCCGCGCAGCCGCTCGCTGCGCAGATCGAGTTCGCCGAGCGCGAGCACATGCCGTTTCCCGTCATCGCCGATCCGGAGCTGAAGCTCCGCGACGCGCTCGCGCTGCCGACGTTCGAGTTCGGCGGGGCGACGCTCTACAAGCGCGTGACCCTCGTGCTGGAAGCCGGGCGCGTGAGGCACGTCTTCTATCCCGTCTTTCCGCCCGATCGGAATGCCGCGGACGTGATCGAATGGCTGCGGGCGAGAGACGAGGCGTAATGCGACCGCTCGACGACTTCTTGCCCGTCTACGAGTTCTCCGAGCGTCACTCGCTCGCGATCGATGCACCCGCCGGCCGCATCGACGAGGCTTTTCGAGCTGTCTCGATCTCGGACATCCCGCTCGCACGGGCGCTGTGGTGGGTTCGCCGCCTCGGGCGACCGTACGGCGACTCGACGAAGCCGTTCATCGGCGGCGATCTGCCCGGCGTCACGCTCGACGACGTCGCAGGGGAAGGAGTCGTGCTCGGGCTGACGGGACAGTTCTGGCGCGTGCTGGGAGGCGCCCGAGACTCCGCGTCACCGACCACGCCGGACGAGTTCGCGGCGTACGCACGCGCCGACACCTGCAAGGCGGTCGTCGACTTCCGCGTCGGCCCGAAGTCACTGTCGACCGAGACCCGCGTCCACGTCGCAGACCCGGACGCGCGCCGGAAGTTCCGCCGCTACTGGTTCGTCGTGCGCCCGTTCAGCGGGCTCATCCGGATCCTGCTGCTGCGTGCGGCGCGGCGGCGTGCGGAGGCTGTCGCATGAAGCTCGTCACGTTCGACTACGACCGAGTCGGCTACATCGACGGCGAAGAGATCGTCGTCCTCGACGTTCCGTCGATGCGAGAGCTGTTCGAGGCCGGGGGCGCCGACGAGGCGGGCGAGCGCGTCCGGCTCGACCAGACGGAGCTCCGCGCACCGATCGTCCCGAAGAAGTTCTTCCACACGGCCGGAAACTTCCGCGAGCACGAGGAGGAGTCGAAGCAGGTGGGCTGGTCGCACGAGATCGCGCCGTGGATCGTCTTCTTCCAGAACGTGGACGCGATCGTCGGCCCCGACGAGCCTGTCGTCTACCCGGAGCACCTGACCGAGGAGCTCGACTACGAGCTCGAGCTCGCGGTCGTGATCAAGCAGGAGGGGAAGTGGTTCACGCCGGAGGAGGCGGTCGACTACATCGGCGGGTACGTGATCTTCAACGACATCACCGCGCGCGACATCCAGCGGCGCGAGATGCGCTCGGGCGTCTTCAGCTTCTGCAAGGCGATCGACACCTTCTGCCCGCTCGGGCCGTGGATCGTCACGCCCGACGAGATCCCCGATCCGCATGACCTCGCGATGGAGCTGCGCGTCAACGGCGAGGTGCGCCAGACGTCGCACTCGAGCCGCATGAGCGTGACGATCCCGGAGATCCTGAGCCACTACTCGGCGCTCGGGTACTCGGCCGGCGACGTCGTGTCGACCGGAACGGTGTCCGGTGTCGCCGGCTTCTCGCCCGATGCGGCATCGCTCTATCTCAAGCCGGGCGACGTCATGGAGTGCGAGATCGAGCGGATCGGCGTCCTGCGCAACCCCGTGGTCTCGTGGGAAGAGGCGCACTTCGAGCCCGCGCCGCCGCGCGTGCGGTGGTAGCCGCTCTTTACAGTGCCTGGCACTGTAAGAGCGCCGAGAGCGTGCCAATCGCCCCACAGGCGAGGAACCCGTGAGCTGGCCGCGCGACGACGCGAAGCTCGAGCGCGTGCGCGCGCTCATGGCCGAGCAGGAGCTCGACGCGCTCGTCGTCCGCGCGCCCGACAACGTCCTCTACCTCACGAACTTCTGGGGGATGAAGGGGTACGACGCGTGCGTCTTCCCGCGTGAGGGCGAGCCTGCGCTCATCTGTCTCGAGGCGTCCGAGGAGGACGCGGCGCACATGGCGTGGACGAGCGACGTGCGGCTCTTCAAGGGCTACGACCCGATCGATCCGCGCCCGCCCGGCGCGCGCGTGCTCGAGCTCGCACGCGAGGCAGCGAGCGAGTACGGGCGGGTCGGGCTCGAGCTCTCGCTCGGAACGCAGGCGGCCGACCGGATGGTCGGCGAGCCGACGACGTTCACGGCCGACTGGTTCAGCGCGTTCGGCGACGTCGCCGACGCGACGCCGCTCCTCGCTGGAGCACGGGCGCTCAAGACCGAGCAGGAGATCGAGCGCATGCGCCTCGCCAACGACATCGCGGCGGCGGCGATGGAGCACTGCAAGCTGATCCTCGAGCCGGGGATGAGCGAGGCGCAGATCGCCGCGGAGTGGGAGGGATTCGTGCACGGCGAGGGCACCGGCTGGGAAGGAAAGGTCGACCTCGCGCTCGGCTTCTCGCTCGTCTGGTCGGGCGCGGGGATCAAGACGTTCACGGCGACCACCTTGCGTCCGGTCGTCGAAGGCGAGCCGACGCTCTTCGAGATCTGGGTGTGCGCGGACGGCTACTGGTGCGACCACACGAAGAATCTCGTCGCGGGGGAGCTCACACCGCAGTACCGCGAGCTCGAGGTCGGGCTCATGGGTGTGTACGAGGACGCAATCCAGTTCGCGCGGCCCGGCGCGAGCCTCGCGGAGCTCGACCGGAGAATCCGCGCCGGGATCGACGCCATGGGGTTCACGGGCCAGCCGTCGCACCCGATCTGCCACGGCGTCGGCGCGCGGGCTCACGAGCCGCCGTACGCGCACCAGGCGGGCGGAGGCGAGATCGCCTCGGGCATGGTTCTTGCAATCGAGCCAGGATGCTATATCGAGGGCGGAGGCGGTCTTCGCGTCGAGGACAACTTCCTCATCACCGACGCGGGCGCAGAGAAGCTCTCGCCGTTTCCGGACGGCATCGTCTCAACCTGAGAGGCTCCTTCGCCAGAGCGCGCGGCCTCGGCCTCTGCCCGGACGGAGCAGCTCGAAGCCCTTCGCGGCGAACATCGTGTCGTAGCCCGTGTACGGGTCGATGCTTCCCGCCTTCACCGGGTACCCCTCGATCACCGTCGCGCCGTGCTCGGCGGCTCGGGCGATCGCCGCCTCGAGGAGCGCGGCGCCGACGCCGGTCCGCCACTCGGAGCGGTGGACGTAGAAGCACGAGATCGACCACGCCCGCTCGTCGTCGCGTTCGTCCACGGAGGCGAGCGTCCGGACGTGGTCGAGCCGGACGAGCTCGTCGCGGGGAGACACCGCCACCCAGCCGATCGGCTCGCCCTCGCGAAAGGCGAGGAGTCCGGGCACCGTTCCGCTCTCGACGAGATCCTCCATCGCCTCCTTGTTGGGGCCACCGCTGACGTTGTCCAGCGACTCGCTGACGGAACCCGTCCTCGTAGTCGGTCGGCGGGAGCCGCCAGAACATGCAGTAGCAGGCGCTCGTCCGCGGCCACGCACCGCGCGGGCCCGGGCGCTCGAAGAGATCCACCAGATCCGGCCACCGCTCCGGGGTGAGTGGATGGATCTCCACGATCCGAGTATCTCGCCGGAGCGTGCGATAGTCACGCCGTGACCCTCGACCGCTCGAAGGTGTGGACCGGCGACCTCAACGCGAAGGCGCTCGAGCCGCAGCCGCGCGTCACGGTCGGCCTCTACGACACGACCCTCCGCGACGGCGAGCAAACGGTTGGAGTCGTATTCACGCCAGAGCAAAAACTAGAAATTGCAACGGCGCTTTCGGTCGCTGGCGTTGACCGGATCGAGGCGGGCTTCCCGCGCGTGTCCGAGGACGACGCGAAGGCGATCGCTCTCATTCTCGAGGCCGGCCTCGAGGCGGAGGTCTGGGGGTTCTCGCGGGCCGTCCGCGCCGACGTGGAGGCGCTCGTCGAGCTCGGGGTTCGGGCCTCGGTGATCGAGAGCCCGATCTCGGACGGGAAGCTCGCTGCTCTCGGGGTGACGCGCGAGACGATGCTGGAGCGCATCACGGCTGCGGTCTCGTTCGCCGCGCAGGAGGGCATACGCGTCGCCTTCTTCGGAGTCGACTCGACGCGTGCCGACCTCGAGTTCGTGAGGCGGGCCTATGAGAGCGCCGTCGAGGCCGGCGCCGCGGAGGTCGTCGTCGTCGACACGCTCGGCATCGCGACGCCGGAAGCCGCGGCGTTCCTCGTCACCGAGGTCGTCGAGCGCTTCGACCACGAGGTGCCCGTCCATTGGCACGGACACGACGACTTCGGGCTCGCGACGGCAGCGGCGGTCGCTGCGGTGCAGGCAGGGGCGACCTGGGTGCAGGGCACCGTGAACGGCATGGGCGAGCGCGCGGGCAACGCCGATCTCGTCGAGATCGCCCTCGCGCTCGAGGCGCTCTACGGCATCCCGACGCGGCTCCGGCTGGAGCACGCGCGAACGCTGAGCGCGCTCGTCCAGGAGCTCGCGGGCACGCCGCTCGCCCCCTGGAAGCCGATCACGGGTGACAACCTCTTCACGCGGGAGTCCGGCGCGGTCGCTGCGCAGTTCCACGATCCGCCTGCGATCGAGCCGTATTCCTCCGAGCTCGTCGGCGCCGAGCGTGGGATCGTCCTCGGGAAGAAGAGTGGGATCGACTCGATCCGGATCAAGGTCGAGGAGCTCGGGCTCGACGTTCCGGAGGAGCGGCACGCGGCTCTGCTCGATGCGGTCAAGCGCGCCGGTACCCGGAAGCGCGGCCTCGTCACCGACGCGGAGTTCCGCCGCCTGGCGAGCCGGGTCAAGTCGAGTGGCGGTTGACTGACATGTCACCGCGCTGAGATACTCGCGAGGCAGCGTGGAACGGGTCTGCATCGTCGGAGCGGGCGTCATCGGGAGCCTCTTCGCGGGTCATCTGGCTCGCGTGTGCGAGGTCTCCGTGCTCACGCGACGGCGCGAACACGCTGACGCGTTGAACGAACGCGGGCTTCGCGTGACCGGCAAGACCGAGTACCAGGCGACCGTCACGGCGACCGACGACCCCGATGCGCTCCCGCCGTTCGACGTCGCGATCGTCGCGACGAAGGCGTCCGGGCTCGAAGTCGGCCGCCCGTCAGCTCGCCGGTCGCTTCCCGGAGGCGACGATCGTCACCGTCCTGAACGGGATCGGTGCCGAGGAGGTCGTGCGCGCGCACGGCGACTGGCAGATCGTCTCCGGCGTCACGTTCATGAGCGGAACGCGCCACTCGGACACGCACGTCGAGTACATCCTCGACACGGAGACGTGGCTCGGCCCGTACGAGGACACGCCGTTCGCGGTCGTCCAGGACATCGCCGACACCATCGTCGCGTCGGGCCTGAAGGCCGAGGCGCTCCCGGATCTCCGCCCCGCGCAGTGGTCGAAGCTGATCTTCAACGCGTCGGTCAACGCGACCGCCGCGCTGACCGGGCTTCCGCACGACTTCCACTTCGCCGAGGAGGCCGACCCGGGCGACCTCGGCCACCTCGTCCACGGGCTCGTCGACGAGGGGAAGGCCGTCGCGGCCGCTGCCGGGATCGAGCTCCACGACGACCCGTGGGAGATGAACGTCCTCGCGACGCAGCGCGGATCCGCGCACTACCCGTCGATGCTCGAGGATGTCGACGCGCGCCGGCAGACCGAGATCGAGCTCATCACGGGTTCGCTCGTTCGCGAAGCGGAGAAACGAACCGTTCCCGTGCCATTGCACGCATTGCTCTACGCGCTCGTCAAAGGCAAGGAAGCATCGTGGCAGGTATCACCGACAGGAGGGCAGACATGAAGAAGGTATGGAGAGCGACGCTCGCTCTGCTGGCCGTGGCGGTCGCGGCGATCGCCGTCGTCGGCGGCGGAACGGCCGCATCGGAGCAGGCGAAGACCGTGACGATCGGCTGGGCGTACGACGGCGTCGGCGCGATGGCGCCGTTCGACGGGCCGGCGCTCGCAACGGCGAAGACGCACATCGCGCAGGTCAACAAGTCGAACAGCATCAAGCTGCGTCTGATCACCTGCAACACGCAGGGCAACAAGCCGGCGATCGCAAAGACGTGCGCCACGAAGCTCCTGAGCCAGGGCGCAGACATCGTCATGACGACGTGCGACGTCGACTTCGCGGCGCCCGTCGTCCAGACGGCGATCAACGCCGGGAAGCTCACCGTCGCGGCGTGCATCGGGACGGATCAGATGGGGCCGAAGCGCTTCGGCCCGAAGGGCCGGCTCGCGTTCTCGTACGGCAACGTTGCGCAGGACGAGGGCTCCGCGATGGCCGAGTACGCGTGGAAGCGCGGATGGAGAACGGCCTCCCTCGCCACCGACACCGTGATCGTCTACTTCCGCAACGTCGTGCAGGCGTTCGAGAAGCGCTTCACGCAGCTCGGCGGCAAGATCGCGACGAAGGAGACGTACCAGTCGCTCGGCGGGAACCCGGCCTCGTGGCAGAGCACCGTCACCCGGCTGAACGGTGAGGACGCCGACGTGATCGTCACGTCCACGGCCGCTGCGTTCGGCGCCCAGGTGCCGATCCTGAACGGGCTGAGGACGCTCGGGAACAACACGCCGTTCCTCAACTCGTGGGCCGGCGACGGCAGCTACTGGTACACGCCGGAGCCGAAGGTGACGAACTACTACTACGTCACGTTCGCGTCGGCCTTCGGGAACGACCCCGTCCGGGCCGTGAACGCGCTCGCGAAGAAGAACCAGGCGGCGATCGCCAAGGCCGGCAGCACCGGTGCGTTCGTCACCGGTCCTGCCGCGATCGACGGCATCCTCGCGGCGCTCAAGCGCACGGGCGGCAACACGAACGGAGCCGCGCTCGCGGCGCAGATGCAGAAGTTCAAGAACGTCCCGACGCTCTCGGGGCTCGTGAGCTTCTCGCCGCAGCTGCACACGGTGTTCGGACGGCAGTACCGCGTCATCCGCGTGCAGAACAACACCCCGAGGGTCGTCGGCGACGATCAAGGCCAAGGTCGTCCCGAAGATCTAGTTGTCGGAGAATCAGCCAGAAGAGAAGCGGCGGTCCGGAGCATCGCTCCGGGCCGCCGCCGTCTCGCGCGCCTTCGACGGGGTGCAGGCGCTTCGCGGCGTGACGCTCGAGCTGCACCGGCACGAGGTCGTCGGCCTCATCGGCCCGAACGGCGCCGGGAAGTCGACGCTCGTCAACGTCCTCACCGGCTTCGACTTCCCGGACGAGGGCGCCGTCGAGCTCGAAGGGCGCGACGTCACGCGCTGGCGGCCTCATCGCCGCGGGCGCGCGGGGCTTTCTCGAACCTTCCAGCACAGCCGCTCGTTCCGCGGGCTCTCCGTGCGCGAGAACGTCGAGGTGGCGGCGCTCGGCGTGGGAGCGTCCCCGCGGGATGCTCGCCGGCGTGCCGGTGCGCTGCTCGAATCGCTCCAGCTGGAGTCGTACGCAGAGTCGCCGGCAGGGTCTCTCCCGCACGGCGACGAGCGCAGGCTCGGGGTTGCCCGCGCGCTCGCGACGGAGCCCCGCTTTCTCCTGATGGACGAGCCCGCGGCCGGGCTTCCCGAAGCGGAGGTGCCGGCGTTCGCCGAGGTCGTGCGCTCCGTGCGGGACGACCACGACGCGGGCGTGCTCCTCATCGATCACAACATGGCGCTGATCATGGACGTCTGCGACCGCATCCAGGTTCTCGACCAGGGGACGACGCTGGCCGAGGGCTCGCCGAGCGAGATCCGCGCCAACATCGACGTCGCCGCGGCGTATCTCGGCGAGTCGGCGGTCGTCGAGTGAGCGACGCTCGAGCTCGTCGATCTCGAGGTCGCCTACGGCGGGGTCGCCGCCGTTCGCGGGCTCTCGCTCACGGTGGAACCGGGCGAGATCGTCGGGCTGATCGGCCCGAACGGCGCCGGGAAGTCGACGACGCTGCACGCGATCATGGGGTTGATCCCGGCGCGCGCGGGCGAGATCCGCCTCGGCGACCGCTCGCTCCGCGGGCGCAGCCCGGAGTCGATCGCCCGGAGCGGGGTCGCGCTCGTCCCCGAGGGCCGCCGGCTCTTCGCCGAGCTGAGCGTGGAGGAGAACCTCAGGCTCGGGCTCGCTGCGCGGCCGCGCTCGGAGAGCGACCGAGGACTTCGCCGAGGTCTTCGAGCTGTTCCCGGTGTGCGAGGAGTTCCGCGACCGCCATGCCGGAGCGCTCTCGGGCGGGCAGCAGCAACAGCTCGCGATCGCGCGCGCACTCGTGGCGAGGCCGTCGATCCTCCTGCTCGACGAGCCGTCGCTCGGGCCTCGCGCCGACGATCGTCGATCTCGTCTTCTCGACGCTGAGGACGATCGCCGAGCGCGGTATCGGCGTCCTCCTCGTCGAGCAGCGCGCGCAGCGCACGGTCGCGCTCGCCGAGCGGACGCACGTCCTCGCCAACGGTGAGCTGCGGCTGACGCTCACGCCCGACGACGCGGCCGACACCGATCGCATGGTCGCCGCGTACCTCTCGTGACGATCGCGAGCGGCCTCACCGACTTCCTGCGCGACGCGGTCGATCTGCAGGTGCAGGTCGACGCGATCGGGCTCGGCGCGATCTTCGCGCTGATGGCCGTCGGGATCGGGCTCGTCTTCGGCGTCATGCGCCTCGTCAACTTCGCCTACGGGCAGCTGATCATGGCCGGCGCCTTCGCGATCGCGTTCGCGTCTGAGCGCGACTGGCCCGTCGGTGTCGGGATCGCGCTCTGCTTCGCAGTCGTGCTCGCGCTCTCGCTCGCGATGGAGCGCGTCGTGTTCCGTCCGCTTCGCGGCCAGTCGGCGGCGGTCATGCTCATCGCGACGTTCGCGGTCGCCTTCCTGCTCCAGTCGATCGCGCTTCTGTGGTTCGGGCCGCTCGGCAAGACGGCGTCGTCGCTCGTCCAGCTCAACCGCCCGGTCGAGATCGGCGGCGTCGACGTCCGGAAGATCACGATCGTCACGATCGTCACCGCGGCGGTCTGCCTCCTGCTGCTCGTCGCGCTGCTGAACCGCACGTCGATCGGGCTGCACATGCGGGCCGCTGCGATCGACTCGCAGACGGCGCGGCTGCTCGGCGTGCGCGCCAACGCCGTCAGCACGGTGTCGGTGCTCATCGCGGGAGTGCTGGCCGCGGTGGTCGCGGTGATGCTCACCGTCCAGTTCCCGACGGTCACGCCGACCTTCGCGCTGCAGGAGACGATCCTCGTGCTCGCGGGCGTCGTCGTCGGCGGGATGACGAGGCTGCTCTCGGCGACGCTCGGCGGCTTTCTCATCGGCTACGTGTCCGGACTGCTGGGCGGCGCGCTGCCGTCGGCCCAGAGCCAGTACCTGCCGTCGCTCATCTTCGGCCTCGTCATCCTCGTCCTGCTCGTGCGCCCGGACGGGCTGTTCACGCGGAGCCGCGGTCTCGTGGAGCGCGTGTGAGAGCGCGCGGCGCAGCCGTCCAGCTGCTCGCGCCGGCAGCGCTCGTCGTGGCGGCGGGCATCCTCGGCACCTTCGTCTCGCAGGCGACCCAGATCTACTTCGTCACCACGCTCATCTCCGTCGCGACGGTGGTCGCGATCTACGTGTTCGTCGGGAACTCCGGCGTGCTCTCGTTCGGGCACATCAGCTTCTTCGCCGTCGGCGTGTGGGCCGCGGGCGTGCTGTCGATTCCCGAGGCCGAGAAGCCGGCGACGATGCCGTACCTCTTCGACTTCCTGAGCTCGACGACGGTCGGGAACGTGCCGTCGCTTCTCATCGCGGCGGCGGTCGGCGGCGTCTTCGCGCTCCTCGTCGGCCTGCCGCTGATGCGGCTCTCGGGGCTCGCCGCCGGCATCGCGACCTTCGCCGTCCTCGGGATCACCAACAACATCCTTCGCTACTACGAGAAGATCGGGCCCGGCCTGAACACGTTCTCCTCCGTGCCGGAGACGACGGATCTGCTGCAGGCGACCGTCGGCGCCGTGCTCGTGATCGTCGCCGCGTTCGCGTACCAGCGCAGCCGGCTCGGGCGGCAGCTCCGCGCGGCGCGAGAAGATCCGGCCGCTGCGCGTGCCGTCGGCGTGTCCATCTACCGGCAGCGGCTCGCGGCGTTCGCGCTCTCCGGCTTCCTCGCCGGGTTCGCCGGCGGGCTGTACATCCACTTCATCCCGATCAACGTCGACGCGGTGTACCTCGACCTCACGTTCATCACCCTCGCGATGCTCGTGATCGGCGGCACGACGAGCCTGTGGGGGGCCGTCGTCGGCGCGCTCTTCGTGAGTGCGCTCGACTCGTTCCTCGCGGAGATGGAGGACGGCATGACGTTGCTCGGGCGCACGATCGACCTTCCGTCGGGCTCGCGCATCGTCGTCGTCGCGCGCGGTCATGGCGCTCGTCCTGATCGTTCGGCCCGGGTGGGCTGACCGGCGGGCGGGAGTTCTCGCTGCCGAAGCTGCGACCGGCGGTGGCGAAGTGAGGGTCTGCGTCGTCGGGCTGCGGCGCGGTCGGGTCGCTGTTCGCCGCGAACCTCGCGCAGCTCGACGACGTCGAGGTCTGGGCATACGACGTGTCGCGAGCGCACGTCGACGCGATCAACGCGAACGGCCTCAGGCTGACGGGCGCGGGCGACGTGCTCGGCGCGCCTGCGTGCGACGACCGACGCCGCCGAGCTCCCGCACTGCGACTTCGGGATCGTCGCGACGAAGGCGATGCACACGGAGAGGCGCGATCTCGGCCACGGCACACGCGTTCGCGGACGGCGCGGTCGCGACCGTGCAGAACGGCGTCGGCAACGAGGAGGTCGTCGCCGCGCACGTCGCGCGCGTCATCCGTGGCACGACGTTCCCGGCCGGGAAGATCCTCGAGCCCGGCGTCGTGCAGTGGGACGTGAAGGGCGAGACGACGCTCGGCCCCTTCGAGCCGCAGCCGGCGCGAGCGGACGAGATCGTGCAGCTGGCGGAGGCGTGCACGCGCGGCGGGATGCCTGCGTCGGCGGTCTCCGACGCGCGACCCGCGCAGTGGCGCAAGGTCATCTTCAACGCCTCGACGAACCCCATCGGTGCGCTCACCGGGCTCACGCACGGGCGCGTCTGCGAACGACCCGACCTGCGCGCGATCGTGAGCGCCCTCGTCGACGAGGGGAAAGCCGTCGCCGCGGCGCAAGGGATCGTGCTCGACGCCGATCCGGAAGACCTCATCGACCACGCCGCGAAGCCCGAGGTCGCCTACGACCACAAGGCGAGCATGCTCCAGGACGTCGAGGCGCGGCGCGCGACCGAGATCGACTTCCTCAACGGCGGCATCGCGCGCTTCGGGCGAGAGCTCGGCGTGCCGACGCCGCTCAACGACGCCATCACTCGACTCGTCAAGGGACTGGAGGCCTCATGGGTGGATCGCTGAGCGCCGAGCTGGAGCGGCGGCATACGAATGTCCGCGCCGCGATGGCCGTGCACGAGCTCGACGCGCTGATCGTCTCCGGGAGCGAGTACTCCGGATTCGAGGGCGCGGTGACGTACATGACCGGCTTCCAGATCGTCCACCGCTACGCCTACGTCGTCGTGCCGGCGGACGGCGGACGCGTACGTCGTCTTCCCGTCCGAGGCGCGCTACGTCGGCGAGCACGGGACGGCGCAGCTCGAGCAGGTCTTCCACGACCGCCCCGGCGAGCTCATCGCCGCGAGAGCGCGCGACGCGGGTTGGCGGCGCATCGGCGTCTTCGGGCTCGACTACATCATGGCCGTGCGCGACTACCGCGCTCTCGACGGCCTCGACCTCGTCTCCTTCGACGTCGAGTTCGACCACGCCCGTGCGGTGAAGAGCGATGCCGAGCTCGAGCTCGGTGCGCGACTCGGTGCGGATCAACGAGCGGGGCTTCGAGATCTTCCTCGAGGCGTATGCGCCGGGGAAGACGGCCGCCGAGGTGATGGCCGCGGCCGAGGAGTGGTTCGTCGCCGAGGGCTGCGGCCGGCTCACGATGAACATGGTGCTCACCGGCAGCGACACGTTCGCGCGCCCCGAGTTCAAGATCGCCCGCCGCGAGGAGGTTCTCGGTGAATTCCTGCTGCCGTCCCTCGAGGTTGCCGGGCCGGGGATGCACTGGGTCGAGGTCTCCCGCGCGGTCGCCTCGCGCGACGCGGTGCTCTCCGAGGACACGGAGCGAATGCTCGAGGCGTACATCGAGTACTTCGAGGCCGCCCGTGGGGCTATGCGTCCGGGTGCGAGCTGCCACGACGTCCATCGCGCCGTCTCCGCCGGTTTCACAGAGCGTGGCTACCACCTCGGCCACGTCACCGGCCACTCGATCGGGATGACGATGATCGAGTTCCCGAAGGTCGGAGAGGGCGTCGAGACGGAGCTCGCGGAGAACATGGTCTTCTCGATGCACCCGCATGCGATCGCGGCGAACGGCGAGGACTGCCTGTACATGCAGGACACGTGGCTCGTCACGGCGGACGGTGGCGTACCGCTCTCGAACCTGCCGATGCAGGTCTTTCGTGGCCGGCGTTTGACAGCGCGGCGTAGAATCCGACCGTGAGCTGGCCGTGGCTCGTGTTGCTCGTCCTCGCGGCTCTTCTGGCCGTCGCGGTGGAGAAGCCGCGCCTGGAGGCGCGCTTCGGTTCCGCCGCGCGCCGCGACCGGGATCGGCAGAAGCGCAAGAAGCAGCTCCGGGTCGTCACTCCCGACGACGAGAACGAGGAGTTCATCCGCTCCGTGCAGCGTGACCTCGACGCGCTCCCGACGATCGAAGAGCGCGATCGCCGAACCTGACGCGGGACGCGGCTAGCTGAAGCGGAGTCCGGCCTCCTCGACCGCGGCGGCAATGGACGCCTCTGTCGCATCCGGGCTCACGACGGCGCGGAAGAACCGCTCGAGCCCTCCGGGCACGCAGACGACCAGAGCCTTGACGATGCCGTCGCCTTGGTTGGCGAACGAGTGCGGCGTCCCTACGGCGAGATGCGCTGCATCTCCGGGATGCAAGAGTCGACCACTGACTTCGAGGGTGCCCTCGAGTACCACGATCGTCTCGCTCTCCTTCGTATGGGTGTGCTCGCCCGCCCCGCCGCCGGGCTGGAGCGTGAGGTCGAGGATCGTCACGTTCGGCGTCGCCGTCTTGACCTCGACGACGGTCGACCCTCCCAAGAGCTCGAAGCGTTCTGCGGACATGCGCCGGGCGGAGCCTAGGTGCGGATCGTGAACGTCGCCGTGAACCAGCGCGTGTTCGGCAGGATCCGCGCGACGTTCTCCGTGTTCTTCGACTCCTGGTAGTCGGAGACGCGGACCCGCAGGCGGTGCGTGCCGGCCGCGAGGCCGCCGGTCGGGATCGAGAGGAGGCGTCCGCGGAGCGTTCCGCTCCTGGACGAGCCGTCGACCGTGATCCTGATCGACTCGGGGTAGACACCTGAGCCGGCATCGACCACCGACACGAGAGCGGGGTCGCCTGCGCGAACGCTCCGTGTCCGCAGCCGGAGCGTGGGCGGCTTCACGTCGTGCACCCAGTAGCGGAAGGTGAACGCACCGGCTCCGGCGCGGGTCGCGCTGTCGAAGACCGCCGCGTACTCACCCGGACGGGGCGAGAGCACGCCTGCGACCGGAACCGGCTCGTGGAACTCGTCCATGTACGGATTTCGGTTGACCGGCAGGCCCGCGAATCCCGTGAGCCGGTTCTCGTCGAGCGCGACGACGACGCGCGGCTCCACGCGCACGCCAGAGCGGCGCTGGGTGATCACGACACCTGCGTTCGCGACGCGCCCTGCGATGCGGAACCGGAACACGCGCTCCGGCCCGCGCAGCGTCGTCGTGACGCCGACGCCGCTCGGCGCCTCCGGGTAGCGGTAGCGCGAGACGCGCGCCGGACGGGCCGCAGTGGTGCTCCGGTACACGCCGGGCCGCCCCAGCGTCCCGATCCGATGTCGTGCGAGCGCGGCCACGGTGACGCGACCCCACAGCGGGATCCTTCGCACCTCGGCGCCGCGGCGAAGCTCGACGTATGCGTCGACGTCGCCGGCCGTCGCGCGCGCTGCCGCGGACACCGCAACCGTCAGCGAGCCTGGGACCGTTGCCGTCGCCGGGACGACCACGCGGACACCACGCGGCGCGCCGCGGACGACCGCCGCGACCCTCCACGCTCCGAGGCCGCTTCCGGCGTCCTCGAGCGTCAGCGCCCGCGTCGCGGTGGCCTGCCCGCGCGATCAGCCCGAAGGACAGCGCCGTCGGCCGGACGAAGAGCAGCGGCTGATCGGCACGCGCCAGCGCGACGACTCCTCCACCCTGGAATCGCGGTCCCGCGCGGACGTTGCGGGACTGGAGCGCATCGACACCCGACTGCACCAGCGCCGACTTGAGCTGCTCCACCGTCCACGCGGGGTGACGCTGCCGTAGGAGAGCCGCGGCCCCGGCGATGTGAGGCGAGGCCATGCTCGTCCCCGAGAATGCGCTCCAACCGCCCCCGGAGACGGACGAGAGGACGTCCACGCCGGGCGCCGCCACATCGGGCTTCAGCCTCAACGAGATCGTCGTCGGGCCTACGGACGAGAACTCGGCGTGGGTTCGAGTCGTCGGGCTGCCGGTGATCTCGACGGCACCGACCGCGATCGCAGCCTCGGAGTTGGCGGGAGACGAGACGGACCCCGCGCCGAAGTCGTTGTACTCGTTCCCGGCCGCGACCACCGGTACGACGCCGGCCGCGGCCGCAGCGTCGAGCGCGAGCGCGACGATGTCACGGCTGGGCTCGATCTCCGGCTCGCCGCCCGAGAAGTTGATGACGTTCATCCCGTCTGCGACCGCGGCCTCGATCGCCGCCACGATTGCTGGCGAGTTCGCGTTGGGGCTCAGCCCGGAGTTGGTCTCGACGAAGACCTTGTAGTTGCCGAGGTAGGCGCGCGGCGCGATGCCCGAGACCCTCCGGCCGCCACCCGCCGGGGTGTCGGCGTTGCCGGCCGCGATCCCCGCGACGTGCGTTCCGTGGCTCGAGTCGTCGTCCGCGAATGCGACACGCGCGGACGCGGCGGTCGCGCTCTTCGGCGCAAAGACACGCGCGACGATCACCTTGGCGGTCGTGAAGCGCTCCTGGCCCTTCGGGAATCCGGCCGGCATCGCGTAGCCCGTCGGATCGAAAAAGGGATGCTCGGGGTCGATCCCGGAGTCGATGATCCCGATCTTCACGCCCTGCCCTGCAGTGTCGAGCGTCTGCCCCCAGAGCGCGGGCGCGCCGATCTGCTGCGGTGTCGACGACAGCTGCGGCGTGTAGCCCCCGGCAGGAAGGACGTCCCGGACGCCTGGAAGGGTGCGCAGGCGGGAGACCTCTGACGTCGGGACGGTGAGCGAGAAGCCGTTCGCGACGAGCCGTAGCGCCAGCCGATCTCGGCGTCGGGAAGCTGCGCTGCGAGCTCGCGCCTGAACGCCCGTTGCTCGTCCGCGATCGCCTCGCGTTCGCCCGGCGCGCGCGCGAGCGGGCGGCGAGCCGAGCAGCACGACGACCTCCGTGCGCTCCACCGGCATCGACGGTCCATCTGGCGCGAGCAGAACGGCGACCAGACAACGGTCAGCGACGCGATTCGTGTCATCGGGGACTGAGACGACCCGAAGCTAGAATCGGTCGGCCGCGCGGATGTGGCGGAATTGGTAGACGCGCACGGTTCAGGTCCGTGTGCCCGTAAGGGCGTGGAGGTTCAAGTCCTCTCATCCGCATCCGTTCTTCCCGGCCGCGCCGAGGCCACTCGGTCGCGGGTGAGGTGGTGCGGCGCTTCAGCGCCGCACCCGTCGTTCGTGCGAGCAACACAGTCCGCGCATTGTGGCGACAGCAGCCGCCACCAGGGCGGATCCCTCGTTCGAGGGACGTCACTCGACTCAGGGACGACGACGAGCAGAGAGTGGACGCACTCGTTCTCCGCGTTGCTCTCGTCGTGCTCGCTGTCGCGTTCACCGCGTGGGCCGCGCTGTCGATCGTGACCGTGCTGGGGCGCCTCCGCTACGACCGGGCGCGCCGGACACCCACGCAGCCCCTGAGCGATCGCGAATCGCGAGCGCCTCGTTCGCCGCGCGCGAGAGCGACCACGGAGCGAGTGGGGGAGGTGGCGGCGCGTGCGCGCGCTGCAGCGCCTCGAGCAGGCGCACCACCCGGCTGTGCCGAGGCTGATCAGGCCGGTGCTCCAGGACTCCGACCCGATGATCGCGGCGGCGGCGATTCGCACGCTCGGGGATCTGGGTGACGAGTGGGCGATCGACGTCCTCCTCGACCTGCTCCGCCGCGGCGAGGGCCAGAGCTCGCGGATCGCCGCGGAGCTCGAACGGCTCGCTCCCGCTCCCGGAGCGCGGCTTCTCCCGCTGCTCGACGACCGGAATCCCAGCGTCCGCTTCTGGGGCGCGACGCTACTCCGACCCTACCCGGAGCTCGGCGAGGCACCCCTCATCCGGCTCACGTGGGACTCCGACCCGAACGTGCGCGCCGCCGCAGTCGAGACGCTCGGAACGCGAAGCGGAACGGCGGTCGGCGCAGCTCTGGTCGCGCGCCTGGACGACAGCGAGTGGTTCGTCCGGGTACATGCGGCACGAGCTGCGGGCCACGTCGTCGGAGCTGACGCCGCGCCGACCATCATCCGGCTCTTCGCCGACGAGCGGTGGTGGGTGCGCACCGCGGCCAAGGACGCTCTTCGCGGGATGGGCGTCGACGCCGTTCCGTCGCTGCTCTCGATCCTCGGTTCCGACGATGCCTTCGCGCGGAACGGCGCAGCCGAGGTGCTGCAGGACGTCGGCTTCGTCGACTTCCTGGCTCTCGACAATCCGCGCAACCCGCTTCTCGAGCGGATCTACGAGGCCGGCGGCGAGCGGTATCGCACCGCTGCGGAGGCCCGGCTCGAGGCTATCCCGGACGAGGACGTGCGAGCGGCATGACGACTGCGCTCACCCTCGTCGTCCTCGTGTGCTTCGCCTATCTGCTGCTGGTGAATCTCGTCGCGGTCGCGTTCCTCGTGATCGGCACGTTCGAGAACGCCGTGCGCAAGCACGACGCCGAGAGCAACGACTTCGCGACGCTCGAGTCGTCGCGCTTCACGATCCCTGTAAGCGTCATCGTCGCGGCATACGACGAGGAGGTCGTCATCGAGTCGAGCGTCAGGTCGTTGCTCGAGCTCGACTACCCGGAGTTCGAGGTCGTGGTCGTCAACGACGGCTCGTCCGACGCGACGCTCGAGTGTCTGCAGGAGGCGTTCGAGCTCGTTCCGTACGAGATGTTCGTTCGGCATATCTTCACGACGCAGCCTGTGCGTGGCATCTACCGCAGCCCGCACCATCCGAATCTCGTCGTCGTCGACAAGGAGAACGGCGGGAAGGCGGACTCCTGGAACGCCGCGCTCAACGTGGCCCGCTACCGCTACGTCTGCGGTGTCGACGCGGACACGGTCTTCGATCCGAAGGCGCTGCTCATGGCGATGCGCGTGGCGATCAACGACCCCGCGCGCATCGTGGGAGTGACGAGCCAGATCACGACTGCGCGCGACCCCCAGCACGTGCTGTCCACTCCGGTGGGTTCGCGACGAGTCGACGGTGGTCTGCTCGGGCTCTACCAGCACCTCGACTTCGTCCGCGCGTTTCTCAACAACCGTCTTGCGTGGTCGAGGCTCGGGTTCATGCTGTGCTCGCCTGGCGGCTTCCAGATCTGGCGTCGCGACGTGCTCGAGGAGGTCGGCGGCTACTCGACCTCGTTCACGTGCGAGGACATCGAGCTCACCTTCCGCATCCACGAGCGCTTCCGGCGCGAAGGACGCGACTACGAGATCCGCTGTCTCCCGGACAGCGTCGGCGTGACCGAGGGGCCGGACGACGTCGCGAAGCTCGTGTCGCAGCGCGAGCGCTGGCAACGCGTCATCAACGAGACCGTCATCCACTACCGCCGCATGTGGTTCAACCCGGAGTACGGCTCGGTCGGGATGGTGGGCGCGCCGTTCTACCTGCTCACGGAAGTTCTCTCGCCGGCGATCGAGCTGCTCGCGCTCGCGTCGCTTGTCGCCGCGGTGTTCCTCGGAGTCTTCGACGTCGAGGTGTTCCTCGTCGTGGTCGCGGCGATGGCGTTCACGAACGCGGCGCTGACTGCCGGCGCGATCCTGCTCGACGACATGCAGTCGCGGCTCTATCGCGTGCGCGACCTCGCGCGGCTCCTGTTCTGGGCGCCGTTCGACATGCTGCTCTACCGCCCGATCATCGCCTGGGCGCGCTTCAAGGGCTCGTGGCGGTTCCTCCGCGGCGACAAGGCCTGGCACAAGTTCGAGCGCAACGTGCGCGCCGAAGCCTGATCAGGTCGTTGCGACGTTCTTCACTCGGTAGTCGATGAAGGTCGCGAACGGCGACTGGCGCACGCCGAGGTGCTCGAGCTCGAAGGAGTGCGAGAACCCGTCGAACAGGCGCTTCCCACCGCCGAGGACGACGGGAGCGATGATGATCGACAGCTCGTCGACGACCCCCGCACGGAGTGCCTGGCGTATGACGTCGGCGCCGCCCATCACGTGGACGTCCTTGTCTCCGGCCGCCTCGCGTGCCTCGGCAACGGCTTCTTCCAGTCCGGCGACGAAGGTGAACTCATCGCCGTCCGGCTGCTCCGCGGGACGGTGCGTGACGATGAAGAACGGGAGGCCCCACGGGTTCTCGTCGCCCCAGTGCTCGGCGGCTTCGTAGGTCCAGCGCCCGCAGACGACTGCGCCGACCGTGTCCATCGCCTCGGCCAGCCACCCGGCATCGTCGGCCGCAGTATCTCCGCTCCGCTGCGCGTCGTATGTCCACGGCCCGCCGAACACCCAGTAGTGGAGGCGCTCGCCACCCTCGCCGAGACCCTTGCCCGGGCCGTCGTTCGGCCCGGCGATGTACCCGTCCACGGACATCGTGATGCCTGCGAGCACCTTCGTCATCTGCAATCCCCTCTCCTCGAGTTGTCTCTCCCGAGACTTCTCGCCGGCGCGGAACTCATCGGAACGGCGGCAGGAGAGCGCAGCGAGCACGTCGTCCGCGTGATCTGCGGGCTTCACCTTCGCGCATGACCTTC
The DNA here is from genome assembly GCA_963822885.1 of uncultured Gaiellaceae bacterium. Taxonomy (GTDB): domain Bacteria; phylum Actinomycetota; class Thermoleophilia; order Gaiellales; family Gaiellaceae; genus GMQP-bins7. Next base: position 108,271 of record CAWGJJ010000003.1, read on the forward strand.
GCGACGTTCGCGCCTCGGCGTCGATGACGAACGTCGAGCGCTCGATGCCCATGTACTTCTTGCCGTACATGCTCTTCTCGACCCACGTGCCGTACTGCTCGGCGACCTCGTGCGCCTGGTGCGTCGTATTCGGATGGTTCCCGAGCAGCGAGCCGGCCAGTCGGCTGTACGGGCGTAGGCTTCGACGGTGATGCTCACCTGCCCCCGCTGCGGCCAGGAGAATCCCGACGGCGCGCGCTTCTGCAACGCCTGCGCCGCGCCGCTCGCGGTGGACGAGGAGACGCGGCTCGAGGAGCGCAAGGTCGTCACCGTCCTCTTCGCCGACCTCGTCGGCTTCACCTCGCGCGCGGAGCGCATGGATCCCGAGGAGGTGCGCTCGCTCCTTCGGCCCTACCACGCACGGCTGCGCGACGAACTCGAGCGCTTCGGGGGCACGGTGGAGAAGTTCATCGGTGACGCCGTGATGGCCGTGTTCGGCGCCCCGGTCGCGCACGAGGACGACGCCGAGCGTGCAGTACGAGCGGCACTCGCCATCCGCGACTGGATCCTCGACGAGCAAGTCGAGCTTCAGCTCCGCATCGGCGTCAACACCGGACAGGCACTCGTCTCGCTCGGCGCACGGCCAGAGGAGGGCGAGGGCATGGTCGCCGGCGACGTCGTCAACACGGCGGCACGGCTCCAGTCGAACGCACCGGTCAACGGCATCCTCGTCGGCGATACGACATGCCGCGCAACCCGCGACGCCATCGACTACCGCCCTGCCGAGCCAGTTCAGGCCAAGGGGAAGGCCGACCCGGTCGAGGCTTGGGAGGCGCTCGAGGCGCGCGGCCGCGTCGGCGTCGACATCTCGACGCGCGTGCGGACGCCGCTCGTCGGCCGCCGCCGGGAGCTCGACTCGCTGCTCGACGCGTTCGAGCGCGCGTGGGCGCACGCTCGGTTCAGCTCGTCACCCTCGTCGGCGAGCCGGGAATCGGCAAGAGCCGGCTCGTCTACGAGCTCTTCGAGGCGGTCGAGCGCCACCCGGAGCTCGTGTTCTGGCGCCAGGGTCGCTCGCTGCCCTACGGCGAAGGCGTCAGCTTCTGGGCGCTCGGAGAGATGGTCAAGGCGCACACCGGCATCCTCGAGACCGACGACGAGGAGGATGCCGACCGGAAGCTCCGTGCGACCGTCACGGCGACCGTGCCGGCCGACGACGTCGACTGGACGATCGCACACCTCCGCCCTCTGGCAGGCATCGAGGACACGGGCGGCCGAAGCGACAACCAGGAGGAGGCGTTCGCCGCCTGGCGGGGCTTCCTCGAGGGAGTCGCCGACCAGCGCCCGCTCGTCCTCGTCTTCGAGGATCTTCACTGGGCGGACGACGGCCTGCTCGACTTCGTCGACCACCTCGTCGACTGGGCGACGCGCGTGCCGCTGCTCGTCGTCGCCACAGCCCGCCCGGAGCTGCTCTCGAGACGCTCTGGCTGGGGAGGCGGCAAGGCGAATGCGCTCACGCTCTCGCTCGCGCCACTCTCGGGCGACGAGACGGCGGAGCTCGTGCACGCGCTGCTCGACCGTGCCGCGATCCCCGCAGACCTACAGGCGACACTGCTCGAGCGCGCCGGCGGCAACCCGCTGTACGCGGAGGAGTTCGTGCGCCTGCTCGACGAGCGCTCCGACGATGCATCGCTTCCGGAGACCGTGCAGGGGATCATCGCGGCGCGTCTCGACGTGCTCGATCGCGACGAGAAGGAGCTGCTCCAGGACGCAGCCGTGCTCGGCCGGGTGTTCTGGATCGGGGGCCTGGCACGCGAGCGCCATGAGGCGGAGGCCGCCCTCCATCGACTCGAGCGACGCGAGTTCGTGCAGCGTGAGCGGCGGAGCTCCGTCGCGAACGAGACCGAGTACGCATTCCGGCATGCTCTCGTCCGCGAGGTCGCGTACGAGCAGATCCCGCGTGCGCAGCGGGGAGACAAGCACCGCCGCGTCGCCGACTGGCTCGAGACCCTCGGCCGCTCCGAGGATCTTGCGGAGCTACTCGCGCATCACTACATCGCCGTGCTCGAGTACTCGGAGCCGGACGCCGAGCTCTCCACGCGGGCAGCGCATGCGCTCGGCGAGGCGGGTGACCGAGCGCTGGCGCTCAACGGCTTTCCGGCCGCTGCGGACTTCTATCGCCGTGCGCTCCAGTTCACTCCGCGACGAGAAGCGCGGACACCTGCTCTTCGGCCTGGGCAGCGCGCTCTCGACGCTGGCCGACCCTGCCGCCGAAGAATCGTCTTGCCGAGGCGTCGGAGTTGCTCGTGAGAGCAGGCGACCACGAGACGGCCGCGGAGGCCGAGTGCATTCTCGCCCAGATGGCGTTCGACACGGGTGATGCCCCGGGCGTCACCCGGCACGTCGGTCGGGCAGTGGAGCTCGTGCGCGGACGCCCGCCCTCCGCCGCGCATGCTCGGGCACTCTCGCAGGCCGCTCGCTTCCAGATGCTGGGCGGAGAATGGAGCGAGGCCGTCGAGTCCGGCGAGGAGGCGGTGCGCATGGCGACGGAGCTCGGGCTCGACGCGATCCGCGCCGATGCGCTCGCGACCGTCGGCACGGCACGAGGCGACCTGGGGGACTCGCGTGGCGAGGACGAGCTCGAGACCGCGATCGAGCTGGCCGAGCAGGCAAATGCCCCCCAGGCCCTGTTTCGCGCCCTCAACAATCTCTCGTGGAGCTACACGTCCATCGACATGCGCCGGGCTCACGAGCTCACGAAGCGGCAGTACGAGCTGGCTCATCGCTACGGCCACGTGCGCCAGATCTGGTGGGCGCGCACCCAGCTGGTCGGCACCGCCTCCGAGGTAGGACGCTGGGATGAGGCACTCGAGCACGCGGAGGCCGTCATCGCACACGTCGAGGCTGGCAACCCGCTGTACGCCGAGCCCTCATGCCGCATCACCCGTGCCACCATCATGTTCGCACGCGGGGACGCCAGCCTGCTTGACGCCGAGATCCACCGTTCACTCGCTCTCGCAGACGAGGCGACCGACCCCCAGGCGAAAGGCCCCGTCTCCATCTACGCCGCGTTACTCCGCCTGTGGGCAGACGATCGTGCGGGTGCGGAGCAGCTGCTCGATTCGACGCTCTCCACGGCGCGCACGAGCGACGTCGGGATCGAACTCATCCACTACGAGGCTGCGCTTCTTGCAGCACTTCTCGGGCTGGATCCGGTCGAGCTTGCGATAACGCAGGTCGAGGTCGCCGACACACCAAAACGGCGGGCCACGGCTGCCCTGCTCGAGGTCGATCTCCTCGCCGCAGCGGATGCGCTCGCAGACCTCGGGAAGGTGTACGACGAGGCCTGTCTGCGTCTGCGTGCAGGCGAGCGGTTGCTGACCGAAGGGCACCCGCAGGAAGGGCGCGCGCAGGTGGAGCGCGCGCTGGCGTTCTTCCGCAGCGTCCGTGCGACTCGGTTCGCAGTCGAGGCCGAGGCGCTCCTCACCGACACCCACCGGCAGTCGGCCTAGCCGCCCAATCGATCCACGGGTTCAGTTGCGGTGGAGGGCGAGCGTCACCGAGGTACTTCAATAACGCGTACGCGTGTCGTCCTAGGGATAGAAGTAGAGGACGACCGGCTGGCCGCGGAACGACTCGAGACGGCCGTCGAGTGCGTGCTTCGAGCGCTACTCGGCTGTCAGCCGGTCGTAGTACGCGCTCGCGATGTCCAAGGCCTGCTCCTGTGACACGGACCCCGGCGGCCCACGCAGATCCACGGTGTACACGAATGCGCCATCGACGAATCCCACCCAGTAGCTGTCGAGGGGCCGTTCGTCTGGAGTTCCGACCCTCTCGATGTCCTCGGCCGTTGCGAGGCGGCGGACACCGCGCGCATTCGGGATGTCAGCAACGTCGAAGGTCGCTTATCTGCACGGCACAGCTCATCGGACATGGCTTCCGCGAGTCCGCTTCCAGCCAGTCGAGTGCGCTCGTCGCTCCGTCTTCGGATTCGAGCTCGATGAACGAACTGACTGACATGAGGCGCGTCCTGCGAGTGCGTCTCTCCGAAGAAGCGTGTGTCGACACTGCCGGCTCCCTCGACGCCAGCTTCCTCGAGGACTGTGGTCAGCTCTTCTACGTCGGGATCGAAGGCGAACTCGCTGACTGCCGTGATGAACTCGTCGAAGTCCACGGTCGTCTGCCGCGTCTCGACGGGATCGGGCTTCGAGCCGGGTGCATCCTCGGCCGTCAGAAATCGCTGCTCGAGCGGGACTGGTGTGGCTGTCTCGTTGTCGTCACCGCTACACGCGACGAACGTGAACATCGCCAGTGCTGCGAGGAGTGGGATGGCGAAGCGCACGATGGCGATCCTAGGCCGTAGAGCAGCCGTCTACAAGCAACCGAGGCCGAGCGGTTAGGCTTGCCTTCCCTCGATCATCTCTGCGTCCGCTCCGCGGTAGGGTCTCGCGATGCTGACGGTGCACGTCGTGCTCGGCGTGGCGGTGATCGCCGTGTGCGTCGTCTCCGCAGTGCTCGGGTTCGTCGCGTATCGCCGGCGGGGGAGCGGCGGGGCCTTCGTCTCGCACGCACTCGTCCTCGCGCAGACGCTGCTCATCGCCCAGGCGGCGGTCGGGCTCCTGCTCCTGTCGGATGGAAAGCGCGCGCCCGAGAAGCTCCACTACACGTACGGCGCGCTGGCGCTCGGGCTTGGCGCTGACGCCCTGGTTCTACGCGCCGGGAGTCGGCCCGAAGCGGCTCCTCTGGTTCGCCGTGACGACGCTCGTCGCCGGCGCACTCGCCGTTCGCGCTTTCATGTCGGGGTCATGAGAGGGCTCTGGGAGCGCATCCCGCCGCTGGCTCGCGGGCTTGGAATCGTCGCGCTCATCGCGCTCGTCGTCGTGGTGCTGTCGCTCGAGCCCGTCGTCGCAACGGTCGGTGGGATTCTCCAGATCGCGTTCTTCCTCGCGATCGCGCTATTCCTGTTCTTGGTCTGGCGAGAGCGTCGCGGCGACCTCGAGGCGTGGTCGGATTGGAACCGCAAGCTGTTCTACGCAGCCGTCGTTCTCGCCGTGGTGGCGATCGGGCTGATGATCGGGTACGGGCTCCCGGCGAGCCGCGACGCCTTCGCTCTCGTCGTCGTGATCGGTGCGTGCGCGTACGTGATCGTCCGCGTCTGGCGCATCGAGCACCGGTACTAGGGCAGCGTAAAGCGCGGGCCCCGGCGGACGGTCGCCGGCGCAGGGTTCACGGGGTGGATCAGGCGGATCGTGTAGCGGTACGTCCCCGCCTTGAGGCGACGCGTTCCCAGAGTCGCCTGCACGAGCTCGCCGACCTCGGCGGAGCCCTTCGCCGCGAGCTTCGTCGAGCGCGTCACGGCGTTCTCGAGACGCACCCAGTAGCGACAGTCGAGGTCGCAGCGGAAGCTCGTGCGGAAGACGCCGCGCTTCGCGGCCGAGCGCGTGCCGAACCGGAGATAGGTCGCCTTCACGGGGAGCTCGACGCCGGGGCAGCGCGCGATCGAGCCGCCGGCCGTGCGGTCGAGCGACGCCGTCACACGCGGCTTGCTCGTCTTCGGCGTCCCGTCCGTGTAGTGGATCCCCGACTGCCAGCCGGCGCGCGCGCGCTCGTCACGCGAGAGGAAGAAGAGCACGCCGCCGACCGTGGGCTGGCAGAACGCGAGCGCGAGCGCCTGCTCGTAGAACGCCGCCTGCGTCGCCTCGCTGACGGGGCGCGTGACGGCAGGCTCGGTGCCCGTGTAGAGCGACGCCTTCGCCGAGGGGATCTCCGACTCGACGCCGAACTCGCCGTAGAAGATCGGCAGCTTCGAGCCCGCCTGCGCCGTGCCGTCGAACGCCGCGCCGAGCAGCGTCACGAGCTTGTCGTAGTCGGCGATTCCGATCGTCGTGGTGTTCGGGTGCGCGGTGGACGGCGCCTGGCTCGAGTTGTCGCCGTACGGGTGGATGACGAACGCGTCCATGACGGGCAGAGCGCGTCCGCTGGCGCGATAGGCGACCCCGAGCTCCGTCACGAACTTCGTGGGCGAGTGCGTCGGTCGCACGCCGCCCGGCCGGTCGCTTCCGCGCGGCGAAAGCGCCCCGCCGTACACACGCACTCCGGGCGAGACGGCTTTCAAGGCGTCATACGTGCGCGCGAGGAGCGCGAGGTACGCGGCGGGTGACGCGCTCGTCCCGTCCAGGGCGAACTGCGGCAGCCAGAAGCGGTTGAGGTTGGGCTCGTTGCCGACGACGACGTGCTCGATCGACGGCACGCCGCGCACGAGTGCGGATGCGTACGACGCGAAGTCGCCCCGTGCGGCGTCGGTGAGCGGCGTCGTGGCCGATCCCGGGCTCATCACTGTGACGTAGACGCGCACACCGTTTCGCGCAGCGGCGTCGCCGACGTTGCGCAGGATGCGGAGCTCGTCGTCGCTCGGGCTCGTCAGACCCGGCCGCCAGAAGCTCGTAATTCTCACGGCGCGGAACCCGGCGAGGCGAAACGACATCATCCTGGCCTCCGCCTCGACGAGCGTCGGGGTGCGCAGGTCGTCCTCGACGGCACCCACCACGAGGCCGGGTCCGGCCGTCGCGAGGCCGGGCGCGACGAGCACGAGGAGGGCAGTGACGGCTGCCAGGAGCGAAAGACGCACGGGGATACGCTAGCCCGAGAATGCGAGAAAACCTTGAAGGAAAGCTCCGCGGGCTCCCGCGTGGCTCGGGCGTGTACCTGTTTCGCGACGAGGCCGGCGATGTGCTGTACGTGGGCAAGGCGAAGTCGCTGCGCTCCCGTGTGCGCAGCTACTTCGAGCGCGGCGACACACGGTTCGGGTCGGCTCAGCTGGCGGGGCGGATCGCCGACGTCGAGGTCATCGTCACGCGCACGGAGGCCGAGGCGCTGCACCTCGAGCAGAACCTGGTCAAGCGGCACCGGCCGCCGTTCAACATCCGGCTGCGCGACGACAAGTCGTTTCCGTACATCGCGGTGACGCTCGACGGACGAGTACCCACGCGTGATGTTCACACGCGAGCGGCACCGTCGCGGGACGCTCTACTTCGGACCGTACGCGAACGCGAAGAAGGTGCGCGAGACGCTCGACGTGCTGAACCGCGTGTTCCGGTTTCGCCCCTGCGAGGGCCCGCGTCCGGGACGGCACTCCGGAATCCCGTGCCTCGACTTCCACATCGACCGCTGCTTCGCTCCCTGCATCGGCGCGATCTCGAAGGAGGGCTACGACGGGGTGATCGACGGCGTCATCGGCTTCCTGTCGGGCGACACGAAGACGATCCAGGCCGAGCTCGCGGAGCGCATGCGCGAGGCCGCAGCCGAGGAGCGCTTCGAGGAGGCCGCGCGGTACCGGAACCGCCTCTTCTCGATCCGGCACCTCGCGGATCGCCAGGCTGCTGATCGACGCGACGTGGGCTCCGTCGACGTCATCGGGCTCGCGATCGGCGGCGACCAGGCTGCGGTGCAGGTCTTCCCGCTGCGTGACGGGAAGATGATCGACCGCTACGGATTTCACCTCGAGAACGTCGCCGGCGAGGACGCGCAGTCGATTCTCGAGGCGTTCGTCCTCGAGTACTACGGTGGAACGCTGGGCGTGCCGCCAGAGGTTCTGATCCCGCAGGAGATCGGCGACACGGCGGCCGCTCGCGGAGTTCCTCAGCGAGCGGCGTGGCGCGCGCGTCGTCGTCCGAACGCCGTTGCGCGGCGAGAAGCGACGGCTCGTCGAGCTCGCCACCGAGAATGCACAGCTCGCGCTCGAGTCCGACTCCGCGATTCGCGAGGCCGCGCGCTCGAGGAGGATCGCAGCGCTCGAGGAGTTGCGCGAGGTGCTCAACCTGGAGAGCCTGCCGCTGCGGATCGAGTGCTTCGACGTCTCGAACATCCAGGGCGAGTCGATCGTCGCGTCGATGACCGTGTTCGTCGACGGGCGCCCGAAGAACGCGCACTACCGGACGTTCGCGATCCGCGGGCTCGAGGGCCAGGACGACGTCGGCGCGATGCGCGAGGCGGTGTCGCGGCGCTTCACGCGCATCCGGCGCGGCGACCTCGACGAGAGCTTCTCGCGCATGCCGAACCTCGTCGTCGTCGACGGCGGGAAGGGCCAGCTCGCGGCGGCGCTCGGCGCGATGGAGGAGCTCGACCTGCCGCGCGTCGCGGTCATCGCGCTCGCCAAGCGCGAGGAGGAGGTCTTCGTGCCCGGCTTCCCCGTGCCGATCGTGCTCGACCGCTCGAGCCCCGCGCTCCAGCTGCTCCAGCGGATCCGCGACGAGGCACATCGCGTCGCGCTTCGCTACCACCGGCGCAAGCGCGGCGCGCGCTCGATGGAGACGATCTTCGAGGGGCTCCCCGGCGTCGGGCCCGTGCGCCGGCGCGCGATCATCCGGCACTTCGGCTCCGTGGAGCGCTTCCTCGAGGCGTCGCAAGAGGAGCTCGAGAGCGTTCCGGGTCTCCCGCAGAAGACCGCGCGCACGCTGTACGCGCAGCTCCACAAGGCCGGGCCGTCGTAGGGCAGTCAGCTCACGGTGACAAGTCGGGGTCAGCAGCGCAGGCGACACCCTGCGCCGTCACACTGGTAAGCGAGGCTAGGTCGCCGCTTCGTCTGCTTCGCGCTCGAGTGGCTCGAGCGCCTTCTTGAAGCGCACGGTCCGGAGCGTGAGCGCGATCGCCGTGAAGCCCGCCACGACGTTCGTGATGGTCAGCGTGAGCTTCGCGCCGACGCTGAACGCGAGCAGCACGGACGCGGAGGCGACGCCGCTGAGCACGTAGAGCAGGAACGCCTGCTCGGTACCGACGCCGGCAGGCGTGATGGGGAAGAGGGTCGCGACGCTCGACGACACCTGCACGAGCGAGGCGTTCTCGAGCGACTGCGGGATGTTGAACGCGTCGAGCAGGAACCAGATCGTCACGAAGCGCAGTCCCCAGTCCGCTGCCTGCCACGTCGCGACGCGCCCGAGGTAGCGCGTCGGCGGTGACATCACGCGGAACGCCTGGGAGACGCGCTCGCGGAAGTTCGCCACATGGCCGGCGATCCAGAAGGCGAGGACGCCGATCCCCACGAGGACTCCCGCGAGGACGAGGTCGAAGAGCAGTGGCCGCGCGAGGATCCACGCGAAGTCGAAGCTCTCGAAACGGGCGAGGACGTCGAGGCCGGGGAGCTGATTCGTGCTGATCGCCCAGCCGAGGAAGAGGCTCGCGGCGAACATGTCGAAGAAGCTCAGGACGAGCGTGCTCGAGACGACCGTCGTGTACGTGCTCCCCGGGATCGCGCGGTGCGCGAGGACGATCCGGACGGCGTCGCCGGCCCGCGCGGGGATGATCGCGTTGATCCCGACGCCTGCGAGGTACGCGGCGTAGATCGAGATCCACGGGACGCGGCTCTCCGGGTACGCGGCCGCGAGCACGTTGCGCCACGCCCGGCTCGTGCACGCCATCTTGAGCAGGTGCGCGCAGATCGCGAGCGCGAGCGGGAGGAACTCGACCGACCCGATCTGGTCGAGGAACGCATCGACTCCGTCGAGAACGCGGACCAGCACGTCGCTACCGTGCGACGGAATCGGCGCCAGATCGTTGCACTTCAGTGCCAGGCACTGTTAAGAGAGCGGCTGCGTGCGGACGGCCGCGATCGATGCGTCGACATCGGTCGTCCGCTAGCTGCTTGCCGTCCGTATCCGGCGCCAGGAACGGATACCGGTAGTCGGTCGGCGGCACGAACGTCTCCTTCACGGTGCGTGGCGACACCCAGCGGATGAGGTTCCACATCGAGCCGGCCTTGTCGTTCGTCCCGCTCGCGCGCGAGCCGCCGAACGGCTGCTGTCCGACGACGGCGCCCGTCGGCTTGTCGTTGACGTAGAAGTTCCCGGCCGAGTAGCGCAGCGCGTCGTGGGCCTCCTCGATCGCGGAGCGCTCCGTTGCGAACACCGCGCCGGTGAGGGCGTACGGCGCCGTCTCGTCGACGAGCTGGAGGGTGTCGTCCCAGCGCTTCTCGTCGTAGACGTACGTCGTGACGATCGGCCCGAAGAGCTCGTCGCGCAGGAGCCGGAAGCCCTTGTCCTCGGTCGTGATGATCGTCGGCTCGACGAAGTAGCCCTCGGAGTCGTCGGTCTCGCCGCCGGTGAGGATCTCGGCGCCCGCCGAACGGGCCTCGGCGATCGCGTCGGCGTGCGTCTTGTAGGCGCTCGCGTCGATGACCGCGCCCATGAAGTTCTCGAAGTCGGCGGGGTCGCCCATCCGGATGGTCTTGACGTCCGCGACGAGCTTCTCCTTCACCTCGGGCCAGAGGTTCGACGGGACGTAGAGCCGCGACGCCGCGGAGCACTTCTGGCCCTGGTACTCGAACGATCCGCGGACGACGGCAGTGGCGACGGCCTCGGCATCGGCGGACGGGTGCGCGAGGATGAAGTCCTTGCCGCCGGTCTCGCCGACGAGGCGCGGATAGCCCGTGTACGTCCCCTTCGCGACGTTCGCGCCGACCGTCTTCCACATGCCGTTGAAGACCTCCGTCGATCCGGTGAAGTGGATGCCGGCGAGGTCGGGGCTCGCGACCGCGGCGCTGCCGATCGTGGCGCCGGATCCGTAGACGAGGTTGATGACCCCGTCGGGCAGGCCGGCCGCCTGCAGCAGTCGCATGTAGTAGTAGGCCGAGAGTGCGGCGGTCGACGCGGGCTTCCAGACGATCGTGCACCCCATGAGCGCAGGCGTCGAGGAGAGGTTCCCGCCGATGCAGCTGAAGTTGAAGGGGCTGACCGCGAAGACGAAGCCCTCGAGCGGCCGGTACTCCAGGCGATTCCAGATCCCGGTCGGCGAGTGCGGCTGCTCCGCGTAGACGCGGAGCATGAAGTCGACGTTGTAGCGCCAGAAGTCGATCATCTCGCACACGGCGTCGATCTCGGACTGGTGCGCGGTCTTCGACTGGTTCAGCATCGTGGCCGCGTTCAGCGTCGAGCGCCACGGCCCGGAGAGGAGCTCGGCCGCGCGGAGGAAGACCGCCGCGCGCTCGTGCCACGGCATGCGCGACCAGTCGGCGTGCGCCGCGTTGGCGGCGGCGATCGCCTGCTCGACATGCTCGGGGCCTCCCTTGGCGACGTCGGCGAGGACGTGGCTCTTGCGGTGCGGCATGACCGCCTCGAAGGTCTCGTCCGTGTGGACGTCCTTGCCGCCGATGATCATCGGGATCGAGATGCGCTCTGCCTGCATCGACTGGAGCCGGGCCTGCAGCTCGGCGCGCTCGGAGGTGCCGGGGGCGTAGGACTTGACGGGCTCGTTGTCGTGGAGGGGCGGGGCGAAGAAGCCGTGTGCGCTCATGGCGGCGAGTGTAATCGGTCGGGGTCTGACCCCACGGGTCTGACCCCGACGCCGTTCTAGAGTCCTTTCGGTGGCGATCGTCGAGACGCGGTATGCCGTGCCGGGGTGGGGGGTCGGCGAGGTGTGGAGGCGAGGCGACCTCGTGCTCGCGAACGACTTCCACTTCGGCCAGGTGTCAGACACGGTGTCTGACACCGGCAGCGACGACCTCATTCCCAGAGTCCATGCCTTCTTGCGAGGTGAAGACGTGTCCTTCGCGGACGTGGCTCTCGATCTCGAGTGGGCGACGCCGCTGCAGCGTTCGATCGTGGAGGCGCTGCGTGCGGTACCGCGCGGCGAGGTCGTCTCGTACGGGGAGCTCGCAGCGCTCGCGGGCCGGCCGGGGGCGCCGAGAGCCGCAGGCGCGGTCTGCGCGAGGAACCCGTTCGCATTCGTCGTGCCCTGCCACCGCGTCGTGGCGGCCCACGGCATCGGGGGCTACGGCGCGACGGGAGTGGCGATCAAGCGGCGGCTGCTCGCGCTCGAGGGAGTCGAGCTGTGATCACGTCCGAGGACGTTCGCGAGGAGCTCGCCACCATCGCGCCGCAGCGCGAGTGCGATCGGCGCGCCGAGCTCTCCGCGCTGTTCCACTCCGCCGGAAGCCTCCACCTGCGCGGGGCCGGCGACTGGGCGCTCCACCTCGATCTCGGAAGCGGCGCCTCGGCCCGTCGCGCGTTTGCGCTCCTGCGCGACAGCGGGATCCGCTCGGAGATCCGAACCTATCGACGCCGTGCCTTCGACACCGCGACGCGGTACCAGCTCCACGTCGAGGGCGACGACGACGCGCTGCGCGTGCTCACGGCTGCGGGCGTCGTCGACCGCCGGCATGCGCCGCTCGACCGACCGCCGCGCCGCGTGGTCGGGAGGAGCTGCTGCCGCGCGGCGTACTGCCGCGGCGCGTTCCTCGGCGCCGGATCGCTGTCGCTCGGCCGCTCGCCGCACGTGGAGCTGCGCACGGCGTCGCTCGAATCTGCGGCACTGCTCGTCCGGCTCGCGCACGCGGAGGGCGTCGAGCTCGCGCTCGCCGACCGCGAGACGCATGCGGTCGCCTACGCGAAGAGCTGGGAGACGATCGAGTCGCTCCTCGCGCTCATGGGTGCGTCCGAGACGGTGCTCGCCCTCGAGGAGCGCGCGGTCGTGGCGGAGACGCGTGGTCGAGCGAACCGGCTCGCGAACGCCGATCACGCGAACCTCGTGCGCACGAGCCTCTCCGCGCGGCGGCAGCTCGCCGCGATCGAGCTCCTTCGCGCTGCAGACGACCTCGACACGCTTCCCGATCGCGTTCGCGAGGCTGCGGAGCTCCGGCTCCGGCATCCCACCGCCCCGCTGCGCGAGCTCGCCGCGCGAGCGGATCCGCCAGCGACCAAGGCGGCGCTGCAGCGCCGCCTCCGCACCCTCGAGGAGCTCGCGGAGGAGCGAGGTTAGACTCGGCCGCGACCGGGCATCGAGAGACGGAGGAGAGATGGGCATTCGCGTGGGCATCAACGGCTTCGGCCGCATCGGACGGAACTTCTTCCGTGCGCAGCACTCTCTCGGCTCCGATCTCGACGTCGTCGCTCTGAACGACCTCGGCGACGCGAAGACGATGGCTCACCTCCTGCGGTACGACTCGAATCTCGGCCCGTTCGACGGTGAGGTGGAGCTCGCGGACGGCACGCTCCGTGCGGCGGGAGAGGAGATGCGCATCTTCTCCGAGCGCGATCCCGCGGCGCTGCCCTGGGGCGACCTCGGCGTCGACGTCGTCCTCGAGTCGACCGGCTTCTTCACGGACCGCGACGGAGCGCAGAAGCATCTCGACGCCGGCGCGAAGAAGGTCGTGATCTCGGCACCCGCCACGGATCCGGACCTCACGGTCGTCCTCGGCGTCAACGACGGCGAGTACGACCCGAATGCCCATCACATCGTGTCGAACGCGTCGTGCACGACGAACTGCGTCGCTCCTCTGGCCAAGGTGCTTCACGACCTGGGCGGGATCGAGTCCGGATTCATGACGACGATCCACGCGTACACGCAGGATCAGAGCCTGCAGGACGCGCCGCACAAGGATCTCCGCCGTGCGCGAGCCGCCGCGATCAACCTCATCCCGACCTCGACGGGAGCAGCCAAGGCCATCGGGCTCGTGCTGCCCGAGCTCCAGGGCAAGGTCGACGGGATCTCCGTCCGCGCGCCGGTGGCGACCGGCTCGCTCACCGACCTCGTCGTCACGCTCGGCCGCGAGACCTCCGTCGACGAGGTACAGGCGGCGTACCGCGATGCCGCGTCCGGGCCGCTCGAGGGGATTCTTCAATTCTCCGAGGATCCGCTCGTGTCGACCGATATCGCCGGCAGCGCGTACTCGTGCATCTACGACAGCGAGCTGACGATGGTGCGGGGCAGCACCGTGAAGGTGTTCGGCTGGTACGACAACGAGTGGGGCTACTCATGCCGGCTCGCCGATCTGATCGGGAAGCTCGTCCCGTAGCCGATGCAGCGCCCGCGCTCGGTTCGTGACGCCGACGTCGCGGGGAAGCGTGTCCTCGTTCGCGCAGATCTGAACGTGCCCCTCGAGGACGGACAGGTCGCCGACGACACTCGCATTCGCGCCTCGCTGCCGACGCTGCAGGACTTGCTCGGCCGCGGAGCCGCGCACGTTGCCGTGTGCTCGCATCTCGGCCGCCCGAAGGGCGCCGATCCGGCGTTCGCGATCGCGCCCGTGGCGGCGCGACTCCGCGAGCTCCTTCCGGACGGCCGCCTCGAGGTGCTCGAGAACACGCGCTTCGACCCGGGCGAGACGGCGAACGATCCAGAGGCCGCGAAGCGGCTTGCTGACGGGATGGATCTCTACGTGAACGACGCGTTCGGCTCGGCGCACCGGGCACATGCGTCGACCGAAGGCGTCGCGCACCTGCTCCCGGCGTACGCCGGCCTTCTTCTCGAGCGCGAGCTCGACATGCTCGGTCGGCTCCTCGGCAACGTCGAGCGGCCGTTCGTCCTCGTCGCGGGCGGGGCGAAGGTCGACGACAAGCTCGGCGTCCTCGTCAACCTCGGGCAGCGTGCGGACGCCGTCCTCGTCGGGGGCAAGATGGCGGAGCAGCTCCGTGTGGAGAATCCGCTGCCGTACGACGCAGAGCTCCCCTCGGATGTCGTCGCGGCGGCGGAGTTCGAGGAGAACGCAGAGAGCCGTGTCGCTCCCTACGACGACCTCCCCGACGGCTGGCTCGGCCTCGACATCGGCCCGGAGACGCGCGAACGGTTCGCAGAGCGGATTCGCGCCGCGCGCACCCTCTTCTGGAACGGTCCTATGGGCGTGTTCGAGTGGCCGCGGTTCGCGGAGGGAACGAAGGCGGTAGCGCACGCCGTCGCCGACGCGCAGGCGTTCAGCGTCGTCGGCGGTGGCGACTCGGTGCGCGCGCTGACCGAGCTGGGTCTCGCGGATCGCGTGTCGTGGGTCTCCACGGGCGGCGGCGCCTCGCTCGAGCTCCTGGAGGGCAAGGAGCTGCCGGGCGTCGCGGCTATACCGACTGCGTAACGGCCGCAGCCGGCACGCGGATGCCGGGAACATGCCGGGCGAGGAAGTCGAGCGTGAGGCCGATCTGTCGGACGCGCTCCTCGACGTCGTACGAGCCGTGGCCCGTCTCGAACACGTACACCTCGTGCGGGTGCTCCCGCGCGGCGAGCTTGTCCACGTAGGCCATCGCCTGCGCGTACGGGCAGCGGCTGTCGTTGCGGCCGATGATGACGAGCACGGGAGCGACGACCTCGTCGGCGAAGTTGATCGCGTTGCGGTCGCGCATCAGCTCCGGAAGCTCCTTCGGCGTCTTGCCGCCGAGGAGGGCGCGGTCGTACTCCTGCAGGAGCGGTGACAGCTCCTCGTACCCGGACTCGTAGTCACCGACGGGGACACCCGCGACGCCGCAGCGCCAGAGCTCCGGATGCTTGCCGAGCTCGAGCAGCGTGACGTACCCGCCCCACGAGTGCCCGCCGACGACCGCGCGCTCCGGGTCGGCGATCCCGCGCGCGACCAGGTCTGCGAGTCCGGCATTGACGTCCTCGAGCTCCGGCCCGCCGATGTTCGCGACGAGCGCGTCGCGCCACTCGCGCCCGTAGCCGACGGAGCCGCGGTAGTTG
This sequence comes from uncultured Gaiellaceae bacterium, assembly GCA_963822885.1. Lineage (GTDB taxonomy): Bacteria > Actinomycetota > Thermoleophilia > Gaiellales > Gaiellaceae > GMQP-bins7. The sequence goes on from CAWGJJ010000003.1 coordinate 123,676, forward strand.
ACCATGCCGACCGCGAAGCCCGCGTCGACGTACGCCTGCACCTCGGGCTGCCAGCGGTCGAGGTCGAACCACGTCGGCCCGCCGTGCACGAACATCAGCACGGGGAACGGCCCGTCGGCGTCGCCGGGAGTTACGAAGAACCCGTGCACACGCTGTCCGTGCGGGTTCTCGAAGTGCCAAGACTCGTACGGTCGCGACACGGGAGCGCGCTCTCCGAGCGTGAGGATCTCAGCGCCCGTGTCGTCCAGAACGAGGCGTTGCCGCGCGCCCTGCTCGTGGAGGAACCACACGCGCCCGTCGGGTCGAACACGAGCTTTCCAGATGTAGCCGGGGTCGGACGGGATCAGGGCGAGCTCGCCCGTCGCGATGTCGTAGCGGTAGAGGTGCGAGCGGCCCTCGTGGACGTTGTGCGAGCAGAAGCGCCGATCCGTCGGGCCACCAGTCGGCCGCCGAGACCTCGCCCTCGAGGTCGAGCCGGAGCCGCTCGAAGTCGCCCGTCTCGAGGTTCCAGATCGCCGGTCGCGTGTCGCCGTCGGCCTCGTGGTCGCACGCGAGACGCTGGTCGCCGGGCACGGGAGACCAGCAGCGCGCCGCCAGCGACATCCCCTCGTCGAGCTGATCCGCGACGGTCGCACCGGTTCGGGGGTCGAGCACGCGGAGAGCGGGGTGGATGAGGTCGCCGTGCTCGGCGTGCTCGAGGCAGAGCAGCGTCCCGTCCGTGGAGAGCGCGCCGCGGAGAAAGCCCTCGGATTCGGCGCTCCCGAGACGCACGGAGCGATCGGCGCGGTGAAGCACCTGCGCACTGGCGCCGTCGACGGAGACGTAGACGGCGAAGCCTTCGCGGTCGGAGATCGCCGCGACGACGATTCCAGGCGCTTGCGCGAGCCCTTCGCTCCAGCCGTGCGGCACGCCGTCGAGGAAGAGCGTCGTTTCGCCTCCCGCGAAGGGCTGCACGTGCCAGCTGCCGGACTCGTCGCCACTCTCGTCCTGGAACCAGAGGACGCCCTCGCCGTCGAGTGTCGGGACGGCATCGACCAGGCCGACCGGGTGATCCGTCACCTGCCGCCGCGCGCCCGTCTGTGTGTCGAGCGCGTGTACCTGCCAGACACCGGACTCGTTCGAGACGTAGGCGGCGTTGCGAGGAGCGGCCGGCGACCACTCCGGCAGATACGAGACGGCTGTGCGAAACCGCTGCTCCCATGCGGGCGGACTCATCGTCGCGAGGCTACCGCCTACGAGGAGCAATCGGATCGCCGTCGTGCTGATCGCAGGCAACTGGAAGATGTTCAAGGGCGCGCACCAGGCGCGGGAGTTCGCGGCGCAGATTCGGCGCGTCCCGGAGCTTGCCTCCGGGGTCGAGGTGGTCGTCTGTCCACCGTCCGTGTCCCTCGAGGCGACGCTTCAGGGTCTCGGTCCGGACAGCGCCGTTCGCGTGTACGCACAGAACGTCCACTGGGAGCTCGAGGGCGCGTTCACGGGCGAGGTCTCGGCGCCGATGCTTCTCGAGCTCGGCGTGACGGGCGCGATCGTCGGACACTCGGAGCGGCGACAGCACTTCGGGGAGACCGACGAGACCGTTCGCCTCCGCGCCGAAGCGGCGCTCGAGGCAGGGCTCCACGTGATCGCGTGCGTGGGGGAGACCGAGGCCGAGCGCGAGGCGGGATCGACCGAAGCCGTGCTCGCGCGTCAGGTCGGCGTCATCCCCGAGCACGAGCGGCTCGTCGTCGCCTACGAGCCCGTCTGGGCGATCGGCACGGGGAAGACGGCGACGCCGGAGATCGCGCAGGACGCGCACGCGTTCGTGAAGTCGCTGCACGGCTCCGACGTGCTCTACGGCGGCTCCGTCAAGCCGGAGAATGCCGGCGTCCTGCTCGCGTTGCCCGATGTGGACGGCGCGCTCGTCGGCGGCGCCTCGCTCGACGTCCAGTCGTTCGAGGCCATCTGCCGCGCGGGCGCCGACGCCTAGAAGCGTGAGACCCGTCGTCCTCGTCGTCCTCGACGGGTGGGGGATCGCTCCGCCCGGGCCGGGGAATGCGGTCGAGCTCGCCCGAACCCCGGTGTTCGACGCCCTCTGGGAGCGTTTCCCGCACACCACGCTCGCCGCGGCGGGCGAAGCAGTGGGGCTGCCGCCAGGGCAGATGGGAAACTCGGAGGTCGGTCATCTCACGATCGGCTCCGGGCGGATCCTGTTCCAGGATCTCGCTCGCGTGAACCTCGCTGTGGCCGACGGCTCGTTCGCAGAGAACCCGGCGCTCGTCTCCGCGTTTCGCCGCGCGCATGAGCGCGGGGGTGACGTGCATCTGCTCGGGCTCGTCTCGTACGGCGGGGTGCACTCGCACATCGACCATCTCCGCGCGCTGCTCGCGGTGGCCGAGCGCGAGGGGATGGCCGAGCGGACATGGATCCACGCGTTCACGGACGGCCGCGACGTCTCGCCGCTCGCGGCGGGACGAGACCTCGCGGAGCTTCCTGTGGAGCGCATCGCAACGGTCGCCGGTCGCTACTACGCGATGGATCGAGACAGCCGCTGGGAACGGACGGATCGCGCTTTCCGCGCTATCTGCCTCGGAGAGGGAGACCAGGTCGTCGACCCGATCGCGGCCGTGCGCGCAAGCTACGAGCGCGGCGTCACGGACGAGTTCGTCGAGCCGGTCGTGGTGGTGGGTCGTCCCAGACCGAATCCGCTGGACGCGGCGATCTTCTTCAACTTCCGTCCCGACCGCACGCGACAGCTCTCGCAGCGGCTCCTCGAGGCCGGGATCGACCTGACGACGATGACGCGGTACCGGGAGGACTTCCCCTTCTCGGTCGCGTTCGACGACCAGGAGGTGCGCAACACGCTCGCCGAGGTGCTCGCGGCTCACGGCCTTCGCCAGCTGCACATCGCGGAGACGGAGAAGTACGCACACGTCACGTACTTCTTCAACGGCGGCGAGGAGCGCGAGTGGGACGGGGAGACGCGCATCCTGGTGCCGTCGCCACGCGACGTGCCGAGCTACGACCTGAAGCCGGAGATGTCGGCGGCCGAGGTGGCCGATCGTCTCTGCGGCGAGCTCGGAGACGGATACGCGTTCGCGGTCGTGAACTTCGCGAATCCCGACATGGTCGGCCACACGGGCTCGATTCCCGCCGTCATCGCCGCGGTCGAGGCCACCGACCGCGCGCTCGGACAGGTCGTCGCGTGCGTGGAGCGGCTCGGCGGAGTGTGTTTCGTGACCGCGGACCACGGGAATGCTGAAGTCATGCTCGCGCCCGACGGAGTGAGCCCGCATACCGCCCACACCACCAATCGCGTCCCGTTCGTCGTCACGAACGCGGCTCCGAACCTTCGTCGGACGGCGGGTTGTCCGACCTCGCGCCCAGCATTCTGAGGGCGCTCGACGTGCCGATTCCCGTTGACATGACAGGCACGCCGCTCGCAACACCGTCGTAACCAGCCCGGTTCTGTCTCTTTACAACTTCGACCCTATACTCCCCGCGCATGTCGCTCCCACAACCAGATCTCGGCGTGCTTCGCAAGGCTCAGCGAGGCGACGAGCGTGCGTTTTCGATCATCGTTCGGACGTACGAGCAGCCGGTCTTCAACTACGTGCTGCGGCTGACGGGGGACCGGAGTCTCTCCGAGGATTTGACGCAGGAGGTCTTCCTGCGGGTGTTCCAGGGACTGCCGAGCTTCTCGCTGCGCTCACGGTTCACGACGTGGCTCTTCCAGGTCACGAAGAACCGCGTACTGGACGAGCTGCGTGCGATCGAGCGTCGTCCGCGCGCCGTCGTGAACCTCGACGACGTGCCGCCGCTCGAGGTGGTCGATGCCCCGGCCGAGCGCGCCGAGACGATCGACGCTGTCTGGCGCGCGATCGAGCATCTCAATCCCGATCTGAAGATGGCTCTGCTGCTGCGGGACATCGTCGGTCTCTCGTACACCGAGATCGCCGAGACGCTCGAGGTGACGCTTGCCACGGTCAAGTGGCGGATCTACAAGGCGCGCGAGGAAGTGCAGCTCGCGCTCCATCGTGACGGCGTCGTGGTTCCCATCACGTCGGCGCCCTCCGCCGCCAAGAACCTCTAGCTCGGCGCACCGCCGCCGTACGATGGCGGGGTGGATCCCGTCGCCCGACTCGCCGCTGCGCTCACCGAGCTCGCAGGCTCTCCTGTCGCGCTCGAGCGCCCGGCTGAGGCCGAGCACGGCGACTACGCGACGAACGTCGCGCTGAAGCTCGCCGGTCTGCAGAAGCGCCCACCGCGCGAGATTGCGGACGAGCTCGCGGCGCGCGCGGTCGCCGAGGGGATCGCGGAGCGCGCGGAGTCCGCCGGCCCCGGGTTCGTGAACCTGTGGCTTCCCGACGCCTGGCTCGCGGGCGGCGTGCGTCAGATCGTGGAGGCCGGGGACACGTTCGGGTCCGCTTCGGCTGCCGAGCGACAGCGCATCCAGGTGGAGATGGTCTCCGCGAACCCGACGGGGCCGGTCACGGTCGCGGCGGCGAGGAACGGCGCGTACGGCGACTCGGTCGCGCGGCTCCTCGCGTTCGCCGGTCACGACGTCGAGCGCGAGTACTACTACAACGACGCGGGCGCGCAGATGGAGCTGTTCTACGCGTCGGTCGAGGCGCTGCGCCGCGGCGAGGAGCCGCCCGAGGGCGGCTACGGCGGCGAGTACGTCGCGGAGCTGGCGGCGCTTCCGGGCGATCCCGTCCCGACGATGCTCGCGCGGATCGAGGAGACTCTCGAGCGCTTCCGCGTCCACTTCGAGACCTGGGAGCGGCAGAGCGTCGTCGAGACCGAGGTGCCGGAGGCGATCGCGCTGCTCGACACGTTCGAGGAGGACGACGCGCTCTGGGCTCGTACGAGCGCGTACGGCGACGACAAGGATCGCGTGCTCGTCCGCACGGGAGGCGAGCCGACGTACTTCGCCGCCGACGCGGCGTACATCCGGCGCAAGTACGCGCGCGGGTTCGACCGCCTGATCTACGTCCTCGGTGCCGACCACCACGGGTACGTCGCCCGGCTCCAGGCGCTCGCGGAGATGCTCGGCCATCCCCGCGAGACGCTCGAGGTGCTCGTCTACCAGCTCGTCCACCTCGTCGAGGGCGGCGCGTCGAAGAAGATGTCCAAGCGGCGTGGTGACGTCGTGTTCCTCGACGAGCTGCTCGACGCGATCGGCGTCGACGCCGCACGCTGGTACCTCGTCGCGCGGGGACACGACCAGACGATCGAGCTCGACGTCGACCTTGCGAAGGAGCGCTCGAACAAGAACCCCGTCTACTACGTGCAGTACGCGCACGCGCGGATCGCCGGAATCCTCCGCAACGCGGCGGTGTCAGACACGGTGTCTGACACCTTGTCCACAACGACCTGATCGCTTGCGGCCGAGGAACGCGAGCTCGTCGAAGCGCCTGCTCGAGTTCCCCGGCGTCGTCGCGCAGGCGACCGAGCGGCGTGCGCCACACGCGATCCCGATCTACGCAATCCGGGTCGCCGACGACTTCCACCGCTTCTACCACGAGCACCGCGTGCTCGAGTCCGAGCAGGAGGCGTTCCGGCTCGAGCTCGTCCGGGCTGTCCAGACCGTGATCGCGCGCTGCCTGGATCTCGTCGGCGTGGACGCGCCGGAGCGGATGTAGGATCGAGAGCCGTGAGCGAGGTACCGGACAGGAACCTTGCGCTCGAGCTCGTCCGCGTCACCGAGTCCGCCGCGACGTTCGCGGCGCGCTGGATCGGGCGTGGCGACAAGATCGCGGCGGACCAGGCTGCGGTCGACGCGATGCGCCTGATGCTCGACACCGTGACGATGCGGGGCGTCGTCGTCATCGGCGAGGGGGAGAAGGACGAGGCGCCGATGCTCTTCAACGGCGAGGAGGTCGGAGACGGATCCGGCCCGGAGGTCGACGTCGCGGTCGACCCGCTCGAAGGAACCCGACTCACGGCCCTCGGCATGCCCAATGCGATCTCGGTGATCGCCGTCTCGCAGCGCGGCACGATGTTCTTCCCCGGCGCGGCGCTGTACATGGACAAGATCGCCGTCGGACCCGAGGCCGCTGACGCGATCGACATCGACGCGTCGCCGACCGAGAATCTCGAGCGCGTCGCCGAGGCGAAGGAGGTTGCGGTCAACGACCTCACGGTCGTCGTGCTGGAGCGCGAACGTCACGACGACCTCATCGCCGAGCTCCGCGAGGCCGGAGCGCGCGTGAACCTGATCCGCGACGGCGACGTTGCGCCGGCCATCGCTGCGGCGCAGCCCGGAACCGGCGTCGATCTGCTCATGGGGATCGGTGGCACGCCGGAGGGCGTCATCTCCGCGGCCGCGATCAAGTGTCTCGGCGGCGCGATGCAGGGAAAGCTGTGGCCCCGAAACGACGACGAGCGCAAGAGCCTGCTCGACGCCGGGTTCGACCTCGACCGCGTCCTGACCGCCGACGACCTCGTCCAGGGAGACGACGCGTTCGTGGCGGCGACGGGAGTGACGAGCGGCGCGCTCCTGCGCGGAGTCCGCGTCGTCGGCGACCGCATCGAGACCGAGTCGATCGTGATGCGCTCGCGCTCCGGGACGTTCCGCCGTATCGTCGCGTCGCATCCGCTGACGAAGATCCAGAGCCTGATGAAAGGAGCGCGTTAGATGGCGCACGAGCTACACGACACCGCACGCGCGATCGTGGCCGACCACAAGGGCATCCTCGCCGCCGACGAGTCGACCGGGACGATCAAGAAGCGCTTCGACGCCATCGGCGTGGAGTCGACGGAGGAAACTCGGCGCTACTACCGACAGCTGCTCTTCACTGCACCCGAGATGGAGGACTACATCGGCGGCGTCATCCTCTACGACGAGACGATCCGCCAGTCCGCCGACGACGGGACCCCGTTCCCCGAGGTGCTCGCGTCGAAGGGTGTCGTGCCCGGGATCAAGGTCGACACGGGCGCGCACGACCAGGCGGGCTTTCCCGGCGAGAAGATCACGGAAGGCCTCGACGGGCTCCGAGGGCGCTTCGAGGAGTACCACTCGCCTCGGTGCCCGGTTCGCGAAGTGGCGCGCGGTCATCACCATCGCAGACGGCATCCCGACGGACGCGAACCTCCAGGCGAACGCCCATGCTCTGGCGCGCTACGCCGCTCTCTCGCAGGAGGCAGGCATCGTCCCGATCGTCGAGCCCGAGGTGCTCATGGACGGCGACAACTCGCTCGAGGTCTGCTGGGAGGTCACGACGCGAACGCTGCACGAGACATTCTCCGCGCTCTACGACCACGGCATCGACCTCCAGGGCGCGCTGCTCAAGCCGAACATGGTCGTCCCGGGCAAGGGCAGCCCGGATCAGGCGTCGCCCGAGAAGATCGCCGAGGCGACGGTGAACACCTTCCTGGGTGTCGTGCCGGCGGCGATCCCCGGAATCGTCTTCCTCTCCGGCGGGCAGTCCGAGGTCGAGGCGACGGCGAACCTGAATGCGATCAACCAGCTCGGCGGTCCGTGGCCGCTCTCGTTCTCGTACGGGCGCGCCTTGCAGGCCTCGGCGCTCCAGGCGTGGGGTGGCGACAGCGCGAGCACCGAGGCTGCTCAGGCCGCGTTCGTGCATCGCGCCCGGATGAACGCTCGCGCCGTCGCCGGCGAGTGGAACGCGGAGATGGAGCAGCCGGTCGCCGCGTAGGGGCGAGGCTCGCCTCGCCCATGTCGACCGTGACGGCACTCGAGCTCGACCCGCTCGAGGAGCATCTCCTCGCAGCTCTGAGAGCCCTCGAGCCGAGCACCTCGCTGCGCGCCGCGCCGCCCGAGGTGGGGGAGATCTGGCGTGCCCAGGTCGACAGCCGGCAGGCGGACTACGCCGCGCGCTGGCTCCAGCAGCACGGGCGGAGCTTCTACACGATCGGATCGGCGGGCCACGAGTCGAATGCCGCCGTCGCGCTCGCGCTGCGCGTCGACGACCCGGCGCTGCTCCACTACCGCTCCGGCGCGTTCTACCTCGCCCGGGCCGGACAGGCCGAGATCGACGGACTGCGCGACATCATGCTCGGCGTCGTCGCCGCCTCGCTCGAGCCGATCGCGGGCGGCCGGCACAAGGTCTTCGGCCGGAAAGAGCTCGCCGTCATCCCGATGACCTCGACGATCGCGTCCCATCTGCCACGCGCTGTCGGGATGGCGCTCGCGATCGACCGCGCCGCGCGCCTGCAGGTGACGAGCCCCTGGCGCGACGACGCCGTCGTCCTCTGCTCGTTCGGCGATGCGTCGCTCAACCATGCAGCGGCGCAGGCAGCACTCAACACGACGGCCCAGATCGCGTACCAGGGCCTTCCGCTCCCGCTGCTCTTCGTGTGCGAGGACAACGGCCTCGGGATCAGCGTGCCGAGCCCGCCGGGCTGGGTCGAGTCCGCGCTGACCGCGCGCGAGCAGATTCGCTACGAGATCGCGTACGGGCACGACCCCGCCGAGGTGCTCGGCGTCGCGAGCGAGTTGGCTCGCGTGGGTGCGCGAGCGGCGCCGGCCGGCAGTGCTCCATCTGCGGACCGTGCGCTACCTGAGTCACGCCGGCGCGGACGCGGAGATGGCCTACCGCACGCCGCAGGCGATCAGGGCCGACTACGAGCGCGACCCTATCCTGGGAACCGCGCGCTGGCTCGTGTCGGCGGGCAGCGCGACCGGGGGCGAGCTTGCCGACGACTATCTCGCGGCACGCGACGAGGTGCGCGAGGTCGCGCTCGAGGTCGCCGAGCTTCCGCAGATGACGACCGCCGACCAGGTCGTCGCTCCGCTCGCGCCGCGCTCACCCGGCGTGGTCGCGGAGCGAGCCGCCAAGATCCACCTCGCCGGCTCGGAGCTCCTGACGCTCTCGCAGGCGATCAACGCGGCGCTGGCGACCGTGCTCGAGCGCCACCCGAACGCGCTCCTCTTCGGTGAGGACATCGCGGTCAAGGGCGGTGTGTACGGCGTGACGCGCGGGCTGCACTCACGTTTCGGCGCGGGACGCGTGTTCGACACGCTGCTGGACGAGACGTCCATCCTCGGGCTCGCGCTCGGCGCCGCGGTGAGCGGCTTCCTGCCGATACCCGAGATCCAGTACCTCGCCTACCTCCACAACGCCGAGGATCAGCTGCGCGGTGAGGCGGCGACGCTCCAGTTCTTCTCACAACGTGCGTATCGCAACGGGATGGTGGTGCGCATCGCCGGCTACGGCTACCAGCGCGGGTTCGGCGGGCACTTCCACAACGACGATGCGGTCGGCGTCCTGCGCGACATCCCCGGGCTCGTGATCGCATCTCCCGCGCGGCCCGACGATGCGGCAGCGATGCTCGTTACGTGCGCCGAGTCGGCACACGTCGACGGATCGGTCTGCGTCTTCCTGGAGCCGATCGCGCTGTACCACTCGCGCGACCTGCACGAGGACGGCGACGACGGGTGGGTCGCTTCGCTCTCCGACGAGCATGTGCCAGTCGGCTCGGCGACGGACGTACCTCGGTGGCCGGCGACCTCACGATCGTCACCTGGGCGAACGGGCTCCAGCTCTCGCTGCGGGTCGCGCAAAAGCTGGCAGCGCGGGGGATCAGTGCACGCGTGCTCGACCTGCGCTGGCTCGCGCCGCTTCCGGTCGAGGACATCGTGCGCGAGGCGAACGCGACGGGGCGCGTGCTCGTCGTCGACGAGACGCGGCGGACGGGTGGCGTATCCGAGGGCGTCGTCGCCGAGCTCGTCGACGCCGGCTTCGACGGTCGCATCGCGCGCGTGACGAGCAAGGACTCGTTCGTGCCGCTCGGCGACGCTGCCCTGCTCGTTCTCGTCTCGGAGGACGAGATCGAGGCCGCGGCGCTAGACATCGCAAGGCGATGAGCGCCGGCTGCTGCAGTCCGTCTCGCGGCGGCGACGCCCAGAGCTCGGCTGTCGCGGGTACGCGGTCGAGTCCGGGCTCGATCGACGGGATGGTGCTCGTGTCGGCGGGGTCGTTCTGGATGGGCTCCGACGACGTCCACTCCTATCCGGACGACGGCGAGGGACCGCGACGGGCGGTCGAGCTCGCTGCGTACTGGATAGACGCGTGCGCCGTCACGAACGACGCCTTCGCCGCGTTCGTCGCGGACACCGGCTACGTCACCGAGGCCGAGCGTTACGGGTGGTCGTTCGTGTTCGGAGGCCTTCTCCCCGACGACTTCCCGCCGACCCAGGCCGTCGCGCAGGCGCCGTGGTGGCGCAAGGTCGAGGGCTCGAGCTGGCAGCATCCGGAAGGGCCGCACTCGTCCGTCGCGTCGCGCCGGCGATCACCCGGTCGTGCACGTCTCGTGGAACGACGCCGGCGCGTACGCCGGCTGGGCCGGGAAGCGGCTACCCACCGAGGCAGAGTGGGAGAAAGCTGCGCGGGGCGGCCTTGCAGGCAAGGTCTTTCCGTGGGGCGACGAGCTCGTCCCCGACGGCGAGCACCGGATGAACGTCTGGCAAGGCGAGTTCCCGCAGCGGAACTCACTCGAGGACGGCTTTCTCGGAACGGCACCGGTGCGATCGTTTCCGGCGAACGGCCTCGGGCTCTACGAAGCGACCGGCAACGTCTGGGAGTGGACGGCGGACCGCTTCGACGAGCAGGCTCCGTCACGAGTGCAGAAGGGCGGCTCGTACCTCTGCCACGACTCCTACTGCCGGAGGTATCGGGTCGCCGCGCGGCAATCGTCGACACCGGACAGCTCGACCGGCAACGTCGGTTTCCGCTGCGTTCGCGGAGCCTAGTACGCGGTCTGGTACTTCGACTTCGCTGCGCGCGCGCTGTAGGTCGCGATGTCAGCCGCGAAGCCGAGAGCGACCACGAGCCACCCTGCGCCACTCACCGCGTTCACCGGCCCCCAGGCGAGGACGTACGCCAGCGTCGTCCACGGCAGGAAGATCAGGCCGAGGAGCGGCCAGACCCAGGTGTCGAATGCGAGGTCGACCTTGTTGCCGAAGATCCACCACAGGAAGAGCGCGAGGCGCGGGCCGAGGAATCCTGCGGTTAGGGCGAGGCAACACATGGGCGGTCAACCCTCTCGCATGCGGCACTGCGCGTCAAGTGTCAGCAGCGTCGTCGTCCGAGCGGCGGATCACCCGCATGAGGCCACGCCGACCTTCCGAACGTCGCGCCTCACGCTTCGCCTCGCGCTTCTCACGGCGCTCGTCGCCCATCTCGTCCTTCTTCACCTTCGCGTCGGAGTAGGAGTCCTTCACGAGCTTCGAGCCGCCCTGCCAGCCGAAGACGACGCAGATGAGAAGGATCGCGAAGCCGACGTTGAACGCGGTGGTGATGAGCTGCTGGCCCAGGGAGTACGCGGTCGCAGTGGTGTCGTCCGTGTACGCGCCGAGTGCGTACGTGTTGAAGGCCTGGTTCACGCCGATCCCGCCGGGAGTGAAGGAGAGGATGTTCGCGAGCTGATTCGAGCCGAGCACGCTCATCACGGAGCCAAACGTCACCGGGATGCCGTACGCGGCCAGGAACACGACGATCACCATCACCTTCGCCGCGTAGCCGCCCATCTGGGGAAGCAGCACGAGCTTCACGAACGCGCCGAGGTCGCGGAGGATGGCGGCGCCCTGTACCGCCTTCGCCCACATCTTCTTGACCCAGGTCCAGAAGAGCACGAAGCAGGAGAACAAGGAGGAAGATCGCTCCGGCGATGATCCCGAGCGTCAACACGGGGTGGTTCGAGATCGCGTCCTGCTCGTTGCCGAACTGGAAGTCGAACGACCCGGCCACCTGCGAGAAGAGGTAGACGTAGATCAGCGTGCCGATGACGAAGTAGAAGATCTTCTGCACGACGTATCCGCCGAGGACACCCGGGAACGTCGCTCCCTTGACGATCGCGACGTACATGAGGAGCATCACGAACGTGCCCATGTTCGCGGGCACGAAGTTGTTGAGCGCGACGCCCGTCGCGTAGGCCGCCAGCACCGGCATGTACGTGACGCCGCCCGGATACGCGTAGCGAAGGATCCCGTACCACCCGAGCGCCGTGAGCACCGTCTGGAGTCCCTGGAAGAGACAGCCCAGGACGATGTAGCCGATCGAGATCTCGGTGAGCGTGTCCCACAGGTCCTCGAACCAGCCCCAGACGTCGATCCCCGCGAGCTGCAGGGCGACGAGGGCGAGGATCGTGCCGACGATCCACGCCGCGATACGGAGGATCTTCCGTTGCGGCGGGTCGACGTCGGCAGGCCGTGGAGCGACGACGGCTTCGGACATCGGACGAGCCTAACGCGCCTTCCCGATGACGTGGATGTCGTGTGGAGAGGCGCTGCCTGGCGCCTCTCCACAGCGACGGTTCGTTAGCCCGACGCCAGCGCCTTCTGCTTGAGCGCGTCGAACTCGGCCTGCGTGATCGCGCCCGAGTCGAGGAGGCCCTTGGCCTTCTCGATCTCGCGCGGCAGCGCCACCGCTTCCGGCGACGGACTGGATGTACGCGTCCGTCTGTTGCTGTGTGCTTCTGCATCTGCTGGATGTTCCGCTCGGCCATCCCGTCGTGGTTCGCGATCAGGTAGACGAACACGCCGAGATACGGCAGCACGATCACGAAGATGATCCACAGCGTCTTCGATCCGCCACCTATGTCGCGGCGGCGGAAGATGTCCGAGAAGACCGTGATGAGGATCCAAATCCAGATGATGAAGAGGAAGAAGAAGAACATCGAGGCGAGGACCTCGAGGAACGGGTAGTCAGCTGCGAGCACAGAGCCTCCTTGGTGGTTGGTTACGAGCGATCATCAGATTCCGAGGATCTGCTTCTTCTTCGCCTCGAACTCCTCCTCGGTGAGGATTCCCTGCGCTTTCAGCTGCGCGAGCTGCTCGAGCTCGGCGGCGTAATCGGGCTGCGCAGGCGCGGCCTGCGCCGCGGCGGCCTGCTGCGCCGCCACCTGCTCGTCGTACTGCGCCTGATCCTGCGCGGCGTACTTCTGATCCTGGCGGTGCCGGACGGCGCCCGCGGTGCCGGCGACGACCGCAGTTGTCGCGGCCGCGCGGACGAGACCTCCTCTGCGACGCATCATCTCTCAGCCCTCCTGTGTGGTGTTGGCGGCGGACAGCAGAGCCTCGCGGGCATCCATGACGACATCGTGCGGGATGCGACCGATGGCGACGAGCTCGCCGCCCGCGCCTCGGAGGGCGCTCGCGAGCTCGGCAGCCCAGATGTCCTCCCAGAGGAGCATCGCTGCCGACGAGCCCGGCTCGAGGTCTTCGGCCGCGTCCATGAGGTCCTCCTCGCCCAGCAGCCCAGACGATTCGAGCCCGAGCGCTTCGAGACCTTTCCGGACATCCTCGTCGATGTCGCTGAGCTCGAATGCGGCGACCGAACCATCCGTGTCCTTTGCCACGAACGCCAGGTCGATGATCCTGATCGTGTTCGACTCGACGAGCTTGCCGAGTGCGGGCGCGATCTCGCCCCTGAACCGGTTGCCCGGGAACGACACGATCATGTACTCGACAGGGCCGATCTCTTCCATTTCCGAGCCTCCGTTTCGAGTCTGTGCTGACGGCCACCCGTACCCTATTGCCTGCGCGGTGTACGCGTCCGGCAGAACGTAGGATCCACACTTCCCGAGCCGTCAGGAGAAATCGCCGCATGCCCGATCTCGACCGCACGAAGCTCCCGATCCCCGATCCTGCGCGTGAGCCGTCGACCGTGCTCGACGCGAAGGATCCTGCAGCGACGTTTCCTCCGATCGAGCCGCTTCGGCCTCCCGCCGGTGCTCCGAACGTGCTCATCGTCCTCCTCGACGATGTCGGCTTCGCGGCGTCGAGCGCGTTCGGCGGGCCGTGCTCGACACCCACGGCCGAGCGCCTCGCCGCCAACGGGCTCAAGTACAACCGCTTCCACACGACTGCCCTGTGCTCGCCCACACGCCAGGCGCTCCTCACCGGCCGCAACCACCACTCGGTCGGCATGGGCGGCATCACCGAGATCGCGACGTCGGCCCCCGGCTACACCTCCATCCGGCCGAACACGGCAGCTCCGCTCGCGGAGACGCTCAAGCTGAACGGCTACTCGACGGCGCAGTTCGGCAAGTGTCACGAGGTTCCCGTCTGGGAGACGAGCCCCATGGGCCCGTTCCACGCGTGGCCGACCGGCTCGGGCTTCGAGCACTTCTACGGCTTCCTCGGCGGCGAGACGAACCAGTACGCGCCGGCGATCTACCAGGACACGGTGCCGATCGAGCCCGACCGCACCGCGGAGGAGGGCTACCACTTCACCGAGGACATGACCGATCACGCCATCGACTGGATCCGCCAGCAGAAGGCGCTGATGCCCGACAAGCCGTTCTTCGTCTACTTCGCGCCGGGAGCGACCCACGCGCCGCACCACGTGCGGCCGGAGTGGTCGGACAAGTACAAGGGTCACGTTCGACGACGGCTGGGACGCGTCACGCGAGCGCACCTTCGCGCGGCAGAAGGAGCTCGGCGTCATCCCGCCCGACGCGGAGCTCACGGAGCGACCGGAGGAGATCCCTGCGTGGGACGACATGCCGGACGACCTGAAGCCCGTGCTCGCGCGTCAGATGGAGGTGTACGCCGGCTTCCTCGAGCACACGGATCACCATGTCGGCCGGCTGATCGACGCGCTCGACGACATCGAGGTGCTGGACAACACGCTCGTCTACTACGTCATCGGCGACAACGGCGCCTCCGCGGAGGGAACGCCGAACGGCTGCTTCAACGAGCTCGTCATCCTGAACGGTGCGCTCGGGCTCGAGACCACGGAGTTCATGGTCTCGCGCATCGACGACTTCGGCACGCCCGATGCGTACAACCACTACGCGGTGGGCTGGGCTCACGCGATGGACACGCCCTACCAGTGGACGAAGCAGGTGGCGTCGCACTGGGGCGGCACCCGAAACGGGACGATCGTGTCCTGGCCGGCAGGGATCGAGGCGAAGGGCGAGGTCCGCTCGCAGTTCCATCACGTGATCGACGTCGCGTCGACAGTGCTCGAGGCGGCAGGACTGCCCGAGCCCGGAGAGCGTCAACGGCGATCGAGCAGATCCCGCTCGAGGGCGTTTCGATGGCGTACTCGTTCGACGACGCCGACGCGGCCGATCGCCATACGACCCAGTACTTCGAGATGTTCTGCAACCGCGGCATCTACCACGAGGGCTGGACTGCCGTCACGCGGCACAGCATCCCTTGGAAGGCCACCGAGATGCCTGCGTTCGCCGACGACGCGTGGGAGCTGTACGGCCCGGACGACTGGACGCAGGCGCACGATCTCGCCGCCGACGACCCGGACAAGCTGAAGGAGCTCCAGGCGCTCTTCCTGAGCGAAGCGACGAAGTACAACGTGCTGCCGCTCGACGACCGCCGCTTCGAGCGCTTCAACCCCGACCTCGCCGGCCGGCCGCAGCTCGTTCGCGGCAACTCCCAGGTCCTCTTCGGCGGCATGGGACGGTTGTCGGAGAACTCGGTCGTCGTGCTCAAGAACAAGTCGCACGCGATCACGGCCGAGGTCGTCGTCCCCGACGGCGGCGCTGAGGGCGTCATCCTCGCGCAGGGCGGCGCGTTCGGCGGTTTCGTGCTCTACGTCACGGACGGCAAGCCGGCGTACTGTTACAACCTCTTCGGCCTGCAGCAGTTCAAGGTCTACGGGGAAGGGCCGATCCCCGAGGGCGAGCACCAGGTGCGCATGGAGTTCACCTACGACGGCGGTGGCCTCGGCAAGGGCGGAGACGTCACGCTCTTCGTCGACGGCGAGGAAGTCGGTCGCGGCCGCGTCGACGGGACGGTGCCGATGCTCTTCTCCGCGGACGAGACCACGGACGTCGGCTCGGACACCGCGACGCCCGTGAGCGACGACTACGGACCGAAGGACAGCGAGTTCACGGGCACCGTCCGCTGGGTGCAGCTGGACATCGACGAGGCTGCCGAGGACCTCGACCACCTGATCTCGCCAGAGGAGCGCCTGCGGATCGCGATGGCCCGCCAGTAGGTACCCGCTCGTTCGGTTCACGCCGAGAGTGCAACGTTCGACGCAGGTAGCGAGACGGAGGAGTACTAGATTGGCCGCGATGACGAGCACCTCTCCCGATCCGACCGCGCGCTTCTTCGCGGCGCTCGCCGAGCGCGGCGACGAGCCGCTCCTGCGAAAGGCCTCGGGCTCGATGCGCTTCGACGTCGTGGACGGGAGGAGGACTCGCCGGTGGCTGGTGACGGTCGACAAGGGCGCGCTCGCAGTGATCTCGGGTGGCACCGATCCGACGTGTGTCGTGCGCGCCGACAAGGCGGTGTTCGACAAGGTCGCGTCGGGGCGGCTGAACGCCGTGGCCGCGGTTCTTCGCGGAGAGCTGATCGTCGAGGGCGACTGGCGCATGCTCGTACGCATGCAGCGGCTCTTCCCGAGCCCGCCTCGGCCGCGGCGGCGGAAGGGCGCGGCGTGAACGACGGCCTCGTCAAGATCCTCGACGGGAACACGTTCGTCGTGAGCGACGCGCGCGGCGACATCGAGGCGTCGTTCACCGACCCGACCGGGCTCTTCTCGTTCGACACCCGCTTCCTCTCGCGGTGGGTGCTCACCGTGAACGGCGAGCGCCTGAACCCGCTCTCCGTCGACGACCTCCAGTACTTCGAGACGCGGTTCTTCCTCGTGCCGGGGATGGGAACGGTCTACATCGACGCGAAGCTCTCGGTGATCAGGCAGCGCGCCGTCTCGTCCGGGTTCCACGAGGAGCTGACGATCCTGAACCACGCCGACAAGCCCGTCTCGCTGACCGTTCGCGTGGACGCCGGCTGCGACTTCGCCGACCTCTTCGAGGTCAAGGACGCACTGCGCAAGAAGGGCCGCTACTCGGCGAAGGTCGAGCGGCGCAAGCTCACGCTCGGCTACGAACGCGGCCCGTTCGCGCGTGCGACTGCGATCACGGCAAGCGAACGGGCGCAGTTCGACGCCGAGGGACTGACGTTCACGGTGAAGGTGCCGGCCCATGGCGAGTGGAGCACGGAGATCGACGTGGTGACCGAGCGCCTCGGGGCGGGGCAGGCGCCGATCGACCGGCAAGATCCGAAGAAGGTTCAAGCGCGCATGCGGCGGAACCTCGAGCGCTGGATCGGCGACGCACCTCGCGTCGAGTGCGACTGGGATCCGCTCAAGGCGACCTATCGGCGCAGCCTCGTCGACCTCGCGGCGCTGCGCTTCTCCCCGCCGATCGCCGGCGGGCGCGCGCTTCCCGCGGCCGGTCTCCCGTGGTTCATGACGATGTTCGGCCGCGACAGCATCTTCACGAGCCTGCAGGCGCTGCCCTTCACGCCCGAGCTCGCGGCGACGACGCTCCGCGCGCTCGGCGACTGGCAGGGCGTACGGCTCGACGACTTCCGCGACGAGGATCCGGGCCGGATCCTCCACGAGATGCGCTACGGGGAGATGACGGCGTTCGAGGAGCGCCCGCACTCGCCCTACTACGGCTCGGTCGACGCGACGCCGCTCTACGTCGTGCTGCTCGACGAGTACGAGCGCTGGACGGGGGATCGCACGCTCGTGCGCGAGCTCGAGATCGAGGCGCGCGCGGCGCTCAACTGGATCGACGAGTACGCGGATCTCCAGGGCACCGGCTACATCTGGTACCAACGCCGCAACGAGGAGTCGGGCCTCGAGAACCAGTGCTGGAAGGACTCGTGGGACTCGATCTCGTTCCGCGGCGGCGACCTTCCGGGATTCCCGCGCGCGACGTGCGAGCTGCAGGGCTACGCCTACGACGCGAAGGTGCGCGGCGCCCGGCTCGCCCGCGAGATCTGGAAGGACGCGGCGCTCGCCGACAAGCTCGAGCGCGACGCGGCCGATCTCAAGCGGCGCTTCAACCGCGACTTCTGGGTGGAGGACGGCGAGTACTTCGCGATCGCGCTCGACCAGGACGGACGGCAGGTCGACTCGCTCTCGTCGAACAACGGCCACCTGCTCTGGAGCGGGATCGTCGACAAGTCGAAGGCGAAGGCGGTTGCGGGTCATCTCCTCGGTCCGAGGCTCTTCTCCGGCTGGGGTGTGCGCACGCTGGCAGTCGGCGAGGGCCGCTACAACCCGATCGGGTACCACACGGGCACCGTCTGGCCGTTCGACAACTCGTTCGTCGCCTGGGGGCTCCGCCGCTACGGGTTCAAGCGCGAGGCGGCGGAGATCGCGGCGGGCATTCTCGATGCAGCGGCGTTCTTCGACGGCAGGCTGCCCGAGGCGTTCGGCGGCTACCCGCGCGAGCAGACGAAGTACCCGGTGCAGTACCCGACCGCCTGCAGCCCGCAGGCGTGGTCGACCGGCACGCCGCTCCTGCTCCTGCGGACGATGCTCGGCCTCGAGCCGCAAGGCGAGCACCTCATCGTCGATCCGGCGCTTCCGAGCGCGATCGGCCATCTCGAGCTGCTCGACATTCCCGGTCGCTGGGGCCGGATCGATGCGTTCGGTCGCGGCCGGGTGCCGACCGGCGCGTCGCGGCGCAAGCGCCGCTGATCTCTAGCCCGACCCGACCTGCTCCGTCTCCGGCACTCCCGGGCCGGCATCGCTCTGCGGCGTGATCGTGATCGCATGCGGCACGTCGTCGCAGGGAACCGTGATGTCGGTCGAGCCGCTGGGCGCGAAGCCGGTGGGCGCTGCGGTGTCGAGCGCGATGTCGACCGCGGTCGCGTTCTCGGTCTCCCAGGACACGGACACCGTCGCGCTCACCGCGTCGTCGCATTCGAGGTCGCCGACATCGAAGGACGTCACCTCGGCCTCGGACTCCGCGCTCGTGTCCGTGGTCTCCGTCGTGTCCGTTGTGGCCGGGCAGCTCGTGTCGTCGACCGTGCCGTCCGTGCGAGTCGTGCCGCACAGCACCGCGCCGTCGAGGTTCGTCCCCGTGATGGTCGCGCCGGTCAGGTTCGCGCGCGTGAGGTCGGCGTCGGACAGGTCGGCGTCGATGATCTGCGCTCCGCTCAGGTTCGCCTGCGTCAGCGTGGCACCACCGAGGTTCACGTCGGTGAGGTTCGCTCCGGAGAGGTTCGCGCCCGAGAGGTCAGCGTCCTCGAGATCGGCACCGGTGAAGTCGACGTTCGGGCACTGCGTCGAGGCTTCGATGACGCAGCCCGCGACCTCGTCGGCCGAGTCGGATCCTCCGCAGCCGGCCAGTGCGGCGGCTGCGACAAGTGCTATGAGCGCGAGTCTCACTGGCGTCCCCTTCTCGTCGATGCCGGTCGATCGGAGATCATGACGGGAGGTGCGAGAGGATGTCACCGCGAAGGCGTTCTGGGGAGAGCGCGTCACGACGGTGCTGCCGCTCCAGGGTCAGTTCGCGAGTTCGCGACCGATCCCGAGATCGCCGCGGCCCATCCGGCCGCCGACGTGACCATCGACGCGGTCGCGGATCTCCTCCGCTGCGACGGTTCGAGCTTCTAGGCGTCGACCCAGAGGCGGAAGCCGCCGAGGAAGGCGTCCTCGTTGTGGCCGAGCCGGCAGTTCGGCGGCAGCTCGCCGAGCTCGCGCGCGTTGCCGCCTCCCAGGACGACGTACTCAGGCTGGAACGCGGCGACGTAGATCTCGACCGCCTCCACGACCGCCTTCTTCCAGCGCTTGTGGCCGAGGCGCACGAGGCCTCGCTCGCCGACGTAGTCCTCGAACGTCCCCTTGTGGAAAGGCATGTGCTGCACCTCCATCGCCACCACGAAGCCGTCGATGACGAGTGTCGTCCCGAGGCCGGTCCCCAGTCCGAGGAAGAGCATCCGCCCGCCGTCGTAGCTGCCGAGCGCCTGCATCGCGGCGTCGTTGATGACCTTCGTCGGCATGCCGAACGCGGCCTCGAAGTCGAACCCCACCCAGCCCGGCCCGAGGTTGACCGGCTCGCGGACGACCTTCCCGTCGACCACGGGAGCCGGGACGCCGACGGAGACTCCGACGTACTCCCAGTCCGCCGTCTGCTCCAGAACGCCGGCGACCATCTGCTCGGCCGTGAGCTCGTGTCCCGATTTGAAGCGCCGCCGCTCGTCGAGGCCGTTCAGCACCTCCTTGACGTGGGAGCCGCCGACGTCGACCGCGAGCACGGCGGGCGCGCGCGGCTCGGCCGGGTACTTGCGCTCCTGCTGCTCGCTCATGACCCGGATCCTGCCGCAGCGGCGTCGACGACGACGAGCGCATTTGCGGTCGAGATCCTTCCGGCCGGGATCGAAGGGTCGCTCGCCCGGAGTCGGGCGAAGGCGTCGACCTTGTCCTCGCCGGTCACGAGCCAGAGGATCTGACGCGCGCGGTTCAAGGGCGGGTAGGTCAGTGTCATGCGCCGGCGGCCCTGGTACTCGCCCGTCACCGCCACATCGCGGTCCGACACGTCGAGGACGGAATCGCCGGGCACGAGCGAGGCCGTGTGCCCGTCCGGCCCGAGGCCGAGGTGGACGAGATCGAGCTGATCCGGGAGGGCGTCTGCATACAGTGCTGCAGCCGCGTCCAGGTCCTGGGCCCAGACGGGCAGCGGACGCACATCCGCCGCTCCGCCGGGCGGAAGGCTGCGCTGGAGCTGCGTGAGGTTGCGATCAGGGTCGCCGTCCGGCGCGATGCGCTCATCGACCTGGAAGATCGTGACCTTCTCCCACGGCATGCGCCCGTAGAGGCCCTGGAACATCGCCCACGGCGTGCGGCCCCCGGACACCGCGAGCGTGAAGCGGCCGCGCTCGGCAATGGCCGCCGCCGCCGCGGCCGCCACGATCTCCGCACCCCGTTCGGCAACTGCGTCCGGATCGGAGAGAACCTCGATCTGGAGCGTCATTCGATCGTCTTCTCCTCGTGGCCCCCGAACTGCTTGCGCATCGCGGAGAGCAGCCGGTTCGCGAAGTCGTCCGCGCCACGTGACGAGAATCTCGAGTAGAGCGCAGCTGTCAGCACGGGCGCGGGAACCCCTTCGTCGATCGCCGCGATGGAGGTCCATCTGCCCTCGCCCGAATCGGAGACGCGGCCGGCGAACGTCTCGAGGGTCGGCGACTCCTGCAGTGCCTGCGCGGTGAGATCGAGGAGCCAGGAGCCGACCACGCTGCCCCGCCGCCAGACCTCGGCGACCTCGCGCGTGTCGATGTCGTAGCGATACAGCTCGGGATGCTCGAGTGGCGCGGTCTCGGCGTCCATGGCGCGTTCGCTGCTGCCCACGTTCGCGTTCGAGAGGATGTTGAGACCCTCGGCGTAGGCGGCCATGAGCCCGTACTCGATGCCGTTGTGCACCATCTTCACGAAGTGACCGGCCCCGTTCGGCCCGCAGTGGAGGTAGCCGTGCTCGGCCTGGCTCGGTTCGCCCGTTCGTGCCGGGCGTTCGCGCGGCGCCGTCCACGCCGGGTGCGATCGAGGCGAAGAGGGGGGAGAGCCGCTCCACGACCTCGGTCTCGCCGCCGATCATCAGGCAGAAGCCGCGCTCGAAGCCCCAGACGCCGCCGCTCGTTCCGACGTCGACGTGGTGGATGTCCTTCTTCGCGAGCTCGGCGGCGTGGCGGATGTCCTCGACGTAGTGCGTGTTGCCGCCGTCGATGATCGTGTCGCCCGGCTCGAGCACCTCGGCGAGAGCGGTGATCGTCTTCGACGTGATGTCGCCCGCGGGAACCATCACCCAGACCGCGCGAGGCTTCTCGAGCTTCGCTGCGAAGTCCTCGAGCGACGACGAGCCCGTCGCGCCGTCGGCCTCGAGCGCCTTGACGGCGTCGGGCGAGACGTCGTAGCCGACGCAGGTATGCCCGTCGCGCATGAGCCGCCGGACGATCCCGGCGCCCATCCGGCCGAGCCCGACCATTCCGAGCTGCAGGGGAGTGTCCGTGGCCATCGCTAGCTCCTTCCGAGGATGAATCGCCGAACGGCGTTGGCGAAGCCGTCGTCGTCGTTAGCCGTGGTGACGTGCCGCGCCGCCCGCTGCACCTCGCGATGCGAGTTCCCCATCGCGATCGAAAGCCCCGAGCGGGCGAACATGAGCACGTCGTTCGGCATGTCTCCGATCGTGGCGATGTGCTCCTCGGGGATGGAGTAGCGCTGCGCGAGGAACTTGACGACGTCGCCCTTGTTCGCTTGCGGATGCGTGACGTCGAGGTAGTAGGGCTGCGAACGCGACGCGGAGACGTGCTCTGCGAGCTCGGCGTGAGCTGCGGCCTCGGCGGCCGCGACCGCGTCGTAGTCGTCGCTCACGCCGACGATCTTCGCCACCCCGTCCGCGATGCTGCCGAACGCGTCGACCACAGTCGGCGCGAACTGAACCGTGTGCGTCTCGCGTGCCACGTGCGGGCCGTCGGGATCGCGCACGAACCAGTCCGCTCCCTGGTAGACCCAGACGGAGAGGCTCGCCGACTCGAGGATCTCGATCGTGCGCGGTACGAGCGACGGCGGGATCGTGCGCTCCTCGATGACGTCCATCTGCGGCTCCACGACGAGACCGCCGTTGAAGCCCGCAAGCGGCGCACGCAGGTCGAGTGGCTCGACGAGCATCGCCATGCCCCGCGGCGGGCGCCCGCTCGTCAAGGCGAAGTGGATGCCCGCCTCGTGGAGCTCGTGCACGGCCTCGACGGTCTGAGGCGCCAGCTCCTTCTGGGGCGTGACCAGCGTGCCGTCGACGTCCGAGAGCAGGAGCTCGATCACTTCATCGCCCGGTAGCGGCGGATGAGCGCGTTCGTCGACGAGTCGTGCGAGAGCTCGGGCTCCGCGTCGCTCGTGAGCTCCGGGATGATCCGCTGCGCGAGCGCCTTGCCGAGCTCGACGCCCCACTGGTCGAACGAGTTGACGTTCCAGACCGTGCCCTGCACGAACACGCTGTGCTCGTAGAGCGCGACGAGCGCGCCGAGCGTGTGGGGCGTCAGCTGCTCGGCGAGGAGAACGTTCGAGGGGCGGTTGCCCTCGAAGATGCGGTGGGGGACGACTGCATCGGCGGTTCCCTCCGCGCGCACCTGCGCCTCGGTCTTCCCGAAGGCGAGCGCCTCGGCCTGCGCGAAGACGTTCGACATGAGGATGTCGTGGTGGTCGCCGAGCGGGTTCAGCGACTTACCGAAGCCGATGAGATCGACCGGGATCAGCTTCGTGCCCTGGTGGATCAGCTGGTAGAAGCTGTGCTGGCCGTTCGTGCCGGGCTCGCCCCAGAAGACCGCGCCCGTCTCGTAGTCGACGCGCGTCCCGTCGAGGGAGACGCTCTTGCCGTTCGACTCCATCGTGAGCTGCTGGAGGTACGCCGGGAAGCGTTTCAGGTACTGGCTGTACGGCATCACGCCGACCGTCTGCGCGCCGAAGAAGTCCGCGTACCAGACGCAGAGCAGGCCCATGAGAGCCGGGAGGTTGCGCTCGAGCGGCGTCTCGCGGAAGTGCTCGTCCATCGCGTGGAAGCCTGCGAGCAGCTCGCCGAACGCGTCGGGCCCGATCGCGAGCATCGTCGAGAGTCCGATCGCCGAGTCCATCGAGTAGCGCCCGCCGACCCAGTCCCAGAAGCCGAACATGTTCTCCGGGTCGATGCCGAACCTCGCGACCTCGTCCGCGTTCGTGGAGACGGCGACGAAGTGCTTCGCGACCGCCTCATCGTCACCGAGCGCCGCGAGCGCCCACGCACGTGCCGAGTGGGCGTTCGTCATGGTCTCCAGCGTCGTGAACGTCTTCGAGGAGATGACGAAGAGCGTCTCGTCCGGCGCGAGATCGTGTGTCGCTTCCGCGAAGTCGGTCGAGTCGACGTTCGAGACGAAGCGGAACGTGAGATCGCGCCGCGTGTAGTGCCGCAGTGCCTCGTACGCCATCACGGGCCCGAGGTCGGAGCCGCCGATGCCCACGTTCACGACGTTGCGGATCGGCTTGCCCGTGTGCCCCTTCCAGTCGCCGGAGCGGATGCGCTCGGAGAAGGCGGCCATCCGGTCGAGCGTCTCGTGCACCTGCGCGACGACGTCGACGCCGTCGACGACGAGCGAGCGCTCGCGCGGCATGCGCAGCGCGACGTGGAGGACGGAGCGGTTCTCGGTGGTGTTGATCCGGTCGCCGCGGAACATCGCATCCGTGCGCTGCGGGAGCCTCGACTCGTCGGCCAGCTGCGCGAGCAGCCGCATCGTCTCGTCGGTGACGCGGTTCTTCGAGTAGTCGAGGAAGATGCCGGCGCCCTCGGCTACGAGGCGCTCGCCGCGATTCTCGTCCTCGACAAAGAGGTCGCGCAGATGGAGCTCGCGGATCTCGGCGTAGTGGCGTTCGAGCGCTCCCCAGGCGGGCCGCTCACGGAGCGGGGCGTTCATCGACTGCCGAGCGCCTCCTCGAGCTTCGCGATCGTCGCGGCCTCGACCTCGGTCACGCCGCCCTTCGCCTCGGCGACGAAGGTCGCCGTTCCGAGGACGAACTCTCGGTATGCGCTCACCTCGTCGGCCGCCTTGGCGGCCAACGTCGCAACGGACGAGCGAAGCGCGTCGAGGGTCTCCGTCTCGACCTCCTGCGGAGAGTCGGTGAGGCCGAACCCGGTTCCCTTCGCCTGCGCGAGCTGGCGAATGAGCTCACTCGAGCCGTCCTCACGCTGTCGGCCGAGGTGCTTCGCGAGCGCGGAGGCCTCGCCGAAGCTGTCCGTGAAGTCACGATCGCTCACAGAGACCAGCATCCCGGCGCCCGTCACGCCCTTCTGCATCGCCTCCCACTCGTCTTCCGAGAAGTCTGCTTTCGTCACCATGCCTACTCCTTTCGAGGTGCAGTGCGGTAGGACCGAATTGGTATCAGCGATCCGGTCAAAGAGATCGACGGTGGGCTGCTGATTCCGGCGCCCGCGCCTTCGGCTAGATGGAAATGCTGATCGGCTGGGTCGCCAGCCAGATCACGGTTCCGAGGAACATCATGCACCCGACGCCGAGTGCGAAGCGCCGAAGCCGCAGGTCGTCAAGCTTCGTGCTCATGCCGGCGAAGAAGAGTGAGACCGAGAAGAGCACCACGCCGAGAACGTAGTTCGATGCTCGTTGAATGTTTCGGCGAACCTGCGCCGACGAAACCTCGGCCTCTGCATCGAGCTGCTCGGCCTCCGCCTCGGCCGCGAGCCTGTACTCCGGCATGACGAACGGTGTCGGCGGCGCTTGCGGGTTCGTCAGCGGCTTCGTCGCGAGCCAGGCCGCGAACGCGGGCTTGAACTCCACGCGGAAGCGCGTTTCGTAGAACTCCATGAGCTCGTTCTGGTCCTGCGCATAGGCGTCGATCCACTGGATGAAGGTAGCGACGTCGACTTGCTTCTGGGCCTCTGCGAGACCCTGAGCGCGTCCGGCGTCGATCCGGATCGCGTTGGTTCGGCTCGACGCCTTCGTCTGCTCGCCGTTCCAGCGTGTCGCCTGGTAGCCGCTCCATGCGGTCGCGACAGCGGCGACGGAGAGCAGGACGGTCGCGACGATCTCGGTGCGATCCGTCATCGTTCGACGCCGTTCTCGTCGCAGGGTGGTTGCGACGTGTCGCCGAGGACCGAACGCACCTCGTCGAGCAGGCGCAGACTGCGTTCCATTGCGACCGGCTTGATGCTCCCGACCGTGGGCCGATACGGATTGTCGAGTGTGAAGATGGCGAGCAGAGTGACCGAAACCACCGCGGTCGCCGAACCGACGAGCATCGCCTGAGACCGTTTCATCTCGGCCGGGTCGGCGAAGAACAGCATGAAGACGAATATGATCGCCGCGGCGAGGAGCAGGACGATCCAGAGCGTGGCGGGGATAACGCCGGCAGCGCCGTAGACGCGATCCCGTCGCGCCTCCTCGCGCGCGGAGGTCTGATCTAACCACTTCGCGAATGCCGTCTCCTCGGCGAACGTCGGCGTCTCGGCGGCTCTGATCGTGCGGAACAGCGCGACGCCCCATGGATTGATCGTGTCGCCGAGCTCGCCCTTCTCCATCAGCGGCCACTCGCGCTCGACGACAGAGCGGCCGTAGCACGTGAGCTCACCTGCAAGCCGATCCCGCGTCGCCGGTGCAAGGAACTGCGCGGTTTCGAACTGCTGGACGACGACGAGCGCCTCGGCTTCGGCTCCGGCCCGAGACTGGTCGTACGTCGTGAAGGCGAGAAAGATGACGAAGCCGGCGAAGATCGCAAAACCGCCGGCGAGTACGCCGAAGACCCCGGACGCCCGGTCTCCGTCCGTGAAGAAGCTCCCCTCCGGAGCCCGCCGACGAACAAACAGCATCGCCGCGATCGAGCTCGCCACGGCGACGACGACGATGGCGCCGGCCAAGAGCAGGCTCATGGCGAATCACCCGGGTGGTCGTGCTCGGTTGGCTCTGTGCGTCGAGTGTCGATGCGGGAGACTATGACGTGTGAGTAAAGGGAAGCCGAAGCCCATCGATCGCCGCAGGGAACGCCACGGCAGGGCGTACGTCGCCGTCCGCCTGCTCGTCATGTGGATCGTCAACGCGATCGGCCTGTGGGTCGGCGCGGCATTCGTGCCGGGCGTCACGCTCGAGAGCTTCGGCTGGGCGTTGGTTGCCGCCGCCGTCCTCGGCGCCCTGAACGCCCTTCTCTGGCCGGCGCTGATTCGGTTCGCGCTGCCGCTCACGGCGTGGACGCTGGGACTCGGGGCGCTCTTCCTGAACGGACTCGTCGTCTGGCTCGCCGCGGAGATCATCGGCCATGGGTTCGCCGTCGATCGCGTCTGGCAGGGGGTTCTGCTCGCGATCTGGCTCAGCGTCGTCTCGATCGTCATCACGACCGTGCTCTCGGTCGACGACGACGCGGTCGTGTACCGGAGCGTGGTCAAACGTCAGATGCGCAAGACCGGCGCGATCGAGTCGGATGTCCCCGGTGTGCTCTTCCTCGAGATCGACGGCCTGGGGCACGAGGTGCTGACGCGGGCCATGCGGGACGGAAACGCGCCGAACCTGGCGCGCTGGGTGCAGGACGGTTCGCACCATCTGGTCAAGTGGGAGACGGACTGGTCGTCGCAGACGGGCGCCGCCCAGACGGGTCTCCTGCTCGGCTCGAACGAGAACATCCCCGCGTTTCGCTGGTGGGACAAGGAGCAAGGCCGAGCAGTCGCGTCGTCGGCGCCGAAGGACGTGCTCGCGATCGAGGCGAGCCTGTCGACCGGAAAGGGCTTGCTCCATGCGGACGGCGCGAGCCGCTCGAACATGTACTCCGGTGACGCGGTCCACTCGTCGCTGACGATCGCGACGCTGCGCCAGCAAGAGCGGCATCACGAGCGTCGCGGCCAGGGCTACCTCGCGTACTTCTCGAACCCGTTCGCGATGGTGCGGACGATCGTGCTGATGATCGGAGACATGATCAAGGAGCACTGGAACGCCGCAGAGCAGAACCGGCTCGACGTGTGGCCTCGTGGCCACCGCGGGTTCGTCTACTCGCTTCTGCGCGCGTTCATGGTCGTCGTCCAGCGGGATCTGGCGATGTCGGCCGTGATCGGGGACATCTACGCGGGTAGACCCGTGGTCTATGCGACGTTCTCCGGATACGACGAGGTCGCCCATCACTCCGGCATCGAGCGGCCCGACGCTCTCGCCGTCCTTCGCAACCTCGACCAGACGTTCGACCGGATCGCGCGCGCCACAGACGATGCGCCTCGCCCGTTCCACATCGTCGTCCTCTCCGATCACGGCCAGAGCCAGGGGCCCACGTTCTTCCAGCGCTACGGCACGACGCTCGAGGAGATCGTCGCCGAGGCGGCCAGGGCGGAGGTCGTCTCGAGCGAGATGGGAGACGAAGGGATGATGCACCTGAACGTCACGATGACCGCGGCGGCAACGGGCGGCGGCGCCGTCGGCGTGATGGCGAAGCCATTCGCGAAGAGCACGGACGAAGACGCGATGGCGGCCGCGAGCGAGGACATCGCTACGGTCGGTGCGGATGGCAAGGAGCTACCCGAGGTGGTGACGCTTGCATCCGGAAACCTCGGGCTCATCTCGTTCCCGCGGATCCCTCACCGCGTGACACTCGAAGAGCTCGACGAGCGCTACCCGCACGTCATCCCGGCGCTCTGCGCGCACCCGGGTGTCGCGTTCATGCTCGTTCGGTCGTCGAAGGACGGGCCTGTTGCGATCGGCGACATGGGCCGGCACTACCTCGACGACGGGCGCATCGTGGGGAACGACCCGCTGGCACCGTTCGGCGAGAACGCCGCGGCGAAGGCGAAGCGGACGGACGGCTTCTCGCACGTCGCGGACATCATGGTGAACTCGACGTACTGGGCCGAGCTCGAGGAGGTCGCCGCCTTCGAGGAGCTGATCGGGTCGCACGGCGGGATGGGCGGGCCACAGCAATATCCGTTCGTCCTGGTGCCGGACGGGTTCGCGCTGCCCGACCACCTGTTGCTCGGGCCGGGAACCGTGCACGACTGGATGCGGCGCTGGCTCGCGGAGCTCGGCCACGACGCGTACCGCGACGAGCGCGCCGCAGCCGCCGTCTGACTCGCGCGTTACGAGCTCAGAGCGCGGGCAAGGATCTCCTCGACGACGGCCGACTTCGCGTCTGCGTAGTTCTGAACGAACTTCCACTCGCGCGCTGCCAGGTCGCGCTTCGCTTTCAGGTACAGGTCGCGCTCCTCGTCGTGCGTGCGGAGCCAGTCGCGGAAGGCGAGCATCCGATCAACCTCCCCACAGCCTTCCGAGAACGTGTGGAGATTCACATTCGTGTCCGGACCTTTGAAGAGTCGGTGCTCGAACCAGTCCGGCTCGCGTATCCGAAGAACGTAGCCGGCAGCTTCGAGCTCGGGGACATACGCGCCCTCGTCACTCGAGTCCGCGACGACCAGATCGATGTCGATGATCGGCTTGGCGGCGAGTCCGGGCACCGAAGTCGAGCCGACATGCTCGATCCGCAGGGCTTTCTCACCGAGGGCGCCACGAATCCGCTCGGCCTCGCGCTCGAACAGCCGCGGCCACTCCTCGTCGTACGCCGCCAGGTGGATCGTTGCGTTGTGCTCGACGACCTCACCGACGACACCCGCGCGGATCTCGTCGTCGCTCAGCGGAGCCGCCACGCGAGCGATGGTAGTGCCGGACCGACCCCAGTCCTCCCCGGGGGAGGGGAAACGGAGGACGCCACGCCGGTCCGGCTCAACAGGCTTCGCCCTCACGCAGCGAGTCCCTCCCGAGTGGTTCGGGTTTCGGCCAGGGCTGCGGCGGGGTACATCAAGACGTCGGCAACCAGGGAGTTTGACTCAGCATGTCAGTGCGGGAAGCAAGACCGAACGAGGACGACGAGGGCGGATACAGCGACGCGGTCACCGGCGATCTGGACGGTGCGGCCGACCAGGATCAGCCGGGGCGACGTGAGCCTGCTTCCGACGAAGAAGCCGAGCAGGACAACTACGCCAACACCGACGACCAGGAGGCCTGATGGGACGCGAGGGTGGAATGGCTGGACTGACCATCGGCGGAGCGATCGTCATCGCCGGCATCGCGATCGCCATCTTCTGGAGCGTGATCGTCGGCATCATCGTCGCGCTCGTCGGACTGCTCGCGTTCGGCGGCTTCGTTCGCGGCCGCTGGTACTAGGGCGGCATGGGCGCGACCTGGATCATCGTGCTGGTCGCGATCGTCGCCGTCGTCGCGATCGTGATGATCGCGCGGTAGGTCTTCCGCAGCCGGGGTGCCGTAACCTCCCCTCGGGCCTCGACGTAGTTCGTCCGCCGTAGCACCCGCACTTCGCTTCGGCTTTGGCCACGGCCGCGCGTGAGGACACTAGATTTCGGTGTCCGTGACGTTCCTCAATGAATCGCGTCCGTCCCGGCGGACACGAAGGCTGCTGGTCGCTGCAGCGTTGCTCACGGCGCTGGTGATCGGTGGCGCTCTCGCCATCGGGCGGTCGCACGATTCAGGCGGTCGAGCCGCAACGGCCAGCGACGAACAGCCCTCCCTCCCTCAAACGACCTCCGCCCTCCCACAGACGACCCCCACACGAGCGGTTCGCGGCTGGCCGCACACGGCGCAGAACCCGGCTGGCGTGTACTCGTGGGACGGACGCAGGTGTGCAGGCCAGTATTGCGTCTACGGTTTCATGCACAACGGATACGCGTCGGGGGACGTCAACATCTCTATCCGAGTCGCTTCCGAGGCGTCCGACGAGGAGGAAGGCACGACAGCGGTCACCGTCGCTGGGCATGACGCTCTCTACCGACGGATCAGCGCTGGAACGGAGGAGTGGATCGTCGACATCCAGGGGACGACGCTCGCCATCCGCCTCAAAGCGGAGCCGGGCGCGAGCGATGCCGACCTGGCCGAGGCACACGCCATCATCGCATCCATGCGTACGGAACCGCGAGACACGAAGGTCGGCTTCAGGCTGGTCTTCACGCTCATGACGAGCGATTGGGACTCTGGCTAGCCACCAGCCTCACGTCTCTGCGGACGCAAACGCATGCCCGTCATCGCACCGAAGGAGCAGGCCGGTTTCTGGGCAATCGGCGTGACCTTCTAGCCGCAGTTCTTTCCGTAACGGCGCTGCGTCGGGATCGTGTCCGGGTGGGCGTGGTCGCTTCGCTGAGTCTCCTCCGCATCCTTGACTCCCCGACCTGATCGACAGAGGATGCGACCTGGCGGGCGCGATTCCGAACAAGGAGCGAACATGCGACTGACCATTACACGGGCGCTTGGGATGACAGCCCTATTTGCCTTGGTCGCAGGCGTCTCGATTGCGGGAGCGAGCGGGAAGTTCGCGTCCAGCGAGGTGATCCTGTTTCCGAGTGGAGACCTCGTCGTCACGTTCGACGAGCGAGGTCAGAATCGATTCTCGTCCGTTGCCTATCAACTCAGCGCGACCGCGGACGCGACGTCATGCACGACCGTGAATGGCGAGACTCAATGCATTGCGACGCGAACGTTTCCGACCGACAGCGCTTCCGGGCTCGTCCCGGATCAGATGGGGCGCGTCAACGGAAGCCTCACGCTCGCTAGCGGCGCTGGCGGAGGAGGGACGGTTTGCGGCTGCACCTTGCACATGGACTACTCCGACATCACGCTCACGAATCTGACGAGCGGTCGCGTCTATCGACTTGAACCAATCTCAGCGGAGCATCCGTAGCGCTCGGATTTCTTCGTAACGGAGCCGAGACGTTCTAGAATCAACACGTCGTAGATCGGAACCCTCGCGGTTGACGTGACCTCTCCGCAAGCGAGCCCCGACGAGCAGAAATTCCGCGGTTCCGAACACGCGACCTTCGCTCGAATGAACGCGCGCCGCGAACGTTTGGGGCACGAGCGAGACGGTCGAAGGATCGCGATAGGGTCGCAAAACCGGCATGACGCTGAAAGCGGACGATGGGACTCGAACCCACGACACCCTGGCTTGGGAAGTAGAGCCGAGGCTTCCCGTGCGTGCCCGTGTGTCATCGAAAGAGCCCGGCTCAGCCAATCACGCAGCTTGCCGTCCAAAGCTCGTTCCCACCTTTCCCCGCGCGTCCGTTCCATGTTCGTTCCAGATACGGAGCGGGCTTGAAGCTCCGACCCAAACGCATCTGTCCGTGGTGCCGAGCGTTCTTGTCCTGCGACCCTATTGAGCGCGTCGAGGCTGACCTTGCTCACCCGCGCGGGGACGCGGACTAGGGAAACGCCGTGATCAGGTCTTGGCTGTACACGGCGACGAAGACTGCGGCGGTAAGAACGCAAACCCCAGCCGCGACCGCAGCGGCCTGCGAACGTCTGGCGTGCCGGAGCACTACCCAAGCCGCGAGAATGACTCCAGTGAGGATCTCGCACCACCAGAACACCGGGGACGTGGTGTCTTCGATGAAGCGCAGGCCGTAGACACCCTCGCCAACAAGAACGCCGCTCATCGCGCCGATCCCGACCGCAGGTCGAACCCCATGCCCCCTCCTCACCCAGTGGGCGAAGATCCCGAGCAGCGGCCCGACCACAAAGGCGGCGAGTCCCCAGAAGGCAATCAGACCCGTTCCGGTAGCGAAACCACGCACTTCCGCACCTAGCTTGTAACCGGCGAGCAAGCCGAGGAGCGCCAGACACCCGATCAATGCCGCGTTGCGCGCGTTGGTACTCAGCAGTGCGAGGCCGAACGCGACCAGCGCCCATGACCCGCTCGAGTTGGCAAGGGAGTTGAGTTCTGTCGGGAGCCACTCTTGAGCGTAAGCGGTGAGAACGCCGAGCGACAGAGCAACAACTCCGACCAGTGCCAACCGCGCGGCAGTTGGCACTGACGTGCCGCTATGAGTGACCGGCACACGGCAACTCTAACGGGCAACCAGTCCAGAGCTCTCGGCCGGGTCTGAGGGGCGAGGACAGCGCAGCACACCCGTTATGACCTTGATTTTCTAACTACTCCTGCCTTCAGACCAAAGCGGACGCGGTGTCCGGCTGCCGCCGACGCTCTGCTCGCAGCAGCGCGACACCGAGCGCTACCCACGCGCCCTCGAACACGAACAGGCCGATGTCGTGGATCTGATCGATTGGCCTGTCATTGAGGGTGATGGCGACGAGGATGCCCGCTGCTCCGACGAGCGGCAGCACCCAGGCGCGCCCGAGGGTGTCGCGGAGTCCCGGCGCGATCAGCAGATGACCGACGAAGAGGAGCAGGAAGCCGAGGGCGAAGAGGATGAAGTTCTCAGGGATGTCGCCCGTGCGGGCCAGTGTGATCACCGTCTGGACGGCGAAGAGGCCGAGCAACGTGATCCCGGCGACTGCGATGCGCCACCCAATCCGTCCGATCCTCGTACTGACGAGGCGACGAAAGCCCCAAATGGCTACGGCAAGAGCCGCGATCCCGAGGAAGACGAGTGCGACCCAGACGGGTTCCAGCGTATTCCCGAAGGCGAGCTGCCCGGCCTGTCCCGCGAAGATCAGTGCGCCCGCGAGAATCGCCGCGACTCCCGTGCGCGAGTTGGAACTTGACGTCATTGCGGGTTTGAAGCGTACGTCGCGGGTCTGGCGAAGGCGACGCAAGGGCAATCCGAGCGTTCTGGCCTATTGATCCGCGCTACTAAGTCGGTTAGTGACGAAACGTCCCAGCCCCGGGAGTAGGCAGGACGGCTGCTGGCGCTTGGGCAAGGACACCGGCTATGGCGGCGCTACAGCGACGCGGTACTCGGACTCAAGAGGGACCTCGGATCGGTGCGTCGGGTGCGCTGTTCGGGAACGAGACCTGTGACGAGTGATACGTGGTCGCGGGCTGGTGATGGACGTCGAGCTGGCCCAACGGTTCCATTCCGACTGCTCATCTGCCACCGTGGAGGGCATCGCCGGCGAGTGGCCGGGTGTGGTCGAACGGGTTCAAGCAGTCGACGACCTCGCCCGCAACAGCGCGCGTAGCGCCCAGGCAGGCCAGCACGCAGGCGGGGAGGCCCTCCGACGTCAGGAGGCCCTCGAGCGGGCCGTAGCGGGCGCCCTCGGCATCTCACTGACGAGCGTGGACTGATCGTGCTCGACGCGGGTTGAGACGGAACTGCCTCTTTACCAGGCTCTTTGGCAGCGAAACGTGTTTAGACCGAGCAACTGTGCGGGTATTTGCCACCGTCCACAAAGGAGGCACACAGATGGGAATCAGCTTGAGTGTTCTACTGATCGCCGTTGGAGCCGTTCTTGCCTGGGCGGTCAATGCAGAGGTGTCGGGTATCGACCTACAGGTCGCAGGTCTGATTCTGGTCATCGTCGGAGCCATCGGACTCATCGCCTCGCTCATCTTCTGGTCGAGCTGGGGCGGGTTCGGTAGACGCGACGGAGTCGCCACGAGCACGACCGTGATCGAGGAGCGCGATCGCACCAGTTCCGCTCACTAGATCACGTACTGAGAGACAAGACGGCCGCTAGCGCGGCCGTCTTGTTTAGCCGACCTTCGGTGACGCACAAGAGCAGGTGCCTGGGGGTCTTCCTCGTCGGCTCTGGTGAGCAACCGTGCAGGCGCTCACAGCGGCTCTACACGGGACGCACGTAACGGCTCAGCGGTTGACACATCGCGCGTGGCGAAGCGTTCATGATGTTGTCACTCCACGATCGCTCGTTGCGGGTAAGTGGCGCAACAGATGGCCGGGGTCGTGCGCGTAGAGCCTTCCAGCGACGGCTGGGAAGTCAGGCTGAATGGTCGTAGCTTCCCCTTCCCGACTCAGGGCGAAGCGGAGGCGGTAGGGCGTCAGCTCGCTCGGAAGGAGAGGCTGGAGTTCGTCCTTCACGACATGGGCGGAGTCGTGCGTGATCGGATCTCGTATGGCGGAGACACGAGTCACCTGCCGGCCACCCAGCTCTAGTTCTCACGGCTGAAACCCGGTAGAGCGGGGTCAGTTGAAGATACGCCGGGCCGACTCCCCTCGCCCGCCACGGCGGGAAGGCGCGCGGAAGGCTATGAGGAGGTTCCGTTTCGGCCCATGGGGGAACGGGCGAGCGGAGCCTTCTCCTGCGCCGCCATGAGAACATACGTTCGTGACGGCACAGCCGAACGCGCACGTTCGCTTCCGTCGAGCGATCGAGCGTCGGGCGCTGTGGTTGGCTGAGGATGCGGCGCGCGAGCTGCCGCACCTCTCGCTCTCAGACGCGCTCCAACTCGTCCATCTATACGCCGAGCGGAGCTCGCCGAAGTTCGAGCCGGCCGCACGGCGCTGGCTCGCGCGCTACGTGACGGAGGGAACGCCTGGTCTTGGCGAC
This sequence comes from uncultured Gaiellaceae bacterium, assembly GCA_963822885.1. Lineage (GTDB taxonomy): Bacteria > Actinomycetota > Thermoleophilia > Gaiellales > Gaiellaceae > GMQP-bins7. The sequence goes on from CAWGJJ010000003.1 coordinate 158,129, forward strand.
ATCGCGAACGTCACTCGCGACCTCGCAAACGCGGCGGGCAAAGGGCAGGGCGGTGGATGAGTACCGATCTCGGACCTCGTAGCGTGCGCCTTCCCCCCTCCCACGTAACCAACTCGGTCGGCTCTTCGAGCCTGACGTCTGGGTCGTTGGCGTCTGCGATCCAGACCGGCCCGTAGATCGACTCCGACGTTGCTTTCCAAAATACGATCCGGTCACCGCCGACCTGAAGGGCTTCTTCGGGCTCGTCGTGGTGGGGGGCGGGAGGGCGGCTGCGCCGGAACCAGCTCATAACGCGATGAGGCTGCCGTGGAGCTCGAGCAGGGCTTCGGTGCGGTCGTCGCCGATCCCGCACTCGAGCACGTAGCCGTCAGCGGTCTCGAAGGCATAGAACAGGAGCCCTCCACCACCGAGAGGGTCCTCCCGGAACGTCACCAGCGGGTCTGTCCACAGAGCGGGTCGGATGACAAGAGCTCGGCCTCGCCCACCGTGGTGCACTCGCGTCGCTGTGCGGACGGCGGTGCTCTGGCCAGCGATGGACATGAGGTCCAGCGTATCGACGCCCGAAGATGCTCCCAGTGCGCACCAGTCGCGCACCAGTCGACTCCCGAACCGGGCACCTTTGAGCGGTCTTGAGCGGCGATACAGATCGAGCTGATGCGTAGAAAAGACCCGCTAAACGGGGCTTTGTGCGGCTCCGCTGGGCGGGCTGACCGTTCCAGAACCGTTCCAAACTGGCTGTTTCGGCCCTCGGCGGTGCCCGTCGCGGATCACACCAGCCCGATTAGCGGGGCTTTTCGCGAAAGCGGACGATGGGACTCGAACCCACGACACCTGGCTTGGGAAGCCAGTGCTCTACCAACTGAGCTACGTCCGCGCGCGGGCTGGATCTTAGCCGCCTCCTGTCTTTCGGCCTTCCGGCCGATACCTCGACTCGACGACACGAGCCCACGCGCAAGTTTTGGGCTCCGTTCGCATCTCCCTTACAGATGAGCAAGGAATACGAGATCCGTTCCGGGCGCCGCATCGTGTCGACCCAGTACTCGGTCAGCGCGCTGCAGGCAGTCGTCGACTACGTGCGCTCGTATGGCGTGAAGGACGACGAGATCTTGAGGCTCGGGGTGGACTCGGTCTCCTGGAGAGGTGCTCGGTTCAGCGCAGCGCTGGTTCCCACCGAGCCGATTGCGCCTCCGACGTCGCCGTAGCTTCCGTGCTCGACACGCGTCTCTAGCCTGGAATTGACATCGTCCTCATGAAGCCGCCGTACAGTGGCGGCGTGCTGCGCGTCGCGATCTGCACCCTGCTCGCCGCCGCGATCTCGACGATCGGCGCGGCGGCGGCACCTGCTGCCGAGCGCGCCGACGCGTCCGTCTTCGGCGGCCTGGGCACCTGGGTCGACATCTACGACGGCGCCGTCTACGCGACGCCCGAGCGCTCCGCACAGCGCATGGCCGCCCGGCGCATCAAGACCGTCTGGGTGGAGACGGCGAACTACGGCGCATCCGTCGATGTCGTGGATCCCGTTCGGCTCGGCCGACTCGTCGACGCGCTGCACGCGCGCGGAATCCGTGCCGTCGCGTGGTACCTACCCGGGCACGTCAGGCCTGCGCTCGACAGTCGTCGGGCGCGCGCGATGCTCACGTTCCGAACGCCGAAGGGCGGATCCTTCGACGGCGTCGCGCTCAACATCGAGTCGACCCGGCTTCGGAACACGGCGCTCCGGTCGCAGCGTGCCGTCGCGCTGACGCGCGAGCTTCGTGACGCTGCAGGCGACACGCCGCTTGCGATCGTCCCGTTCAACCCGCGCGGGCTCGAGCGCCGGCCGTCGACGTGGCCCCGCTTTCCGTGGGCGGAGCTCGCGGAGAGCGCCGACGCGTTCGCGCCGATGATCTACACCGGTGGAGCGTTCAAGGGGTTCGATGCGACGTACGGGTACGTGACGCGTGCGCTACGACTGCTGCGCGCCAACACGCGACAGCCCGAGGTCCAGATCCATGTCGCGGGTGGGGTCGCGGATCGCCTCGGGCCCGAGGAGCTCGCCGGCTTCGTCGCGGCGATCTCGGACGACGGGGAGACGATCGGCCTCAGCCTCTACGACTGGATGACGACGCCGCCCGGCGCGTGGAAGTCCCTCTCGCCGCTCAGTCGGTAGGCCACGCCTCGCGCAGGCGATCCCGCGTCGCGAGCAGATGCTCCGGGATCACCTTCACGTCGGCGAGCACCGGCATGAAGTTCGTGTCACCGGCCCAACGCGGCACGACGTGCAGATGGACGTGGTCGGCGATGCCTGCTCCTGCGATGCGACCGAGATTCCAGCCGAGGTTGAACCCTCCCGGGCCGTAGATGCGCCCCAGCACGTCGGTAGCGGCGACGCCGAGCCGGTGGATCTCGAGCGCCTCGTCGTCGCTGAGCTCGCCGAGAGAACCGACATGGCGCCTTGGCGCGACCATGAGGTGCCCGGACGAGTACGGAAACTTGTTCAGGAGCGCGATCGCAGCATCGCCCTCGTGCACCCGAAGCGATTCGTCGTGCGTGAGGGAGCCTGCTGCCTCGATGCAGAAGACACACCCCTCCTGCTCGTCGGCCTGCGCGATGTACTCGAGCCGCCACGGCGCCCACAGAGGCTTCGTCATGTCGCGTTTGTATCAGTGCTTGCACGGCGTGCCCGAACCGTCGTAGACTCAATGCGATGAGCTACGCGTTCAAGCTCGCTGGCGCGGCGATCGCCTTCCTGCTCCTCGGAGTGCTCGGAATCCTCCTCTTCGAGGGGATCTGGATGCGCGTCGGGCTCGGTGCGGCGATCGTGGTCGTCTGCGGCGGGTTGCTGCTGTTCGCGTGGAACACGGATCGCAAGGATCGCGCCGCTCGCGCAGAGATCGACGCGCTTCCGCGCGTCTGAGCCTGCGTCGATACCTCCTCTGCGCGCTCGCGCTGGCGCTGCTCCTGGTGGTCACCGGCTGCTCGCGAGTGGAGCCCGATCCAGCGCGCACCACTGCGTCCGTGGCGCGAATCGGCGACGGCGACACGCTCGACCTCCGCAGCGGAGCTCGCGTCCGCCTGGTGCAGATCGACGCGCCCGAACTGGGGGAGGGCGAGTGCTACGCACGTGAGTCGAAGCGCGACCTCGAGCGACTCGCACCGCCCGGAGAGCAGATCGAGCTCGAATCCGATCCGGAGCTCGACGACACCGACCGCTACGGGCGCCTCCTTCGCTACGTCCTCGTCGCGGACACGAACGTGAACGTCGAGCTCGTACGCCGAGGTGCGGCGACGCCGTACTTCCGCGGCGGCGACGAGGGAACGTACGCCGACGAGCTGCTCGACGCGGTCGCCGAAGCCCGAGCTGCGAGCCGGGGAATGTGGGGCTCGTGTCGGGTCACGTGGAACCCGGCGCGGGCTGTCGCCACTCGTCCGAGGTAGGGCCTCCCTCGGACGAGGGACGTTCGTCGGGGGAACCCAGACCTTCGGCGCGGCGACTCTGGACCTCAAGCGGGCGCTGCGGCGAGCCGATGACGCTGAACTGTGACCCTGTAGTCGAAGACGGAGAGGGAGGCGGCACGTGACTGCGGCCCAGTTCGAATTGATCGACGAAACCGAGGCAGAAGCGATCTTGCGGTGGCGCTTCGAGGAGCTCGTCCGCTCCGGGTACGACATCGGATCGGCTCTGGTTCTTGCCTCTCACGTGGAGATCGACCTCCACAATGCGTCAGCTCTGACGCAGCGCGGCTGCCCTCCCGAGACGGCTCTGCGGATTCTCCTCTAGCGAGTGGCGGCACGAAAGGCCGGGGCCCCGATGCGGCGGGGGTTCCGGCCTTATTCGTTCTATGCTCGAGCCGTGGTTCCGGAGGTCCCGCTCGAGCAGACGGAAGCCGGGCTCGTCGCTTCGGGCGAGGGCTGGTTCGTCGTCAACGCACGTGACGCACGCTGGGTCCAGCGCGAGGGGCGGGGCGCAGTCCTTTCCTTCACCGGGTGGTGGGAGACGGACGACGAAGCCGAGTGGCGCAGAGTTCTGTCCTTCCCGCAGTTCGGCGTCAATCTATTCGCACTCGCGCCCGGAGAGCCTATGGCCGTATACCACGGCGAGGATGCCCAGGAGGACTTCCTCGTGCTCGCAGGCCGGTGCGTCCTCATCGTCGAGGGTGAGGAGCGGTCACTGGCACCGTGGGACTTCGTCCACTGTCCGGCGTGGACGGAGCACACGATCGTCGGCGCGGGCGATGGCACGAGCGTCGTCCTCGCCGTCGGAGCGCGTGGAGCCGACGGCATCCGCTTCCCGTTCGACGAGGCGGCGACGAGACACGGCGCATCGGCCGAGCGCGACACGACCGACGGGGGAGAGGCCTACGCGCACTTCGAGCCGGGGCGTGAGACGGCTTATCGCCACGGCTGGCTTCCGGAGTAGCGCTCCTAGAGCCAGCCGCGCCAGCGGAAGAAGCCGAGCGTCGCCGCCGAGACCGCGAGCAGCGCGACCACGATGGCCCAGAAAGCCTCTCGCGTGCCCTCGCCGGGGAAGAGGACGTTCATCCCGAAGAGGCCGGTGACGAGCGTCAGCGGCAGGATGGTCACGCTGATGACGGTCAGCAGGCGCAGCACGTCGTTCTGGCGGTGGGCGAGAACGGACTCGTTCGTCGACTCGAGCCCGTCGACGACTTCCTTGTAGTTGTCGAGAAGGTCCCAGATGCGCTCCGCGGAGTCGACGATGTCGTCGAAGTAGTCCTCGAGATCCTCAGGCAGGAATGTCTCGACCCGGCGCTCGAGCATCCGCAGCGTCGAGCGCTCGGGCTTGATGATCTTGCGGTACGAGATGATCTCCTGCTTCACGTTGGAGATGTCGCGGACGACCTCCTGCGAGCGCCCTTCGAACACCTCGTCCTCGATCCCGTCGAGCTTGTGGGCGATCTTGTCGAGGATCGGGAAGCAGTAGTCGAAGAGGTCGTCGAGGATCTCGTACAGCAGCCGACCCGAGCCGCGGGCGAAGAGCTGCTCGCGGAAGGCCTCGTCCTCCTCGCAGCGCGCGAACAGGCGCGTGACGGGATGCAGCGCGCCGTTCGGGATCGTCGCGATGTAGTCGTGTCCGATGAAGAAGTCGAGCTCGGCGGCGTTCAGCCGCTGCACGTTCTTGTCGTAGATCGGAAAGTGGAGGACGCCGAAGAGGTAGCCCTCGTCCTCGTAGTCGTCCACCTTCGGACGCTGACGCTTCGAGACGATGTCCTCGACGTCGAGCGGATGCCAGCCGAAGCGCTCGGCGAGCTCCTGTGCCGTCTCGACGTCAGGCGAGACGACGTTGATCCAGACGAGCCCGCTAGCGGAAAGCTCGTGGACGACCGGTGCCGGAGCGATGACCGGCGTGCCACCACGGGCGCGCGAACGACGGATGCGAGGGAGGCTCGGCATGGGTACTCAGAGGGTCGTCTTTCGTCAGCGCCATGTTCTCGATTGTAGCCGCGGTGCCTTCTAGCTCAAGCCGAGACGGACGCGGGCACTGGCGTGCGTTTGCTCGCACTCGGGAGGTACCCCTCGACGACGAGGGCCAGGACTGCGCCGATCGCGCAGAGAGCGGAGGCGGCGATCCAGACTCCGTTCGACGACACGGCGAGGCCCGCGCCACCGAGTGCCGGCCCCAGTGCGAAGCCGATCTGCCACGAAAGCGCATTCAGCGCCATGTAGCGGCCGACGAGATGAGGCACTGCGAGATCCGCGACGAGCGGCGCCGCCACGGCGCCGTGGAGACACATTCCGATGGCGAAGACCGCCATCACGACGGCGAGCAGAAGGAATGCCGTCTCCGGGGTCGCGGCGCCCGCGACCGGGACGAGCAGCCATGCCCCGGCCCAGAGCAGGCCGAAGAGTGCGAGGGTCGGCATCCTCCTGCGCCCGCGCGAGAAGCGAGCGATCGGAAGCTGCGCGACGATGATGACGACAGTGTTCACGAGGAACAGGAGCCCGATGCTCTTCTCGGAGAGTCCGGCCTCGTTCTTCGCGTAGACGGGAAGGATGTCGAAACCGGAGTACCCGGCGAAGATGAAGAGGGCATTCAGCGCCGCAACTGCAACGAACGGGCGGTGCCGGAGCACGTCGCGATACGACCCCGTGCGACCGCCAGCGCCCGCTCGCCGGCCGGTCTGGCTCCGGAACGAGCGCGTACATCACGAACGCGTAGACGAGGAACGTCGCCGCATCGAGGAGGAAGAGCACGACGAACGTCTCGGGCGAGGACGTCGTCGCGATGAGCCCGCCCGTGAGCGCACCGAGCCCGACGCCGAGGTTCATCACGACGCGCTGCATCGCGAACGCGGACGGGCGCTGCTCCGGGCGGCGTGAGGCCCGTGATGAGCGTCGACTGCGCCGGCCAGAAGCCGCCGACGCCGATTCCGCTGACGGCAGCCACGACGAATCCCTGCCACGGCTCGTAGACGAACGCGTAGCCCGCGTAGCCGACGCAGAGGATCCCGAGCGAGAGCGCGAGCATGCGCTTGCCGCCGAAGCGGTCGATCTGCGAGCCGAAGATCGGCCCCGCGATGATGCTCACGACCGCGTGCGCCGCGACGATCAGCCCGGTGACGCCGAGCCCGATCCCACGGACGTTGTGCAGATAGATGAACATGAACGGGATCACCATCCCGTTGCCGAACGAGTTCACGAGCCCGCCCACCTGCAGCGTCAGGACGGAACGTGGAAGCGGCGGGAAGTAGGTCGAGAGAAGCCCGCGCACCATGGGACACTAGCCACGCATGCGTGCGGGCTTTCTCCTCGATCCGGAGGTCGCGTACTTCAATCACGGGAGCTTCGGCGCGTGCCCCGTGGAGGTGTTCGACGAGTACCAGCGGCTCCAGCGTGACCTCGAGCGCGAGCCGACGGAGTTCTTCAGGCGGCGGTTCGAGGAGTCACTGCGCGAGGCGCGCGGCGCGCTGGCCGCCTTCGTCGGCGCCCGCACGGACGACCTCGTGTTCACGCCGAACGCGACCGCCGCGCTGAACGCGGTCATCCGCTCGCTGCGGATCCGGCCCGAGGAGGAGATCCTCACGACGAAGCACGAGTACGGCGCGATCCTGCGCACGCTCGGGTTCATGCGGGCGAACGTCGTCCAGGTCGAGCCGGAGGAGCTCGTTGCGAACATCGGAATCCGGACACGAGCGATCGTCGTCTCGCACATCACGTCGCCCACCGCGCTCGTGCTGCCCGTCCAGGAGATCTGCGCAGCTGCGCGCCAGGCAGGCGTTTTCACGATCGTCGACGGCGCACATGCGCCGGGGCACATCCCGCTCGACATCGAGGCAACGTGGCCCGATGTCTACGCGGGGAACTGCCACAAGTGGCTCTGCGCGCCGAAGGGGTCAGGGTTTCTCTGGGCGCGGCCCGAGCACCAGGACTGGATCGAGCCGCTGGTGATCAGCTGGGGCTATCACGAGGACGCCGACTTCGGCGAGCGGCACGGCTGGCAGGGCACGAACGATCCGTCCGCCTATCTCGCGGTGCCGAAGGCGATCGAGGTGCACGCGGCGTTCGATCGTGGCGCTGCTGCAGCGCTCGCAGACGAGGCCGAGCGCCGGCTTTCTCAGCTCGGGCTGAAGCCGCTGCGCGGCGCGCGCTCGCCGCTCATGCGTGCGCTGACCGTCCGAACTGCGGATCCAGACGATCTCTGGCGTCGCCTCTACGACGAGCACCGCGTCGAGCTTCCCGTCTACGAGTGGGAGGGCACGACGCTCGCACGTGTCTCTGTCGGCCCCTACAACGACGACGCGGACGTCGAGCGGCTGGTCGACGCGCTCAGACACACTCTCGCCCGGTGATCCAATCTGCCATCCAGGGGCTCCTCGACGGACGCGACCTCGCTCGCGACGAGGCGCGCGAGGTGATGGGCGAGATCATGGGCGGGGAGGCGACTCCCGCGCAGATCGGCGGTTTCCTCGTGGCTCTGCGAGCGAAGGGCGAGACGGCAGACGAGATCGCGGGCTGCGCCGAGGCGATGCGCGCGCACGTGCTCGAGGTGCACCCGACGCGTGACGACGTCGTCGACGTGGTCGGCACGGGAGGCGACGGCGCGCGCACGTTCAACATCTCCACGACGGCGGCGATCGTGGCTGCCGCCGCGGGTGCAGCGGTCGCGAAGCACGGCAACCGCGCGGTCAGCTCCGTGTCCGGATCGGCGGACGTGCTCGAAGCGCTCGGCTTCACGCTCGAGCAGCCGCCCGAGCGGATCGCCGAGTCCATCGACACGCTCGGCTTCGGGTTCATGTTCGCGCCGGCACACCATCCGGCCATGCGGCACGCCGCGCCGGTGCGGCGCGAGCTCGGCACGCGCACGATCTTCAACGTGCTCGGGCCGCTGACGAACCCGGCCGGGGCACGCGCCGGGGTCTTCGGCGTCTACTCCGCGGAGGTCGCGCGCACGGTCGCCGATGCGCTTGCCGTCCTCGACGCGCGCCGCGCGTTCGTGGTGCACGGGGCGGGTGGCATCGACGAGCTGTCTCCGGCCGGTCCGAACCTCGTGTTCGAGGTCGCGGACGGTGCCGTGCGCGAGCGGGTGATCGATCCGGCCGAGCTCGGGATCGCGCCATGTGACCCTGCGGAGCTCGCGGGTGGGTCGCCCGAGGAGAACGCGCGGACGGCCCGGGAGGTACTGAGCGGCGCTCCTGGCGCAAAGCGTGCTGCCGTCACGCTCAACGCTGCCGGCGCGATCGCCGCGGCCGGGCACGCGGCCGACCTCGCGGAAGGGCTCGCAGCTGCGGAAGAGGCGATCGACAGCGGTCGTGCGGCGGCTCGTCTGGAGGAGCTCGTCGCGTTCTCGCAACAATCACCGTGATGGGACGTTTCGAGGACGCTCTTCGTCGCCCGGGACTCACTGCGATCGCGGAGGTGAAGCGGCGCTCGCCGTCGGCGGGCGACCTTCGACCCGACGCGGATCCGGGAGCGCTCGCCGCGGCATACGAGCACGCTGGTGCAGCCGCCGCGTCGATCCTCGTCGACGAGCGCTTCGGCGGCACCTGGGACGATCTGCGCGCCGCGCGCGCGTCCGCCTCGCTCCCGCTTCTGGCGAAGGGGTTCTTCTCGACGGAGGAACACCTGCGCACGGCACGGGACGCGGGCGCCGATGCCGCGCTCCTCCTGCTTCGCGACCTCGACGACGCGGCCGTACGCCGTCTGCTCGCTCTCGCGGCCGAGCTCGGCCTCGAGACGCTCGTCGAAGCCCACGATGCGGAAGAGCTGCGGCGAGCGGTGGCGCTCGGTGCGCCGGTGATCGGCGTCAACGCGCGCGATCTCTCCACGTTTCGCATCGACCGCGAGGAGCAGCTCCGGCTCGTCGCGAGCGCGCCGCGCGATCGTGTCGTCGTCGCCGAGAGCGGCATCGAGTCGCGGGCGCAGGGTGCGGCCGCCGAGCTCGCCGGCGCCGACGCGATCCTCGTCGGCTCGACGCTGATGCGCGCGACCGACCCCGCCGCGAAGCTCACCGAGCTCGTCTCGCGGCCGCTCGTCAAGGTCTGTGGACTGACGCGGGACGAGGACGTGGCCGCCGCAGCCGAGGCCGGAGCGGACATGGCCGGCTTCGTTCTCGCAGAAGCGAGCCCGCGTCGGGCTCCGAGCGTCCTGACAGTGCCTGGCACCTTGCTCACAGTCGCGGTTGTCGTAGGCGAGGCCGAAACGGACGGGGCGGATCTCGTCCAGCTGTACCCGGCGGAGGAGGGAAAGGTGCGCGGACGCGACGCGGTGCTCCTGCGGGAAGGCGAGGAGGTCGCACGCGTCGTCGACCTGCCGTGGCAGGAGACGGACGCGAACCACTTCGACCGCGCGCGAGCGACCGAGGGGCGCGTGATGCTCGCCGGTGGGCTCGGCCCCGAGAACGTGCGCGAGGCGATCGACGCCGTGCGGCCGTGGGCCGTGGATGCCAGCTCGAGCCTCGAGATCTCGCCCGGCGTCAAGGATCACGATCGCGTTCGCGCCTACGTCGAGGCGGCCCGATGACCGAGACCTACGGCGACTACGGCGGCCGCTACGTCCCCGAGACGCTCATCCCGGCGCTGGACGAGCTCGAGCGCGGGTGGGCCGAGGCCAACGCGGATCCTGCGTTTCGCGAGGAGCTCGACAGGCTCGGCCAGCGCTACGTCGGGCGACCGTCCCCGCTGTACGAGACCGAGCGCTTCGCACCTGCAGGGCCGCAGGATCGTCCTCAAGCGCGAGGATCTGAATCACACGGGCGCACACAAGATCAACAACGCGCTCGGCCAGATCCTGCTCGCGTCGCGCCTCGGCAAGCGCCGCATCGTCGCGGAGACGGGCGCGGGACAGCACGGCGTCGCCACCGCGACGGTCTGCGCTCGTTTCGGGCTCGAGTGCGTCGTCTACATGGGCTCCGAGGACATGCGCCGGCAGCATCCGAACGTCGAGCGCATGCGGCTGCTCGGCGCCGAGGTCGAGTCGGTCGAGTTCGGCACGAAGACCCTGAAGGAGGCGACGAGCGAGGCGATCCGCGACTGGATCGCGAACGTCGAGACGACGTACTACCTGATCGGCTCCTGCGTCGGCCCGGCGCCGTACCCGAGCATCGTGCGAGAGTTGCAAGCCGTGATCGGCCGGGAGGCGCGTGCGCAGATGCTCGAGACCTACGAGCGGCTCCCCGACGCCGTCGTCGCGTGCGTCGGCGGCGGCTCGAACGCCATCGGGCTCTTCGCGGGCTTCCTCGACGACGCGGAGGTGCGTCTCGTCGGCGTCGAGGCCGCAGGTGCGGCGAGCCTCGGCTCGGGGCGGCCCGCCGTGCTCCACGGCGCGCGCTCCTCGGTGCTCGCCGACGCCGACGGGCAGGTGCTCGACGCGCACTCCATCTCCGCCGGGCTCGACTACCCGGGCGTCGGACCGGAGCACGCTGCGCTGCGCGATTCCGGCCGCGTGGCCTACGTCACGGCGACCGACGAGGAGGCGCTGGCCGCGTTCCACCGTCTGGCCGAGACGGAGGGGATCCTGCCTGCGCTCGAGCCGGCCCATGCGCTCGCACGAGCTCTCGACATCGACGCCGAGCTCGTCCTCGTCGGCCTCTCCGGACGCGGCGACAAGGATCTCGCCGAGGTGCTCGGCCGCTGAACAAGAAGCTCGTCGTGTACCTCATGGCGGGCCCCGAGACGCCCGAGCTCGCGCGCGCCGCAGAATCCGGGGGCGCCGACCTGATCGAGATCGGCTTTCCGTTCTCGGACCCGCTCGCGGACGGCCCGGTGATCCGGCGCGCTGCGGAGCGCGCGCTCGCCGCGGGCATGCGAACCGCCGAATGCCTCGAGAACCTGCGTGCGATCCGTCGCGAGGTCTCCGTTCCGCTGGTCCCGATGACGTACGCGTCGCTCTTCGAGGCCTACGGCTGGGAGCGCTTCGACGCCGATGCGCGGGAGGCCGGGGCTGCGTCGCTCATCGTCGCCGACCTTCCGGTCGACGTGCATCCGGAGATTCGCCGGGTACAGCTGGTCGCGCCGACGTCGACCGATGAGCGGATCGCGCTCGCGGCGGAGCGGACGGACGGCTGGCTCTATCTCGTCACCGTCGCCGGGACGACGGGGGCACGCAGCGAGCTGTCTCCCGCGCTGGAGCCACTCGTGGAGAGGACGCGGGCGCTCACCGAGGTTCCGCTCTACGCCGGCTTCGGTATCTCCACTCCCGAGCAGGCCGCCGCCGCCGCCGAGCTCGCGGACGGCGTCGTCGTCGGGCTCGGCGGCGCTGCTCGCCGCCGAGCACGGGCCGGCGGCTCTCGAGCGCTTCGTCGCTCAGCTTCGCGCCGCGCTCGACTGATCGACGAGCCAGTCGCGGGCGACGTGCCACGCGTCCGAGCCGGCGTCGATGTGCTCGAAGTGGCCCGTGCGCGAGAGAACGCGCAGCTCGCAAGGGTCGCCGGCGTTCCGCGCGGCGGTCGCATAGCTCGTCGCGATGCGCATCGAGACCGTGTCGTCGCGATCGCCGTGAAGCACGAGCTGTGGAATGCCCAGCGGGAGTCGCTCCCGCGGTGACGCGAGCACGTAGCGCTCGAAGTGCTGTGGCCGGATCGCCCAGCAGCGCACGCGTCGGCGTCGACGGACGGCATCAAGCCCGCGGCGAGCGTGAGGTCGAGCACGCCCGCCTGCGAGACGGCGGCGCGAATCCGGACGCGAGGCTCGGCTCCCGGCGCCTCCGCCGGGAGCGTTCCGCGCGCCGCCGCCCACAGCGCGAGCTGCCCGCCGGCCGAGTGCCCGACCGCCACGACGCGGGAGAGATCGAGCGCTGCCGGGACGTCGGCCAGGGCGTCGACACCTGCGGCTACGTCGAGGAACGTCGCCGGCCAGCCGCCGCCGCCACCGACGCGGCGGTACTCGAGGTTCCAGGCGGCGAGGCCGTGGGCGGCCAGATCGAGGCAGAGCCCCTCCATCAGCGAGCGGTCGTACTGTGCGCGCCAGTACCCGCCGTGCACGACGACGGCAACCGGATGCGGCCCGGCGCCCGACGGCAGGAAGAGCTCGCCCATCTCGCTCGGACTGCTGCCGTATGAGTGGATCAGGCGGTTCATCGCACCCCGCGCCTACGCCGCGATCCGAACGAAGCGCTCGATCATCGCGGTCACCTGCTCGTGCGCGTCGAGCTGGTGGAAGTGCCCCGCGCCGACCGTCACCCCGATGTGGACGTCGGGACGCAGCGCGAAGCAGGCGAGCCGGGTCGTTGCTGCCTCCGACCTTCGAGAGCAGCACGAGCAGGGGCACGTCGCAGCGCTCGAACGCGGTCGACGCCGTCCCATTCCAGATAACCCACGCAGGATCGCCGCGGCGATGCTCGGCGGCACCGAGCACATCGTCTCGATGATCCGGTCGCCGCGGTCGAGATCGTCCGTGGGCAGCAACAGGCTGGCGACGTAGTCGCGCCGAGGATCGTCGTCGGCCTTCTCGAGCTTCTCGGCCAGCGATTCCAAGGGCGCTCCGGGACTGCGGGAGTGGGTCGATCGGCCCGGGGTCGACGGCGACGATCGCCGCGGGAAGTGCTGGATGACGGGCGGCGAGGTCGAGCCCGATCAACCCTCCGAGGCTGTGGCCGACGACGATCGGACTCGAGATTCCGAGTGCGTCACAGAGCCATGCGAGATCGTCCGCGAGGATCGGGATCTCGTAGCCGCCAGCAGGACGATCACTCCGTCCGCAGCCGCGGAGGTCGTACGTCATGACGCTCGAGGTCGCCTGAAAGTGCTCGTACTGCGGCTCGAAGAACGTGTGGTCGCAGCACCATCCGTGAACGAAGACGAATGTCGGTTCGCCCGAGCCGGCTCGCTCGTAGTACAGGCTCAGGTCGTCTCGCGTCGCGTGCGGCATCGGACCTCGGGTCGCGGGTACGAGTGATGCGCCCGGCAGGATTCGAACCTGCGACCTCGCGCTCCGGAGGCGCGCGCTCTATCCCCTGAGCTACGGGCGCGGGGAGACGGCCAGTCTAACGACCGGTGAATTAGGCTCCGCCCCGTGCTCGTCGCTGACGTCTCCGAGACGTACACCGACCTCGTCACGACGGTGTTCTCCTCGACGATTGCCGCGAAGGCGTGGCTCGCGACCGCCGCCGTTCTCCTCGCGCTCGTGCAGGTGACGACCGCCGCGCGCATCTACGGGAAGCTCTCCTTCCTTCCCGAGCGCGGGCCGACGGTGGCGCGGATCCACCGCTGGTCGGGGCGGATCGCCTTCCTCTGCACGCTGCCCGTCTTCTTCCACTGCGTCACGATCCTCGGCTTCCAGACGCCCGATACGCGAGTCGCGATTCACTCGCTCGTCGGCACGTTCGTCTACGGCGTGTTCGTCGCGAAGGTGCTGATCGTGCGCGACCACTCGCTGCCGCGCTGGGCCCTGCCGACCGCGGGGCTCACCCTCGCCTCGGTGCTCGTCGTGCTGTGGGTGACGTCCAGCCTCTGGTACTTCACGACCGTGAGGTTCGGCTTCTGATGGGACGCGGCTGGCGACCGATCCTGATCGGCGGCGCCGTAGCGGTCGCCACCTTCGCGCTCGCGCAGGCGGAGATCTTCGCGCCCTCGGCGCCGGCAGGAACGGCAGCAGCGGGCGACTTCTACAACGGCGAGACCGTCTTCCAGCGCGAGTGCGCAGGCTGTCACGGCGACGGAGGGAAGGGTGGGGGCGCCGGGCCTGCGCTCTTCGAGACCGGCCTCGACGCAACCGAGGTGGCCGCCGCCGTCCAGCAGGGCCGCGGTGTCATGCCCGCCGGGATCGTCAGCGGGCAGGAGCAGGCGGACGTCGTCGCGTACGTCGTCGCCATCTCGAGCCCGTCCGAGTAGGTTCGGGTCGTGCAGGTCGAAGCCAGGATCGTCCGGCTGCCGCTCGCGGAGACGTTCGTCATCGCGCGGGAGGCGGCGGACTACGCCGACGTCGTGCAGGTGTCGATCACGCACGAGGGCGTCACCGGCCACGGCGAGGGCGCGCCGATCGAGCGCTACGACGAGTCGGCGGAGTCCGCGCTGCGCTTCGTCGACGACCACGGCTCGGTCGTCGGAGACGACCCGTTCGCGCTCGAGGACATCGGCGAGCGCCTCGGCTCGATCCGCGGGGAGCAGGCGGCGAAATCGGCGCTGGACGCGGCACTCCACGACCTGCAGGGAAAGCTCCTCGGCGTCCCCGCGTTCCGACTCCTCGGTCTCCCGCGCACCGGCCCGCCGACGTCCTGGACGGTCTGGCTCGGCGATCCGGACGACATGGCGCGGCGGGCGGAGCAGGCCGCGACGTCGTACCGGCGCCTGAAGCTGAAGCTCGGCGGCGGCGACGGCCTCGACCTCGACCGCGTGCGCGCAGTTCGGAGCGCGACCGATCTTCCGCTGATGGTCGACGTCAACGAGTGGTGGTCTCTCGACGAGGCGCTCGACGCGCTCCCGCAACTCGCGGAGATCGGCGTGGAGTACTGCGAGCAGCCGCTTCGCGCCGGCGACGAAGGAGGGCGGACGCTGAAGGATCGCTCGCCGATCCCGATCTACGTGGACGAGGACTGCCACACGCTCGCGGACGTCGGGACCTGCGCGGAGTTCGCACACGGCATCAACATCAAGCTCGGCAAGTCGGGCGGCATCCGCGAGGCGATCCGCATGGTGCACGCGGCCCGCTCGCTGCGCATGGGCGTCATGCTCGGGTGCATGCTCGAGTCGGGCCTCGGCATCGCCGCCGGGTGCTGTGTCGCGCCGCTCTGCGACTACGTGGATCTCGACGGAAACCTCCTCCTGCGCGACGACCCCTGGCCGGGAGTCGAGCTCGTGGACGGCGTACAGGCACCTTCGCTGGAGCCTGGTCTCGGCGTGTCTCCGTCCGCGTGAGCAGCTCGCGCCGCATCCTCATCCTCGGCGAGGGCTTCTCGCACGACGCGCACTACGGCAAGACGATGCGCGGAATCGTCCGCTACGGGCCCGATCCGGTGGTGGCGATCCTCGACTCGCAGCGAGTGGGGGAGAGTCACGAGGGCATCCCGATCGTCGGGTCGGTCGACGACGCGCTCCCGTTCTCACCGACGGTCGCGGTCGTGGGCGTCGCGACCCAGGGCGGCCGCTTCCCGCCCGCGTGGCGCGACCTCCTGAAGGCGAGCATCGCAGCGGGGCTCGACGTCGAGAGCGGCCTACACGAGTTCGTCTCCGACGATCCGGAGCTCACCGAGCTCGCGCGTGCACGCGGAGTGGAGCTGCGCGACCTGCGCAAGCCTCCCGCGGGCCTCAGCGTGCCGACCGGCGCAAACCTGCAGGTCGACGCGAGCATCGTCCTCACGGTCGGATCGGACTGCGCGATCGGGAAGAAGACGGTCGCGGTCGAGCTCGACCTCGAGGCGCGCAGGCGCGGCCTCGCGTCCGTCTTCGTGCCGACCGGCCAGACGGGGATCGCGATCGCGGGGTGGGGGATCGCCGTCGACGCGGTCGTCTCCGACTTCCTCGCCGGCGCGGCCGAATGGCTCGTCGTCGAGGGCGCGCGGCGAGGCGGTGAGCTTCTCTTCGTCGAAGGGCAGGGCTCGCTCGTGCACCCGCTGTACTCGGGCGTGACGCTCGGGCTCGTCCACGGCTCCGCTCCGCACGTGTTCGTCCTCTGCCATTCGGCGGGATCGACGGAGATCGAGGGCTGTCCCGGCCACTCGATCCCGCCGCTCCCCGAGCTCGTCGCGCTGCACGAGTCGATCGCGCTCCCCGCTCGCAAGGCAAAGGTGGCGTGCATCGCGCTCAACACTGGCGAGGATCGAGAACGACGACGACGCTCGCGTGGCGATCGCGCAGGTGGCGGAGGAGACGGGCCTGCCGGCGGACGATCCCGTCCGCTTCGGGGCTCAGCATCTGCTTGACGCCATCCTCGGGCGCCTCTAGGCTCGCACGACGCTGCGGGCCGTGGGGAGCCCGCGTCTGGTGGATTGGATGCGGATTCTCGCTGTCGCAACGGCTCTCGTCGCTGCGCTCCTGTGTGGAGCGTCGGTCGGCGTCGCCGCGGACGTCGGCGCGAACGACGACTCGGCGAAGCACTCGGACGACGGTGGTGCCGCGCTCTACGCGGAGATGGCTGCGTTGGGTCTCCGCCAGACGGTGATCGGCGTGCGCTTCGTCCCGAGCGAGGCCATCGTGATCCAGGACAAGCCGCTCCTCGATCGCGCGATTGCGAGCGCGCAGGCCGCCGGGCTTCGTGTGGTTCTCGCCGTGTACCCGTACCCGCCACGCGAGATCGAGGCGGGGCTCGCGTCGCCGTCGCTCTTCTCCTCGTACGTGGGAGTTCTGGCCTCCATCTATCCCCAGATCAAGCATTTCGTGATCGGCAACGAGCCGAACCAGCCCGCGTTCTGGAGGCCACAGTTCGACGCGACGGGACAGATCGCGTCGGCGCGCGCCTTCGGGCCCTATCTCGCTGCGGCGTACGACACGCTGAAGGGCGTCGATCCCTCGATCACGGTCATCGGCGTCGGCCTCTCGCCGCGCGGGAACGACCGGCCGACTGCGAGGAACAACATCTCGACGTCGCCCGTGCGCTTCCTGCGGGCGCTCGGGGAGTGGTACCGCAAGAGCGGCCGCGCGCTGCCGCTCATGGACGGCTTCAGCTTCCACCCGTACCCGAACGAGGCCACCGACCCGCTCGAGCGCGGCTACGCGTGGCCGAATGCAGGGTTCGTGAATCTCGACCGCCTGAAGCAGGCGCTCTGGGATGCGTTCCACGGGACCGCGCAGCCGACCACGCTCGACGGCCTGAAGCTCCACCTCGACGAGGTCGGCTGGCAGGTCGAGACGGCCGGGCGACCCGGCTATCGCGGGCGGGAGAACGTCCCGGTGACGGACGAGATCACGCAGGCGGCGATCTACGGCCAGCTCATCCGCGAGGCGGCCTGCGATCCCGATGTCGCCTCACTCAGCTTCTTCGGCTACCGCGACGACGGGCTGCGCACCGGGTTCCAGGCGGGTCTCGCGCGCGCCGACGGCTCGGCGCGACCGTCGTCGTCGGCGGTGCAGGAAGCGATCGCGGCGGCGGCTTGTCCGGGCGAGCTCCGTGCCTGGTCTCCAGGGATCGAGGTGCTCGGCGCAAAGGTTGCGGTCGGTGGTCAGGTCGAGGAGGTCACGACCCGTGTTGCGGCCGGCGAGGACGCGCGCGCGACCGTGTGCGTGCGGTCGGCCGATCTGCTGCAGCCGGGACGTCGGTGCCGAGCCGTGACCGTCGCCGGGCTGCGGTCGCTGAACGTGTCGCTGCGTCCGCCTGCGGGGGCGACTCGTCGAGTCGAGGTGACGGTGCGATTCGCTGCCGAAGCGAACCGCGCCAGGCGCACGATCGTCGTGCGCAACGCGTTGCTGCGACGCTGACGCGCGGCTTGACAGCGAACAGGTGTTCGTGTCATAGTGCGAACACATGTTCGGTCGCGTGGTCATCGTCTTGCTTGTCGCCGTCGTCCTCTGGGCCGTGCTCGCGCGCGACACCGGCGCGGGGCCGACTCCGCAGGTGCATCGCGTGCAGGCGGGTGAGACGTTGTGGGCGATCGCGGCCGAGCGGTATGGAGGAGACCCGCGTGCCGGCGTCTGGAAGCTCCAGCAGGCGAACGGGCTGAGCGGCGCGACCATCGTCCCCGGCCAGCGTCTGCTCGTCCCGTAGGCGGCGCGCCGACCGCGGCGCGGGTGGTATGAAACGCCCTGATGGCGTCCGACCGCATCCTCGAGCTCCTCCGCCGGCCGGTCGACGTCGACGAGTACGCGGAGATCCGCGAGCTCTGGAAGACGCACTCGATCGCGGAGGACAACCGCGACCTTCCGGGCCTCATCTCGACGCTGACGGAGGACTGCGTCTACGAGGTCATGGGAACCGGCGCGCGCTGGGAGGGACACGACGGCGCAGCGCGCTTCTACACGGAGCTTCTCACCGCGTTCCCGGACATCCACTTCGACCTCGAGTACATCGTCATCGGCCCGCAGGGCGTGTGCGAGGAAGCGCGGGTTACGGCCACGCACCAGGCCCGCTGGCTCGAGCACGAGCCGACGGGAGAGCGCCTCGAGTGGCGCAACGCGATCTTCTTTCCCTGGGATCCGCAGGCGAAGAAGTTCAAGGGCGAGATGGTGTACACCGATCTCGCGTTTCCGGGCGCGTAGCGCTCAGGCGCTCACGGCGGCGGGTTCCGCCGACATGCCCGGTGGCTCGATCTCGGCAGGTCTGCGCCGCGCCACGGAGAGAAACGCGTCGACGACTGCTGGGTTGAACTGCTTGCCGCGTCCGGCCTGGATCTCGAGCAGCGCCTGACCGGCGTCCAGTGCGACGGCGTAGGGCCGGTCCGTCGTCATCGCGTCCCACGAGTCCGCGATGGCGATGATCGCGGCGTTGACGGGGATGTCGCTTCCGCTCAGGCGATCCGGGTACCCGAGACCGTCCCAGCGTTCGTGGTGGTGGCGGATCGCGGGGACGGACTCCGCGAGCGAGGAGATCCGCGCGACGATCTCGGCGCCGCGCGTCACGTGCTCGCGCATGATCATGGCCTCGGTCCGGTCGAGCCTGTCGGGCTTCGTGAGGATCGAGTCGGGCATGCCGATCTTCCCGATGTCGTGGAAGAGCGCGGCGGTCGCGAGGGCGCCGAGCTGCCTCGCCGGCAGCCGGAGCTCGCGCCCGATCGCGAGTGAGATGCGACGGACACGCTGGGCGTGGCCGGCGGTGTACGGATCGCGCGCCTCGACCGCCGCATTCAACGTCTCGACGGTCTCGAGCAGCGTGGACTCGAGCTCGCGCGACGATTCCGCCAGGTCGTGGGAGCGCGCCGCAAGGTCTTCGTTCTGCTCGCGAAGTCGTGCCGACGCGCCGCGGACGAGGAGAGCGAGCACGAGCCAGAGGACGCCGAACACGAGCCCGACCGCGAACCAGACCGTGCGCCGTGCGTCGTCGGTGATCTGGGTGACGACGGAGTCGTCGAGTGACACCTCCACGGCTCCTGCGACGGACCCTCGCGACGAGTGCAGCGGTGCCCACACCTTGACGACCGATGGTGAACCACCCATCGGATCGACGATCGCGGCCGACGGCGCGCCGCTCTCGATCGTCTGCCTGATCGCCGCATTCGACCTGCGACGGCCGACACGCTCGGGATGCGTCGTCGAGAAGGCGAGGCGTCCGTCGCGCGCGTAGACGTTCAGCGCACGCACGTCGTTCGGCAGCCGGATCGTCCGCCTCAGGCGCCGGATCGTCGCGCCTCCGCCAACGACCTCGTTCCCGCGCACAAGGGCCGGTGCGATAACCGCGTCCGCGTAAGCGGACATGTCGAGCGCGTTGTCGTCCAGCGCGGCGTCGCGCAGGTCGCCCGAGAGCGCAGACGAGAGCGCGACGGCACCGACGACGAGAATCGCCGCCGAGGCGATCAGGAACGCCCGGAGCAACGTCAATGAGCGCAGCAGCCCGGACGAGCGGTAGGCCCGCATCCGCCGCATCCACCGTGTATCGGCTCGCACAAGGTTCTCGTTGAGTGCCCGTTTAGACTCATCGCCGTGGAGCTGGACGTCGTTTTCCTCGGGACGTCGGGCTCCATGCCCACCGCGAAACGCGCGCCCAGCGCGACGCTCGTGCGCCGCGGCGGCGATCGGCTCCTCTTCGACTGTGCGGAGGGGACGCAGCGGCAGCTCCTGCGCAGCGACGTCGGCCTCGCCGAGCTCGAGGAGATCTTCCTCACGCACTACCACGCCGACCACTACCTCGGCCTTCCGGGCATGCTCAAGACCTTCGCTCTCCGCGGCCGCGAGGTCCCGCTCACGATCTACGGCCCGAAGGGTCTCCCGGAGCTCTTCGCCACGCTCGGACGCATCTTCGGCCGGCTGACCTACCCCGTCTCGACCGTGGTGCTCGAGCCCGATGCTCGCCTCGAGCGTGACGGCTACGCGATCGAGGCGTTCGAGGTGGATCATCGCGTCACCGCGATCGGGTACGCGCTGGTCGAGCACGAGCGGCCGGGGAGGTTCGACGTGGACGAAGCCACCCGTCTCGGCGTGCCGGACGGACGCGAACGTGGGCTTCTCCAGACGGGGCGAGACCGTGACGCTCGCCGACGGACGCGTGATCACGCCCGCTGACGTTCTCGGTGAGCCCCGCGCCGGGCGGAAGGTCGTCGTCACGGGTGACACCGCCCCGGCCGGTTCGGTCGTCGATGCCGCAACCGGCGCGGATCTTCTGATTCACGACGCGACCTTCCTCGCCGACGAGCGCGACCGGGCGCGCGAGACCGGGCACTCGACGGCGGGCGAGGCCGCGCTCGTCGCCCGCGAAGCCGGCGTGAAGCTCCTCGCGCTCACGCACGTCTCGACGCGCTACTTCGGCCACCAGGTCGTCGAGGAGGCGACGGAGCTGTTTCCGGCGACCGTCGTGCCGCGCGACTTCGACCTCGTCACGATTCCGTTCCCCGAGCGCGGCGAGCCGGAGCTCGTACGTTCGGGCGCCCGAACGCGTCAGCCCGCGCGCACGAACTCGATCCTCGTCGATCCGATGAGCCCGTCGGTCTCCAGCACGTAGACGCAGCGGCCCGTGCCGTCCGCGTTTGCCGGCGCGGGCACCGCAACCCGCCAGACGGCTCCCGGCGGAATAGCGCGTTCGGCGAGGATCGCTCGTCCCGACCGAATCCGCGTGGGCAGGCCCTGCTTTCCGAGAAGGGTGAGGTGAAGCTCGCCGGGCTGGCAGCCGAACACCTCGATGCGCGCGGCTTCTTCGCCGTGGAGATCGCCGTCCGGCCTGAGACCCGTGATCCGACGCGACATGCGGAGTGGCGGCTCGACTCGCCACAGGATCATGCCCGCCTGCTCGAACGATGCGGGCAACGAGGCGAGCTCCTCGCCGACGATCGAGGTGCCCGTGGGCGCAGCGACGGCCGGCGGCGCGAGGTCGACGCCCGAACGGCCTTCCAGCGCGCCGTCCCGGCGTACGATTGCGAGCTCCTGGGGCACGACACCAGGGGAGTCGGCTCCGCGAAGCCTGATCACGCTCGTGACCGATTTGTTCCAAAAGAGCAGCTCCCACGTGGACGGCCAGTGGCGCTCGTCCGTGACCAAGAGCGCCACGTCACGTTCTCCGGCCGCATCGAGCCAGTCGACGGGAACGCCCGCAAACGTGCGCTCGCGCTCGGTCTGCGAGCGCTCTCGGACCTCCCTGGAGGCAACCAGCGACGCCGCGCCCAGCGCAACCGCGACGACGATGGCAAGGGCGGGCACCGCGCGGCGTGGGAGCAGCACGGCGGCGAGCAGGAAGAGGGCGAGCGCACCTGCGTAGACACCTTCGAACGGAGCTTCGTCGAGGTGCCGGCTGAGCTGCTCGAGAGAGATCATGGACGGCGAGTCGGCGTACGCGGCCTGCGTCGTCACGCGATCGAGCGGGAGAAGGAGCGCAGCCGCCGCGACACGCGAGCGCGACGAGCGACGTTGCCGGCTGCGGTCTTGGCGTACCTCGGTGGAGCCACACCGCAAACGCCACGAAGATGGGCGGCGCGACGGAGAGCAGCTGACGCTCGGTCACGTGCTCGACGAAGCGAGACGCGAACGCGCCGACGACGACGAGTGTCACCAAGGCGTACGCCAGCGCCGAGGCGACGAGCGCACGGACGCGGGAGTCGTCCTCCCGTCCGCGCAGCATCTCCCAGGCGAGGATCCCGAGCGCGACGAGGGGGACGGCGACGGTGATCAGCGCTACCGCGCCTGTCTGCCACGCCAGCGACTGCGCGATGTCGCCGAGTGAGTACTCGTCCGCCTCACCCAGCGGTGCGTACGCGCCCAGGAGCTCGCCGAGCCCGCCCGCCCGCACCCGGGCGGCGACCCAGAGCGCCGCGCCCGCCCCGAGAACTCCAATCGTCAGCAGGAGTCGCCGGAAGGGCGCAAGGGATCGCTCGGCGACGGCCACGAGACCGAGCGCGAGAAGGATCGTGCCGGCGAGTCCGACCGCCTGCAGCCGCGTCCCGAACGCAAGCGCCACCGCACCCAGCAGGCAGCCCTGCCGCACGAACGTCGGCCGCTCGAGGCATGACGCCAGCGCCCAGACGGCGAGCGTCGCGACGAGGTAGTAGAGCGCCTCGCTCATGAAGAGCCCGCTGTAGACGAGGCCGGGTATGAGAACGCTGAGACCCGCTGCGGCAAGCGCCCAGCGGGCACCTGCGATCGGGCGCGTCCACACGAACACCGGGACGGCCGTCAGCGACATCGCGAGCGCCTGCAGGAGCTGCACCGTTCGCACTCCGTCCTCGAGACCGGTCCATACGAACGGCAGGCCCACGAGCAGCGGATAGACGAGGCTGTAGTAGGGAATTCGCTCGCCCAGCACGGAGAGCCCGTCTCCGGCCACGAGCGAGCGTCCGAGCAGTCCGTAGAGCTGCTCGTCGGGCGCGATCCAGGGAGCGTCGACGCCGCTCGAGAGGGCGAATCGCACCGCGCTCGAGACGACCACAGCCCGCCGAGCGCTAGGAGCGCGCGATCGATGCGTCGGCGGCGCGACATCACGAGACCTTGCCAGTCGACGCGGCCATGCAGACAGGCATTCATCTACACTCGGCCGAGCCCCGCCTTTAAACCGGTCCAGCGAGGCCGGAAAGGAGCGAGATGACCACGCACGTCCCCGAAGACGCCACCGCGAGGCTCCTCCTCGACGGGGAGGCGATCTCGAAGGCGCTCTCCCGCATCGCGCACGAGATCATCGAGCGCAACGGTGAGGAGGCCTCGAGCGTGTTGCGCTCGTCGGCATCCAGTCACGGGGCGCGCCGCTCGCATCGCGGCTGCGCCGGCTGGTGGAGGAGCGGAGTGGGATCGAGCTTCCGGTCGGCGCGCTCGACATCACGTTCCACCGCGACGACGTCCACGTGCGCGACGGCGGTCGCCCGCCCGGCCGCCAGCCGTTTGTGAGGGCGACCAGCATCGCGTTCCCGATCGAAGGCATGACGGTCGTACTGGTGGACGACGTGCTGTACACGGGGCGGACGATCCGGGCCGCGATCGACGCGCTCTTCGAGTTCGGGCGACCGGCTCGCGTCCAGCTCGCGGTGCTCGTCGACCGCGGCCACCGCGAGCTGCCGATACGACCGGACTACGTCGGCAAGAACCTCCCGACCGGGCGCGGCGAGCGGATCCAGGTCGAGCTCGTCGAGCTCGACGAGCGCGACGGGATCTTCCTCGTCGGCGAGTCCGAGGACGCGGTAGATGGCTGAGCTCCGGCTCCCTGCGCCTCCTCGGCGACACCTGCTCTCGATCGCGGATCTCGAGCGCGTCGACGTCGAGCGCGTCCTCGACACAGCCCGATCCCTCGCGGCTTCGATCGATCGTGAGGTGAAGAAGCTCCCGACCCTCCGCGGCCGTACGGTCGTGAACCTGTTCTACGAGTCGTCGACGCGGACGTTGGCGAGCTTCGAGCTCGCAGCGAAGCGTCTCTCCGCGGACACGATGTCGCTCCGCTCCGCCGGATCCTCCGTCGACAAGGGGGAGTCGCTCAAGGACACGGCGCTGACGCTCTCTGCGTACGACCCTGACGTCATCGTCGTGCGCCATCCGTCGATCGGCGCGCCGCAGCTCGTCGCGCGTCTCACCGATGCCCACGTCGTGAATGCCGGCGACGGTAAGCACCAGCATCCGACTCAGGCGCTGCTCGACCTCTACACGATGCGCGAGGCATTCGGCCGGCTCGAGGGTCTCCACGTCGCGATCGTCGGGGACGTGCTGCACTCGCGCGTCGCGCGCTCGCTCGTGCAGGCGCTTGCGCTGGTCGGCGCGCGGACGGTGCTCGTCGGCCCGCCGACGCTCGTTCCTCGCGGCATCGAGGCGCTCGGCTGCGAGGTGTCGTACGACATCGACGCGATCGCCGACGCGGATGTCGTCTACGTCCTGCGCATGCAGCACGAGCGCATGGCGCAGGCGTTCGTCCCGTCGCTGCGCGAGTACACGGCGCTCTACGGGATCGGCCCGGATCGCGTGCGAAGCGGCCAGGTCGTGATGCACCCGGGCCCGATGAACCGCGGCGTCGAGATCGACCCGCGCGTCGCGGACTCCGATGCCGCTCTCGTGACCGACCAGGTGCGCTCGGGTCTCGTCGTACGCATGGCCGTGCTCTACGACGTGCTCACGGTTGCGCCGGTCGAGACGCGCGCGCACGCGGAGGTCGCGTGATGCTCGTCTCGCGGAACGGCCACAGCGATTCCCTCACGCTGGAGGGGCGCGTGCTCGCCCCCGCGCAGGGGATCGACGATGCGCTGCGCATCACGGTCTCCGACGGCGTGATCTCGGCGATCGAGCCTGGATCAGCCGGCTCGCTGACGATCGCGCCGGCCTTCGTCGACCCGCACGTGCACCTGCGCACACCGGGCCGCGAGGACGAGGAGACGATCCGCTCCGGAACGGAGGCTGCGGCCGCCGGGGGCTACTGCGCGATCCTGGCGATGCCGAACACGGAGCCGGTCGTGGACTCGTCCTCGGTCCTTGGCGCCCTCGTCGAGCGGGCGCGCGAGGACGCGGTGGTGCCGACCGGCTTCATGGCCGCGATCAGCAAGGGCCAGCTCGGAGACGAGCTCACGGAGATGGCCGAGCTTGCCCAGGCGGGCGCCGCAGCGTTCACGGACGACGGCCGGCCGGTCGTCTCCGCGGGACTCATGCGGCGCGCGCTCCAGTACAGCGCGATCACATCTCTGCGGCTTGCTCTGCACTGCGAGGAGCCGTCGCTCTCGCACGGCGGTCACGCGCACGAGGGGGCCGTGTCGGCCGAGCTCGGGATCGGCCCCTACCCGTCATCCGCCGAAAGCGTGATGGTCGAGCGTGACCTCGGTCTCGCCGGGAGTGAAGGGCGCCCGATCCACCTCATGCACCTCTCGGCCCGCGAGTCCGTCGCCGCGCTCGAGCACGCGCTTGCGAACGGCGTCGCCGCGACCGGCGAGGTCACGCCGCACCATCTCGTCCTCACCGACGAGGCGGTGCGCTCGCTCGACCCGAACACGAAGATGAATCCTCCGCTGCGGTCCGCTGACGACCGCGAGGCGCTGCGCGACGCGCTCCGGCGCGGCTCGATCTCCTGCGTCGCGACCGACCACGCGCCGCACGCGAGGCACGAGAAGGACGTCCCGTTCGAGGAGGCGCCGTTCGGCGTGACCGGGCTCGAGACCGCATTCGCCGCGCTCCACACCCACCTCGTCGTGCCCGGCGTGCTGACGCTCGAGACGCTCCTCGAGCGCATGTCCGCCGGCCCGGCGCGGGCATTCGACCTCGTCGAGCCTCGCATCGAGGTCGGCGCGCGCGCGAATCTCGTCGCACTCGATCTCGAGGCGGAGTGGACGGTCACGGAGGACGGCTTCCGGTCGCTCTCCGCAAACTCGTGGCTGCTCGGTCAGACGCTGCGAGGACGGGTCGTGAAGACGGTCGCGGACGGACGCGTGGTGTTCGAGACATGAGCGCGGGCTACCTCCTGCTCGAGGACGGAACGGTCTTCCGCGGACGCTCCGTCGCCGCCGACGGCGTCGCCTTCGGCGAGGCCGTCTTCACGACCGGGATGACGGGCTACCAGGAGACCGTGACCGATCCGAGCTACGCGGGCCAGCTCGTGTGCTTCACGACGGCAATGGTTGGCAATTACGGGGTCGCCGACGAGCGCGACGAGTCTGCCGCCCCACACGCGAAGGCTGCGCTCATGCGCGCGTGTGGCGGAGCAGAGTGGGCGGCATGGCTCCGCGACCGTGGCCTCGTTGGGCTCGAGGGAATCGACACGCGCTCGCTCGTCCTGCGCCTGCGCGACTCGGGGTCGATGCGCGCGGCCGTCGTCTCGGACGAGGCCGGGGTGCCGGTCTCCGATGCGCTCGAGCAGGTGCGCGAGCAGCCGTCGATGGAGGGCCAGGCGCTCGTCGCCGAGGTCTCGACGCCCGAGCGGTACTCGCTAGGCGAGTCGGGCGGAGTCCGAGTCGCCGTCGTCGACTACGGCGCGAAGCGCTCGATCATGCGGCGCCTCGTCCGAGCCGGCGCCGCCGTCACCGTGTGCCCGCACACGACCCCGGCCGACGAGCTCGCGACCTTCGACGGCGTCGTCCTCTCCAACGGGCCGGGCGACCCCGAGCCTCTGCAGGAAGAGACGGAGATCGTGCGCGAGGCGCTGGGGCGCGTCCCCATCCTCGGGATCTGCCTCGGCCACCAGCTCCTCGGCCTCGCGGCCGGGCACCGCACGTACAAGCTTCCCTTCGGCCATCGCGGGTCGAACCACCCGGTGCTGGAGCGGGCGACGGGACGCGTCCTCGTCACGAGCCAGAACCACGGCTTCGCCGTCGAGGCATCCGACGACGCGGAGGCGACCTACGTGTCGCTCTACGACGGCACCGTCGAGGGCTTCGACTTCCCCGAGCTGCGCGCCCGCTCGGTGCAGTTCCATCCCGAGGCCGGCCCCGGCCCGCACGACGCCTGGCCGATCCTCGAGTCCTGGGTCGAGGAGCTTCGCCGCTGATGCCGCGCCGCGACGACATCGAGTCGATCTGCGTCATCGGATCGGGTCCGATCGTGATCGGGCAGGCCTGCGAGTTCGACTACGCGGGCTGCCAGGCGCTCAAGGTGCTGCGAGAGGAGGGCTACCGGACGATCGTCTGCAACTCGAACCCGGCGACGATCATGACCGACCCCGGCTTCGCCGATCGCACCTACATCGAGCCGCTCGATCTCGAGAGCGTCGCCTCGGTTCTGCGGCGCGAGCGCCCGGACGCGCTCCTGCCCACGCTCGGCGGTCAGACTGCGCTCAATCTCGCCATCGAGCTCGCCGAAGAGGGCGTGCTCGACGAGCTCGGGGTGGAGCTCATCGGTGCGCCCGTGGATGTCATCCACCGAGCCGAGGATCGCCAGCTCTTCCGCGACGCGGTTCGCTCGTGCGGGCTCGAGGTTCCGTCCTCGCAGATCGTCACGTCGCTCTCGCAGCTCGACGACGTGCCACTGCCCGCAGTCATCCGTCCCGCGTTCACGCTCGGAGGGCACGGCGGCGGCTTCGCCGAGGATCCCGCGACGCTCGCGTTCCAGGTCGAGCGCGGGCTGTGGGAGTCACCGATCGGGCAGGTGCTCGTCGAGGAGTCCGTGCGTGGCTGGGACGAGTTCGAGCTCGAGGTCATGCGCGACCGGGCGGACAACGTCGTCATCGTCTGCTCGATCGAGAACCTCGACCCGATGGGCGTGCACACGGGCGACTCGGTCACGGTCGCGCCGCAGATGACGCTTTCCGACGAGGCCTACCAGGAGCTGAGAGACGCCGCGGCGGCGATCATCCGCGCCGTCGGCGTCGAGACCGGCGGCTCGAACATCCAGTTCGCGCGAAGCCGCGAGACGGGCGAGCTGCGCGTCATCGAGATGAACCCGCGCGTCTCGCGCTCCTCCGCGCTCGCGTCGAAGGCGACCGGCTACCCGATCGCGAAGGTGGCGGCGAAGCTCGCCGTCGGCTACACGCTCGACGAGATCCCCAACGACCTCACGAAGACGACACCGGCGAGCTTCGAGCCGACGCTCGACTACGTGGTGGTCAAGTTCCCGCGCTTCGCCTTCGAGAAGTTCCCGGGCGCCGACCAGACGCTCGGCACGCAGATGAAGTCGGTCGGCGAGGCGATGGGGATCGGGCGCACCTTCTCGGAAGCGCTCTTGAAGGCGCACGGCTCGCGCGAGCTCGAGCGTGGCGCTCCGACCCCGTGGCCGTCGCTCGCCGACGAGGATCTTCCGGAGGGACTGCATCCCTGGTTCCGCGACGAGATCGCCAAGGCTCGCGCGGAGCTCGCGAGCGGCGACATCGCACGAGCCAAGCGCGCGGGCTGGGGCGACGACACGCTCGGCGAGACACTCGGTGTCAGCGGCGCCGAGGTACGCCGCCGTCGCCACGAGCAGGGAATCCGCCCCGCCTATCGGCGCGTCGACAGCTGCGCCGGCGAGGTGGAGGCGGCCTCGAACTACTTCTACTCGACCTGGGGCGAGGAGGACGAGGCTCCGCCGACGGGCGAGAAGCCACGCGTCGTCATCCTCGGCTCGGGCCCCAACCGCATCGGCCAGGGAATCGAGTTCGACTACTGCTGCGTGCACGCGGCCCAGACCTTCCGCTCCCTCGGCTACGAAGCCGTGATGGTCAACTGCAACCCCGAGACGGTCTCGACGGACTACGACACCTCGGATCGCCTCTACTTCGAGCCGCTCTCGCCCGAGGAGGTGCTCGCGGTCTGCGATCGCGAGCAGCCGGTCGGCGTCGTCACGCAGTTCGGCGGCCAGACCCCGCTTCGACTCGCTCGCTCGATCGAGGAGGGCGGCTACGCGATCCTCGGAACCCCGCACGAGGCGATCGACCTGGCCGAGGATCGCGAGCGCTTCGGCCTGCTCGCCGAGGAGCTCGGGATCCGCTGCCCGCCCTGGGCGATCGTGTCCGACCTCGCCGAGGCGCTCGACGCCGTTCACGAGATCGGCTACCCGGTTCTCGTGCGGCCGTCGTACGTCCTGGGCGGCCGCGCGATGCGCGTCTGCTACGACGAAGACCAGCTCGAGGCGGCGATGGCGGCCGTCTCCGGGAGCATCCTTCTGGACCGCTTCGTCGAGAACGCGATCGAGCTCGACGTGGACGCCCTCTGCGACGGAGAGGACGTGTACATCGGCGCCGTCATGCAGCACGTCGAGGAGGCCGGCGTGCACTCGGGCGACTCGACCTGCGTCCTGCCCGCGCCGTCACTGACGCTCGCTGCGGCACTCGAGGTCGACCACATCGTGAAGCGGCTCGGTCCGGCACTCGGCGTGGTGGGCCTCCTCAACATTCAACTCGCGATCGCAGACGCGACGGTGTACGTGCTCGAGGTGAATCCGCGCGCGTCGCGCACCGTCCCGTTCGCGAGCAAGGCGATCGGCGTGAACCTCGTCGATGCGGCCTGCCGGCTTGCCGCGGGCGCCACGTTGCGCGAGCTCGATCTGCCGGTGCCACGGCCGACCCAGGTGAGCGTGAAGGCCGCCGTGCTGCCGTTCGCGCGCTTCCCGGGCGCAGATCCCGTGCTCGGGCCGGAGATGCGCTCGACGGGCGAGGTCATGGCGAGCGCCGCCGATCTCCCGACCGCTCTCGCGAAGGCCGAGCGCGCCGCCGGTCGGCCGCTTCCGACGTCGGGCGTGGCGTTCCTGTCCGTCCGAGACGAGGACAAGCCCGCTGCGGTGGCAGTCGCGGCCGCACTCGCCGGGCTCGGCTTCGAGCTCGTCGCGACCGAGGGCACGGCACGCACGTTGCGGGCCGCCGGCCTTTCGATCGACGAGATCGCGAAGGTCGCCGACGCGGACGACGACGAGGAGACCGTGGTCGACCTCGTGCGCAGCGGACGCTGCGATCTCGTCGTCAACACGCCGCAGGGTGGCGGTGCACGCGCCGACGGCTATCTCATCCGCGAAGCCGCGCTCGTGGCACGCGTGCCCTGTGTGACGACGATCTCGGGGGCGGCGGCGGCCGTGCATGCGATCGCGAACGCGAGAGCCGAGTCGGCGCTGTCGCTGCAGGAGCGCATCGGGATCGAGGCGTGAACGCGCGTCGCGAGCGATTGCGGGCGATCGGCGTCGAGCAGATCGGCCCGTACGGGCTCCTCCGGCTCGAGCGTGGCGATCTCGAGGCGGGAGTCCCGGGCCAGTTCTTCATGCTCGAGGCGCCGGGGCGCGTGCTCCCGCGACCGATGAGCCTGTGCCGGGCAGTGCCCGGCGAGCTCCAGTTCCTCGTCGACCCGATCGGGCCGGGCACGCGCGCGCTCTGTGGGCTTGCGCGCGGCGACGCGATCCACGTCTTCGGCCCACTCGGCAACGGCTTCGACCTGAACGTGCGGCGGCCGCTGCTCGTGGCGGGAGGGATCGGCATCGCGCCCATGCCGTACCTCGCGGAGTCGCTCGGTGGCGCCCCGGCGATTCTCGGGTTCCGCAGCGACCGCCACGCCGAGGCGGCGGAGCTTCTTCCCGGAGCGAGCGTCGTCGTCGAGCCGCGTCTCGTCACCGAGCTCCTGCCCGACGATCCCGGCGACGTGCTCGCGTGCGGCCCGGAGCCGATGCTCGAGGCCCTCCGCGCTCTCGTGCCCGGGGCGCAGCTCGCCTGGGAAGCGCCGATGGCGTGCGGCTACGGAGCCTGCTACGGGTGCGTCGTCGAGCGTGAGGGTCGATACGTGCGCCTCTGCGTCGAGGGGCCGATCCTGCAGGACGCCGCGTGACCCTGTCCGTGATCCCGCCGATTCTCAACGCCTCCGGCTGTCTCGACGCGCTGACGGCGCCGAGCGTTGCGAACCGGCTCGACGCGTTCGTGACGAAGACGGTGACACCGCTCCCACGAGACGGCAATCCGCCGCCGCGCATCGCCGAGACGGAGAGCGGCATGCTGAACTCGATCGGCCTGCAGAACCCCGGGATCGACGCCTTCGTACGCGACAACCTGCCGCGGCTGGCCGCGCTCGACGTGCCGGTGTGGGTCTCGGTCGGCGGTTTCTCGGCCGAGGACTACGCGCTCGTGTGCACCCGTCTCGACGAGTGCGCCGAGGTGAGCACGATCGAGCTGAATCTCTCCTGTCCGAACGTCGAGGAGGCGGCCGAGACCGCGGCCGAGCTCGTCGCCGCGGCGCGTCGGGCGACCGCGAAGCCGCTCTACGCGAAGCTGTCGCCCGCCACGTGGGACGTCGCAGAGTCGGCCCGTGCCGTCGCTGCGGCAGGAGCGGACGGCCTCTCTCTCGTCAACACCATCCGCGGCCTCGGGTTCGATCGCGCGACCGGGCAACCGCTGCTCGCCCGCGGCGCAGGTGGCTACTCGGGCCCGGCCCTGCGACCGATCGCGCTCGCGTGCGTGTACGCCTGCGCGCAGGCGGTCGAGCTCCCGATCGTCGGCATGGGAGGCATCGGCTCTGGGCGCGACATCGAGGATTTCGTCGGTGCGGGAGCGAGCTCGGTGGCGCTCGGAACGATCCTGTTCTCCGATCCCTGGGCGCCCGACCGCCTGCGCTCGGAGCTCGAAGCAGCGAGCGGCTCCGACGCAGAGGAGGTACCCGGCCGCGTGTCCGAATCCGTCGCTTGACGCAGGCGTCGCCTGTTTCGCAAACAGAAAAACTCCTGCAAATTAGGTAAAACAGTTGGGCTTGACCGCCGGTGCAACCTTGGTAGACTCGTCCGGCTCATGGTCACGACGAAGTCGCACGTGCAGGCGCCTGCACGCTCCCTCGACCAGAGGATGGAAGCACTTCAGCGGGCGAACGACGTCCGCGTCCGCCGCGCGCAGCTGAAGCGCGACCTGAAGGCCGGCCAGGAGAGCATCGAGACGATCCTCCTCGATCCACCCTGAGTGGGTCGAGACCGCGAAGGTGTTCGACATGCTCATGGCAGTGCCGAAGTTCGGCCGCGTCAAGGCCGCCCGGCTGCTCAACCAGTGCCGGATCAGCCAGTCGAAGACCGTCGGCGGCCTCTCCGAGCGCCAGCGAACCGAGCTCGTCGACCTCTTCAACCACCGCGGCTAAGCCAGCGGTGCCTTCGAGGCCCGTCTTCGTCGTCACGGGCCCGTCGGGAGCGGGGAAGGGAACGCTGATCAAGGGGCTCCTCGAGCGCGTGCCCGGCCTCGAGATCGCCGTCTCGGCGACGACGCGTCCGCAGCGCCCCGGTGAGGCAGACGGTCACGACTACTGGTTCCTGTCCGACGAGGAGTTCACGCGCCGCGTCGGGGCGGACGAGTTCCTCGAGTGGGTGCCGTACGTGTCCGGGCGCCGCTACGGGACGCTGCGCTCCGAGATCGACCGGATAGCCGGCGACGACTCCGTCTGCGTGCTCGAGCTCGAGCTCGAGGGCGCGCTGAGGGTGCAGGACGAGGTTCCGCGGAGCGTGACGATCTTCATCGCCGCCGACGTGGACGAGCTGGAGCGGCGCCTACGCGACCGCGCGACCGAGTCGACGGGCGAGATCGGCGAGCGAATCGAGCTCGCGCGCGAGCAGCTCGAGCGGGCGCACGAGTTCCGTTACATGGTGCGAAACGACGACATCGAGCGCGCGACAGCGGCTCTTGTCGCCCTCGTCGAGTGCGAGGTCGCCCGCGCAGGTAGCATGGCGGGCCGATGATCTACCCACGCCTCGATGATCTGCTCGACAAGGTGGACGGCTCGCGTTACGCGCTCGTGCTCGTCGCGGCCAAGCGGGCCCGCCAGATCAACAACTATCACCATCAGCTCGGTGAGGGCATCGGCTTCGACGAAGCGCCGCCGCCGCTCATCGAGTCACGCTCGAAGAACTACCTGACGATGGCGATGGAAGAGATCGCGAACGGCAAGATCAAGCACGTCGCCCCCTCGAGCTAGCTAGGAGGGCGCGTGGCGCGCATCCTGCTCGGCGTCACCGGCGGGATAGCGGCCTACAAGACGTGCACGCTTGTCCGCCTGCTCGTGCGGGCCGGACATGAGGTTGAGCCCGTTCTCACGGCCGGCGCGGAGCGGTTCGTCGCGCGGGAGACCTTCCTCGCGCTGGCACGGAGGTCGGAGAGCCAGGATCCCTATCCGCATCTCGGACACTGGGACCTGCTCGTCGTCGCGCCGCTCACTGCGAACACCCTCGCGCGCATGGCACATGGTCTCGCCGACGACGTGCTCACCGAGGCGGTGCTCGCCCATGCGGGGCCGGTGCTCGTCGCGCCGGCCATGAACACGCGCATGTGGCTCCATCCCGCGACGCAGGAGAACGTCGCGACACTGCGCGCTCGCGGCGTCGAGCTCGTCGGGCCGGACGAGGGTGCGCTCGCAGAGGGCGAGGAGGGCTTGGGGCGGATGGCCGAGCCCGAAGAGATCTTCGCGTGCATCGAGACGCTGCTCGTGCCGGCGCAGGGCCCGCTTTACGGCAAGCGCGTTCTCATCTCCGCCGGCGGCACGCAGGAGCCGCTCGACTCGGTGCGCTACGTCGGGAACCGCTCGTCGGGCCGCATGGGAGTCGCCCTCGCCGAGGAGGCGAGAGCGCGGGGCGCAAAGGTGACACTGCTCGCGGCCAACCTCGCCGTGCCCACGCCCACCGGTGTGGACGTGGTCGAGACGCCGACCGCGGCCGAGCTCGAGCGCGAGGCACTCGGCCGCGCGGATGCCGACGTGATCGTGATGGCAGCCGCCGTCGCCGACTATCGCGCGGCGGCTCCGTCGCCGACGAAGCGCTCGAAGGACGGATCCCCGTGGGTCGTCGAGCTCGAGCCGACGGCCGACGTGCTCGGCGCTCTCGGTGCGTCGCGCAAGCCCGGGCAGGTCATCGTGGGCTTCGCGGCCGACGAGGCCGAGGCCGGCCTCGAGCGGGCTCGCGAGAAGCGCCGAGCCAAGAACGCCGACCTCTTCGTCTACAACGACGTCTCGCGCTCGGACATCGGGTTCGACTCGCCGGAGAACGAGGTGACCGTCGTCTCGGCGAACGGCGACCGCCACATTGCGAAGGCTCCGAAACGGGTCGTCGCAGCGGCTGTGCTCGACGAAGTGGAGCGGCTACTCTCGGAGACATGACGGACGCCGCTCGCGCGGAGAGGCCTGTCGTAGCGCGGTCTGCGGCCGGCGTCGTCGAGCGCGTGGTCGAGAACCTGCAGCGCGCGGTGCGCGCGCCGCGCGAGACGCTCGAGCTGTGTGTCCTCTGCGTGCTCGCCGAGGGCCACCTGATCATCGAGGACTTCCCGGGCGTGGGGAAGACGGTGCTCGCGAAGTCGGTCGCCCGCTCGCTCCATCTCTCGTTCTCCCGGCTGCAGTTCACGCCGGACCTGCTGCCGACCGACGTGACAGGCGTCAACGTCTTCAACCAGGGCACCGGCGAGTTCGAGTTCCGGCCCGGGCCGGTCTTCGCGAACGTCCTCCTCGTCGACGAGATCAATCGCGCATCGCCGAAGACACAGTCGGCGCTGCTCGAGGCGATGCAGGAGACGCAGGTCACGATCGACGGCTCGACGTACCCGCTCGACCTGCCGTTCTTCGTCGTCGCGACGCAGAACCCGATCGAGTACGAGGGGACGTATCCGCTGCCCGAGGCGCAGCTCGACCGCTTCACGGCGCGCCTGTCTCTCGGGTATCCGCCGTTCGGCGAGGAGGTGAGCATGCTCGCCGAGCAGACGACCGCTCCGCCGCTCGACCAGCTCGTAGCGGTCGCCGATCGCGACGACCTCGTCGGCGCGATCGAGGCGGCGCGTGCCGTCTACGTCGAGGAGAGCGTCGGGGAGTACGTCGTCACGATCCTGCGGCATACGCGCGACAGCTCGCTGCTGGCGCTCGGCGCGAGCCCGCGCGCCGGAATCGCGCTGCTGCGCATGGCCAAGGCGCGCGCAGCGGCGGCGGGACGCGACTACGTCGTTCCCGAGGACGTGCAGGCGGTCGCTGCCGTCGTGCTGTCGCACCGAGTGATCCTTGCGCCCGAGGCACGAGCGTCGGGGATGCGCGGAGAGGACGCCGTCGAGCGTGCTCTGACCGAGGCGCCGATCCCGAAATGAACGCGCACCGTGGCGGCGTCGCGCTCGGGGCCATTGCCCTCGTCGCTGCGATCGCGAGCGGCTCGCGCGCGCTGGGCGTCGTCGGCGTCGGCTTTCTCCTCGCGGGAGGCGTGACGTGGCTCTGGGCCTGGCTCGTCGACCGTCCGGTTCACGTCGTTCACAGGTTCGACCCTTCGCCTGCGACCGAGGGAGACGCCGTGCGGGTCGCGCTCGGGGTAGAGCGCCGGTCGCGCACGCCGGTCGGCTCGATGACGGTTCGCCTGACCGTCGGCAAGCTCGGCACGTGCTCGTGCCGGATGCGGGGACACGGCGGCGGCCTGGCGAAGGGGGGAGTCACGCTGGGTCCGTTGCCACGCGGCGTCTACGAGCTCTCCGATCCGCGTGTCGTCTTCGGCGACCTCCTCGGCCTCGTGACGGTTGCGCCACGCGTGCTGTGCGATCCCTCGACGCTCGTCGTGCGACCGCGATTGACCGCGCTCGACGGCCTCTTCTCGGACGCCGGCCGGGCTGCGGGGGACGGACGGCGGATCCTCCTGCGTCGCGCGGCCGGCTTCGACTTCCACTCGGTGCGCGAGTACGAGCAGGGCGAGTCGCTGCGCCGTGTGCACTGGCCGACCAGCGCGCGCCGCGGCCAGCTCATGGTGAAGGAGCTCGAGGACACGGCACACGACGGCGTCGTGGTGATCCTCGACTGCGACCCGCGCCATGCCGTCGGGGACCCGCCGGACTCGAGCTTCGACGCCGCGGTTCGAGTCGCCGGATCGCTCGTGCAGGCGCACGCCCTCCGCGGCCGTGCCGTCACGCTCGTCTCGACGGGTGGCACGCGCGCCGTCGTTCCCGTGCGCTCTGCAGCGGCGGACCTCGACGGGGCCGTGAGCTCGCTCGCAGCCGCGGAGCCTGATGCCCTTGACGGTCTCGGGCGCTTCCTCGCAGGCGATCACTCCTGGGCAGCGAGCGGTGAGCTCATGGTGGTGACGGCGACGACGGATGCGGGGGCCTTCGCCCAGGTTCTTGCGCTGAGCGCGCGACGTCTCGTCTCGGTCGTCTGGATCGACGCCGCGAGCTTCGCAGCGCGCCCGACCCGCGCCGAGCCCGGCCTCCTCCGTCTGGCCGCGCACGGCGTGCCCACTGGGGTGGTGAGGCGCGGAGACGACCTCGCGACCGTGCTCGCGGCGCGGCAGCTCGAGGCGGTGGCCCGTGCGTAGGACGCTTCTCGCAGCACTGCTTCCGGCGCTGGCCATCGCGGTGGCGTGGCTGAGCCTCGAGGATCCGCGCCTCGTGGGAGAAGGTCTCGCCGTCGCCGCGCTCGCGATCGTGGCCGCGCTCGTCCGTCCGGGAGCCATTCGTGTCGGGGTGGTGGTCGTCGCGGCGCTGGTCGCGGCGTGGATCGCATTCGGCACGCAGCCGTGGGAGCTCGCACCGTTCCGCGACGAACCGGTGCTCGCGCCGGCTCTGGGGGACGCGGCACGCGGGATCGAGGGTTTCTACGAGGTCTTTCTCCCGTTCGAGCCGGCCGTGAATCCGGAGATGCACTCGCTCGTCCTCTGCGCGATCTTCGGCTTCGTCGCCGCGGTGGCACTGCTGGTCGCCGCGCGCCGACCGCTCGCCGCAGCCGCGGTGACCGTCGCCGGCGTCGGCTGGCCCGCGACGCTTCTGGGCGGCACGGCGATCGTCGCCGGCACGGTCGCGCTCGCCGCCGCGCTTGCGATCCCGCTTGATCCTGCGCGCCGCGTCGGTGCGCACGGTGCTGGCGGGAGGAGCCATCGGCGCGCTCGTCGTGCTCGGAGCGGCCGTGACGTCGTCGACGACGACGCTCGCCCGCGACGCGGCCGTCGACTGGGAGACGTGGGACATCCGTGGGCAGGGACGGCAGGCGAGCGAGGTCCGGTTCATCTGGGACTCGAACTACGAGGGCATCAGGTTCCCGTCCGAGAAGACGGTCGTTCTGCGCGTCGACGGTCCGAGCACGCCGCACTACTGGCGAACGACGACGCTCGACGTCTTCGACGACAACCATTGGTTCGAGCGCCTGTTCTGGCTCGGAGCAGGTCGATCACGACGCGCAGGCGCTGCAGCTACCTCAGCTGATCCCCGCAACGGGCGCGCAACCGGGACAGCTGGGTCGAGCAGCGGATTCGCGTCGACGCGCTCGTCGACGATCATCTCGCTGCCGCTGGTACGCCGGTCGCGCTGGACGGGCGCGGCCTCGGAACGGTGTTCCTGCTGTCCGGTGGCGTACTGCGTGCGGACACTCCGGTCGAGCAGGGAGAGAGCTATCGCGTCTGGAGCTACGCGCCGGATCCCGCTCCGCGCGACCTCGCGCGCGCACCAGTCCGCTACCCGACGGCTGCAGCGCGCTTCCTCGAGGTCGACGGACGCACCGTTTCCGGCGTTCGGGCTGTCAGCCCGAGACCGCGTGGTCGCAGTCCATGCTTCGACGACCCGTCGTTCAGCGCCGTTTCGCTCGTCATCGCCCGATGTACGACGAGGCAAGACGCGTCACGCGAGGGGCGCCGACGCCGTATGCGTCGGTGCTCGCACTCGAGTCGTGGTTCCGGCAGACCGGAGGCTTCACGTACGACGAGTCGCCGCCGCAGCGACAGGGGCGCCGCCGCTCGTCTGCATTCGTGACGCGAGACGAAGGCCGGATACTGCCAGCACTTCGCCGGGGCGATGGCAGCGATGCTCCGGATGCTCGGCATCCCGGCTCGCGTCGCCGTCGGGTTCACGAGCGGCACCGCCGACGGACGGGACGTGGGTCGTGACCGATCACGACGCACACGCCTGGGTGGAGGTGTGGTTCGGAGGCATCGGCTGGATCCCGTTCGATCCGACCCCAGGCCGCGGTACGCTCGGCGGCGAGTATTCGATCGCTTCCGGCTCCGAGGACGCCGTCGCACGCTTGCGCGAAGTCAGCTCACAGAGTCGACGCCAGCCCCGACGCGCGCCCCCGGACGCGGGTGACCTGGGCCGACGGATGCCTCCGCTCACGAGCCAGGCACCGTCGCTCGTCGCCGTCGGTCTCGTCCTCGCCGCGCTCTGGGTCGTCGCTGCTCGGGCTCGGCAAGGCCCTCGTGCGACGCGCTCGCTACCTCTCCCGCGACCCCAGACGGCTGGCCACCGCGAGCAGACGCGAGCTCGAGGACTTCCTGCGCGACCAGGGAGTCGACGTGCCGCCGAACGCGACGCTCGCCATGCTGCAGCAGGCCGGTCCACGCGGAGCTCGGACTCGACGGCACGGCCGTTCGCGGCCGCGGCGCCGGGCGCGCTTCGGGCCACCGGCGGCCATCGAGCAGGGCGGGACGTCGCCGCGACGGGAGGTGCGCCGCCTGATCGGCGCCGCGCGGCGCGAGCTGTCGCTGTGGGCACGCTTCCGCGGGCTCGTGTCCCTCCGCTCGCTGCGCTCCGCGTGACCGAGACCTACGACCTCTTCCAGCTCGGCCGGAGCCACCTCCGTAGCGGCCGTCCGGCCCAGGCGACGGTCTCGCTCGAGAAGGCGAAGCGCGCCGAGCCCACCTCCCGCTCGATCCGCGAGGCGCTCGGGATCGCGTACTTCCGCCTCGGCCGCTGGGAGGAGGCGGAGGCCGAGTTCCGTGCGCTCGTCGAGCTCGACCCGTCCGACGAGTTCGCGCACCACGCGCTCGGCCGCGCGCTCGTCAACCAGGGCCGGCGCAAGGAAGCCACGCCGCACATCAAGCTCGGCCGCGCGCTGCGTCCGCGGACGCCCGCGGACGGCGACAACCTCGAGTAGCCGATGCGCGCGGTCGTGCAGCGCGTCCGCGACGCGTCGGTCGGAGTCGCCGGCGAGACCGTCGCCGAGATCGGCGCAGGCGTCGTCGTGCTGCTCGGCGTCGCGTCCGGGGACTCGGAGGCCGACGCGGAGCGCCTGGCGGCCAAGATCGCGCGGCTGCGGATCTTCGAGAACGACCAGGGCCGCTTCGACCGCTCGCTGCTGGACGTGTCCGGCGAGGCGCTCGTCGTGAGTCAGTTCACGCTCATCGCCGACACGCGCAAGGGCAACCGGCCCAGCTTCACGGATGCAGCCGACCCGGGTGTCGCGGAGTCGCTGTACGAGCGCTTCTGCGCAGCGCTGGAGGAGGCAGGCGTGCGCGTATCGCGAGGCGTCTTCGGAGCGCGCATGCAGGTCGCGCTCGTCAACGACGGGCCGGTGACGATCGTCCTCGAGGCGCCGTGAACCATACGGCCGCGGCGGTGCTATTCTTCCCGCACCACATTTCACCGGCTTCACGAAATGGGCGCGTCGCGCCCATTTTTGTTGAGGGAGGCTGATGAGCACGACCTACGCCCGAGAACGGACGCTGCAGGAGGAGATCGCACCCGCGGTCGAGTCGCGCGTGCCCGGAGTCCGGGTGCTGGCCGTGGAGCTGCTCTCGCCGACTCGCTTCTGCGTGTACATCGACCACGACGACGGCGTCGACCACGCGCTCTGCGCGAGCGTCACGCGCGTGCTCGACGGCTACCGGTCCGAGTACACGATCGACGTCTCGTCGCCGGGGCCCGAGCGCCCGCTGCGCAGGCCCGAGCACTTCGCCGAGGCGGTCGGCTCGCAGGTCGTCGTGCGCCTCGGAGGCGGCAGGAAGAACCGACATCGCGGCCTGCTGGTCGAGGCCGGAGACGACACCATCACGCTCGAAGCCGGCGAGACCGGCGAGATCCGCATCCCGTACGACGCCATCGTGCGGGCCAATCTGATCGACGAGGGGTTGACCACATGAGCCAGGAGATCATCGAGGGCATTCAGGCGATCGAGAAGGAGAAGGGCATCGAGGAAGGCGTGCTCATCACCGCACTCGAGGACGCCCTGCGTGCCGCGTACAAGAAGACACCGGGCGCGACCCGCCACGCCGAGGTCCAGCTCGACGGCGCCGGCGAGTTCCGCGTCTTCGGGATCGAGATCCCGGAGGACATCGAAACCAGGCTCGTCGAGGAGGCGCGCGAGGCGCGCATCACCGAGCTCGAGCAGCTCGAGGAGGAGACGGGCGAGCGCCAGCACACGCTCATCACCGACGAGGATCTCGAGCTCGACTGGTCGCAGGTGCCGCCGGACGCAGATCCAGCGCACGGACGTGACGCCGGACAACTTCGGCCGCATCGCCGCGCAGACCGCGAAGCAGGTCATCCAGCAGCGGATCCGCGAGGCGGAGCGCGCGATCATGTACGAGGAGTACGTCGACCGGCAGGGCGAGGTCGTGACGGGGATCGTGCAGCAGGCCGGAGACCGCAACAACGTCCTCGTCGACCTCGGCCGCGTCGAATCGCTGCTGCCGCGTTCCGAGCAGGTCGACGGCGAGCGCTACGAGCAGGGGAGCCGCATCAAGGCCGTCATCGCCGAGGTGCGCTCGGGGACGAAAGGCCCGCAGGTCATTCTCTCCCGGCGCGATCCGGAGCTCATCCGCGCGCTCTTCGAGCTCGAGGTACCGGAGATCGCGGACGGTCTCGTCGAGATCCGCGGCGTCGCCCGCGAGCCCGGGTACCGCTCGAAGATCGCGGTCGAGTCGCATCAGCAGGGCGTCGACCCGGTCGGCGCGTGCGTCGGTCCGCGCGGCTCGCGCGTCCGCATGGTCGTCTCCGAGCTTCGCGGCGAGAAGATCGACATCATCCCGTGGAACACCGAGCCTGCGCGCTTCGTCGCGAAGGCGCTCTCACCCGCGCGCGTTCGCGAGGTCTACATCGACGACGAGACGCGCGAGGCGACCGTCATCGTGCCGAACGACCAGCTCGCGCTCGCGATCGGCAAGGAGGGCCTGAACGCCCGCCTCGCCACGCGCCTCACGGGCTGGAAGATCGACATCCAGTCCGAGCAGGAGTTCGCGCAGGCCGAGGCCGAGGCAGCGTACGGCGGCGGAAGCGAGGACGGCGAGGAGTTCTCGGGGCGCTGCGGAGCGGTGCTCTCGAACGGCAAGCGCTGCCCGAACGCCGCCCTTCCGGGGTCGCGCTACTGCGGCGTGCCGGCGCATCAGGAGCTCGTGAACCAGCCGGAGCCCGAGCCCGTTGCGGTCGTGGAAGAGGTCGCAGTCGACGGCGAGACGACGGCCGAGGAGGTTCTCGCGGAGGCCGGTGCCGTGGCGGTGCTCGACGACGAGCCCGAGGTCGAAGTCGAGGTCGTCGCGGAAGAGGAGCAGCGCGAGGGGGCGTAAGCCTTCCCGCTCTAGACTGAATCCGATGGCTGACGGACGCAAGGGACCCAATCGCCCGATTCGCCCCCGTGGAGGCTCCGGTGGGCGGAAGCGGCGCGTGGTCATCGAGGGCGGGGGAGGCCGCAGCCAGGGGCGGCAGGCCCGTGATCGCTCGAGCGCCCCGCCGCAGCCTCGGCAGGCGCCGGCACCGCCGCCGACCGGTCCCGTCACCGTCGAGTCAGGAGTGACGGTCAAGGACCTCTCGCATGCACTCGGCGTGCCGATGCCCGAGCTCATCAAGATCCTCATGGGGCTCGGCCAGATGCGCACGGCAACCCAGTCGCTCTCCGACGAGGAGGTCGAGACGATCGGCAGCGGAGCTCGACCGCGAGATCACGATCAAGCATGCCGCCGAGGAGGAGCTCGAGCCGGAGTCGTACGACGACAACGAAGAGGACCTCGCTCCCCGACCGCCGGTCGTGACGATCATGGGTCACGTCGACCACGGCAAGACGACGCTCCTCGACGCCATTCGCGAGGCCGCGGTCGTCGAGACCGAGGCCGGAGGGATCACGCAGCACATCGGTGCGTACCAGGCCGAGGTCGGCGGACGGCGCATCACCTTCCTCGACACGCCCGGCCACGAGGCGTTCACGGCCATGCGCGCGCGCGGCGCGAAGGTGACCGACATCGCCGTGCTCGTCGTCGCAGCCGACGACGGCGTCATGCCGCAGACGAAGGAGTCGATCTCACACGCTCGCGCCGCCGCGGTGCCGATCGTCGTTGCAGTCAACAAGATGGACGTGCCCGACGCGAACGTCGACCGCGTGAAGTCGGAGCTCGCGGCGGAGGGTCTCCAGCCCGAGGACTGGGGCGGTACGACACAGTTCTCCGCGGTCTCCGCGAAGCAGAAGGACAACATCGCCGACCTGCTCGAGAAGATCCTCCTCGTCGCGGACGCGGAGCTCGATCTGCGCGCGAACCCGGCCGCCGAGGCATCCGGCGTCGTCGTCGAGTCGCGCCTTGACGTCGGGCGTGGGCCCGTCGCGACCGTGCTGGTTCACCGCGGGCACGCTGCGTGTGGGCGACGCTGCCGTCGCAGGCGACGCCTCCGGAAAGGTGCGCGCGCTGTACGACTATCGCGGCGAGAAGGTGGCCGAGGCGAGGCCCGGCGAGCCCGTCGAGGTCCTCGGATTCGACCATCCTCCGGCAGCCGGCGAGTACGTGCGCGTCGTCGAGCACGAGCGCCAGGCGAAGCACCTCGCGAACATCCGCGCGGAGCGGCTCCGCCGCGAGCAGTTCGCGCAGCGCCCACGCCGCCGCGTCTCTCTGGAGACGCTGCACGACGATCTCGAGGCCGGCGAGGTGCAGGACCTCAACATCGTCCTGAAGGGCGACGTGCAGGGCTCGGTCGAAGCGCTGCTCGGCGAGATCCAGAAGATCCAGCACGCGGAAGTGCGCGTCACGGTGATCCACACGGGCGTCGGGGGGATCACGGAGAACGACGTGAACCTCGCGTCCGCCTCGGACGCGCTCGTCGTCGGGTTCAACGTCCGCCCGAGCGCCGACGCGCGACAGCTCGCCGAGCGCGAGGGCGTCGACATCCGCACCTACCGCGTGATCTACCAGCTCACCGAGGACATCCAGAAGGCGCTCGTCGGAATGCTCTCGCCCGTCTCGACGGAGGCGACGCTCGGCGAGGCCGAGGTTCGCGCCCTCTTCCGCGTGTCGCGGCTCGGGACGATCGCAGGCTGCATGGTCACGTCGGGCACGGTGCGGCGCGGAGCGCAGGTGCGCGTCATCCGCGACGGAACCGTGATCTACGAGACGACCATCGCGCAGCTCAAGCGCTTCAAGGACGACGCGCGCGAGGT
This sequence comes from uncultured Gaiellaceae bacterium, assembly GCA_963822885.1. Classification (GTDB taxonomy): domain Bacteria; phylum Actinomycetota; class Thermoleophilia; order Gaiellales; family Gaiellaceae; genus GMQP-bins7. The sequence goes on from CAWGJJ010000003.1 coordinate 201,005, forward strand.
GAGCGAGGGCTTCGAGTGCGGCATCCTGCTCGAGGGCTTCAACGACGTGAAGGAAGGCGACGTCCTCGAGGTCTACGAGACGCGCGAGGTCGTGCGTACGGACATGGATCAGGCACCAGTCGCCGCCGCGCAGCCCGCCGCCGCCGACGACGATTGACGGCATCGCCGTGGCGACCGGCTACGTCGGGATTCTCACGGTGGAGCTCCACTTCCCCGAATCCGGGTCGCTCAAGGGAAAGCGCAAGTACGTGAAGTCTGCGAAGGCACAGCTCCACGAGCGCTTCGGTGCGTCCGTCGCCGAGGTCGACCATCACGAGCTCTGGCAGCGCTCGACGCTTGCGGTCGCGTGCGCGACGCGCGAGCACTCCGAGCTCGAGAAGCTGCTCGACGCCGTCGAGCGCTACCTCGGCTCGCAGGACTGGGAGCTGCTGCGCAGCGACCGGGAGGTGGTCGTCCCTGGCGAGCGCTGAGCGACGCAGGAAGGTGAACGAGGCGATTCGGAAGACGCTCTCGGAGGCGCTGCCGACGCTCAAGGATCCGCGGATCGGCTTCGTCACGGTGACCGGCGCGCGCACGACGACGGACCTCTCCCAGGCGACCGTCTTCGTGAGCGTGCTCGGCTCGGAACGCGAGCAGGCGCGAACACTCGAGGGCCTTCAGTCGGCAGCCGGCGTCCTGCAGTCACTGGTCGCGCGCGAGCTCGGCACTCGGCGCACCCCCGTGTTGACCTTCGAATACGATCCCGCGATCGAGCGCGGCGTGAGGCTCACGAAGCTGATCGACGACCTCGCTCCTGCGGACTCCGATGACGAACCAGGCTGACATGCAGGCGGTCGTCGCCGCCCTCACGCGAGAACGACCGCTTCGTCGTCACGTCCCACGAGGCACCCGACGGCGACGCTCTCGGCTCGCTGCTGGGGATGGGGCTCGCACTTCGCGAGCTCGGCAAGGACGTCGTCATGTTCCTCGGCGGCCCCGCGCCGCTTCCCGGCGAGTACCGGTTCCTCGACGCCGAGGAGCGCGGGCTCCGACGTGAGCGCCCCGAGGACTTCGCCGAGCGCGTCCTCGTCGCTGTCGACTGCGCGAGCGCGTCACGCGTCGGCGCCGAGCCGGGCGTCGTCGACGCCGCGCGGTTCACGGTCAACATCGACCACCACCACGACAACCCGCGCTTCGGCGACGTGAACCTCATCGTCTCGGACGCGTCGTCGACCGGTGAGGTGCTCGCCGACGTATTCCGCGAGCTCGGCGTCGCCCTCACACCGGAGATCGCCGAGGCGCTCTACATCGCCCTCGTCACCGACACGGGCCGGTTCCAGTACTCGAACACGACGCCGAAGGCGCTGCGTCTGGCCGCGGATCTGGTCGAAGCTGGTGCGGACGTGAATCGCGTCTTCCAGGGCGTGTACGAGAACGTCCAGTTCGCGAGGCTGAAGCTGCTGGCGCGCGCGCTCGAGCGCGCCCACGTCCTCGAAGGGGGCGAGATCGTCGTGTCGCATCTCGTGCGCGACGACTTCGAGGCGGTCGGGGCGACCGAGCCGTACTCGGAGGGCATCATCGACGTGCTGCGCTCGGTCGAGGGGTCGCTCGTCTCCGCGCTCATCCGCGAGCCTCCGCGCGATGGCGGTCCGGCACGGAAGGTCTCGCTGCGTTCGTCCGTGGACGAGATCGACGTGAGCGCGATCGCGCGGAAGTCGCAGGGCGGCGGGCATCGCGCGGCGGCCGGCTTCTCGAGCGACCTCTCGGTGGACGAGCTCACGGCGTTCATCGTGCGCGAGGTGACGGCGCAGGTCGGGTCCGCTTCGGAGCGGTAGTGCCGCCACGCGCGCTCACTCCGAGCGGAATCATCCTCGTCGACAAGCCCCGCGGGCCGACGTCGTTCGCCATCGTGGCTGCCACGCGCCGGAAGACGGGCGCGCGAACGGGGCACGCCGGGACACTCGACCCCTTCGCGACCGGGCTCCTGCTCTTGCTGTCGGGCGCGTCGACGCGACTACAACCGCGCTTCGTCGGCCTGTCGAAGCGGTACGAGACGACGATCGACCTCACTGCGCGGACGAGCACCGGCGACATCGACGGCGAGCGCTCGACGAGCACGACCGCGCCGACCGCGCGGCGAGCTCGCGACCGCGCTCGACGGCCTCCGTGGCGCGGTGGAGCTGCCGATTCCGGCGGTCTCGGCCGTGAAGATCGACGGCGAGCGGGCGTATGCGCTCCACCGCCGCGGAGTCACCGTGGAGATGCCGCTCCGCACGATGCACGTGCACGAGCTCGAGCTGCTCGGACACGCGAATGACGTTGTGCAGCTCGACCTGCTCGTCTCGTCGGGCACCTACATTCGCGCGATCGCCGACGCGCTCGGGGGTCACTGCGTCTCGCTGCGCAGGACGGAGATCGGCCCGTTCCACGTCGACGAGGCCGACGCGGAGCGCATGATCGCGCCGGACGAGGCGCTCGCGAGGCTCGCGTGAAGGTCGTCCGCTCGCCGGCGGCGCTCGACCCCGAGCCGCGCGCGGTCGCGATCGGCAGCTTCGACGGCGTGCACCGCGGGCACCTCGCGGTGGTGGACGCGGTGCGCGGGACGGGTCTCGCGCCGACGGTGATCACCTTCGATCCGCATCCGCGGATCGCACTCGGCAACAAGGTCGAGCTCCTGACCACGCTCGACCGGCGCCTCGAGCTTCTCGAGGCAGCCGGTGTCGAGGCGGTCGTCGTCGCGACGTTCGACGCCGCGCTCCAGCGGCTCACGCCGGAGGAGTTCGCCCAGCGGTTCCTCCGCGCGATCGGCGTCGAGGCGGTCGTCGCCGGCGAGGACTTCCGGTTCGGCGTGAGACGCTCCGGCGATCTCGCGCTCCTCGAGCGGCTCGGCTTCCAGATCGTCGTGGTGCCGGAGCTTCCGGGCGTGTCCTCGACGGCGATCCGCACGTCGCTCGGCGCGGGTGACGTGATCGGCGCGGCGACGATGCTCGGACGGCCGTTCGAGCTCGACGGCGTCGTCGTGGCCGGCGATCAGCGTGGCGGCACGCTCGGGTATCCGACCGCGAACCTCCGGCTCGAGCCCGATCTCGCGTGCCCGCGGTACGGCATCTACGCGGGATCGGCGCTCGGGCACCGGGCCGCGATCTCGATCGGCACGAACCCGCACTACGGCGGGACCGAGCGCCGCATCGAGCCGTACCTCCTCGACTTCGACGGCGACCTCTACGGAAAGCGACTCGTCGTCGAGCTCTGGGAGCGGCTGCGTGACGAAGCGGTGTTCGACAGCGAGGCTGCGCTCGTCGAGCAGATCGCCCTCGACGTCGACGCGACGAAGGCGGCACGGAGGCCGGTACCGGGTAACTAACGTAGGCGGGCGATGAGCTCGAACGGCCAGCCGCTGATCCAGGCACGGAATCTCGTGAAGCGCTTCGACGACTTCGTCGCCGTCGACGGGATCGACTTCGACCTCCAGCGTGGCGAGGCCTTCGGCTTCCTCGGCCCGAACGGAGCGGGGAAGACGTCGACGATGCGCATGATCGGCTGCGTCTCGCCCGTCACCGACGGAACGCTGAGCGTCCTCGGGATGGATCCGGCACGCGACGGCTCGAAGATCCGCGCCCGCCTCGGCGTCGTCCCGCAGCAGGACACGCTCGACATGGAGCTGACCGTGCGCGAGAACATCGTCATCTACGGCCGCTACTTCGGGCTCCCACGCAAGGAGCTCGGCGCGCGCGCCGACGAGCTCCTCGAGTTCGTCGAGCTCACGGAGCGTGCGAACGACAAGGTCGAGCCGCTCTCGGGCGGGATGAAGCGGCGGCTCACGATCGCACGCTCGCTCGTGAACGAGCCCGAGGTGCTCCTCCTCGACGAGCCGACGACCGGGCTCGACCCGCAGGCGCGCCACGTCGTCTGGGATCGCCTGTACCGCCTGAAGCGGCAGGGCGTGACGTTGCTGCTCACGACGCACTACATGGACGAGGCCGAGCAGCTCTGCGACCGGCTCGTCGTCATGGATCGCGGAAAGATCGTCGCCGAGGGCTCGCCGCGCAGCCTCATCGAGCAGTACGCGACCCGCGAGGTCGTCGAGCTGCGCTTCGACGACGGCAGCCGCCCGGACGACCTGAGCTACTGGACGGACGGGCTCGTGAGCCGCATCGAGGCGCTTCCGGACCGTGTCCTTCTGTACACGGACGACGGCGACGCAGCCTCGCACGGTCTGCACGAGCGAGGCCTCGTCCCCGAGAGCCTGCTCGTCCGTCGCAGCACGCTCGAGGACGTCTTCCTCCACCTCACCGGCCGGAGCCTCATCGAGTGGATGACGCTCGGCCGTCCTCATCCTCCGTCCGTTCGAGTTCTTCCTCACGCAGTACAAGAACGTCTGGCGCGGCTCGGCGGTGACGACCGTCGTCACTCCGATCGTCTACCTCCTCGCCCTCGGCGTCGGACTCGGCGTGTTCGTCGACCGCTCGGCCGATCTCGAAGGCGGGATCTCGTACCTCGAGTTCGTCGCACCCGGCCTGATGGCGGCGACCGCGATGCAGATCGCGTCGTTCGAGGCGAGCTGGCCCGTGCTGTCGGCGATCAAGTGGGATCGCCAGTACCACGCGATGCTCGCCACGCCGCTGCGCGTGCGCGACGTGATGCTCGGCCACCAGGCGTACTTCGCGTTCAGGCTCTTCCTGATGGCGACGATCTACCTCGTCGTCATCACGGCGTTCGGCGCGGTCGACTCGCCGCTCGCTGTGCTCGCGATCCCGGTGACGGTGCTCGTCGGCGTCTCGTTCTCGGCGCCGATCGCGGCGTGGGCGGCCCATGCCCAGAACGAGGTGTCGTTCGTCGCGATCTTCCGTTTCATCATTCTCCCGATGTTCCTGTTCTCGGGAACCTTCTTCCCGATCTCGAGCCTGCCGGTTCCGCTCGAGGTGCTCGCCTGGTTCACGCCGCTCTGGCACGGGGTGACGCTGTGTCGCGACCTCACGCTCGGAACCGTCTCGTGGGGCGACCTCGGACACCTCGCGTACCTCGTCGGGTTCGTCACGCTCGGGCTCCTCGCCGCACGCATGACGTACCGGAAGAGGCTCGTCGTATGACCGAGCTCGTCGCACGCGCCCGCCTGACCGCTCCCAGGCGCCCCGCCATCGGCGGCCTGCTGATCATCGAGCGCAACGTCATGGTGTACCGCCGGACGTGGATGATCCTCTTCTCCGGCTTCTTCGAGCCGCTCTTCTATCTCTTCTTCTTCGTCTACCCGCTCCAGAGCTTCATCGGGGACGTGACCTTCGAGGGAGAGGTGCTCGAGTACGCGGTGTTCGTCGCGCCGGCTCTGCTCGCATCCTCGGCGATGAACGGTGCGTTCTACGACGCGACGAACGTCTTCTGGAAGCTGCGCTACGGCAAGGTGTACGAGTCGATCCTCGCGACGCCCGTCGGGCCGAAGGACGTGGCGGTCGGGGAGACGATCTGGGCCGTCGTCCGCGCGATGCTCTACTCGGCCGCGTACCTGCTCGTCATCGTCGCGCTCGGGCTCGTGGACTCGCCGTGGGCGATCCTCGCGCTGCCTGCGTGCTTCGTCATCGGCTTCGGGTTCGCCGGGGCGGGGATCGCGGCGGTGACGTGGATGCGGACGTGGAAGGACTTCGACCTGATCCAGCTGGTCATGCTGCCGATGTTCATGTTCTCGGCGACCTTCTATCCGATCTCGGTCTATCCGGCCGTGCTCGAGTGGATCGTCCGCTGCCTGCCGCTGTACCACGGCATCGAGCTCGTCCGCTCGCTGACGACGGGGACGGTCGGCCCGTTCCAGCTCGTCAACGTCGCGTACCTGCTCGCCATGGGGCTCGTCGGGACTCTGGATCTCGTCGCGCCGCATCGACAAGCTGCTCCTCAAGTAACCGCTCGTCCGGCCGGGCGAGATGTATCTCGCCCCTACAACGACACGGCCGCGCCGCTGCGACGCGGATCGCCCGCCGCGCCTGCCCGCCCGACGCAGCTGACGCCGCCGAAGTAGTGGTGGAGCCGATCCCAGCGCCGCACGGTGCGGCCGCGCTCCTCGAGGATGGACGAGCGCCGCCTCGTCGACTCCCGGCTCGGCATCGACGAGGTCGAGGGTGGGGTGGACGCGCGGAGCGTGACACGCGGTCTCGGCGTCGAGTCCCTCGTCGAGGATCGCGCCGAGGACGGTGGCCAGCGCTGTGCGAAGCCGCGTTGCACCCGCCGAGCCGACGGCGAGCTCGAGGCCGTCGCCGTCGAACACGAGCGTCGGCGCCATGCGGCTCTCGAGGTGGTCGCCGGGCTGCGGCTCGCCGTGGACGATGTCCGACTCGCCGAGCAGGTTGTTCAGCTGCACGTCGAAGCCCGGGAGCCACACGCCGGCACCGACACCGAGCGAGTGCGTGAGGACGCACGCGCGCCCGTGCCCGTCGACCGCGACCATGTTGGTGGTGTGCTCGCCTCCGACGGGCTGCGGCTCGAACGCGGCGACGAGCGCGAGCACCCGCTCGGTCTCGGTCAACTCACCGAGGCGGGGGAGACGAGGCAGGAGCTCCGGGACTCCCGAGAGGCCGGCGCGCGTGACGATTCGGCGGCCCGCGTACGGGACGACCACCGGATCGCGCCACACCGCGCGGTAGCTCGCGAGATCGTCCGCGGTGAGCACGACTCCGTCGACATGAAGGAGCGCCTCTGCGATCGAGCCGCGGTACACGCTCGCGGCGCCCTCGTCGGCAACCGCTTCGAGCGCCTGCACCAGACCGGGCTGCTCGAGGACGTCACCCTCGCCGAGCGGGCGACCGTTCCGAGTGAACAGCTCGGCGCCACGCTCGAGCGCGTAGAGCGCGACGAGCATCTCGAGCGTGCGCGCGTGCATCTCCGGAAGCGGGACGCCCGTGCGCGCCAGCTCGAGCGCGGGCTCGCAGAGCCGCGCCCACGGGAGCCGGCCGAGCCGCTCCCAGAGCTCGCCGAGTGCTCCGGGAAGTCCCGGAACGGCGCACGATGCGGCACCGATCGCGTAGACGACGGGCTCGTCTCCGAACGGGATCTCGACGTCCGTGAGGTCGCCGGTGCCGGACGGCAACGCCGCGAACCCGTCGAGGTTCATGACGCGCGAGCCGTCGAACGCGATCGCATGGCAGCCTGCGAAGAGACCGCTCATCACCGTCTCCGCGACGCAGGACGCAAGCGCCATCGCGACCACGGCATCGGCCGCGCTGCCTCCGTCCGCCAGGATCTCCGCGCCCGCGGCAGCAGTGGCCGGATGGCCGGCGGCAACTCCCGCTCTCATGCGCGAAAGCTAGTCGCAGGGAACCCGGCCCGGTGACGCACCCTCGCTGCGACCGAACCGGAACGTGATGTCCCGAACGGGCCAGAAGACGGCGAACACACGAGCGAAGATCGCATTCCCGAGCACGGGGCCGAACGTGCGGCTGTCGATGGCAGCCGAGCGGTTGTCGCCGAGCAGGAAGTACTGCTCGTTCGGGACGGTCACCGGCGCGAACGGCTCGGTGTCGATGTCGTCGAACTTGACGTCGTCGACGAAGACCGTGCCGTCCCGTCCTTCGATCACGTCGCCGGGCCCGGCCGCCACGCGCAGCACGAGCACGCGATCGTCGGCATCGCGGTCGGGCACGAGGCTGCCGTCGTCGTTCTCCGCCGCATGCACGGCGACGACGTGCCCGGGCTCCGGATCCCAGAAGCGATACGTGAGCCCCTGCGCGAGCACGCGGCCGTCGCAAGCGGGAACCGTGTCGGCCATCGATTGCGTGTCGTCGGGCTCGACGGGAACGAGGATCTCGGCGAAGTCGAGAACGATGAAGGCGGCTGACGGCGATGACCAGGATGGCGAGCGCGCGAACGAACCAGCGGAGCATGGCTGCTACCCTTCCGCGAGCCGCAGTCGCGGCCCCGGCGTGCTTCTTCCTTCACGCGGGGCGGGGATTGCGGAGTCGTCTACTAGGAGGAGATGCATGAGCCTCACCAAGGAAGTCAAGCTGGAAATCGTCGAGAAGCACGGTCGGGGACCTGCCGACACTGGTTCGGCAGAGGTACAGGTTGCCCTCCTCACCAGACGGATCAACGACCTGACCGAGCATCTGCGGACGCATCCCAAGGATCACTACTCGCGGCGCGGGCTCCTGAAGCTCGTCGGCCAGCGGCGGCGGTTCCTCAACTACATGCAGAGAAAGGACATCGAGGGCTACCGCGCCCTCATCAAGGAGCTCGGCCTGCGCCGATAACGCTCCACCAACAGAAGGGAAGGTGGAAGTTTGAGCGAGCCCCCGTACGAGAGGGCTGACTCAAACCTCCACCTTCCGGACACAACGAAAGGTGAAGGGATACCTCACATGAGTACTCAGACAGCCGGGCAGATTGCCTCGGTTTCCGTCGATGTGGGCGGTCAGGAGATCGTCTTCGAGACGGGCAAGCTCGCCAAGCAGGCCGACGGCGCAGTCGTCGTCCGCTCCGGCGACACCATGATCCTCGCGACCGCCGTCGGCAGGCCCGACGCGCGGCCGGACGCCGACTTCTTCCCGCTCACGGTCGACGTCGAGGAGAAGATGTACGCCGCCGGCAAGATCCCGGGCGGCTTCTTCAAGCGGGAAGGCCGCGCCACGGAGCGGGCGACGCTCACGGCGCGCATGATCGATCGCCCGATCCGGCCGCTCTGGCCCAAGGGCTTCCGCAACGAGGTGCAGGTCATCTGCACCGTCCTCTCGGCGGACATGGTCACGCCGCACGACATCCTCTGCATCAACGGAGCATCGGCGGCCCTGATGATCTCGCCACTGCCGTTCATGGGCCCGATCGGCGCCGTTCGCGTCGGTCGCATCGAGGACGAGTTCGTCCTCAACCCGACCCTCGAGCAGCTCGCGGAGTCGACGCTCGACCTCATCGTCGTCGGCACCAGCGAAGGGCTGACGATGGTCGAGGCGGGCGGCGACCAGGTTCCCGAGGAGACGATCCTCGAGGCACTCGAGCTCGCACACGTGGAGATCCAGAAGATCTGTACGGCGCTCGAGGGGCTCCGCGCCGACGTCGGCAAGGCGAAGTGGGTCGACGTCGACCTCACCGCCGAGCTCGAGTCCGCGCACGGCGAGGCCGTTCGCGCGGCGATCGCGGGCCACGGCATCAAGGAGGCGGGCACGGTCGTCGAGACGCTCCTCGAGGAGCTCTCCCCGGCCGTCTCGATGAGCTCCACCGAGGAGGACATGACGAAGCGGGCGCAGATGCGCTCGAGCTTCGCGGCGATCCTCGAGCGCTCGCGGCTCGCGGCAGTCGAAGGGCCGCTGCGCGAGCAGTTCCTCGGCGACCTCCGCGAGCTGACCGATGCGGAGCAGGACTCGAAGGAGCTCCGCTCCGCGAAGCGCGACCTTCTCTTCAACCGGATCCTCGAGGAGATCGAGCTGCCCTTCCCGGTCGGCTCCGCGCCGGCCGAGGGCGAGCCCGCGGTCAAGGACTCGCAGACGAAGCAGTTCGTCAAGCGCGCGTCGGATGCGGTCTACAAGGACCTCGTCCGCAAGAAGATCGCGGTCGACAAGCGCCGTCCGGACGGACGCTCCGAGGAGGAGATCCGCCACGTCGAGTCCGAAGTGCGGGTCAGCCCGCGCACCCACGGCTCCGCGCTCTTCACCCGCGGCCAGACGCAGATCATGACGCTGCTCACGCTCGGGACGATGAAGGAGGGGCAGCGCATCGACGACCTCTCCCTCGAGCAGAACCGCCGCTACATGCACCACTACAACTTCCCGCCCTTCTCGGTCGGGGAGACGGGCTTCATGCGCGGCCCGAAGCGACGTGACATCGGCCACGGTGCTCTCGCGCAGCGGGCGCTCGAGGCCGTCATCCCGGCCGTCGAGGACTTCCCGTACACGATCCGCGTCGTCTCGGAGACGCTCGAGTCGAACGGCTCGTCGTCGATGGGCTCGGTGTGCGGATCGACGCTCGCACTGATGGACGCAGGCGTTCCGATCGCTGCGCCCGTCTCGGGCATCGCGATGGGCCTCGTCAAGGAGGGCGACGACTACGTCATCCTCACGGACATCCAGGGCGCCGAGGATCACCTCGGTGACATGGACTTCAAGGTGGCCGGCACGCGGGACGGGATCACCGCCCTGCAGATGGACATCAAGATCACCGGCGTGACGCAGGAGATCATGCGCTCCGCGCTCGAGCAGGCGAAGCGGGCGCGCGTCTCGATCCTCGAGACGATGCTCGCTGCGATTCCCGAGCCGCGCACGGAGATGGCCGACCACGCGCCGCGCATCTCGACGATCAAGATCGATCCCGAGTTCATCGGGATGGTCATCGGCAAGGGCGGCGAGACGATCCGCGCGCTCGAGGGTGACTACGAGGTGCAGATCGACATCGAGGAGGACGGCACGATCCTCGTCTACTCGACCGAGGGCACGAAGGGCGAGGCTGCGATCGCGGCGATCCACAACCTCACGAAGTCGCCCGAGGTCGGCGACACGTACACGGGCCGCGTCGTGAAGACGACCGACTTCGGTGCGTTCGTCGAGCTCAAGAAGGGCACCGACGGTCTTCTCCACGTCTCGAACGTGGGGCCGGGCCGTGTCGCCCACATCCAGGACGTGATGGACCGCGGCGACGTCGTCGACGTCGTCGTGCAGGAGGTCGACAAGGACCGTGGCCGCATCGGGCTGAAGCTCGTCGCGAAGCACGAGAACGGCGGCCTCGTCATGCCCGAGGAGCTGATCGAGCGGGCGAAGGACGCTCCGCCCCGCGAGCCGCGCGAGGAGCGGCCGCGTGGTGGCGGCCGCGACCGCGGTCGCTCACGCGAGCGGGCGTAAGCTCGAGGTACTGGGGCGGCGCGAGCCGCCCCAGTGCCGTCCGGGGTCAGACCCACGGGTCTGACCCGCTCATCTTCGAGGCGTATGGGCGAGATATATCTCGCCGACGGGTAAGACCTGGTGTGAATGCAGGAGTCGCTATCCGTCGACGAGCAGCGCCAGAGCGTGCGCCCGCACGTCCGGCTCGACGAGCCCGCGTCTGAAGGCGAGCGCAACAGCCTGAGCGGTCGAAGGCATCGGTCTGGCACGCCGACACGAGGATCACGGGAAGATCGCCGTCGAACGCCTCGTGCAGCTGGCGCATGACCTCCAGTCCGTTCGCCGGCCCAGGAACCTCATTTCGCCAGCTACGACGTGCTGTCTGGGGAGTGAGGCGGACGACCGACGGGCTACGATCCCGCGGCGTGTCGAAGCCGAAGCTCACCGAGCTCGCAACCGGCGAGCGCGTCATCTCGGAGCGCGTCCCGGGCGTGCGCTCGGTCGCGCTCGGCTTCTGGATCGGGGCCGGCTCGCGGGACGAGCCCGTCGCGCGGGCGGGGGTCTCGCACTTCATCGAGCACCTGCTCTTCAAGGGCTCGTCGCGCTACTCGGCGCAGGAGATCGCGGAGATCTTCGACGAGCTCGGCGGCGAGCTGAACGCGGCGACCTCGCGCGAGACGACCGTTCTCTACGCGCGCATCCCGGACGACCGGCTCGAGCGCGCGCTCGACGTCATGACGGACATGGTCTTCCGGCCGACGTTCACGGACGTCGACTCCGAGCGCGAGGTCGTCCTCGAGGAGATCGCGATGGTCGAGGACACGCCGAACGACCTCGTCCACGACATCGCCTCGGAGGCGGTCTTCGGCTCGCATCCGCTGGGGCGGCCGGTGATCGGCCGCGCCGACGTCATCTCCTCCGTGTCGCGCCGCGCGCTCTCCGGCGTACCACCGCCGCGCGTACCAGGGGGAGAAGATCGTGCTGGCGGCGGCCGGCAACGTTCGCCACGACGAGCTCGTCTCCCTGCTTCTCCGAACGGCTCGACGGAGGGAACGCGGGGTCGGGGCTCGCGGATCGCAAGCCGGCGCGCACCGAACGGCACGCCCGGCCTTCGGTTCCAGCGCAAGGACACGGAGCAGTACCACGTCTGCCTGAGCGCGCCGGGAATCTCGCGCATCGACGACAGGCGCTTCGCCGCGTCGCTCATGGACGCGATCGTCGGCGGCTCGGCGTCGTCGCGGCTCTTCCAGGAGATCCGCGAGAAGCGCGGCATGGCGTACTCGGTCTACAGCTACTCGTCGCAGTACGACGACACGGGGCAGATCGGGGTCTACGTCGGGACGCGCGAGGACAACCTCGCGGAATGTCTCGAGATCACGGTCGCGGAGCTCACCGACATCGCGAGCGGCAACGTGCGGGCGGACGAGCTCGCGCGAGCCAAGGAGAACCTGAAGGGCCGCATCCTGCTGTCGCTCGAGTCGACGTCGGCGCGGATGACGAGGCTCGGGAAGTCCACCATCACCGACACGCCGCTGCTGACGCCGGAGGAGATCGTGAAGCGCCTCGAGGCGGTGACGGCACCCGAGGTCGCGGAGCTCGCGGACGCGCTCCTCGCGCCGGAGCGGCTGTCGGTCGCCGGCATCGGCCCGGACGAGGGTCGCTTCACGGAGGCCGTGGGGCGCGTCAACCCGGCGGCTGCTCGAGCAGGCGGCCTGATGCGGATCGCGCTGTACGGCGCGTCCGGAAAGGTCGGCGCGCTGCTCGTGCCTGCACTCGCCGACGCAGGTCACGAGGTCGTCGACGCGCGCTCGACCGGGCCCGAGGGCTGCGATGCAGCTATCGACTTCACGCGCCCGGATGCTGTTGTCGCGAACGTCGGTGCGTGCCTGGCCGCCGGTGTGCCCGTCGTGATCGGCACCACGGGGTTCGAGCTCGACGCCGTCGACACTGCAGCACGGGATGCGGGAGTGCCGTGCTTCTACGCGCCGAACTTCACCCAGGGTGCGGTGCTGATGATGCGGTTCGCCGAGGAAGCAGCCAAACGGTTTCCGCGCGCCGAGATCGTCGAGCTCCACTCAGAGGCGAAGCGGGACGCACCGTCCGGAACCGCGAGGGCGACCGCCGAGCGCATGGGCACCGATCCGGTGATCCACTCGGTACGCCTGCCCGGCCTCGTCGCGCACCAGGAGGTCATCTTCGGCGGACCGGGGGAGACGCTCACGATTCGCCACGACACGATCTCGCGCGAGGCTTTCGTGCCGGGAGTGCTGCTCGCACTCGAGCGGGTTCGCGAGTTGCCGGCCGGCCTCACCGTCGGGCTCGACGCTCTCGATCGAGTGTTGTAGCCAGATCCAAACGGGGCAATACTCTGGCGACATGGCTGTAGGCGTCACAGCCCCGCGCCGCTCGTTTGTCGGCCGAGACGACGAGCTCTCGACTCTCGAGGACCTCGTCCGCTCCGATGCTTCCGTCGTCCATGTGCACGGAGTCGCCGGCATCGGGAAGTCGGCGCTGGTGGCGGCGCTGGCAGATCGGCTGCCGACGACGATCGACGTCCTGACGCTTGACTGCCGCGCAATCGAGCCGACGTTGCGCGGCCTGCAGGACGCGCTCCGCGGCGTGCAGCTCGAGTCGTCCGAAGTGCAGCGGCAGCCGACGTTGCTGGTGCTCGACCACTACGAGGTGTTCCGGCTCATGGACACCTGGCTACGGCAGGAGCTCGTCCCGTCGTTGCCGGCGAGCGTTCACATGCTCCTCGTCGGCCGCGAGCCTCCGGTCGCCGGCTGGTTCTCGCTTCGGTCCGGCTTCCGGAGCATTCCGCTCGGCCCCTTGAGCGACGAAGAGGCGCTCCTGCTGCTCGAGAGTCACGGGCTGCAGAGATCCCAGGCAGCGCGACTCAACCGCATCGCGCGCGGTCATCCGCTGGCGATCACGCTTGCCGTCGCCGGAGTCGCCGAGCACCCGCAGCGCGATCTCGAGGAGGCTGCCAGTGGACGTGTGATCGACGAGCTGGCACGGCTCTACCTCGAGGAAGTCGAGGATCCTCTGACGCGACGCGCTCTCGAGGCGGCGTCGGTCGTGCGGCGGTCTACCGAGCCGTTGCTCGGCGCCATGCTGGACGGGGACGACCCTGCTCAGGCGCTCGACCGGCTCCTGCACCTGCCGTTCGTCGAGGCCGGCCGGGACGGGCTCATCGTGCACGAGGCCGTTCGCGACGCCATCGGCGGGTTCCTGCGCGGCGCGAACCCCGTCAGGCATCGGGCGTATCGGCGGGCCGCCTGGCGGGAGCTGCAGGACGAGGTGCGCGACGCAGCGCCGACCGAGCTCTGGCGATACACCGCCGACATGCTCTACCTGATCGAGAACCCGGTCGTGCGCGAGGCGTTCTTCCCGAGCGGAGCGCAGCCACTCGCCGTCGAGCCCGCTCGACCCGACGATGGCACCGCAATCGAACGGATCGCGCTGCGACACGAGCCTCTCGAGGCAGCCGCGCAGATCGCGAGCTGGTGGGACGACGATCCTGGGACGTTCTCGGTCGTTCGCGACCGTGACGGCGAGGTCACCGGTTTCTTCTCGTTGTTGTCGACGGATCACATCCGTCGCCCGCGGACGTTCGCTGATCCGATCGTGGCCGGCTGGGCACAACACCTCAGGGACAACCCGGTGCCGAAGGGGCAGGTCGTGCTCGGACTCCGTCGCTGGCTCGACGCCGAGCGCGGCGAGCTGCCGTGCGCCTCGCAGGCGGCCTGCTGGCTCGACGTCAAGCGCGCGTACATGGCCCTGCGTCCGGCACTTCGGAGGATGTACGTCGTCGTGCACGACGTGCCCACGTACTGGCCGGTCGTCGAGAAGCTCGGTTTCCGCCCGATCGCGGAGGAGGTGGCCGAGATCGGAGGCGTCGGGTACGCGAGCGTCGCGCTCGACTTCGGCCCCGGTTCCGTCGACGGCTGGCTTGCCCGACTCGTGGGCGCAGAGCTCGGTATCGACGACGAGCACGCTGGTGATGTGGGGGCGCGGGAACTCGCCGTCCGCGGCCGGCCGGTCGCCCTGACGCCGCTCGAGTTCGGGCTCTTCGAGCATCTCCGCCAGTGCGAGGGGAAGGCGGTCGCGCGCGGTGACTTGCTGCGCGAGGTATGGGGGACGGAGTACACGGGCGGCAGCAACGTCGTGGATGCGGTCGTGCGCTCCTTGCGGCACAAGCTCGGAACCGCAGGCACCGCGGTCGAGACGGTGCGCGGCACGGGCTATCGCCTGCGCTCGGACTGGCGCTCGACCCTGCGCTGACGCGAATCTCATCGATTCCTCATCCGGGCTTCATCGACCGGACCCGCTAGCGGCCTAGCGTCCGGGCCATGACCCCCCGTGACGTTGTCGCGAGATACCTGAGCGAGGTCCTCGCCGGAGAGCGACCGGAGTCGGCGGAGGAGCTCCTCGCGAACGACGAGCTCGTGCGCCGGACGAACCGCCTGCGCAACGCGTTTCCGGATCTCGAGATCGAGACGCACGTCCTGCTCGCCGAAGGCGATCTCGTGGCGGCCCACCTCGTCGGCAGGGGCACGCATCTCGGTCTCTACCAGGGCGTTCCGGCGACCGGTCGAGCGTGCGAGGCGCGCTGTACGGCGGTGTATCGCATCGAGGAGACCCGCATCGCCGAGGCCTGGGTCACCTGGGACAACCTGTCGCTGATGGAGCAGCTCGGCGCCGTCGAGCGGGTCGCGACCGTCAGCGCATGAGTGAAGGGAGGAGTGGTGCACGTATGCGCTCGAAGAGGTTCATCGTTCTGCTGGTGGCCATGATCGCCACCGGCGCAGTTCTCGTAACGGTCGCAACCGCGGCAGTGATCTCGCGGCAGACGCTCGCCGACGGCGAGGGTCTGCGGTACCGGTTCGAAAGGGTGTCGACCGACGCCTCGGGAACCGACACGGGGTGGCACATCCACCCGGGGCTCGTGATCGTCCAGATCGAGGCAGGCTCGGTTCAGATTCACCCAGGGAAGCTGCACCGCGAGGACGTTCGGGCCGGGTGACACGTTGGTCGAAGTTCCCTGGAAGCCCGCGCGCTTTGTCGCGACGGGAGCTGCTACGTGGACGACGTCCTTCTTCGTCCCCAGCGGTCAGCAGCTCTCGATTCCCCAGGCGGCCTACAGCCCGCAGCAGGCCAACCCCTGCCCGTGAGCTCATAGGGGAGCAGTGGAGGTCGAGGCGGCGGCCGCCGTCTCGACCTCTCCACTTTTCCCCCGTGCCCCCGACGGGTATCTCGATGGGTGCTCCCGGCTGGTATGAGAAGTACGCGGGTCGCGTCGTGGCGACCCTGCAAATCAGGACAAGTCGACCGATCGAAAGGAGCAAGCGATGGCCGAGTACACCGCTGTGCGCGTCAGCGACGTCCCCGATCGGGCCGCCGACGTCGGGATGGATCCCGATCACTTCGAGATACGCCTCATGCGCGAGCAGCTAGGCCTGCAGAACTTCGCCGTGACGTACGAGCGGTTCGGTGGAGGGTGGCGGCCGACGCGCGGTCATCGGCACACGGCCCAGGAGGAGGTCTACTTCCTCGTATCCGGGCGCGCCCAGGCGAAGCTCGAAGGCGACGTGATCGATCTCGAGCCCTGGACGGCCGTCCGGGTGCCGCCTCGGACCGCCAGAGCTTTCCGCGCCGCGGGCGAGGAGGATGCCGTCTTCATCGCGATCGCAGCCCCGCAGGCCGGCTTCGAGGACGTGGAGTTCATCCAGGACTTCTGGACCGACTAGGCCGGGAGCAGCTCTCGGGTTCTCGCCGCGTGCCAGTCGAGGCCGAGCGCCGCAAAGCGCTCGGCGGCCCGTTCCACGAGGTCCCCGTCCTCGCGCACGAGCCCGAGCGCGCGCAAGGCGAAGGGCTCGAGGTACACGCTTCCGGCAGCGACCCGCGCCGCCTCGGGCTCGAGGCGGTCGTGATCCCGCATGGCCCCCAGCGCGTCGAGCCGCGTCGCGAGCGAACTAACGTAGAACCACGTCGTTCGCCGAACCCAGACGTCGTCGAGCAGGGCCGCCACCTGTTCCAGATCGCCGCGTAGGAGGGCAAGCTGGACCGGGGGCCGCCGGTGACCATGCCGTAGCCCTCCATGTGATGCCGCTTTGCTCGGGACTCGAGGCGCTCGACCTCCGCCTCGTCGCCACGGAAGGCACTCGCGAGCGCACACACGAGAAGCAGACGCTCGTTGCCGATACACGGCGTGGAGGCGTTCTCCTCGACGACCCGCTCGATCTCCGGCTGCAGTTCGCGAATGCGCGTCCAGTCGCCTGCGAGCTCATCCACCAAGGCGACTCCGAGAATGCCGTGCAGGCGGTGATGAGGGGAAAGCGCCTGTGTGATCTCGAGCTGCGCCGCGGCGTACCGCCGCGCGTCGGCGAACTCCCCACACGCGACCGCCGGCGAGATCGCACTCACGTAGACATCTGCTCGATGGTCCGGATCGTCGATCCCGTCGGCGAGGGCCACGCGGCGTCGTTGCCATGCGAGTGCCCCCACGTAGTCGGCCGAGGCGAACGCCGTCAGCCCGAGGACGTCGTAGGCATGCGACCGAAGCGCCGTATCGCCCAGGGCGGTGGCGAGGTCGGATGCCTCCTGGGCGAGCGCCGGCGACTTCTCCTGCTCGTGGTAACAGCGTGCGATGAGGGCCTTCGTCCTCGAGGCGGTGTCGGGTGGTGTCAGCTCGAGTGCCCGGTCGATCCAGCCGTCGACGAGCTCGCGATCCGGCACGGTCCGCCACATCCCGGACCGGACGAGCGTCTGGAACGCGAGCTCGGCGTAGAGGTCGCCTTTGACATCGGCGGCGTCTGCGAGCTCGATCGCGCGATGCATGGCCGACCAGAACCCCTCTGCCTCCCAGGAGAGGGCATTTGCGCGCGCGATTTCGCACCACAGCTCCACCATCCTCGCGGCGCTCTCCTCGAGCTCGAGAGCGCGCTGGAGAAGGGCGAGGCAGTCCTGCAGCTCGTAGCGTCCGACGGCGAGCTCCGCGGCTCGGCGGAGCCAAGCGACCGCCCGGGCTCGCATCAACGCGAGCTCGTCGTCCCGGTCACCAGGCGAGATCGACGTCCTCGGTGCGAACGGCCGCGGCGTAGTGGTGAGCGAGCTGCGCCGCGTGCTCGTCTCGCCCGCCACCGACTCGCTCGAGCCACTCGGCGAAGCCCGCGTGCAGACGGACACGCTTCGCCTTCGGGAGGCTCTCGTACGCGACCTCGCGGGTCAGGGCGTGCTTGATGGCGAACTCGCGCTCGCCGGCGATGGAGGACCCGGGCCGATGGCGGATGAAGTCCCGCTCCTCGAGGAGGCGGAAGTTCGGCTCGGCGCCGCCGAGCAGCTCGTAGACCGGGCCGGACCAGAACGTGCGGCCGATGACCGCGGCCGCCTGGAGCGCAGCCTTCTCGGTCGTGTCGAGAAGGTCGATCCGGGCGGCGAGCACCGCCTGGACGGTGTCCGGAACGACGAGGTCGTCGGGAAGCTCGGTCGTCGTCCACGCGCCGTTCTTCCGCTCGAGCACGCCTTGGTCGATCAGCGTCCGACCAGCTCCTCGGTGAAGAACGGGTTGCCCTCGGCCCGCTCGACGACGATCCGGCGAAGCGCGTCGGGCAGGACGGCCGGAAGCAGCTCCTCGAGCATGAGATCCGTGTCGGCCGTGGACAATGCCTCCAGCCAGAGCGACTCGATGCTCGGACCCGCGACCGCCCCAACCCGGTCGGCTCTGGACGAACTCCGGTCGCGCGTCCCGACGAGCACCAGCCGGCCCGTCACGTCGTGCGAGCCCGCCTCGAGCAGATCGAGGAGCGGCTCCTCTGCCCAGTGCAGGTCCTCGAGCACCACGACGGCGGGCTGCTCCGCGACGAGCTCGTCCGAGCAAGGAGACCCACGCCTGCCGCAGTCGATCCCGGGCGGCCAGCGGATGCAGGTCGCGAGGCGACTCCAGCCCGAGCGTCATGCCGAGGATCGCGCGCTCGCCGAGCCGATTCCAGCACCGTCTCGGACGCGTCGCTCTCCGGAGCCCCAGGTGCTCGCGGACGATCTCGCCGCGGGCAGTACGTCATGCCCCGCCCGTACGGAAAGCAGCGCCCGACGTGCCTCATCGGCTCCGGGGACTGCGTGCCGAGCCACGACCAGAGCTCCGGAGCAAGGCCGTCTTCCCGATACCGGCGTCGCCCATGATCGCCACGAGGCGAGGTCGGCCCTCTTCGATCACGCGCAGGTATGCCCGCTGCAGCGACTCGACTTCTCGCTCACGTCCGACGAAGGCGTGGCGCAGTCCCCCGACGCCCCGCGGGCGCATGAGCGAGAGCGCGCGAACGAGCCGGCGCGCCGCGACTCCGCCGGGCTTCCCCTTGGCATCCAGCAGCATCGGCTCGCCGAGCTCGAACGCACCTTCCACGGCCGCGACGGTGCGATCGCCGACCAGGATCTCTCCGGGAGCAGCGGCTTGCTCCAGCCGGGCCGCGACGTTCACCGCGTCGCCCGTGACAAACGAGCTGCCCTCGCGCGGCCGCCCTGCGACGACCTGCCCGGTGTTGACGCCGATACGCAGCGAGAGGGCACCCCCGAAGAGCTCGTCGAGCTGTCCGCGCATGGAGAGCGCGGCGTGGAGCGCACGCTCAGCATGATCCTCCTGTGCGGCCGGAGCGCCGAAGGCCGCCATGACGCGTCTCCGACGAACTTCTCGACCGTTCCGCCGGCATTCTCGATCTCCGTGGCCATCGCGTCGTAGAAGCGGTTGAGCACGGCTCTCGTCCGTTCCGGATCCTGGGATCCCGCGAGCTCGGTCGAGCCGACAAGGTCGGCGAAGAGCACGGTCGCGAGCTTCCGCTCCTCGTCACGGGAGGCCGGCTGCTCGATCGGGGTCGCGCAGCTCGGACAGAAGTGCGCGCCGACAGGTACCGGCTCCCCGCAGCTCGAGCGGAACGCCGTTGCGTGATTGTTGCTTGCAGCCGACCCGCGCGGCAACGACGGCCTGGCGCGTTGCGTCCGTCTCGTAGACTTCCGACGTGCTCGGCGAGATCCTGACCGCGATCGTCACGCCCTTCAAAGCGGACGGATCGGTCGACTATCCCGCGTTCCGGGCGCTCGCGTCGCATCTCGTCGAAAACGGCTCGGACGGCCTCGTCGTCACGGGGACGACGGGCGAGTCGCCGACGCTCTCCGACGACGAGCGCTTCCGCCTGTACGAGGCGGCGGTCGACGAGGTCGGCGACCGCGCGACGGTCGTGGCCGGCACCGGGACCTATGCAACCGGCCACTCGGTGCACCTCACGGCTCGCGCGCACGAGCTCGGCGTCCATGGCTTTCTCGTCGTGACGCCGTACTACAACAAGCCGCCCGTGCGCGGGATCGTCCGGCACTTCGAGGAGATTGCGGCCGTCTCCGACCGCCCGATCGTGGTCTACAACATCCCGAGTCGCGTCGTCCTCAACCTCGAGACCGACACGATCGCGAAGCTCGCGGAGCTGCCCACGGTGAGGGCTGTCAAGCAGGCGAATCCGGACATCCAGCAGGCCCGCGCGATCGTGGAGCTCGGACTCGACCTCTACGCGGGCGACGACGATCTCGTCTTCCCATTCCTCGAGATCGGCGGCATGGGTGGTGTGTGCGTGCACACCCACATCGTCGGCGGGCAGGTGAAGGAGATGGTTCGCCGGTGTCGCGCAGGCGACGTCGACGGGGCTCGAGCGCTCGACAGGGAGCTCGTCCCCTCGATCGATCTGTTGCGCGTGGTCGGGAACCCGATCGCGATCAAGTGCGCGCTGAATCTCCTCGGGCACGAGGTCGGCGGCCACCGGCTACCCCTCGTCGAGGCGGCGCCCGAGGAGCGCGAGGCGATACTCCGCTGCCTCGAGCGACTCGGTCTGCGGGCGTCGGTGGCGGCGTAGCCCATGGCACGTCGCGACGAGATGCTCTCTGAGCTTGCTGCGGGCGCGGCCATCCCCGGTGTCATGGGCGTCGGGCCCGGGAAGACGTACGACGCGGTCGTCGCGGCGCACGCGCCCGACCTCACCGGCGACACCGTGACCTTCTTCGCGCTCGAGGACGGCACGCTGGTCGTCAACGACGACGTACCGGACGGCTCGCTGGCGCCGGTCGCGGACGCACTCGAGCAGATGGTCTCACCGCCGTATCGCGCCGCTGCGGGGCGAACGGACGGCGACACGTGGACGGCCGTTGCTGAGTCCGTCGACATCGTCGAGCTCCGCGGCGTCGAGGGAGACGAGCTCGACCTCTCCGTGGTCGACGGCGAGCGCACGCTCACGGTCGACGGTGAGCCGGCGACCGGCTCCGTCCCTGGGCTCGACGCTCTTGCGGAGGAGCACGACTCGGTCGCGCTCCACGGGGAGCGCGTTGACGGCGAGCTCTTCGCCGTCGACGTGTTCCCGCTGTAGACGTCCGTAGACTCACCGCATGAGCGACACGCTTCGGATCATCCCGCTCGGCGGCCTCGGCGAGGTCGGCAAGAACATGACCGTCTTCGAGATGGGAGACGAGATCATCATCGTCGACGCCGGTCTCGCGTTCCCGCGCGACGAGCACCTCGGCGTCGACTTGCTCTTGCCGGACATCGGCTACCTCGAGGGACGGCGTGTGCGTGCGGTGATCCTGACCCACGGGCACGAGGATCACGTCGGCGGGCTGCCGTACCTCCTCCGCGAGGTCGACGTCGGCCAGGTCATCGCGACGCCGCTGACGCTCGCGCTCGTGAAGTCGAAGCTCGACGAGCACGGGCTCGCGCAGAAGGCCGAGCTCCTGGCCGCATCGCCTGGCGACGCGCCTCTCCAGCTCGGCCCGTTCCGGGTGGAGCTCGTCCGCGTTGCGCACTCGATTCCCGACTCCGCCGCGCTGGTGATCGAGACGGACGCCGGGCGCGTCGTGCACACCGGAGACTGGAAGCTCGACCACACGCCGGTCGACGGCCTGAAGACCGACGTCGGCACGCTCGCCGAGATCGGGAATCGCGGCGTCGATCTTCTCCTCGGCGACTCGACGAATGCCGAGCGCCCGGGCAACACGGGCTCCGAGCGCCTCGTCGGTGAGGCGTTCCGCTCGATCTTCCCGCTGCGCCACGGGAAGATCCTCGTCGCATCCTTCGCGTCGAACATCCACCGCATGCAGCAAGCCGCGGACGTGGCAGTCGAGTGCGGGCGCAAGGTAGTCGTCGTCGGGCGCTCGATGCGCAAGAACCTCAACATTGCGCGCAACCTCGGCTACGTGTCGTTCCCGGAGGATGCGATCCTCAACCCGGATCAGGCGGCACAGCTCGCTCCCGAGCAGCTGCTCGTCCTCTGCACGGGCAGCCAAGGGGAGCCGATGTCAGCGCTGACCCGCATCGCCTACGGCGACCACAAGGCCGTTTCGGTGGAGCCGGGCGACACGGTGATCATCTCGGCGAAGCCGGTTCCGGGAAACGAGCTGCGGGTCCACGACTCGATCAACCAGCTCGCCCGAGCCGGGGCGGAGGTACTGCACGAGGAGATCGCGCCGGTGCACGTCTCCGGGCATGCGTGCCAGGAGGAGCTGCGCACGATGCTCTCGCTGCTTCGTCCGCGCCACGTGATGCCGATCCACGGGGAGTACCGCATGCAGGCAGCGCACGCCAAGCTCGCGCGCGAGGCGGGCGTGCCCGAGGAGCGGATCCTGATCGCGGAGAACGGCTCAGTGGTCGAGCTGGCACGCGGCGGCGCGCGGCTCGTCGACAAGGTCGAATCCGGCGTGACGTTCGTCGACGGTCTTCGCGTCGGCGATCTGCAGGACGTCGCCCTGCGCGACCGGCGCAAGCTCGCCGACGACGGGGTGCTCATCGTCGTCACCACGCTCGCGTCGTCCGACGGGGGCGAGATCGCGCCGCCCGAGCTCATCGCCCGCGGATTCGCCGAGTCCGACGACCTACTGGACGAATTGCGCTCCGAGGCCGATCGTGTGGTGCGTGAGCTCGCCCGCGAACACGTCACGGAGATCAAGCTCCTCCAGGAGCACATCCACGATGCAATCGGCCAGATCGTCTACGACCGGACGCGCAGGCGCCCGATGGTGCTCCCGGTGGTGATCGAGGTCTAGTGGTCGCTCCGGGAAGTACACACCTGCTTCGCGCGGCTGCAAACACTTCGCATGCCGTCGTCCTCAGTCGGCCACATACCTACCGGTATGCAGCCTCCCTGCGTCCTAGGCCTGCTCGGTTTTCGCCGGCGAATCAGGCGCGTACTTCCCGGAGAGACCACTAGTGGTCTCGTCGGCGAACGGCTGGGTCTCCGTCATCGAGGGAAATGCGGCCAGTGAGCTGAGCGCGCGGCGGCTCGTCTCGCAGCTGCGCGCGTGCGAGGCGTCGTCGCTCGCGTTCTGTCGGTTGCTCGAGCGCTGGGGGAGGGGAGACGCCAAGCCGTCGACCCCCGGGGCGAGGCAGGCGGCGCTGCGACATGCGGCGGATCGCGTCGAGACGGCGATCGCCGGGCTCGAGCGGCCGCTCTCGCAGTACCTCCTCGAGCTCGAGCCCGAGCGTGCCGAGGGTCGGTCGTGGTACGGCGGGCCGGGCGCGGCGGAGCTCGTGGAGTGGCGCCCTGTGCTCGACCGCGCCGGCGTGCGCGCGTGCCCGAACCGCGTCGCGGCCGTGTACCTCGAGCTCGCGGTCTTCGTGCGCGCCCTCGAAGGGCTCGCAACCGCGGCGAGCCTGGATGCGGCGCCCGATCGCTCGTCTCTCTGGGCCGGCCTCTTCGACCTGCAGGACACGCTCCTCGGGTCGACGGTGGACGACCTGCGCGCGCTCGCCGCTTGACGAGCGACGAGATCGACCGCGTCCTTCGTTCGTAGGCGAGATGTATCTCGCCCCTACGGCCCGTCGTCCAGCTGCAAAACGAGCCGCTTCGGCGCGACGATGCGATAGCTCTCCTCGACCCAATCGCGCAGCACGCGCGACCGAGACACCCGGCGCGTCGTAGGGCACCGTGACCCAGCCGGCCCTGCCGAGCCCGTAGCCAGTCGGCTCGGCCCCGTCGATCGCCAAGGCATGCGCATGCGATTCCGCGAGCTTGACCGACATCCGCGTCGAGCCAACCGGCCCTGCGAATACGAAGATCTTCCCGCGCACCTTCACGACGACGTCGTCCTCCCACGGTCGATCCTCGGCCGTCTCAGGAAGCGAGAGCGCGAACGCGAGCACCTTCTCCTGTGTGCCGGCCACGGCCGGACGATACGCCGACCTCGGTCGGCTGTCGTCCGTGGAGACGGAGTAGCCTCAGGACGTGCCCGAGCCGGTTGTCGTCTTCGTCGAGGTTCCCTCCGGCTCGCGCAACAAGTACGAGCTCGACCACGAGCTCGGGGCGATCGTTCTCGACCGGCGTCTCTTCACGTCGATGGCGTACCCGGCCGACTACGGATTCATCGAGGGCACGATGGGCGGCGACGGCGACCCACTCGACGCGCTCGTCCTCGTCGGCGATCCCACGTTCCCGGGCTGCCGCATCCGTGCGCGTGTCGTCGGCGTCTTCCACATGGCCGACGAGAAGGGCCCGGACGAGAAGATCCTCTGCGTCCCCCTGAAGGACCCTGCCTGGATGCGGATCTCCGACCTGCACGACATCCCGGCCGAGCTGCGCAACGAGATCGAGCACTTCTTCCAGGTCTACAAGGACCTCGAGGAGGCGAAGGTCGAGACGCTCGGGCTTCGGCAATCGCGCCGACGCCGAGCGCGTCGTCGCGGAAGCGCGCGCCCGCGCCGCCAGCTGATCTCGAAGGAGCCCGCGCCGCTGCGGCGAATCGTCCGCTCATGGCTGCTCGGAGGAAGAAGCGGCCGCTTCGCCCACGCGTCCCCTCACGCGTGAAGAAGCGGACGAGGCGACAGCGCTCGCAGCACGAGAACGAGCTCCTCGGCCTCGCGCTCCTCGCGCTCGGGCTCGTCCTCGCCGCGATCCTCTACCTCGGGCTCGACGGCGGCGCCGTCGGCTCCTGGCTCGCCGACGCTCTGACGAGCGTCGTCGGCAATGCCGCCTACGTGCTCCCGGTCGCGCTCGTCGCCCTCGGTGGACTGCTTGCTCGCTCGCAGCGAGCTACTCGAGGTGCGCCCGTTCCGACTCGGCGTCGGGGTGAGCTTCCTCGGCCTCATGACGCTCCTCGGCAAGGACTCCGGAGGCTGGATCGGGATGGCGATCGGCGGCACCGCTGGCGGCGCTCATCGGAACGACCGGCGCGGCGATCATCGGCGGAGCGCTGCTTCTCGGCGGGCTCCTGCTCGTGACCGGAGCGTCCACAGGCGCGATCCTCCGCCGCACCGGTCACGTGATGAAGCGTGCGGGGTCTGGCGCGAAGCGCGCCTTCGAGTGGCCGTCGAGCGAGTCGCAGACCGCAGAGGATCTCGTCGAGCCCGAACCGCTCCCGATCACTCCGCAGCACCGCCTGCTCGACGGCGCCGAGGCGTATCCCGACGTGGTCGGGACCGTCGCTGGCGTCGGAGGAGAACCCGCTCGTTGCGGATGAGCCCGAGCCGGAGCTCGAGAGCGTCGAGTCGGCCTTCGAGACGTCGTCGGAGCACCGCGAGTACCGGCTGCCCGATCGCAGCCTGCTGCGTGCCGTCGCCCGCCGGCACCACCGCGAAGTCTGACTCGAGCGCGAAGACAGCAGATCTTCTCGTGCGAACGCTGACCGAGTTCGGCGTCGAGGCGACGGTGTCTGGGTCAGATCTCCGGCCCGCGCGTCACCCGCTACGAGCTGCAGCTCGCGCCCGGAACCAAGGTCTCGAAGGTCGCGGGCCTGAAGGACGACCTCTCGCTACGCGCTCGCGACGACGGAGATCCGCATCCTCGCGCCGATCCCGGGCAAGCAGGCGGTCGGCGTCGAGGTACCGAACCTCTCGCCGAAGCTCGTCACGCTCGGCGACATCTTCGACGACCTCCCCGCGACGCGCGAGCCCGCTCTCCGTCTGGCTCGGCAAGGACATCTCCGGCAACGCGATCTGGACCGACCTCGCGCGCATGCCGCACCTCCTCATCGCGGGCACGACCGGCTCGGGCAAGTCGGGCTGCATCAACACGATCCTCACCTCGACGCTCCTGCGCTCGACGCCGGACGAGGTGCGGATGATCCTGATCGACCCGAAGCGGATCGAGCTCGGCTACTACGAGTCGATCCCGCACCTCCTGACGCCCGTCGTCTCGAGCCCGAAGGAGGCGGCGGTCGTGCTCATGAACGTCGTCGCGGAGATGGAGCGCCGCTACGAACGGCTCTCGTTCGTCCGCGCTCGCAGCCTGCCCGAGGCGAACCGCGCGTTCCGTGCGCGCGGCGAGCGACCGCTCCCGTACCTCCTCGTCGTCATCGACGAGCTCGCCGACCTGATGATGGTCTCGCCGCAGGCAGTCGAGGACTGCGTGATCCGGCTCGCGCAGAAGTCGCGCGCGGTCGGGATCCACCTCGTGCTCGCGACCCAGCGGCCGTCCGTCGACGTCATCACGGGGATGATCAAGGCGAACGTCCCGTCGCGGATCGCCTTCGCCGTCTCGAGCCAGACCGACTCGCGCGTCATCCTCGACAGAGCGGGGGCCGAGAGCCTGCTCGGCCAGGGCGACATGCTCTTCAAGCCGCTCGGCACGTCCCGGCTCCAGCGACTCCAGGGCGCCTACGTGACGAGGAGGAGGTCGCGCTCGTCGTCGAGCAGTGCCGCTCCCAGCGCGGCCAGGACCTCGACGAGTCGCTGCTCGAGGCGCCCGAGGCGCGCGTTCGAGGAGTCGACGACGAGGACGGCGAGTTCGACCCCGACGAGGATCCGCTGCTCGACAAGGCGATCGAGATCGTCGTCCAGACGCAGACCGCATCGGTCTCGCTCCTCCAGCGTCGTCTGCGCGTCGGCTACACGCGCGCGGGCCGTCTCGTCGACATGCTCGAGCGACGCGGGATCATCTCCGGCTACGAGGGCTCGAAGCCACGCCGCGTGCTCGTCTCGGAAGCCGACCTCCACACCGTCTGATCGCGCCGCGACGCGATAGGCTCCGTCCCGTGGGTCGGCCTCTTCACAAACTTGTGAGGAAAGCCCAACTTGCGGTTAGATCAAGCGTCCAATCAGGGCGGCAGGCTTACTCTAAGGAGGGCATGTGAAAGTACGTAAAGCAGCGATCGGCGCTGTGCTGGCGCTCGCCGCGCGTCGGCGCGCTGGTCATCGAGCTCGGTCGGCTCGGCGAAGTCCGAGCAGGACGACTTCACGATGGCGATCTTCACGGACATCGGGAGTCTGCAGGACCGCTCGTTCAACCAGCTCGCGAACGAGGGCCGGATCGCGATCGGCAAGGAGCTCGGGATCCAGACGCGCGTCTACGTGACGAAGAGCGGAAACGGAGCGCATCCCGAACGCGCTCGCCGCGGGCCGGGCCGGGCTACGACCTCATCTTCGGCGTCGGCTTCCTCAACTACACTGCGCTGAACGCGGTCGCGCCGCGGTTCCCGAAGCAGAAGTACGCGGGCATCGATCAGCCGTACGTCCTGTACGACGAAGAAGCCGAAGAACGCGACCGGCGTCGTCAGTTCGCCGAGCACGAGGCCGGCTACCTCGTCGGCTACCTCGCAGCGCTGCAGGTCAAGAGCCAGGGCGGCCAGCAGGTCATCAGCGCGGTCGGTGCGAACAACGTGCCGGCGATCGTGAAGTTCATCAGCGGCTACATCCAGGGCGCCAAGAAGGCGAATCCGCGGGTCACGGTGCTGGCGAACTACGCCAACGACCCGACGTTCGCCGACCAGGCGAAGTGCAAGGAGACGGCACTCGCTCAGATCCAGAAGGGCACGCGCGCGATCTTCCAGGTCGCCGGCGGCTGCGGTCTCGGCGCGCTCTCCGCGGCGAAGCAGGCGAAGATCTGGGGCATCGGCGTCGACGCCGACCAGCTCTACCTCGGCGGCCACATGCTGACGAGCGCGCTCAAGCGCGTCGACGTGGCGGTTCAGGACCTCACGCGTCTCGCCCAGCAGGGCAGGCTCCGCAGTCAGCGCGACTACGTGTACAGCCTCAAGAACAACGGGGTCGGTCTCGGCTCCGTCAACAAGAAGGTGAAGAAGAGCTTCGTCGCCAAGACGAACGCGATCGCGAAGCAGATCGGCGCGGGCAAGATCAAGGTCAAGCCGATCATCAAGTTCAAGGCTTCGAACTAGGAACGGCTCGTCCAGGGGGTGGGCGGGCTTCGCCCCGACCCCCGAATAGAATCGCCCCGCGATGAACGCGGCACCGGTCGTCCTCGAGCTCCGGGGTATCACGAAGCGCTTTCCAGGGACGCTCGCGAACGACCACGTCGACTTCGACCTTCGGCGCGGCGAGGTGCACGCGCTGCTCGGCGAGAACG
Source organism: uncultured Gaiellaceae bacterium (assembly GCA_963822885.1). Lineage (GTDB taxonomy): Bacteria > Actinomycetota > Thermoleophilia > Gaiellales > Gaiellaceae > GMQP-bins7. The sequence goes on from CAWGJJ010000003.1 coordinate 229,086, forward strand.
GCGCCGGGAAGTCGACGCTCATGAACATCCTCTACGGGCTGTACACCCCGGACGAGGGCGAGGTCCTCATCAACGGCGAGCCCGTGCAGATGGCGTCACCGGGCGACGCGATCGAGCGCGGAATCGGCATGGTGCACCAGCACTTCATGCTCATCCCGGTCATGACCGTGGCCGAGAACATCGTGCTCGCGGTCGAGCCGCGTCGGGGAAGTGCTGCTCGACTACGGCGCTGCCCGTGAGCGCGTCCGCGATCTCGCCTCGTCGTTCGGCGTTCGCTATCGATCCGGACGCGAAGATCGAGGACATCACAGTCGGTCAGCAGCAGCGCGTCGAGATCCTCAAGGCGCTGTATCGCAGAGCGGACATCCTCATTCTCGACGAGCCGACGGCCGTGCTCACGCCGCAGGAGGCCACGGAGCTCTTCGGGATTCTCAGGACCCTGCAAGCGCGACGGGATGTCGATCATCTTCATCAGCCACAAGCTGAACGAAGTGCTCGAGATCGCCGATCGCGTGACGGTGCTGCGGCGCGGAAAGATGATCGAGACGCTTCCGACAGCGGGCGCGAGCGAAGAGGAGCTCGCGCGCCGGATGGTCGGACGCGACGTCGTCCTCCGGATCGACAAGGCGCCGAGCGAGCCGGCGGAGCCGATCCTCGTCGTCGAGGGACTCAGCGTGCGCGACGACCGCGACCTCGTGAAGGTTCACGACGTCTCCTTCGAGGTCCGCGGCGGCGAGATCGTCGCGATCGCGGGCGTCGACGGCAACGGCCAGACCGAGCTGATCGACGCGATCACCGGTCTCCGGCGGCCGAGCGAGGGCCGCATCGTCGTCGACGGCCACGGAGGTCACGACCGCGAGCGCCCGCGATCACTTCGAGCGTCGGCGTCGGGCACGTGCCCGAGGACCGGCAGCGGCGCGGGCCTCGTGCTCGAGTTCTACGCTCGCGGAGAACATCGGTCTTCACGACTACCGCACGCGCCGTACTCCCGGTTCGGCTGGCTGTTCCCGAAGCGGCTCCTCGAGCGCGCCCGGCGCCTGATCGCGCGAGTTCGACGTGCGCGGAGGTGACCCGCAGACGAAGGGGGGCGCGCTCTCGGGCGGCAACCAGCAGAAGGTCATCCTCGCGCGCGAGATCGACCGCGATCCGCGTCGTCCTCGTCGCGGCACAGCCGACACGTGGTCTCGACGTCGGCGCGATCGAGTTCGTCCACCGACGGCTCGTCGAGGAGCGCGACGAGGGTCGTGCAGTCCTGCTCGTGTCGCTCGAGCTCGAGGAGGTCCTGTCGCTCGCCGACCGCATCCTCGTCATCTACGAGGGCGAGATCGTCGGCGAGTTCCCGCCGACGGCGACCGAGGAGGAGCTCGGCGTCGCGATGACAGGCGGCGGAAAGCGCGAGGCTGCCGCGTGACCGTCGGCTTCCTCGCCGGCACCGAGGTCGCCCGCTGAGCGTCGCCCAGATCGGACGCGCCGCCGCCGGGCGGCGGAGGTCGAAGCGCGCGGCAGCTGGGTCGAGCGCTGGAGCGGAGTCATCGCTCCGATCATCACCGTCGTCCTCGCGTTCCTCATCAGCGGCGTCGTCGTTCTGCTGACGACGAAGGACCTCGGCGACACGCTCGAGACCTACCGGGCGATCTTCCGCGGCTCGGGGCTCTCCTGGTTCTTCGAGGTCGGCAGCTACGACATCGGGCTCCCGTTCTCCGACGCGCGCGTCTGGTTCCCGTGGAACACCGACGACATCGCGTCGCTCGCGGCGTCGAACCTCCAGCAGACGCTCATCCTCTGGACGGCGCTCGTGCTCACCGGGCTCGCCGTCGCCTTCGCGTTCCGCTGCGGCCTCTTCAACATCGGCGGGACAGGGCCAGTACCTCGCGGGCTCGACCGCCGCGATCCTCGTCGCGACGGAGCTTCCCGACATCGTCGACCTGCCCGCGCGTCCTCCTCGATCGTCGTCTCGGTCATCGGCGGCGATGCTCGCTGGCGCGTTCGTCGCGGGGATCGCGGGCTTCCTCAAGGGGACGGTCGGCGCCCACGAGGTGATCACGACGATCATGCTCAACTGGATCGTCATCTGGACGGTCGTCGTACCTCTTCGGGATCGGCGGCCCGTTCCAGACGGACCGTGTCGGATGCGATTCCGTCGTCCGAGGACATCCCTGAGGAGGCGAAGCTGCCGGTCTTCTGGGGCGACCCGCTGCTCCAGGGCCTGCACATCGGCGTCTTCGTGGCGCTCGATCTCGCTCGTCGTGTACGCGTTCACGCTGAACCGCACGACGCTCGGCTACGAGGTGCGCGCGGTCGGCTTCAACCCGGACGCGGCGCGCTACGGCGGCATCAGCGTCGCGCGCAACTACTTCCTCGCTATGGCGATCGCGGGCACGTTCGCCGGTCTCGCCGGCGCCCTCGACTCGCTCGGCTGGCAGTTCCGGCTCGACGTCAGCGCAGATCCAGGGCGCGACGATCGGGTTCACGGGCATCGCCGTCGCGCTGCTCGGACGGAACACGGCGGTCGGCGTCGGCCTCGCCGCGCTGCTGTTCGCCGCGCTCGAGACGGGCACGGCGTCGCGGAACCTCGATCCCGAGGTCTTCCCGCCGGACCTCGGCCTCGAGCCTCGCGATCATCATCCAGGGGCTCGTCGTGCTCTTCGTCGGTGCGCAGTACGTCATCGTCCTGCTCCTGCAACGTCGCGGTCGGCGACGCCGAGCCACGGCGGCGCCAGGCGTGAGCCGGCTCATCGACCGGCTCCCACACGGCGGCGCGCCGTCGCCTGGGTCGGCGTCCTCGTCGGCATCGCGGCCGCGCTCTCCGCCCTGCCCCCGATCACCGTTCGCAAGCCCGTCGTCGCCGATCGTCATCGGCCTCTTCGCGCTGACGATCGGCATCGGGTCGTGGATCCGCGGCGAGCGTCGGGTCGGTGGCTACGCGATCGCGGCAGGGGTGGTCGGGCTCGCGATCGGCTACCTCGCGACGCGCTCGAGCGTCGAGAACCTCGAGACCGTCGTCGTCTGGGGTGCGCTCTTCGGCGGCGACGCTGCGCTACGCGACGCCGCTCCTCTTCGCGTCGCTCGGCGGGCTGTTCTCGGAGCGCTCGGGCGTCGTGAACATCGGGCTCGAGGGGATGATGCTGACCGGCGCGTTCTTCGCGATCTGGGGCGTCGGACGTGACGGGGCACTGGACGCTCGGGCTCGCGATCGGGATCGCCGCCGGCGGGATCTTCGGGCTGCTGCACGCGTTCTTCTCGATCACGCTGCGCGCGGACCAGATCGTCGGCGGCACGGCGATCAACCTCCTCGCGCTCGGCCTGACGACGTACCTCTTCTTCGGATCTACGGCGACGAGGGGACGCCCACCGGGCCTCTCGACGATCCCGAACGTCTCGATCGGCTTCCTCGACGACGATCCCGGTCGTCGGCAGACTTCCTCGACGACGTGTTCGGCGACCTCGAACCTCATGATCTGGGTCGGGTTCGTCCTCGTGGTCGTCGTCTGGGTCGTCGTCTTCAAGACGCCGATCGGTCTCCGCCTGCGCTCCGTGGGCGAGCATCCCACGGGCGGCCGACACCGTCGGGATCAACGTGTACGCGATCCGCTACGGTGCGGTGACGCTCTCGGGCATGCTCGCTGCCGCGGGCGGGGCGTATCCTCTCGCTCGGCTTCGTCGAACTCCTTCGACCGAGAACATGACCGCCGGGCGCGGGCTTCATCGCCCTCGCAGCGCTCATCTTCGGGAGCTGGCGGCCGTTCGGCGCCGCGGTCGCGTGCCTCCTCTTCGGCTTCTCGAGCGCGCTCGCCCGACGCCTGCAGACGTACTCGACGTCCGTCTCGACGCTGTTCGAGGCGCTTCCGTACGTCCTCACGCTCGTCGCGGTCGCCGGCGTCATCGGCCGCTCGATTCCGCCCGCCGCCGTCGGTCGCCCGTACGTCAAGCAGTAGCGTGGCCGAGCGTGGCGTAGGCGCCGCCTGGGGCGTCGGTCGTCGCCGGGGCCGCGTCGGTCGCTGACGCTCCCGATCGCGATCTACCTGACGCGCTTCAGCGACAGCTACGACCTGCTCCACGCGGGCTTCGCCATCCCCGTGGTCGCGGCGCTCGGCATCGTCGCGATCGTCCTCGCGCGTCGCGCGCGGCGGCAGCGCGAGCCCTCTCGCTCAGTGCCGAGCGACCGGCGCAGGCCTCGCCACGAGCGGGTCGCGTGCTCGGCGTGCTCGGACTGTGCATCGCAGCGTCGGCGCTCGTCGCGCTCGGCGTCTACGGGCTGCTCGAGTACGTCGGCTCTCGCGGAGTGAGCGAGCGCCGAGGCTCGCCGACGACGACCGTCTACAATCGCCGCGTCATGTTCGACATCGGCTCAAGCCTGCGCGAGGCCCGTCTCCGCCAGAATCTCGACTTTCCGGAGCTCGAGGAGCGCACGAAGATCCGCCCGAAGTACCTGCGGGCGCTCGAGGACGAGCACTTCGACATCCTTCCGGCGCCCACGTACGTGCGCGGGTTCCTTCGCTCGTACGCGGAGTCGCTCGGCCTCGACGGCCAGCCGTTCGTCGACGAGTACAACTCCCGCTTCACCGTCGGCGAGGACGACGCGCCGCTGCGGGCACACCGGGCGCCGGTGCAGAGACGCGACCGCGGTCCTCGGGAGTCGAGAATGGCTGCCGTCGCGCTCCTCGCGATCGCCATCGCGACGGCGCTCGTCATCGCTGCGTGGAGATTCGGCGGGCCCGAGAGCGAGAAGGTCCCCGGCCTCGCTGCACAGGGATCGGAGACAGCCGGCAGCGCCGCGTGCGAACGGCACCGACCCGTCTGATCGTGCGGGCGAGCGAGGGAAGCTCGTGGATGGAGGTTCGCCTGACGTCGCGCGCCGGGAAGCTCCTGTACAGCGGCACGCTCGAGCAGGGTCAGCGGAAGAGCTTCGAGGGTCGCTCGCTGCAGCTCGCGCTCGCGGAGCCCGACAACGTGGTCGTCCGCGTGAACGGCAACCGCGTGGACTTGCCGGCAGGCACGACGTTCGCCGTCACGGCGCGAAGGATCACCCGGGCGACGTCTTGAGCCGCCCGCAGGCGGCGATCGTCGTCACGGGCTCCGAGCTCGTCCGCGGCGACAGGCAGGACCGCAACGGCCCGTTCCTCGCGGCCGAGGTGGTACGGCTCGGGCTCGACCCGACGCGCATCGCGATCGTCGGCGACCGCGTCGGACGATCTCGAGCGCGCATTCGCGGAGGGCTTCGCCGCCGATCTCTGCCTCGTGTCGGGCGGTCTCGGCCCGACGCACGACGACCGCACGGTCGAGCTCGTCGCGCGCGTCGCCGGCCGCTCGCTCGTCCTCGACGAAGCGCTCGAGCGCGAGATCGGGGCGATCTCCCGCGCTCATCGCCGAGCGGCTCGGCCGCTCGCACGCGGAGTTCGCGCCCGGCGTGCGCAAGCAGGCGACGCTTCCCGAGGGCGCGATCTCGCTCGGGCTCGCCGGAACTGCGCCCGGCGTCGTCCTCGACACGGGAAGCTGCGTCGTCGTCGTCCTCCCTGGCCCGCCGCGCGAGCTGCAGCGGCTCTGGCCGCGCGCGCTCGAGACCGAGCCGGTTCGACGCGTCCTCGCCCGGGCTCCGGGCCGCGCGCACCACGTGCTTCGCTTCTTCGGCACACCCGAGTCAGCGGTGGCCGAGGCGCTCGCCGCCGCCGGCGGCGAAGGGGACGGGGTGGACGTGACGATCTGCGCACGCGAGTTCGAGATCCACGTGGATCTCTTCGTCGAGCCGTCCGCCGAAGAGCGCGGCGTCGAGGTCGCGACCTCGCTGCGAGAAGCCCTCGCGCCCTACCTGTTCGGCGAGGACGAGCGCTCCATCTCCGAGATCGTCCTCGATCTCTGTCATTCGCGAGGGCTCACCCTCGCCACCGCGGAGTCGTGCACCGGCGGCATGGTGGCGTCGCGGCTGACGGGCGTGCCGGGCTCGAGCGAGGTGTTCCTCGGGTCGGTCGTCGCGTACGCGAACGGCGTGAAGGAGGCGGGACTCGGCGTTCCGGCCGAGCTCATCGCCGAGCACGGCGCGGTGTCCGCGGAGGTCGCCGCGGCGATGGCCGCAGGAGCGCGCGAGCGGCTGGGTGCCGACGTCGCGGTCGCGGTCACCGGGGTCGCGGGGCCGGGTGGTGGCACGCGCGGAGAAGCCCGTCGGCCTCGTCTTCGCCCACGCCGTCGGTCCGGACGGCGAGAAGTCCGTTCGCACCGAGCTCCCGGGCGACCGCGACATGATCCGTGGGCGCGCGACCGCAGCGTCGCTCCACCTCGTGCGCCGATTGTTGGAGAGTCGTCACACATCGCCGTGACCTCGGGCGCTACGGTCGAGGGCAGTGACCGGATCAGGCTCTTCGTCGCGCTCGAGGTTCCGGACGATGTCGTCGACGACGCTCGTTCGCTGGGGCGAGCGGCATCTCGGTCGCGGTCGACGCGGTCGAGAGCTTCCACATCACGCTCGCGTTTCTCGGAGCGCAGCCTCGCTCGAGCGGTTCCGGCGATCGCCGCGATCCTGTGCCGAGAGGCGGCTGCGACCGAGCCGTTCGAGCTCGAGCCGCGTCCGCTACCGGGAGACTCGCTCCGTCGGCATGCTCGTCCTCGCCGATCCGAGTGGAAGGGCGACGTCGCTCGCGAATCGCGTGCAGCGCGGTCTCGAAAGTCTCGGTGTGTACGAGCGCGAGCGCCGTCCGTGGTTGCCGCACGTCACTGTCTTGCGGTTCCGCGAGCGCCCCAGGCTCGACCCGCCGTTGCCGGAGATCGGACCGTTCGCTCCGTCCGGCGCCGCTGCTTTGCTTTCACGCCTGCACCCGTCAGGGGCGCGGTACGAGGTGCTCGAGTCATGTTCGCTAGGAACCGGAGGTTGAGACGATGAAACGCGAAGAAGCGCTGGACGTCGCACTGGGCCAGATCGAGCGTCAGTTCGGGAAGGGCTCGGTGATGCGCATGAGCGATCGTCCACAGGTCTCGATCGGCGCGATCTCGACGGGCTCGCTCGCTCTCGACATGGCGCTCGGCATCGGCGGCCTGCCTCGCGGACGAGTCGTCGAGATCTTCGGCCCCGAGGCATCGGGCAAGACGACGCTCGTGTACCACCTCATCGCCGAGGCGCAACGCCGGGGCGGCATCTGCGCGTTCATCGACGCGGAGCACGCCATGGATCCGTCGTATGCGCGCCGCATCGGCGTCGACATCGACAATCTCCTCGTCTCCCAGCCCGACACGGGCGAGCAGGCGCTCGAGATCTGCGAGCTCCTCATTCGCTCCGGCGCTCTCGACATCGTCGCGGTCGACTCGGTCGCAGCGCTCGTGCCGAAGGCGGAGATCGAGGGCGAGATGGGCGACTCGCACGTCGGCCTGCAGGCCCGCCTGATGAGCCAGGCGCTGCGCAAGCTCGCCGGCACGCTCAACCGCACGGACACGATCTGCATCTTCACGAACCAGCTGCGCGAGAAGATCGGCGTCATGTTCGGCAACCCGGAGACGACGCCGGGCGGTCGCGCGCTCAAGTTCTACTCGTCGGTCCGCCTCGACATCCGCAGGATCGAGACCCTGAAGGACGGGGCAGAGGCGTTCGGCAACCGCGTGCGCGTGAAGGTCGTGAAGAACAAGGTGGCGCCCCCGTTCAAGCAGGCCGAGTTCGACATCATCTACGGCTCCGGGATCCCCTGGGAGGGCACGGTGCTCGACGTCGCGCTCGAGAAGAAGGTCGTCCAGAAGGCGGGGTCCTACTTCAGCTTCGGCGACGAGCGTCTCGGACAGGGCCGTCAGAATGCGACGAGCTTCCTCACCGAGAACCCCGATCTCGTGCAGCAGATCCTCACGCAGATCCAGGCGGAGGCGGCCGACGAGCAGATCATCTCTGCGCGGCTCCTCCCGGCTCAGGCGCCTGCCGAGACCGTCGCGGAGGTCGAGATCGAAGAGGCGGTTCCCGTCGAGAGCTGAGTCGCCACCGGACGGGGCGGGAGAGGCCGTCGACGCGGCGCTTCGCTCTCTGCGCCATCGCGACCGCAGCGCGGCGCAGATCGACGGCCAGCTCGCGGCGCGCGGCATCTCCGAGGACGAGCGGGCGGAGGCTCTCGCGACCCTCGCGCGCACAGGTCTCGTCGACGATCGCCGCTTCGCCGAGCGGCGCGCCGACGCAGCTCGCCGAGCGTGGCGCGGGTGATGCATTCATCCGACACGATCTCCAGGGCGCCGGCGTCGACCCCGAGCTCGTCGAGGCGGCGCTGTCGGGAGTCGAGCCCGAACGCGAGCGCGCCGAGCGCATCGTCGGACGCCGCGGATCCGGCGCGAAGACCGCGCGCTACCTCGCGGCGAAGGGCTTCTCGCAGGACACACTGCACGCTGTCGTTGCGCGGGCCGGGGTCGACCCGTTAGGATGATCGAGCTTTCATCCGACGTTTTTCCTGCACGCACACGCTTTCTGAATCCGTGACTTCGAATCTCTCTTCGACGAACCATCCCAGTCGGTCGCTGACCGACCGACGACGGAGGATGCACCACCACCTGACGTAGTCGTCCGGGCAGAGTCCGGCGGCGACCGTGCAGGTCGACGGCCGGGTGAGAGCACCCGCGGCGAGCCCGCGGGCAATCGACACCCTCGAGCGGAGGCTCCATGCTCTCGGCCGGCGCAGCACTCATCGGAATGGTCGTCGGAGCTGTCGTCGCGTCGATCGTCCTCGTGACTTGGTCGCGCTCGCGCGTGAACGTTGCGCGTGCGGATCGCGAGCGGCTCCTCGCCGATGCCGAGCGCGAGGCCGAGGCTGTGCGGCGTGAGGCCCAGGTCGACGCGCGCGAGCAGGCCGTGGCTCTGCGAAGCGAGATCGAGCGCGAGGTGCAGGATCGACGCGTCGAGATCGCGAAGATCGAGGAGCGCATGCTCTCCAAGGAGCTCGAGGTCGACGGGCGGCTCACCGAGGTCGAGCGCAAGGAGCAGGGACTCGGCGACCGCGAGGTTCACGTGAAGGCTCTCCAGGAGGAGCTCCGCGACGCGCAGCGCGATGCGCTCGGAGCCCTCGAGAAGATCTCGGGTCTCACGGTGCACGAGGCACGCCAGCAGCTCATCGAGCGCTCGAAGGATCTCGTGCGACACGAGCTCGCCCGCGAGGTCAGGCAGATGGAGGAGGAGGCGCGGTCGGACGCTCGCCGTCGCGCCCGTGCTCTCATCGCCGACTCTCTCCAGCGCGTCGCGGCCAGTCACACGGCCGAGGCGACCGTGACCGTCGTCGAGCTCGCGTCGGACGACCTCAAGGGGCGGATCATCGGCCGCGAGGGTAGGAACATCCGCGCGCTCGAGCACCTCACCGGGGTCGACTTCATCATCGACGACACCCCGCACGCGGTCGTCCTCTCGTCGTTCGATCCGATCCGGCGCGAGATCGCGCGGCTGGCGCTCGACAAGCTCATCGAAGACGGCCGCATCCATCCGGCGCGGATCGAGGAGATGTACTACCAGGCGAAAGCGGAGCTCGAGGAGCACGTCATGCATGCCGGCGAGCAGGCGGTCTTCGAGGCCAACTGCGGCGAGTTCCACGAGGAGCTCGTGCGAACGCTCGGACGGCTTCGGTACCGGACGAGCTACGGGCAGAACGTCCTCAAGCACACGCTCGAGGTCGTTCACCTGAGCGGGATCATGGCGGCCGAGCTCAAGGCAGGTGTGAAGACGACGAAGCGCGCGGCGCTGCTTCACGACATCGGCAAGGCCGTGAGCCACGAGGTGGAGGGCTCGCATGCGGCGATCTCGGCGCAGCTCGCGCGGCGCTGCGGCGAGTCCGAGGGCGTCGTGCATGCGATCGAAGCACATCACTCCGAGGTGCCGCCCCAGACGGTCGAGGCGGTGCTGCTCATCGCGGCGGACGCGATCTCCGCCTCCCGGCCGGGAGCCCGCGGCGAGAGCCTCGAGAACTACATCCGCAGGCTCGAGTCGCTCGAGTTGATCGCGACCGCGAAGCAGGGAGTCGCGAAGGCGTACGCATTGCAGGCCGGACGCGAGATCCGTGTCATCGTCGAGCCGACCGAGGTCGACGACGACGGAGCAGTCCTCCTCTCGCACGAGATCGCGCGCGAGATCGAGGATCAGCTCGAGTACCCGGGCCAGGTCAAGGTGATCGTCATCCGCGAGAGCCGCGCGATCGAGGTGGCGAAGTAGACACTCGCGCCGCGGCGGAGCGTTGGGCGACGACGTGGACGCGAGCATGGCCCGCGGCAGACGTCGACGCGATCGCCGCGCTGTACGCGTCGGATGCGACCTTCTACTCGCATCCCTTTCGCGCACTGCAGAGTCCCGCCGAGTACGTCGCCTGGGCGTTCGGCGATCAGCAGGCCGCGGAGTGCCGGTTCGGGTCTCCACTGGTGGACGGCGACCGTGCCGCCGTGGACTGGTGGGCCGTTGTCACGTCGACCGACGGCTCGGTGCAGTCGCTTGCGGGCACATCGCTTCTCCGCTTCGATGTGGACGGTCTCGTGATCGAGCAGCGCGACGCCTGGGGAGAAGCGGAGGGACGTGTCGAGCTCGCAACTGGGCGCCGTAGTGGCGCGGAGCTACGCTTCCGCGCGATGAGGCGGTACCACGTCACCACGTTCGGCTGCCAGATGAACGCGCACGACTCGGAGCGGATCAAGGGCATGCTCGAGTCGCTCGGGCTGGGCGAGGCAGCCGCTCCGGACGAGGCCGACGTCGTCGTGTTCAACACGTGCACCATCCGCGAGAAGCCCGACACGCGGCTCGCGGCGTACCTCGGAAACGCCGGCGCCATGAAGCGCGAGCGGCCCGACGTCGTCGTCGCGGTCGGCGGGTGCTACGCCGAGGCGCAGCGAGAGCGGATCTTCGAGCTCTACCCGTTCGTCGACGTCGCATTCGGTCCAGGCTCGATCCCACACCTGGGCGACTGGATCGCAGCCGGCGGCTTCGCGGTCGACCGAGGTCGCTTCGGCACGCACGAGCACTTCGCCGCCGATCTCCCGAGTCGCGGCGAACGTCGCTTTCAAGCCTGGGTTCAGGTTTCGATGGGATGCAACTCGGCCTGCGCGTACTGCATCGTCCCTGCGGTACGCGGCCGTGAGCAGAGCCGGAGGCCCGGGGAGATCGTCGCCGAGGTCACGCGCCTTGCCGATTCGGGCGTGCGCGAGGTGACCCTCCTCGGGCAGAACGTGAACTCGTGGGGGCGCGATCTCCGTCCCGACGTCGAGACCGAGTTCGGTGAGCTCCTTCGCGCGTGCGATGCGGTACCCGGCATCGAGCGGATCCGGTTCACGAGCCCGCATCCGAAGGACTTCCGCCCGCCCGTCGTCGCCGCGATCGCCGACTGTCACAGCGTGTGCGAGCACGTGCACCTGCCCGCGCAGTCGGGCTCGTCGCGGATCCTGAAGGCGATGCGGCGGACCTACGACCGCGCGCGCTACCTGCGACTCGTCGAGACGCTCCGCGAGTCGGTTCCCGACCTCGCTCTCGGCACCGATCTCATCGTGGGCTTCCCCGGCGAGTCGGACGCCGACTTCGAGGAGACGCTCTCGCTCGTCGACGAGGTCCGCTTCGACAGCGCCTTCACGTTCATCTACTCGCCGCGTGCGGGAACGGAAGCGGCATCGCTGCCGGACCCCGTGCCCGACCAGGTCAAGCACGAGCGGCTCGAGATCCTCGTCGAGCGCGTGCAGAGCATCGGCGCCGAGCGCAACGCCGAGCGGATCGGCCGCGTCGAGGAGGTGCTCGTCGAGGGACCGAGTCGCACGGACGCATCATTCGCCCGTGGACGAACGCGGCGAAACACGACAGTCAACTTCGCAGGGCCGGCAGCACCCGGCGATCTCGTCGACGTCCTGATCGAGGACGCGACGTCGACGACCCTTCGTGGCCGCGTCTCGTCGCTCGTGGCAGCCTGAGGTCCGACGTTTGCACAGTCTCGGCACGATTCGTGACACACGCGTATCGAATTCCGCGTTACGCTCGCAGTGGGTGGTGGGCCGGGGTGCCCCACAGGTCGTGACCAAATTGGCGTATGACGTGGTCGCGATCTTCGGGCCGACGGCGTCGGGCAAGTCGGCACGTCGCCCGGTGCGTCGCCGATGCGCTCGGCACCGAGGTCGTCTCCGCCGACGCGCTCCAGGTCTATCGCGGCCTGCCCATCCTCACCAACCAGCCCGGTGAGCCGACGCACCTGGTCGCGATTCGCGAGCTGGCTGAGACGATGTCCGTCGGCGAGTACGCGGGGCTCGCACACGACGCTGTCGACCATCTGGTCGAGAGGCACGGGGCGGCGGTGATTGCGGGAGGCACCGGCCTGTACCTCAGGGCGGCCCTGGCCGATCTCGAGATTCCTGCTGCCGCAGACGCAAACACGCAGGCTCGCGTCGAGCAGGTATACGACGACGGACCCGCGGAGGCTCATGCGCTCCTCGCGGAGCTCGATCCCGCAGCCGCAGCCGCGGTACACGTGAACGATCGGCGCCGCGTCGTGCGTGCGCTCGAGCTCGCATCGATGGGAGAGACGCTGTCCCCGTCCGGCGAGCGTCTCTGGTCGGACGCAACACGCCGGCCGACGATCGTCGTGGGACTCGATGTCCCCGCCGGCGAGCTCGATCGCCGCATCGCCGAGCGCACTGACGAGATGATCCGTCGCGGTGTCGTTCGAGAAGTGCGCGAAGCGCTGCGCCAGCCGGTCTCGCACACGGCTCGCAAGGCGCTGGGCCTCGACGAGCTCGTGACGCTGCCGCTCGTAGAGGCGCGTACGCGCATCGTCGCACGCACACGGCGCTATGCCGCATACCAGCGCAAGTGGATGCGGCGCATTCCGGGGATCGTGATCGTCGACGGCAACCGACCGGCCGAGCAGGTGGCTGATGCAATCGTCGACCTGGCGCGCGCTGGGTAACACGTACGTCGTCGTCGAGCCCGGCGACGCGCGGCTGGACAGTGCGGATGCCGTCGCGCTGTCGCGCGGCGCAGACGGCGTTGTCGAGGTGCTTTCGGCCTCAGCCGATCGGGTCGAGGTTGCGATCTGGAATCCGGACGGGTCGCGTGCGGAGCTCTCGGGCAACGGGACACGGATCGCCGCCGCCTGGCTCGCAGCTCGCTCGGGCGCCGGGAAGATCGAGGTCGTCGTCGGCGACCGCTCGGTCAGCACGCGGATTCTCGACGATGGCGTCCTCGAGCAGGACCTCGGCGAAGTGATCGTCGCGGCAGCCGGAGACGATCGCGGGCATCTCCGTCACGCCGGTCAGCGTCGGGAACCCGCACGCGGTCGTCATCGGCGATCCCGAGATGGTGTTGGAGGTTGGCCCGCTACTCGAGACGCATCCGCGCTTTCCCGACCGTACGAACGTGCAGGTGGCGCGGATCGACGCGCCGGGGGAGGTCACTGCCCGCGTTTGGGAGCGGGGGGTGGGCGAGACCGCCTCGTCCGGGACGAGTGCGGTGGCCGTCGCCGCGGCCACGCATGGAGACGGCGACGTCGTCGTGCACTTCCCTGGAGGGGATCTCCGCGTCCGCCTCGCGAACGGACGCGCGTTCCTCTATGGCCCGGCAGAGCGCGTTTCCTGAGTCAGGACTGAGCGAGCTCGACGAGCGAAGCGCGTCAGGTCGCGATCTCGAACTCGCGGAGGACGTCGTTCAGCGACGTCTTCAGGTCCGTCGAGGCGCTGCGCGTGCCGACGATGAGCGCGCACGGGATGTCGTAGCGGCCGGCCGGATACTCCTTCGCCCGGGTTCCCGGCAGCACCACGGCCCGCGGAGGGACGTATCCGCGGTGCTCGACCGGCTCGGGGCCCGTGACGTCGATGACGGGGACTGACGCCGAGAGGACAACGTTGGGTGCGATCACCGCTCCCTCGCCGACGATCACGCCCTCGACGACGACGGCGCGGGAGCCGATGAAGGCCCCATCCTCGACGATGACGGGGCGCGCCTGGGGAGGCTCGAGCACCCCGCCGATGCCCACGCCACCGGACAGGTGGACGTCGGCGCCGATCTGCGCGCACGACCCGACCGTCGCCCACGTGTCGACCATCGTGCGCGGCCCGACGCGCGCACCGATGTTGACGAACCCCGGCATGAGGACGACACCCTCGCCGAGGTACGAGCCGTACCGTGCCACGCCGGGAGGTACGACGCGGACACCGCGCTCCGCGTAGTCGGCCTTCACCGGAATCTTGTCGAGGAAGTGGAGGCCGCCGACGTCCATCGGCTCCACCTTGCGCAGACGGAAGTAGAGGAGGATCGCCTTCTTCGTCCATTCGTTGACCCTCCAGGCGTCGCCCACGCGCTCGGCAACGCGCACCTCGCCGCGATCGAGCGCCGCGATCGCCTCCTCGACGACCGGCGCGTCGATCTCGTCCGCCTCCCAGAGCTCGTCGATGTGCTGCGCAAGGTCCATCACGCGCCATCTTCTCCGATCGGGCTCCGCAGGAACCGTTCGAGCACCTCGTACGCGGTGACGAGCGCGTCGATCTCGACTCGCTCATCCGGATGATGCGCGAGTGCGGTGTGGCCGGGGCCGAAGTTCACCGCGTCGAGTCCACGCGTCGTGAAGTCCGCCACGTTCGTCCATGCCTGCTTCGGGCCGAGGTCGAGGTTTCCGGCTCGCCGGAGCGCTCGCGTTGCCGGAGTGTCGACGACGCGCGCCGGAGGCGCGTTGCTGACGATCTCGAGCGTCGCCTCGGCCGGCATGAGCTCTGCGAGATACACCTCGGCTTCGGCCGGGTCGCGATCGGGTGGATAGCGAAGGTTCAGCGTGACCGTCGCCTCGCCGGGGATGACGTTGTCGGCGATCCCGGCCTGGAGACGCGTGGCTGAGAGCACTTCTCGGAACGCGAGCCCATTCACGATCGCCGTTCGAGGCTCGAGCTCGAAGAGCGGCCCGAGCCCCCGAACGGCGCGTTCCAGCGCGTTGTCCGCGAGCCATGGGCGTGCTGCGTGCCCACTCGTTCCGTGAAAGGTGAGCCGGGCGACGACGTTGCCGAGGCAGCCCGCGTGGATTGCAAGGTCCGTCGGTTCGAGGAGGATCGCGAGAGTCGTCTCGTGGACGAGCGCCGAGCCGTCGAAGAGAGCGGGGAGGGGGTTGTGCTCCGCGGGGAGCTCCTCGCGACCGAAGAGCACGAGCGCAACGTCGCACGAGCTCGCTGCGGGATCGAAGTCGCGCACGAGCTCCATCGCGACGGCCAGCCCGCCCTTCATGTCGCTCGCACCCAATCCGTAGACGGCTGCTGTGGTCGATTCGCCCGGGAAGGTTGTCCTGCGGCGGGCACGGTGTCGTAGTGCGCTGCGAGGACGACGAGCGGGAGCTCGGGCCTTCGCTGGGAAGCGAACAGGAACGCCTCGTCGCCCGCGAACTCGGCGCGAAACGACGACGGGACGAGCTCCAGGAGGCGCTCGCGAATGGCTTCCTCGCTTCCGCTCTGCGATGGGATGTCCACGAGCTCGAGCGTCCGCGCGGCGAGACGATCGGCGAGCGCGGTCACCGCAGGAGCGTACCGGGGCATAATCACGCGGTGACTGCGCGCCAGCCCGATCCGGCGCCCGGGGCGGAGCCGGAGCGAGCTCTCCTTGTCGGCGTGTATCCGAAGGGCTCGAACGGTGCCGACGAGCTCGGGGAGCTCCGTGAGCTCGCGCTCACGTCGGGCGCAGCGCCCGTCGGAGAAGTCGTCCAGCACCGGGGCCGGCCGGATCCGCGGACGTTCGTCGGAAAGGGCAAGCTCGGAGAGCTCAAGGCCGCGTTCTCGGGGGCGGACGCGGAGGTTCTCGTCGCCGACGACGAGCTCAGCCCGACCCAGCAGCGCTCGCTCGAAGACGAGCTCGGCGCTCGCGTTGTCGATCGCACGCAGCTGATCCTCGACATCTTCGCGCAGCACGCTCGGAGCGCCGAGGGCAAGCTCCAGGTGGAGCTGGCGCAGCTCGAGTACAACCTCCCGCGGATGCGCGGCATGTGGAAGCATCTCGAGCGCCTCGGTGGCGGTGTCGGCACACGAGGCCCGGGTGAGACGCAGCTCGAGACCGACCGCCGACTCGCTCGAACCCGGGTATCTCTCCTCAAGCGCCGCCTGCGAACGCTTCAGAGCCAGCGCTCGACTCGGCGCAAGGAGCGCGTTCGGGCTGCCACTCCCACCGTCGCGCTGGCCGGCTACACCAACGTCGGGAAGTCGACGCTCCTGAACGCGCTGACCGGCGCCGATGCCTCCGTCGACGATCGTCTCTTCGAGACGCTCGATCCGACGACGCGGGCATTCGAGCACGACGGCAAGCGCTATCTCGTCACGGACACCGTCGGCTTCATTCGCCGCCTGCCGACGCAGCTCGTCGAAGGATTCGCGGCGACACTCGAGGAGACGCTCGTCTCCGACCTGATCCTGCACGTCGCCGACGCATCCCTTCCGGAGGAACGGCTACGGGAGACGATCGGGGCTGTCGAGGAGGTGCTCTCCGACATCGGGGCCGACGACGTTCCGCTCGAGCTCGTCCTGAACAAGGCCGACGCGCTCGACGCGCTTGCGCGCCGTCGAATCGAGCACGCGTACCCGCGCGCACTGTTGATCTCTGCGCAGACAGGTGAGGGTCTGGACGCGCTCGAGGAGCGAATCGCCGAGTTGTTCTCGAATCGCTTCGAGGACGTGCGGCTCCTCGTGCCGTACGCAGACGGGAACGTGCTGACCGCGCTGTACGACCTGGGTTCGCCGATCGCGGAGCGGCGAGACACCGCGGAGGGCGTCCGGGTTCGAGCACGGCTCCCGCGAGCCGAAGCTGCGCGGTTCGCCCGCTACCTCGTCGCCGAGGATGAGGACGAGCTCGAGGCGTCGGTCCGATGATCGACGTCCCCGTTCGCCGACTGCGGCCGGACGCGCGGATTCCGGATCAGGCCTACAACGGCGACGCGGGCCTCGACCTCTCGTCCTGCGAGCACGTGCTGCTGCCACCCGGGGAGCGTGCGGTCGTGCCGACGGGGCTCGCAGTCGAGATTCCGGACGGGTACGCGGGATTCGTCCAGCCCCGATCCGGACTCGCCGCGCGGCACGGAATCGGCATCGTCAACTCGCCGGGACTGATCGACTCGGGCTACCGCGGAGAGATCCGAGTCATCCTTCTGAACACCGGCAGAGAGGCCTTCTCCGTCGAGCCCGGGATGCGCGTCGCACAACTCGTCGTGGCGCCCGTCGCCACAGTTCGGCTGGTCGAGGTGGACGAGCTCACCTCGAGCGAGCGTGGCGTGCGGGGATTCGGCTCGTCCTAGCGGTGACGGGGTGATGGAGCCGCGAATTCGCGTATCGGCGATCCTGCGCTGGCAGGGTCGCATCCTGCTGCTCCGGCACGAGAAGCCGTCCGGAGAGGTCTGGCTGCTTCCCGGCGGCGGCGTACGGGCAGGTGAGAGCCTCGTCGACGCGTTGCGGCGCGAGCTCTGGGAGGAGACGGGGTTGTTCGACGACGGGATGGACATACCGCTGGAGGGGCCGGTTGCGATCATCGACTCCATCGCGCCGCGCACGAGCGCCTACCGCAAGCACGTCGTTCACGTCGTCTTCGCGGCGGATGTGACCGGATCGCTCGAGGGCGTCGCCTCGCAGGACGACGCCGTTCGCGGGCACCGGGCTTTCCTCATGCGCGAGCTCGACTCGATCGCGCTGCATCCGCCCATTCACCGCTTCCTTCAACGCTGGCAGCCGGGCGATCCGGCGACCTACCTCGGCGAGATGTGGGCACCGTGACCTGAGGAACGATCGTGACGATCTCGATGCGGTTCCGATCACCATGCATGACGGTTTTCTCGTTACGATCGCAGCGGGTGGTGGGATGGGGTGCCCCACGAGAAACCCGGAATTAGCGTCGACCGCCACGCTTCCGAGCTCTCTCCGCGGCCACGCGAAACGCCTCGCGCTCGAGCTCGTCGGGAAGCGGGGAAAGATCGGGCGAACCGCCGCCCGTTGCATGAGCGACGGCCTGTGCCAGCAGCCAGTCCGCGAGCGCCGGGTTCCGTGGAAGCAGCGGCCCGTGGAGATATGTGCCGATGGCCCGGCCGAGCCGGCAGCCCTCGAACCCCGAGCTCCCGTCGTTGCCGAACCCGTGCACGACGCGGCCGAGGGGCTCTGCGCCGTCGTCCAGAATCGTTCTTCCCGCATGGTTCTCGAAGCCGGCGACCTCGACCGCTCGACCGGGTGACAGCTGGCACTCGAGCAAGACGTCGCCGATCATCCGCACGTCTCCAGCCACGGTCTCGTGGGCGAAGAGCCCGGCTCCCGGCATGAACGAACCGTCACGACCGCGGTAGCCTCGGCCCAGCAGCTGGTATCCGCCGCAGACCGCGAGCAGCGCGACGCCACGATCGTGCGCGACCCGAATCGCATCGCCCTTGGCGGCGAGGTCGGGTGCGATGAGTCCCTGCTCCCGATCCTGGCCGCCGCCGATGTACAGAAGATCGTGTCCGGCCGGATCGAGCGGGTCGCCGATCCCGATCGACTGGACGTCGAGCTCGTACCCGCGCCGCGCCGCTCTCCGCGCGAGCACCGCGATGTTCCCTCTGTCGGCGTAGATGTTGAGGTACTCCGGATAGAGGTGACCGAGCCTGATCTTCATGCCACCCGGTCCTCCCAGTACGGTCGGACGGCACCGCGGTCGGCCAGGATCCCGCGCAGCGAGAGCATCGCCGTATACGTCGGCAAGATGACGAGGTCCGTTCCCGCCTCGACCAGGCTCAGGCCCCGATCGAGGGCACGCTCGAGCGACGGGATCACCTCGAGCCGTTCCGCCGGAAGCCCGCCGTACGCCATCCGCAAGCCCAGCTCGGCCGCGCGCTGGCCTGTGGCGATCACGAGGCCCGCGTGCTCGAGCAGCGGCTCGAAGTCGACGTCCCAGATCCACGAGACGTCCTGGCCGTCCGCGATCGCGTCGTTCAGCGCGATCACGAGAACGGGAGGGATGCCGATCTCGAGCGTCCGCACGACCTCGTTCGCCCCGGCAGGGTTCTTGATCAGGAGCAGAACCACCGACTTGCCACCGGCTGGGATGCGCTCGAAGCGTCCGAAAGCCGCACCGAAGCGAGAGAGTCCCGCGCGCACCTCCTCGAGCGTCGCGCCGACCGCGAGCGAGAGCGACGCGGCAGCCACCGCGTTGTAGACGTTGTAGAGGCCGGGGAGCGCAAGCTCGATCTCCGCTTCGCCGGCAGGTGCGACGAGGCGGAAGCGCGACGCGAGGAGGCCACGCAGCTCGATCTCCCGCGCGACGACGTCGAGCTGCGGTCGCTCGTGACCGCACTGCGGGCAGCGGTAGTCGCCGAGATGGCCGACGTACACCGCGTCGTAGGCGTAGGGCGTCCCGCAGCGCACGCAGTACTTCGAGTCCGCAGCGTGCTGCAGACCCGATCGAGACTGGCGCGGGTCGTCGAGCCCGAAGCGAAGCGCGCGCTCGCGACCGTCGGCGAGATCGGCCACGATCGGATCGTCGCCGTTCACGACGAGCGTGGCCGTCGCAGGAAGCTCGCCGATTGCCGCTCTCCAGCGCTCGGCCACGATCTCGAGCTCGCCGTAGCGGTCGAGCTGATCTCGGAAGAGATTCCCGAGCGTCACGACGCGCGGCCGCAGCCGCGTGAGCGCCTCGGGAAGTGCACCCTCGTCGACCTCGAAGAGGCCCAGCTCGGCTCGGCGGGCGGTCACGAGTGCGGAGGTGATCCCGGAGAGCAGGTTCGCGCCGGCGCGGTTCCATGCGAGGCGTGTGTCGGCGCCGAGGATCTCGGCGGCCATCGCAGTCGTCGTCGTCTTTCCGTTCGTGGCCGACATGAGCGCCACGCCGCCCGGAATGCGTGCCGCGAGGTCGTCGACGGCCGCTGGGTGAACCTTCCAGAGCATCTTGCCGGGGAGTGTCGTACCCCCGCCGCGGCCGACTGCTCGCGACAGGGCGCCGATCCCACGCGCGGCGGTCGTCTCCAATGCAAGCCGTAAGCCCATCGCCGGCGAGCGTACCGAGAGGGGAGGAGGGCGATCGCTGCTCTGGGATACTTGCAGATTACGTAGAACGCTCTAAGCTCTTTGCAGAGATGGCGCGTCCGCGCTCACGTAAGCGTGCCTCGGTGCGCATCGACGAGGCCGAGCTGGCCGCATTTCGCGCGGGTCTCCGACGCCGCTACACCGACGAGGAGATCCTCGAGCAGCTCCGAGCCGCCGCGGAGCGGATGGGGCGATCGCCCACGATGCGCGAGTTCGCAAAGGATCCGGACGCGCGCGTGCACCCGCAGACCGTCATCGAGCACTTCGGGACGTGGAACGCGGCCAAGCGGGCCGCCGGGCTCTACCCACGCCGGTTCCTGACGCGCGAGGAGCTGTTGGAGCAGCTCCGGGCGCTGGGCACGGAACTCGGTCGTACGCCGACCGCACGCGATCTCGCCGCACGCCGGCGCTCGCTCCCCTCCGCCTCGCTGTACGCGCACACGTTCGGCTCCCTCGGAAACGCGCTGCGCGAGGCCGGTTTCGAGGTACTCCAGGGCGAGGAGCGACTCGAGCGAGCGGTCGAGCAAGGTGCGAGCTCTGGCGCACGATCTCGGTCGCCTGCCGAAGATGGCGGACTGGGCCGAGGCACGACGTGTGAACCCGACGCTCCTGTCCGAGTGGCAGGTGTATCGGATGCTCGACGTCCCGCGTGGGGCGTGGACCGCGTTCCAGTACCTCGTCCGCGAGCGACTTCGCGCCGACGGCGTGGACGTCCTGCCGGACGGTTCGCTACGCGGCGCTGATTGAGGTGAGCGCTGCAAGCCGCTCGAGGCACGAGACGGCCTCGCGCGGCGCCCGAACGGGCGGGAGGTACTCGTCCTCGCGATAGCGCCGGTCGGGGCGGAAACGCCGCTCACGCACGACCCGACCCGCGACGACGTGCAGCAGACGCCCCTCCCGCACCTCGCGGATATCGAGATGAGTCCGAAGCGCCGCCGCGACGATCGTGAGCGCGCGGCGGGTGGACGCGAAGTAGAGCCCGTCGTCGGACAGCGCGAGCCAGAGCGGCCGCATCCGACCCCGGGCGACGTACAGCACCGCACCGTCGCGGTCGTCGAGCCACGCCGCAGCCATGGCGCCGCGGAGCTCCGAGAGTGCACGTGGGTCATGCGCTCGAAGCTCCATGAGCGCGAAGATCGCCTCGGAGTCGACCGTCATGTGTGGCTCTGCGCGCTCGATGTCATAGCGAGCGAGCAGCGCATCGTCGTTCAGCACGATTCCGTTGTGGATGCCGACGACCGTGCCGTGCCGGATGGGGTGATTGTTCGCCTCGATGTCCGGGTGACCCTTCGTGAAGTCGCGCACGTGAATCAGCGCCTGCTGCGTCTCCGCCGGAACGGCGAGCTCGTCGAGGAGCGCGCTCGCACCGCCGCGGAGCTTCGTCACGCGCGTGTTGCTCGCCGCGCCGCGATGGGCATACCCGACGGCGTCCGCGCCGCGCTCGGAGATCCCGGCCAGGAGCGCCTGGGCAGCGAGCGTCCGGTCGACGGTCGACTCGGGATCGAGGCTGAATCCGGCTATTCCGCACATGGTGATCCTGCGTTGGGGTCAGACTTCAGCCTGACCTCAAGTCATTTTCCTCCCGTGGATCGGACGACACGAAGACGTAGACGCGCCCCTGCGGACGATGTTTGTGAGGACCGTGTTGCACCGACCATCGGCTTCTCCTCGGAGCCGAGAATCCCTCGCCGGAGCTGTCATCCCTCAAGCGGGGCAACCGTACGACCGATACATGCGCCGTGGAAGGCCACGCAGCCGAGCATCTCTTTGACGCGCCCGACGACGAGACGACCTCCGCGGCGGACGAGGTCGCGACCCCCCGTGAGCTTCCCGGGCTCGCCGGCCCGACGGCCGACGACCCGCTCAAGCTCTACGTGCGTCAGATCGGCGACGGACGGTTGCTCACGCCTGGGCAGGAGCGCGAGCTCGCGCGTCTCAAGGACATGGGCGACGAGGCCGCGAAGCGCAAGCTGATCGAGTCGAACCTCAGGCTCGTCATGTCGATCACACGCAACTACACGCGCGCCGAGGTTCCGCTGCTCGACCTCATCCAGGAGGGGAACCTCGGGCTCATCCGCGCCGTGGAGAAGTTCGACTACCGCATGGGCTTCAAGCTCTCCACGTATGCGACGTGGTGGATCAAGCAGGCGATCTCGCGAGCACTCGCAGAGCAGGGCCGGACGATCCGACTTCCGGTTCACGTCGCCGACCAGGTGCGCAAGGTCACGAAGACGCGCCGTCTCCTCGGTCAGAAGCTCAACCGCGATCCGTCTCTCGAGGAGATCGCAGCCGAGATCGACATCACTCCCGAGCGCGTCCAGGAGCTGCTCGAGCTCGTGCTCGACCCGGTAAGCCTGGATACGCCGATCGGTGAAGGAGACTCGAGCGTCTCCGACCTCATTCCTGACGTGAACGCACAGCAGCCGGAGGTCGAGACCGCAGATCGGGCCCGCTCGTCCGAGCTTCTCGACGCACTCGGGCAGCTCCAACCTCGCCAGCGACGCGTTGTCGTCGAGCGCTTCGGCCTGGACGGTGTCCGACCGCGCACGCTCGAAGAGGTCGGCCAGAACCTGGGAATCACACGAGAGCGTGTGCGACAGCTCGAGGCGCGCGCCCTCCGCGAGCTCCGCGCCATCGCGCCCGGGCTCGAGCTCTATCTTCGCTCGTAGGGCGACATGTATCTCGCCTACGTCACGTCGACGGCCTGCATCTCGCGCAGGCTGGCGAGGCGGCGCAGCGACTCGAGCTCGATCTGACGCACGCGCTCGCGCGTGAGGCCGAGGCGCCTTCCGATCTCCTCGAGCGTCTGCGGCTCCGCGCCGGTGAGCCCGTAGCGCATCACGACGACCTCGCGTTCACGCTGGGGGAGGGCTGCGAGTGCATGCCGAAGCGCCTCGCTGCGCAGGTTGTGCTCGACCGTCTCCTCCGGGAGCGGCTCGTCCCCGGCCACGAAGTCGCCGAAGACGGCGTCGTCGCCGTCCCCGACGGGAGCATCGAGGCTCGTCGACGCGCGCGCCGCAGCCCGCACCTCGAGCACCTGCTGCACCGTGAGAGAGGCCTCGTCGGCGATCTCCTCGAGCGACGGCTCGCGCCCGAGCTGCGTCCACAGCTGCCGGTCCGCGCGGTTGATCTTCTGCAGACGCTCGACGATGTGCACCGGCATGCGGATCGTGCGCGCCTTGTCCGCCAGTGCGCGGGCGACCGCCTGACGGATCCACCACGTGGCGTACGTCGAGAACTTGAAGCCACGACGCCAGTCGAACTTCTCGACCGCGCGGATGAGCCCCAGCGTCCCCTCCTGGATGAGATCGAGGAACGGGAGGCCCTGGTTGCGGTAGTTCTTGGCGATCGAGACGACGAGCCGCAGGTTCGACTGGATCATGCGCTCCTTCGCCTCCATGTCGCCGCGCTCGATGCGCTTCGCGAGCTCGACCTCCTGCGCCGCGGTCAGGAGCTGGTGTCTGCCGGCCTCGCGCAGGAAGAGCTGCAGCGCATCCGTCGTCGTCTCGACCGGTGCGGTCAGCGCGACGACGGCCTCGGAGTGGGGGGCTGCCTCGACGATGTCGATCGAGCGACGGTCGAGCTCACGAAGAAGCGCGTCCTGCTCGAGCTCCGTGAGGTCGTACGTCTCGGCCATCTCGGCGAGATCGGACACGCTCACGTTTCCGATCAGCTCGGACTGCTCCAGCAGCTGCCGGATTTCCTCGATCAGGAGGATGTGCTCGATGTCGATCTGGGTCATGCGCGGCGGGGAACGCAGAAACAGCGGTAGGTGACAATCTCTCGCGTCTCGAGCCCCGTGTCTAGGGGGCACGCGAGATTTCCCTCGACCGGGTCAGGCGCGCGCGAGTGCGCGATCAAGCCGTTGCGATGAGAAACACCACGATCGCGGCGGCGAGAACGGAGATCGAGATCAGTAGTGCCCGAACGCTCAGAGCCAACATGGGCCACCCCCTCAGGTAGACGAGCGTTCCTGAAAGCTACAGCGTCGAGGCGGGGTGGTGGGGAATCCGTTTCGATTTCGATCAACTTGACATAACGCTGATTACCGTGCGTCGACCTAGAAGGTCGAATCGCGCAGCCCGCTCACGATCGCGACCAGGACGAGCGCTGCGACGACCAGGCGGTACACGACGAAGACCCCGTACGTGTGACGCCGCACGTAGCCCAGCAGCCATTCGATCGCGAGGAGAGCGCTGCCGAGCGCCGCCAGCGTGCCGACGACGAACGGGCCGATCCAGCCGTCGGGAAGCTCCCCCAAGAGCACGTCTCCGACTCCCTTCAGGAGGACCGCACCGAGCGTCGTCGGCAGGAGCAAGTAGAAGGAGAAGCGCGCCGCGCTGTCTCGATCGAGGTTCATGAACCGGCCGGCCGTGATCGTGATGCCCGAGCGCGAGACTCCGGGCGCGAGCGCGAGTGCCTGCGCGAGCCCCATGACGACTGCGTGACGCATCCCGAGGTCTCCCATCGCGCGCGTCTTGCGGCGAGCGATCTGCCCACAGCAGGAGCAGCGCGCCGGCGGCCAGGAGGATGAGGATCTGCCACGGCTCGCCGAGGTTGTCTGCGATCCAGTTCTCTCCGAGGAGACCCGCGAGGCCGGCCGGAATCGTCGCAACGACGACGAACCAGGCGATCCGCTGGTCGGGTGTGTCGACGCGCCGTTGTCCGAGTGACACGAGCAACGCTCGGATGAGACGCACGAAGTCGCTCCAGAAGTACGCGGCGACGGCGACGAGCGTCCCGAGATGCAGAGCGACGTCGAACGTCTGGTTGAAGCGGTCGTTCGCCTCCAGGTACGTCCACTCGGCCGCCCAGGGCACGAGGATGAGGTGACCCGACGACGAGATCGGCAGGAGCTCGGTCAGCCCTTGAACGAGCCCGAGGACGAGGGCTTGGCCGTTCGTTACCGCGTCGGCGTCGTCCCCCACTCCGATGAGCGTGAGGACGAAGGCGAGGCCGAGCGCGACGCCCGCAACGCTGAACACGACTGAGCGGCGCACGGCGAGATCCTACGTTCGACCCCGCGGAGCGGAGCCGGAGAACAAAAGGGACGCAAATTGCGGCAATCAGGTGAACGGCCGCCTTGACCCTGCCGGCCATGTCCCATAGCTTCCCGATTGCACCGAGCACGGAGCGCAAGTAGGTCGAAGCTCAGCTCGCAGGCTCTACGCGGAAGCGGACGGTCAGCGGGTCGAGTGGACGAAAGCGCAACCGGCTCGGTGAATTCTTGGTCCCGTAGCGTGTGTAGGATCGCGCCGATGCACCTCCGAGCACCGAGCATCGACCAGGGCGTCCACTCCTTCGTCTGGTCGGTCGTCTTCTTTCTCTACATGTGGCTCGGATCGCTCGCGATCGGCGTGCCGGGAGGCATCGCGTTCGTGATCTCGCTCGTCGCGGCGGCGGCGATCTTCCTGTTCGTGCGCACGCGCGGCGGCGTCTAACCCGCTACGCGGGACTGGCCCCGCCCGAGCGGGACGTCAGCGCCGATTCGGATCCGGCTTGTCGCTCAGCGCGGCGACGAGGCGGTCGGCGAAGTCGCGCCCGATCGCCTCTTCGAGGCGAGCGAGCGCTGGTTGTTTCGGCATCCCCTCCGGCCCGGCGAGCGCGCTGACATCTTCGAGAATCCGCTGCGAGGCGGCGGGGGCGACCTGTGTGAGCACGGCGGCACTCATGGAACGGGCATCGGCCCCGTGAGCTAGGTCACCGATCCCTGGCGGGAGTGAACCCGGTTTCCTCGTTCGTCCACCCATTCTCTCGTTGTAAGGAGGCATCCGGACGGAGCCTGCCCCAGAGCAAGGAGGCGCAAACGCCGCTCCGGATCAGTACGTGACGAGCGAGTGCACGTCGTAGCCCGCGAGGCGCTCTCGGCCGTGCAGGAAGTCGAGCTCGATGACGAACAGCACGCCCGCGACCACGCCGCCGAGCTCCTCGACGAGCTGTACCTTCGCCCGCGCGGTCCCACCGGTTGCGAGCACGTCGTCGACGACGATGACGCGCACGCCTTTGGCAACCGCGTCCTTGTGCACGTGCAGGCTGTCCGTGCC
Organism: uncultured Gaiellaceae bacterium; assembly: GCA_963822885.1. GTDB lineage: Bacteria > Actinomycetota > Thermoleophilia > Gaiellales > Gaiellaceae > GMQP-bins7. Next base: position 255,086 of record CAWGJJ010000003.1, read on the forward strand.
GTATTCGAGGTCGTACGTCGCCTCGACGGTCTCGCGCGGCAGCTTGCCCGGCTTGCGTGCGGCGATGAATCCCGCTCCGAGCGCGTAGGCGAGCGCCGAGCCGAAGATGAACCCCCGCGCCTCGGCACCGAAGACGAGCGCCGGCTCCCGCGGTCTCGCCCACTCGGCCAGCTGCCGGATCGTCTCGGCGAAGTACTGCGGGTCGGCGATCAGCGGCATCAGGTCCTTGAAGAGAACCCCTTCAGTCGGGAAGTCCGGGACGTCGCGAATTCGATCGCGCAGGTCGAGGCTCACCCGGTCCGCTCCACGGTTCCGCGCAGCTCGCGGACGAGGAGGAGGTGTGAGAGCTCCTGTGCGACGCGCGAGAGCGCCTCCAAGTCCTCGAGCGCGTCCTTGCGGCGCTGAGCGTTACGGGCGCGGAGGCCCGGCGCCACGAGCTGCTCGACCAGCGCCGCCTGGCGCCCCGCACCGGTCACGAACGTGCGCAGATGGCGTGCGTCGACGCCGAACCGGGCCAGACGCGCGCACGCGGCGGCGATGTCGGCCTCGCTCTCGCCGTAGAAGCGCTCTCCCCCTTCGGAGCGCGACACGAGGAGGCCGAACTCCTCGAGCTGACGCACGAGGTCGTGGGACACCGCGGCGCGCTCGCAGAGCTCGCCCTCGTCGATCTCGTCCTCGTGACCGAGGACGCCAACACTCCGCCGGCGCGTCCGGTCGTTCGACGCACCCGGGCCGTCGAGCTCCTCGCGGATCACCCGCAGCGGCAGGAACTCGTCGCGCTGGAGCTTCAGGATCGTCGTCAGGCGCTCGATGTCGTCCGGCGCGAAGAGCCGGTAGCCCCCGCGCGTGCGCCGAGGCGCGATGAGACCCTGATCCTCGAGGTACCGGATCTTCGACACGGAGATGTCCGGGAACTGCTCGCGCAGCTCTTCGCAGACGGAGCCGATCGTGCGGAGACGCGGCTCCGCACCTCCCCGCTCCCGTCGTGTCGCGACCGTGCTCATCTCTGGAGAAAGGTCAGCCGGTACTTGCCGATCTGCACCTCGTCGTCGTCCTCGAGGACGGTCGACTCGATGCGCCGGCGGTTGACGTAGGTGCCGTTCAGGCTCTCGAGGTCTCGGATCGTGAACGTCTCGCCGTCACGGACGAGCTCCGCGTGCCGGCGGGAGACAGTCACGTCGTCGAGGAACACGTCACATTCGGGCGAGCGGCCGATGAGCGTGCTGCCTTCGTCGGGCTGGAACGACTGGCCGGCCATCCCGCCTCCGGAACGGACGACCAGCGCAGGCCCGCTGATGCCCAGCGCTTCGAGGAGGTCGACCTCATCGCCCGGTTGGTCGATGTCGAAGCTCATCGTCGTCTCCGATCCCGTCTCCACGCTCAGGAGCGCACCGCAGCGCGAGCAGTAGTTCGAGGCCTCCGGGTTCTGGAAGCCGCATTCGGGGCAGTAGGTGTGGCTCACTCGCCGTCCGTGGGAGCGGCTTTCGCCGTGAGGATCTCGCTCAGGCGCCCGACATCGGCAAGCTTGGCCTCGCCCGCACTCACCTGCTCGCGTAGGCGCGCGACGAGCTCGGCGCGAAGGATGTCGATGCGCCCGTGGAGCACCCGGCGCCGAAACGAGACTTCGTCCTCCTCCGTCTCGAGCTCGCGGATCATCGCGCGAAGGTCGTCGTCGGACAGGGTCGAGAGATCAGGGAGTGTTTCCACCGGCCGCCTTTCCTCGTGGGGAGACCTGAGTAAAGCAACAGTCGTACGGAGGGGTCAACCTCAGGTTGAGACTTGAGTCCTCGTCAGGGTTCGCGCTCGACTCGAGAGTCCCTTCCGTCACGCACCTGCCTCGACGCGCGCAGGGCGTACTGGACGCCCGCGCCGAGGGAGAGCGCGATCCCGATCCAGAGGATCACGAGAGGCCATGTCGTCCCTTCCTCCGTGACGAGGACGAAGCCGAGCGCGGCGTAGAGCACCCACGTCGCGGTCTTGCCGAGGAACGTCACCTCCAGGTCGTAGCCACTCGGCGACAGGAGCCGGTAGCCGAGCACGAGGAGGACGTCTCGGCCGAGGATGACGAGCGCGGCGAGGAGCGGTATCCGCCCCGTCGCGAGCATGAGGATCGCCGCCGTGCCGATCATCAGCCGATCGGCGAGCGGGTCGGCGACCTGGCCGAACCGGGACTCGACGTGCCAGCGACGCGCCAGGTAGCCGTCGAGCTGATCGGTGAGCGCAGCGGCGGCGAAGAAGATCCCTGCCCCCCACGCCGGGCCGTCTCCGGCATCCAGATAGAGCCAGACGAACACCGGAATGGCGGCGAAGCGCGCGATCGTGAGCGCGTTCGGGATCGCCTGCCGGATCTCGGCCCAGGACACGGCGGAACAGTACGCCGCCCCTGGTAGCGTCGCCCGGGTGGCGGGCACGTTGCGCATTCCGGGCTTCGTAAACGCGCACAGCCACACGTTTCAGCGCGCGCTACGCGGGCGCGCTGCGGGTAGCGATTTCTGGGCGTGGCGCGAGGTGATGCTCGCCGAGGCGGAGCGCCAGACGCCTGATCTCGTTCGCGACGCGTACGAGCAGGGCTACCGGGAGATGCTCGCCGCCGGTTACACCGCTGTCGGCGAGTTCCACTACATCGGCGTGCCGGAGGCTCATGCGGCTGCCGCTGCCGCCGGTACGGCCGGGATCGAGCTGGTGCTGCTACACGTCGCCTACGCACGCGGCGGTCTCGACCGCTTTCGCCAGGAGTCGGTGCAGGACGTATCTCGAGCAAGTCGAGTCCCTCCGGGCCGCCGGCATCCGCGTCGGGCTGGCCCCCCACTCCGTCCGCGCCTGTCCGGCCGAGTGGCTCGAGGAGATCGGGCGCTACGCCGACGGAGAGCAGCTCCCGCTGCACATCCACGCGGACGAGCAGCCGAAGGAGATCGAGGAGTGCCTCGCGGAGCACGGCTGCCGGCCGATCGAGCTCCTCGCACGGACGGGCTGTCTGACCGAGCGGACGACGATCGTCCATGCAACTCATGCGAACGGGGCCGAGCTCGACCTCCTCTCGGCGCACGGCTCGACGATCTGCGCGTGCCCGACGACGGAAGCGGACCTCGGCGACGGCTTCCTCCCCGCCGAGCGCGTGCGCACACGTGGGATCCCGATCTGCATCGGCTCCGACTCGAACGTACGCATCGATCCCTTCGAAGAGCTCCGCGAGCTGGAGGGCATCGCGCGGCGCCAGAGCGGACGGCGCGGCGTCTTCTCGACGGACGAGCTGTACGGCTTCGGCCGAGAGATCGGCGCGCGTTCGCTCGGACTCGACACCTGGCCCGAGATCGAGATCGACCTCGGGCACCGCTCGCTGCGAGACGTCGAGTCCGAGCACGTACCCGCGGCTCTCATCGCGGGCTGCGGGGCTGACGTCGTGGTGTCGTAGATGGTTGATGCCACGAGATCGCCGGCTCCGGGGAGCGAGCTGGCCGCTCCGGGGCGCGACGGGAGAGCGGTGGCAAGGCCGACGCCTTGACATCGTTCTCCCGTCGCGAAGCGCACGCCTCGCGCACGTCTGGGGTCTGGCTGAAGCCAGACCCCAGGCGCGGGGGAAAGCGTCCCGGACGCGCCAGATCGCGCATCGGACGCGCGAGATCGGGGCATCGACCATCCAGCTACAGTCGCGCGAGGTGGACGTCTCGGAGACGACATTCGAGAGCGACGTCGTCGAGCGCTCGCGCGAGGTGCCCGTCGTCGTCGACTTCTGGGCTGCGTGGTGCGGCCCGTGCCGAGCTCTCACGCCGGTGCTCGAGGAGCAGATCGCCGCCCGTGACGGATCGGTCGTGCTCGCGAAGGTAGATGTGGACGCCAATCCGGGTCTCGCGGCGGCTCATCGCGTGCAGGGCATCCCCGCGGTCAAGGCGTTCAAGGACGGGCGCGTCGTCTCGGAGTTCGTGGGCGCGCGCTCGCCCGTTGCAGTGGCGTCCTTCCTCGACGAGCTGCTCGCACCGCCCAGGGTGGACGGGCTGGTCGAGGAGCTTCGCGCGAGCGGCGAGCTCCCCGACGTCCTCCAGGCGCTCGAAGCGGGCGAGCCGGAGCGTGCGCTCGAGCTCGTCATCGACGCGATCGGCGACGCGCCACCCGAGGCCCGCGAGCGTCTGCGAGAGGTCGCGCTCGCCGTCTTCGCCGACCTCGGGCACGATGACCCGATCACGGTCGCCTACCGGCGCAGGCTCGCGACCGCCCTCTACTGATCTAGCGCGGAAGCGCGCCGAGGCGGGCCGTCCAGCTCGCGGTGGCATCGAGGTACGCGCGCTGGGCCGGCACGCCGGTCTTGCCCCAGGCGCCCTCGTAGCTCGGCTTGCCGACGGCGACGCGCGCGGGCTCGATCTGCGTGCCCTCCTGCCACTCGTTGTAGCTCGTGATCGTGACGATGTCCGCGTCGGCCCTGAGCGCGGTCTTCCACATGCGGTCGTACGTGAGGCCGTCGTTTCGTTGACGCACCACCGCGTGACGAGTTGCAAGCCGCGCGTCGTATCCCGGCCCCACCGACGGCGCGCAGAGGAGGCCCACAGCATGGGCCTGCGTACAGAGCCGCTTGAACAGCGCACCGTTCCACGTCACGACGTCGTACGTGTAGAGACCGTCGAACCCGGACGCCTTGGCGCGTCCGACGAGCGTCGTGTGACCGAAGACCCGCACGTCGACGAGCGGGTCGAGCGCCTCGGCCCAGGCTGCCGCTGCGTCGCGATCCACGTCGTAGAGATAGAAGTCGGTGAAGCCTCCTTCTCGCCGGAGCTTCTGGATGTCCTCTGCCGCCCGAGCCGGCGTGCGTCCCCGATACGGCTCGACATGGATGGCGACCTCGAGCCCGTAGCGCGTGGCCGCCTGCTCGACGAGGAGAAGCCGCTCGTGCTCGGGCGAGTCGAAGCCCCACCACGAGACGACGAGGGTCCCGACCCCGGATGCGGCGATCTCCCGCATCTGGGCGAGAACCACCTTCGCGTTCGACGAGGAGTACAGGCCGCGGGTCGGGAGGTACGGCGTCGACAGCGTCGGCGTCCCCTCGTGCTCGACGTACCAGTGCGCCCAGCGCCCGTCCCGCGCGGGGGTCGAGTACCACGGGTAGTAGAAGATCGCGGCGCGATCGGTTCCCCCCGCCTGCTCGGCACCCTCCGCAGGAAGCACGAGGCACACCGCCACAGCAGCCACGACGAGGAAGGCCGGTATGCGCAGTCCGGTCAACGCCGCGCGAGACTCTACAGCGCGTATCTGACCGCGGCGTCTAGGATCGCCGCGATGGCCTCGTACCGATATCTGATCGTCGGCGGAGGAATGACTGCGGATTCGGCGTGCCGGGGGATCCGCGACCACGACACGGATGGGACGATCGGACTGTTCGGCGCCGAGTCGCATGAGCCGTACGTCCGGCCCCCGCTCACGAAGGGACTCTGGAGCGGCAAGGAAGAGAGCTCGATCTTTCGCGGTACGCCCGAGCTGGACGTCGACGTCCAGGTCGGGCGGCGCATCGTCTCTGTGGATCTCGACGCGCGGACGGCGGCCGACGACGCGGGCGAGACGCACGCCTACGAGAAGCTGCTCCTCGCGACAGGAGGCACACCGAGACGGCTGGCCGGCGCCGCAGGCGACGTCATCTACTACCGCACGCTCGACGACTACCACCGTCTCCGCGAGCTCGCGGGCGACGGTGTCCGCGTTGCGGTCGTCGGTGGTGGCTTCATCGGGTCGGAGATTGCGGCTGCGCTCGCGACGAACGGTTGCGACGTCACGATCGTCTTCCCCGGGCCGGGAATCGGCGCGCGCCTCTTCCCGGCCGAGCTCTCCGCCTCCGTGAACGACTACTACCGGGAGAAGGGCGTCACCGTCCTTCCGGACCAGTCGGTCGAGACGATCTCGTCGGGCACCGTGACCACGTCGAAAGGGAACGTCGTCGAGGCTGACGTCGTCGTCGCGGGGCTCGGCATCGTGCCGACGACCGACCTCGCGGAGGCGGCCGGTCTCGCGGTGGACGACGGCATCCTCGTGGACGAGCTCGGACGTGCCGGTGAACGCGACGACGTGTTCGCCGCCGGCGACGTGGCCCGTTTTCCGGCTGCCGCGCTCGGCGGGACGAGGCGGGTCGAGCACGAGGATCACGCGAACACCCATGGCCGAGCCGTGGGGGCCAACATGGCTGGCGCCGGTCAGCCGTACGAGCACCTCCCGTTCTTCTACTCCGACCTCTTCGACCTCGGCTACGAGGCCGTCGGGGATGTCGACTCCGAACTCGACACCGTCGCCGATTGGGCCGAGCCGAACCGGAAGGGCGTCGTCGCCTACGTCGACGGCGACGGCAAGGCGCGTGGATTTCTGCTTTGGGACGTCTGGGGCAAAGTCGACGTGGCCCGCGAGTTCATCCGCGCCGGCACGGTCGTCGACGCGTCGGATCTCCGCCCTCTCCTCGACTGAAGCGCGCCGGCGGCGACGCCGAGCCGGGCGACGAGAGTCAAGGCGAGGACATCGAACACGACGTAGCCGCTCGCGACGCCGCTCGGCGGGTTCCCCTGCGATAGGCCGAGGCCCGGAACCGCCGGCTGCCACGTCCACGTGCCGAGCGCAGTGCCGTAGAGCTCGAGCGCGACCACGACCATGAAGACGCCGGCGTAGACGGGACGGCGTGTCCAGATAAGCACCGCGATGAGAAACGCGCAGCCGATCGTGCCCGAGACGTCCGGTATCGGGAGCACCGTGACTCCCGCGATCCCCCACGTCGCCGCGACGACGCCGGCGGCGATGAGCAACGCGTTCGTTCGTTGCGCCAGCAATGTCGCCAGGGAGAGACCTGCGAGGTAGACGAGCCCATGCCCCGGTGGCACGAACGCCGGAAGATTCTCGAGCCGGTATCCGTACAGGCCCCAAACAAGCGAGCCGACGATCTCACCCAAGGTCGCGATCCCCACGACGGCGAGCGTCTGCAGACGGACCGTCGTCGGGTGGAACGCGAGGAACGCCGCGAGGACTCCGGCCGTCAAGACGCCGAGCGCCAGCTGTCCGGCGTGCCCGACGTGACGATCGACAACGAGACCGCCGACCGTCCAGACGCTGACGGCGAGGAGTGTGACGAGCGGGAGGCGGCGCACCGATCGCATCTTCGTCGATGCATCGGCAGTCGGTTCGCGCTCCGCCAAGGAAGGCCCGGGCGTGGGGCAGCCTCCGCGCGCCCTGCGGCAAGGCACCGAGTGCCTACCCGGACGCCCGGGCTAAGCCGACGGTAGTGCTCCCAGGGTTTCTCGTCATGACCCGATCGGGTGAACGGGCCGACACTCAGTGCTTCCGGAGTTCCCGAATCCTCGCGACCCCGCGCTTCGTCGACGGCTTCAGCGCGGCGATCTCGAGGCCGACGCGGATCAATTCGGAGACGTCCTCCTCGCTCCACGTGAGCCCGCCTGCAGCGGACCGCGGCTTCGCGGTGCGACCGAGCTCTGTGAGCAGCGTATGACGACGGTGTGGCTCCAGCAGCCACTCGAGAGGAGCGCCCTTTTCGGGATGCGCCTCCCGAAAGAGCTCGATCGCAGCGACGGCGAACATGCGGTACACGAGATCCTGCGCGCCGCGTCGTGTTCTGACGCTGCGGGCGTACGAGAAGTCCGTCGCCTGCAGCAGGGCGGCTTCCGAGAAGACCGGCGGCCGCCCTCGGACTCTGCTCGGGCGCTCTACTGCCATGACAAGGGAATCGGCTTCCGAAATGCCGGACCTGAGCCCGAGTGAGGGAGGGCGAGCTCCGCTGGGTCGAACCTAGTCGGGGCGGCAGGATTTGAACCTGCGACCTTCCGGCCCCCAGCCGGACGCGCTACCAGGCTACGCCACGCCCCGTGGCTCGCCGAACCTTAGCCGCTCTCAGAGGTTGCGCCGGTAGAGCACGAAGCCGAGTGGGAGGATCGCCAGCAGCGCAACGTACGGCATGAGCGCCCGGCGATTGCCTTCGATTCGCCGGTCGACGGTGGGGCCCGTGGCGAGCGCTTCGCGGACGGCTGCGGCCACCTCGGAGACCTGCCCCTCCTGGAGCACACGCCCGCGTGTGGACGACGCCGCCGTCGCGAGCAACGTCGCCGCGGCCGGATTGGGCGTGTATCCCGCCTCGGCGACTCCGGACTCGTAGATCCGCTCATCCCCGTCGCCGACGCGAACCAGTGTGACGTCGATACGCGGTCTGCGCCCGAAGTCGGTCGACAGCACGCTCGTCACCGGCTGGCTCTCGCCGTCCGTGAAGACGACGAGCGCGCGGCGCTTCGCCGCGGGTGTGAAGAAGTTCAGCGTCGGCACGGCGCCGAGCGCGTCGAGCGTCGTCACGTTGGTACCGAACGACGTCGACGGCGGTGGCCGCTCGATGCCGACGGCCTCGCGCATGGTCTCGCCGAACACACGCCGATCGACGGTCGGGAACAGGTGCGGGAGAACGCGGTCGGTGAGCGAGGCGATTCCGACCGGGATCCCGGGAAGCTCTGCCTGGAGCGCGAGCGCGTCGTCGCGCGCGCGCTCGAACCGGGTCGGCTCGCCGCTCGACGAGGACGCGAGCATCGAGCGCGAGGTGTCGAGGACGATGAAGACCTCCGCGTCGCTTCGTTGCGGGACGGTGCGTGCGCTCGTGACGACAGGCTGCGCGGCAGCGACGCCCACGAGCACGGGAACGGCGGCGAGACATGCGGCGAGCAGCCCCCAGGGCCGTCCTCGGCAGCGGCTCGAGCCGCAGCGCCGCGCGCACCTGCGCAGCTCGCCGGCGCCGGCCCACGAACACGGCGAGCGGCACGGCGGCCAGGAGCCCGAAGAGCGCCGCGACGGGCGTCAGGAAGCTGACGCCCACGCCTCAGTACCCGCTTCCTGCGCGTCCCTGGCCGGACTGCTGACCCTGCGCCCCACCGGTGTCCGGCGCATCCGACGGAAAGAGGATCGGGCCGAACGCTCGCAGGGCGAGCTCGAGGTTCACCTTCGCTTCGTCGTTCAGCGCGTCGAGCTCGACCGCCGTCCGGAACGCGCCGATCGAGTTGGTCAGCAGCTCGCTGCGCTGATCCGGCGACGCATAGAGGTAGCGGGCGAGGAGAACGACGCCCATGAGGTTCTGGAGCTCCGAGCGGCGCTCGGCGTCAGGGTTCTCGCGGCTCTCGGTCGTGAGGTCGAACTGGAGCTCGGCCCAGCGGTTCTCCTGCTCGGGGTCGGACAGCTGATCCGCCTCCCCGGGTCGAAGTCGCTTGAAGAGCGCGAGCGCGCGCCTGTACGCGAGATCGTCCTCGAGGTCGAGCGTGCGCAAGCGCGCGCGTGTCGCCAGCAGCCCGGGCTCGTTCCACAGCCCGGAGCCGCGCAGCGGAGCGCTGGAGAAGCGCGTGTCGTCCTCCGCGATCCAGCCCGGCGTCCTGAGCACGTCGACCGCGAGCACCACGAGCACGATCGCGATCGGAATCGCCACGATCGCGGCGATCGCGGCTACACGCTCGCGCCGGGTCATCGGCTCACCTCGAGGCGCGCGAGCAGCCGCTCGTTGGTGGCCAGCGCGAGGACGAGTACAAGGCCGACGAGCAGGAACACCCACGGCAGACCCTCGGTGAGCCTGCCCTCTCCGGGCGCCTGCACGGCCTCCTCCCCGCTCTCGGGCTCCGGCAGGAGCGCCTGGTCGCCGACGAGGAGCTCGATGAGCTCGCGCTGCTCCTCCCGTGGCGCGAGCGGCACGATGCGAACCTCGAAACCGTCACGGCGAAGGTCGGCGAACACCGTGACGAGTCGTTGCACCTCGTCCGGCAGGATCTCGAGGTCGCTCAGGAGGATCAGCGTGCCTCCGGTCTGACCCTCGCGACGCAGCGCTTCGCTCGCGACCTTCAGGCCCTCGGAGATCCTCGTGCCGGCTCGAAAGCGATCCCACGGGTTCGGTGGAAGGAAGCCTGTCGTCGTCGAGCGGAAGAACCGCAGCAACGGCTCGAACTCCCGTCCCGACGAGCCGGGTGGGAGCAGCTCGTAGGCGACGTCCGAGAACACGACCAGCCCGGCGCGCTCGTCCGTCCGCACGAGCTTGCGGACGGTCGCCTCGAAGCCGCCCTCGAACACGCTGGCGGACAGATCGAGCACGATGACACCGCTCGAGCCCGAGGCGACGAGCGGCGCATGGCGGACGTCGTACTGGCGTGCCACGAGCACCGACGCGCCGAGCAGGAGCGCAAGCCCTCCGGCGAGGACCGCACGCAGGATCGTGGTGCGCCTGCCGGACTGGCGCAGGCGGCCCGGCTCGCTCGCCGGGATGGCGCGAGGGCGCTCAGGCCGAAGGCGCATGGCCCTCCCTGATCTCCGCGACGAGCCCCGTCATCTCCTCCGTCTCCGGCGACGGTGGAGACCAGCCCTGCGCACGCGCGCGGCTCGCGGTGTCGTCCTCCTCCGCGTCGAGCTCGTACGCCAGCGCCTCGAGCGCCTCGCGCCGCTCGTCGACCGAAGGACGCCTGCTCGCCCACTCGACGAGCCCGAGCGCGCGTTCGAGCGGCGACTGCGCCGGTCTGAGCGCCCTCTGCGGCGCGCGGCGCGCCCGATAGCGCCGGACGAGATAGATCGTGGGCACTGCGAGCAGCGCGATCGCGAGCGCGAGCAGTCCGATCCCCAGCACCGTCGGCGAGATGCGGTAGCTCGGCTCGGGGACGGGCGTCACCGTCGACGCAAACGGGAATCCCTGTCCGACGACGCTCGAGTCGTACCAGTTGATGCGCGAGACCGAGCGCAGCGGCGGCCAGACGACACGACCCAGCGTCTTGTCCTTCGGCTCGACCTCGGCGGTCACGATCGCAGGCGGAAACTCGTACTTGCGCTTCTCGTCGCGCTGCTGGTTCTCCGGGAAGAGCGGAAGCCCCGGCGTCTGCGAGATCGTGACCTCGCCGGTGAGCGTGCGCGGGATGCAGTCCTCTCGAAGGCAGCGGAGCGTCGTCGAGTAGCGCAGGTGGGTGAACTGGCCGATCTCCTCCTCCTCGACGACCGTCTCGCCGACTGTCTCGTACGGCTTGAAGTCGGTCTTCACGCGCACGGCGTCCGGGTCGATCTGCTCGCGGTCGACGATGACGTCGACGTGCGCGACCACCGGCTCGCCGAAGAGATGGACGTCCGGCGTCAAGGCGCCTCGCACGGCGGCGGCCTTGCCCTGTGCGAGCAGCGGCTTCGAGTCGTCTCCTCCGCACCCTGCGAGCGTGACCGCGAGCGCGACGATCGAGAAGGCGACGCGCCTCACGCTCTTCCCCGAGTGAACATGCGCTGATCCGCCCAGCCGAGGAACGACGACACGACGTCTCGCGACTCGTCCGAGTCCACGATGACGGGATCGAGGTCGAGCGCGCGCAGGCCGTGCTGAAGCTCCTCCCACCGCCGCTCGTTCGTCTCACGGAGCTCTCTGGCCTCGCGCGCCGTCAGCGAGGCGAGCGACACGCCTGAGCCGTCCGGCGAGACGAACGGCACGACGACGCCGCTCACGTCCGGGAAGCTCTGCTCCCACATCGGGTCCTGGACGATCACGGGGACGATCTCGAAGCGGCGCTCGAGCGCGTCGAGCCACTCGTCCCGCGTCGGTGGGACGAGGAAGTCCGACACGATGAAGACGAACGTGCCGGCCGGCAGGTCGCGCTTGTGCTCGGCGAGATGGCGCAGGCCGCGCTGCACGGTGTCCTCGGGCGCGGCGAAGCTGCGGTCGAGCTCGGGCGAGCCGTACGCATGCGAGCTGCGCGGCGGGTGCCAGTACGGATCGCCGTCGGCCTCGTCGAAGTAGCCGAGCAGCCCGCGAGCCGCCGTCGCGCTCGCGCCGATGAGCGTGACGGCGTGTCGGATGGCCTCCGGCTTGTTCAGCCACGGCCAGCCTTCCGCGAACACGGACATGGACGGGCGCCGGTCGGAGAGGACGACGACGCGTGGCGCTTCGTCGGCGAAGTGCTCGCGAACGACGAACTCCTCCGAGCCGCGCGCCAGCGAGATGCGTGCGGACGCGTACCAGTCGATCTTGTCGACGTCGTCTCCGGGCTGGTACGGCCGCGATCCCGCGACGTCCGAGCCGAGGCCGCGGCGCATGCTGTGCAGCCCTCCGAACGGAAGGCCGAGCACCCGCCGGCGCGGGATGAGCGGGAACGTCGCCGTCACTGCGCGACTGCGAGCGTGGCTTCTTCCTCGGGCTCGAGCTCTGCGCCCGGACGCGGCGCGATCTCCAGGCAGCGCTCGCGGAAACGATCCGCCGCGGCCTCCCAGCCGACCTCACGCGCCGAGGCGACGAAGCTCGGCGTGAAGACGATGCGGTGCATGACGACCGAGAGGAAGAGCTCCTCGACGTCGACCGGCGTCACGTAGTCGCGCCCGCTCAGCAGTGCCCACGCGCGCGTCGCGCGCTCGAGCGCGAGGCTCCCGCGGACGGATGCGCCGATCGCGACGCCTTCGGCCGCACGTGTCGCACGGACGAGCTGGATGACCCACCTGCGGATGACGGGATCGATGTAGACCGTCTCGACGGCACCGCGCAGCGCGTGCACCTCGGCCGAGCGTCAGCACCGGACGAAGCGCACGAAGCGGATGGACGCTCAACTGCTGCTCGACGATCGCGACCTCGTCGTCCTCGGACGGGTACCCGAGCGCCGTGCGCAGGAAGAAGCGGTCGAGCTGTGCTTCGGGCAGCGGGAACGTCCCCTCCTGCTCGATCGGGTTCTCGGTCGCGAGCACGAGAAACGGCTCCGGGAGCTCCCGCGTGACGCCGTCGATCGTCACCTGCTGCTCGGCCATCGCCTCGAGGAGCGCGGACTGCGTCTTCGGCATCGCGCGGTTGATCTCGTCGACGAGGAGGACGTTCGCGAACACCGGGCCCGGCCGGAACTCGAAGTCGCGGTCGCGCTGGTTGAAGACGGAGAGCCCGGTGACGTCGGTCGGCTGGAGGTCCGGCGTGCACTGGATGCGCTGGAACGCGGCGCCCTCGACGCTTCCGGCGATCGCGCGCGCGAGCACGGTCTTCGCGGTGCCGGGCACGTCCTCCAGCAGGACATGGCCGCCGCAGACGAGGGCGGTCAGGACGAGCCTGATCTCCTCCGTCTTGCCGCGCACGACGGTCTCGACGTTCGCAAGCAGGCGCGTCGCGGTGTCGGGGGCCGAGCTCACGGGTCCATTCGTCTCCATCAGTCCTCCTGGCAGTCGGTCGAGGTGAACAGTCGTGCAGTCTTCGCTCCGGCGATGGACGCGTAGGCGATCGGCTTGCCGGCGAGCGTCGCAACGGCAAGCTCGGCCTGCTTCGTCGCCCCGAGCGCCCGGAGCTGCGGGTACCCGAAGGGCGACGCCGTCCGGAGCGTCGTCGGCTTCACGAAGTCGCCGCGCAGCCGGAGAAGGACTCTGCGTGGCGTGTAGCAGTCGAACTCCGCGGCCAGTGGCGAGAACGTACCGCCGCGCAAGCCTTTCGTCGTCAGCGGCAGCTTCGCGTTCGTCGCGGTGCAGTGCAGGCGATTCACGTAGATCGAGCTCGAGCTGATGCCGCCCAGGAACCCGTTCGTGAGGTTGGTTACGACGGTCGCGGAGGGCGTCCGCCGCTCGACCTGCGGCGGGATGGACCAGTACGACTGCATCGTCGTCTGGTAGATGCCTCCCACGTATCCCGTGTGGCAGCACGAAGGTGCGGTCGACGAGGCGCGACGCTCCCTCTCGTCCGTACGCGGGAGCGAGGAGCACTCCCGAGCGATGCCGGCAGCACGATCAGGACGCCGATCCGCGTCATTCGCGCATCAGTCCTCCTCGCACGTGCGCACCGTGAAGAGCCGTGCGCGCTCGGTTCCGGTGACGGAGAGATACGCGATCGGCTTCCCGGCTCGCGTGCCGATGGCGAGAGCCGCCTCTCGCACGGAGCCTTCGGCGGTCAACTGCGGAAAGCCGAAGCGCCTCGACGTGCGCGGCGTCACGGGGCGCTCGAACACGGCGCGCACGCGGAGCAGCACGCGGCGCGGCGTCTCGCACGTCGACGTCGCCCCCAGGGGCGGAACCACCCCGCCGCGCATCCCGGTCGTGCTCAGCTTCAACGCTGCCTTGGTCGGCACGCAGCGCTCGCGATGGATCGCGAACCCCTCGGAGCTCATCCCGCCGAGCGGCGACTCGTAGATGTTCCTCGTGACGCTCGAGTAGACGGTCAGCTCGGACGAGCCCTGTTGCGCCGAGTAGTGCGAATTCACGTCGAGCTGATACAGCCCGCCGAGGAAGCCCGACTCGCAGAGGAACGTGCGATCGACGATGCGCGAGGCCTCCACGCGCGCGCCCGCAGGCGAGAGCAGCGTCGCTGCGACGCCGACGATCGCGACGAGGACGATCGGCGCCCGCATCAGTCGACCGTGCATCCTCGTCCCGCGAAGAGCGTCGCCTTCCCGGACGCGCCGACCTCGGCGTACGCGATCGGCTTTCCGGTCGCAGTTCGCACGGCCAGCTTGGCCCGGAGAACAGGAACGTGCACCGTGAGGAAGTTGGTACCCCGCTTCAGGCGTCCGGTGGCGGCGAGCACGGCGCGGACGCGCACGACGACCTGACGCGACGCGGCGCAGTCGTACGCGTCGCCGAGTGCCCCGGCCGCGCCACCCCGCAGGCCCGCTGGCGTCAGCGGTACCGGAGCCGCGGTGGCGCGACATGCGTCTCGCCGAACGCCGACCGTTCCGAACGTCTTCACGTCGAAGGCCTCGAAGTCCTGGTCGACAGTCGTCGTCGCCGTCGGCTTGCCGGACGTCACCCACGCGAGCATGTTTCCGGACTCGCCGCCGAAGTTCCCCGAGCGAAGGCCCGCGTACGGGAGCTTCGCCCACCTTCCCTGCAGGCGAGTGCCGGAATGCGCTCGTGCGTCGACGACGTACAGGCCACCGCGCGGAGAGATCGAGCAGGTGAACGTGCGGTCGAGGACCCGCGCGGCGTCCGGCTCGGCGCGAGCCGAGGAACCGACGAGCAGCGCCGAGCAGACGAGCGCGACGGCTACGAGGGCTCTCACGTGCAGCTCCCCGGGGTGAACAGTCGAGCTGTCCCCGATTCGGCCACCTCGCCGTAGACGAGCGGCTTGCCGGCGAGCGTGGCCACGGCGATCTGGCCGCGCACGACGCGGCCGTTGGCGGAGGTGAACGAGCGACCGAGCTCGAGCTCGGTCGGCTCTCGGAACGTGACCCGAATGCGGACGAGCATCGACCTCGGAACGACGCACGCGTACTCGTCGCCGAGCTGGCTCGCGACGCCTCCGACGAGGCCTCGTCGCGCGAAGCCGACCTTGCTTCGAGTCGCCTTGCAGAGCCGATTGTGGAAGCCGATCCCGCCCGAGGTCACCGGCGGCGTGGGCGGCCAGCCTGCGGTCATCCCGGCGAGCGTCGGCCGGTAGTTCGGCTTCGACGGCACGGGCTGCCCGACGGCGGCCACGGTGGTCTGCGCGAGCCACTCGAGGTTCTTTCCCTGGCCGAACGCCGACTGGCCGCGCACGAAGATCACCCGCGCTCCACCCTGAACGCCTGTCGTACACGTCGAGCGTGCGGTCGACGACACGGACCGCGCTCGGAGCTGCGGTTCCACCGGAGGCGGCGGCCGAGACGAGAGCGGCGCCGGCGACGAGCACGCCCGAGAGGAGAGCGACCCGCTTCACTCGGGAGTACATCCCTTGGCCGTGAACTGTCGAGCCTTGCCCGACTCCGACACGTCCGCGTATGCGAGGAGCTTGCCGGTGAGCGTCCTCACGGCGAGCTTGGCTTCACGGGCGGGAGCGTTCGTCGCGAGGAAGATACGCGCGCGTTCACGCAACGCCGAGGAGCCTTCCACCGAGGCTCTGAATCGCACGAGGAGGCGACGAGGAGACGCACACTCGACCGCGGACACTGACGGCTGTCACAGCGCCGCCGCGCAGACCGGACGGGCTGAGCGCGACCTTCGCCTTCGACGGGCGGCACATCGAGCTGTTCACGCCGATCGTCCCTCCTCCGAGGACCGGGAACACCTCCCCGTCTCCGCCGACGGTGGTGGACGCCGACGGCGCGCCGGCGGTGATCCAGGCGAGCGTGTTGCTCGGAGCGTTCGGTAGACCGGTCAGCGGGCCGGCCCAGCCCCCACTGCTCGCGCCTGCGTAGGGGAGCTTCGACCATCCCGAGCCGCTCCGAACTCCGCCGTGCGCGCGGTTCTTGAGCTCGTAGATGCCCCCGAGAATGCTCGTATTGCAGACGTACGTCCGATCGATGACGGCGAGGGCTGCAGTGCTGTCGACTGCGCCCGCGCGGGCCGGCGCGCTCGCCGACTGCTGCGAGCGGACGACGAGCCCTTCGAGCTGACGCTGCGCCTCGTCCAGCTGGCGCTTCGACGGCCGCGACGTGCCGAAGTACACGACGACGTCGACGTTGTAGTCGCGAATGCTCGCTCGCAGCTGGTACTGCGCGAGCGGCTGGTCGGGTCGCACCTGCGCTCCCCACTGCACCCACGGAACACCGTCGCGGACTCGAAGCGGCAGCTCGACCTTCGGATAGATCGGATTGGTGGGGATCGGCGCGATGTGCGGAGACGTCTCCGGCGTCATCGTCGCCACGAGCACGATGCCGCGTGGAGTCAGGCTCAGCAGCGTCGAGTACGGGAGGCCTGACGGCTCGACGAGCCCGTGGACGACATCGTCGGCCGCAAACGGGACGTTGGCGGCGACGGCGGCGGTCTGCTGTCCGGGAACCGCGGGCGGCGGCGACTGCAGCGCGAACCATCCCTGCTCGGGGACGAAGCCGATGACGGCGGGCTCCCGCGCCGCAGTTCCGGTCGGCGCGTTGAGCGAGCCGGCAGTGACGCCGAGCGCGACCGCCGCGACGAGCATCGCGCCGACGAGGACGACGATGCGCGCACGCCGGCGTCGTCGCCTGACCGTGGAGACCGAGCGTCCGCGCACGCGCTGCGTCGTATCGTCGCCGGGCTCGGGCAGCGCCTCACGCGCGTCGCGGAGCATGCGTTCGAGATCAGACGACATGCTGCTCCTCCAGAACTCCACGCAGCTCCTCTTTCGCGCGCGCAAGTCGCGACGCGACGGTTCCGATGGGAAGCCCGAGCACGCCGGCGATCTCCTCGAGCGGCAAGTCGAGCCAGTAGTGCAGCACCACGACGACACGCTTGGCAGCGCCGAGCTCCGCAACCGCGTCCGCGACCGCCCAGCGGCGGAGGTCGTCCTCGGCCGACTCACCGAGCGCCCACGTGTGGAAGGTGCTCTCCTCGTCGTGGACGACCTCCAGCCGCCGACTCCGACGGAGGGAATCGACCGCGGCGTTGATCGCGATGCGCTTGAGCCAGGGTGCGAACGGCTGCGTCTCGTCGAACCGGCCCAGCGCGGCGAACGCCTTCACGAACGCTTCCTGCCCCGCGTCGTCGGCGAGGCCACGATCGGCTGTGACCGCGTACGCCGCGCGCCAGGCGAGGATCCAGTACCGATCGAAGAGAGCGCCCGCAGCCTCGCTCGACCCCTCGCGGGCGAGCACGACGAGCTCGGTGTCGGGGCGGCGACGCACTCTTGCCCTCTAGTACGTCTGGGAGCGGACGAAGTTATCCATCGCCTCGGACCTCTCCGAAGGACGAGTTACGCGAGGCGCTTGTAGAGGCGGTCGATGAGCTCGGGCATCGCCTCGAGCTTGTCGGTGATGACGCGGATGCGGTACTCGCGGAAGTGCTCCGCCTCGACGTCGAGTGACTCCGCGATCCGGGCGATGACGTCGTTCGACGGCACCGGGCGATTGCCGTGGACGATGTGGTTGAGGTAGCCGGCCGAGAGATCGGCCTTCGCGGCGAGGCCGCGGTACGTCGTCCCCGTCTCCTCCATCAGCCGCTCGATCGTGGGGCCGAAAGGGTCGTCGCTGTATCTCCGCCGTCGCGCCATCAGGCCTGCGTGACCCATTTCAGCACGTCTGACGCCGGCACGCGCCCCTCCTCCGAGCCGTCGCGACGGCGAACGTCGACGGAGCTGTCGTCGAGCGACTTCTTCCCGACGATGACGCGAACAGGGCAGCCGATGAGGTCGGCGTCCGCGAACTTCTCGCCCGGACGCTCTTCGCGCTCGTCGAGGAGTACCTGGAAGCCGGCGTCGTCAAGTGTCTCGGCCACGGACTCAGCCAGCGCAACGACCTCCTCCGCACCACCATGGAGCGCCAGCACGTGGACGTCGTACGGCGCGATCGACGCGGGCCAGACGATCCCGTTCTCGTCATGCGACTGCTCGACCGCCGCCGCCATCACACGAGCGGGTCCCACGCCATAGCTTCCGCCGATGAGCGGCTTCTCCATTCCGTCCTCGTCGAGGAATGTTGCGCCCATCGGCTCCGAGTAGCGCGACGCGAACTTGAAGATGTGGCCGACCTCGATCGCCGTCTGGAACCGCAGCGCGCCCCCGCACTCCGGGCACGCGTCGCCCTCACGCGCTTCACGGAGATCCGCGAAGCGTGGCGCGTAGTCCCGCCCTGCCTCCACCCCGAGCAGGTGCCAGCCGTCGCGATTCGCGCCCGCAACAAACTGCCCCGAGCGGAGGGCCTCGTCCGCGAGCACCTCGACGTCGATCCCGACCGGCCCGAGGGAGCCTCCACCCGCCCCGAACGCGGCGCGGATCTCGTCCTCCGTCGCCGGGCGGTAGTCGCTCTCGAGCGCAGCGAGCATCTTGGGCTCGGACAGCCGGTCGTCGCCGCGAACGAGACCGAGCACGAGTGTGCCGTCGCTCTTCGTGACCGGCATCGCCTTCGACGTCGCGGCGGGGTCGACGCCGAGCATCTCTGCGAGCGCCTCGATCGTCGTGACTCCGGGAGTCGCGACCTCCTTCGGCGCGGTGAGCGCGGCCGGGAGCTCCGGAGCGCGTGGAACCCCGTTTGCGACCTCGAGATCCGCTGCGAAGTCTCCGTTCTCACAGGTAACGAGCGTGTTCTCGCCGGAACCGGAGGGCGCGAGGAAGTCGATGGACTCCTTCCCGCCCATCATCCCCGACTCGGCCTGCACGGCTGAGTACTCGAGCCCGGCGCGCTCGAACATTCGGTGATACGCCTCCTCGTTCTTGCGAAACGCGACATCCAGCTCGGCCTCGTCGCGGTCGAACGAGTATGCGTCCTTCATGATGAACTCGCGCAGCCGGAGCAGCCCGCCGCGGGAGCGCGGCTCGTCGCGCTCCTTGATTGCGAAGTGATAGAGGAGCTGCGGGAGCTGCCGGTAGCTCGCGATCTCCTTCGCGTGGAAGGTCATCGTCTCCTCGTGGGTCATCGGGAGGACGTAGTCGCGACCTGCGCGGTCCTGCAGGCGAAAGATCTCAGGGATCGCCCCGCGGCCGGATTGCTCCCAGAGCTCGAACGGCGTGAGCACCGGCATCAACATCTCCTGGCCGCCGATCGCGTCCATCTCCTCGCGGATGATCTGGACGACCTTCTGGTGCACGCGCCAGCCGAGCGGCAGGAACGTCCAGACTCCCGCGCTCACCTGCCTGATGTAGCCGCCGCGCACGAGAAGCTTGTGCGAGACCGCCTCGGCGTCCGCCGGCGCCTCGCGCAGGGTCGGGATGAAGAGCTGTGACTGTCGCGCGATCATGAGACGCCTAGGCTAGACGTAGGGCGAGATATATCTCGGCCCTACGAGTCACCAAGCGGTATGAGGCTCGCTTCGGCCATCGCGAGCGCCGCCGGCTTCGCCATCTTGAGCCGCTTCGGGCGCTTCATCCCGTCCGCGAGCCAGCGGTCGATCTCGACGAAGAGCTCGTCGATCAGCGTCTCCGAGGGAACCTTCTTGAGGACGCGGCCGTGCGCGTAGATGAACCCGACATCGCGGCCGCCCGCGATCCCGAAGTCGGCATCACCGGCCTCCCCCGGTCCGTTCACGGCACAGCCCATGACGGCGACCTCGAAGGCCTCGGGGTAGGTGCGCAGGCGATCCTCCACGACGCGGGCCAGGCTCTCGACGCCCACGTTGTCGCGTCCACAGGACGGGCACGCGATCATCACCGGGCCGCGCTCGCGGAGGCCGAGTGCCTTCAGGATCTCCCACGCGACACCCACCTCCTTCACCGGGTCGGCAGTCAGTGACACACGCATCGTGTCGCCGATCCCGTCGGCGAGGAGCGAACCGATCCCGACCGAGCTCTTGATCGCACCCGTGAGCTCCGTCCCCGCCTCGGTGACGCCGAGGTGCAGCGGATACGGCACCTTCGCGGAGAGCATCCGGTACGCGCGGATCATCGTCGGCACGTGCGTCGCCTTGACCGAGATCTTGAAGTCGCGGTACTCGAGCTTCTCGAGGAGCTCGACCTCTTCGAGCGCGGCGGCGACGAGCGCTTCGGCCTGGTCCTGCTGCGCGAGTGCGCTCAGGTGTTTCGGGAGCGAGCCCGAGTTCGCGCCGATGCGCATCGGAACGCCCGCTTTCTTCGCCGCGCGCACGACCTGCTCGACCTTGTCCGGCCCGCCGATGTTCCCGGGGTTGATCCGAACCGCCGCGACTCCCGCGTCGATCGCCTTCAGGGCTAGCGACGCGTTGAAGTGGATGTCCGCGATGACCGGGATCGGCGAGAGCCGGACGATGAGCGAAAGTGCTGCGGCGTCCTCGTTCTTCGGGACGGCGACGCGGACGATCTCGCAGCCCGCGGATGCGAGCGCAGCGATCTGGGCCGTCGTCGCGGGGACGTCGTGCGTCTTCGTGAGCGTCATCGACTGTACGACGACCGGCGCACCGCCGCCGATGAGGACGTCGCCGACCCTGATCTGGACTTCGCTGGCCACGCCTAGAGGGTATCCCCGGGCGTTGCTACGACAGTTTCCCGATGTCGTTCGAGAGCCCGACGAAGAAGAGCAGCAGCACGACGGCGAGCCCGACGACCGAGACGCGCTCGTAGATCTCGCGCTTCAGGAATCTGCCGCGCGCTCCCTCGATCAGCGTGAACAGGATGTGGCCGCCGTCGAGTGGCAGCAGCGGCAGGAGGTTCAGGAGCGCGAGGGAAAGCGAGATGAGCCCGAGCACCCAGAGGTAGCTCTCCGCTCCTCGCTCCACCGCGTCGGAGGACGCTTGCGTGATGCCGATCGGGCTCGAGACCTCGTCGCGCCCATCCCCGGTGACGAGCCGGCCGAGCGACTTGAAGATCTCCTTCGCGACCAGCCCGGTCACCTCGACGGCCTGCCCCACGGCAGCGAAGAACCCGAGTCCCTTGCCTTCGAGGCCGAAGCCGAGCCGGTAGCGCTCGTCCACGAGCTGCGGCGGAACGGGGCCGAGCTGGAGCTCCTCCCCGTCGCGCACCACCGTGATCGTGAGCTCCTTGCCCTCGGACTCCCCGATCGTGTCTGCGATCTCGTCGGCCTTTACCGCCTCCCCGTCGATCGCGACGATCCGATCGCCGACCTGGAGGCCGATCACCTGGGCGGGTGAGGCAACTCCCGCCTCGAGCTCCGGTGAGATCGCGCCGACGACCCGGGTGGCCTGACCCGCCACGGTCATGAACAGGAAGGTGAAGATCGCGATCGTGAGGGCGATGTTCGCCGCGGGTCCGGCGGCGATCGCGACGAGGCGCCGCCACGTCGCTGCCTTCCAGTACGCGTCCGGACCGAGCGCGTCGCGGAGCTCGGTCAGCCCTTTCTCGGCGGACGTGAGCGCAGCAGGTGAAACGGTCTCTGCGCGCAGGGCGTCCTCGAAGTCGTCCAGCGCATAGAGCGCCGATTCGAGATCGTCGCCGTCCAGGGTGCGCTTGACGCGGTCGACCGGGCCGGCGAGCGCCGGAGCGTCCTCCACGGCGCGCGAGAACCGGCGCTCGGCGTCGTGCGCGATCGGCCGATGCATCCCCGGGATCGTCACGAAGCCGCCGAGCGGGATCGCTCCGATGCCGTACTCGATGCCTTTGCGCGTGGTCTTCGCGATCGCGGGCGGAAAACCGACGTAGAAGCGCCGTGGGCGCAGGCCGACGGCGAGCGACGCGAAGAAGTGCCCTGCCTCGTGGATGAGGATGAGGAGCGCCAGCCCGAGGATCGAGATGAAGATGCTCATGCTGCCGACGCCAGTCTTCCCTGCGCGACGCGCCGGGCCTCCTCGTCGGCCTCGACGAGCGCTGCGAGGTTCTCTGCCGGCGCACCATCGACCTCGTCCAGCGCCTCGTGCACCAGCCTGGCGATCTCCGTGAAGCGAATGCGACCGTCGAGGAACGCGGCGACCGCAACCTCGTTCGCCGCGTTGAAGGCGCAGGGGTACGTGCCGCCTTCCTCGCCCGCGCGGCGCGCGAGCGGAAGTAGCGGAAAGCGCTCCGGGTCGGGCGGCTCGAACTCGAGCTGGAGTCCTGCCGAGAAGTCGAGCCCGGGCACCGAAGTCGCCCGGCGCTCGGGGTGCGTGAGCGCGAACGAGATCGGGACGCGCATGTCCGGATAGCCGAGATGGGCAAGCGACGCTCCGTCGCGGAAGCGGACGAGCGCGTGGACGACGGACGTCGGATGCACCACGACCTCGATCCTGTCGTAGTCGAGACCGAAGAGATAGTGCGCCTCGATGAGCTCGAGTCCCTTGTTCGCGAGCGTCGCGGAGTCGACGGTGACCTTCGGGCCCATGGACCACGTCGGATGCGCGAGGGCCTCCTCCACGGTCACTGATTCGAGCTCATCCGCCGATCGGTTTCTGAACGGGCCTCCCGACGCGGTCAGCACGACGGAGGCGATCGTCTGCGGCGCGTGCCCGTCGAGGCACTGGTACAGCGCGGAGTGCTCGCTGTCGACGGGCAGGAGCAACCCTCCGCCCCGCTTCCATGCCGCCAGTGCGAGATCGCCGGCGGCGACGAGGCTCTCCTTGTTCGCGAGCGCCAGCGTGACCCCGCGCTCGAGCGCCCACAGCGTTGCGCCCACGCCGGCGAACCCGACGACCGCGTTCAGGACGAGGTCGGGCTCAGCCTTGTCGAGAAGCCCGGTGAGGTCGCCGCCGACCTGCGTGTGCTCGACACCCAACTGTGCTGCGAGGTCGCCGAGGGGCTGCGAGCCCGACGCAAGGGCGCACACGGTGAGCTCGGGATTCGCCGCGACCACCTCGAGCGCCTGCCTGCCGATGGATCCCGTTGCCCCGAGCAGGGCGATGCGTCTGTCGCGCACGTGCGAAGGCTAACGGCGCTCGTGTTCAGACACGGCTACGCGGCGCCGAACGCGAGGATGGTGAAGTAGGCCGCCGGTCCCGCCCACAAGAGCGAGTCGAGGCGGTCGAGCATCCCGCCGTGGCCGCCCAGCACGCGGCCGGAGTCCTTCACCTCGAGATCGCGCTTCACGGCCGACTCGAAGAGGTCACCGAGCACCGCCGCGAGCGCGATGACGAGTCCGAGCAGCAACGACTCCGGAATGGTGAGGAACTCGTCGCGGTCGCGGTAGAGGATCACGAAGGCCATTCCGACCGCGGCGAGCACTCCCCCGATGAATCCCTCCCAGGACTTCTTCGGCGAGATCGCCGGAGCCATGCTGTGGCGTCCGAACGCGCGTCCGACGAAAAACGCGCCGGTGTCGGCTGCGAACACGGTGAACAGGATGGCCATCGCCGCCCAGAACCCGTGCTCCGGGATGTCGCGGACGAGCAGCAGGCAGCCCAGACCTCCTCCCACCCACACGACGCCGAGGAGCGTCAGCCCGAACGACGTAGTGGCGGATTGCCGCACGCCCCCGATCCCGTAGTCGACGAACGCGAAGACGAACGTCGCGAGGAAACCGGCGAGCATCCACTCGAGACCGCCGAGTTGCAGGCCGACGAGCGTCACGAAGAACCCGAGATAGCCGCCGAGGACGAGAGGTCGCAGCTGGCGCCCCATCACGTACAGCTCGTGCAGAGCGAGCAGGCCGCCCGCGAGCGCGAGCCCGAAGAGCCACCAGCCGCCCAGGTAGACGAGGCCGATGACGAGCGGCAGGAGAAGCGCTGCGACGAGGATCCGCGAGAGCACGGGACTCACCGGGCGCCGAAGCGGCGTCCGCGCCGCGCGTACTCGTCGACGGCGGCACGGAGCCGCTCCTCGCCGAAGTCGGGCCACAGCGTGTCGTCGAAGACGAGCTCGGCGTAGGCCGACTGCCAGAGCAGGAAGTTCGAGATCCGCTGCTCGCCCGAGGTTCGAATCACGAGGTCCGGATCGGGAAGTTCGGGCGCATAGAGGTGCGCCGCGATGTCTGCTTCGGACAAGTCCTGGTGTCTGACGTCACCTTCCTCGAGAATCCTGCGCATTGCTTCCACGAGCTCGGCGCGACCGCCGTAGTCGAACGCGATCCAGAGCTGAAGCGTGCCCAGATGCGCTGTCTCCTCCTCGAGGCGCGCCATCTTTC
This sequence comes from uncultured Gaiellaceae bacterium, assembly GCA_963822885.1. Classification (GTDB taxonomy): domain Bacteria; phylum Actinomycetota; class Thermoleophilia; order Gaiellales; family Gaiellaceae; genus GMQP-bins7. The sequence continues at coordinate 279,334 of CAWGJJ010000003.1, forward strand.
CCTGCAGCTCCTCCGGGATCCGATCGCGACGCCCGAAGAAGCGCGTCCGCACGCCCTGCTTCGCGAGATCCGGAAGCTCGCGGTCGATGGTCTCGTCCATGAGCTCCATGATCTGCTCGACCTCGTCGGGCGGACGTGCCCAGTTCTCCGTCGAGAACGCGTAGACGGCGAGCGAGTCGATGCCGAGGTCGACCGCCGCCTCGACAGTGCGCCGCAGGGCGCGCGCTCCTTCGCGATGCCCCTCTCCGACCGGAAGACCGCGGGCGGACGCCCAGCGTCCGTTCCCGTCCATGATGATCGCCACGCTTCGAGCTTCGCCCGAACCACGGCTAGCAGAGGCGTCCGTCATTTCCTGCTGCTTGCGGCGATCAGACTTCCATGATGTCGGCCTCTTTGGACTTCAAGAGGTCGTCGATCGACTTCGTGTGGTCGTCGGTGATCTTCTGCACCTGCTGCTCGGCACGGCGCTCCTCGTCGTCGCCGACCTCGCCGTTCACGACGAGCTCCTTGAGATGCTGCATGACGTCGCGCCTCACGTTGCGGATCGCAACCTTGCCGTCCTCCGCGACGCGCCGCACGACCTTCACGAGATCCTTGCGCCGCTCTTCCGTGAGCGCAGGGATCGGGAGCCGCACGATCTTGCCGTCGTTGGACGGCGTCAGGCCGAGGTCGGACTCCTGCACGGCGCGCTCGATGTTCTTGATCGAGCCCGGATCGAACGGCTGCACCACGAGCAGGCGCGCCTCGGGAGCCGAGATCGAAGCGAGGTTCTTGAGCGGCGTCGGGGTGCCGTAGTAGTCGATCGTGATGCGGTCGAGGAGCGCCGGGGACGCCCGTCCGGTGCGGATCGAGTTGAACTCGTGGTGCGTCGCCTCGATCGACTTGTCCATGCGCCTCTTCGCGTCCGCGAGGAAATCCTCGATCGCAGCCATGCGCCCTCCTTCAGGGAGTCCGGATGATCGTGCCGATGCGTTCGCCCGCGGCGACGCGCCGGATGTTGCCCTCTGCCAGCTCGAAGACGTGGATCGGCACGCGGTTGTCCATGCACAGGGACAACGCGGTCGTGTCCATCACCTTCAGCCCGCGCTCGATCGCCTCGAGATGCGTGAGCTCCGGCAGGAACTTCGCGCTCGGATCCTCGTTCGGATCGCCGTCGTAGACGCCTTGCACCTTGTTCTTGGCCATGAGAATCGCCTCGGCGCCGATCTCGAGCGCGCGCAGCGCCGCAGCCGTGTCCGTGGTGAAGAACGGGTTTCCGGTTCCGGCCGCGAAGATGACGACGCGCTCCTTCTCGAGATGGCGGATCGCGCGGCGGCGGATGTAGGGCTCTGCAACCTCCGACACCGCAATCGCCGACTGCACCCGTGTGTGGACGCCGAGCCGCTCGAGCGCGTCCTGGAGGGAGAGCGCGTTGAGCAGCGTCGCGAGCATCCCCGCGTAGTCCGCGGTCGCGCGATCCATGCCCTCCGCCGCCGCTGCCATGCCGCGGTAGATGTTTCCGGCACCGACGACGACCGCAAGCTGCGTCCCTGCCTCCTGGACGGCGACGATCTCCTCGGAGATCGCGGTGACGGTCGACGGATCGATCCCGTACTCACGACCTCCGAGCAGCGCCTCGCCGGACAGCTTCAGAAGCGCGCGTCGAAACCGAGTGCCGCTCGCGCCTGCGGCCGCTTCCGTGACCTCGTCGGTACTCGTGGTCACGAGCCCGCGACGGAGATGCGCACGAACCTGACGACCGCTGCACCTGCGTCGCTCAGCGCCTGGCCGACCGTCTTCGACGGCTCGTGGATCCACGCCTGCTCGACGAGCGCACCGCCCGGTGTCGCCGCGAAGAATCGCTTGTTGAGCATGCCGTCGACGATCTTCTCACGCGCGGCTTCGGGCTTCGACTGCACCTCGTCCGTGTTGGTGTAGATCGAGCGCTCCGCCGCGACGACGTCCTCGGGCACGTCGTCCCGCGTCGTCCACTCCGGTGCCGCGAACGAGATGTGCATCGCGAGCTGGCGGGCGAGCTCCTCGGAGCCACCCTCGAGCTCGACGAGCACGCCGATCTTGTTCGCGGGCGGGTGCGCGTACGCGGCGAGGACGTTGCCTGCGGGAGCCTCGTAGCGCTCGGCACCCACGACCACGATGTTCTCGCCGAGCTTCGCGATGAGCTCGATGCGCTCGTCCTCGAACGACTCGACAGCGCCCGGGCCGTCCGCGTGGAGGGCGCGGAGCACCTTGATCGCGAACTCCTGGAACTCGTCGCTCTTCGAGACGGGCTCGGTCTCGCAGCCGACGCCGGCGATCGAGCCGACGCCGTCCTCGACGATGTGGCCGACCAGGCCCTCCGTCGTCTCACGTCCCGCACGCTTGCCGGCCGACGCCATGCCGCGCTCGCGCAGGAGCGTGCGGGCCGCGTCGAGGTCGCCGCCAGTCTCTTCGAGGGCGCGCTTGCAGTCCATCATCCCCGCGCCGGTCGCGTCGCGAAGCTCTTTGACCTGTGACGCGCTGATCGTCGTGCTCATTCCTTGCTCCCCCCGTCTGCGATCGCCACCGGCTCAGGCTCGAGTTCGGCCTCGACCTCGGGCTCGGGCTCGACCTCTGCCGCCGACTCCTCTGGAGCTCGCCTCGGCTACCGGCTCCGCGGCTGGCGGAGCGCTCATCTCCGCGGTCGTGACCTTCGAGCGGCCGGCGGCGATCCCGTCGGCGATGACGCGTGCGACGAGATCGCACGAGCGGATCGCGTCGTCGTTGCCGGGGATCACGAACTCGGCCTCGTCCGGGTCGGCGTTCGTGTCGACGAGCCCGATCACGGGGACGCCGAGGCGGTGTGTCTCGCGCACGGCGAGCAGCTCCTTCTTCATGTCGATGACGAACACGGCATCCGGCTGACGCTTCATGTCCGCGACACCGCCGAGGTTCGACTCGAGCTTCTCGAGGTCGCCCTCCATGCCGATGCGCTCCTTCGACGGCAGCAGCGCGAGCTGGCCGTCCGCCTTGAGGCGACGCAGGTCGTGCAGGTACGCGATGCGATCTGAGATCGTGCGCCAGTTCGTGAGCAGGCCGCCCAGCCAGCGGTTCGCGACGTACGGCATCCCGACCCGCGAGGCGTGCTCGGTGACCGCGTTCTGCGCTTGCTTCTTCGTGCCGACGAAGAGAATCGTCCCGTTGCGCTCCGCGATTGCGCGTGCGAACTCGTGCGCCTCGATCAGGAGCTCCTGGGTCTTCGTGAGATCGATGAGGTAGATCCCGCCGCGCTCGCCGAAGATGTAGCGGCGCATCTTGGGATTCCAGCGACGCGTCTGGTGGCCGAAGTGGACGCCGGCCTCCAGCAGCTCTCGCATTGTGACGACTGACACGTGATCAGCCCCTTTCCGGATTGGTTGATGGTGATCCACCGGCGGGCCGGGCGGAACCGCGCACACAGCGACGGCACCCCCACCACGGCTGGTCGCCGGGTCGAAGGAACAAAGACCGGGTGAGTCTACCCGAGGGCGAGATACATCTCGCCCCTACGCAGAACCGGCGACGCGCTCTATCCGTAGGGGCGAGATGCATCTCGCCCCGCCGAACGCGCGCGCTCGAGCGCGGCCTCGAGCTCGTCCGGAAGTGGCGACTCGAGGTCGATCTCCGCCCCTGTGACGGGATGCACGAAGCGGAGCCGGTTCGCATGCAGAAACTGCCGCTCGAGGCCGAGGTCTCCCTTCACGCCGTACGACGGGTCACCGGACACCGGCAAGTCGATCGCCGCGAGGTGAACGCGGATCTGGTGTGTCCTGCCCGTCTCGAGCTTCACGTTCAGCAGCGTGTGCTCGGGCAGCTTCTCCTCCACCTCGAACCAGGTGATCGCCTCGCGCGGCTCCTCCGTGTCGAGTGAGCGCTTCGTCGGATCGCGCCGGTCGCGCCCGATCGGAGCGTCGATCCGACCGGAGCGCGAACGCGGGCGACCCTTGACGAGCCCCAGGTAGCGGCGTTCGACCTCCCGCGTGCGGATCGCCTCTTTCAGCGCGTCGAACGCGACCACCGAACGCGCCACGACGAGGAGGCCCGAGGTGTCGCGATCCAAGCGGTGGACGATTCCGGGACGATCGGGATCGTCGCCGCCGGCTGCTCCGAGCGTCACGAGCTGCCCTGCGAGCGTGCCGGTGGCGGTACCCGCGCCGGGGTGCATCGTCATGCCCGCAGGCTTGTCCACCACGACGAGGTGATCGTCCTCGTAGGCGATCCCGACGGTCACCGGCTCCGACGAGAGCCCGGGTGCGGCCTCGGGGAGCTCGACGACCACGATCGAGCCCGGCTCGAGGCGGTGGCTCTTCTGTCGCACGGCGCCGTCGACGGTGACCGCCCCGTCCGCGAGGAGACGCTCGGCGGCCGATCGCACCGCTATCTCCGGCCGGGACGCCAGAGCACGGTCGAGCCGCGACCCCGCGTCGCCGTCAGCGACCGCGAAGCGAAGCGTCGCCACCGCGTGCTCCGTGCATTCGGTGCGAGCGATCGCCGAGGACGAGCGCTCCGAACAGGATCGTGACGCCGACGACGATGAAGATGTCCGCCAGGTTGAAGGCCGGCCAGGCGACGAAGTCGAGGAAGTCCGTCACGTGCCCGAGTCGGATCCGGTCGATCAGGTTGGCGATGCTCCCTCCGAGCACGAGACCGAGTGCGACGGGAAGAACCGGATGGCGGCGTCCGGATCGAGCGAAGAAGACGAGCATCGCCCCGACGGCGACGGCCGTCACGGCGATGACGATCGGCGTGCGGCTGCCGAAGAGCCCGAACGCGATCCCGGAGTTCTGCACGTGGTGGATCGAGAACGGGCCGAGGATGTCGACGCTCTCGCCGAGCGCGAGCGTTCGCCCGACGACCTGCTTCGTCAGCTGGTCGGCGACGACCGCGGCGCCGGCGACGAGGCCGAGGATCACCCATTGCGACGGCCCGGCGGCCAGGGATCGCTCGGCGGACGAGACCGGCTGAAGGGCGTTTGCGGTGGAGCCGATCCGAACGTCGACGGACGGAGCGTCGGTCGTTGCGGGCTCGCTCACTACGCTCGGCTCTCGAGCGCGCGCTTGTCGTCGATGCAGAGGGTCGCGTACGGGACGGCTTCGAGGCGTTCCGCGGCGATCGGATTGCCACACTTGGCGCACAGGCCGTAGGTGCCGTCGTCGATCCGGGTGAGCGCAGCCTCGATCTCGCCGAGGATGTGGTCGGCGTTCTCCTCGAGCCCCTCGTCGAGCTCGCGCATGTACGTCTCGGAGGCGCTGTCGGCGATGTGGTCGCCCGAGCCGATCGCGAGGTCGCCCGTCTCCTCGAGCAGCGAGCCATCGTGGTGCACGGCGGCTCGGGCGTGCTGAAGACGCGTGCGCTCGTTCTCGAGCAGCTCGCGGAAGCGATCGAGGTCCGGGCCGCCCGTCACGGCCCACAGGATAACGTCGAGGCCTCGCTCAGACCTGGATAGCGACTGCGACCGCGAAGCGGGCGCCTTAGGGGCGTTCGCGCCGGCAGAAACTCGCGCTAGCGGGTTTCTGCTTGGTGCACGAATCGGCTTAGCCGGCGACCTTGCGGATGCCGCCCTCGGTGATCTCGCCGACCGCCGTCGGGCGGGTCACGGACGTCTGGGCGTCCTCCTCTGCAGTCGCGTCCTTGTCTCCCGGCCATTCGCCGAGCGACTCGAACGCCGCGCGGAGCTGCGCCCGGATCTTCACGATGTCCTCCTCGAGGCGGCGCTTCTCGGCCGCGGACTCGCGCGTGACGCGTCGCGACTCGGCGTGCGCCTCCTGGACGATGAGGTCGGACTCGCGCCGCGCCTGCTCCTTCATGTCCTGTGCGGCGCGCTCGGCGGACACGAGCGTCGAGCGGAGAAGAGCCTCGAGCTCGCGATGCTTCGCCGCCTCGCCCTCCACCTCGTCGAGCCGGTCCGAGAGATCGGCACGCTCGCGCCAGACCTCCTCGAAGCTGTCCGCGATCTCCTCGAGCAGCTCCTCGACGGGTCCACGCCGATACCCGCGGAGCCAGGCGCGCTTGAGGTCGACGTGTCTGATTTCGACGGGAGTGAGCGGCATGTGACCTCCTACAGGACTGCCCCGATCAGGGCGTTGAGGGCTCGAGCCGCAACGAGCAGGACGATGACGGCGACGATCGGCGAGAGATCCAGCGGGCCGAGCGTCGGGATCCGGCCTCGGAAGAGGCGCAGGTATGGAGTGACGACTTCGTCCAGGAATCGTTGCAGAGTTGAGGCGACAGTGGAATACGGCAGCCGAATCCACGACAGCAGCACCCACGCGAGGATGAACAGGATGTAGATCGACACGAACACGGTCACGAAGCTCTGCAGGGACGACGCAGCGTCCGCGAGTAGCCCGAGAGAGGCGAAAGCGCCCATCGGACGCGTGTTCGCCGCGGCGCTCGCGTTCCTTGATGCGAAGGCGGCATGCTCGCTGGCCGCCGGCGCACCGGCGAGGTGCTCAGCGCCTCGCCGTCTGCGCAGCCGCCTGGTTGTAGAAGCCGCCGCGCTCGATCGCGCGGGCGCGCTCCTCGGCGGAGAGCTCGACGTCGCGCGGCGTGAGGAGGAAGACCTTGTCCGCGACCCGCTGCATGCTCCCGTCGAGCGCGTACGTGAGCCCGCTCGCGAAGTCGATCAGCCGCTTCGAGAGCTCGGTGTCGGCGCTCTGGAGGTTGATGATCACCGGGATCTGCGCCTTGAAGCGGTCGGCGATCTGCTTCGCGTCGTTGAAGGCGCGCGGTGCGACGAGGTGCACCTTGGCCGGCGCCGGAGTGGAGACGCTCCGCAGCCTCGACGAGCGCTCGCGTCGCGGCGCCTGCGCCGCGGACTCCTCGGACGGCCAGTCCTCGTCGCCGTCGGCGCTGCTCGGCAGCCGCCGCACGTTCTGACGATCGCGGCGCCGGGAGCGCTCCTCGACCTCCCGCTCGCTCGTCTCCATGGCGTCGTCGTCCCACTCCTCGTCCTCGGCGATGCCGAAGTAGACGAGCGTGCGGCTCCACAGGTCGCTAAACCCCATGACCGCGGGAGTCTAGTTCGGTCGCGAACGTGTGCGGGCTACTTCTCGGACTCGGCGTTCGCCGCCGCGTTCGTCGGCGGAAGCAGTTGATGGACGTCGACGACCGCCGCGGCGACGTCGACGAGCTTGCGACCGGTGCGGCGGGAGTGCGAGCGCAGCAGCTCGAACGCCTCGCGTTCGTCGATGAGATGACGCGCCATCAAGATCCCCTTCGCTCGCTCCGTGATCGCACGGCGGCCGAACGCTCCTTCCAGGTTCTGGAACTCGCTGTAGCGGCGCAGCACCACATCGATCTCCGCCCGGAGCTCCTCCTCGTCGCCACTGATGATGTAGCCAAAAAGACCACGCTTGGCGGCCTCGCGGACGAACTCCGGATCCTTTCCCTCCAGGATCGCGATGACCGGACAAGCGGCCTCCTGGACGATCCTCGAGACGAGCTGCAGCGCGTGCTCGGAGCTCGCGCCCAGTCCCACGAGCGCCAGGTCGGGATGAAGCTCGGCGGTGGCCGCAGCGACGTGCTCTACCTCGAGCTGCTTCGCGACCACCGTGTGGCCGAGATGCTCCACGATCGCGACGATCGTCTCGAGTCGGTCCTTGCGCTCGTTGGCGATGAGGACACGAAGATGCTCGATCTCCACCGAGCTCATCTCGGGGGCCCAGGCACGGGAAACGACTCTACCGCAGCGTTCCGTGGACTAGAACCTGTACAGGGTTGAGCCAGGTACGGTTTGCCAGAGTCTGGCCCCAACCTCCGGTCAGATGGGACCCAGCGACCTCAGCGATCGGTCGCCATTCGATCTCATCTCTCGACAGGAGGCCACGGCATGACGCATCTGGCACTCGTGACCGAGCCGCCGCGGCAACTCGGCGCGCGTAGTCCGGGCGCGCTCCGCGTCCGGACGGACTGGCTGGCCGACGGCACGTACGTCGTCTTCGTCGGAGGCGAGGTGGACTTGAGCACGGCCTCGGCGCTGACGGCGAGCCTCGTCGGGGAAATGCTCGATCGCGCTCGGTCGATCGTCGTCGACCTCTCCACGTGCACTTTCATAGACGCCTCCGGACTCATCGCGCTCGTCGACGCGAACGAACGGCTCTGCGCCTCGGAAACGTCTCGCACTCGTGGTTCCCAGGACCTGCTTGCTTCGAGCCTTCGAGGTGAGCGGGTCTCCATGACGCCTTCGCGATCTACGCGTCGCTCACCGCAGCTCTCGCGCCTCCCGCCGAGACTTGGGTCGACGAGGCCCGCCGGCGCGTCTCGATCCGGAGCGCGAACGAACGGCTCGAGCGGAGCTGCGTCGGCCTGGGCTCGGTCGACCACGAACGGTTCTTCTTCATCTGCGAGTGCGGCGATCGTGCGTGCGGCGGCCTACTCCAGCTCAGCGTCGCCGAGTACGAGGCGGTTCGCGAACATGCGGCGCGCTTCGCGATCTCGCCGAATCACGAGAATCCGGAAGTCGAACGGGTCGTCGAGCAGAACGGGCGCTTCGCAGTCGTGGAGACCGTGACTGGACTGCTCTCGAAGCCGGCCCGGGAGAGCAACCCGCGCTGGCAGCGGGGCGAGCCGTGGTGACATCCGACGTCGGACATCCGAGCCTCGCAGAGATCGGTGACGACGACCTCGTCGACCTTGCGGCTGCCGCCGACGCGGCGCTCGCGGAGCTCTACGACAGATTCGGAGCAGGTGCATACGGGCTGGCGCTGGCCGTCGTCCACGACCGGACGCTCGCCGAGGACGCGGTCGCGAGGGCCTTCCTCCGTCTGAGGCGGGATGCCGGCCCGCCCTCCCACACGGAGCCGGGAACGGTACGGGGTCGTCTCTTCACGCTCGTCCACCGGCAGGCCGTCGTACTCGCGCGGGACGCACGCCGATCGAATCCGAGCACGGAGAACGGAGCAATACCCGAGCACGCCTCGCGCCTTCTCGCGGGCCTTCCGGCCGCGGAACACGAGGCGGTCTCGCTTGCCTATTTCGGCGGAATGACCTTGTCCGAGGTGGCGGACGTTACGGGCACCCCTCGCGAAATCGTCGGGCGCCTCGTGTCCTCGGGCCTCGAGTTGCTAGCTCAGCCCTCGGTCGAGGCCGGTCCCGAAGGCGCCTCGGCGTTGAAGATCGTCGCGCCGACTCGAACGAGCGTCGCGCCTTCTTCGACCGCGGCGACGCGGTAGTCCTGCGACGTCCCCATGCTGAGCTCGGCCAGCCCGTGCTCGCCGGCGAGCTCGCGGAGGCGCCGGAAGTGCCCGCGCGACGTTTCCGGATCCTCTGCGAGCGGTGGCATCGTCATCAGGCCGCGAATCAGCGCGTAGCGCTCGACGTACGCGCCGATCTCGTCCGGCGCCACGCCCGACTTCGACGCCTCACCGGAGAGGTTCACCTCGAGCAGCGCAGGAGTCGTCGACGCGCCGTGCCGCCGAGTCGGTGCCGACCGAGTGGACGAGCCCGCACAGCCGGTTCACCACCTTGACCTTGTTCGACTGCAGGTGCCCGATGAAGTGCCAGCGGAACGCGTCGCCGTAGAGCGCATGCTTCTCCTCGAGGTCTTGCGCTCGGTTCTCTCCGACGACCGCGACTCCGGCCTCCGCGAGCACGCCCATCTCGTCCGCGGAGACGTACTTCGTGGCCACGACGACGGTGACGGCCGGGCCGACCTCCTCGCAGATGCGCGCGTAGCGCTCGGCGATCTCGCGCGCGCTCGCGATCGTCATGCGGGCACGCTCTCGGCGACGAGCTCGCGTGCAGCAGCGAGCTCGGCGTCGCGCCCGGCGAGCTCGCCGTTGAGTTTCCGCCTGCGGATCTCGCCGAGGATCTCTCCGATCTGCGGCGACTCGGGGAGCCCGAGCGCGATGCAGATCCGCCCCGGAGATCTCGAGACGGACGCTGCGAAGCCGGCCGAAGTACTCGCGTAGCTCCGGTCGCTCGTCGAGCGCAAGCGCGAAGAGCGGCGCGTCGGGCGCGAACCGATCGGCGAGCGCGACCACCTCCGCAGGCTCGAGTCGCTCCGAGTGCAGGCGCTCGACGATCCGGGGAGCGACCACGATCGCACCGACGATCAGCTCGCTGTCCCGCCGGCGGACGCTCAGCCGGTCGAGCCAGCCGTACGCCGCGTCCGCCGTCAGCTCGCGGGCGATGCTGGCGATTCCGAGACGCCAGGTCGGCACCTCTGCTCCGACCTCGTCGCGCAGCTCGAGCGCGCGCTCGAAGAGCACGGCAGCCTGCTCGTCACCACGAAGCTGCGGATGGATCGCGCGATCCGCGCCGAGCTCGCCCAGGCGGCGAATCCCGTCAGGCGCGGCGGGATCCTCGAGCAGCGTGACGAGCTCGTCGCGAAGCCGCGACGACGAGAGATCCCCGACGAGGCCGATCTCGATGCAGCTGCGCAGGAGACCCGCCGAGTGCTCGTCGAAGCGGAATCCGTAGCGCGCCTCGTAGCGGATGCCCCGGAAGATCCTCGTCGGGTCGTCGATGAACGAGAGGTTGTGCAGCACGCGGAGTACGCGGCTGTCGAGGTCTCGTCGGCCGCCGTACGGGTCGACCAGTCGTCCGAAGTCGTCGACACCGAGCGACGCGGCCATCGCGTTGATGGTGAAGTCGCGGCGGAAGAGATCCTCGCGCAGCCCCGCGCGCTCGACGGTCGGCAACGCGCCGGGGGAGTCGTAGAACTCCGTCCGCGTCGTGACGACGTCGACATGCTCGCCGTCCCCGTGGGAGATGACCGCGGTTCCGAACTTCCGGTGCGGTGTCGCCCGGCCGCCGAGCGTCTCGGCGAGCGCGTACCCGAACGCGATGGCGTCTCCCTCCACCGCGATGTCCACGTCGAAGCTCCGCTCGCCGAGCAGGATGTCCCGCACGGTGCCTCCGACGAGGTAGACGCCGTCGGCCCTGTGCCCGAGCGCCGCCACCGCGTCCAGGATCGGCGCCAGACGCGTAGCCGCCCGAAGCTGCTCGGCGATGGAGTCGGCGGGCTCGGCGGGCCGTGGCTCGATCCGCTCGAGCGCGCGCAGGAGATCGGCACGGCTCACGACGCCCACGAGCTCGTCGTCGCGCACGACGGCGACGCGCCCGTCCTCGGCGGTCGTGACGAGCGCGCGCAACTCGGAGAGCGTCGCGTCCTCCCCGGTCGCCACGACCTGACGGCTCATGATTCCGCGCACGGGTGCGTGCGACAGGTCGTGGCCGACCGCCTTGTCGAGATCCTCCCTGCTCACGCCGCCGGCGAGCCGCCCGTCCTCGACCACGAACACGCCGCTCTGGCCGTGCCGCTGGCAGAGCGTCATCGCGTCGCGGACGCTCGTTCCGGGGTCGACGGATCGCGCGGGCGCGGACATGACGTCACGTGCGGCGGGCGCGGCCAGACGCGTCGCGGCGAGCGCCTCGAGCACCCGCTCGCGAACGGATGCCAGAGCCTCTCGCGAGATCGCGGAGGCGGCCTGCGCGTGCCCGCCGCCGCCGAGCGCTCCGGCGATCGCGGCGGCGTCGATCGCCTCCGTTCTGCTGCGGACGACGGCGAAGACGCGCTCGTCCATCTCGACGAGGACGACGAGCGCCCGCGCGTCGGTCAGGTCGACGATCTTGTGCGCGAGGTTCGAGACGCCGTCCACGTACTCGGGCCAGCTGGCGGCGGCGAGCAGCACGTCGTCTCCGAGCCCGATCGGCTCGAGCGCGTCCAGGAGGTGCTGCAGGAGGCCGCGCTCCGCGGGCGCGAGCGGTGCGTGCAGGTAGTCGTTCACGAGATCCTGCCGCGCACCGTGCCGGAGGCACCACGAGAGCGCATCCACGTCGCGCTGCGACGTCGTCGCGTACGTGAGCGACCCCGTGTCCTCGTGGATTCCGAGCGCGAACGCGGTCGCCTCGAGCGGCGTCGGCATGAGCTCGCGCTCGGCGAGGATCCCGACGAGCGTCGTCGTGAGCGCACCGTCCGTCGACAGCACGGCCTTCTCCGCGGCGACCCAGTCGGGAAGCTCGCGCTCGGCGTGGTGATCGAAGAGAACCGTCTCGACGGCGGGATCGAGCGCCACCGGCTCGAGCTCGCCGAGCCGCGAGGCCGTGGAGACCTCGACGACGACCAGCCTCTTGATCGCGTCGAGCTCGAGCTTGCTCACCTCCGAGACGGCACCGAGCTCGTCGGCGTGCAGGCGATAGAAGTCGCGGACGTTGCGGTTCAGCGTTCCGACGGCGACGACGGCGTCGGGATAGAGAAGCCGCGCAGCGAGCATCGCTCCGAACCCGTCGAAGTCGGTGTTCCCGTGCGTTGCGATGACCTGCTCGGCGCGCATGGGCTCATTCTGCCCCTCGTCAGAGCGTGATCCGGTACCGGACCTCGCGCAACTGGCCCGACGCACCTCGAGGATGGCGAGCGCGTCCTCGACCGCAGCCACCCGGATCGGCAGATGTCAGACGTGCGCGACCGCCTCGATCTCGACGAGAGCGCCGCTCGGAAGCCCCGAGATCTGAACCGTCGAGCGTGCCGGTGGACGATCGCCGACATGCTTCGCGTACACCTCGTTCATCGCCGCGAAGTCGCCGAGATCCATGAGGAACACGGTCGTCTTCACGAGCTGGTCGAGCGAGCTTCCGGCCGCTTCGAGGATCGCGCCCAGGTTCGCCATGATCTGCTCGGTCTGCTCGGCAACGCCTTCGCCGGCGAGCGCGCCCGTGTCGAGGCTGATCCCGAGCTGTCCGGCGACGAAGACGAGGTCTCCGACCCGGATCGCCTGGTTGTACGGCGCGCCCTGGAACGGGACCGGGCGCCCTGTCGGTGCGGATGACGTCCTTCTCGGCCATACCGTGCTCCTCTCCTAGGGTCAGACCCCGGTCTGCGCAACCGCGTCGGCGAGTGCGATGCCGAGTGCCTTGAAGATCGCGGACAGGACGTGCTGCGAGCTCTCGCCCTCGATCAGGCGGACGTGGATAGTGAGCCCGGCAGCGCGCGCCAGCTCGTCGAGCACCGTCGCCGCGAGATCGGTCTGGAGCCCGCCCGCCCGCGTTCGGGAGAGGTCTGCGTTCGACACGACGAGTGGACGACCGGAACGCTCGACGACGACCATCGCGAGCGCCTCGTCGGCTGGCGCGATCCCGAAGCCGCGGCCCGGAACGCCCGACGACTCGAAGAACGGATCGAACGCCTGGCCCAGCGCGGCGCCCGCCCTACCCACTTCGGCCTCGGGGGCATCGGGGGCGATCTCGAGGGTGAGCCCGAACGCGCCGGCCTCCGCCAGCTCCTCGAGGAGATGGTCGAGCACGGCGACACCGGTATCGATCTGGCTCGCCCGCGTGCCCAGATCGACGTGCGCCGCGCCCGCGCTCGTCACAGCTCGGTGCGCTCGATCGCGGCGCCGAGGTCGCGGAGCCGTTCGTCGATGCGCTCGTAGCCGCGGTCGATCTGGCCGATGTTCCCGATCGTGGACGTTCCCTCGGCGCACAGCGCCGCGATGAGCATCGCCATGCCGGCACGGATGTCAGGGCTCTCGAGCCGCTGCCCGTAGAGCTGCGCCGGGCCCGTGACGACGGCACGGTGCGGGTCGCAGAGGATGATCCGCGCGCCCATCGAGACGAGCTTGTCGACGAAGAAGAGCCTGCTCTCGAACATCTTCTCGAAGATGAGGACCGTTCCGTGCGACTGCGTCGCGCAGGTGAGCGCGATCGACGTGAGGTCCGCCGGGAAGGCCGGCCAGACGCCACTTGCGATCTTCGGGATCTGCCCACCGAGATCGTCCACGATCTGGAGGTCCTGGTCGGGCGCGACGCGGACGCGCCGATCCGTGACGTCCAACGCGATGCCGAGCTTGCGGAAGGCGGGAACGATCGCGATGAGGTCGTCCGGCTCGACGTCCTCGATCGTGAGGTCACCGCCGGTCACGGCAGCGAGCGCGGCGAAGCTGGCGACCTCGATGTGCTCGGGCGCGATGCGGTAGTCGCCCCCTCGGAGCTCGTCGACGCCTTCGATGTGCAGGACGTTCGAGCCGATGCCGTCGATGCTCGCGCCGAGCGAGACGAGGAAGCGGCAGAGATCCTGGATATGCGGTTCGCAGGCGGCGTTGCCGACGCACGTCCGGCCCTCGGCGAGGACAGCGGCCATGATCGCGTTCTCGGTGCCCATCACCGACGCCTCGTCGAGGTACAGCCGCTTGCCGCGGAGCCCGTCGGTTCGCATCTCGTAGGCGCCGTTGAGCTCGACATCGACACCGAGCTCCTGGAACGCGTGAATGTGGGTGTCGAGCCGGCGTCGGCCGATGACGTCGCCGCCCGGCGGCGGAACGGTGACGCGCCCGAAGCGCGCCAGCAGCGGCCCGGCGAGCAGGAAGGACGCGCGGATCTCGCGCGCAAGCTCGGCGTCGAGGTCCGTTCTCGTCACTCCACCTGCGTCGACCCGAACCTCGTTCGAGCCGGTCCACTCGATGTCCGCACCGAGGTCGGCGAGCAGCTCGACCATCGTCTCGACGTCGCGAATGCGCGGCACGTTCGTCAGGCGCACCTCGTCGGAGGCGAGCACGCAGGCGGCGAGGATCGGAAGCGCGCCGTTCTTGTTGCCCGAGGCCCGCACCGAGCCGCTCAGCGGCCGGCCGCCCTCGATGACGAAGGACTGCATGGCGCGGGCAATGCTACTCGCGGTCTTCACGGAATCCCCTTCGGCTAGCTGGCGAGGTGTTCGATCTCGAGCCTAGGGATCGCTCCGGCCGGCTCGAAGCCGAGCACCTGCGCGTAGAACGAGAGCTCGGCCTCGAGCGAGCCGATGATGTTCTTCGCCTTGCGAAAGCCGTGGCCCTCGCCTTCGTAGAGGAGGTACGCGTGCGGGACGCCGCGCTCGCGGAGCGCGCCGACGATGAGCTCCGCCTGTGACGGCGGCACGACCCGGTCGTCCGCGCCCTGGAGCACGAGCATCGGCGTCGCGATGCGATCCGTGAAGTGGATCGGGCTGCGCTCCCGGTACACGTCTGCGCGCTCCGGATAGGGCCCGACGAGCGTGTGCTCGTACTGGAGCTCGAACTTGTGCGTCTCGCCGCCGGCGAACTGCTCGAGGTCGGCGATCCCGAAGTACGTCGTCCCGGCTGCGAACGCGTCGGTGAAGGTCAGCGCGCAGATCGTCGTGTAGCCGCCGGCGCTGCCGCCCGTGATCAGGAGGCGCTCCCCGTCCGCCTCGCCCTGGTCGACGAGGTAGCGCGCTGCGTTGACGCAGTCGGCGAGGTCGACGACGCCCCACTGCCCGTTCAGGCGCTCGCGGTACGCGCGGCCGTACCCGGTCGAGCCGCCGTAGTCGACGTCGACGACGCCGAAGCCGCGACTCGTCCAGAACTGCACACCGAGGCTGAAGGCCGCCGTCGTGTTCCCGGTCGGGCCGCCGTGGCTCTCCACGATGAGGGGCGGCAGCTCTCCGTCCGGGCGCGTCGAACTCCGGGCTCGTCGGCGGGTAGAAGAACGCGTGCGCGGTCAGGCCGCCCTCGGTCGGGAACTCGATGACGCGCGGCTCCGAGAAGTACGCGGTGGACACGGGAGACTCGACGCTCGTGCGAAGCGTCTCCAGCGTGCCCGTCGCGATGTCGACGAGCGCGACCTGGGTCGGCACCGTCGCCGACCCGGCCACGATCACCGCCTGCGTGCCGTCAGCGCGCAGACGTACGGCGCTCCCCACGAGTCGAGTTCGAGGTCGAGGCTCTCGAGCGCGCCGGTCTCGGGATCCAGCACGCCGAAGTGCGTGAAGCCGCTCGGAGTCGTACGCGCACACGATGCGCCCGTCCGCGAGGAACGCGAACGAGCTCGTCCCGAACGACCACGCCGGGTATCCGAACTCGGCCTCCGTCGCGTGGAGCGACGGCGCGCTCGCCGTCGCGGATGCGCTCGAGGTTCCACCAGCCGCTGCGATCGCTCGCGAACACGAGATCGCCCGCACGGGCTCCACTCCGGCTGCCAGATCGACTCGACGCCGTCCGTCCCGGCGACGTGCTCGACGCCCGTAGATCGAGCCGTCCGCCGCGAGCTCCGCGACGTGGAGCTCGCAGCCGTCCCACGGCATCCACGGCAGATCCCACGCGAGGAAGCAGAGCCGCGAGCCGTCCGGCGAGATGCGCGGCGTCGAGTAGAAGTCGCGACCGCCGACGATCACGCGCGGCTCGGCGGATCCGTCCGTCGGCAGGACGACGAGCTCGTTCACGACGTCCTTCGAGCTGTCGCTCTCGGCGTGTCGCTCGCGCACGCCGATCCAGAGCGCGCCGTCGGACGTGACGCGGCCGTCGGCGTAGCGGTGGCGTCGGTCTCTCGATCGTCGGCCGTGATCGGCACGGGCTGCGCGCCCGGGTCGACGCGGTAGAGGCGCTGGTCGTCGAAGTTCGAGACGAAGGCGATGCCGCGGTGGATGCAGTACGCGCCGCCGCCGTACTCGTGCACGGCGGTGCGGACGTTGAAGCCCGCGGGAACGACGTCCGCCTGCGTGCCGTCGGGGTCGCGTCGCACGAGAACGACGCGGCCGGCCTCGGACGCACGCCCCTCGAGCCACCACACGATGCCGTCCTCGATCCACGGCGCGGACAGCCGGACACCGGCCTGCGCCACCATCTCCGCGGAGATCGGCGACGACCACGTTCCGATAGGGTGCGACGGTCTTCTGACTCAGCTGGGGCTCCAACGGCGGCGGCTATGGTACTGCGCCATGCGGCCGACCCGCGAGCAGGCGTGGGAGACCCTCACGCAGTACACGAAGAGCGAGGCGCTGCTTCGTCACGCGCTCGCCGTCGAGGCGTCCGTCGGCTTCTACGCGCGGCTCTACGGCGAGGACGAGGAGCTCTGGCGCGCGACGGCTCTCCTCCACGACTTCGACTACGAGATCCACCCGACGCTCGACGAGCATCCGCAGGACGGCGCGCCGATCCTGCGCGAGGAGGGCTACCCGGAGGAGCTGATCGAGGCGGTGCTCTCCCACGCCGAGCACCTCGCGCATGCCGCGCGACACGCAGCTCAAGAAGGTGCTCTTCGCGTGCGACGAGCTGTCCGGGTTCGTCCACGCGTGCGGGCTCGTCCGGCCGACCGGCCTCGACGGGCTCGAGCCGAAGTCGGTGAAGAAGAAGCTCAAGCAGCCGTCGTTCGCGGCGGGCGTGCACCGCGACGAGGTCTACGCCGGCGCGGAGCTCCTCGGCCTGGAGCTCGACGAGCACATCACGAACGTCGTCGCCGCGATGCAGCCGATCGCGGCGGAGCTCGGGCTGCGCACCGCCGCCGACGCCGCCTAGGAGTACCGCTCGAGGAACGCGAGGACGCGGTTCCACGCGTCCTCCGAGTCGGCCGCGAACTCCTCGTACTTGCGGTCGAAGAAGCTGTGCGGCGCGCCCGGGTAGATCACGACCTCGTGCTCGACTCCCGCCGCCGTCGAGCGCCTCGTCGAACGCCTGCGACTCCTCGACCGGGATCCCGGGGTCGTCGCCTCCCTGGAGCGCGAGGATCGGCGCGGCCATCTCGGCGGCCCGCTGCGCCGGGCCCGGCGAGCCGTCGTTGCCCGGCCCGGGCCTACCGTAGAAGCCGATCGCGCCCGGCGAGACCGTGGCCCGATGCCGCCGCGAGCCACGAGTTCCGGCCGCCGAAGCAGAACCCGACCGTGAAGATCGTCTCGCAGCCCGCGGCGCGCAGATGCGCGACGCACGCGGCGACGTCCGCCTGCACGCCGTCTCGGCGTCGTCTGCTGCACGTGCGGCATGTACTCGAAGTCGTCGTCGCGCTTCTCGGCGCCGGCCGTGCGGCCGAAGTAGTCGAACGCGATCGCGGCGTACCCGCGCTCGGCGAAGCGCAGCGCGAGCTCCTCGTAGAAGCGGTAGAGGCCGCGGACGTCCGGGAGGATCACGACGCCGACGCGGGCGTGCTCCTCGGGCGCGGCGACGAACGCCGCGAAGCGATTGCCGTCCGCGGCCTCGAGCACGAGGTCGTCGTGCGAGACGGCCGCGCCCGAGATCGGCGGGATCGGCGGCGCGGAGTCGAGGTCGAAGCACATGCCGACCCTACAACGGCGCGACGAGGCGCTCGAGGTCGTCGTCGTTCGTCCACCAGCCGACGGACGCGCGGACGAGCCCGCGCCCGGGCAGGTCGCGCACGATGACGCCGGCCGCCGCCAGTCGCGCCACGATCGCCGCCGACTCGTCCGCGGGCACGCGCCACGAGACGAGCGTCGCGCGACTGCTCCGGCACGACGACGTCCTCGCCCGCCTCGCGTCAAGCGCGCGCGGAACCGCTCCGCCATCTCCGCCGCCCGCTCGTACGCCCACTCCGGGAATCGCGCCGATCGCGGCGCGCAGCCCGGCACGTGCCGGCGCCGGGCGTGAGGTTCGGATCGAAGCGCGCCGCTCCGGCCTGCGGCTCGAACGCGCCGTCGTGCTCGTAGCCGTCCTGCGAGAGGTAGCTCGGGTGACCGACGCGCAGCGCCTCGGGGTCGGCGACGACGAGCGCGCCCGTTCCCTCCGGCCCGCACAGCCACTTCTGCCCCGAGACGGTGTAGAAGTCGAGGCCCGTCGCGTCGACCTCGACGGCGCCGACGGACTGCGCGCCGTCGACGAGGATCGGCACGCCTGTCGCAGCGCGGAGCTCGTGCACCGGAAGCACCGCGCCCGTCGTCCAGAGGACGTGCGAGAGCGCGATCAGACGCGTGCGCGGTGTGACCGCGGCCGCGATCGTCTCCGGCGTCGGGCTCGGACGACGACGACCTTCGCACCCGACGTGTGGAGCGGGCCGAGGAGGCCGAAGTGCTCGTCGGTCGTGGTCACGATCTCGTCGTCGCCGGACCGAGCTCGAGACCGGCGAGCACGATGTTGCAGCCGTCCGTCGTCGACGCGGTCAGCGCGACCTGCTCGGTCGAGACCCCGACGAGCGCCGCGACGTCCGCTCGCAGCTCTTCGCGCGCGTCGAGCAGGCGCATGAACCGCTGCGTAGCTGCCACGCCCCTCCTGCAGCCCACCACGCTCGTCGTTCTCCATCGCCTCGACCGTCGCGCGCGCGAGCGGCCCGACGCTCCCGGCCTGCAGGTACGCGAAGCGCTCGAGCACCGGGAACTGCGCGCGTGCCTCCTCGAAGGTCATGCGCCGGATTCTGCCGACACCGCGTCTAACGTTCGCCGCCATGCGCGTCGTCATCGCCGACCCGCCCGCCTACACGCCGCCGTACGACCGGTCGCTGGCTGCGGCGCTCGCCCGCGCAGGAGCCGACGTCGAGCTCGTGACGTCGCGATTCCGCTTCGGATCGGTCGCCGAGCCGATCGGCTACGAGGCCCGCGAGTGGTTCTATCCGATCTCGTCGCGGATGGGGTCGACGCGGCGTGCGCCTCGCCGTGAAAGGGGTCGAGCATCCGTTCGGGATGGCCCGTCTCGCGTTCGCGAAGCCCGACGTCATGCACGTCCAGTGGCTCGGCGCGCCCGAGCTCGATCGCTGGCTCTTCCGCCCGCGCAGCCCAGCGGTCCTCACCGCGCACGACATCATCCCGCGCCGCACGCTCTCGAAGACCGCGATGTGGAAGGCGCTGTTCGCGCGCTTCGAGCGCGTCGTCGTCCACTCCGAGCGCGGTCGCGGGCAGCTCGTCGACTTCGGCCTCGCCGAGGAGAAGCTCCGCGTCATCGGCCATCCGGTCTTCCGATCCGAGGTCGATCGACGCGGACGACGGGCGCACGGCGCTGTGCCTCGGGCTCATCCGGCCGTACAAGGGGACGGAGGACGCGGTCGAAGCGGTGCTCGGCGTCGACGGCGCACGACTCCTCGTCGTCGGGGATCCGCGCGTGCCGCTCGACGGGCTGCAGCAGACGCGCGGGCGATCGCGCCGAGTGGCGGCTCGGCTACCTCCCGGACGCGGAGCTTCGGCGCGCGCTCTCGGAGGCGACCGTCGGCCTGTTTCCCTACCGCGCCGAGATCGACCTCTCCGGCGCGCTGCTGCAGGTGCTCGGAGCCGGCGTGCCGGCGATCGTCTACGACATCGGCGGTCTCGGCGAGGTCGTCGGCAGGTTCGGAGCCGGCGCGGTCGTGCCGCCGGGTGACGTGGAGGCGATGTCCGCCGCGCTCGCGCGGCTCCTCGGAGACTCGGACGCGCTCGCGGCCGCGAGACGCGGCGCCGAGCGGGCACGCGACGAGCTCACCTGGGAGGCGTCCGCAGCCGCGCACCTCGAGCTGTACCGGGAGCTCGTGTGATCTTCCGCCGAAGTCGCTTCGGCGAGCTCGTCGAGCGCCAGCTCGAGCTCTTCGCGTCGGAGACGGAGCTGCTCGACGAGGCCGCGGAGGCGGACGCGGCGTGGACGAGCGCCGACGCCGACGAGACGGAGGAGCTCTACGGCGACTTCCAGCTCGTCGTCGACGCCATCGGCGAGCGGCTGTACGACATCCGTGAGACGTATGCGTCGACGCTCGACGACCGAGCACGCGCGGACGAGTACCGCGTACGCGCTTCGACCGAACGCCGCCCGGAAGCGCTTCGGGCGCTCGCGTCGTTCCTCGAGGAGAGAGGACGCGGTAGTGGCGCTCATCGAGGACTACGGGCTCATCGGAGACCTCGCAGGGCGCCGCGCTCGTGAGCCGCGAGGGCTCGGTCGACTGGCTGTGCCTCCCCCGCTTCGACTCGGGCGCGCTGTTCGCGGCACTTCTCGGAGACGAGGAGAACGGCCACTGGACGATCCAGCCCGCCGGTGAGTTCCGCCCCACGGGCCGGCAGTACCGAGGCGACACGCTCGTCCTCGAGACCGAGCTCGAGACGGACGACGGAGCCGTGCGGCTGATCGACTTCATGCCGCCGCGGGAGACCAACCCCGACCTCGTCCGGATCGTCGAAGGCGTCCGCGGGCGCGTCGAGATGCAGATGGAGCTCGTCATCCGCTTCGACTACGGCTCGATCGTCCCGTGGGTGCGCACGCTCGACGGAACGCTGCTCGCGATCGCCGGCCCAGACGCAGTGCTCCTGCGCACTCCGGTCGAGCACGAGGGTCGCAACCTCCGCACCGTCGCGACGTTCACCGTCGCCGAAGGCGACCGCGTCCCGTTCGTTCTGCGCTGGTTCCCGTCCAACGAGACTCCGCCCGAGCCGATCGAGCCCGAGGAGGCGCTCGCGAGCCACGGTCACGTTCTGGGAGGACTGGGCAGCGCAGTGCACGTACGAAGGTCGCTGGCACGACGCGGTGCACCGCTCGCTGCTCACGCTCAAGGCGCTCACGTTCGCTCCGACCGGCGGCATCGTCGCGGCGCCGACGACGTCGCTGCCGGAGTGGATCGGAGGCGTCCGGAACTGGGACTACCGCTACTGCTGGCTCCGCGACGCGACACTCACCCTTCTCGCCTTCGTGCGTGCCGGCTACGTCGAGGAGGCCGGCGCGTGGCGCGACTGGCTGCTCCGTGCGATCGCCGGCTCACCGGACGACCTCCAGATCATGTACGGCGTCGCGGGCGAGCGGCGACTCACCGAGTTCGAGCTTCCCTGGCTCACCGGCTACGAGGGCTCGCAGCCGGTCCGCGTCGGCAACGGCGCGTCCGACCAGCGCCAGCTCGACGTCTACGGCGAGGTCGTCGACGCGCTCTACCAGTCGCGGCGTCAGGGTCTGGCAGCCTCCGACGACGCGTGGCGCCTCACGCGCCGCATCTTCGACTGGCTGGAGTCCGGCTGGCGCGAGCCCGACGAGGGGATCTGGGAGGTGCGCGGGCCGCGGCGGCACTTCACGCACTCGAAGGTCATGGCCTGGGTCGCCTTCGACCGCGCCGTCAAGACGATCGAGCGCTTCGGTCGCGACGGGCCGCTCGACCGCTGGAAGGCGGCGCGGCAAGGCGATCAAGGACGAGGTGCTGCGCGAGGGCTACAACGTCGAGCGCGGCGCGTTCACGCAGTTCTTCGGCTCGGATCGGCTCGACGCCAGCTGCCTGCTGATCCCGCTCGTCGGCTTCCTGCCGGCGACCGACGAGCGCGTCGTCGGCACCGTCCGCGCGATCGAGCAGGACCTCATGCGCGGCGGCTTCGTCGAGCGCTATCGCGCCGACGAGGAGAACGCCGACGTCGACGGGCTGCCGCCGGGCGAAGGAGCGTTCCTCCCGTGCTCGTTCTGGCTCGCGGCCGTGCTCGCGCAGCAGGGGCGGCACGACGAGGCGGTCGAGCTGTACGAGCGGCTGCTCGGGCTGCGCAACGACCTCGGTCTCATCTCGGAGGAGTACGACCCGGAGCGCGGCCGCCTCGTCGGCAACTTCCCGCAGGCGTTCACGCACATCGGCATCGTCGAGACGGCGTTCACGCTCTCGCGCGCTTCTCGCTAGACGACCGCGAAGAGCCGCCACTCGCCGGGGATGCCCTTGAGCGTGGCTGCTCCCCTGTCCTCGAACTCGAGCCCGGAGCCCGCGACGAGATCCTTAACGGTTCCGGAGACGAGCACCTCGCCCGCTCCAGCCGTGCCGGCGACGCGCGCGCCGATGTTGACGGCGATTCCGGCGACCTTGCCGTCGGCGAGCTCGACCTCGCCCGTGTGGAGTCCTGCTCGCACGGCGAGGTCGAGTGGGCGCACGCCCTCGACGATCGCCTGTGCGCAGCGGATCGCTCGAGCCGGCCCGTCGAAGGTGGCGAAGAAGCCGTCGCCGGCTGTATCGACCTCGCGACCGTCGAAGCGCGCGAGCTCGCGGCGAACCGCGGCGTGATGCTGTTCGACGAGGTCCCGCCAGCGACGATCGCCGATCTCCACCGCGCGCTCGGTCGAGCCGACGAGATCGGTGAAGAGCACCGTCGCGAGCGCGCGGTCCGGAGTGCTCGCCTCGCGCTGCCCCGTGAGGAACTCGCGGATCTCGGCGATCGTCTCGTCGGGATCGAACCAGGGGACGTGCTCGCTGCCTGGCATCTCGACGTAGTCGCGCTCCGGGAATCGTCCGAGCCAGGAAGCGGGCGTTCTCGACGTGGCACACGCCGTCGTCGACGGTGTGGATCACGAGCGTCGGCGTTCTGATCGTGGGTGCGACATGCCTGACGTCGATGTCGAACGCCATTCGCATGAAGGCCTCGGCTGCCGCTGGCGTGCACGCATGGGTCTGCACCCGTCCGCGCCACGCGCGAGCCCACTCCTGACCCGCCACGCTCGGCGCGATGTAGTCCATCCCACGCCCGTCGCCCCAACGGTCGGGGAGCGTCGCCATCGCGGCCTCGAACGCCTCGGGCGTGTCCTCGCCCCACGGCCACTCCTCGTCGGTGCGCTCTCGGACCTCCGCGCCCTGCAGGATCAGCGCGACGGTCCGCTCGGGATGAGCGGCAGCAAAGAGCATTGCGAGCGGGCCGCCCTCGGACTCGCCCATGACCGCAGCGCGCTCGCTTCCGAGCGCGTCCAGGAGCGCTCGGATGTCGTCCATGCGCTCCTCGAGCGTGGTCGCGCCGGGCACGCGGTCGGACATGCCCATTCCCCGCTTGTCGAAGAGGATCAGCCGCGTGAACTCGCCCAGCCGCTCGCAGTAGCGGCGGAACTGTGGAAGCTCCCAGAACACCTCGAGGTGCGTGACCGAGCCCTCGACGTAGACGAGATCGATGGGTCCGTCGCCGACGACGCGGTAGGCGATGTCGACATCACCGCTGCGCGCGAAGCGGACCTCGGACATGCCACGAGCATAGAACGCGCTCATCTGTGCCCGAAGGAGTGCGGGCGCGGGAGCGACTCCCACACCGTGTCGTCTGCCGCGACGCGCCGGGCGAGCGGGCCGAGCGACTCGAGCGACGAGACGAGGACGTTGCGGTTCTCCCCCACGCGCTCGTAGCGGCCGCGGGCGAGGATCAGCGGCTCGGCGCGCACCGTCGCGCGGTGCCGCTCGTAGATCTGAGACGGGACGATGAGGTTCACCTGGCCGTGCTCGTCCTCGAGGAGCATGAAGACGACTCCCTTCGCGGTCGACGGGCGCTGACGTGCCACCGTCATCCCAGCGAAGGCGACCTGTCTGCCGTGCCGTTCGGCGTGAAGCTCTTCGCTCGAGAGCGTTCCCTCGGGCAGGTGCGCGCGCAGGAGCGAGAGCGGGTGCGTCTCGATCGACATGCTCGTGTGCCGGTAGTCCGCGAGCATGCGCTCCCAGCGCGTGAGGTCGCGGAGCGCGGGCGTCTCGGTCGTAGGCTCGAGCTCGAGCGGGAGCTGCTTCATCTCGCCGTCCGTCCCCGGCACCGACTGCGCGCGAAAGACGAGACCGAGCTCCCAGAGGAGATCACGCCGCGGCTTCCAGAAGCCGTCGCAGGCACCGCCCTTCACGAGCGCCTCGAGCCCGTCGTAGGAGAGCAGTGAGCGGCGTGCCAGATCGGCGATGTCTCGGTATGGCCCGTTCGCGTCGCGCTCGGCAACAAGCGCCTCGGTGTCGTCGATCCCGAGGGATGAGATGTAGTTGAGCCCAATTCGAACGGTCGTGGTCGCCGTAGGGGCGAGATACATCTCGCCCCTACTCCCTTCGACCATGCATCTCGCCTGGCTCAGGTTGATATCGATCGGAAGGACGTCCACCCCGTGTCGTTGCGCGTCGCGAACGAGAGTGGCAGGCGGGTAGAAGCCCATCGGCTGGGCGTTCAGGAGCGCACACAGGAACTCGGCCGGGTAGTAGTGGCGCAACCATGTCGACTGGTACGCGAGGAGACCGAACGCTGCCGCATGCGCCTTCGGGAACCCGAAGCCCGAGAAGCCGACGAGCTTGTCGAACACGCGGTCGGCGGTCTCGGCATCGACGCCCTTCCCGGCCGCGCCTTCGATGAACCGCTCACGAAACGCCTCGAGCGCGTCGTGGCTTCGCTTCCGGCTCATCGCGCGGCGCAGTCCCTCGGCCTCGCCCACGGTGAACCCGGCGAGCGCGATCGCGACCTCGAGCACCTGATCCTGGAAGACGACGACGCCGAACGTCGAGCGCAGTGGCTCGCGCAGGAGCTCGTGGTCGACCGGGAAGACGTACGCGGGGTCTTCGCGCAGTCGCTGCCGCGCATCGATGTACGGATGCACGGCCTTCCCCTGGATCGGCCCCGGACGGACGAGCGCGACCTGCACCGTGATGTCGTCGAGATTCGCCGGCTTCGTCCGCAGGAGGCTCTGCATCTGCGCGCGGCTCTCGATCTGGAACGTCCCGATCGTGTCCGCGCGCTGGATGTCGTCGTAGACCGCCTCGTCGTCGAAGGGGATGCGCGAGAGGTCGATCACCTCGTCGTGCGTCCGCGCGATCTGGTCGACGCAGTCCTCGACCGCCGAGAGCATCCCGAGGCCGAGGAGGTCGATCTTGAGGAAGCCCGCGTCCGAGCACGAGTCCTTGTCCCACTGGCAGAGCTGGCGACCGGCCATCGCGGCCGGCTGCACGGGGACGAGCTCGATCAGCGGCCGCGTCGAGACGATCATCCCGCCCGGGTGCTGCGAGACGTGACGTGGGAGCCCCGCGATCTCTCCGGTGAGCCAGGCGAAGGCGCGCCAGCGTTTCGACTCGAGCTTGCGGTCGCCGTCCGGGAGCCGCGCGACCTCCTCCCCCACGCGCTTCGCGTTCCAGCCGTCCGACAGCCGCGCGAGCCGTTCGAGCTCCGCGAAGGGGAGGCCGAGCGCCTTTCCCACGTCGCGGATCGCTCCGCGCGAGCGATAGGTCGCGAAGCTCGCGACGAGCGCGGCGTGCTCGCGGCCGTAGCGCTCGGTCACGCGGACGATGAGCTTCTCGCGGATATCGCGTGGGAAGTCGAGGTCGATGTCCGGTACGGAGGCAAGCTCGCGGTTGAGGAAGCGCCCGAGCGAGAGCTCGTTCGCGACCGGATCGACGTGCGAGAGGCCTGTGAGGTAACAGACGATCGAGCCGACGGAGCTTCCGCGCCCGCGGCCCGGTGGGAGAAAAGCGCGTGGGGAATCGGTGCCGCGCACCTCGCGCGCGCACTCCCGTGCGATCTCGAGCACCTCGTGGTGGAGGAGGAAGAACCCGGCGAGGCCGAGCTCGTCGATGAGCGCGAGCTCGCTCTCGAGGCGAGCGAGCGCCTGTGTTCGTAGGGGCGAGATATATCTCGCCCCTACAGCGGCGTGGCAGATCGCGGCGAGTTGACGGATCGCCGGCTCGTGGCCGTCCGAGAAGTCCGGATAGCGATAGCCGAGCTCCTCGGTCAGGTCGAACTCGAGCCGCTCGGCGAGCGTGGCGCTTCGCGCTGCCGCAGCCCGGTCGAACGAGAAGCGCTCGAGCATCTCCTCGGGCGGGCGCAGATAGCTCTCGCGATTCCCGCGCCGCTCCGGCTCGCAGCCCTCGAGCGACGTGCGGCAGCGGATCGCGACGAGCACGTCCTGCAGGAGCGTGCGGCGCGGATGGTGCGAATGGACGTCGCCGGTCGCGACCGTCTCGACGCCGAGGTGCTCGGCGAGATCGCGAAGAAGACCGAGCCGCCGCGTGTCTCCCCGCTCAAATGGCCGCTGGAGCTCGACGAAGAACCGCTCGCGGCCGAAGGAGTCCGCGAGGCGTGCCGCCGCGTTCGGATCGAGGAGCCCGAGGCCGCGACGCGCGCAACCGGAAAGGCAGACGAGCCCCTCGTTCAGCTCGGCGACGAGCTCGAGCGACACCGAAGGTTGTAGGGGCGAGATATATCTCGCCCCTCCGGCGTCCGCGCGCGTTCCCGCGTGCGCGGCGGTGAGCAGGCGGCAGAGGTTCCCGTACCCGCGCCGCGACTCCACGAGCAGCGTGATGTGCGCACCTCCGTCGAGCGTGACCTCCGCGCCCGTGATCGCCCGCACGCCGAACGCCTTGGCCGCGTGCGCGAACTCGAGCGAGCCGTAGACGCCGTCGTGGTCGGTCAGCGCGAGCGCCTCGTAGCCGAGCTCCGCTGCCCTCGCCGCAAGCTCCTCCGGCTGCGACGCACCGTCGAGGAACGAGTAGGCCGAATGGCAGTGCAGCTCGACGTAGCCGGCCATCTCTAGGCTGCCGGGAGATGGTCGAGATCGGCGAAGGCGAGCTCATCTTCGGGAGCGGAAAGCTCGACGTGACGCTCCTCGCCGACCTCGAGCAGCTTGCCGTGGTCGCTGTACGTGCCGCTCGCGGTTGGGGGACGACGCCTCCTCATGTCCATGTCCGACACGCCGAGGCGCTGTACGTCTTCGAAGGCGAGCTCGCGCTCCGGCTCGAGGATCGCGTCCATCGAGTCGGCCCGGAGAGCTGGGCATTCGTCCCTCCCGGGGTCGTCCATACCGCCGAGGTGACAGGCGACACTCAGGCGCGGTACCTCGTCCTGCACACCCCCGGCTCGGGCTACGGCGACTACGTCCGCGGAGACGTCGCGGCCTTCGACCAGCGGCCGGCCGCGGACTCCGTGCTCGGCCGATCCCGCGCTCGTCGTCGTCCGCCGAGCTGGGGGCATGGAGGGCGACACGATCACCGACCGGCCGGATCGACGCGCGACCGTGCTGGTCGAGGCGAACGAGATCACGATCTCGGAGTTCCTCTACGGACCCGGACAGCGCGGAGCGCCGCTGCACGTCCACCGTGAGCACGCAGACGCTTTCCTCGTCCTCGACGGGGAGTTCACGTTCCACCTCCGGGACGGCTCGCACGCGCTCCCGGCAGGGACGCTCGTCGTCTTCCCGCCGGGGGTCGTCCACGGCTTCGACAACGACTCGGGCGGCTTCACTCGCGCGCTTCAACTTCCACATGCCGTCGCTCGGGTTCGCCGACTACATGCGCGGGCGCAATCCCACCTTCGACCAGTTCGACCCGCCCGAGGACGGCGTGGCCGGTCTCGATCTTGCGATCGTGGTCAGACTCTCCGACTGAATGGACGATCCGATCGCTCTCGGCCCCGGTGAGGGCACGCCAGTCAAGGCCGACCGGCCAGAGCTCTCGCTGCTCGAGGTCACGTTCGATCCGGGCAAGCGGTGTCGACCCCCACTTCCACAAGGGGCACTCGGACTCGTTCTACGTTCTCGAGGGCGAGGTCGAGTTCCACGTCGGCGACGAGGTCGTCCACGGAACGCCTGGCACCTACGTTCTCGCGCCGCCCGACGTCGTCCACTGGTTCCGGAACGTGAGCGACGAGCCGGTGCGGATGCTCAACCTGCACACGCCCGGCGGCTTCGCCCAGTACCGCCGCGAGCTGGCAGAGCTTCGTGCGCAGGGACTCGAGCCGGACGTGGCGTTCTTCGAGCGCCACGACGTCTTCGACGTCTGAGTCGAGTACGGTTTCGATCATGAAGACGGTCTGGCAGGGACGCGCCATGCAGGTCGCCGCGAAGTACGGCGACCAGGCTCCCGATGGCCGCGGTCTGCTGCAACGCCTGCCGAACGTGCACGACGACGAACCTCCTCGCGCTCGCCACGGGAGTCGGGCTCGGCGCGCTCTACGCCGTCGGCCGCTTCGGCAAGCGCCTCGTCGGCCGCTAGGCGTTCTGCGTGAACCAGCACTGCGCCTCGGCGTCGCGATAGACGCAGACGTTGCGACCGCCTTCGAGGACGACCTCGAAGTAGTGCCGGTCGACGGGCTCGTCCGTCCACCAGCGGTCGACGACGCGCCACTCCTCGCGCACGAGCGCCACCTGCTCGCGGTTCACGACATGCGGCGTCCCGCCCGGCCCGGTCTCGACGAGCGCCGGCCGCGGCGCGTTGAGACGGCCGCTAGTCGTCCCGCGGAACGACCAGCGCTCGCGCTTCCGGAACCCGCGACCACGGCGCCACCTCCACCACGGCGCACACCGACCCCGTCCCCGTGCTCGCCCGCACCTGCCGCAGCCCTTCGCGCAGGCGCACGACGTTCTCCTCCCCCGCCGGCTCGACGAGCGCGAGCTGCTGCCCCGTGTGCTCCGCGAGCTCGACCGCCTCGAGGCGAAGCTCGACGATCGGCGCGGGGAGCTCCTGCAGCTTCGGCCCGAGCGCGGCACGAAGCCGCGCCGTCTCGGCCGTCGCGTCGCGCAGCGTCACCACCCGCCGCCACGATCCGCCGTCGACGAGCCGGGCGACCAGCGCGAGTTTTCGAAACGGCCGCCCGGCCCGTTCTGGACGCGCGAGCAGGCGCTCGAGGAGGGAGCCGAGCGCCCGTCGCAGCGTGATCTCGTTCGCGATCGCCTCCGGGAAAGGTGAGCGCCTCGACGAGCTCCGAGGCGGGCTTGCGTCCGCGCACACGCGCCTTGCGGCCGCCCTGGGCGAGCCGCCACGCGTCTCTCCCCTCCACCCCGAGCCGCTCCGCGACCGCGCCGCCGGGGAGCTTCGACGAGCTCTCCGAGCGAGCGCAGCCCGAGCCCCTCGAGCTCCGCGTAGCGATTCGGCGTCATCGGCAGCAGCGAGAGCGGCAGCGGCTCGAGGAACGCCTCTTCTTCCTTCGCCGCGACGAGCAGGATCTGACCGGGCCGCGCGACGCTCGCCGCCGCGAGCGCGGTGAAGCGCCTTCCGGCGGCGCCGATGCGCGGATCCCACGTCGGGCCCGACCGCCGCGAGCGCGCGCTCGAGTGCCGGCTGCACGCCGCCGTAGAGGCGCTCGACGCCGTTCGTCTCGAACACGACCGCGCCCTGCTCGACCGGATCGACGGCGAAGCCGGTGTCCTCGAGCCGCCGCAGGACGCCCTCCCACTCCCGCTCGACCGCCGCCGGGTCGCGATCGACGAGGACGAGCGACGGGCACGTCGCGAGCGCTTCCCCGAGACGCATTCCCGGCTTGACCCCCGCCGCCTCCGCCGCCGCGGTGACCGGCCCGAGGAGCGGCTCCTCTCCCGCCTCCGGCGCGAGCGCCGCCGGGACGAGCGCCAGCCGCGGCCGCGCACGCAGTGCCGCTCTCAGCTCGAACCCGGGAATGAGGAGGCACGCGATCATCCGAACACATGTTCTATACGAACATATGTTCTCCTGTCAACCCGTCATGCTCCTCTCTCACGTAGCTCGCTACCCTCGTCACCATGACGACGAGAAGCAAGCAGGTTTCGATCGCCGAGCGGCCCGCGTGCGCGTGAGGCGCGAGGATGAAGGGTTCTGGGCATTCCTCCTCGGCTGGATCACGAGTCTGCTTCAAGGTCGATCGACGATCTGAGCCGAGACCGGCCTGCGGTCAGACGCGCTGCAGGTGCGTGTCCTTGAACCCCGTCGGGTACTTGAGCCCGTATCCGAGCGATGCCGGATCCGATGCCGATGTGCGCGAGCCAGATCAGCGCGAGCTGGATCGCTCTGTCGATCCGCCGATGACTCCGATCGCGCCGAGCGCGACCGGCAGCGCGTACGTGTGGACGACGTCGTACGTGACGGCGCCGAGCCGCGGCCCGCCGAGGTAGCCCAGCGCCGCGAGGTCGGGCGCGAGCGACGAGGACGATCAGCGCCAGCCAGCCGTAGCCGCGCGTCGAAGTAGAGCACGAGCGAGCCTGCGGCGACGGCGAGCCCCTCGAGGCGCAGCAGTCGGCGCGGAAGTCGATCGATCAGGTCGCCCCTTTCGTCGCGCCGGAAGCACTCGGTGACGTACGCGAGCCGTGACGCCTTCCGGCGCCGGCCGTCTCGTCGTAGAGCGCCGCCACTGCGTCGAGCACCGGCTGGCGCTCGGCCGCCGGCAGCTTCGCGAGGTAGCTCCGCGAGAGGACGAGGTCGAGGAGGCCGTCGCGGTCGAGCACCTGCTCGAACGAGAACGCAGCCGTCTCGACCGGGCCGAAGAGCCCGCTCGCGTCGAGCACCGGGACGACGTCCGACTCCTGGATCGACTCGTTGCCGATGATCGCGGAGAGCCGCGCCATCCACGGGTCGCGGTCGTCGCGCGAGTTCCAGACGAGCGCGAGGCGGCCTCCGGGGCGAAGCACGCGGGCGATCTCGGGCAGCGCGTCGTCGTGGTCGAACCAGTGGAACGCCTGCGCGCGACGCGACGACGTCGGCGGACGCCGTCCGGAAGCGGGATCGCCTCGGCGCTGCCCGACGAGCGCGCGGACGCCCGGGAGCACGCCTGCGAGCTCGCCTCGCATCTCGTCGAGCGGCTCGACCGCGGTGACGCGATGCCCGAGGGCGACGAGCGACGCGCGTGAGCTTCCCCGTCCCGGCGCCGAGGTCGACGACGTCGCCCGGCTCGTCGCCGACGAGCCAGCGCACGGCGTCCTCCGGGTATCCGGGCCGGCCGCGCTCGTACGCGCCGGCCACGTCCGCGAAGGCCGTGTACGGGCCGCGCACCTTCGGATCGCGGTTGACGATCACCTCGTCGAGTCTAGACCGCCTCCGGCGCCGTCGTCTCGGCCAGGCGGGTGATCTCCGAGCGTCGCCGCTAGAGCGAGATCTCGGCGACGCCGTCGCGCAGCGCGACGAGCCGCGGGCACGACGTCGAGCACGCTCTCGCGCGCGCAGAACGGGATGTCCGGCTCGAGCTCGGGCGCGTTCTCCATGAGGTTGCGGCCGCTCTTCGAGGCGCGGAACGCCTCCTCCGCCCCGCTCCACGTCGCCACGAGGCGCGCGGCCGCCTCGGCGGCGTCGGTGCGCTCCCAGCCGAGGAGCTCGACGATCCGGCCGGCGACGTAGGCGTCGTCGAGCGCGAGCGTCCCCTGCACGCCGGCGCACACGACGACGACGTCCTCGCCCGCCGCGCGCGCCGCCTCGACGACGGCGGCGAGGTTGAGCAGCGACGCGACGAAGACGCGCTCGCAGCGCTGCGCGGCGGCGACGACGGCGCGCGTGCCGTTCGTCGTCGAGAGGATCGAGCGGTCTCGCCGACGCGGCTCGACGTACTCGCGCGGCGAGTTGCCGAGGTCGAAGCCGGGGATGCGAACGGCGTTCCGCTCGCCGCCGAGGACGCCCTCACCGAGCGCCTCGCGCAGCGCTCGCGCCTCCTCGACCTCGGCCGCGCAGAAGACCCGCTGCGTAGCCCGGCGGCGAGCGCCTGGCAGATCGTCGACGTGGCCCGGATGACGTCGATGACGACGCCGGTCGGGGCCGCTCCGGCCTCGTCCGGTGTGAACACGACGTCGACACGCACGCGGGTACGCTAACCCGCCGTGACCGAGCCGCTGCGCTGCTACCGCCATCCCGACCGGGAGACGTACGTGTCGTGCTTCGAGTGCGGCCGCGGAATCTGCCCGGACTGCATGACGTAGGCCCGGTCGGCATCCGCTGCCCCGACCACGCGAGCGCCGGCGGGAAGACCGCCGCGCCGAAGCGCGCCGCGCGCACCGCCTCGCGCTCGCTCTCCGCCTACGGCCCGTTCGTCACGCTTCACGCTGATCGGGATCAACGTCGCGCTCTTCGTCCTCGAGCTCGCGACCGGCGGCCAGCTCAACGGAACCGGGAGCTGGATCTACGAGAAGGGCGTCCTCGTCTCGACCGCCGTCGACTCGTCGGGCCAGGTCGTCGGCGTCGCCGAGGGCGAGTGGTGGCGGCTCATCACCGCGGCGTTCCTCCACTACGGGCTGATCCACCTCGGGATGAACATGCTCGTGCTCTGGTTCATCGGGCCGCCGCTCGAGGAGTACTTCGGCCACGGGCGCTACCTGCTCGTCTACCTCGTGTCCGGCCTCGCCGGATCGGCCGGCGCGCTCATCTGGTCGCCGAACGCGCTCACCGTCGGCGCGTCGGGCGCGATCTGGGGGATCATGGGCGCCGCGCTCGTCCTCGAGGCGCGCAAGATCTGGGTGTTCGGCGGCCAGGCGATGGGTCTCGTGATCTTCAACCTCGCGATCACGTTCGTCATCCCCGGGATCTCGATCGGCGGCCACATCGGCGGGCTCGTCGGCGGCGGGCTGTGCGCGCTCGCGTTCTCGAGCTTCCGCGGCTCGCCCGCGCTCGCGACGCTCTCGATGGCCGCGGTCGGCGTCGCGAGCGTCGGCATCGCGCTCGCCCAGGTCGCCTGAGCCGGCTCAGCCGCCGATCGCGACGGCGGTGACGCCCGCCTCGGCGAGCGCGGCCTGCGCCGCGGCGAGCCGCGCCAGCGGCACGCGGTACGGCGAGCAGGAGACGTAGTCGAGCCCGAGCCGGTGGCAGAAGGCGACCGAGCGCGGCTCGCCGCCGTGCTCGCCGCAGATCCCGAGCTTGATGTCCGGCTTCGCGCCTCGCCCGCGCTCGACGGCGATGCGCATGAGGTCGCCGACGCCGTCCTCGTCGATCACCTCGAACGGGTTGCGCTCGAGGATCCCGTGCTCGAGGTAGTACGTGAGGAACTTGCCCTCGGCGTCGTCGCGCGAGAAGCCGAGCGCCGTCTGCGTGAGGTCGTTCGTGCCGAAGGAGAAGAAGTCCGCCTCGGCGGCGATCTCGTCGGCGCGCAGCGCGGCGCGCGGCAGCTCGATCATCGTCCCGCAGAGGTACTCGACCGTCGGCTCCTCGGCGGCGACGCGCTCGGTCAGCTCGCGGAGCCGCGCGAGCTCCTCGGTGAAGCCGACGAGCGGGTGCATGATCTCGACGAGCGGCGCCTCGCCCGTCCGCTCGCGAACGGCACGGGCCGCACGGACGATCGCGCGCACCTGCATCTCGTAGATCTCGGGGAACTGGAGCCCGAGGCGGCAGCCGCGCGTGCCGAGCATCGGGTTCGACTCGTGCAGCTGGCGGATCCGGTCGCGCATCGCGTCGGAGGTCGCCTCCTCGAGCGGCGGCAGGAACTCGTGGAGCGGCGGGTCGAGGAGGCGGATCGTCACGGGCAGCCCGGCCATCGCCTCGAAGATCCCCTCGAAGTCCGCCTGCTGCATCGGGCAGCAGCTTCTCGAGCGCGGCGCGGCGCTCGTCCTCCTCGCGCGCGAGGATCATCTCGCGCACGACGGGGAGCCGGTCCTCGCCCATGAACATGTGCTCGGTGCGGCAGAGGCCGATGCCCTCCGCGCCGAACTCGCGGGCCTTCGCGGCGTCCTCGGGCGTGTCGGCGTTCGCGCGCACGCGCATCCGGCGAAGGTCGTCGGCCCAGCCGAGGATCGTCTCGAAGTTCTCGTCGATCGACGGCGGGACGAGCGGGACGGAGCCGATGATCACGCTCCCGGAGCCGCCGTCGATCGTGATCACGTCGCCCGCGCGCAGCTCGTGCTCGCCGATCCGCAGCGTGCCCGCGGCGACGTCGATCGAGAGCTCCTCGCAGCCCGCGACGCACGGCTTGCCCATGCCGCGCGCGACGACGGCCGCGTGCGAGGTCATCCCGCCGTGGGCGGTGAGCACCCCGGCCGCGTGGATGAGGCCGTGGATGTCGTCGGGCGTCGTCTCCCAGCGCACGAGGATCACGTCCTCGCCCGCCTCTGCCGCGCTCCTCGGCGGTGTCGGCGTCGAGCACGATCGCGCCCGACGCCGCGCCCGGCGACGCGTTCAGCCCGCGCGCGGCCACCTCGATCGGCGCGTCGGGATCGATCATCGGGTGCAGGAGCTGGTCGAGCTGGGCCGGATCGATGCGCGCGACCGCCTCCTCGCGCGAGATGAGCCCCTCGTCGACCATCTCCGCCGCCGACGCGCAGCGCCGCCGCGGCCGTCCGCTTGCCCGTGCGCGTCTGCAGGAGGTAGAGCGTCCCCTCCTCGACCGTGAACTCGATGTCCTGCAGGTCGCGGTAGTGCGCCTCGAGCCGGTCGAGCGTGTCGACGAGCTGGTCGAACGCCTCCGGCATCCGCTCGCGCATGCGCTCGATGGGCTCGGGCGTGCGGATGCCCGCGACGACGTCCTCGCCCTGCGCGTTCGAGAGGAACTCGCCGTAGAGCCGCCGCTCGCCCGTCGCCGGGTCGCGCGTGAAGCACACGCCCGTGCCGGACGCCTCGCCGCGGTTCCCGAAGACCATCTGCACGACGTTGACCGCGGTGCCGAGGTCGTCCGGGATGTCGTTCGCGCCGCCGGTACACCTGAGCGCGCGGCGCGTTCCACGAGTCGAAGACGGCGCGGTAGGCGCGGCGCAGCTGGTCGCGCGGCTCCTGCGGGAACGGGCGGCCGGTCTCCTCCTCGTAGATCGACGCGAACGTCGCGACGAGCTCGCGGAGGTCGTCGGCGGTGAGCTCGACGTCCTGCGTGACGCCGCGCGCCGCCTTCAGATCGGTGAGCGCCTGCTCGAAGCGCTGCCCGTCGACCTCGTCGACGACCTCGCCGTACATCTGGATGAGCCGCGGTACGAGTCGAGCGCGAAGCGCGCGTTTCCGGTCGACGCGGCGAGACCCTCGACCGCGACGTCGTTCAGGCCGAGGTTGAGGATCGTGTCCATCATCCCCGGCATCGAGACCGCGGCGCCGGAGCGGACGGAGACGAGCAGCGGGTCGCGCGTCGTCGCCGAAGCCCTTGCCCGTGCGCTCCTCGAGCGCGGCGATGTGCTCGTCGACCTCGTCGTCGAGCCCGGCGGGAACCTCTCCGCCTCCGGCGAGGTAGGCGCGGCACGCCTCGGTCGTGATCGTGAACCCGTCCGGGACGGGGACGCCGAGCGCCGTCATCTCGGCGAGGCCGATCCCCTTCCCGCCGAGGAGCTCACGGCCGCCGCCCGAGCCCTCGGCGAAGTCGAAGACGTAGCGCATTTGCGGGGGGAATCTACCCGCAGTCCGCTGTGCGTGATCCGGATTCGATCTGCCACGAGAAGACGGCGGGCACTGCCCGCCGTCTTCTCGGACGCAGACGTCCAGCTCGCCGGACGGCGTCAGATCGTCCTAGTGACCGTCGCGGTCGCTATCGCCGGGAATCGTCCTCTTCGACCGTGTCCGACACCTTGTCGGCGACGCTGCCGATGCCGTCTTTCGACGTCGTCGGCGCCTTCGGCGAGCTCGTCCTTGGCGTGGTCGGCGGCACGGGATGCATCGTCACCCGTCTCGCGCAACTCGTCGCGCAACTTCGTCACTGCGATCGTGGGGAACTGTCTCGGACATTGTCGTGCCTCCTTGAAGAGAAGGATGGGATCGACCAGATGTACCCGTGCTGGCCCTCTCCCGAAACGCTGCGGCCCAACCGGGTGCGGGAATCTAGACTCGGGCGCGTGCCGGGACAGATCGTGGCGATGGGCGGCGGCGGATTCATGGCGGACCGGAGCTCGCCGCTCGACGACTTCATGCTGTCGCTGTCGGATGCGTCCGCGACCGCGCGTCTGCTTCGTCCCGACGCCGGCGCGGCGACTCCGATCGCGCGATCGCGGCGTTCTTCGAGGCGTTCGCGCCACGAGACTGCGAGCCGAGCTGCGTGCGCCTCTTCGGGATCCCCGAGCGGCCGGCGAGCGGCTCGCCGACGCAGGACGTGATCTACGTGTCGGGCGGCAACACCGCGAACGCGCTCGCCGTCTGGCGCCTGCACGGGGTCGACGTCGCGCTTCGCGCGGCCTGGGAGCGCGGAGCGGTGCTCGGCGGCGTGAGCGCGGGCGCGAACTGCTGGTTCGAGTGCTGCGTGACCGACTCGTTCGGCGGCGCGCTCGACCCGCTCGCACGACGGCCTCGGCCTCCTGCCGGGAAGCTTCTGCCCGCACTACGACGGCGAGGAGCGGCGGCGGCCCGTGTATCGGTCGCTCGTCGACGGCGGATTCCCACCCGGCTACGCGGCGGACGACGGCGCGGCGCTCCACTTCGACGGCACCGAGCTCCGCGAGGGGTGGCCACGCACCCGGGCGCGACGCGGCTACCGCGTCGAGCCGGGTGCGCGAGACGCCGACTCGCAGCGTCGACGCGCTTCCTCAGGCGCCGTCGAGCGCGCGACCTGAGCTCGGCGACCCAGGCAGCCACGCGCAGCCCGAGCCAGATCGGCGTCAGCAGCACGTAGAAGACGAGGTCGCCGAGGAACATGAGGAACCACCACAGCGCGAGCCAGCGAAGCGGGATCCAGCCCTTCTCGCGGATGTCGCCCGTTCCGCCCGGCGGCGGCCGGAACGGGTTGCGCAGCGGCGGCTCGCCCGGAGCGCCGTACGGGCTGGTCGGGCGGCGCTCGTCGGTCACGTCGTCGCGACCGCGCGCCGGCGGCGCTCGACGAGCCGGACGATCCGCATCGCCGTCTCCTCGACCGAGAGCTCCGAGACGTCGATCACGGGGCAGCGCAGCCGCTTGTGCAGCTTCGACGGCCTCCTCGAGCTCCGCGTAGACCGCCTCGAGCTCGGCGTAGCGCTTGCGCGGCGCGCCCATCGACTTCACGCGCGCGGTGCGGATGTCCATGAGCCGATCCGCTCCGATCGTCAGACCGACGATCTTCGCCGGGTCGATCTCGAAGAGCTCCTCCGGGGGATCGATCCCGCGCACGACCGGGACGTTCGCGGCCTTGTGCCCGAGGTAGCCGAGGAAGATCGACAGCGGCGTCTTCGACGTGCGCGAGACGCCGACGAGCACGATGTCCGCCTCGTCGAGGCCCCTCCCCACGCCGTCGTCGTACTTCACGGCGAACTCGATCGCCTCGATCCGCTTGAAGTACGTCGAGTCGAGCGGCGCGCGCGCGCCGGGCTCCATCCGCGCGGCGACGCCCGCGACACGCGAGATCGAGTCGATCGGATGCCCGAGCAGGTCGCAGTAGTGGACGCGCGCACGGCGGCAGAGCTGGCGCATCGCGTCGCGTAGCTCCGGCGCGACGAGCGTGTAGACCATCACCGCCGGCCGGCCTCGCGCCTGCTGAACGGCGATGTGGAGATCCTCGACGTTCTCCACCCGCGGGTGCCGGACCTCCTCGAACGGCTGATCCGGGAACTGCGCCTCGAGCGCGAGCACGAGCCGCTGCGCCGTCTCTCCCGTCGAGTCCGAGACGATGTGCAGCTCGACCGGGACGCGCTCGTCGCTCATCCGCGGGAGGCTAGCGCCCGTCGGGTCGTATGCTCCGGGCTCCGCAGATCGAAGGAGGAACCATGGCTTTCGCCGAGCTCAAGGCAAAGCAGAGCGTGATGTGGGGCAACGGCCCGTACGAGCGCATCACGAACACGCTCACAGACATCCACGATCTCGTCCTCGAGCGGGTCGACCCCAAGCCAGGCGAGCGAGTGCTCGACGCCGCCACCGGCACGGGCGCCGTCGCCATCCTCGCGGCGAAGCGCGGCGCCGACGTCGTCGGCCAGGACTTGGCGCCCGTGCTCATCGACACGGCTCGCGAGCGAGCTGCGGAGGAGGGCGTCACCGTCCAGTTCGAGGTCGGCGACGCCGAGGCGATGACGTACGAGGACGCGAGCTTCGACGTCGTGACGTCGACCTGCGGCGTCATGTTCGCACCCGACCACGCCGCCGTCGCGGGCGAGCTCGCGCGGGTCACGAAGCCGGGTGGACGCATCGCTCTCGCCTGCTGGACTCCCGAAGGCGGACTCGGTCAGATGTTCGGGATGATGCGCCCGTTCATGCCGCCGCCGCCCGAGGGTGCCGGCAGCCCGTTCGCGTGGGGCAAGGAGGATCACGTCCGCGAGCTTCTGGGCGAGACCTTCGAGCTCGAGTTCGAGGAGCACGACTCGATCCTGCGAACCGCGGACGGCGAGGAGTACTGGGAGCTCTTCTCGTCCTCGTACGGTCCGACGAAGACCGCAGCCGAGGCGCTCGACGACGCGCGCCGGGAGGAGTTCCACCGCACCTGGGTCGACTTCTTCGAAGCGCGTCGTGAAGGCGACGAGGTCGTCCATCACCGCGAGTACCTGCTCACGCTCGGCACGCGTCGCTGAGCCACGGCGCGGGCAGCGGCAGTAACGTCTCGCGGATGCCCGACGCCGTCACGATGGACAAGATCGTCTCGCTCGCGAAGCGGCGCGGGTTCGTCTTCCCGTCGTCGGAGATCTACGGCGGGCTCGGCTCGGCGTACGACTACGGCCACTACGGGGTGCTGCTCAAGGAGAACGTCAAGGCCCGCTGGCTCGAGGCGATGGTGCGCGAGCGCGACGACATCGTCGCCCTCGACTCGTCGATCATCCTCCACCCCGCCGTGTGGGAGGCGTCGGGCCACGTCGCCGGCTTCTCCGATCCGCTCGTCGACTGCCGCTTCTGCAAGCGCCGCTACCGCGCCGACCATCTCGACGACGCCCAGTGCGGCCAGCGGCCGAGCAAGCAGCCGGGCGAGACCGAGCAGTGCGACCTCACCGAGCCGCGGCAGTTCAACCTCATGTTCTCCACGCGGATCGGCCCGGTCGAGGAGACGGGCCAGGACGCGTACCTGCGGCCCGAGACCGCGCAGGGCATCTTCGTCAACTTCAAGAACGTCGCCCAGATCGCGCGCCGCAAGCCGCCGTTCGGGATCGCGCAGATCGGCAAGGCGTTCCGCAACGAGATCACGCCCGGCAACTTCATCTTCCGCACGCTCGAGTTCGAGCAGATGGAGATGGAGTACTTCGTGCCGCCGGCCGAGGCGACGGAGTGGTTCGAGTACTGGGTCGAGCAGCGGGTCGCCTGGCACCTGCGCTACGGCCTGCGCGAGAGCCACCTGCGCGTGCGCCCGCACGATGCCGAGGAGCTCTCGCACTACTCGTCGGCCACGAGCGACCTCGAGTACCTCTTCCCGATCGGCTGGTCCGAGCTCGAGGGGATCGCCCACCGCGGCGACTTCGACCTCACCGCGCACACGGCCGCGTCGGGCACGAAGCTCGAGTGGGTGGACGGCCAGGAGCGCTACACGCCGCATGTCGTCGAGCCCGCGCTCGGCGTGAACCGCTCGATGCTCGCGTTCATGGTCGACGCGTACGACGAGGAGGTCGTCGCCGAGCGCGAGCGGACGGTGCTCCGGCTCCACCCCGCGCTCGCGCCGGTGAAGGTCGCCGTGCTCCCGCTGATCTCCAAGAACGACGACATGGTCGGGAAGGCGCGCGCGCTCTACGAGGAGCTACGCCGCGCGGTCGTCGCCGAGTACGACGACTCGGGCCAGATCGGCCGCCGCTACCGCCGCCAGGACGAGATCGGCACGCCGTACGCGCTCACGATCGACGAGCAGACGCTCGAGGACGACACGGTCACGATCCGCGACCGCGACTCGCTCGCGCAGGAGCGGATCCCGATCTCGGGCGCGCGCGCGTTCGTGCTGGACAGGCTCGGCGCGGACTGGAAGACGCCGAAGTCCGACTAGACGCTGCGGCGTTCGAGCACGCGGTCGCTCGGCTCCGCGAAGCCGAACTTGCGGTAGAGGTCGTGCGCGTCGGCCGTGTGCAGGTACCACTTCGTCGCGGCGAGCGGGCCCTCGTCGACCGAGAAGCGGACGAGCTCGACGCCGAGGCCGCGCCCGCGGTGCTCCTCGAGCACGTAGACGTCGGCGAGGTACGACTGCGCGTGCCCGTCGGAGAGCGTCCGCGAGAAGCCGACCTGCGCGCCGTCCGTGTAGAGGCCGACGACGCGTGCTGCGCCATCGATCAGGGCGTCCTGCACCTCGCGCGACCGCCCTTCGCCCAGTACGACCGCGTCAGGTACGCGGTGCACCGCGTCGCGGTCGATCCGCGCCGGATCGTCGTCGAGCTCGTAGCCGTCGCCGAGGTCGCGCTTCATACGGCGAGCGTGCGCAGGCGGAAGCCGCCGTGGAACTCGTACGACGCGACGACGACCGCGAGCGCGTCGCGCAGCGCGCGCTCGCCGAGCCCGAGGCCGTGCGCGTCGGCGAGCGGGCTCCAGATGAGCGCGAGCATCCCGCGGAAGCCCGTCGGGCGAGAGGAACGACCGTCTCGTCGGGCGCGCACGGCGAGCACACCGCTCCGCCCGCTCGCGGCGAGGTAGCCGACGAGCCCGTCCGTCCCGCCGCACTCGACGCAGCTCTCGAGGTGCGGGACGTAGCCGGAGAGCCACAGCAGCTTGAGCTGGAACGCGAGCGCGAGCGGATCGAGCGCGGCACGCCCGCGCGAGCCCGGCCGGAATCGCATCCACCGCGGCGAGGAACCGCGTCAGCGCCTCGAAGGCGCGCTCGTTGCGCTCCTCCTCGACGAAGAGCCGCAGCATCGCCTCGGCGCCGACGAGCCCGACCGAGAGGCGGTACGAATCCTCGCGCGCCGGCCGGTGCGCGTCGACGAGCG
Organism: uncultured Gaiellaceae bacterium; assembly: GCA_963822885.1. Taxonomy (GTDB): domain Bacteria; phylum Actinomycetota; class Thermoleophilia; order Gaiellales; family Gaiellaceae; genus GMQP-bins7. The sequence continues at coordinate 320,058 of CAWGJJ010000003.1, forward strand.
AGACGCCGGTGACCGTGTGCAGCTCGCCGGAGCCCTGGTGGAGCAGCAGCTCGACGTGCGAGAACGGCTCGAGCCGCGCGCCGAAGCGCGACTTCGTCTTGCGCACGCCCTTCGCGATCGCGCCGATGCGCCCGCGCTCGCGCGTGTACAGGTGGAGGACGCGATCGGCCTCGCCGAAGCGGAACGACCGCAGCACGACCGCCTCGGTCTTGTAGCGTGCGCCCCACGCGAGCCAGTGTAGGCCGGCACGGTTACGGCCAGCCGGCTGGCAGCGCGGGCAGAACCAGGTGCCGCGGCCGCCGACGCGCGTCTTCGCGATCGGCGTCCGGCAGCGCGGGCACGGCACGCCGTCGCGGCCGTAGACGCGGAACTCGTCCTGCATCGAGCCCGACGCGCCGTCGGGCGCGCGCGTAGTCGCGCAGCGTCGAGCCCTGGCGCTCGATGCCGGTGTCGCAGGCGGCGCGGATCGCCCGCGTGACCGCCGCGACCTCGTCCGGCGCGAGAGCTCGTTCGCCGGCCGCAGCGGGTTGACCCGCGCGCGCCAGAGCGCCTCGTCCGCGTAGATGTTCCCGAGCCCCGCGACGACGCGCTGGTCGAGGAGCACGGCCTTGAGCGGCGCCCGCCGGCGCGCGAGCTGCGCGGCCAGCCAGCGCGGCGTGAAGCGCGGGCCGAGCGGCTCCGGGCCGTTCTTCGTCGCGAGGTACGGCTCGAGCTCGGCATCCTCGAGCACGAGCCACGTCCCGAACCGGCGCACGTCGCGGTAGGCGAGCCGCGTGCCGTCGTCGAGCTCGAGCACGGCACGCTCGTGCGTCGCCGGCGCCAGTGGAAGCCGCCGGTCATGCGCAGGTGGACGAGCAGCCCGAGGCCGCTCTCCAGCCGGAGCAGCAGGTACTTGCCGCGCCGCTCGACCGAGACGACGCGGTCGCCCTCGAGCTCCTCGGCGACCTCGAAGAGGTCGTACGGCCGCGTGAGGCGCGGATCGAGGATCTCGACGCGCGCGAGCGTCCGCCCCTCGAGCCGCGGCGCGAGCTGCGCGCGGATCGTCTCGACCTCCGGAAGCTCGGGCACGCGGCTACTCGACGACGTCGAGGAGGATTCCGTGCACGCGCGGCGCCTCGTCGCCGATCTCGTACGCCTCGAGCGACCGCCTCGACCGCGCGGGCGGCCGACTCCTCGTCGCGCGCATGGACGTCCGCGAGCACCTGCCCGACCTCGACCGTCTGTCCGCGCTTCGCGCTGCAGACGACGCCGACCGCGTGGTCGATCTCGTCGTCCTTCGTCCGCCGCCCGCCGCCGAGCTCGAGGCTGGCGATCCCGATCGGAAGCGCGGCGAGTCGCGTCACGACGCCGGCCCGCGGGGCGCGGACCTCGCGGACGACGGGCGCGCGCGGGAGCACGTCGAGGTCGGGATCGCCGCCCTGCGCGCGGATCCAGCGCTCGTACGTCTCGCGCGCCGAGCCGTCCGTCATCGCCTGCTCGGCGCGCTCGCGCCCCTCGTCGACGTCGACGCCGAGATCGGAGAGCGCGAGCAGCCGCGCGCACGCGTCGAGCGACGAGCTCGGTGAAGTCCGGCGGGCCCTCGCCCACGATCGTCTCCGCCGCCTCGCGCACCTCGAGCGCGTTCCCGACCGCGGCGCCGAGCGGCTGATCCATGTCGGTCGAGCAGACAGACGACCTTGCGCCCGGCGCGCTTGCCCGAGGTCGACCATCTGCTCGGCGAGGATGCGCGCGTCGTCGAGCGTCTTCATGAACGCGCCGTCGCCGACCTTGACGTCGAGCACGATCGCGTCCGCGCCCGCGGCGAGCTTCTTCGACATGATCGACGAGGCGATCAGCGGGACGATGTCGACCGTCGCGGTGACGTCGCGGAGCGCGTAGAGCTTCTTGTCGGCCGGGACGAGGTCGCCGGTCTGGCCGATGATCGCGACGCCGATCTCGCGCACCTGCGCGACGAACTCGTCGATCGTCAGCTCGACGCGGAAGCCCGGGATCGACTCGAGCTTGTCGAGCGTGCCGCCCGTGTGCCCGAGCCCGCGCCCGGACATCTTCCCGAACGGGACGCCGCACGCGGCGACGATCGGCCCGACCGCGAGCGAGGTCTTGTCCCCCACGCCGCCCGTCGAGTGCTTGTCGACGACGCGCCGGCCGAGCGCGGCGGCGAGGTCGAGCGTGTCGCCGGAGCGGATCATCGCGTCCGTCAGCGCGTGGGTCTCGCGGCCGGAGAGGCCCTTGAAGTAGACGGCCATGCACCACGCGGCCATCTGGTAGTCGGGGACGTCGCCGCGCGTGTAGCCGAGGACGAGCTCCGAGATCTCCTCGTCGGAGAGCTCGTCGCCGTTCCGCTTGCGCTCGATCAGCTCGCGCGCGGATCACGTGCGGAGTCGCGCGCATCACGCCGGGCGTGCAGCCGCTCGCGGCGTACAGCTCGCATCGGCCGCCGGCGCCGCGAGCGTCACAGCTCGATGACGCGGCCGGGAGGCGCTTCCCCGGAGACTTGCCGCCGAGCCAGGCGTTCACCGTCGCGCCCACGTCCCCGAACTCGCCCTCCTCGTGGATCCGCCCCGCGGCGTTGCGCCCGGCCGCGTACGCGAGCAGGAGCGCGTGCTCGCGCGAGTGGTCGGTCGACTCGGTCGTCGGGTCGCAGCCGTGATCGGACGTGATGATGAGGAGGTCGCCCGGTTGCAGCGCCTCGAGGATGTCCGGCAGGCGGCGGTCGAAGTCCTGCAGGCAGCGGTGGAAGTTCACCGGGTCGTTGCGGTGTCCCCAGAGCATGTCCGTCTCGACGAGGTTCACGAAGACGAGCCCGCCGTCGACGTTCTCGAGCAGCTCGATCGTGCGGTTGATGCCGTCGACGTTCGACTTCGTCGGGAACGAGTCGTCGACGTCGCAGCCGGCGAAGATGTCGAAGATCTTCCCGACGCCGTAGACCGTGTTGCCGGCGTCGCGCACCGACGAGAGGTAGTTGGGGCGCCGCGGCTCGAGCGAGAAGTCGTGGCGGTTCGGCGTGCGCTCGTAGTTCCCGGGCTCGCCGACGAACGGTCGCGCGATCACGCGCCCGACCGCGTGGCGGCCCGTGAGGATCTCGCGCGCGACGCGACAGCCGTCGTACAGCTCCTCGAGCGGGATCGTCTCCTCGTGCGCGGCGATCTGGAAGACGGAGTCGGCGGACGTGTAGACGATCCACTTGCCCGTCCGCTGGTGCTCCTCGCCGAGCTCCTGGATGATCTCGGTCCCGGACGCCGGCTTGTTGCCGATCACGCCGCGCCCCGTCTGGTTCATGAACGGGTCGATGACGTCGTCGGGAAATCCGTGCGGGTACGTCGGGAACGCCGTCGGTGTGACGACGCCCATCATCTCCCAGTGCCCCGTCGTCGTGTCCTTGCCCTTCGAGCGCTCGACGAGCCGTGCCGGCGACCGCGGGAGCCCCGGGTTGCGGCGGGCAGCCCTCGAGCGGCATCACGTTTCCGAGCCCGAGCGCCTCGAGATTGGGCAGGTCGAGTCCTCCGACGGCGCTGGCGGTGTTGCCCAGGGTGTTCGAGCCTTCGTCTCCGTACTCCCCTGCGTCCGGCAACTCACCAGCGCCGACGGCGTCGAGCACGATGACGCACGCTCGCGGCACGGCGCTATTCTACGGCGGCTTTGGACGACGCCCTCGGCCTGCTGCTCCTCGTCGTGTACATCTGCGGGATCCTCGCGATCTCGGCGGGAATCACGTGGGCGGTCATCAGGATCTTCCCGACCGAGCGGAAGCCGAAGAATCCCGACAAGCAGGAGTCGTCGCACCCTCCGGACACGGACGGCGGCGGCAAGCTCTTCCGCAAGTCGAAGCGCGCCGCGACGTAGCGCTCAGGCGCGCCGGCGCAGAGCGAGAAGACCGCGACCGCGGCGACGATCGCCACGAGGACGAGGAGCCCGTTGACGACGTTCGGGTTCTTCTCGAAGAACGTGCGCGCGTCTGCCGGAGGTTCGAAGTCCGCGTTGAGAGTCTCTCGACCGAGCTGCGCCTCACGTGCTCGATCCAGGCCGATCGCGCTCGCGGGCAAGCGCGCGAAGTCGTACGCCGGTGCCGCCAGGCCAGGCGCCCCGTAGAGGATCCGATACGGGGGCGTGAACCCCTCCGCGAGAAGGAGCGGTCGATCGCGTGCGAGTGCCCGCACGCGAAGACCCGCGAGCGGAGCGTCGTCGCCGTTCACGATCGTGACCCGCACGTACCGCTGGCGCCCGTCGATCGGAATCCGGTCGAGGTCGACACCGCGGTAGCGCGCGACCTCGGCTCCACCCAGCGGGACGATACGTCGTCCCGTCGTTCGATCCCTCGACGACCGCACGTCGGACGAACGTGTCGGTGCGTCGACTGCACCTCGATCGCGTCGACGGGGACGTTCGGGAACCCGAGATCGAGCGTCACCACGGTCGCGCGCGGGCGCTGACGAACGCTCGAGTCTGCGCTGACGGAGTCGAGACGCGGCTGCAGCGGATCGCGGGAGACGGTCGCGCCGTCGATCCCGGAGACGCCTCGAGCGCGCACGAGGAGGTAGCGGTAGTCCGTGGACGGGAACAACGCCGTCGTGCTGCGGGCGGCGACGGCGCCGCGGAAGGCGTAGATCGGCGTGGTGGACAGCGTCGCGTACGAGCCCTCGGCGCCTGTCGCAGCTGCCCGAGTATCTCGACCTCGCCGACGAACTCTCGATCTGGCACGTCGAGCTCCACCCGGTCGATCACCTCGGGTGCGACGCCGCGATCGAGCACGACGGAGACGACACCGTCGAGCTCACCGCGGGCGACGAGGGCGAACAGCTCGTGGCGGAACGGCGGCTGGGAGCGGCTCGGTGCGCCAGGGAACCTGCGTGCCGTCGGCGTCGACGACCCGGAGATCGGGAAATCCCTCCGCCGCGTGGCCGTACATCGCGCCGTCGGGCTCGAAGGTCACGGGCACGCCGGCCGGCGCGGCCAACATCCTCGTGTACCGAAACTCCGAGGTCTCGACCTGGGCGGCGACGCCGACGGCGACGAATGCCGCCAGGACGGCTCCGACGTTCACCCGTGAGCTCCGGCGGTCCGCACACGCTGGTACGCGTACGCCCCGATGAGGAGCACGATGCCGACCACGATGAACGAGAGCACGCGGTAGAGCGAGTCGAGCTCGGACAGGTCGTACGCGAACACCTTCGCGACGCTGAGCCCGAGGAGTGCGAGCCCGCCGTAGCGAAGCTCGCGAACGTCGCGAACGAGCCCGACGACGATCGCGACGAGGGCGACGATGCCCCAGAACATGCTCAGCGCAACCTGGGCGGTCTGCGACGGTTCGGCTGCATCGCCCTGGAGCAGATCCACGATGGTGAGCGACGCGGCGTACAGGATCGCGACCGAGCCGACGCCCAGCAACACGAGCCGGACGTCGACGAGCTCCACGAACCAGCTGACGAGCAGTGCCGCGATGCCGACACAGAGAACCGCGGCGACGGCGACGGGAAGGTCGGCCACGCCGTCGATGAGCGAGTCCGGCGGCGCCTCGTCGATCAGCGTGTGAAGCGCGGCGAGGCCGAGGAAGACGACGGAGAACACCAGCGCTCTCTGCTCGCCGGTGCGCCGGCTCACCCACGCGAGGATGACGGCCTCGGCCGACCAGCCCGCCACGAGAGCCGGTCCGTCGAGCGCAAGCGCGAGCGTGACGCCCGAGAGCCCGACGCCGACCGCGACGAGCAACGCGGCGATCTCGGTGCTCATCCGCTGGCGAAAGCCGAACCCGCCGAGGACGATGTACGAGACGGTGACCCCGAGCACCCACGACGGTCGCTCCCTGGGAGGTTCCACGGTCGTCGACGAGACTCCAGCCGAGCGCGGTCGCGAGCGCTGCGTTCAACAGGAGCACCGACGCCGACGAGACGCGCAGCGCCGAAACAGGGACGCGGAGCTCGTACCCGATCGCCGCGACGACGAAGAGACACCAGTAGAGCGCGAGCATCGCGAGCGGCAGGAGGAGATCGTCTCGGTCCCACGCCCAGTACACGAGCTGCGGCGCGCTGACCAGGAAAGCGCCCAGCGCGAGCCAGCCCCAGCGCTGCCACAGGAGAGCTCCGACCGTCGCGACGAGCGCGACGATCATGAAGGCCAGGGACACTCCCGTCGTCTCGCCACCGACGAGGACGGGTGCCGCGAGTGCGCCCAGCAAGGCGAGCGCGGCGACGAACTGCGATCTCCAGCGCACCGCGATCGCCGCGCCGGCAGCGCCCACGACTCCGGCGACGAGGAGCCCAGCCGTCTGGCCGATGACCTCCTGCACGGCGGTCGCGTACGTCAGAGACGCGTAGAGCGCGGCCAGCGCGCTCGCGACGGCGGCGACCGCCGCTTCGGTCTGGCCCCGCCGCTCGTACAGAAACAGGCCAGCTGCGAGCAGGATCGTCGAGCCGGCGAACGCGAGCGCCACGCGCGCCTCGACGCCGAGCCAGCCACGGTCGACGGCGATGACGAGGAAGAGGACGACTCCGACCACGATCGCGAGGCCGCCGAGCCAGGCCAGGATCCGTCCCCCGAGCAGGTCTTCGAACGATCTCTCCGGACTGGCAGGTTCGGTGTGCGGCTGATCCCGTGCCACCTGCTCGGGGCGCGCGACGGGCGCAGACGGCTCGGGTCGAGGCGGCGCAGGGGTGGCAACCTCGAGCGGCCGCACCATGGGAGTTGGCGGTCTTGGTGAGGGCTCTTCGGGCGCGGAACGGTCGAGCTCGAGCTCGGTCACGCGAACCACGAGGGTCCGCACGAGCTTCTCGATCTCGTCGAGCCGTTCCTCGAGTGCCCGCTCCCGGTCCATCGACGACGATGGTATTCCGGGTCAGGCCGGTGAATCCTCAGTCGCGCTGCGACTCCGGATCCACGAAGGCTTAGGCGACGCCGGCGGCGAGGGCGTCGTCGAGCGGCGTGTAGTCGATTCCGTGCGCCTCGGCGACGGCCTCGTAGGTGAGCATCCCACCGAGCGTGTTCACTCCTCGCGCCAGCTCCGGGTTCGCGGCCACCGCGCCGAGCGGGCCGAGATCCGCGAGCTGCTCGACGTACGGAAGCGTGACGTTCGTGAGCGCGCGGGTCGAGGTGATCGGCACCGCGCCCGGCATGTTCGCGACGCAGTAGTGGATGACGCCGTCGACCGTGTACACGGGATCGTCGTGCGTCGTCGGCTTCGACGTCTCGGCGCAGCCGCCCTGGTCGATCGCGACGTCGACGAAGACCGCGCTCTCCTTCATCGTCCCGAGCATGCCGCGCGTGACGAGCTTCGGCGCGAGCGCGCCCGGGATGAGGACCGCGCCGATCGTGAGGTCTGCGTCCTTGATCGACTCCTCGAGCTGGAGCGCGGAGGACATGAGGAGCTGCACGCGTCCGGTCAGGATCTGCTCGAGGTAGCGCATGCGGTCGACGGAGCGCTCGAGGATCGTCACCTGCGCCCCCATTCCGAGCGCGATGACGGCCGCGTTGTAGCCGACCATCCCACCGCCGATCACGAGCACGCGCGCAGGTGCGACGCCGGCAACGCCTCCGAGGAGGATCCCGCGGCCGCCCTTCGGCTTCTCGAGCTGATCCGCACCCGCCTGGGCTGCGAGCCGCCCCGCGATCTCGCTCATCGGCGCGAGCAGCGGGAGCGCACCGCGATCCGTCTCCACTGTCTCGTAGGCGATGGCGGTGATTCCCGACTCGACGAGCGCTCGCGTGAGCGGCTCGTCAGCGGCGATGTGGAGATAGGTGAAGAGGGTTAGGCCTTCGCGAAGCCGCGGATACTCGAGTGCGATCGGCTCCTTGACCTTGAGCAGCAGGTCCGCGCTGCCCCAGACGTCGTCGACCGAGACGAGCGCTGCACCAGCGCGCTCGTAGGCCTCGTCGGGGAACGCGCTTCCGAGCCCCGCACCGGTCTCGACGACGACCTCATGCCCCCTCTGAACGAGCTCGCGCGCGCCCGCGGGCGTCAGCGCAACCCGGTACTCCTGCGGCTTGATCTCCTTGGCAACGCCGATCCGCATGCGCGCGGGACGATATCGGGTCAGGCGCGAGCCAGACGCTCCACGTAGGCACGCTCGTCGGCGCCGAACCATGGAGGAGAGCCGGCCGTGGCGTTCTCGGCCGCGCGTGCCGGACGAGACGTTGCCGGGATGACGAGATCGACGCGCGGGTCGGAGAGCACCCACTTCAGGAGCGCCTGCGCCCAGGTCTCGATGCCGAACGCACGGAGAGGCGCGAGCTCGTCGTCCGAGGGCGAGCGATGAAGAAGCGGCGCTCCGGTTCCACCGAACGGGCTCAGCACGATGACGGCGACCCGAGCTCCTCGGCCAGTGGCAGCAGACGGTGCTCCGACTCGCGCTCGAGCGGATTGAGCGGGAGCTGGACGACGTCGAAGCGTCGCGTGCGCAGCGCCCGCTCGAGCTCGGCGAACGATCCGGCGCTCCAGTGCGTGACGCCGATCCGATCGATGCGCCCGGCCAAGCGCTCTTCCTCGAGCCAAGGGAGATGCTCCTCCCACGCGACGAGGTTGTGCACCTGCTCGATCTCGACCCGGCCGAAGAATCGGCGCTGCTCCTCGTACTGCGCACGGCCCTCATCCACGCTCGGCGCCCAGATCTTGGTTGCGACGTTGGTTCCTTGACGCCGCCCGTCGAGTGCCGCGCCGAGCGAAGACTCGCGTCGCCGTACATCGGCGAGGAGTCGAAGACCGTCGTTCCGGCCGCGAGCGCCGCGTCTACGACGGTTCGGGCACGCGGGACGTCCGCGTCGAACGTCCTGTACGTGCCGAGCCCGACGACGGGCCCGAGCCGCCGTACCTCCACGCGCTCAGCTCGTCTCGCGCGCGGCCTCGACGAGCGCGAGCGTGACCTCGACCATGCCCTCGAGGTCGGCGACGGCGATGTGCTCGTCGGGCGTGTGGATCTCCATCATCCCGTTCGCGAGGTTCACGCACTGCAGGCCGCGCGCGTTGAAGACATTCGCGTCCGCGCCACCGCCCGAGAGCGCATACGACGGCGTGTAGCCGGCGCGCTCGAGCGCAGTCGCCGCGAGGCGCACGGGAGCATCGCTCTCGCGAAACCGGTAGCCGGGGAAGCTCGGACGGACCTCCGACTCGACGGCGCAGTCGACGAGGCTCGCGGCAAAGGCCGCGCTCTCGAGCATCTCGCGCGCCAGCTCGACGGCCTTCCGCTCGTCGTGCGAGCGCACCTCGGCCGTGAAGGAACACCACTCCGGGACGACGTTGCGCGCGGTGCCGCCCGAGATGACGCCGACGTTCGCGCTCGTCTCTTCGTCGACGCGGCCGAGGCGGAAGTCCGCGATCGCACGCGACGCCGCTGCGATCGCCGAGCGTCCGTCCTCCGGATACATGCCCGCGTGTGCCGCAGTCCCGTGGAAGCGGAAGTCGAGCAACCGTGCGTGCGGCGAGCCGAGGACGATCTCGCCGATCGGCGCGCCCTGGTCGTAGACGTAGCCGGTCGTCGCAACGAAGCGCGTGTGGTCGAACGCATCCGCACCGCGGAGCGACACCTCCTCCTGCGGAGTGAAGAGAAGCTCGATGCCCGGCGTGCTCGCGACCTTCGTCGAGCACGCGACGCACGGCTTCGAGCATCGCCACGACGGCCGCCTTGTTGTCGGAGCCGAGGATCGTCCCGCCGGCGTTGCGCACGATGCCGTCCTCCCCGACGACGGGATCGATCTCCGCCTCGGGCGGCACCGTGTCCGTGTGCGCGCAGAGGAAGATCGGCGTTCCTACCGCGCCGTTCGTCGGCGGGATGCGGGAGTAGACGTTGCCCGCGTCTCCGTCGAGCTTCGCCGCCGCGTCGTCCTCGTCCCACTCGAGCCCGAGCTCCGTGAGGTACGCGCACACGCGATCGGTGACCGCACGTTCCTTCCCGGACGGGCTCGGCAGCGCACAGAGCTCGAGGAACAGTTCGACGAGTGGCGATGTCAGCGCCTGCTGCACGCACCGCATCCTACGGAGGACGAGCGTAAGGTCCCGCGGCCGATGGCGAACCCGTGGTGGAGAGATGCCGTGCTGTACCAGGTCTACCCGCGCTCGTTCGCGGACGCGAACGGCGACGGGATCGGCGACCTCGCCGGAGTCGCGTCGCGGCTCGAGTACCTCGAGTGGCTCGGCGTCGACGCGATCTGGCTCAACCCCGTGCACCCGTCGCCGAACGTCGACTGGGGCTACGACGTCTCCGACTACATGGGGATCCATCCCGACCTCGGGACGCTCGAGGATCTCGACCGGCTCGTCGCGGATGCCGGGGCGCGCGGGATCAGGGTGCTGCTCGATCTCGTCCCGAACCACTCGTCCGACCGGCACCCGTGGTTCCGCGAGCGACCCGACTTCTACGTCTGGTCGGACGAGGTCCCGAACAACTGGGAGTCGATCTTCGGCGGCGGCCCGGCATGGACCTTCGACGCGGAGCGCGGCCGGTACTACCTGCACAACTTCGCCCCGCAGCAGCCCGACCTCGACTGGTGGAACTCCGAGGTCCCGCTGGAGTTCGAGCGGATCCTGCGGTTCTGGTTCGACCGCGGCATCGCCGGGTTCCGCGTCGACGTGGCCCACGCGATCTTCAAGGATCGGGAGCTACGCGACGATCCGGTGATCCCCGGGCTCGGGATGCGTCGTCGCTACTCGATGTTCCGACCGGAGACACACGACGTTCTGCGCGGATGGCGAACGCTGGCCGAGTCGTACGACCCGCCGCGACTCCTCCTCGGCGAGGCCTACTCGCTCGAGGTCGAGCAGTGGGCCGGGTACTTCGGCGCGGGTGATCAGCTCGATCTCGCCTTCGCGTTCATGCTCACGCACGCGAATCTCGACGCGGACGAGATGCGCGGCGTCGTCGCGGAGATCGAGGCGGCGCTCCCAACGCACGCGTGGCCGTGCTGGGCCGGCTCGAACCACGACATCGGCCGGCTCGCCACGCGCTGGGCAGGCGGCGACGAGGCCCGGACACGCTGCGCGCTGATGCTGCTCCTCACGCTGCGCGGCACGCCGTGCCTCTACTACGGCGACGAGCTCGCGCTCGAGGCAGGCGACGTTCCCGCCGACCGGATCCTCGACGTCGCCACGCCGTCTCGCGACCCCGGACGCACGCCGATGCCGTGGACGAGCGCGGGTGGCTGGCACGACCCGTGGCTCCCCCTCGCGGACACGTTCGCGCAACGTCGAGGGGCAGCGTGCCGACCCCGGCTCGACACTCCACTTCACGCGCGACCTCATCGCGCTACGACGCCGGCTGGAGAGTCTCCGCACCGGTGCCGTACGCCGAGCTATCCGCGCCTGCCGGTTCGTGGGCGTGGCGGCGCGGCGACAACGCGACGATCGCGCTGAACCTCGGCGCGGAGCCGGTCGCGATCGGCGACGTCGAGGGCGTAATCGCACTCTCGACGAACCGTGCGCGCGACGGCGAGCACGTCGACGGCGATCTCTCGCTCGCGCCCTCCGAGGGCGCGATCGTCAGCCGCGCGTAGCTGCGGCCGCGCGCACAGCGGAGCGCGAACGAGCGCGTTCGAGCGCCGCGACGACGAACTCGCGAAAGAGCGGTGCCGGCCTCGTCGGCCGCGACTTGAACTCCGGGTGGAACTGGCTCGCGACGAACCACGGGTGCTCCGGGAGCTCGACGATCTCGACGAGCCGCCCGTCCTGGAACGTTCCCGAGACGACCAGGCCTGCGTCCACCAGGCGCTGGCGCAGCGCGTTGTTCACCTCGTAACGATGTCGATGACGCTCGTGGACGACCGGCTCGCCGTAGGCGTCTCGCGCGCGCGTCCCTTCCTGGAGCTCGACCGCCTGCGCGCCGAGGCGCATGGTCCCGCCGAGATCTTCGATCTCCTTCTGCTCCGGGAGCAGGTCGATGACCGGGAACGGCGTCTCCGGATCCATCTCCGTCGAGTTGGCGCCGTCCATCCCGCAGACGTGGCGCGCGAACTCGGAGACCGCGACGTGCATGCCGAGGCAGATTCCCAGATACGGGATCTCCTGCTCGCGGGCGACCTGGCACGCGAGGATCTTCCCCTCCCAGCCGCGCGAGCCGAATCCGCCGGGGACGAGGACGCCGTCGGCCTGCTCGAGCTCGTGGACGGCCTCGTCGTACGACATGTTCTCCGCGTCGACCCAGCGCACATGGACGCGGCAGCCCGCGTGGACGCCGGCGTGCTTGAGCGCCTCGTGCACGGAGAGGTACGCATCGCGGAGCTTCACGTACTTGCCGACGAGCGCGATCTCGACGTCCTCGCGGAGCTCATGCGTGCGCTCGATCAGGTCGGCCCACTCGCCGAGCTCCGCCGGCCGCGCGTCGATCCCGAGCTTCTCGCAGACGAGCGCGTCGAGCCCCTCGGCCTGGAGCACCTGCGGAATGAGGTAGACGTCCGGCACGTCGGGCGACCCGATGACTGCGCGGCGATCGACGTCGGCGAAGAGCGCGATCTTCTCGCGGATGTCGTCCGAGAGCGGCTCGGTCGAGCGGCAGACGACCACGTCGGGGTGGATGCCGATGCGGCGCAGCTCGTTGACCGAGTGCTGCGTCGGCTTCGTCTTGAGCTCGCCGGCGGCATCGAGGAACGGCACGAGCGTGACGTGCAGGTAGAGGACGTTCTCCGGCCCGACCTCGCGCCGGAACTGCCGGATCGCCTCGAGGAACGGCAGCGACTCGATGTCCCCGACCGTGCCGCCGATCTCGGAGATGACGACGTCGGCGGGCGAGACCTGCTCCGCGCGATGGATCCTCGCCTTGATCTCGTTCGTGATGTGCGGGATGACCTGCACGGTGGCGCCGAGGAACTCGCCCTTGCGCTCCTTGCGCAGCACCGCGTCCCAGATCGCGCCGGCGGTGTGGCTGGCGTTGCGCGAGAGGTTCTCGTCGATGAAGCGCTCGTAGTGGCCGATGTCGAGATCGGTCTCGGCGCCGTCCTCGGTGACGAAGACCTCGCCGTGCTGGAACGGGCTCATCGTGCCCGGGTCGACGTTCAGGTACGGGTCGAACTTCTGGGCCGAGACGGAGAGGCCGCGCGCTTTCAGGAGGCGGCCGAGCGAGGCGGCCACGATGCCCTTCCCCAATGCGGAGACGACGCCACCCGTGACGAACACGTACTTGGCCACGGGTTCTCACCGTACCAGGCTGAGCGCAGATCGGAAATCCGCTCGCGGAGTTTCCGATCGCTCCAGATCCCTGAAGGGTCGCTTCGCGGCCGCGGGCTACGTACCCTTGGAGGTCGGACCGACTCAGCCTTCGGCGAGCGGTCGCGATGAACTCGGCGCCGCCGGCCATGCGCTCGATCTCCTCGCGGCGCAGGAGCTCGTCGAGCTCCTCGATGCGCGTGTGTGTCGGGTCGCCGGGAACCTTCTCGACGCGGAAGTGCGTGTCCGCGACGCTCGCGATCTGTGGGAGATGCGTGATCGTGAGCACCTGGGCTCTCTCGGCGAGGCGCTGCAGCGTGGCGGCGACCGCGTGCGCCGTCACGCCGCCGATCCCGGCGTCGATCTCGTCGAACACGAGGGTCTCGCCGCCGGCCACCGCTGCGAGTGCGAGCGCGACGCGTGAGAGCTCGCCGCCCGACGCGGTGTCCGCGATCGGCGCGAACGGAAGGCCCGCATTCGGTCGGATCAGGAAGGTCGCCTCGTCGGCGCCCGTCGGCCCGGGCTCGCGCTCGCGGAGCTCGACGAGGAACTCTCCCTCCCCCATCCCGAGCGACGCGAGCTCGTCGGCGACGGCTTCGCCGAAGCGCTTCGCGTTCGCCTCGCGCTCGGCGCGTAGATCTCGGGCCAGGCTGGTCGTTCGCTCCTCGGCCTGCGCGACGGCCTGCCTCGCCGACTCGACCGGGTCTCCGCCGTCGGCCGAAGCATCGAGCTCGCGCTCCGCGGCAGCCGACAGCTCGAGGAGCTCGCCGTACGACGATGCCGCGAACCGTCGCCGCAGGTCGGCGATCGTCTGCAGCCGCTCCTCCACTCCCTCCAGCGCGCCCGGCTCCGCGTCGAGCGAGGCGACGAAGCGGTGGAGGTCGCTGCCCGCCTCGCGAAGCCGCACGGTCAGGTCGCGCAGCTCCTCTGCGGTCGCGCCGAGCTCGGGGGCGATGCGCTCCAGCGGCGCGAGCGCACGTTCCGCGAGGGCTGCGAGCGAGGCCGCACCTTCACCCTCGTCCGGCGCGATGGCCGCGGCGGCGGCGCTTGCCGCCTCCGCGAGCTCCTCGGCGTGCCTGAGACGCTCGCGCCGCGCGAGGAGCTCCTGCTCGTCGCCGGCCGCCATTCCCTCCGTCGCGGCCACGAGGGCGTGCAACTCCGCGAGACGCGCAGCGACCGCGGCGGCGTCGCGCGTGAGCTCCTCGTACCGCCGCCGCGACGCGATCAGCTCGCGCCAGGCGAGTTGTGCCTCGCGCCGCCGCTCGGCCTGCTCGGCACCGCAGAAGGAGTCGAGCACGTCGAGCTGAAACGACGCACGCGCAAGCCGGCGCTGCTCGAACTGCCCCGACATCGCGATGAGCCGCTCCGCCGCAGCGGCCACGTCCTCCCGCGCGACGGCTCGTCCCCACGCATACGCCCGCGTGCGCCCGTCGCCGAAGACGCGCCGCGCGATGACGAGCCCAGCCTCGCCTTCGGGTCGCAGCTCGGCCAGCGCAGCAAGCTCCTCGTCCTCGAAGAAGCCGTCGGGAACGTCGAGCTCGGCCTCGACGTATGCCTCCGTCCCCTCCGAGCCGACCGACGACACATCGGCGCGTGCCCCGAGGAGCAGCCCGATCGCCTGCGCGAAGATCGTCTTCCCCGCGCCGGTCTCCCCTGTGACTGCGTTCAGCCCGGGCGCGAAGGTGAGCTCCGCCTCGCGAATGAGGACGAGGTTCTCGATCCGGAGCCGTCCGAAGCACGATCCCACGCGACCCTAGCCGAGAGGCACGAGCTACAGACGCGCTCGCCGCGGAAATGTGGCATCCGAGGACACCGCGCTTCGTCGTGCTCGGCCGCCGCTCTTCTGCCTGAGCTTCGCTACGCGGAGCTCACGAGGCGAAGCTCTGGCGATAGCGACGGACGAACGTCGCCTCCGGAAGCGTCGCGAGCAGCGACCGCTCCGGGCCGATCCGGATGACCGCACGATCCGCCTTCGCGAGCGTGGAGACGCGATGGCCGTCGACGAGAACGCCGGCTTCGACGTCCTCCGAGCGGTTCCACACGATCACGTCGGCGCCCGGAGGGATCACGAGTGGACGCGCGTGGAGCGAGTGGGCAGCGACGTACGTGAGCGCGATCGCCTCGAGGCCCCACATGAGCACGGGGCCGCCGTTCGAGAGGTTGTACGCCGTCGAGCCGGACGGGGTCGAGCAGATGATCCCGTCGCACGGCTGGCGCCCGAGCTCCTCGTCGCCGACCGCGAGCTCGAGCTCGATCATCCGCCCGAGCGAGGCACTCGACACGACGACGTCGTTCACGGCCACGGTGCGTCCGTCCGGGTGCTCCAGCTCGAGCGTCGGAAGCTCGACGACGTCGTACTCGCCCGCGAAGACGCGCCCGAGCCCCTTCTCGAGGTCTCGTCGTCCCATCGAGCTGAGAAAGCCGACGCGGCCGAAGTTGACGCCGATGACCGGAACTCCCGACCCGAGGAAGCGCGTGAGCGCGCGAAGGACGGTGCCGTCGCCACCGAGCACGACCGCGAGGTCGCCGGCCATTGCCTCCGCGCTCGGGTCGACGCCGTGCTTTACCGCCTCCTCGTCCGTGTACAGGAGCTCGACGCCGTGCTCCTGTGCGACGGCCTGCAGCCTGGCGAGTCCGGATCCGATCTGGCCCGGAGTTCCGTGCGTCACCACGGCCGCCCGGGTGACGCGCTTACCCGACGGCGTCGGCGACAAAGCGGTCTGAGTCATCGGGATTCGGCTCGCCGGGTCGGTGCTCGAGGTGGACGAAGAACTCCCGGTTCCCCTTCGGGCCGGGCAAGCCTGAGTCTACGACCCCGACCGTCACCGCATCCCAGCCGCGCGCGGCGTCGATGACGGCCTTGATCGTCTTTCGCTGCACTGTCGGGTCGCGCACGACGCCCTTCACCACGTCAGCGCGTCCCGCTTCGAACTGCGGCTTGACGAGCACGAGGGCCGTCCAGCCCGGGGCGGCCAGGCGCAGCACCGGCGGCAGCGCCTTCGTGACCGAGATGAACGAGACGTCGCAGACGACGAGGTCGGGCGCGAACGGCAGCTCGGTCAGGAGGCGCGCGTTCACCCGTTCGAGCACGGTGACGCGAGGGTCGGAGCGCACGCGCGGGTGGAGCTGTCCGTAGCCGACGTCGATCGCGACGACTCGCGCGGCTCCCGCCTGGAGCAGACAATCCGTGAAGCCACCGGTCGAGGCGCCGACGTCGACGCAGTCGCGCCCGGCGACGTCGACGCCGAGTGCGTCGAGCGCGTTCTGCAGCTTCTCGCCCCCGCGCGAGACGAAGCGCGGCGGTCGCTCGACCTCGAGCTCGGCGTCCTCCGCAAGCTGCTCGCCCGGCTTGTCATGCCCCGGGACGAGACCCGCGAGCACGAGCGCCTGTGCCTGCGCGCGAGACTCGGCGAGCCCGCGCTCGACGAGGAGCACGTCGAGACGCTTCTTCGCCATGCAGCCGAGGCTAGATGCTCAGGCGTCGCGACGCGGCGCGCGGCCACCAGTCGCGCGCCGTAGTTCGTGCTCGCAAGGCGCACGACCTCGACGTGCCGTCCGGTCTCGGGCGAGTGCACCATCCGACCGTTGCCGATGTAGAGGCCGACATGGCCGAGTCCATCGAAGACGAGGACATCGCCCGGCTCCATCCTCGACTCACGGACTCGACGACCCTCGCCGTACAGCGCGTACGAGCTGTGCGGCAGATCTATCCCCACGCGCCCGTACGCCCAGCGCACGAGGCCCGAGCAGTCGAAGCCGGTTGCGGGCGACTCGCCGCCCCAGCGATACGGCGTCCCGACGGCCTCGAGCGCGACCTTCACGGCCCGTTCGGCGCGCGTCGGCGCCGGCGGCTGCTCGCTCGCCGTCCGGTCGTACGGGCGGCGCGAGTCGTCGACGGCGCTCACCGGGCTCGCGGCGATGCCGGCGACGACGACCGCAAGCGCGAACGGAAACAGGCGGCTGCGGGAGCGGGTCGACATAGGGAGGAGAAAGACGGTCGGCGGGACGCGACGAACGGCAGCGCGCACCGACCTGGTCTGTTCGGGACGACCACAGGGTAGCCAGACCTTCGGCTACGTCTACCCCTCAACCGGTGCGAACAGCGAGAACGTCGACGAGCTCGCGAAGGACCGCCGTCTCCGCGTCGACGGCGTCAAGGTGCAGATGCGCCCGCGCAGCGGTCTCCTCGGCGAGTCGCTCGGCTCGCTCACGTCCGAGGCGTTCGGCATACCCGTCTCCGTCGAGCACGTCGTCCACCACCTGGAACAGCAACCCGACGTCTTCGCCGAAGGCGAGCCACGCGGTCCGCTCCGCATCGGGTACCGCTGCGACGTCGAGGCCCATCAGCACGGCAGCGACGAAGAGGCGTCCCGTCTTCAACCGATGAAGCTCTTCGAGATCCGCGTCGTCGCCGGTGATGTCGCGGTACTGACCTCCGATCATCCCGAGGGTCGCGCCGACGAGCTCGTGCGCGACCGCGGGCGACTCGTAGGAGTGCGCGAGGCGAAACGCCTCGGCCAGCAGCGCGTCGCCGGCGAGGAGCGCGACACCCTGTCCGAACGCGACCCAGGTGCTCTCGCGACCGCGACGCTCGACGTCGTCGTCCAGCGCGGGGAGGTCGTCGTGGATCAGCGAGAAGGTGTGGACGAGCTCGATCGAGGCGGCCGCGGGAAGCGCGTCGTCCACCGAGCCGCCGGCCGCCTCGGCGACCGCGAGGCAGAGAACCGGCCGAATGCGCTTCCCGCCGGACTCGAGCGAGTAGCGGATCGGCTCCTCGAGCGCTCCGAGCTCGGGCGCGAACGCGAGCGTGCCCAGGTACGCCTCGACGGCGTCCCGCAGCTCGTCAGCCGGCCGCATCGGCCAGGGTTCGGGCGCGCGTGAGCTCCGCCTCGATCTGTCGCGCGAGCTCCGCGAGCTCGGTGATGAGATCCACGGCCGAGTCGCCGTCGACGTCGTCGGCCGCGGCGAGCCGCTCGAGCTCCTCGCGCTTCTCGTTCAGCGTGCCGAGCAGCTCCTCCGCGCGCGCGAGTGCGTCGTCGACCGGCGTCATGCGACCTCCTCCTCTCGCGCCACGCGAGCGAGGATCCCGTTCACGAGGCGCGCGGCCTCCTCGGTCGCGTAGCGCTTCGCAAGCACCACCGCCTCGTTGATCGCGACCTCGCGCGGCACCGTCTCCTCCTCGAGCTCGTACACGCCGATGCGCAGGATATTGCGCTCCAGCGTCCCGAGGCGGTCGGCCGGCCAGTCGGGCGAGGACGCGCTGATGCGGAGGTCGAGCCGCTCGGCGCGAGCGGCGACCGCGTCGGCGAGGGAGCGCGCGAAGGCGTCGGGCTCGCCCTCGTACAGCGACGCGAGCTCCTGGCCGGTGAGATCCCACTGGTAGAGGAGGTACAGCGCCTGGCGTCGCGCCGTCTTTCGGCTCGTCACGGAGCTCATGCCCGTGCGAGCGACGGCACGCGCCCCTCGAGCTCCGTGAGCGTCGACGTCGAGTAGTCGCCGCTCCTGAACTCCGGCGAGCCGAGAACGTCGAGCGCGAGGTCGCGGGTGGTCGGAATGCCCTCGATGGTGAGCTCGCGCAGCGCCCGCTCGGCGCGTGCGATCGCTGCGTCGCGCGTGTCGTCCCAGACGATGAGCTTCGCGATCATCGAGTCGTAGTACGGCGGGATCTCGGAGCCCGACCGGACGGCAGTGTCGATCCTCACACCCGGCCCGAGCGGGACGTCGAAGCGCGCGATCGTCCCGGGGGCGGGAAGAAACCCGCGCGCCGGATCCTCGGCGTTGATGCGGATCTCGATCGCGTGGCCACGGCGCGCTGCGCGGCCGGTCGCCGACAGCGGCTCGCCCGCGGCGATGCCGATCTGCTCACGCACGATGTCGATGCCGGTCACGAGCTCGGAGACGGGATGCTCGACCTGGAGCCGGCAGTTCACCTCGATGAAGTAGAACGCGCCGTCGGGGCCGACGAGGAACTCGAACGTGCCGGCGTTGCGGTAGCCGATCGCGCTGCACGCGCGCTCGACGGTCGCCTCCATCTCCTCGCGTGTCGTCGCGTCGAGCGCTGCCGACGGTGATTCCTCGACGAGCTTCTGGTGCCTGCGCTGGATCGAGCACTCGCGCTCGCCGAGGGTGAGCACCCCGCCGTCGGCGTCGCAGAGCACCTGGATCTCGACGTGACGGGCCGGCGAGACGAGCTTCTCGACGTACACCGAGCCGTCTCCGAACGCTGCCTCCGCCTCGGCGCTCGCCGCCTCGAGCGCACGTTCGAGCTCGTCGTCCGACTCGACGAGGCGCATTCCCTTTCCTCCGCCTCCCGCCGCAGCCTTGACCAGCACCGGGAACCCTGCATCCGCGGCTGCACGCCGCAGCTCCTCGAGCCCGGCCGGCTCGCCCGAGCCGGGCACGAGCGGGACGCCGGCAGCGCGCATGGCCTCCTTCGCGCGCACCTTGTCGCCCATCTGCTCGACGACGTCGGCGGGCGGCCCGATGAAGACGAGGCCCGAGTCCTCGCACGCGCGCACGAACGCGGCATTCTCGGCGAGAAAGCCGTAGCCGGGATGCACGGCGTCGCACGCTGTCGTCTCCGCGGCAGCGACGACGTTCGAGATCTGCAGGTAGCTCTCCGCGGCCGCCGGCGGGCCGATGCAGACGGAGTGGTCGGCGAGCTCGACATGGAGGGCGTCACGGTCCGCGGTCGAGTAGACGGCGACGGCCTCGACTCCGAGCTCGTGGAGCGCGCGGATCACGCGCACGGCGATCTCGCCTCGATTCGCGACGAGGACGCGGTCGAACACGTGTCTAGACGACGGGCGTCGAGGGGACGGGCTCGAGCTCGAACAGGAGCGCGCCGTACTCGACCGGCTGCGCGTTCTCGGCGTGGATCACCCGGACGACGCCGGCTGTCTCCGCCTTGAGCTCGTTGAACAGCTTCATCGCCTCGAG
This sequence comes from uncultured Gaiellaceae bacterium, assembly GCA_963822885.1. Classification (GTDB taxonomy): domain Bacteria; phylum Actinomycetota; class Thermoleophilia; order Gaiellales; family Gaiellaceae; genus GMQP-bins7. The sequence goes on from CAWGJJ010000003.1 coordinate 340,114, forward strand.
AATGCAGAGCACCTGGCCCGGGACGACAGTGTCCCCGACGTCGACGAACGCAGGGGCTCCGGGGTTCGGAGCGCGGTAGAAGACCCCGACCATCGGTGACTCGACCCGCGTGATTCCATCGGTGGCCGGAGCGAGTGCAAGTACCGGCTCCGAAGGCTCGCTGCTCGTGCCGATGGCAACCGCGGCCGGCGCCAGGGGCTCGTCTGCGCGACGCACCGAGACGCGCATGCCTTCGTCCTCGATCTCGATCTCCCCCACGCCCGACTCCTGCACGATCTTCACGAGCTCGCGAATGCGCTCGCCGCGCTCGGCGTCCGCGTCTTCGGCGATGAGCACGGAATCGCGCGAGTTGCGCCCACGGATGACCTTGAGGAGCTCCTCGGCGTCGGCGCCGAACATCGCGATGAGAACGAGCTCCTCCTCGCTGGCGGCAAGTCCCTCCGCCTGCTCGCGGACGTCCTCGGTGGTCACGGGATCCTCAGTGAGCTGCCCGGGCGGCGACAGGAGCTCGACGGCCCGCTCGACCGTCGGGTCGATCGCCTCGGGGGTCTCGCCGTAGCCTCCCTGGACGAGCTCGCGGAACTCGTCGATGACGGAGCCATACCGTCGCGCCTCGAGCACGTGCAGGAGCGCCTGCGACGCAAGGATCTGGCCGATCGGCGCGGCGAGCGGCGGCCAGCCGGCCTCGGCGCGAACGCGTCCCACCTCCTCGAGCACCTCGAGCAGCCGATCGGCCGCGGCGTGCGCCCGGAGATGAACCTCGAGAGCTGCGACGAGACCCGCCGGGAGGTCGAACTCGGCCGCACGAACGGCAATGCGCGGTGCGACCGGCGCGACCGGCTCGTCGCCGATCCACTCGTCGATGACGTCCGCGGCGTCCCAGAGCTTCGCGACCTCGAGCCCGGTTCCGTGTCCGAGGCCCTCGAGCGCTTCTGCCAGCGACTCTCCCGAGACGCGGTGGAGCGTCAGCGCGAGCGGATAGACGGCGGTCGCGATGAGGTCGGCGCCGGAGTCGACGGCGGCGAGTGCGGATGCGAGCCCGACACCCGCCGAGCCCTGGACGTAGAAGCCGACGGGAAGCTCGCTCGCCTCCTTGATCCGCGCGACGAGCTCCTGCGCCGCGTGTGGGAGGAGCGCTCCGGTCGGGTCGTTCACGACGACCCTGGTGGCGCCCAGGTCGGGCAGCTTGCGCGCCTGCTCGACGAGCATCTCGGTGCCTCCGGCGCGGGCAGGGCTGTAGATGAGGCCTGCGTGGAACGCGCCCCCGGCGCTCGTGATCGCCGCACCGGCCTCGCGCAGGTTCGAGACGTCGTTCAGCGGGTCGTGGAGACGGAAGACGTCGATGCCGTTCTCGGCCGCGCAGGACACGAAGCGGCCGACGATGTCGCCCGAGACGGGGCGCGAGCCGACGAGGAAGCGCCCGCGCAGCGCGATCCCCAGCGGCGTCGATACGCGGCCCGCAATCGCGCGGATGCGCTCCCACGGGCTCTCGACGCGACGGCGCACGGTGGCGTCGAAGACGCCGCCTCCCGAGACCTCGAGACACGCGAAGCCCGCACCGTCGAGGATCTCCGCGACGCGCAGGACCTCCGCGGTCGGCAGCTTGCCCGCGAGCGGCTCCTGCGAGAGCAGACGAATCGTCGTGTCGACCAGCTTCGGCACCGCCGGGACCTTACCGAGGCATTGTCTGCGCCGAGGTCAGGCGCGCGAGATGTAGCGGCCCTCGCGCGGATCGACCTTGATGCGCTCGCCGGTGTCGACGAAGAGCGGCACCTGGACGACCGCGCCGGTCTCGAGCGTCGCCGGCTTCGTCACGTTCGAGACGGTGTCGCCTCGAACCGCAGGCTCGGTGGCCGAGACCGCGAGCTCGACGGACGCAGGGAGCTGGATGCCCGCGGGCTTGCCGTCCACCGCGAGCATCTGCACGGAGCTCGAGGGCGGCAGGTATGCGAGCGCCTCCGAGACATCCGCGCGCGGAAGCCCGAACTGCTCGTACGTCTCCTCGTCCATGAAGTGCGCCTCGGAGCCGTCGTCGTAGAGGTACTGGACGTTCTTCACCTCGGTGTGGACGCGCGCGAACTTCTCTCCCGCGCGGAACGTGCGATCGACGACGGAGCCCGCCTCGAGCGCCTTCAGCTTCGTCCGCACGAACGCACCGCCCTTGCCGGGCTTCACGTGCTGGAACTCGACGATGCGCCAGACGGTGCCGTCGATCTCGATGTGCATCCCGTTGCGGAACTGGTTCGTGTTGACGGTCTCGGCCATGACCGCGGCATTGTAGGGGCGGCGAGATATCCGGCCGCGACGTTGTAGGGCGAGATATCTCGCCCCTACGCGACCGTCGTGAGCTCCTTCGGGAAGTGCGTCAGGCGCTCGCAGCCGTCGTCTGTGACGAGCACGAGATCTTCGATGCGCACGCCGACACCCTCGTCGGGGATGTAGATCCCGGGCTCGACCGACACGACGTTCCCGGCTTCGAGCACGTCCGTCGAGTCGGGGCGTAGCGTCGGCGCCTCGTGGATCTGCAGCCCGACGCCGTGACCCATCCCGTGGCCGTACGCCCAGCCGAGGCCGGCGGCCTCGATCAGCGTGCGCGACGCCGCATCCGCATCGCGGCCATGGACGCCCGGCGCGACAGCTGCGAGCCCGGCGAGCTGCGCCTCGAGACACAGCGCGTACAGCTCGGCCAGCCGCTCCGAGATGTCGCCGACCGCGAACGTCCGGGTGCAATCCGAGCAGTAGCCGTCGAGGACGCAGCCTGCGTCGACGACGACGAGCACCCCCGGCTCGATCGGCGCGTCGCCCGGGACGGCATGAGGGGAAGCCGCCGTGGCTCCCGCACCGACGACGGCCTCGAAGGAGACGCCCTCGGCGCCGCCCTCGCGGAAGCTCCGCTCGATCCACCACGCGAGCTCGCGCTCGCTCCGACCGCTGAACCGCTCCTGCGCCAGCGCGGCGAACACGTCATCGGAGAGCGCGCTCGCGCGCCGCATCACCTCGATCTCGTCGGCGTCCTTGACGGCGCGAAGGGTCTCGACGGTGCCGGAGGTCGGAACCGCGTCGACTCCGGCGTCGACGAGCGCGCGGAAGAACGCGTGCGGGAGGTGCTGCTCCTCGATCTGGATCCGCCGTCCGGCCAGGAGCTCCCCGATCGCGGGAATCAGCCCACGCGCGGTCTCGACGACCTCGACGCCGTCGAGCGTCCGCGCGCGATTCGCGTAGCGGAAGTCCGTGTACAGCATCGCCGAGCCGTCGGGCTCCACGAGCACGGCCGCGTTCGAGCTCTGCAGCCCTGTGAGATAGCGGACGTTCGCCTGCCCGCCGAGGACGTACGGCGGCCCGGCGACGAGCAGCGGCTCCTCGAGCAGCGCCGCGAGTCGCCCGATCCGGGTCATTCGTGCTCCGCGACGAGGAACTCGATCGCCTCCCGGTAGCCGTCAGGGCCCTTTCCGATGAAGCGAGCGGCGACGACGTCCTCGAGCACCGAGAACCGCCGCCACTCCTCGCGCTCGTCGACATTGGAGAGGTGAACCTCGGCGACCGGAACGGTGAACAGCTCGAGCGCGTCGTGGATCGCCCACGAGTAGTGCCCCCACGCGCCCGGATTCACGATCACGCCATCGGCCCAGTCGTACGCCTCGTGGCACCAGTCGATGAACTCGCCCTCGTGGTTCGTCTGCCGGCAGCGCACCGTGGACTGCAGCTCGAGCGCCCACTGGTAGATCTTCGTCTCGAGCTCCGAGAGCCCGATCCCGCCGTACACCTCGGGATCGCGATGCTCGAGCATGTCGAGATTGGCCCCGTTGAGGACGACGATCCGCACGGGCGTGACCCTACGCGATGAGTGCGTCGCGCATGACCTCGATCGGAGCGGCGACGCCCGTCCAGAGCTCGAACGAGGCCGCGCCCTGCGCGAGCAGCACGTCGAGGCCGGTGACGACGCTCGCTCCGTTACGCCGTGCGGCCACGGCCGTCGCGGTCTCCGGATACGGGAGGTCAACGAGTGTCTGGTTCGCTCCGACCTCGACGAGCACGTCGTCTCGCTCGGATGTGGCGTTGACGATCAGGTCGGCGTCGCGGACGTCGGGCGGCCAGGCCCCGCGGCGTGAGAACTGGCGTGCGTGCGGGAGCGCACGGAGGAACGCAGCCGCGCTGCCGCCACTGCCGAGGACGACGGGTCGCTCGACCGGAAGACCGTCGAGCACCGCCGCGTCCGTCGAGAAGCCCTCGACACGGCCGTCGCGAACGACGAGCGTGTTCACCGACGGCTCGTCCGTCTCGCAGAACGCCGTTACCGCCAGCTTGTGCGGGGTCGTGACGTTGGCACCCGCGAAGCCGAGCGCGACGAGTCCACGAACGGCGTCCTCGAGCTGCTCAGGCGGCGTCGGCAGCGCCACGTACGCCCAGTCGAGCCCCAGCGCGGCGAACGCGGCGTTGTGCATGCGCGGCGACAGCGAGTGCTCGACCGGCCAGCCCAGGATGCCGACGAGCGTCGTCGTTCCCGAGATCGCGGTCATCGATGCAGTATCTCCGGACGGACAACGACCCGCCGGAGCGGGTCGTTGTGGGTGAGATCCGAGCGCGGGGAGCCACCCCGCATCACACGTCTGACCAGGCGAAGGATAGACACGCACCAGACTGGGTGGCGAGAGCGCCGACACCGGGTCGCTACCTCCCGAACACTCTCGCCGGCCGTCAGTCCCTCGGCGGAAGGCGCCGGACTCGAACCGGATCCGGCAGCGAACCGGACACATCGTCTGTCAGACGTGTGATCCACCTTGGATCGTCACCTTCCGCACGAGCGACGGTACTCGCGGGCCGATGCGACCGAAAGTCGCTCTTCGGGACGTGTCCGAAACGGTCAGCAGCCGCCGAAGCCGTACTCGAGCGACTTCGCGCAGAACTCGGCTTCGCTCGCGGTGAAGAAGTGGCGGTTGCTCTCGCCCTTGCGGACGAAGTAGAGGTAGTCGACGCGGGCCGGGTTCGCGGCGGCACGCATGGATGCAAGGCCCGGGTTCGCGATCGGGGTCGGCGGCAGCCCCAGGCGAAGGCGTGTGTTGTACGGGTCGTCGCTCTCGAGGTCGGACTGCTTGAGCGGCTCCGTTCCCGGCACGTCACGTCCGTACCGGATCGTCGCGTCGATCCCGAGCGGCATCCGGTTGCGGAGCCGGTTGTAGATCACCGCCGCGACGAGCCTGCGCTCCGCGGCGACGACGGTCTCCTTCTCGACCATCGACGCGATGATCAGCACGTCGTAGGGCGTGAGGTTCTTCGAGCGCGCGTAGCGCAGGTCGACCTTCCGCCAGCTGCGCCGGAAGGCGCGGAGCTGATCGCGAACGAGGCGCTCCGACGAGGTGAGCTTCGTGAACTCGTACGTCGCCGGGAAGAGGAAGCCCTCGCTGGAGCTCAGCTTCCAGTCTTTCCGGAACTCCGCGGGTGGAACGGCGGCACCGCTCGCCGCCAGGTAACCGGACTTCGTGAGCCGCGGCGTCACGCCGCGCTTGTCGATCGCAATCTGCCGCACGGCATCGACACGGTCGGCCATCTCGCGGCGCGTGAACCCCTCCGGGAAGATGATTCGCAGCCGCGCCAGCGGCGGTGTGGTCTCGACCGGCGCCGGCGCCGGCTCGTCGCCCATGCAGCCGGTCAGCGCGAGCGCAGCGAGCGCGATCGCGACGACCCGGATCCTCACGAGCTCACGCTCTGCAGGTAGCTCTCGAGGAGATGGGCGGCCGCGCGCGCGTCCTCGTCTGCCGCACCGCCGTCGCGTGCCGCGAGCGCGGTCGTGAAGCGCTCGTCGTACGTCTCGACCGGAACGTCGACGCCGGCGCGCAGCACATCAATGAACGCGTCTGTCTCGAGCGCCTGCGCGCCGTGTTCGCCACGCAGCGTGAGCGGCATCCCCACGACGACGCGCTCGACCTCGTGCTCGAGGACGAGCGAGCGCAGCTCGGCGAGCCCGTCCTCGCTCGCTGCCCGGACCACGACGCCGACCGGACGAGCGATCGTCCCGGTCGCGTCCGAGACGGCGACGCCGGTGCGCGCGGCGCCGTAGTCGAGCGCGAGCACCTTCACAGCGCCGCGAGGATGAGCCGCTCGGCCTCGGCGAGCGCGTCCGGCAGCTTCTCGGGATCCTTCCCACCGGCGCGCGCCATCGTCGGCCGCCCGCCGCCTCCACCGCCGACGATCGCGGCCGCTCCACGCACGACGTCGGATGCGCTCACCTTCTCCGCGACGGATGTGTCGAAGTTCGCCACGAGGTGCACCTTGCCGTTCTCCTTCGAGCCGAGCACGATCGCCGCCGGAGAGTGGCGCTGCCGGTAGCGGTCGGAGAGATCGAGGAGCTCGTCGGCGCCGAGACCGTCGACCGGCTGCACGATCACATTGACATCGCCTTCGACTCTCGGTTCGAACGTCAGCTCCGGGCTGGCTGCTGAGCCCGCGACCGTCTTCGGCGCCTTGCGCAGCGTCTCGACCTCGGCCCGCAGAGCCTGCAGCTCCCGCGCGCGCTCGTCGAGGAGGGCCCACGCCGCGCCCGAGGTCACTGCCTCGACACGCCGCACTCCCGCGCCGATCGAGCCCTCGGACAGGAGCACGAACGGCCCGATCTCCGCGCTCGTCGCCACGTGTGTGCCGCCGCACAGCTCGACGGAGTAGCCGGGCACCTCGACGACGCGAACGATGTCGCCGTACTTCTCGCCGAAGAGCATCATCGCCCCGAGCTTTCGCGCCTCGGCGATCGGCGTCTCGAAGACGTGAACGGGGCGGTTCTCGAACACGAGCTCGTTCACGCGCCGCTCGACCGCTTCGCGCTCGTCCGTGCTCAGCGCGCTGTCGTGCGTGAAGTCGAAGCGCAGCTTGTCCGGCCGCACCGCCGAGCCCGCCTGGCGAACGTGGTCGCCGAGCACCTCGCGGAGCGCCTGGTGGAGAAGGTGCGTGCCCGTGTGGTTCGCCATGGTCGGGAATCGCACGGGCCAGGGCACACGCGCGCGAACGCGGTCGCCGACCGAGAAGCCGGCCCCGCGGAAGAGGAGCGCCTGATCCGACTCGAGCCGGTACGCCTCGACGAGGTCAGCCGTCGTGCCTGAGTCGTCGTCGAGCTCGATCGTGCCCGCGTCGGTCACCTGGCCACCCCCTGCCGGGTAGAACGGCGACTGGCGCAGCTTCGCGAGGAAGAGGCCGTCCTCGAGCTCCTCGAGCGCTCCGATCTGCGTGAGGACGTCCGTCTTCGCATACCCGACGAACTCGGTCGCGAAGTCGGCGGCGCGACCGAAGTCCGCCGCGCGCTGAAGCTCGGTCGAGCCGCCTGCGCGCGAGACCTCGCGATGCCGCTCCATCTCGACCGTGTAGCCGTCGACGTCGACTGCCTGGCCGCGCTCCTCGGCGAGCTCGACCGTGAGCTCGAGCGGGAAGCCGTACGTCGCGGCGAGCGTGAACGCCTGCTCGCCCGAGATCGCCTCCTGCGAGCCCAGCTCCTCGAAGAGCTTGAGGCCGCGCTCGAGCGTCTCGCCGAAGCGCTCCTCCTCGAGTCTCAGAACGCGCTCGATCTCCGCCGCCTGCGCGGCGAGCTCCGGGTACGCCTCGCCCATCTGCTCGACGACGACGCCGGACACGCGGTGGACGTCGTGGAGGCCGATGCGCTGCGCCTGCTGGACGGCGCGGCGGATGATCCGGCGCAGGACGTACCCGCGCCCCTCGTTCGACGGCGTGACGCCGTCGCCGACGAGGAACGTCATCCCGCGACCGTGGTCGGCGAGGATTCGATGGGCCTTGGTCGCCGCGACCGAGTCGCCGAACGCAACCCCGGACTCGCCGGCGATCCAGTCCATGATCTGGCGGTAGCCGTCCGTCTCGTAGACGGACCTCACGTCCTGCAGGATCGCCGCGCCGCGCTCGAGACCGAGCCCCGTGTCGATGTTCTGCTCGGGGAGCGGCGTCAGCGTGCCGTCCGCGTGCTGCTCGTACGACATGAACACGAGGTTCCAGAACTCGAGGAAGCGGTCGCAGCGCGTGCACGCGGGCGCACAGTCCGGCTCGCCGCAGCCGTGCTCCTCACCCCAGTCCCAGTAGAGCTCGGAGTCCGGACCGCATGGGCCCGGACCGCCGACGGACCAGAAGTTCTCGGAGGTCGGGAGCGGCACGATCCGCTCGCTCGGCATCCCGACCTTCTTCCACAGCTCGATCGCGACCTCGTCGGGCCCGAGCTTCAGCTGCGGATCGCCGGCGTGCACCGTCACCCACACCCGCTCCCAGTCGAGCTGCATGTGCTCCTGCACGAACTCGCGAGCGAGCTCGATCGCGCCTTCCTTGAAGTACTGGCCGAACGAGAAGTTGCCGAGCATCTCGAAGAACGTGAGGTGGTGGCCGTCGAGCCCGACCTCGTCGATGTCGACGGTCCGGAAGACCTTCTGCGAGAGGGTCGTCAGCGGCGCGGGAGGCGGCTCCAGTCCCAGAAAGAACGGCATCTGCGGCTGCATTCCCGCGGTGACGAGCAGCGTCGAATCGTCGCCTGCGCGGGGCACGAGCGAGTACGAGGGGCAGCGCAGGTGGCCTCGCTCCTCGAAGAACGAGAGGTAGCCCTCACGCAGCTCGGCGGTCGTGCGCATCCCGGGATTCTACGAGCGAGGTCGCGGACGCCTGGGCCGCTACGCGGCCGGAGGCGGATCCGGCGGTGCGGCCTGGCCTGCGTTGCGCAGCTCGTCGTCGAGCTCGCTCTCGCGCCGCGCGGCCGCGTCCTTCGCGACCCGAACCGCTTCGCCGGCATCGTGCCGCGAGCGGAACGCGGAGAACCCGTGCGTGATGCCGGCGGCGAGGCCGCTGACCTTCTTCACCGGCGTCGTGATCGCTGTCGAGACCGCACGCACCGCCGTGTCGGCGTTGTCGGCCATCGCGACCGCGCTGTCCGTCACGGTGTCGAGCTTGTCGATCTGGTCGTTCACGCGGTCGACGGTTCCGCCGGCCTTTACGACGACGGGCAGGACGTCGCGCTCGGCTCCCTTCACGAACGACGACAGACGAGCGAAGGTGCCGCCCATGCGGATGAGCATGTACGCGAGTCCGAGCCCGCTCAGGATGAAGAACGCGGCGAGCGCGTAGTCGAGGACGTCTCCGGCCGTCGAGGCGAGCATGCTCATCACGCGGGATCGTAGTGGCTCGGTTCAGGCAACGCGCGAGATGACCCCCGCACCGACGACCGCGTCGTCGTCGTACAGCACCGCGACCTGGCCGCGAGCGACGCCGTGCGCAGGCTCGGTCAGCTCGAGGGCGAAGCCCTCGTCGGTGGCGCTGACGGCAGAGGACACCGGCTCCGAGCGGTAGCGAACCTTCACGTCCGCGGTCGCGACCGGGGCGTAGAGACGGCCACGCGCCTCCACCGTCGTAGCTGCGAGGTTCTCTCGCGCACCGACCGTGACCGTGTTCGTCGCCGCGTCCGTCGCGAGCACGTACAGCGGACGTTCTGCGCTCACTCCGACACCGCGTCGCTGCCCGGGCGTGAACCTCCAGTAGCCGTCGTGCGACCCGAGGGTCTGGCCCTCCGTGTCGACGATCGCACCCTCGGAGCTCGCAAGCCCCTGGCGGCCGAGGAACGCGCGATAGTCGTCGCCGCCCAGGAAGCACGCCTCCTGGCTCTCCGCCCGCCGCGCAGCCGCCAGTCCCGCTGCGGCAGCCTCCGCTCGCGTGGCGAGCTTCGTCTGCTCGCCGAGCGGAAAGCGGACGCGGTCGAGCAGCGCCGGATCGACGGCGCCGAGCATGTACGACTGATCCTTCTCCGGATCGACGCCGCGCCCGACGAGCTTCATGCCGTCACGCTCGACGATCCGCGCGTAGTGCCCCGTCCACAGCTCGTCCGCTCCCGCACGCTTCGCGAATGCCACGAGCTCGTCGAATCGAAACGCGCCGTTGCAGCGCATGCACGGGTTCGGGGTCTCGCCGGCGCGATACGCGTCGACGAACGGGTCGACGATCGTGCTGCTTGAACTCCTCGCGCAGGTCGAGCGTCACATGCGGCACGCCGAGCCCATGACACGTGGCTCTCGCGGCCGCCACCGCAGCGGGAGAACAGCAGGCGCGCTCGGTGTCCGGCGCAGCGGGGTCCTGCCAGAGGCGGAGCGTCACGCCGATCGCGTTCGGCCCCGCGCGACGCAGCGCGACCGCGCTGTCGACTCCGCCGCTCATCGCGACGGCGACGCGGCCCGGCCTCGGCTCGGCCGTGAAGGCCGATCCGAGCGCCGCGGCCAGCGCCTCGACCGCGAGCGGCTCGCCCCCGACCGCCGCCGCCTCGATCAGTGTGAGCCCGTCGAGATCCCGCTCGAGCCCGGGAGCGTCGGCGGCGAGAATCGTGTCGCCGTCGACCGTGAGCCGCACCGCGGCCCACGCGTCGCCACGTGTCGCGTCTCCGAAGATCTCCGTGCTCATCGGCTCAGGCTAGCCACGTAGATTGTCGTCGTGTCGTTCGCCGTCGCCGCCGACGCCTATGACCGCTTCATGGGCCGCTACTCGGTTCCGCTCGCTCCCGCGTTCGCCGACTTCGCCGGCGTGGCCGTAGGCGACCGCGTGATCGACGTCGGGTGCGGGCCTGGCGCGCTGACCACGCACCTGGTCGAGCTGCTCGGACCGGCCGCGGTGACGGCGGTGGATCCCTCGGAATCGTTCGTCGATGCGGCGCGCGAGCGTCACCCGGGCGTCACCGTGGAGCGAGCGGCGGCGGAGCAGCTGCCCTTCGCCGACGAGCGCGTTCGACGCGGCCCTCGCGCAGCTCGTCGTCCACTTCATGACGGATCCCGTCGCCGGCCTGCGCGAGATGGCGCGCGTGACACGCGACGGGCGGCGTCGTTGCCGCCTGCGTCTGGGATCACGTCGCCGGCGGGCAAGGACCGCTGCGCGTGTACTGGGACGCGGTGCACGAGCTCGATCCCGACGTCCCCGGCGAGGCCGAATCTCGCCGGAGCCCGCGAGGGGCACCTGGCCGAGCTGCTCGACGCCGCCGGTCTCCACGACGTCGAGGAGAGCGATCTCACCGTGCGCGTCGAGCACGCGAGCTTCGAGGAGTGGTGGGAGCCGTACACCCTGGGCGTAGGCCCCGCCGGCGATTACGTCGCCAGTCTCGACCCGGAGCGTCGGACTGAGCTGCGCGAGCACTGCCGCGCGAAGCTCCCGCCCCCGCCGTTCAGCTCGAGGTTCGTGCCTGGTGCGCCCGGGCCCGTGCGTGAGCATCCTGCATGGCGACCCGGTCGCCAAAGCGACCGGCTTCAGGGATCTGCCCGACCGGAAATCCGGCGCTAGCCGGTGTCCGATCTGGGAGCGAAAAGAATGCTCCACCCTGCCGATGAATCCCCGGCCTTGCGAACCTGGCGAGCCAGGTGGGTGCCGTGCGGAGCGTCGGCAGGCCACCTTGGCGTTGCCTAACTCCGACTCCGGCTCCCTTTACGTGCATGTTGGTTCACGTAGAGGCCGGGGCCACGCACAGGGTCGAGCGCCCGTAGCCTAGCGCTGCTGCGTCGACTCAGCCGCCGCTCGTCGCGAAGCGCCATTCGAGCTCGACGGTTCCGTCGATCTCCAGCATCTTCGCGAGCGCCTCGGTCACCTCGAGCTGGCGGCCCGGCTCGACGAGCGCGTTGTCGATCACCTCGCTGAGGATCTGCGTGTCGCCGGAGCGCAGGATCACCTTCGCGCCGCACGGCAGCACCGGATGCGTCACGCCGAGCGACTTCGGAGCGAGCACCTGTCCGCACGTCGTGCGCTGCGCGTCGCCGGTCGCGCCGCGCGAGCCGGCGAAGGCGATGTTCCAGCCTGCAGGCGCCGGCGCGCTCGTGAGCGCCGCCGCGCCCTCGTCGGAGTCGAGCTGCTCGACGATCGCGGCCGCCGCGACCGCGGCGAGGAGCGCCACGGCAGCGAGGAGGATCAGTCGTTGCCCGAGCATCGGGGAAGTGTGGCTGACGACGCGGCTACGAGGGCGGGCGTTCTCGAGGAGCCGGACGCCGAGGTCGCGAAGCTGCTCGTCGGGCACGGGAGACGGAGCGCCCGTCAGCGGATCGGATCCGCTCGACACCTTCGGGAAACGCGATCACCTGCCGGATGTTCGGCTCGCCGGCCATGAGCGCAAGGAAGCGCTCGATGCCCATCGCGAAGCCGCCGTGCGGCGGAGCGCCCATCGCGAGTGCGTCGAGGAGGAACGCGAACTTCCCGTGCGCCTCCTCGTCGGTCATCCCCATCGTCCGGAAGACGTCCTGCTGGATGTCCGCTCGGTGGATCCGGATCGAGCCCGAGCCGAGCTCCCAGCCGTTCCAGATGAGGTCGTAGTGCTGGCTGAGCGCGTTGCCCGGATCGGCCGCGACGCGATCCTCGTGCCCGGAGACGGGCGCGGTGAACGGGTGGTGCAGGAACGTCCAGTTGCCCGTGTCCTCGTCGATCTCGAAGAGCGGGAAGTCGATCACCCAGTGGAAGAGCTCCTCGTCCGACGCGAGCTCGAGCTCGCGTCCGAGGTGGATGCGAAGCCCGCCGAGGACCCGCGCGACCGTCGCCTCGTCGCCCGCGGCGAACAGCACGGTCGAGCCGGGCTCTGCGCGGAACGCGTCGAGCTCGCGCTCGGAGAGGAACTTCGCGATCGGCGAGCGCACCTCGTCGCCGTCGTAGACGAGATACGCGAGCCCCTTCGCCCCCCACTCCTTCGCGACCTCTTCGAGCCTCTCGAGCTCGCTCCGCGAGTACGCTCGCGGCGCGACGACGTAGCGGACGGTGTCGGCATTCGCGAAGACGCCGAACTCCGAGCCGCGCGTGAGCTCGGTCGCGTCCTGGATCTCGAGCCCGAAGCGGAGGTCGGGCTTGTCGGTGCCGTACCGCGCCAGCGCGTCGGCGTACGTGAGCCGCGGGAACGGCCGCGACGGCGCGTCGCGACCGAGCGACGCGAACGCGTCGACGACGACCTCCTCGAGCACGTCGAGGACGTCCTCGCGCTCGACGAACGCCATCTCGAGGTCGAGCTGCCGGAACTCGAACTGCCGGTCGGCGCGCAGATCCTCGTCCCGCCAGCAGGTCGCGATCTGGTAGTAGCGGTCGAGCCCGCCGATCATGCAGAGCTGCTTGAAGAGCTGCGGGGACTGCGCGAGCGCGAAGAAGCGGCCCGGCTGGAGGCGCACCGGCACGACGAAGTCGCGCGCGCCCTCGGGCGTGCCGCGCGTCATGCTCGGCGTCCACACGTCGACGAAGGCGAGGCCGTCCATCGTCCGCCGGATCGACGAGATGACCGTGTGCGCGAGGCGCAGGTTGCGCTGCATGCGCGGGGTGCGCATGTCGAGCCAGCGGTAGCGCAGCCGGAGCGTCTCGTCGACGCCCTCCTCGTCGAGCTGGAACGGGAGCGGCGTCGAGCGCGAGACGATCTCGAGCTCGTCGACCTGGAGCTCGACGGCGCCGGTCGGCATCGCGGCGTTGACGGTCTCCGCGGCGCGCGCAACGACCTCGCCGCGTGCGCGTAGGACGAACTCGTTGCGGATCTCCTTCGCCGTCTCGGCGGCCTCGGGCGAGTGCTCGGGGTTGACGACGAGCTGCGTCACGCCCGTGTGGTCGCGCAGGTCGACGAAGACGAGGCCGCCGTGGTCGCGTCGGGTCGCGACCCAGCCGGCAAGCGTCAGCGTCTGGCCGACGTGCTCGGGACGCGGCTCGCCGCACATGACGTCACGCCAGCTCATCGCGACAGTCTGTCGAGAAGCTCGTCATGGGTGACGGCCTCGTCCGCGCTCCCGGCGCGGCGGATGGTCGCACTCCTCGGCCCCGACGACGACCGTCGTCGCGGCGCCGAGGCGACCGGCCTGCGTCAGCTGGCCCTTGAGCGAGCGATCCGCGTAGTCCGTGTCGCTCGAGATTCCCGCGGCGCGAAGCTCCGCCAGCCAGCCTGCGACCGCGGCACGGGGCGCATCCGGCTCGAGGGCGAAGAACACGTCGATCGCCTCCGGCTCGACGTCGCCCACGCTCTCCTCCTCCATCGCGAGCAACAGGCGCTCGATCCCGGCGCCGAAACCCACTCCCGGAGTCGGTGGGCCGCCGATCTCCTCGACGAGGTAGTCGTAGCGGCCGCCGCCCGAGAGCGTCGCGTTCTCGTTCTCGAGCGGGCCGATGAACTCCCAGGTCGTCCGGGAGTAGTAGTCGAGTCCGCGCACGAGCGTCGGCACGAGCCGGTACTCCACCCCGGCCTCGTCGAGGTGCGCGCGGACGACGCCGAAGCGCTCGACGCATTCCGCACAGAGCGACTCGCCGATCTTCGGCGCCTCGTCGAGCGCGGCGCGCACGCTCTCCGGCTTCGCCGCGTAGTTGTCGAAGACCCGGAGCGGGCTCGTCGCAGCCTTCTCGCGCGTCGCCTCGTCGAGGCGGTCGAGGTTCGCGTCGAGCCACGACCGCAGCGCCTCGAGATACGCCGGGCGGCACTCGCGGCAGCCGATCGAGTTGAGCTCGAGGTGGTAGCGCGTGACGCCGAGCCGCCCGAGGAGCGCGTCGTAGAGCTGGATCAGCTCCGCGTCGATCGCGGGATCGTCGCTGCCGATCGCCTCGACGGACGCCTGCCAGTGCTCGCGGTGGCGGCCCTTGCCGGGCGCCCCGTAGCGGTACATGGACGCGATCGTGAAGAGCTTCGCGGGCTGCGGCTCGCGCTGCATGCCGTGCTCGAGATAGGCGCGGCAGATCGGCGCCGTCGCCTCGGGGCGCAGCGTGAGCGACCGGTCCGAGCGATCCGAGAACGTGTACATCTCCTTCTGGACGACGTCCGAGCCGGCGCCCGACGTCCGCTCGAAGAGCGCCGTGTCCTCGAAGACGGGCGTCGTGATCGGCCGGTAGCCGTAGAGAGCGCACAGCCGCTCGATCTCGGACGTCACCCGCCGCCAGAGCGGCTGCTCGGAGGGGATGACGTCGTGGGTGCCGCGCGGGCGCTCGATCTTCGGAGCCCGACTCACGCAGTCCGCTCCGCGCGCAGCTCCGCGAGGAACGGGTTGCCTGCGAGCTCGTCGCCGAGTGTCGTGATGGGCCCGTGACCCGGATAGACGACCGTCTCGGCGGGAAGCGTGTCGACGAGGCTGCGGATCGACGCGAGCAGCGTCTCCCAGTCGGCGCCCGGAAGGTCGGTGCGCCCGACCGAGCCGGCGAAGAGGACGTCGCCGGAGAAGAGGCAGCCGTCCGCGTGGTACGCGATGTGGGCGGGCGAATGGCCCGGAACCGCGAGCACCTCGAACGCGATGCCCGCAACGTCGACCGTCTCGCCGCCAACGAGGAGCACGTCGGGCGGGTACGGGCGAAGCGTGATCCCGGGAGGCGTGTAGCGCCCCTCCGGACTCTCGAGCAGCATGCGCTCGCCCTCCGGCATGTGCACCGGCGCACCCGTCCCCTCGGCCAGGTCGGCCACGCCGAGCAGATGGTCGAAGTGCCCGTGCGTGACGAGGATCCCCGTGCACGTCGTTCCGAGCCGCGCAAGGGTGAGCCGCAGCTCGGTCGCATCGCCGCTCGGGTCGACGACGACTGCCTCGGCCGATCCGAGGTCGGCACGAACGACGTAGCAATTCGTCCCTATCGGTCCGAGCGAGAGCTGTTCGACGCGAAGCATGGAGGTGCGTGTCAGCTGCCGCGGCGGCCTGCGGCCTGATCGCTGCGCTCGCGGCGCCGCATTGCCTGGCGGTAGAAGAGGCGATCGATGAAGTAGCTGAACGGGACGAAGATCGCGACGATCAGCAGCGTCTGCGTGATCTTCGTCGCCGTCGGCAGATCGGGCGAGAGCAGGAAGACCGTGCCGAACATGATCGGCGCGAAGATCGCTCCTCGCTTGAGGGTGCGATTCCACGACGGCGCCTGCGGCTCGCGCGGAGCCGCGAGGTGCTCTCGCGCTTCGTGCCCTTCGTCGGGCGACGCCTCGTCGGGCTCGACCTCGTTTCCGTCGTCGTCGACCCAGACGTAGTCGTGGCGCTGCCCCTTCGCGCGCCGCCGCTTCTGCTTCTTCGTCGCCATGAGCGCCGATTATGCCCGGCTGCTCCAGGCGACCCTTCCGCCAGCGATCACGGTGTCGACCACGGGTCCGCCGAGGTGGTACGCGACGTGGCGCCAGTCGTCCGCGGCGACGAGGACGACGTCGGCGTCGTAGCCAGGGGCGAGCCGTCCCTTGCGCTCGGCGCGGCCGAGCACGTGCGCCGCGTTCACCGTGCAGGCGGACGAGCGCTTCTTCCGGCGCGAGCGACATCTGCGTCGCCGCGAGCGAGCAGACGAGCGGGAGGCTCTCGCAGAACGCGCTGCCCGGGTTGAAGTCGGTCGCGAGCGCGACAGCAGCGCCCGCGTCGACGAGCGCGCGTGCGGGCGGCATCGGGCGGTTCAGGAAGAGCGCGCTCGCCGGGAGGAGGACACCGGTGACGTCGCTCGCGGCGAGCGCGACGATTCCTGCCGCTCCGGTCGCCTCGAGGTGATCCACCGAGCGCGCGCCGAGCTCGATCGCGAGCGGGATCGCACCCGACTCGGTGAACTGGTCGCCGTGCAGGCGGAGCGCGAGGCCGGCATCGGCGCAGGCGCTCAGGTACCTGCGCGCCTGCTCGGCGTCGAACGCTCCGCGCTCGAGGAACACGTCCGCTGCCTCGGCGAGACCGGCTGCCTCGGGCAGCACCTCGTCGAGCAGGAAGTCGACGTACGCATCGCCCCCCTTCTCGGCGAACTCGGGCGGAACCGTGTGTGCGCCGAGCCAGGTGGGAACGCCCCCCGCAGCGCGAATCGCGCGGAGCTGCGCGAGCTCCGTCTCACGGTCGAGCCCGTACCCGGACTTCGCCTCGAACGTCGTCGTCCCCGCACGGAGCATCCAGCCGACGTGCTCGTCGAGCGCAGCCGCGAGACCGTCCTCGCCGGCGGCACGCGTGGCTCGAACCGTCGAGAGGATGCCGCCGCCGCGGGCGTGCAGCTCCTCGTACGACGCACCTCCCGCGCGCAGCGAGAACTCCTCGACCCGGTCGCCCGCGAAGCACGCGTGCGTGTGGCAGTCGACGAGGCCCGGGATCGCGGAGAGGCCGCGCCCGTCGAGCTCCTCGACGTCGCTGCCGAGCGGGCGGAGGTCGCGCATGCGCCCCGTCGCCGCGATGCGCCCGTCCTCGCAGAGCACGTAGGCGTCCGTCGTGACCTCGATCTCGCGCAGCGCCGCGCCCCGGAGCGGCGCGCCGCTTCCCGCCGGCGACGCGACCTGCGCGAGGTCGCGGATGAGGAGCGCGCTCACGACGGCGTGATCGACGGCAGGTCGAGCGCGTGCTCTCCGGCGGCGGCGAGCGCCTCCTCGTAGCCCGCGTCCGCGTGCCGGACGACGCCCATCCCGGGATCGGTCGTGAGCACGCGTTCGAGCCGCTCGGCCGCGTCCGCGGTTCCGTCGGCGACGACGACCATGCCCGCGTGGATCGAGTTGCCGATGCCCACGCCGCCGCCGTGGTGGACGCTCACCCACGTCGCGCCCGGCTGCGACGTTGACGAGCGCGTTCAGGATCGGCCAGTCCGCGATCGCGTCCGAGCCGTCGCGCATCGCCTCGGTCTCGCGGTACGGCGACGCGACCGAGCCGGCGTCGAGGTGGTCGCGACCGATGACCACCGGCGCCGACACCGCGCCGGAGCGGACGAGCTCGTTGATCGCAAGGCCCGCGCGCGCGCGATCGCCGTAACCGAGCCAGCAGATCCTGGCGGGAAGACCCTGGAAGGCGACGCGGCCGGGCGCGAGCTCGAGCCAGCGCTGGAGCAGCACGTCGTCCGGGAACAACGCGGCGAGCTCGCGGTCGATCACGTCGATGTCCGCCGGATCTCCGGAGAGCACCGCCCATCGAAACGGGCCGATCCCCCGGCAGAAGAGCGGCCTGATGTACGCGGGGACGAAGCCGGGATACGAGAACGCATCCTCGAGACCCGCGTCCGTGGCCTCGCCGCGCAGGTTGTTGCCGTAGTCGAACACGTGACAGCCCGCGCGCGCGAACTCGGTCATCGCGCGCACGTGCGCGACGATCGACTCGCGCGCCAGGCGCAGGTACGACTCGGGATCGCGCACGCGCAGCGCCTCGGCCTCCTCGACCGGCACCTCGGCGGGCACGTAGCCCGTGAGCGGATCGTGCGCGGCCGTCTGGTCGGTGACGAAGTCGAAGTGCTCGCCGCGCGCAGCGAGCTCCGGGAAGACGCTGGCCGCGTTCGCGAGCAGGCCCGACGGACAGCGCCCGCCCTTCGCCCGCAGCGCTGCGAACCCGTGCGAGCGCGTCGTCGAGCGAGTCCGCGACCTCGTCCAGGTAGCGCGTCTCGAGCCGCCGCTCGATCCGGGTCGGGTCGACCTCGACGCAGAGGATCGCCGCGCCCGCCATCGTCGCCGCGAGCGGCTGGGCTCCACCCATCCCACCGAGGCCGGCCGTCAGGATGGTGCGGCCGCTCAGATCAGCCGAGCCGAAGTGCTGCTCTCCTGCGGCGGCGAACGTCTGGTACGTCCCCTGCAGGATTCCCTGCGTCCCGATGTAGATCCAGCTGCCGGCCGTCATCTGGCCGAACATCGTCAGCCCCTCCGCCTCGAGCCGGCGGAACTCGTCCCAGGTCGCCCAGCGCGGGACGAGGAGCGAGTTCGCGATGAGCACGCGCGGAGCCGCCTCGGTCGTGCGGAAGACGGCGACCGGCTTGCCGCTTTGCACGAGGAGCGTCTCGTCCGCGCGCAGCCGCAGGAGCGTCGCGACGATGTCCTTCAGCGCCTGGTGGTTCCGCGCGGCGCGCCCCGTGCCGCCGTAGACGACGAGCCGCTCGGGATGCTCGGCGACCTCCGCGTCGAGGTTGTTCAGGAGCATCCTCAGCGGCGCCTCCGTCTGCCAGGAGAGTGCGTTCAGCGATGTGCCTCGCGGCGCGCGGATGGCGCTGAGGTCGCCGCAGAGCGCCTCGACCTGCGCCGTCATGCGAGCGCGCCGATCTCGGACTCGGCCGCGGTGACGATCGTTCCGGCGCGAATCGCCTCCGCGACGAGCTCGATGTCGGTGCTCAGCGAGCGGTCTTCGACGAGGCGCGGCGACATCGTGCGGACGACGTCGTGCACCGCGCGCACGCCGCCGCCCGGCTGCAGCGGCGCGAGAAACTCGATCGCCTGCGTGCCGGCGAGCAGCTCGATCGCGAGCGAGCGCTCGACGTTGTCGAGGACGCGGAGCGCCTTCAGCCCCGCCGCGTTTCCCATCGAGACGTGATCCTCCTGGCCCGCGCTCGTCGGGATGGAGTCGACGCTCGCCGGGTGCGCGAGCACCTTGTTCTCGGACACGAGCGCTGCAGAGACGTACTGCGGGATCATGAACCCGGAGTTGAGGCCCCCCTCCTCGACGAGGAACGGTGGTAGGCCCTCCGAGAGCGACGGGTTGACGAGCCGCTCGACCCGGCGCTCGGAGATGCTCGCCAGCTCGGCGACCGCCATGGCGAGCGCGTCGAGCGCGAACGCGAGCGGCTGCCCGTGGAAGTTCCCGGCCGAGACGATCTCGCCCTCGTCGACGAGCACCAGCGGGTTGTCGGTCGCCGCGTTCAGCTCGACCGTGACGGTCGCCTCGACGTAGTCCAGGAGGTCGCGACACGCACCGTGCACCTGCGGCGCGCACCGCAGCGAGTACGCGTCCTGCACGCGGTCGCACCAGCGGTGCGACTCGATGATCGCCGAGCCCTCGAGGAGCCGCCACATGTTCGCGGCCGAGTCCTGCTGGCCGCGAAGCGGTCGCGACCGATGGATGGCCGGCTGGAAGCTCGTGCGCGACCCCTGCAGCGCCTCGAGTGAGAGCGCGCACGCGAGATCTGCCGTCGCGGCAAGGCGGCGCGCTCGAACCACGCCGAGCGCCGCCATCGCGGCCATGAACTGCGTCCCGTTGACGAGCGAGAGCCCCTCCTTGCTCGCGAGCCTGATCGGCTCGAGCCCGACGGCGCGCAACGCGGCCGTGCCGTTCAGGAGCTCCCCGTCGACGAGCGCCTGGCCCTCCCCCACCAACGGGAGCGCGAGGTGCGCGAGCGGAGCGAGGTCGCCGCTCGCACCGACGGACCCGCGCGCCGGCACCCACGGCAGCACGCCGCGGTTGAGGCACTCGACGAGGAGCTCGACCGTGGTGACGTGAGCACCGGAGAACCCCTTGGCCAGTGCGTTCGCCCGCAGCAGCATCGCCGCGCGGACGACGTCGTCGGGGTACGGCTCGCCGACGCCGCAGGCATGGCTTCGGAGCAGACGGAGCTGCAGCTCCTCGGCGAGCTCCTCCGGGATGTGCGCCGAGACGAACTTCCCGAAGCCTGTGTTGACGCCGTACGTGTGCTCGCCCTGCACCCCGTCGACGAGCTCGCGAGCGGCCCTCATTCGGTCTCTCGCGGCGTCAGCCAGCTCGGCCGATCCTCCCTCGACGGCGACCTGCCACACCTCCGCGAGGGTCAGGTCCTCCCCCGTCAGGACGGCGGTGCGGGTCACTCCGCGAGTCTAGAACGGAGCACGTTCTCGAGGACTCGGGACGCGTCGACGCCGGGGATGTCTTCTCCGGCGTCCTCGGCGGCCCGCACGACGGAGGCGGGAACGAGCCCGACGAGCTCTCCCCCACGCACGTCGACGCCTCTCGCAGCAGCCTCGTCGTCGAACTCGCCGCACGACCTCGTGCAGGGGAGCTGCTTCGAGGTCGATGACGTTCATCGAGACCTGCGCGCGCCCGGACTCCGGGCAGAAGCAGGCCGATCGCCTGCACGCCAGGCATGCCGCCGCCCGACGCGCGGACGGACGCAGCGACTGCGCGCACGACGCGCAACGTCGTCCGTCGCGAGCTCGACGTTGTACGCCACGAGCGGCGCGCGTGCTCCGACGAGCACGACGCCCGAGCGAGTGTCGATCGCGCTCGGCCCGTCGTCCGGCTCGAGCTCGCCTTCCTCCACGAGGCGGATCAGCCCGTCGAGCCCGCCGCGCCGAAAGAAGGCGGGACGTCGTCCAGCGCCGATCTCGCCGTAGCGGAAGACGGGCAGGCCGAGCTCCCCACCGACGCGGCGCGACAGCGTCCCGCGCCGCCTCGACCGCCAGGGGCATCTCGTCCGACCGAAGTGGAACCAGCGGGACGACGTCGGCTGCGCCGACGCGTGGATGCACGCCCACGTGCGAGCGCAGGTCGACGAGCTCGCAGGTCCGGGCAATCCCCGCCACGAGCGCATCCGACGAGCGCGTCCGTCTCACCGACGAGCGTGAACACCGAGCGGTGGTGCTCGGGGTCGGAGTGGACGTCGAGGAGCGCGACGCCCGTCGGCAAGCGCCTCGCCGATCGCGGCCACCACGGCCGGATCGCGTCCCTCGGAGACGTTGGGGACGGCCTCGAGCACGATCCGTACCCTACGAAGCCGTGTCTGCGGACGACCCCACAAGCGCCCCGCGCTCGAGCTGGCGCACGTTCGGGCGCCTGCTCGGGTTCCTGCGCCCGTACCGGGCGTCGCTCATCGTGTCGACGGTTCTCGCCATCGCGTCGCAGGTCGCGGGGATCCTCGTTCCCGTGCTCACGGGCGTCGTCATCAACGAGATCGACGGCAACCCCGACACGCAGGTGCTCGTGCTCGAGATCGGCGCGATCGTCGCGCTCGGGCTCGTGCGCGGCGCGCTCATGTACGGGCGCCGCGTGATCTCCGGCAGGCAGGCGCTCGCCGTCGAGTACGACCTGCGCGACGAGCTCTACTCGCACTTCCTGCGGCTGTCCTTCGGCTTCTACGACCGCAGCCAGACGGGGCAGCTGATGTCGCGCGCGACGATCGACCTGCAGTCCGTGCGCTTCTTCCTCGGCTACGGGCTGATCTTCTTCGCCCAGCACGTCGTGACGATCGTCGTCGTCACCGCCGTCCTGTTCGTCTACAGCTGGCAGCTCGCGCTCGTGGCGCTCGCGATCACGCCCGTGATCGCGGGGGTCGCGTACCGCTACAGCCACGTCTCGCAGCCCGTGCTCCGCGACGTCCAGCAGACGCTCGGTGAGGTCGCGACCGTCGCCGAGGAGTCGATCACCGGCGTCCACGTGGTCAAGTCGTTCGCGCAGGAGGAGAGACGGACCGCGCGCTTCACGGTCGCCGCGGACACCGTCTTCACGAAGACCCTCGCCGCGAACCGACAGCGCGCGTTCTACGTGCCGCTGCTGACGTTTCTGCCGCTCATCGCGCAGGCTCTCGTGCTGCTCGCCGCCGGGCGCATGGTGGTCTCCGGGTCGCTGTCGTTGGGTGCGTTCTTCACGTTCAACCTCCTGCTCGCGATGCTCGTCATGCCGCTGCGGATGCTCGGCATGTGGATCGGCCAGGCACAGCGCGCGATCGCGGCAGGCGACCGCATCTTCGAGATCCTCGACGAGCCCGAGGAGGTCGCCGACGCTCCCGACGCACAGCCCCTTCCCGCCGGCTCGGGGGAGGTCGTGTTCGACGACGTCTCGTTCGGATACGACCCGGAGCGCCTCGTGCTGGACGGCATCGAGCTCCGGATTCCCGCCGGGCGGACCGTCGCGCTCATCGGGCGCACGGGATCGGGGAAGACGACCCTCGCGACGCTCGTCCCGCGCTTCTACGACGTGTCGTCGGGTCGCGTCCTGGTCGACGGCGTGGACATTCGCCAGCTGCAGCGCCGATCGCTGCGCCGTGAGATCGGCGTCATCTCCCAGGATCCCTTCCTCTTCTCCGCATCCATTCGCGACAACATCGCGCTCGGGATGCCGGACGCGCCGCTGGAGACCGTCGAGGCAGCTGCCCGCGCGGCGCAGGCACACGACTTCGTCCTCGAGCTCCCGCACGGCTACGACACCGTCGTCGGCGAGCGAGGGATCACGCTCTCCGGGGGTCAGCGTCAGCGGATCGCGATCGCGCGCGCGCTGCTCATCGACCCGCGGATTCTCATCCTCGACGACGCCACGGCTTCGGTCGACGCAACGACGGAGGCGCTGATCCGCGCCGGACTGCGCGAGGTCACACGCGACCGGACGACGATCATCATCGCCCACCGGCTCTCGACGATCGCGCTCGCGGACGAGGTGATCGTGCTGGACGACGGTCGCATCGCGGCGCGCGGGACGCAGACCGAGCTCCTCGAGACGAGTCCCGTCTTTCGCGAGATCCACGAGCACGGGCTCCTTCAGCAGGTCGTGGCCGGATGAAGGTCTGGCAGTTCGGCACCCACCTCACGGACGAGCGGGGCGTGCGCGTCGAGGACTGGTCGTGGCGGCAGACGCGCCGTCGGCTCCGCGTCCTGACTCGCCTCGCAAAGCCGTACAAGGCTCGAACCGCGCTGGCCGTCGTCACGCTGGTGGCGTACACGGCCGTCGCGCTCCTGCCGCCGTATCTCTCCAAGCTCGCCGTCGACGACGGGATCATCGAAGAGAACCTCGAGACGCTGAGCCTCGTCGTCGTCGCGTTCATCGCGGCGGGAATCGCGGCCTTCGTGCTGTCGAGCGCGCAGACCTACTACACGGGCTGGGTCGGGGAGCGCGCGCTCGCCGATCTGCGGATTCGGCTCTTCAGCCATCTCCAGCGACTCTCGCTCGGCTACTACGAGCGCAACCGCACCGGCGCGACCGTCAGCCGCATCACGAACGACATCGAGGCCCTCGACCAGCTCGTCACGGACGGCGTCTCGAGCCTCGTCCAGAACTCACTCGTCCTCGTCGGGACGGTGATCGTGCTCTTCCTCCTCGACTGGCGCCTCGCGCTGGCGACGCTGATCGTGCTCCCGGCTGATGGGGCTCGCGACCGCGTGGTTCCGGTCGCGCTCCAACCAGGCGTACAAGCGGGTGCGAGAGAGGCTCGGGCTCGTCACGGCGACGCTCGCCGAGGACATCTCGGGCATGCGCGTCGTCCAGTCCTTCACGCGCGAGCCGACGAGCCAGTCGACCTTCCGCGGCGTGAATCAGCGCTACCGCGAATCGAACTACGAGACGGTCGTCGTCAGCAGCTTCTACTTCCCGGCCGTCGACATCCTCTCGTCCGTCGCGACGGCGATCGTGCTCGGCGCCGGGAGCTGGCTCGTCGTCGACGGGCAGATGACGATCGGAACGCTCCTGGCCTTCACGCTCTACCTCGCGAACTTCTTCGACCCGGTGCAACAGCTCTCGCAGCTCTACAACACCTTTCTCTCCGCGACCGCTGCGCTCGACCGCATCACCAACGTCCTCGACGAGGAGCCGGACATCGTGGACGCACCGGACGCGGGCGAGCTGCCGAAGATCGAGGGGCACGTCCGCTTCGAGCACGTTCGCTTCGGGTACGGCGATCTCCCCGACGTCCTGCACGACTTCGACCTCGACGTTCCCGCCGGCACGACCGTGGCACTCGTCGGACACACCGGCGCCGGAAAGTCCACGATCGCGAAGCTGCTCGAGCGCTTCTACGACCCGCGGGCCGGACGCATCACGATCGACGGCACCGACTTGCGCCGGGTCACGCAGGCGTCGCTCCGCCGGCAGCTCGGAATCGTGCCGCAAGAAGGCTTCCTTTTCGGCGGATCGATCGCCGACAACATCGCCTTCGGCCGCCCGACCGCGTCGCGCGCCGAGATCGAGCAGGCCGCGGAGGCAGTCGGCGCGGACGGATTCATCGGAGAGCTGCCCGAGGGCTACGACACGGCGATCGGCGAGCGCGGGTTCAAGCTCTCACTCGGGCAGCGCCAGCTCGTCGCGTTCGCGCGAGCACTCCTGGCCGACCCGAGGATCCTCATCCTCGACGAGGCGACCTCGTCGGTCGACATCGGCACCGAGCGGCGCATCGACCTCGGGCTCCGGCGGCTCGTGACGGGGAGGACGGCGTTCATCATCGCCCACCGGCTCTCGACGATCCGGCGGGCCGACCTGATCGTGGTGCTCGACCACGGCCGGATCGTGGACGCGGGAACGCACGACGAGCTCATCGACCGGCCGGGGCCGTACACGCGCCTGTACGGCGACTGGGCCGCCGAGGTCGCGTAGCTCGCACGGCGCGCCATAGCTTCGAGAAGCTTGATGCGGGTTAGACGTGCGTTCGGGGAGGGCATGCACCAAGCAGCGCCGTTTGCAGGCCCCCATCCGTGCGTGCGTCTAACCCGCATCAAGCCTCTAGGCTTCACGGCATGGCGCCCGATCCCGAGCCGGAGGGCATCGACGAGGCCCCTGCGGAAGACGTCGTCGAGATCCCAGCGGCAGACGTGGTCGCCGAGGCGCGACTGACGCCCGCCGAGGCGATAGCCCCGATGCAGATCCGCGTGCCCGCACGCGGAAACCGAAAGCTCCGGCGCGTGCTCGAGACGTGTCAACGCCGACTCGCAGATCAAGGCGTGGTGGCACGTCTCGAACGTGAACGCCGTCATCCGGCTCCAGATCAACGACCACTCGTGGGTGCACATCCAGATCGTCTCGAACATCGCGCTGCGAATCCTCCGACTCCTGGTGAAGCACGGCGTGGAGCCGTCTCTCAAGCGCGACTACGACCTGAGTGCGGACGACTCGGAGGTGGTGGTCGTCCTCGCGGCCTTCCTCCACGACGTCGGCATGTCGATCCACCGCCGCGACCACGAGGACTGGAGTCTCTTCCTCTCCGAGCCGAAGATGCGCGAGCTCCTCGACGGCATCTACGAGGAGCCGGAGCTCACCGTGGTCGTGTCCGAGGTACTGCAGACGATCACCAGCCATCGTGCCGACGGCGAGCCGCTGACCCTCGAGGCCGGCGTGCTGCGCGTCGCGGACGCGCTCGACATGGCGAAGGGTCGCTCGCGCATCCCATTCGAGCGTGGCTCCGTCTCGATGCACTCGCTCTCGGCCGCAGCCGTCGAGGAGGTGCGCATCACCGACGGCCAGACGCGCCCCGTATTGGTCGAGATCGTGATGAACAACTCCTCGGGCATCTACCAGGTCGACGGGCTCCTCAAGGCAAAGCTCCGGGGGTCCGGCCTCGAGCCGTACGTCGAGGTCGTGGCCCGGATCGACACGGAAGCGGAAAAGCGGCTCGTTCCCGTGTATCGGCTGGACTTCGGCGAGCCGAAGACGTCGTAGCGCTCGGTACACTGCCCGCGCCGTTGCGGGGTCGTCTAACGGCAGGACGCCCGGCTCTGGACCGGGAAGTTGGGGTTCGAATCCCTGCCCCGCAGCCTCGTTGGACGTTGTCATGCACGGTTACGCTCGTGACACGTTTTCTTAGCCGTTTGTAAGGCATCCGCGGCGAGGTCGTGCCGCGTCCGCTACCGTGCGGCCTTCGAGAGACACGAGTGGCCACGTGCTGGCCGCGTCCCTGTCCCCGCTCAGGAGGTAACCGTTTGAGAGCCCTACTCGTTGGCCTGTTCGCGTTTTGTCTCGTGACTCAGGCCTCTGCGGCAACGATGCAGGGAGAGACCGCACAGGCTCCCCGCAAGGCGAAGGTGGAGCAACGTGCACTGACGCTCGACGAGCGTCTCGAGCGCAAGGTCGCAGCACTGAAGAAGTACCGTGGCACGGTTCGATTCTTCGAGAACCGCCGGTCGCTCCTCAGCTCTGGCGAGCGCCAGAGCCAGGCCAAGTCCTCACTGGCATACGCGAAGAAGCGCGTCGCGCAGCTCACGAAGACCGTGACCGCCCTTCGCGCAAAGGCGCGAGCGCATACGAACCGGAAGCTGGCATCGCTTCCACCACGCGCGGCGATCTGCAACGTCTTCGGGTCGTTCTGTCAGGAGGCGCTCGCCATCGCGTGGTGCGAGTCGCGCCTGTCCACACGCGCGCAGAACGGCCAGTACCTCGGCCTGTTCCAGATGGGCTCGTACGAACGCCAGCTGTTCGGCCACGGCACCACCGCTCGCGACCAGGCAGTTGCGGCGCACCGGTACTTCGTACGCTCCGGCCGGGACTGGAGCCCCTGGAGCTGTCGCTGGGCGGCGTCGTAGATCCGCGATGCTCGAGATCCGGGGCGCGTCCACGGATCTCGAGCTCGCATCGTGCGCCTCTTTTCGGCGCAAACTGCACACCCGTGTGCCGACCGCGGGTTTCGCTCGAGCCCGTCCTTCTGGTAGGTGTCCCGACAACGTGTGGGGACAGCGGAAGCGCGACCGCCTTCGGCCACTCGATGAGGCTGCCGCCTACGCGCGCTGCCACGGAGAACGTGACGACAACGTCCGCATCGTGAAGCTCCCGCCGCGGCGCGTCCGCTACGAGAACGTCCTCGCGAGCGGCGAGTCCATCCGCCGCGACTTCGAGTCGAAGCTCGACACGCGCGAGCCCGAGCCGGCCGCGTAGCTCGCTCCGTCGCGCCGGACTCGATCCGCTACCGATATCCGCTACCCTGGGCACCCGCCACGGCCCATTCGTCTAGTGGCCTAGGACACCGCCCTCTCACGGCGGCGGCACGGGTTCGAATCCCGTATGGGCCTTCCCCGAAAAGCTCTGCTAAGCAGGGCTTTTGTGGTCGAAGGACGGTATTTGATTGCGGTCAGAAGCGGCCATGAGGGTCACTGGGTAGGGATCGCCCCAGGTTCGCCCCACGCGCAAGAACGAGGTAAATGAGACAGGCGCGCGATCCCCGGATCGGCTGTGCTAGTCGCCGTCCGACGCAAGAGTCAAGCAGTTCGCCGATTCGTTGAACTGTTCGGGGTGTCGCATATGAACGTCGGCCGTGACCACGTATCGGTTCCGTCGCCCGTGGCGGTCGCGAGTCACGTAGCCGGCATCGACCAAGTCGTTGACGATCCGTTGGGCCCCCACGCTCAGTGATTACTTTCCAACCGCGCTGCCACGTCGCGCAGGCGCACCACAGGGATCGCGGTGGATCATCAAGGAGGTGCGCGGCCACGAGCCGGACTGATCTAGCCCCTTCTCTCCCTCTCCATGGCGACGATCCCGATGAGGAACGCCACGATGATCGCCACCGCTATCGCTTGTAACAGCCAGTCGGTGCCTGCCACCGCTAAGAACGCCAAGCTCGCGACGAGCACGAAGAGCGACAGGCATCCACCGCAAGCGAGACAACTCAAGCCTCCGTCGCCTGGATCCCGATCGTTCATTGCGGCCGATCCTAGACCGGTCTCCTGGGCGCTGCGGCAACTGACCGATCCGAACGAAGTAGGCGTTGACAACCGCCCGCCGCCCGCGCCCTGAGTGCCTCCAGCGTGGGGGTTTGGAGGCTCGGCCACGCGGGGTAGGATCCCGACCAGCGGAGGTGCTCCGCGTCCTCGCGAACGAAGGAGTCTGCGGCATGGATCGAAGTCGAGTAGGTCTTTGGGCGACGCTCTTGTTCTCGGCGGCGGCGATTGTCGGCGTGCTGCTCCAAGTCTTCTTCATCGGGGCCTACATCTTCGGAGAGCCCGACGCGCTTGACACCCACAAGGATCTGGGCAAGCTCGTGCATCTCTTCTACGTCCTGACGTTCGTTGCTGCTCTGGTGGCAGCGTGGCCTGCCTGGCGTCGAACGGGCTGGCCATTCGCGCTCGCAGTCCTCGGCAGCGTCCAGGCATTTCTTGCCGGTGGAGACGACGTGAGCCCCTGGGTTCACGCGTTCCACGCCGCGCTCGTGCCGATTGTCTTCGTGATCGCGCTTCGTATCGCCATGCGCACCAAGGATTCGCTTGGTCTCGGGACGGCTTCCTCACAAGCTTGATCGTGCCTTGAAGCATTCGGCAACGCGACGTAGGATCGAGTCGCCGGGTCTCTGCGGCGGATCACTCCTCAAGCGCGCCTTGCCTTGGGTGGCCCGCTGGGGGAGGCCCGGCTCTTACTAATTTCCCGCGTAGAACTCGACGCAACGCCGCTTGAAGCGCTTAGCCATCCCGCAGTTGCGTGAACCGGTTAAAGCACGCAGCTGAACCTGCGTGGTGTCGAACCGGTGAGTCCTTGAGGAGCGCCTGGAGCGATCAAGCGAACCGGACGGCTGGCCGGGAAGGTCGACGGCGAACGCACGCCTAGGGTTCATCGATTCAGAACGACTTGAGGGTCAGTCGTGCACGACCGCCGCGAGTCCGGGTGCCAGGTCGCCCTTCGGCTCAACGACGATGTCGTCCAGCTTCAGCCACGACGCGAGGTCCCGCAGCTCGGCGGCCAGCTCCCCGACCGTCTCGGGCGGGGCCCCCGGCTCGGCGTACGCCGCCTTGACGAGCAGAGCTCCAGCCTTCCGATCGGCCTTCAGATCCACGCGACCGACGATCGCGTCCCCGAGCAGGAACGGCAGCACGTAGTAGCCGAACTGCCGCTTCGGCTCGGGCACGTAGATCTCGATGCGGTAATGGAAGTCGAAGACATGCTCGGTGCGCTCGCGCTCCCACACCACCGGGTCGAACGGGCTGAGCAGTGCCCGCGCGTCGACCTTCCGCGGCAGCACGGCATCGCGGTGCAGGAACGCCGGACGCTTCCACCCCTCGATCGTGACCGGCAGCAGCTCGCCGTCCTCGACGAGCTCGTCGACCGCGACCTGCGCGACATTGGCGCCTTCGCCACGCTGCAGCTGGAGCCGGTAGTAGTCGACGAGGCAGCGGACCGTTGCGACCCCGTGGCTGCGGGCGGCACGCCGGATCAGCTCCTTGGTCGCCTCGGACTTCGCCGGCACCGGGGCGGCCAGAACGGCTGGGGGCAGCACCCGCTCGGCCACGTCGTAGACGGGCTCGAACTGAGCGTTGCGCCCGGCAATCGCCAGGTCGCCGGTGAGGAATAGGTAGTCGAGACCCTTGCGCGCCTCGGACCAGTTCCAGCCCCAGTCGACCTTCTGGCGCGGCGCGCCGTCGTCGAGGTCGCGAGCCGTCGCCGCACCACCGTCGCGCACCTGCGCATGCACCTTCTCGACGAGTCCCGGGTTGGTCTGCAGCCACGCACCCCACCGCGGGCTCTGGCGGAACGACTCCATCCGGTGCCGCATGACCGGCCAGAGGTCTACCGGCATGAACGCCTGCACGTGCGCCCAGTACTCCACCATCCGGCGCGGCTTCTTCTCCGACGCCCGCTTGAGCATGTCGGTGTCGTAGGGCCCCATCCGCGAGAACAGCGGCATGTAGTGGGCCCGCTGGAGCACGTTGACCGAGTCGACCTGGAGCACCCCGGTCCGTTCGAGCGTACGCGAGAAGGTGCGCATCGTCGGGACTGTGTGGCGCGGGTCCCGGAAGCCCTGCGCCACCAGGGCAACACGGCGCGCCTGCGCCCGGGACAGTTGCTCGTTCGGCACGCGGCCAGTATGTCGCCGCCACCGCCGGCGAGCGCCACCAACACCGATCGAATCCCCGTATGGCCCTACCTCGAAAGAGTCGTGCACGCGTCCGGCCGACACTCGGCCACGGAGGCCGTCGGGCCGGCTAGTAGCGCGGCGCCGGGCGCACCGCTTTCGCTGCGAAGCGATGCATGTACGTGAGGATGTCGAGCCCGACGCCGAGGATGATCAAGAGCGCGTCCCCGTTTCCGCTGAGGCCACCGGGCTGCCACGCGATCACGAAGGCGAGCGTCGTCCACGGCAGGAAGATGATCCCGAGCAGAGGCCAGATCCACGAGTCGAACGCGAGCTCGACCTTGTTGCCGAAGAGCCACCAGATCGCAACGGCGAGCCGTGGGCCGAGAAGTGCTGCGAATCCGACGAGACAGAACACGGGCGCAGTCTCTCGCGTTTCCGACTCACGTGCAACCTGCGTGATGACCGCTGCCGAGCAGCGGCTGTCCCGGGAGCGAACCTAGCCGGTCTTGGGCTTCTTTGGTGCTGCGGCGACGATGATCGCGAGCGTCCTCGTCGCCTTCACGCCGAGGGCATCCGTGGCCTCGAAGGTCACGCGATAGCGGCCCGGACGCGTCGGGATCCCGAAGAGCCGTCCGGCTGCGCGGTCGAAGCGAACTCCGCGGGGCAGTGGGCCGCGGGCGATTCTCCACGTTCGCGGCAGAACACCGCCCGTTGTGTTGACCTTGGCCTGGTAGTAGATCCCCTGCCGCGCCGGACGGAGAAGCAACGTCGAGACTGCGAGCCGCTGCGCGATGACGATGCGCCCGGGATAGTTCGCAACTCGTCCTTCGGTGTCTGTGACCGTCGCGGTGAAGGCGTAGACACCGGCGGTCGTGGGCGTCCCCGAGATCGCGCCGTCCTCCAGAAGGAGCCCCGGTGGCAGCTCACCGCTCGTCAGCGACCACGCATACGTACCGGTGCCGCCCGTCGCGGTCAACGTCGCGTCGAAGGGAACGCTCACCTCGCCGATCGCGCGTCGTGCAGCGGTGAACGGCTCCGCTCCGAGGACGCCGAGTTGGTCGCGCACGACGATTCCGAGCGCCTTGGTGTCGGAGCGCGTGTCGGCGTTCACCTTCGCGAGCACCTGGAAGTTGAACTGGCCGGAGGCGGTCGGCGTGCCGGAGATGAGACCCGTCGACGCGTCGAGTGCGAGGCCGGGCGGAAGCGTGCCGGAGCTGATCGACCAGGTCTTCGGATCTGCGACGGAGGCCGTCAGCTGCAAGGAGTACGGCGCACCCGCGGTCGCGGGAGTCGTGGACTCCGGCCCGATCGTGAGCTTCGCGAGCCCAGGGTTGATGTTGATGATGAACTCGTCTTGCGACTCGCACTTCGACCCGCAGGGGTACGGGCAGCCGAAAAGCGTGACTTCGAGGTAGAACCGATATGACCCCGCCTGCGTCGGCGTTCCCTCGATTCTCGCGCCGCCCGAGTGACGCTCAGACCCGGCGGAAAGCTCCGGAGCTCAACGGAGACGACCGCGCAACCCTCGATCCTCGTCACCGAGCAGCTCGATCGGGATGCTGTACGGCTGGCCCGTCGGTGCCAGTCGGACAGACGTGCCGGGATTCTCGCCTGAACAGCCCATCCTCTGCTCGTCGAAGTTGCCGGCCGCGGCGCCGGGAACGAGCACGATCGAGACCGCGGCAGCGAGCACGAGCGATAGAGGAGAAGGCGCTTCAGTCCCACCGGCGCGCCAAGGTAGCAGACCTGTCCGGAGGGGACGATGACCTGTTAGGAGACTGAAAGCACGACGAGCTCGGCGACGCAGGCCGGCTTGTCGGCGCCGTCGCACTCGACGGTCGCCTCGATCGTCGCACGCGCTCCACGTCCCGTCGGTTCGACCTCGAGCACGCGAAGCCTGCCACGAACCATGCGCCTAACGAGCTGCTTCGGCGCCCGCACGCAGCCGTTCCAGTGACGTCTCCCGGCCCAGGAGCTCGAGGCTCTCGTAGAGGCCGGGCGAGACGCGCGAGCCGGTGACGGCGACCCGGATCGGGAGATACACGGCCCGTGGCTTCTCCCCCAGCTCGTCGCAGAGTTGTTTCAGGGCTACCTCGATCGCGTCGGCGCTCCACGGCTCGACCGCGTCGAGTGCCGCGGCCGTCGCATCGAGGATGCGCGCATCGAGAAGCGACCGATCCGGCTCGACGTCCTGGAACAGGAAGCCGGCGAAGCCGGCGAACTCGTCGAGCCGCGCGATCTTCTCCTGGACGATCGGCGCCGCTGAGCGGACGCGGTCCTCGGGCCAGTCGCCGACCTGCTCGCGGAGGTACTCGACGAGCCGGTCGCCGTAGTCGTCGGACGGGAGCGCACGCAGGTACACGCCGTTCATCCAGTCGAGCTTCGCGTAGTCGAACGTCGCCGGGCTCGAGCCCACGCGCTCCAGCGAGAATCGCTCGATCAGCTCTTCGCGCGACATGATCGTCGTCTCGCCGTCGGGCGCCCAGCCGAGGAGTGCGAGGAAGTTCATGAGCGCCTCCGGCAGGTAGCCCGACACTCGAAACTCGTCGACCGACACTGCCCCGTGACGCTTCGAGAGCTTCTTGCCGTCGGCACCGAACACGTTCGGCACATGGGCGTACACGGGCGGCTCCGCGCCGAGCGCGCGCAGGACGTTGACCTGCTTGGGCGTGTTCGATACGTGGTCGTCGCCCCGGATGACGTGCGTGATGCCGTCGAGCCAGTCCTCGAGCGGCGATGCGAAGTTGTAGGTCGGCCGCCCGTCTGAGCGCACGAGGACGAGGTCCTCGAGCTCGGCGTTCGGTACCTCGATGCGGCCCTTGATCGCGTCGTCCCAGCCTGTCGCCCCCTCGTCCGGCATGCGGATCCGGATCGCGCCGTCGTCCTCGTACGCGGTGCCCTCGGCAACGAGCCTGCCGGCCTCCTCCTTCGCGCGCTCCATGACGTCGAGCTGGAATGTCGTCTCCCCGTCCCACTCGATGCCGAGCCAGCGCAGCGAGCGCTCGATCTGCGCGACCGACTCCTCGACCTCCCGGTTCGTATCCGTGTTCTCGATGCGCAGGAGGCACTCGCCGTCGCGCCCGCGAGCGAAGAGCCAGTTGAAGAGGAAGGTGCGCACGCCTCCGATGTGGAGGAGACCGGTGGGCGACGGAGCCATACGGACGCGGACGGACACGCCGTCAGTATCGTCGCCGCATGCTCTTCGGCGCCCACGTGTCCGCCGCCGGAGGCATCTCGAAGGCGATCGACCGCGTGCAGGAGATCGGCGGCAACGCCGTCCAGGTCTTCACGCAGAGCCCACGGATGTGGCGGCCGACCGCGCACACGCCTGAAGAGGTCGCGCGCTTCCGTGCACGCCGCCGGCAAGCGCGCGTGAAGGCCGTTACGTGCCATGCCCTCTACCTCGTCAATCTCGCGAGCCGGGATGCGACGGTGCGCGAGAACTCGCTCGCCGCGCTCCGCGCAACCATGGAGACCGCGGACGCGATCGGATCCGAGGCCGTTGTCTTCCACGTCGGCTCGCACCTCGGCTTCGGGTTCGACGAGGCCGTCGCACTCGTCGAGCCCGCGCTGCGCAAGCTCCTCGAGCTCACGACCGACGACCTGTGGCTCTGCATGGAGAACGCTGCAGGTGCTGGTGGGACGATCGGCCGCTCGATCGCCGAGCTAGCGGCGCTCGCGGATGCGGTCGATCGCCATCCCCGGCTCGGGGTCTGCCTCGACTCCTGCCACTGGTGGGCGTCGGGGGTCGACGTGTCCGACCCGACGGCGCTCGACGCGGCCCTCGCCGAACTCGACGTGTCGATCGGGCTCGACCGCCTGCGCGTCCTTCACGTCAACGACTCGCAGACGGCGCTCGGATCCAACCGCGACCGGCACGAGCTCGTCGGCAAAGGGCTCATCGGCGACGGCCTCGCGACGTTCCTCGGCCAACCGGCCTTCGCCGGACTGCCCGCCATCACCGAGACGTGGGAGGACAAGGGCGGCGCGACGGAGGATCTCGACCGCATGCGCAACCTGCGACGTCGCGGTCAGAGCCGCCGGCGACGGCGGTCCGTCAGTCCGCGATAGTCGCGAAGACGCGGAACGTCGCGCGTTCGCGCGGCAGCTCGTGAAACTCGGGGATGCGGCATCCGAGCTCGTCCTCGCGGTGTGGGTATGTCCCCACGACCTCCACATCGCACATGGGCAGCGGAGCCCGGCGCGCGCGCACGGCACCGAAGCCCGCCCGGTCCGACTCGGCCTGCTCGAGGAGGTCGAGGTCGATCTCGACGTCATAGACCTTCTGCATGCAGCCGACGTACGTGTGGCCCCACGCCTCGTACGCGTAGACGAACGGGCAGGCCATGCGGAGGCACGCTGCGGGGTAGACGACCTTCTCGCAGTGGACGTCGCAGTGGCGGCACGCCACCTCGTCCTGGATCCGGAGTGGGAGCTCGACCCCTGCGACGCTTTCCTTCACGACCCGATTGTGTTCACCGTTCGCCGTCGGCCGCAAGTCTTGACAAGCGCGCGGTTTTCAGGCAGTGGCGACACGCGCTCGCTCGCGGCGGGTCGCGCGAAGCTGGTCTGTAGCCTTCTCCGGCCGTGGTACGCAGAGTTCTCTTCGGTCTCCTTGCGCTTGCGCCGCTCACGATCGCGCTGCATTACCTCGTCCATCCGCCGGAGACGTTCGAGTTCGTTCTCGCCGCGCTTTCGCTGATCCCGCTCGCGTGGCTGATCGGCGAGGCCACCGAACACGCCGCGGAGCACACCGGCCCGGGCATCGGAGGCTTCCTCAACGCGACGTTCGGCAACGCGCCCGAGCTCATCATCGCGCTGATCGCGGTGAACGAGGGGCTGACCGAGGTCGTCCGCGGCTCGCTCACGGGAAGCGTGATCGGGAACCTCCTGCTCGTCCTCGGCGCCGCGCTCGTGGCCGGAGGCCGCGGACGGCTCGATCGCTTCTCGAGCTTCCTCTCGTTCGGGCTGATCGCCTTCGCGATACTCCTCTTTCTCATCCCGTCGATACCGGGGTGGGACGGTGACCCGGATACGGACGAGCTGGCCCAGGTGTCCGCCGCCATCTCGATCGTGCTCCTGATCGTGTACGTCGGCGTCACGTGGTACTCGCTGCGACGACACCACACCCTGCATGTCGCGTCCGACGAGGAGATCAAGGGCTGGTCGCTGCGCGCAGCCCTCGGCGTGCTGGCCGTCGCCACGATCGCGACGGCATTCGTCGCGGAGATCCTCGTCGGCTCGCTCGAGGTGTTCGCCGAGAAGGCCGGCCTCAGCGAGTTCTTCGTCGCGGCGGTGGTCGTCGCGATCGTCGGGAACGCCGCCGAGCACGGCGGCGCCGTCGTCGTCGCCTACCGTGGGAAGATCGCGCTCGCGGGCGAGATCGCGCTCGCGTCGGCGGCGCAGGTGGCCGTGTTCCTCATCCCGGCTGTTGCTCTGCTGTCGTGGCTCATCGATCCGCTCTCGCTGAGCTTCCGTCCCGTCGAGATCGCCGCTCTCGCGGGCTCCGTCGTCTTCGCGACGATCGTGCTCTTCGGCGGCCACTCGAGCCGAGCACGCGGTGCGCTCTTGCTCGCCGGCTACGGCGCGGTCGTCGTCGCGTTCTTCCTCGCCGGCGACCGCTAGCTCGAGAACGCCGCGGGGATGCGCTCCGACGCGAGCGCGATGTCCTCGTCCGTGACGTCGAGGTGCGTGACCGCCCGCAGGATCGTCGGGTGCGGGGTCGCGGAGAGCCCGACCTCGCGCGCCTGCAGGCGCGCGAGCGCGTCGGGCCGATCGAGGCCGAGCGGCGCGACGTCGATCTGCACGAAGTTCGTGTCGACCTGCTCGAGATCGACGGGCAGGCCCGCACCGTGGAGCGCCTCGGCGAGACGGCGTGCCCGCGCATGGTCGTCCGCGAGCCGCTCGACGTTGTGGTCGAGCGCATACATGCCGGCGGCGGCCACGATGCCTGCCTGGCGCATCGCGCCGCCGAAGAGATGCTTCTCGCGCCATGCGCGCTCCATGAGCTCTCGTGAACCCACGAGGAGAGCGCCCAGCGGGCAACCGAGCCCCTTCGAGAGGCACAACGTCGCGGTGTCGAAGTGGCCCGCAATCTGCGAGGGCGGGACGCCGAGCGCGACCGAGGCGTTCATGAGCCGCGCCCCGTCGAGATGCACTGCAAGGCCGAGCTCGCGCGCAGTCGCAACCACCTCGTCGAGGTCGGAGAGCGGCCACACCCGGCCACCCGAGGCGTTGTGCGTGTTCTCCAGCGCGAGAACCGTGACGCGCTGATCCGCCACCTTGGAGCTCGGCTCCGCTGCGCGACGAATCTGCTCCGGCGACAGGCGACCTCGGTCGCCCGGCAACCCGATCGTCATGACGCCGGCGTGCGCGGCCGCGCCGCCGTACTCGTAGATCACGACGTGCGCGTTCTCCTCCGCGAGCAGCACGTCGCCGGGTCGCGCGTGGAGCTTGAGCGCGATCTGATTGGCCATCGTCGCGGTGGGGACGAAGATCGCCGCTTCGTGACCGAGGAGCGTCGCGACCCGATCCTGCAAGGCGTTGACCGACGGATCCTCGCGCTTCTGCTCGTCGCCGACCGCAGCCTCGGCGATCGCGCGCCGCATGCCCTCCGTCGGCTTCGTCGCAGTGTCGGAGCGCAGGTCGATCACGGGCGAGACGCTACCGTCCGGCACATGGATCTCGCCCTGCTGGAGCGCACGCTGACCGAGCACGGCGAGCCCGCCTACAGGGCACGGCAGGTGTGGGAGTGGACGGCTCGGGGCGCGAGGTCGTACGACGACATGACGACCCTCCCCAAGGGCCTGCGCGCGATGCTCGTCGAGTCGGTGCCGTTCTCGACGCTCGAGGTCGTGACCGAGCGCGAGTCGAAGGACGGCACGGCAAAGGTGCTCTTCCACACCGCTGACGGGCATCCGGTGGAGGCCGTGCTCATGCGCTACCGCGACGGACGCCGGTCGCTGTGTCTCTCGTCCCAGTCGGGCTGCCCGCTCACCTGCACGTTCTGCGCGACGGGAGCGATGCGCTTCGGGCGGAACCTCACCGCGTGGGAGATCCTCGACCAGGCGTTGCACTTCCGCCGCAGCGAGCCTGTCAACCACGCCGTCTACATGGGCATGGGCGAGCCGTTCCTGAACTTCGACGAGGTGCTCGCGTCGGCGCGGCGTCTCCCCGACCTCGGGATCACCCCCCGCCGCACCACCATCTCGACCGTGGGGTGGATGCCCGGACTGACCCGATTCGTCGACGAGGTCGATCAGCCGATCCGCCTCGCGATCTCGGTGCACGCGGCCGATCCGGCGAAGCGCTCTCGGCTCATGCCCGTGAACGACCGCTATCCGCTCACCGACGTGCTCGCCGAGTGCAAGCGCTACGTCGAGCTCCGGCGCCGCAAGGTGTTCGTCGAGTACGTCATGCTGGCCGGCGTGAACGACTCTCCGGCGGACGCGCGCGCGCTCGCGGCCGCCCTCGACGGGCGGTCCTTCAAGGTCAACCTCATCCCGTACAACCCGACAGGCGGCCTCTACGAGGGCTCGTCGCGCGAGGCGATCGAGCGGTTCAAGTCCGTGCTCGGACGCGCGCGGATCCCGGCGACCGTGCGGCTCACGCGCGGCCGCGACATCGAGGCTGCCTGCGGCCAGCTGGCCTCGGTTCGCTGACGGAGCGCGTGACCGGGATCGGCGGCGTCTTCTTCCGCGCACGCGACCCGGAGGCGCTGGCCGCGTGGTACGAGGAGCACCTCGGCGTGCCACGGCAAGGCGACGAGTCATACGCGATCTTCCCCGAGAGTCGCAACGCCGTCTGGTCGACGTTTCCCGAGGACACCGACTACTGGCCGGCGGCGAAGCAGGGAATGGTCAACTACGCCGTCGGCGATCTCGACGCGATGCTCGCGCAGCTACGCGATGCCGGCATCGAGGTCGACGAGCGGATCGAGCTGCTCGACGGCATCGGCCGCTTCGGCTGGGCCGTCGACCCCGAAGGAAATCGCTTCGAGCTCTGGGAGCCGGCGACGTCTTAGTAGCCGTGGGTCTCGACGGCCTCGATGACGCGCGCATTAGGGTTTTCGAGCCCGAGCTCCGAGCCTCGCGCCGACCAGAGCGCCCGCAGCTTCTCGCCGAACGCCTCCGCCTCGTCGTGCGAGTCGAATTCGAGGTGGACGATCACCCGGTTCGAGTCCTCGGCCGACCGGAAGATGGTGTATCCGCGAACGCCGCCCGCCTCGCGTCCGACCGGATCGCTGTCGAACGCCTCCTTCCATGTGCTGAAGTCACGCGTTCCGTGCTCGACCTGCAGTGTGGCCACGCTGCTCTCCCTTCTCGTCAGCTGAGGTAGGCGGGGTGCTCGTCGAAGAGATACCTGAGCACGGGCTGCTTCGCGGCACGCACCTCGTCGAGCCGTCGTACAGGCCGGCCGTGCGGCGCGTCCTTCAGGAGCTCCGGCGACTCGGCGGCCTCGCGCGCGATTGCGCGCATCGCGTCGACGAAGTCGTCGAGCCGCTCCTTCGGCTCGGTCTCGGTCGGCTCGATCATGAGAGCCTCCGGGACGACGAGCGGGAAGTAGACGGTCGGCGGATGGATCCCGTAGTCCATGAGCCGCTTCGCGACGTCGAGGGCCGTGATCCCGTGCTCGCGCTTCAGCTTCCGCGCCGAGAGCACGAACTCGTGCATGCAGTGGCGGTCGTACGGCAGGTCGTACGCGTCGCGCAGCTGGGCGAGGAGGTAGTTCGCGTTGAGCACCGCGACCTCGGACATCTCGCGCAGCCCCGGCCCGTACGCGCGCATGTACGCGTACGAGCGCACGAAGACTCCGAACGGGCCGGCGAAGCCGCGCACGCGGCCGATCGACTTCGGTCGATCGTGATCGAGCCGGAACGCGTCGCCGTCACGTACGACGGTCGGCGCGGGCAGGTACGGCTCGATCGTCTCGCGCACCGCAACGGGGCCGCCTCCGGGACCGCCTCCGCCGTGCGGCTGCGAGAAGGTCTTGTGCAGGTTGTAGTGGACGATGTCGAAGCCCATGTCGCCGGGACGCGAGATACCGACGACGGCGTTCAGGTTCGCGCCGTCGTAGTAGAGGAGCGCACCGGCGTCGTGGAAGATCCGTGCGACGTCCTCGATGCCCTCGTCGAACAGGCCAAGGGTCGAGGGGTTCGTGAGCATGAGCCCGGCCGTGCGCTCGTCCACCTTCGCGCGGAGATCGTCGAGATCGAGGTTCCCGCGCGCGTCCGTCTCGACGCGTGCCAGCTTGTAGCCCGCCATGGTCACGCTCGCCGGGTTCGTCCCGTGGGCGGTGTCGGCCGTGATGATCGTGTCGCGCTCCTCGCCGCGATCCGCGAAGTACGCGCGCATGAGCATGAGCCCGGTCAGCTCTCCCTGCGAGCCGGCCGCGGGCTGCAGCGTCACCGCGGGAAGCCCGGCGACCTCGGCCAGTATCCCCTGCAGGTGCCACATCAGCTCGAGCGCGCCCTGCGCGTCCTCGTCTTCCGCATGCGGATGGAGGTCGCGGAAGCCGGGCAGCATGGCGGCTCGCTCGTTCACCCGCGGGTTGTGCTTCATCGTGCAGGAGCCCAGCGGGTAGAAGCCCGTGTCGACGCCGAACGTGCGGTCGGCGAGCGCCGTGAAGTGCCGCACGATCTCGGGCTCGGCCAGCTCGGGCAGGCGCGGCGGGCGCGAGCGGCGCAGCGAGTCGGAGAGCTCCGGCACGGGGAGATCGGGCTGCGGCGGTCGCCCGGCGCGTCGCCCCGCGCGCGACCGCTCGAAGATGAGCGGCGTGTCTCTCCAGGCGGTGCCGGGCTCGTTGACTCATCCGCACACCTCGGCCAGCACGTCTGCGAGACGGTCGACGTCCTCGACGCTCTTCTTCTCCGTCACCGCGACGAGCAGCACGTCGTCCATGCCCTCGTAGTCGCGGCCGAGGGCGTAGCCGGGATTCACGCCGTGCTCGCGCGCGCGACGGATGACCTCGCGTGCGGGCAGCGGCGTGCGGAATGCGACCTCCTTGAACGAGTCTGCTGCGAACGCCGGCTCGAGCTGGATGCGCTCGCGGGCGTAGCTCGACAGCGCCAGGCACGACTCTCCGACCTCGCGCAGCCCCTCGGGCCCGAGCCACGAGAGCGTCGCGAGTCCCGCCAGCGCGAGGAGAGTCTGGTTGGTCGTCATGTTCGAGGTCGCCTTCTCGCGCCGGATGTGCTGCTCGCGCGTCTGGAGCGTGAGGACGAACCCGCGCTTGCCTTCCTCGTCCACGGTCTCGCCGACGATCCGTCCCGGCATCCGGCGCACGTAGTCAGTCCGCGCAGCGAAGAACCCGTAGTGCGGCCCGCCGTACGAGGGCCAGTTCCCGGCCGACTGCCCTTCGCCCAGCGCGATCGCGCAGCCGTACGCACCTGGCGCCTCCAGCACGCCGAGTGACATGAGGTCGACGTGCGCGACCGACAGCGCACCCGCCTCGTTCGCGGCAGCCGCAAGGGCCGGCGCGTCCTCGAGGCAGCCGAGGAAATTCGGCTGCTGGAAGAAGACTGCAGCCGCATCCGCTGCCGCCGCGCCGAGCTCCTCCGGGTCCGTCACGCCGCCGCGGTGCGGCACCTCGACGACGTCGAAGCCGAACCCGGGTGCATAGGTCTTCACGACCTGCCGGACCTGCGGGTTGAGCGACTCGGCGAGGACGACCTTGTGCCGATCGGTGACGTGCTTCGCGACGAAGCACGCATCCGCGGCGACCGTCGTCCCGTCGTAGCCGGACGCATTCGAGACGTCCATCCCGGTCAGCTCGCAGATCACGGTCTGGTACTCGAAGATCGCCTGCAGCGTCCCCTGGCTCATCTCGGGCTGGTACGGCGTATACGCCGTCAGGAACTCGCCACGCGAAAGGACGACGTCGGCGACCGAGGGCACGTAGTGGTCGTAGATCCCGGCACCGACGAACGAGAGCTCCGAGCCCGTGTGGACGTTCTTCGCCGCGAGTTCCTCCAGGTGTCGCATGAGCTCGGCCTCGCCGAGCGCGGGCGGCACGTCGAGCTCGCGGTCGAAGCGGACGCCCGGCGGGATCTGCTCGAACAGCTCGTCGATCGACGCGACCCCGATCGCGGCGAGCATCTCCGCGCGGTCGGCGTCGGTCAGCGACAGGTAGCCCATGACCGCGGTTGTCACCGTAGGGGCGAGATATATCTCGCCCCTACGAACTGGCGTCGACGCTCGTCATTGCTCGGCGACGACGAGCGCGGTACGCCTCGGCGTCCAGCAGCGAATCGAGCTCGCCGGGATCCGACATGCGAATCCGGATGAGCCAGCCCTCGCCGTACGGGTCGTCGTTCACCGTCTCGGGTGCGGCGACGACCTTCTCGTTCACGGCCAGTACCTCCCCGGACAGCGGCGCCACGATGTCCGACACGGCCTTTACCGACTCGACCTCGCCGTACGACTCGTCCTTCGCCACGGTCGTTCCGGTCGCAGGCGCCTCGTAGTGGACGAGCTCGCCCAGCGAGTCCTGCGCGAACCAGGTGACTCCGAGGATCGCCTCGTCGCCCTCGACGCGCGCCCAGTCGTGCTCGGGGTGGTAGCGAAGGTCGTCCGGGTAGGTCTCTGCGGCGGGCACTACTGCTCCTTCCGGTAGATCGGCTTCTTGACGACACGCGCGCGTCGCGGCTTGCCCCTGACGTCGATCACGAGCTCGGAGTCGGCTTGGGCGGAGGCGACCGGGACGTAGCCCATGCCGATGCCGACGTCGAGCATCGGCGAATGCGTTCCCGAGGTCACCTCGCCGCCACCCTCGATCGGCATCCCCTGGCGCGGAACGGCGCGCTCTTCCATGACGAACGGGGCGAGCTTGCGAGCGGGCCCCTCCTCCTTGATCCGGCGCAGCGTCTCCACCCCGGTGAAGTCGGTGTCGAGCGCGCACGCCCAGCCCAGGCCGGCGGAGATCGCGTCGGTCTCGGGCGTGATGTCGTTGCCGTGGAGCGGGTAGCAGACCTCGAGCCGAAGGGTGTCCCGCGCGCCGAGGCCGCACGGCGTGACGCCGCGCTCGAGGATCGCGTCCCAGAGCGCGACGGTGTCGTCCTCAGCGCAGCACAGCTCGACCCCCTGCTCGCCGGTGTAGCCGGTGCGCGCGACCATGACGTCGATGCCCGCGAGGTCACCCATCGCGTGGGTGAACGCCGGGGCGTCGGGAAGTCCGAGCCGCTCGAGCGCGCGCG
The DNA here is from genome assembly GCA_963822885.1 of uncultured Gaiellaceae bacterium. Taxonomy (GTDB): domain Bacteria; phylum Actinomycetota; class Thermoleophilia; order Gaiellales; family Gaiellaceae; genus GMQP-bins7. The sequence goes on from CAWGJJ010000003.1 coordinate 382,403, forward strand.
GGCCCTGGACGGCGACGAGGCCGTACTCGTCGGACGCATCGCGCACCTCGCAGCCACGCGGCTCGCGCTCCTTCAGCCAGCCGTAGACCGCCGCGCGATTCGAGGCGTTGACCACGAGATAGAACTGTCCGTGCCCGAGGCGGTACGCGATGAGGTCGTCGACGATCCCGCCCGTCTCGTTCGTGAGCAGCGTGTACTGCGCGTCGCCGTCCGAGAGCTTGTCGATGTCGTTCGAGAGCATCGCCTGGAGGAATGCCTGCGCCGTCGGCCCGTCGACGTGGATCTCGCCCATGTGCGAGACGTCGAAGGCGCCGGCGTCCGTCCGGACGGCCTTGTGCTCCGGAATGACACCCTCGTATTGGACGGGCATCTCGTAGCCGGCGAACGGCACCATGCGCGCGCCGAGCTCGACGTGGCGCGCGTAGAGGGGCGTACGCAGGAGCGTCGCTTCCACGGGCATCGACTCTAACGGCTCGTGAACGCCTGCCCGACGTCGAAGGTTCACAGCGACGCGGCCGCGAAGCGGACGCCTTCAGGGATCGTCGCGATCGCGACTCCGCGTTAGCGGAGTCGCGATCTGCGGGGCAACTTCAGTCTTCCTTGAGGAAGCTCGGGATGTCGATCTCGACGTCGCGGACGCTCGGAGCGTCGAACGGAGGGCGTTCGCGGTCGCGCTCCGACGAAACGGTGGCGACGAGGGACGTCGCGGCGGCGACGCGCGGCACGCGCGCCGAAGCCGGTGGCGATGGCGGTGACGCGGACGTCCTCGCCCATGCCCTCGTCGATCGCAGCGCCGAAGATGACGTTCGCGTTCGAGTCGGCGGCTTCCCGCACGACCTCGGCAGCCTCGTCTACCTCGGCGAGCCCGAGATCGGGGCCGCCCGTGATGTTGAGGAGGATTCCGGTCGCGCCGTCGAGCGTCTGCTCGAGCAGCGGCGACGAGATCGCAGCGCGCGCGGCCTCGACCGCACGCTTCTCGCCGCGGGCGACGCCGATGCCCATGAGCGCGGACCCGGCGTCCTTCATGATCGTGCGCACGTCCGCGAAGTCCAGGTTGATCAGGCCCGGCACCGTGATGAGGTCGGTGATCCCCTGCACCCCCTGCCGGAGGATGTCGTCGGCGATTCGGAACGCCTCGGTGACGGGCGTGTCGGGCTCGACCACCTGCAAGAGCCGGTCGTTCTCGATGACGATCAGCGCGTCGACCGAGTCGCGCAGCGCCTGGATGCCCTGCTCGGCCTGGTCGGCGCGGCGCTTGCCCTCGAACCCGAACGGCCGCGTGACGACGCCGACGGTGAGCGCGCCGATCTCGCGTCCGATCTCGGCGACCACGGGTGCGCCACCGGTTCCGGTGCCGCCACCCTCGCCGGCGGTGACGAAGACCATGTCTGCACCCTTGAGCGCTTCCTTGAGCTCGTCGCGACTCTCTTCGGCGGCCGCGCGCCCCACGCTCGGGTCGGCACCGGCGCCGAGACCGCGCGTCGCGCGCGATCCGATGTGGATCTTCTCGTCCGCCTCGGTCATGAGAAGCGCCTGCGCGTCGGTGTTGACCGCGACGAACTCGACGCCCGAGAGGCCGGCTTCGACCATCCGTGTTACCGCGTTCGTGCCGCCGCCGCCGATGCCGACGACCTTGATGACGGCGAGGTAGCTCCCTAGCTGATTGCTCATATCTCAATCCACCTCAAGGTGAAGTTCGCATTGAACGTGCGAGTGCCGCACATCCTTCGACCCCGAGGGTAGGCCTCCTCCGGGGCAATGTCAACGAAGCACGCCATGCCTACCTTCAACCTCGAGTAGAGACTTGAAGGTTGGTCAACCGGCGACGGGACGTTGCGGAACACTCACGTCGATATACGTCGCGCCGCTGCCTACGAGCCGAAGAACGCGCGCTGCGACGGTGAGCTTGAGCCCCACCTCGGTCGCGCGACCGAGCCTGAGCTCAGCGCCGCGACGCAGGACGAGTGTCAGCTCGTCGCCGACCGGGCGCACACCCTTCACCCGCGACGCAAGGCCGACGGAGTGCGCCTCGGCGAGCGCTCGCGTCGCCGGCAACCAGCCTGCCGGGATGCTCCCGCCGAGCCGAAGCGTCGTGCCCTTCGCGAGCCAGAGCCGCGGGAGCCGCCGCTCCGTTCCGGTCTCGATGCGCCGAATCGTCTTGCCCGCACCCGTCACGAGCCAGGACGAGTCGCCGCGCCGCACGACAGCCACGGCGCGCTCGGGTGCGACCTTCACCACGAGCGTGTGTGGAAACGCGCGGTCGACCGAGACGCCTGCGACCGAGGGAAGCGCACGCAACGTCCCCTCCACGTCGTCGACGTCGATCGTGACGAGACTCTGCCCGACGAGGCCGCGGGTCGCGCCGGTGACCTCGCGCGCCAGCGCCGGCGGCGCACCCCTGACGTCGACTCGTTCGACGGCGAAGACGGGCGTGGACGTCGCAACGACGTACGCGACGCCCGCCGCGGCGAGCACGCCGATCGTCGCGAGCAGCGAGCGGCCGGAGGGAACGAAGCGCGCGAGATCAAGGCGAGCACCGGCCGCATCTCGCGGAAACGGGACGACGACGCTTGCCGCAGCAGCGTGCCGACGCGATCCGCGCGCACTTCGTCCCCCGGCCATGCGGCTGGATTCGGCGCGCTGAGTGCACCTCCTACGTCAGTGCCGGAAGCTCGGGGAGCCCCGCGAACACGACCTCGCGCTCGAGCTCCACGCCGAACTGCTCGCGCGCGCGGCGGCGCGCCTCCACCATCAGCGCGACGCAGTCCGCGCTGGTCGCGCCGTCCGCGTTCTCGATGAAGTTGGCATGCATCGGCGAGATCGTCGCGCCGCCGATGCGATGCCCCTTGAGCCCGCAGAGCTCGAGCATCCTGCCCGCGCCGATCTCGCCCTCCGCGTTCTTGAACACGCTGCCGAACGTCCGCTTGTTCGTCGGCTGGGTCGCCTTCCGCTGCGCGATCAGCTCGGCGACGGTCGCCTTGATCTGCGCCGACGGACGCTTCTCGAGCCGGTACTCGACGCGCGCCACGACCTGATCCTGGCCGAGAGCGGAGCGACGGTACGCGAGGCCGAGCTCGTCCGGAGCCATCCACTCCTCACCGTCCGCGGTGACGACGAGCGCGCGGGCGAGCACGTCCGACCAGTCCCGCCCGTATGCGCCCGCGTTCATGACGACGCCTCCTCCGGCGGTGCCCGGGATCGCGCACGCGAACTCGAGCCCACCGAGCCCGGCGTCGCGTGCTCGATGGAGGCAGACCGCATTCGTCGAGCCACCGCCTGCGACGAGCCCCGTCTCGACGATGTCGACCCCGGCGAGCTCGCCCTCGAGCCGGAGCACGACCGCCTCGACACCGTCGTCGGCCGCGAGGAGATTCGATCCGAGACCGACGGGCAAGACCGGCAGACCCTCGTCGCGCGCGAAGCGCAGCGCCTCGCGGAGCTCCGCGAGCGTGCGGGGACGCGCGAGCGCGCGTGCGGGGCCGCCGACGCCGATCGTGGTCAGCTTGGCGATCCGGACGCCGTGCTCGATCGGGGTCACGCCGGCAGGCCGTCCACGACCGCGCGGGCGATCCGCCACGGCTCTCCGACTCCCAGCGTCACGACCACGTCTCCCGGCCGGGCCCATGCGAGCGTCAGCGCGGTCGCATCGTCGAGCGTCGGTGCCCAGCCTCGTCGTGTCGGAGGAGGCACGCCGTCGAGCACGAGCTTGCCGGTGACGCCGGGCAGCGCCGCGTCGCGGCCGCCGATCACGTCCGTCACGATCGCGGCGTCGGCGAGTCCGAGCGCGCAGCCGAGCTCGTCATGCAGCTGGCGCGTTCGCTCGTAGACGTGCGGCTGGTACACGGCGATGAGCGCCCGCGGGTCGAGCTCGCGTGCCGTTCGCAGCGCAGCCGCGATCTCGGTGGGGTTGTGGCCGTAGTCGTCGATGACGCGCACCCCGCCCCGCTCGCCGACGAGCTCGAAGCGCCGGCCGACACCCGTGAACTCGGCGAGTCGCCCGCTCGGCCGCGTCGCGCTCCGCCCCGGCGGCCTCGAGCACGGCGAGTGCGGTCGCCGCGTTCCGGAGGTTGTGCTCACCCGGCACGCGTAGCTCGAGCCGCGCAGGCTCGAGCTCCCACCCACGAACGGCCTTGGGCGCCCGCGCGAGCCAGTCGTCGAAGAGCCCCGCGAGCTCGGCTTCCGACGCGTACGCCGCATGGTGATCGAGCTCGATGTTCGTCACGGCGGCGATCTCCGGACGCAGGTCGAAGACGGAGCGATCCGACTCGTCGCCTTCGACGACGAGCCAGCCCTCCCCCACACCCGCGTTCCCGCCGAGCTGCGGCACGACCCCGCCGACGATCCACGACGGATCGTTGCCGAGCTCACGGAGGGCGTGCGCGACCATGGCGGTCGTCGTCGTCTTCCCGTGCGCGCCGCCGATCACGATCGCGGGGCGCAGCGAGACGACCTCGGCGAGGAAGTCCGCGCGCGATCGGCCTTCGATCCGTCCCGCGTGCGCCGTCGAGACGACGACCTCGAAGCCCTCCGGAGGAGCGGGCTCGCCGCCGATCTCGACATCGATGCCGCGAACTGCCTCGAGAAAGATCGTGTCCCGGACGTCCCAGCCCGCGACCTCGGCGCCCCAGGCGCGCGCGATGTTCGCGTACGCCGCCAGGCCGGCGCCACCGATCCCGACGAAGTAGAAACGCCGACCGGCGAGAGGAAGAGCGCTCACCGGCTCGCCTCGGCGAGTGCGATCAGCTCGTCGGCCACGAGGTCCGCAGCGTTCGGCTTCGCGAGCACGCGCATCGACGCACTCATGCGCGCGAGCCGCTCCGGGTCGGCCAGCAGCTCCTCCGCGAGCGCCGGCACGCGCGCGAGCTCGCTCTGGTCGACGACGACGGCCCCGCCGCCGGCTTCGAAGTAGCGCGCGTTGAGCGTCTGGTGGTCGGCCGTCGCATGCGGATACGGAACGAGGATCGAGGGCGTCCCGGCAGCCGCGAGCTCCCAGACCGTCCCGCCCGCCCGCGAGATCGCCAGATCTGCCGCTGCAAGCGCGGCCCCGAACTCGTCCGTGGAGCGGACGAGCAGGTAGTCGTCGCGCGACACGCGCGGCCGCAGAGCCTCGTAGTCACGCGCACCCGAGATGTGGAGCACGGCAGGTCCGCGCTCGCCGAACGCATCGACGGCGAACTCGTTCAGCGCCTGCGCTCCCGCCAGCCCGCCGAACACGGCAAGCACGGGCCGATCCGCAGGGAGCCCGAACAGCGCGCGCCCGTCCGCCTTCTCGGCGCCAAGGTGCGCCGACGGGATCGGCCGGCCGACGACCCGGTACTTCGAGCCGTCGCGCCCCTCGATCGCGTACGCGAGAAGCACGCGCCGGGCCAAGGGCGCGGCCAGCCGGTTCGCGAGCCCGAGATGGGCATCGGCTTCGGTCAGCACGGCCGGGATGCCGCGCACTCTCGACGCGAGCACCATGGGCCCGGCGACGTAGCCGCCGCCGCCGAGGACGACATCGGGACGCCGCCGCGCCAGGATCCTGCCGCAGACGAATGGCGCACGCAGCGACTGACCGACCGCGCGGAGGAGCCCCAGGCCGATGCGTCGCGGGAAGCCCGAGATCGCGAACGTGTCGAGCTCGAAGCCGGCCTCAGGAACGAGCTGCGACTCGACGCGGTCTGGCGACCCGGCGAACGTCACCGTCACTCCGCGTGCGCGGAGCACCTCTGCGACTGCGAGCGCGGGCCGGACGTGTCCTGCCGTCCCTCCCGCCGCGATCACGCACCGAAGCACTGGCGACCCGTTCATTCACGGCGATGTTAAGGAGAACCCCCACCCCCGTGAGCAGGACGACGAGGCTCGAGCCGCCGTACGAGACGAACGGGAGCGGGATGCCGGTGAGCGGAGCGATCCCCAGCGCCGCCGCGAGATTGATCGCCGCCTGGCCGCAGACGAGCGAGGTGATGCCCGCGGCGAGCAGCTTTCCGAACGGATCCCGGCAGCGCAGGGCGATGCGGAAGCCCACGATCGCGAGCAGCCCGAAGGCGCAGATCACGAACGTCGCGCCGATCAGCCCGAGCTCCTCGCCGATGACCGCGAAGATCATGTCCGTGTGCGCCTCGGGCAGGTAGGAGACCTTCCCCACGCCTTCGCCGAGCCCGGCTCCGGTGAACCCGCCCGAGCCGATCCCGATCATCGCCTGGACGATCTGAAAGCCGGATCCCTGCGCGTCCGACCAGGGATCGAGGAAGCTGAAGACGCGCGCTCGCCGGTACGGCTCGATCCAGATCGCGAGAAGTCCGAGACCGACGGCGACGGCGGACGCCCCGACGAGCAGCCGCACGGGCACGCCCGCGACGAGGAAGATCGCGAGCATCATCCCGCAGAGGGTGATCGTGGTACCGAGGTCGGGCTCGACGACGATGAGGCCGCCGAAGATCAGCGTGAGCGCGCCCAGTGGCTTCATCAGCTCGCCGAAAGTCCGTGGAGCGCGACGGCGTGCGAGGTAGGTCGCGGCGAAGAGACAGAGCGCGAGCTTCGCGAGCTCGGAGGGCTGGAAGCTCGCAGGGCCGACGATGAACCAGCGGTGGGCGCCGTTGATCGACGGCCCGAGAACGAGCACGGCCACGCACAGGACGAGAGCGATGACGACGAGCGGCGGAGCGAGGTAGCGCAGACGGTGGTAGTCGAAGCGTGCCGCCAGCGTCATGAAGACCACTCCGATGAGCGCATAGACAGCCTGGCGCTTGAGGAAGCTCATCGGGTCGCCGTTCCCGAGCGCAGCCGACGCGGAGGTGGCGCTATAGACCATCACGAGGCCGAACGCGACGAGGCCGAGCGTCAGGAACGCGACGAGCCGCTGATCCGCATGCCCGTCGCCTTTCAGCACAACGCCTCCACGAGGTCGACGGAACGCGTCGCCACGCGCCTCGAAGTCGCTGAACTGGTCGAAGCTGGCGCACGCGGGAGAGAGCAGCACGATGTCTCCGGGAGTCGCGACCGCGAAAGCCTCGCGCACCGCGTTCTCGAGATCGCCTGCCTGTACGAACGCGACGCCAGCCGAGGCGAGCGCCGTCGCGATCTCGCCGGCGGCCTCACCGACGAGGTACGCGCGATCGTCGGGATCAAAGGCGGCAGCAAGGGGCTCGTACGACTCGTTCTTTCCGCGACCGCCGAGGATCACGTGCAGCCGCTCGTCCGGAAAGGAGGCAAGTGCGCGCAGCGCGGCCGCGACGTTGGTCGCCTTCGAGTCGTTCACGAAGCGCACGCCGCCGATCGTCGCCACGTCCTCGATGCGATGCTCGACGCCGCGGAAGCTCCGCAGCGCACGCGCAATGTCGTCGTCGGAGATGCCGACCGCGCGCGCTGCGAGCGTCGCCGCGGCGGCGTTCTCGCGGTTGTGCAGCCCCGGTATCGTCGGCTCGGCGGGCAGCGGGTCGTCGGCCGCGAACTCGACCCTCCTGGCAGCACCGGGAACCGGCCCGAATCCGCGGGGAACGACCGCGACGTCGTTCTCGGTCTGGAGCCGGAACAGCCGGAGCTTCGTCGCGGCGTACGTCTCCTGGTCGCCGTAGCGATCGAGGTGATCCGCCTCGAGGTTCACGAGCACGGCGATGCGCGGGTGGAAGATCTCCATGTCGTCGAGCTGAAAGACGCCCACCTCGCAGACGATCCACGTGTCGGGCTCGATGCCGCCGACGAGCGAGCTCAGCGCGCGGCCGATGTTCCCGGCGACCGCGACCGAGCGTCCGCCGGAGCTCAGGATCTCACCGAGGAGCGCCGTCGTGGTCGTCTTCCCGTTCGTCCCGGTGACGGCGAGGATCGGATTCGGGAGAAGCCGCGCGCCGAGCTCGAGCTCGTCCCAGACGGGAATGCCGCGCGCGCGAGCGCCCGCGACCAACGTCGCGTCGCCCCGGACTCCGGGACTCTTCACGACCAGATCGATCCCCTGCAGCAGCGTCTCCTCCTCGCGTCCGAGATGGACTTCGACGCCTTCTGCGCGGAGCCTTCCCGCATCCAGCATCTCGTTCGAGTCGAAGCCGACGACCGTCGCGCCGACGTGCAGGAGCGCGTGCGACGCAGCCGTTCCGGCCCGCGCGAGACCGACGACGAGGACGCGCCTGCCGGCGAGCTCGCTCACATCACGAGGGCAGGACGAACTGCAGGAAGTCGCGGTAGAAAAGCGCGAACCCGGAGGCGCAGAAGATCGCGCAGACGATCCAGAAACGCACCATGATCTTCGTCTCCGACCACGCCTTCATCTCGAAGTGGTGGTGGATCGGCACGATCAGGAACACGCGCCTGCCCGTTCGCTTGAAGCTGACGACCTGGATGATCCACGTGAGCACCTCGATCACGAAGATGCCCGCGATCAGCGGCAGCAGGATCTCCGTGCCCGTGACGATCGCGAAACCGGCGATCGCACCGCCGAGGGCGAACGACCCCGTGTCGCCCATGTACACCTCGCCCGGGAAGGCGTTGTACCAGAGGAATCCGATCGTCCCGCCGATCAGCGCGGCCGCGAGCGTCGCGATGTCGAGGAGCGTGTCGCTGCGCGCCCCCGGATCTCCCGAGCGGAGCCAGGCAATGCCCGCGATCGCGAGGAACGTCAGGAGAATGATCACGACGACGCCGGCGGCCAGGCCGTCGATCCCGTCCGTGAGGTTCGCGCTGTTGGCGGTTCCGGCGATGACGAGGAAGAGGAAGGCGTAATAGCCCCACGAGAGGTCGATTGTCCAGCCGGCGACTGGGACATAGACATCCGTCGTGAAGCTCGCGCTCTCGTTGAGCATCAGGGCTGCGACGACGGACACAATGGCCAGTCCGACCATCTTCCAGCGGCCGGGAAGCCCGAGCGAGTGACGCCGCCGGATCTTCAGGTAGTCGTCGGTGAAGCCAACGAGCGCGCAGCCGAGGACGATGAAGAGCACCGTGAGCCCCTCGGCCGTGTACTGAGAGAGGGCGAGGAACGGAACGACGGCGGACGCGAGGATGAGAAGGCCGCCCATGGTCGGCGTGCCCTGCTTGACGACGTGGGTCGCAGGGCCCTCGGCACGGATCTGCTGGCCGAGGTTCCGCGCGCGCAGGAGCTCGATGAACTTGGGCCCGATGACGATGCCGGCGACCATCGCGAGCAGACCCGCTATGAGAACCGGAATCATGCTCGGGCGAAGTTCGCGATCTCGTCGGCGATGCCTTCGAGCCCGACGGCGCGCGACGCCTTGACGAGCACCGCGTCGCCAGGCTGGATCAGCGCTCGTGCGAGCGCGAGCGCCTCGTCCGCAGTCGGCGCCCAGGCGGCGGGCTCGTACGCGCGCGCCGGCTCGCCGACCCCGATCACCTCGATGGAGAGGCCGGAGGCGACCTCACCGACCTCCCGGTGGTACGTCTCCGACGCGTCGCCCAGCTCGGCCATCTCCCCCAGGATCGCAATTCGCCGCCTCTCCCCTGCGCGCTCGACGAGGTGCTCGAGCGCAGCTCGCATCGAGTCCGGGTTGGCGTTGTACGCGTCGTTCACGACGAAGCCGCCGCCTGGCAGCGCGATCTCCTCGCCACGCCAGGGAGAGAGCTTGATTCCGGCTACGCCCTCCGACGCGCGATCAAGCGGAAGACCGAGCGCGTCGTAGGCGTGCAGCGCGGCGAGCGTGTTCACCGCGAGATGGCGTTGCGTGAACGGGAGCTCGAGCTCGATCGTCGTCGCCGCCGATCGTGAAGCTCGTCGTCCCGCCTCGCATCTGCACATCGCCGGGATCGAACCGGCGGAACGTGAGGTCGTCTCGCGTCAGGAACGGCTCGAGCGCCGCGGAGTGCGCCGGGACGACAGCGAATCCACCTGCGGGGAGCGCCGCGATCGCCTCGGCGTTCGCCTCGGCGACCCGCTCCACGCTGCCGAGGAGCTCGAGATGCTCCGGCCCGATGTGCGGGACGACGACGGCGTCCGGCCTCGCGACATCGCAGAGCGCGGCGATCTGGCCGAGGCCGCGCATCCCCATCTCGACGACGAGGATCTGCGTCTCGGCCTCGAGCCTGCAGACCGTGAGCGGCAGGCCGATCTCGTTGTTCAGGCTCTTCTCGGCCCAGATCGTCGAAGCGTGCGGAGCGCAGAGGGCGCCGAGGATGTCCTTCGTCGTCGTCTTCCCCGCGGATCCGACCACCGCGACGACTCGTGCGTCGCTCTTCGAGCGCACGAGCGAGGCGAGCGCGGCGAGCGCGAGTTCCTGATCGCGTGGTACGAGCGTCGCCGCTCCGCGTGCCTGCGCCTCGCCAACGAACGCGATGCCGGCGTTGAGCGCGAGGAAGAGGTCACCGTGGCCGACCTCGCGTGAGTCGGCCTTGATGCCCGTGATCTCCCCGCTGCCTTCCAGCAAGCCGAGATCGAGCGCGACGACCTCGTCGAAGGACAGCGGGATCACGACGCGCTCCGGAGCGCCGCCCGCGCGACCTCGCGGTCGTCGAACGGCATGACGACGCCGTTGACGTCCTGCCCCTGCTCGTGCCCCTTGCCGGCGATCACGACGACGTCGCCGTCCTGCGCGAGCGAGATCGCCCGTGCGATTGCACTCGCGCGATCCGGATCGATCTCGACGTCCATGCCCGTTCCCAGGAGCACGTCCTGGATGATCGAGAGCGGCTCTTCGGAGCGCGGGTTGTCCGACGTCACGATCGTGACGTCCGCGAGGTCCGCGGCGATCTTGCCCATGAGCGGCCGCTTTCCGCGGTCGCGGTCGCCGCCCGCGCCGAAGACGACGATGACGCGTCCCGGCCCGAGCCCGCGGGCTGCGCTCAGAACCGTCGCGAGGGAGTCCGGCGTGTGCGCGTAGTCGACGACCACGGCGAACGGCTGTCCCTCGTCGATGGCCTCGAACCGCCCCGGGATTCCCTCCACACCCGCGATCCCTTCCGCGATTGCGTCCTCGTCGAGGTCGAGCAGCACCCCGGCCGCCACGGCTCCGAGCACGTTCTCGACGTTGAACTCCCCACGCAGCCGCGTCTCGATGTCGATGCCGGCGGCGCGGAAGCGACTGCCGTGCGCATCGAGCACGAGGCGCTCCGGCCTGATCTCCGCCTCTGGGGTGGCCCCGAAGGTGACGAGCGGCGCACGGTGCAGATCCTCGAGGCGATCCGCGAGCCGACGTCCCCATTCGTCGCCGACATTCACAGCGGCCGGAGGGGGAGCCGGGCCTGTGAAAAGACGACGCTTCGCGTCGAAGTAGTCGTCCATCGAACCGTGCAGATCGAGGTGATCCTGGCTCAGGTTCGTGAACACGAGCGCGTCGAAGCGGACGCGGTCGAGCCGGCGGAGCACCGACCCGTGCGAGCTCGCCTCCACGGCCGCGCTGCGGTCTCCCGCGTCGAGCATCTCGCGGAAGAGGCGCTGCAGGTCGATCGCCTCCGGCGTCGTGAACGGCGCGGGTCGCCGCTCGCCGCCCACCTCCCACTCGACGGTGCCCACGAGGCCTGGCCGGCGTCCCGCGGCGGCGAGGATCGAACGCAGCAGAAAGGCGGTGGTCGTCTTCCCGTTCGTCCCCGTCACGCCGGCGAGCTCGAGCTCCTTCGTCGGCTCGCCGAAGAAGACGTCCGCCGCCACGGGCATCGACTCCCGCGTCGAGATCACGACCAGCTGCGGCACATCGACGTCGAGCGGCCGCTCGACGGCGAGGGCAGCCGCTCCGCGCTCGATCGCCTCCCAGGCCAGGTCGTGCCCGTCGACCCGGTCGCCGCGCACGCAGAAGAACAGCGCTCCCGCCGAGACAGCACGCGTGTCGTACACGAGATCGCCGATGTCGACCGGCCGGCCCGCGATCACCTCGGTAGGCGCTAGAGCCCCGATCAGGGCGTCGAGATTCACGTGCGAGAGGCTAGAGAAACTGCAGGAGGTGGCTCAGCGTTCGGAAGCTGCGGACTTCGGCGCGTCCTGCGGGATCTCGAGGTACTGGAGGTTGAAGCGCGCGATGTCGCGGAACGCCGGAGCGGCGACGACGCCGCCGTAGAAGCCGCCGCGCGGCTCGTCCACCATGACCATGACCACGAGCTTCGGCTTCGACGCCGGCACGAGACCGACGAACGACGCGACGTAGCGCGACGTGGAGTACCGGCCGCTCGGCTCGATCTTCGCCGCTGTTCCCGTCTTGCCGGCGACCGTGTAGCCGGGAACGGCAGCCTCGGTGCCCGTGCCCTCGACGACGACGCCGCGGAGCATGGACAGCATCTGCTCGGAGACGGCCTTCGAGACGACGCGACCTCCCTTCCCGCTCGGGGTCGCGGTGCCGTCGATTCGATCGATGAGGTGCGGCCGCACGAGCCTGTCCGCCGTTCGCGATCGCCGAGTACGCACGCGCCATCTGGATCGGTGTCACCGCGATGCCGTGCCCGATCGGCACGGTGCCGATCGTGGATCCCGACCACTGATCGAGCGGAAGCGCGAAGCCGGGCGACTCGCCCGGGAAGTCGACTCCGGTGCTCTTCCCGAAGCCGAAGCGGTCGATCCACGATGCGAGGCGCCCCTCGCCGAGGCGCTGCGCGATCGTGATCGTGCCGATGTTCGACGAGTACTCGACAATCTGCCGTACGGTCATGCGCTGCGTTCCGCGCGTGTGCGACTCGCGAATCGTGCGGTCGGCGACCTTGAGCGTCGGAGGCAGCACGAAGGACGAGCGCGGATTCACGATCCCCTCCTGCAGACCCGCGGCGACGGTCACGAGCTTGAAGGTCGACCCGGGCTCGTAGGTGTCGGTGACCGCCCTGTTGCGACGCCGGTCCGCGCGCGTCGTCGGGAAGCGGTTCGCGTTGAACCGAGGCGCCGTCGCCATGGCGAGGATCGCACCCGTCTGCGGATCCATCACGACTGCGGTCGCCGACTTCGCCGACCAGCGTCGCACTGTCTCGGCGAGAACCTCCTCGGCGTTCCCCTGAATCTGCCGGTCGAGCGTGAGGCGAACGTTGTCACCGGGTGACTCGGGCTTCGTCTCGACGACGTCGAGGGCGCGGCCGAACGGATCCTTCACGATCGTCTGGCTACCCGGCTTGCCTGCCAGTGTGCCCTCGAGCGATCGCTCGAGCCCCTCCAGCCCCTTGTTGTCGAGGCCCGCGTAGCCGAGGATCTGCGCCGCGACGGGGCCCTGCGGGTAGTAGCGAAGCTCCTCCGGATAGAACCCGAGACCGGCGTACCCGAGCTTCTCGAGCTTCTCGGCCTTGCGCGGATCCGCCTTCCTCGCGACGTAGACGAAGCCGTGAGAGCGGTCGGTCAGCGTCGGATACAGCTCGGCGGGGTCTGCGCCCAGGAGCCTGCCCGCCGAGAGCGTGAGGTCGCGTGCGTCGTCGACCTGGCGCGGGTTCGCGTAGATCGTCGTCGCGAGCCTGCCGATCGCGAGCGGCTCGCCGTTGCGGTCGACGATCGTGCCGCGCGCCGCCGGCACGACCACGGTCTCGCGGTGCTGGCGGACCGCCATGGCCGCGTACTCGGGCCCCTTGACCACCTGGAGCCAGACCGACCGTGCGAGCGCGGAGGCGAGAAGGATGAGGAAGGCCGCGGCGAGGAGGCCGATCCGCCGATTCGTCGCGCCGGGCTTCACCGCCCGAGCTGGATGTAGGTGGTGTCCTCCGGCTCGACCTCGACGAGTCCCAGCTCGCCCTCGGCCAGACGCTCGATCCGCGTCGTCGCAGCCGCGCTCGAGATCTCGGAACGGAGGCGCGCGATGTCGGTCCTGAGCTCCGTGCGCTCGCGACCGGCTTCGTCGAGCTGAAGATTGAGGCGCAGCACCGCGACGTTGACGGCGACGACTCCTGCGAGCAGCAGCGCGAGCGCCACGATCCAGACGACGCCACCACCGAGCGCCCACGAGCGCTTGCGAACGGTGGCACGCGCTGCGCGCGTTCGAGGAGCTCGTCCGGCCTGTGCGATCGTCGACATCAGAGGCGCACCGCCACGCGCAGCCGCGCCGAGCTTGCGCGCGGGTTGTCATCCACCTCGGCGGGCGAAGGCCGGAGCGGCTTCGGCGTCAGGATCCGAGCGTCCGGCTCCTTGCCGCAGACGCACACGGGGATCTCGGGCGGACACGTGCACCCACGCGCGCGATCGCGGAAGAAGTTCTTGACGATGCGATCTTCGAGCGAGTGGAAGCTGATCACCGCCAGGCGCCCTCCCGGCCGGAGCATTGCGAACGCCGCCGGCAGACCGACTTCGAGCGACTCGAGCTCGTGGTTGACCTCGATGCGGAGTGCCTGGAAGACCCGTTTGGCCGGATGCCCTTCGCCGAAGCGTGCCGGAACGGGGATCGACGCCTTCACGACGTCGACGAGCTGTCCGGTGCGCTCGATCGGCTCCTCGTCGCGCCTCCGTGCGATACCGCGAGCGATCGGGCGCGCGTAGCGCTCCTCGCCGTACCTCTTGAAGATCGTCTCGAGCTCGCGCTCGCCGTAGGTCGCGAGGACGTCGGCCGCGCTTCGCTCGTCCGACGGGTCCATCCGCATGTCGAGCGGCGCGTCGGTCGCGTAGGAGAACCCGCGCTCGGGGCGATCGACCTGCATCGAGGACAGCCCGAGGTCGAGCAGGACGGCGTCTGCGCGAACGTCGTTGCCTGCGAGCTGCGAGAGGACGACGGCGTAGTCGCCGCGCAGGAAACGCGTTTGCACCCCTGGGGCCGACGCCTTGAGCCGGTCGAAGTACGGCCGGACGGTCGGATCGCGGTCGATCGCGACGAGCTTGCCGCTCCCCTCGAGGTCGGCGGCCAGCACGCGCGCGTGCCCGCCGGCTCCGAAGGTGGCATCGACGATCGTCTCCCCCGGCTGCACGTCGAGAAGCTCCCGAACCTCCTCGCGGAGGACGGGGACGTGGTCAGCCGCGTCTGTCCGCTGCACGTTCGGCAACATCTCCGACGCTCCCTTCGATTGCGCTGACGTGATCCGCCCACTGCGGGCGGTTCCAGATCTCGATGTGGTCGTCGACGCCGACGACCGCGACGTCTCTCCCGAGGCTCGCATGGCGGACGAGGTCGGGCGGAACGAGCACGCGGCCCTGCTTGTCGAGCTCCGTCACTGCGGCGCCCGCGAACACGAAGCGCTTCATCTCGCGCGCCTCCCGCGTGAGCGAGTCGAGCGCGCTGATGCGCTCGGCGCTCGCCTCCCAGCTCTTGCGCGGATAGACGTCGACCGTTCCGTCGATCCCGCGGACGAGAACGACGCCGCCACCCAGGCCGTCGCGGAACTTCGCGGGCAGCGTGAGACGGTTCTTGTCGTCGATCGTGTGCTCGTGGGTTCCGTAGAACATCGGCTCGTCATGGGCTGGTGTCTCCCACAGAGCCCCACATTACTCCACTTTCCCCCACTACGCAAGACCGGAGACGCCGCTAGCGGCTTCCGGGCGCGCGAAGATCCTGAAGGCGTCGACTTCGACGCCGCGATGAAGGCTCCTTACAGTGCCTGGCACTGAAGGTGCGCCAATCTCGCGCCAATCGATCTACAGCCGCGACGGTCTTCGTCTAGAGAAGCGCGATCGGCTCAGCGTGGACGCCCGGCCCGGCCAACGCACCGGCGCCACAGCGTGCGGCGAAGTCGAGCGCCTCGATGCCTTCGAGGCCGGCGCCCAGCGCAAACGCGAGACCGGCCGCGAAGCAGTCTCCCGCGCCGTACGCGTCGGCGGGATTCGGCGGGAGCGGCGCCGCGTTGTACGGCCCGCCCGGCTGCGCCCAGCCACCGAGCTTTCCCGAGGTCGTCACGACGAGTCTCGGCTCGGGATCGAGCTGCCCCGGCTGGTAGCAGCTCGGCCTCGTCCTTCGCGCTCGAGACGAGTGCGTCGAGCTCCACCGACCCCTGCTTGAGCGTCGTGAGCTCCCGCGCCGTCGCGACCAGGACGCGAGCGCGTCGGGCCATGAGCAGCGCGTCGGCGTCGCCGGCGCAGAAGTAGACGGCGTCGCAGCGCGCGAGCTCGTGCCACGGAAGCGCGTCGTCGTGACCGCGCGGGTGGAGCTTCCGGCCGATCGTCGTGATCGTCCGCTCACCGGCCTCGTCGACGAACGTGAAGCCGCTGCGCTGAGGGGCGTCGACCGCCGTCGCATGCACGGTGATTCCCCGCGCCTCGAGCTCCTCGCGGGCGAGCCGGGCGTGCTCGTCGTTGCCGAGCGCGGTGAAGAAGTCAACCGAGTCGGCGAGCTTGGACAGCTGCACGGCCGCAACCGACCCGCCACCCGCGGCCTGCTCCCACGACTCGTCGGCGTGCACGATCTCGCCTTGCCGCGGCACGGCCTCGACCGGCACGAACTCGAGCCACTCGATATGGCCGACGACGGCGGCACGCATCACCCCCATGCTCACAGATCGGCCGCCCGGGGCGTTTGACCAGGATGATGGAAGCCGTGGCGATCCCCCCGTTCGAGCGGTTCTACGACGAGCACAGAAGCGAGGTGCTCCGGCTTCTCCGTCGGCGCCTCGGCGTCGACCGCGCCGACGATGCGTTCCAGGAGACGTTCCTGCGCGCGCTCCGCGCATACGGGCGCCTCCAGCATGGCGAGCATCTTCGCGCCTGGGTGCTGACCATCGCGCAGAACGTCGCGCTCGACATGCTCCGGCGTACTCGGCCGACGGAGGAGCTCGTCGAGGCCGCTTCGGCCGACTCCCGGCCCGCCTACGCCGACCTCGCCGACCTGACGGACGGCCTCGGCCCGAAGGAACGCGCCGCAGTGGTGCTCCGCTACGGCTACGACCTTTCCTACGACCAGATCGCAGCGGCGCTCGACTCCAGCCCAGACGCCGCACGACAGGCGACGTCCACCGGCGTTCGACGCATTCGAAGGAGGATCACCTCATGACCGTCTCCCCCGACCTCGACAGGCGCTTCCGCGAGGCAGCCTCGACCCTCGGGCTCGTCGACATCGGCTTCGACCTCGTCGAGTCGCCGATCGGCGAGCTCCTCGTCGCCGCCTCCGATCGAGGCGTCGCCTCGATCTGGTTCGACCCCGACCCGGCCGAGGACCTCGAACGGCTCGCACGCATCGGCGGCCCGCGTGTTCTCCGCTCTCCACGGAGCGTCGATCACGCACGCCGCGAGCTCGATGAGTACTTCGCCGGCAAGCGCCGCACCTTCGATCTCGAGCTCGATCTCCGCGCCCTGCCTGCGTTCACGCTCGAAGTCCTCGACGAGCTCGCACGCGTTCCCTACGGCAAGACGACGACGTACGGGGCTCTAGCGCAGCGCGTCGGCCACCCGGGGGCAGCTCGTGCCGTCGGCACGGTGATGAACCGCAACCGCATCCCGATCGTCCTTCCGTGCCATCGCGTCGTCGGCGCGAACGGAAACCTCACCGGCTACGCCGGCGGTCTCGACCGCAAGGAGACGCTCCTCGAGCTCGAGGGTGCACGGTAGGCAGGGCGAGGCAAGCCCCGCCCCTACTCGAGCATGCGATACCCGACCCCCCACACGTTGACGACGAAGCGATCGTCCGGATCGACGCACAGCTTCTTCCGCACGCGCGAGGCGTGCGACTCGAGGGTGCGGGTTCGCCCGAGGGCACGAAACCCCCACACATCACGCAAGAGCTCCTCCTTCGTCCAGACCTTGTAGGGCTGCGAGGCGAGCTTCGCGACGAGCTCGAACTCCTTCGCCGAGAGGATCACCGAGGTGTCGCGGACGTGGACTCGCCTCGTCGCCCGGTCGATGACGAGGTCGCCTGCGACGACGACGTCGTCGGACGGAGCCGCCGTGCGCCGGATCAGCGCGCGTATGCGTGCGAGCAGCTCGTCGTAGGCGTACGGGCGACCGATGACGTCGTCCGCGCCGCGTTCGAGCGCCCGCACGCGCTCCACGGGGTCGGACCCCTCCGCGAGCACGATGACCGGAACGTTGCGATCCCACGTTCGCCCGGGCTCGCCACGGCGAAGCCGCAGACAGAGATCGAGCTCGGCGAGCAGCACCACGTCGGGACGCGCCGTCTCCGC
Organism: uncultured Gaiellaceae bacterium; assembly: GCA_963822885.1. Lineage (GTDB taxonomy): Bacteria > Actinomycetota > Thermoleophilia > Gaiellales > Gaiellaceae > GMQP-bins7. The sequence goes on from CAWGJJ010000003.1 coordinate 400,313, forward strand.
GAGCTCGAGCGCCTCGCTTCGCCGAGCGGCACCGAGGACGTCGAAGCCGTCGTCACGGAGCTGTCGTCCGAGAAATTCACGCGTCTCGAGCTCGGGTTCGGCGACGAGGACAGCACTCGGCATGCCGACGACGCTAGCCCCGCGACGAGCCCGCCGCTAGATGTCCTTTGCAGCGGGTTCGTGACAAGCGTTCCTCAGCCGTCCGGCCGGGACGTGGCCGCGCTCGCGCTACAGGCGACCGTGTCGCAGAATCCCCCACACGAGCCACGCGCCGAACACGCCGGCGATGAGAAAGCCGACCAGCGCAAGCAGGTGGATGCCGACCGCGTGCGGCCCGCCCTCGGCGAAGACGCCGATGATCGCCGAGCCCATCAGACCGCCGAGGATGACGACCGCGACGGCAATGCGATTCGTCGCCTTGTCGATGTGGTCGTCGATCTCGTCGATGCCCGGGTTCTCGATGCGCACCTGAAACGTTCCGGTACGGAGATGCTCGAGCACGTCTGACACCTGGTACGGCAGGTCGCGGGCGACCGACGCGAGCCCGAGCGCCTCGACGCGCGCCCGCTGCGAGATCGCGCGCGGGTGGAAACGATCTGCGAGCAAGCCGCGCGCGTACGGCTTCGCGACCTCGAATACGTTGAAGTCCGGGTAGACCTCCTGCCCGACGGACGCGAGCGTGGCGATCGCCTTGTCGAGGATGACGAAGCGGCTCGGCAGCTTGAGGTTCATCGCGTAGATGAGCTGGAAGCCCTCGCGAATCACCTGGATCGGGTCGATGTCGGAGAGCCGGCTGCCGTAGTAGCGGTCGAAGAGAACCTGGAGCTCGCCGCGGAACTCCGCCTCGCGCGCGGGGTCGTAGCGCACGCCGAGCTCACGTAGGCGGCGCGGGATCGCATCGATGTTCTCCGTCGCGGCGTCGACGAAGAGACGCGTGAGCCCGGCCATGTCCTCGTCCGTCAGCTTGCCGGCCTGCCCGAAGTCGACGAGGCCGAGGGCGCCGGAGTCGAGCACGAAGATGTTCGCCGGGTGCGGGTCGGAGTGGAAGAAGCCGTGCCGGAACACCATCGTCATCCACACGTCCGCCAGCTTGTAGGCGACGTCACGGCGCTCGTCCGGCCGCATCGACTCGAGGTCGAGGTCCGCGACCTTCGTGCCGCGCAGGAACTCGAGCGTGAGGATGCGCGGGGTCGAGTACGGCCGGATGACGCGCGGCACGACGACCCGCTCGTCCCGCGCGAAGTTGCGGTAGAACGCCTCGGCGTTGCGCGCTTCGTGGCCGTAGTCCAGCTCGAGCCGGATCGAGCGTGCGAACTCGTCGACGAGCTCCTGCGGATCCATGAACTCGAGCGCCTTGACCCTCTCCCGCAGCAGGCGGGCAGCCTGGTAGAGGAGACCGAGATCGGCTTCGATCTGATCGCCGGCCGCGGGCCGCTGCACCTTGACGGCGACCTCCTGCCCGTCCGGCAGCACGGCACGGTGCACCTGCCCGATCGAAGCGGACGCAATCGGCGCATAGTCGAACTCGAGGAACGCCCTGTCCATCCGCAGGTCGAGCTCCGTCTCCACGGCCTCGCGGATCTGCTCGAATGGAATCGCCGAGGCGTCGTCCTGCAGTCCGCGTAGCTCCGCCACGATGTCGGGTGGCACGACGTCCGGACGCGTCGACAGGAGCTGGCCGAACTTCACGAACGTCGGCCCGAGCTCGTCGAGCATCATCCGCAGTCGCTTGCCGCGGTCCGACGCGGTGATGGCATCGCCGTTCCCGTCGCGCTCGCTCAGTCGGTTTCGGCCGAGGACGTAGCCGAAGCCGTGGCGAGCCGCGACCTGCGCGATCTCGGAGAGACGCCCGAGGTTGCGTGACGGCCCCTGGGTGGTCGCCATGCGCGGGATTGTAGGGCGGTCGGCCCCTCCGCCTAGTCTCGCTCGAGCAGCCTGAGCCGATGCTCGAGCTGCGCGACGCGGAGCTCGAGGTCGCCGACCGCATCGCGCGACGCCGCACCGAGCTCGGACGAGACTCGCGCCGCCGTGCTCCCAGCCGTCTCGCCGAGGCGCGACGCCTCGCGTCGCCAGCTGTCGAGGACGTCGGCGATCACGCCACGCACCTCGTCGCGCTCCACGCCGAGACGGGCCCCGATCTCGTCGGCCAGCTCGTCCGCGTGCTGTGCGACGAGCGCGATCGCCCCGAGCCCCGCGAGACTGAGCGTCTCGAGTGGGCCGCGCTCGTTAGCGGGCTCGGCCATGGGGTCGCGACGCCCGGCGCTGACGGCGTTTCTCGCGCTGGGAGGACGTCGCACCGGAGACGGGCGTCGGAACGGGTGCCTGCGCGACTTCCGGAGCTTCGTTGTCGCTCTCGTCGAGATCGTCCGAGTCCGCAGCGATCTCCTCGGCCTCGGTCGCGAGCGTTCCGCCGACCGAGGAGACTCCGGCGAGCGCGCCGAGATCGTCGCGCCGGCGAGCGAACTCGGGCTCGCGGTTCTTCAGAACGGCAAGGAGTGGCGCTGCGAGGAAGATCGACGAGTACGAGCCCGCACCGATGCCGACGAGCAGGGCGAACGCGAAGTCCTTCAGCGTGTCGCCACCGAGGAAATAGAGCGAGGCGACCGGAAGCAGCGTGATGAACGTCGTCGCGAGCGAGCGCGGGATGACCTCCCACAGCGAGACGTTGCCGATCACGCGCATCGAGGCCCGGCGCATGAGCGGCACGTTCTCGCGGATCCGGTCGAAGATGATGATCGTGTCGTACATCGAGTAGCCGAGGATCGTGAGCAGCGCCGCGACGGTCGCCGTCGACACCTCGCGGCCGGTGAGCGCGTAGATCCCGATGGCGATCAGCAAGTCGTGCCCGAGCGCCACCAGCACGCCGACCGAGTACTTCCACTGGAAGCGGAACGAGATGTACGCGACCATCAGCAGCAGGCTGACGAGGATCGCGAGCAGCGCGTTGTTCGCGATCTGCCGTCCGAAGCTCTCCGACACGTTCTTCGCGCCGAACGCCGTCGCGTCGACCGCGCTCGCGAGCCCGAGCTGGAGCTCGTTCTGCTCCGCATTCGTCAGCGACTCGGTCCGGATCTGGAAGTTCGTGTAGTTCCCGTCCGTCGACTCGCCGCGTCCCTGGATCACGGCGTTCTCCTGGCCGATGGCGGCGGCCTCGGTACGGACGTCCTCGAGCGCTGTCGGCTCGGGCGTGCGGAACGAGATCTGCGTGCCGCCCTTGAAGTCGATCCCGAAGTTCAGCCCCAGGAAGGCGATGGCGACGACGGAGAGAAGACAGAGCGCACCCGAGAACGCGAACCAGATGTTCCGCCTGCCGATGTAGTCCCAGCGCAGCCACTTCGGAAGCCCTTCGCCGGTGGCGCCCATGACGCGCGGGTTCTCCAGCCAGCCGAAGCCACCGAGAAGCGCGAGGATCGCCCGCGTCGCGGCAACAGCGGTCAGCAGCGAGAGGAGCGTGCCGAGGAGCAGCATGAGCGCGAACCCACGGACGCTCGCGGTCGCGACGGCGAAGAGCACCATCGCCGTGATCGCCGTGACGACGTTCGCGTCGATGATCGTCGCGAAGCCCTTCCGATAGCCCTGCGCGATCGCGGCGCGCATGGATCTTCCCGCGCGCACCTCTTCCTTGATGCGTTCGAAGATGACGATGTTCGCGTCGGCGGCCACGCCGAACGTGAGCACGAGGCCGGCGAACCCGGGCAGGGTCAGCGTGACGTTGAACATGAGGATGGTCGCGTAGAGGAAGGCGGCGTAGATCGCGAGGCCGACGACGGCGACGAGCCCGAGGAAGCGATAGAAGATGAGCAGGAAGATCGCGACGAGGATCAGCCCGCCGATGGCCGCCTTCCAGGCCTCCTCGAGCGAGTCTTTGCCGAGCGTCGCCGAGATGTCCGTGCGGTCGAGCGTCTCGAACTTCACGGGCAGCGCGCCCGTCTGCAGGACGAGGGCGATCTCCTTCGCCTCCTGGAACGACTCCAATCCCTGGATCTGCGCGCGCCCGCCGCCGATGCCGCCGCTCAGGCTCGAGTCGTTGAAGTCGATCTGCGGGAACGTCCTGATTTCGCGGTCGAGGACGATCGCGAAGTGCTGGGGCGTGTTGCGGAGCTTGCCCCTGATCCAGAGCCCGCGCGTGATGTCCTCGAACTTGTCGGAGCCTTTGTCCGTGAACTCCATGGTCACGATCGGCCGGCCGGATGCACCGGGGCTCGTGTCGAAGTCGGCCCGCGTGCCGGAGAGCTTGAAGTCCTCACCTGTCATCTGCGGCACCGTCGGGCGGCGTGTACTCGAACAGGTAGTAGTAGGTGCGGTCGGGTGCGACGCCGGCGCCGCCCGCGCCGGGACAGACGACGGCGCCCTCGCCGCAGGTCACGACGGCCATGCCGTCGGGCACCGCGAAGATCTCGCGCCCGGCGGGCAGCTTCCCGTCCACCGAGCGAAGCGCCGCTTCCTCGGAGCCGTACGGGCCGGAGACCACGCGCTTCGTCCTCGTGTTGACGACGTAGTACGCCTCGGACTCCCCGTCTTGGACCTGCGACTGCACCTGCGCGAGCAGGCCGTACAGGGAGTCGGTCTCGACCGGCTCGCCGCGGATGTTCGTCGACGGGCCTATGAGCGACGCCTCGAGATCGAAGAGCTCGAGCTGCGCGGTCGTGCCGATGATCTCCGCGGCGGCCTGGGGATCCTTGACGCCGGGAAGCTGGATCACGATCTGGTTGTCGCCCTGCGTGCGGATCTCGGGCTCCGAGACGCCGAGCTTGTCCACACGGCTCCGCATGATCTCGACCGAGCGGTCGAGGTCTTCCTCGGTGAGGTCGCGGTTCGGCGGCGGAACAGCCTGCAGCGTGACCTCGAGCCCGCCCTGGAGATCCAGCCCGAGCGTCGGAGACTTGTGCAGCGGCGAGCCGGGAACCGCGAGCAGCGCAACGCCGACGAGCGCTACGACGAGCAGCCCGAGAACGAGGAATGAGTTGCGCCTGCTCACGTTCGGCGCCCCAGGTTAGCGGCGGTCGTCTCCGGCCGAGACGTCGCCGGCGGCGGCCCTAACGGGTTCTTCGCTGTCCGTAACGGCGTCTTCATCGGCTTCGTCGAGCACCTCGGCGTCCTCGAGCTCGCCCTCGACGACGTCGTCCGTGTCGTCCTCGGGGGGAAGGACGGCGGCGATCCCGCGCCGCGTCATGTGCACGGTGACGCCGTTCGCGATCTCGACGACGATGTCGTCGCCTTCGGCCGTGGAGATCGTCCCGTAGATCCCACCGGTCGTGAGCACGTCGTCGCCGACGCTCGCACCGTCGATCATCGACTGCTGCTGTGCCTGCCGCTGACGCTGTGGGCGGATCATGAGCACGTACATCACGCCCAGCATCAGCACCATGATGATCAGGAATTGCACGGTTCCTCCTCCGGTGGGCCGGCGAGTCGTGCGAGTGCCTCGTCCCGGAAGGACGAGAACGTGCCCCGCTCGATCGCCGCTCTTGCTCGCGCGGTCAGGTCGAGTACGAACCGGAGATTATGCAGGCTCAGCAGCCGCAGCCCGAGCATTTCCCGTTGCGTGACGAGGTGGCGCACGTACGCGCGCGAGAAGCGCTCGCATGCCGGGCACGGGCACTCGGGATCGAGCGGGCGCGGATCCGAGCGGTACGAAGCGTTTCGGAGGTTGAGGCGTCCCTCCCACGTCAACGCCGAGCCCGTCCGCGCGGTCCGCGTGGGCAGGACGCAGTCGAACATGTCGACACCTCGCGCGACGACCTCGAGGATCCCCTCCGGATCGCCGATGCCCATGAAGTACCTCGGCTTCGCCTCGGGGAGTAGCGGCGCGGCCCACTCGACGCAGTCGAGCATCTCGTCCTTCTCCTCCCCGACGGCGAGCCCGCCGAGCGCGTACCCGTCGAAGGCAAGAGCGGTGATCTCGTCGATCGACCGCGTCCGCAGCTCGGCGTCGGTGGCGCCCTGCGTGATCCCGAACCGAAGCTGGCCCGCTGCTCGCGGCTGGTCGACCTGGCGCTCGGCCCATCGCGTCGTGAGCTGTACCGCGCGCTCGAGCTCGGCCACGGGCGCCCCCGCCGGGAGGCACACGTCGAGGCACATCGCGATGTCCGAGCCGAGCCTCCGCTGGATCTCCGCCACGCCCTCGGGCGTGAACCGGGCCTCGTCGCCGTCGTAGACGGATCGGAAGGTCACGCCGTCGTCGTCGAGAGCGGCGATCGTGTCGCGAAGCGAGAAGACCTGGAATCCGCCGGAGTCGGTCAGGATCGGGCCGTCCCAGCCGGAGAACGCGTGCAGGCCCCCGAGCTCCTCGATGACGCGCTCGCCCGGCCTGAAATGGAGGTGGTACGTGTTGCCGAGGATCACGTCGGCTCCGAGACCGCGCACCTCGTCGGGATGGAGCGACTTGACCGTCCCCTTCGTGCCGACGGGCATGAACGCCGGAGTGCGGATCTCGCCGTGGGCCGTGGCGAGAACACCGGCGCGCGCCGCGCCGTCGGTTGCATCCACACGGAACGTCACAGGACCAGCATGGCGTCGCCGAACGAGTAGAAGCGGTAGCGCTCCTCGACAGCCGTGCGATAGATCTCGCGCGTCGCCTCCACGCCGACGAACGCCATCACGAGCGCGAGCAGCGTCGTGCGCGGGAGATGGAAGTTCGTCATGAGCGCGTCGACCCTTCCGAACTCGAAGCCGGGCGAGATGAGCAATGTCGTCCGGCCCGCGAGCTCGCCCGTGCGCACCACCGTCTCGAGCACTCGTACCGTCGTCGTCCCGACCGCGAGCACGCGTTCCGCCTCCGCGATCCGCTCCCATGCCGTCGCAGCGACCTCGTACCGCTCGCCGTGGAGCGCGTGCTCCTCGAGACGGGATTCGGTCACCGGCCGAAACGTGTCGAGCCCGACGTGCAGGGTCACCCGCTCGGGGTTCAACGCAGCGAGAAGCTCCGGCGTGAGGTGAAGCCCGGCCGTGGGTGCGGCAGCCGAGCCCTCCACCGCCCCGTACACCGTCTGGTAGCGCTCGGGATCCGCAAGCGGCTCGTGGATGTACGGTGGGAGCGGCATCTCGCCGTCGGGGGCGCCCTCGACGTCGACGACCCAGCGCCCGTCACCGCGCGGCTCCCTCAGCCGCACCGGCCCGACCTGCTCCCCCGCGCGCAGGCGCCTCGACGGACGCACGAGCGCCTCCCAGGCGCCGTTCTCGTCCACGCGCTCGACGAGAAGCACCTCGACCGCACCACCCGAGGCGCGCCGTAGGTGAAGGCGCGCCGGCACGACGCGCGTGTCGTTCACGACGACGAGCTCGGTGCCGAGCACGTCCGGCAGGTCCGCGACCGTTCGATGCTCGATCGCTCCCGACGAGCGCCGATAGACGAGAAGCCGCGACGCGTCCCGCGGCTCGATCGGCGTCTGCGCCACGAGCTCCTCCGGGAGCTCGTACTCGAGGAGCGAGGTGTCCATCCGGCGCTGAGAGTAGCCTCGCGCCCATGGACATCCAGGCTCTCGAACGTGCGAAACAGAGGATCGCGGAGGCGGCGGCCGGCCGTCCGGAGCCTGCTGCGATCGAGGCCGCTCTCGAGCGTTCGCGCGCCCAGATCGAGGAGCTCGCGGTGACCGCCGCCGAGCTCGAGGTGTCGATTCCGGAGCACGTGAGCGCGGCCGTCCGGGACGGCGTTCGCGCCGAGGTTCTCCCGGTCGCACGGCACATCGCCGAGATCCGAGGGCTCCTGAACCAGGCGATTCGCCGACTCGAGCGCCTGGAGGGCGACCTCCTCGCCGAGCGGCACGCACGTGTCGACGATCTCGCACTCCTCGTCGACCTCGTCAGTTCGGGCTGGCGGGGCGTCGACGTCCGCCTCGAGCGCCTCGAGAGTGCGCCTCGCGACGCCGTCGAGCCGGTGGTCGAGCCGCTCGCACACGCAGACGCACGCGAGCTCGCGCACGCCGCCGCGGCCTGACCGCGAGCGCGTCTACGACAGCGCCGGCGACACCGGCAGCACGAGCCTGAAGCGGCTTCCGGCGCCGGAATTCGCGCCGAGCTCGATCCCGCCGCCGAGCGCGACTGCGAGCTCGCGCGCGATGGGAAGCCCGAGGCCCGTGCCCTCGGCGTCCTGAGAGACGAACGCCTCGAAGATCTTCGTACGCTGCGACGGCGGCACGCCGGGGCCGGAGTCGACGACGTCGACCGAGACGACGCCGTTCGCCGCGCCGAGCCGCAGCTCGATGCGCCCGCCGTCCGGCGTCCACCGAAACGCGTTGGAGAGCAGGTTCGTGATGACCTGGAGCACGCGGTCTCCGTCCGACACGATGACGGGCGCGGCCTCCTTCCCCGACAGCGAGTAGTCGATCTCGCGTCGCCGCGCCTCCTCGGTGAATGCACCGTAGGCCTGGTCGAGGAGGCGTTCGAGATCGACCTCCTCGTGTCGCACCGTGAAGCGATGAGCCTGGAGCTTGGCGAGGTCGAGCACGTCGCCGACCAGCCGCTCGAGCCGGTCGGTCTCCGCCGCGACGATGTCGAGCGAGACGCGAACCTGCTCCGGCTCGCTGACGACGCCCTCGCGGATCGCCTCGACGTGCCCGCGGATCGCCGTCAGCGGCGTTCGGAGCTCGTGCGACACCGACATCAGGAACGACCGCTTGAGCTGCTCTGCCTCGGCGAGCTTCGCGACCATCCCTCGGAAGCGCTCGCTCAGAAGGGCAATCTCGTCTCGACCGCGCGTCTGCGGGATCTCGACGTCGTAGCGACCGGCCGCGACCTGCTCGGTCGCGCGCGTGAGCGCGCGGACGGGCTCGGTCAGACGGCGTGAAAGCCAGAGGAACAAGAGACCGGCAAGTGCCACCCCGACCGCGAGCGCCAGCGCGAGCCGGCGGAGCAGCGTGACCCACTGCTCGCGCAGCTCCGCCTCGGGTTTCGCGACGATGAGCCAGCCGAACGGCTCCGTGCCCTGGACGAGCTGCACGGGCTGGGCCACGGCGAGCAGCCTGCGGTTCTCGCCCGGAGGCGTGAACTCGACCACGATCTGCTCGTCGCGCGCGAGCTCGACGTCACCGAGCGCGCTCCGCGGAAGCCGCGTCAGGCCGAATCGCTGGCCGGGAAAGAGCGACGCGCCGATGTAGTAGAGCTCGTCGCCGGTGGCGAGCTCGAGCTTCTCGGCCGCGAACTCCGGAGCCTTCGCGCCCTCGTCCGACGATCGGATCGCCGACTCGGCGTACAGCGCGGCGAGCCCGGAGGCCTCGCGCCGGAGCTCGTCGACCGACTGCTGCCGCGTCACGTCCTGGAACAGCCGCACCGCGAGCCCGATCGACACGAGCCCGAACACGAGCACGACGGTGAGGAACACCGCCGTGAGACGGAACCGGAGCGTTCCCAGCATGGGATTCAGGGTAGAGCCTTAGTGCTCAGCGGGTCGGCGCGACCGTGCGATCCGACGCGACCTTGTAGCCCACGCCCCACACCGTGACGATCGGCGACGCGTCGCCCAGCTTCCGGCGGATCTGTCGCACGTGGACGTCGACCGTGCGCGTGTCCCCGGCGAACGTGTAGCCCCAGACCCGCTCGAGGAGCTGGTCGCGCGTGAGGACGATCCCGCGGTGGTCGAGCAGCTCCCAGAGGAGGTCGAACTCCTTCGGCGCGAGCCTGATCTCCTCGTCGCCGACGTGCACCTCTCGCTTGCCGGAGTTGATGTTGAGGTCGCCGTGCTGAAGCTCCTCCGACTCTGTTCGTCTCCGCTCTGGTGCGGCGCGGCGCAGGATGCTCTTCACGCGGGCGACGAGCTCGCGAGGATTGAACGGCTTGGTCATGTAGTCGTCGGCGCCGACCTCGAGCCCGATGATCTTGTCGATGTCCTCGTCGCGCGCAGTGAGCATCAGGATCGGGACGTCCGAGGTCTTGCGAATCCGGCGGCACAGCTCGACGCCGTCGCCGTCCGGGAGATTGAGGTCGAGGATGACGAGTGCGGGCACCTCGCCCGCGAGCTGCACCAACGCGGCCTGCGCGCTCGCCGCGGTTGTCACCGTGTACCCAGCGTTCCGCAGATACGCGGCGACGAAGGAGGCGATGGACGTCTCGTCCTCGATGACGAGAACCGAGTGTGGGGTCGTCACGACGACACCAGTGGCTTCGGGCGTTCGGACTCGGGCGGCTCGAGCGTGAAGCGCTCAGGCTCCGTCGGCAGCGGCGTGCAGAGCGTCGGCTCCAGGCTGCAGTCGACCCCGTCGAGCGAGTAGACACCGGCGTCGTCGCCGGCGAACTTCGGCTCGGCATCGAGCATCACGACGCCGCGGCCAACGGCCGAGACGGAGATGCCCGACCCACGGGCCACGACGCGGTAGCCGCCTCCGAGCATCCGGAAGCGAAGGCCGTGGCCGCGATAGAGCACCGTGCGCGGGCCGAGTCGCTCCTGGGTCACCTTGCGCCCCACGACGAGCGCCGAGTAGCGGTCGTGTGGCGTGTTGTCGGTCACGCGAAGCGAGCCGGTCGTCAGTCGTCCGAGGAGCGAGCCGCGAAGGTCGACCATCACGACACCCTTACCGCGCTCGACGGACAGCGTCCCGGCGGTCGGCTCGGCGCCCCATGCCGTCGAGGCGACGAGGACGAGCGCGAACGCGCAGGAGAAGAGGAAGACCTTCCGCATGGGCCGCCGTAGTATCGGCATGCGCCGTGTGACCGCGATGAGATGCGTGTAAGGAGACTGTTAGCGGGAGCGGGGCTTGTGTTCGCCTCGAACGACGAACCGTCACCCACACATGACGGGCGGCCGATGGCGCCCGTAGATTCCCTCGCGTCCCATGACCGAGATCACGGACTTCGGCCTGATCGTGCTCGCGGTGTCGGCGACCGTGTTCGTCGCACTGCTCGGGATGCGCCTCGCCGACCGCCTCTCGCTCCCGTACGCCGCCCTCTTCCTCGTGGGAGCGGTCGCCCTCTCGGAGGCCTTCACGTCGCTCCAGGACGTCGTCTCCATCAGAGAGGTCGAGCGCCTTACCGTCGTCGCGCTCGTGATCATCCTGTTCGACGGCGGCCTCCACATCGGAATCCGCCGGTTTCGGGCGTCGTCCGGACCGATTCTCGCACTAGGCGTGCTCGGAACGTTCGCCACGGCGGGACTCATCGCGGTGTTCGGCCACTACGCTCTCGGCTTCGACTGGATCTTCGCCGGCCTCGTCGGGGCCGCGATCGCGCCGACGGATCCCGCCGTCACGTTCTCGGTCTTCGGATCCAGGGAGATCCGGGGACGGTCGGGCACGATCCTGCAGGGCGAGGCGGGCATGAACGATCCGGTCGGCATCGCGCTGATGATCGGGATGATCGAGCTCGCCTCGGAGGAGGACGGCAATCTCTCGATCGTCGCGTCGGAGTTCGCGGTCGAGATGGTGATCGGCCTCGCCGTCGGCGTCGCAGGTGCATTCGCGCTGCTCCCCGTGATGCGTCACGTGCGTCTCACGGCCCCTCCGCTCTATCCGATTCGAGTCCTCGCCGGGGCAGGAATCGTCTACGGCCTAGCGTCGATCGCGGGGGGCTCCGGGTTCCTCGCCGTCTTCGTCGCCGGCGTGATCCTCGGCGACGCAGCAGCCCCACAGAAAGGCGAGATCGAGAGCTTCCTGTCGTCACTTACCGGATTGGCAGAGATCGCCGCGTTTGTCGCCCTCGGCCTGACGGTCGGGCTTGGCGATCTCAGCGCGGCCGACACCTGGCGCGACGGTCTCCTCCTTGCAGTCGTGTTGGCATTCGTCGTTCGTCCGATCGCGGTGTTCCCGTTCCTGCTGCCTGCCCGCCTGACCTGGGGTGAGCGCATCTTCATCGCCTGGGCCGGGCTGAAGGGCGCGGTTCCAATTCTCCTCGGCGCGCTCGCGCTGCTCGGCGGCGTCGACGACGGAGCGCACCTCTACGGGATGATCTTCGTCGTCGTTCTGTTCTCGGTCATCGTCCAGGGAACGTCGGTTCCGTTCGTCGCCGAGCGGCTCCGGATTCCCTTTCGCCGGGTCGACCACGACCTCGCGGAGGTTCTCGAGTTCGTCGTTCGCGAGGATGCGTTCGCAAGCGGGAGGCGGGTCGACTGAACTGCCTCTCGGCGAACGGGCGTGGATCGGCGTGCTCATCCGCGACCAGCGCCCGCACACGATCTCCGGCAGCGTCGTTCTGGTGCCGGGAGACCGCGTCCACGTCTACTGCCGGCCTGAGGACGTCCCCGCGCTCGAGCGCATCTTCGTAGGCATGGCTGACTGAGTCGTCAGTCGTACGGGTAGAAGCCACGGCCGGACTTCCGCCCGAGCAGCCCGGCGTTCTTCATCGCGACGATGCGAGCGGGCGGCGCCATGCGCGGCTCGCGGAGCTTCTCGTAGAGAGCCTCCGACGCGTGCACGTGGATGTCGATGCCAACGAGGTCGACCAGCGTGCACGGGCCCATCGGCCAACCCGCACCGGCGGTCATCGCGGTGTCGAGCTCCTCCGGCGAGACACGCGCCTCGTCGAGGACGCGGATGCAATCGTTGAGAAGTGGGATGAGCACGCGGTTCACCACGAACCCCGGCGTGTCGTGGCAGCGAATCGCACGCTTGCCGAGGCGCTCGCCTACCCCGAAGGCGGCATCGACCGCGTCGTCCGAGGAAAGCTCCGCCCGGACGATCTCCACGAGCGGCATCAGCGGCGCCGGGTTGAAGAAGTGCATCCCGACGACGCGCTCGGGCGTCGAGACGCCAGCGGCGATCTCCGTGACGGAGAGCGCCGAAGTGTTCGTCGCGAGGATCGCGTCGGGGCGCACGATCTCTTCGAGCGCACCGAAGAGCTCGAGCTTCGCGCCGAGGTCCTCGACGATGGCCTCGATGACGAGATCGCAGTCGGCGAGGTCCGCAAGCTCCGTGGTCAGGGACAGACGCTCGAGAGCAGCCTCGTGCTCGGGCGAGGTCATCCGCTCCTTGTCGACCTTCCGCTGGAGGAAGTGCGCGATCCGGTTGCGCGCGGCCGAACCGAGCTCGTCTGACACCTCACGGCCAACGGTCTCGAAGCCGGCTTCGATCGCCAGCTGCGCGATCCCGGCGCCCATGGCGCCGAGGCCCACGACGCCGACTCGACGGATCTCAGGGACGGTCATGACCGGCGCGATCCTACCCGCGCGTGGCGACCGTCAGCCCCGACGTTTCTAGCCGTGATAGCGGCGGCGGCGGGCGACCTCGTCGAAACGCGAATCCGCGCCGGCGAGGTACGCGAGCGGCACCAGAGCAACGATGAGTGCGATGAAGATCAATCCGAACATGGCCTCATTGTGCACTCGGAGTTCGATCAGTACCAGTCAGGTACTTCAGCTAGTTGATCAGTGGAGCTGATGAGCTGATGGGTCTCAGAGGCGCTCGAGAACGCCCGCGATCGCCTGCCCCTGTCCGATGCACATCGTCGCGATCCCGTATCGCGCCTCACGCCGTTCGAGCTCGTTCAGCAACGTCGCGGTGATGCGTGCTCCAGTTGCACCGAGCGGGTGGCCGAGCGAGATCCCGCCGCCGTTCGGATTCACGTCGCCCTGCTCCCACCGCTCGTGCAAGCCGGTGTCGGCGAGGAACTGGAGAACGACCGACGCGAAGGCCTCGTTGACCTCGATGACCGCGATGTCGTCCCACGCCAGACCGGCCTTCGTCAGCGCGCGCTCGCAAGCCTCGGGGTTGCCGTGGAGCATCCGGTACGGATCGACGCCGGACAGCCCGAACGAGACGAAGCGAGCGCGAGGCTCGAAGCCGTGCCGCGCAACCGCAGACTCGCTCGCGATCAGCATCGCCGCCGAGCCGTCCACGATCGAGCTCGAGTTCCCAGCGGTGACGACCCCGTCCCCCTTGAACGCGGGCTGCAGCGAGGCAAGCTTCTCGAGCGACGTGTCACGCCGCGGCGTCTCGTCGACCGCGAAGAGGACGACTGCACCGCCCGCACCGACCTCGACCGGGATGATCTCGTTCTCGAACCGGCCCTCGTCGCTCGCCGCGACGGCGCGGCGGTGGGACTCGAGCGAGTACTCGTCGAGCGACTCGCGGCTGAGCTTCCACTCCTCGGCAATCACCTCGGCCGAGATGCCCTGCGGCACGATCGGCCAGCGCTCGCCGATCTTCTCGTTCACCGCACCCCACCCGATGTCGCCGAGGTTGGAACCCATCGGAACGCGGGTCATGTGCTCGACGCCGGCCGCGACGACGACGTCGAGGTGGCCCGCCTGTACGGCGGACGCAGCGTTGAACGCCGTCTGTAGCGAGGAGCCGCATTGCCGATCGACCGTCGTCGCGCACACCGTCTCGGGCCAGCCTGCGACGAGGACGGCTCCCCTCCCCACGTTCAGGGCCTGCTCACCGACCTGGGTGACGCAGCCCATCTGGACGTCCTCGATCTCTCCGGGGTCGAGGTCGACGCGGCCGACGAGGCCGTTCAGGACCTGCGCGGCAAGCTCGTCGGCGCGAATCTCGGAGAGTGACCCGTTTCGCCTCCCGATGGGAGAGCGGACGGCGTCGACGACGTAGGCGCTGGGCATGGTCCAGAGCATAGAACGAGCGTGCAGGCAGGCGCAGACCTGGCATCTACACTCACCTCGTGGCGACGACCGCGACCGAGCGGAAGCTCTTCATCGACGGTGAGTGGCTCGAGACCGGTGAGTGGCTCGAGGTGCGTTCCCCATACGACGGCTCGCTGGTCGGGCGGGTCGCCAAGGGAGACGCCGCGCACGCTCGCATCGCGGTCGATGCTGCCGAGCGGGCGATGTCGAAGCCGATCCCGGCCCACGAGCGCGCTGCCATTCTCGACCGCACGGCGCGGCTCGTCGAGGAGCGCAGCGAGGAGATCGCCTGCACGATCTCGGCCGAGGCCGGGAAGCCGATGAAGGCGGCGCGTATCGAGGCCTCGCGCGCGCAGTCGACGTTCACGATGGCGGCCGTCGAGGCGCGGAAGCTGGCCGGCGACATGGTTCCGATGGACGCATCGCCCGCAGGCTCGGGGAAGCTCGCGCTCACGCTCCGCATTCCGATCGGCGTCATCGGTGCGATCTCACCGTTCAACTTCCCGTTCAATCTCGTTGCCCACAAGGTCGCACCGGCGCTGGCCGCGGGCTGTGCCGTCGTTCTCAAGCCTGCGTCGCAGACGCCGCTTTCGGCGCTGCTCCTCGCCGAGCTCGAGGAGGAGGCCGGACTTCCAGCGGGCTGGCTCAACGTCGTCTGCGGGCCGGCAAGCGAGATCGGCGACGTCCTCGTGGAGGACGAGCGCGTGGCGCTCATCACGTTCACGGGCTCGGCCGGAGTTGGCTGGAAGCTCCGCGAGCGCGCGCCGCGCAAGCGCGTGAACCTCGAGCTCGGCAACGCGACCCCGGTCATCGTCGCCGCGGACGCGGATCTCGACGACGTGGCCACGCGACTTGCCGCGAACGCGTTCTCCTTCGCAGGCCAGAGCTGCATCTCGGTGCAGCGGATCTCCGTCGAGCGGCCGGCGTACGAGCGCTTCCTCGAGCTCTTTCTCCCCCGTGTCGAGGCTCTCGTCGTCGGCGATCCTGCCGACGATGCGACCGACGTCGGCCCGGTGATCTCGACGGACGAGCGCGACCGTGTGCTCGAGTGGATCGAAGAAGCACGTGCCGCCGGGGCACAAATCCTCGCCGGTGGCGAGCTCGACGGCGAGCTGCTACGACCCACCGTCATCGCCGACGCGCCAGCCGGTTCAAAGGTCGCATGCGAGGAGGTGTTCGGCCCGCTCTGCACGGTCGCCCCCTACGACTCGCTCGAGGAAGCGATTGCGGTTGCGAACGGGACTCGCTACGGGCTGCAGGCGGGGATCTTCACGAGCGACATCAGGGCCGCTCTCCGCGCAGCATCTGAGCTCGAGTTCGGCGGCGTCACCGTCAACGAGGCGCCGACCTTCCGGGCCGATCAGATGCCCTACGGCGGAGTCAAGGACTCGGGAAACACGCGTGAGGGGCCTGCGTATGCGATTCGCGAGATGACGGAAGAGCGACTCGTCGTCTTTCAGCTCTAGTGTGGAGCGGATGAGCACGCCGCAGGCAGGGAGATCCGGCGACCCCGCGACCTACGTCGCGCCGGCTCCGCGGGAGCTCAAGCGCGAGCGCAAGGCGCTCCTCGAGATTCGTGAAGAGCGGCTGCGCGACCTGGGCGGGCTCGCGCTCGAGATGTACAAGCGCGACCGGTTCAACGCCGGCCTCGTCGTGGAGCGCTGCGCCGAGCTCGTCGCGCTCGAAGCACGGGTGCAGGAGATCGACGCGCTCCTCGACGGGAGCGCACTCGTACGGCGCGGAGGAGGTGGTGCCGTGTGCATCTGCGGCGCGCCGATCCTCCTCGGCGCGAAGTTCTGCGCGACCTGCGGGCGCGCGCTCGGCGGCGGGAGCGTCGAGGCTCGACCGACGGGATCGGACGCCGTGGGATGACGACGTGCCCCCGTTGCGGCGAGCCGCTGGCCTCCGGCCAGGAGTACTGCCTGGTCTGCGGTGCTCGCATCGACGCTGCGCAGCGACGCACGCGATCCACGAGATCAGGCTGGGTGCTGCGTGCCACCGCGGCGGCGGTTGTTGCAGCAGTCGGCGCCGCGCTCGCCGTCGTCGCGACCGGAAGCGACAGCGGCCGCGCCACCGTAACGACGGCCATCGGCGGTTTCGCGACCGCTCCCAACTCGACGACGGGCGAGGCACCCGTCGGGCCGTCGGGCGTCGCGGAATGGCCGACCGACGAGGCGGGTTGGACGATAGCGCTCGCATCCCTGCCGCAGACCGCCGGGCGTACGGCGGCGTTGAAACGCGCGCGCGCCGCGCGCAAGAAGGGGCTCCCCCAGGTCGGCGTGCTCGACTCGTCGCGCTACGCGAGCCTTCATCCTGGGTACTGGATCGTGTTCTCGGGCGTGTTCTCCTCCGAGGCCGAGGCGACGAGCTCCCTCGAAGACGCGCGCAAGGGCTCGCGAACGGCTGTCGTGCGTCGCGTCGTGCCCTGATCCGCCGTTGCCAGTGCCGACGACTCGGATCCCGACTTTGTAACACCGCCGAAAAGACGCTACACTCTTCGAGCGGAGTAGCGACTTCGCCTGTTTTTCGCCCAGTAGCTAGGAAATCGGGGAGATCGAGTAGGTCCTTGGACGACCACGCAGCCCAGCTTCGCTCCTGTATGTATCAATACTCGCGAGCGATCTATCGTTCGATCAAGGATCTCATCGACCCGTATGCATCCCGCGACGAGCAGCTTGGCCATCGCCGCGCCGTGCTGATCGAGTGCGAGCGCACGATGGCACGACTCGCCGAAGATCCTCACTACTTCGCACGGCCGGATCGTGCGCTCTTCGCCGACATCCGGCGCTACTTCCCGATCACGGCGCAGGCCCAGGTCGCGTGGTCGGTGCGCGAGGGCATCGGCGCGGCCACGTCGTTCATCGAGCAGCAGGTCGAAGCCGGCCTTCTCGACGGTGGCATCGCACGCTGTCATGCGACGACGCGGAAGGGCAAGGCGTGTCAGCGCACGCCGCTTCCCGGCCGTGACTACTGCCCGTCGCACCAGCATCTCGAGCAAGCGGCCGTCGTCGCCGCGTAGTCCCAGCTCCGCCGCCCGAGTGGCGCCGGAACCGCACGCGCGCGGACTGTAAGCTCGCACCGGATGTCTCATGACGCCGACAAGCTGATCCGGCAGCTCTCGCTCGTGGCCTTCCTCATGGCCGAGCGGCGCCTTCTGACCGCACGAGACGTCAAGTCGAACGTCGAGGGCTACAGCGAGATGTCCGACGAGGCGTTCGCGCGCCGGTTCTACTCGGACCGGGCGGAGTTGACCGCCCTCGGCGTCCCGCTCCAGTCGCAGCGCGACGAGTTCACCGGCGAGGAGCTCTATACGTTGCGCTCGGAGAACTACTTCCTGGAGCGGCTCGACCTCGACGACGACGAGCTCGCGGCGCTTCAGACAGCCCTCTACTACCTCGAGGGCAAGTTCGCATACGCCGAGCCCTTCCGTCTCGCACTGCAGAATCTGGCTCTCGGACGGGCCGGCTTCACGGAGCCCCCGACGGACACGGCGGAGCGGGTGCGCGTCAGCGTCCCCGACTACTCGCCGGAGCTGGCCGGTCGGCTCGCCAAGCTCGAGTCGGCGATCTCGAAGCAGCGCACGATTCGCTTCGGCTACTGGAGCCCGCGTCGTCCGCGTCCCGGTGAGCGCTCGATGAACCCCTACGCGCTGCGTCTCGACGAGGGCAACTGGTACGTGGTCGGACACGATCTCGATCGCAGCACGATTCGGACGTTCAAGGTCTCGCGCATCCGCGGTGACATCCGTTTCGCGACGCGCCGCGAGCGTGACTTCCGCATTCCTGCGGACTTCGACGTCGAACAGCACCGGATCCCGCGTCCTTGGCAGATCGGCGAGATCGTCGGGCGCGCGCGCATCGCCGTTTCCGAGGACACAGCCTGGTGGGTCGAGCGAACGCTTTCCGACGCCGGTGACGTAGACGACGGAGTCTTCGAGACCGACTTCGCGAGCGTCGACCTGCTCGCCGGCTGGGTGCTGCGACAGAATGGCCGCGCGGTCCCGCTCGAGCCCGTCGAGCTCGTCGACGCGGTGGTCGCCGCGCTCGTGACGCTGGCGGATGCCCACGACGGCGATGCACCCGGTGTCGCCGGACCGAAGCGCACGGATCCGCGGCGACCCCTCCCAGAGCGGCCTGCCGGGCCCGTCGCACCGGAGCGCTTCGGGGTGCTCCAGGCGCTTCTCGCACATCTGCTCGCCGCGTGCGGCGACGAGCGCTCGACCACGCTCGACGCCGCGGAGGTCGCAGCTCGTTTCTCGATTCCGCTCGAAGAGCTTCAGGATCACCTCTCGCTGTTGAACCTCGTGAACTTCGGCGGCGGCTGCTACGCCGTCTACGCGGAGCACGACGGCGACATCGTTCGCGTCGAGAAGGAGCTCTACGGCGACGTGTTCCGGCGTCCTCCGAAGCTGACCCCGCTCGAAGCGCGTGCGATCCACCTCGCGATGGAGTACGTCGGCCCGACGATCGCAGCGGACGCGCACACCCCCCTTCGGCGCGTGCGAAAGAAGCTCGAGGAGACGTTCGGACGCTTCGATCTCGCCGGAAGCCCGGAGGTACGCGACGGTTCGGCCGAAGAGACGCTGGTCCGAGTCCTCTCGGACGGCGTGGACAAGCGAGTCGTCGTCGAGATCGAGTACATGAAGGACGGAGACGAGAGCCCCAGCCTTCGCCTCGTCGAGCCGTACACGATCGAGCGCGAGCTCCCAGTCTGGCGCGTCCACACCTGGGATCGGAGCGTCGACGCCGCACGGACGTTCCGCCTCGACCGAATGCGCTCGGCCCGTCTCACGAGCGACCACTTCGAAGCTCGAGACGGTTTCGATCCGTCGTATCTGCGCGATCCGCGGGTCGCGCGGCTGCTCCACTCGCCGGATGTCGCCCGCTGGAAGCTCGAGCGCGGCGCTCGCGCGCTCACCGACGGGTCCGCGATCGCCGACGTCCCGTACAAGACGGAGGAATGGCTCCTCTCCGAGGTCCTCGCGGACCGGGGCGAGACAGTCGTCCTCGAGCCACAGCGGCTTCGCGATGTCGTTGCGAAGAGGGCGCGTCGCCTCCAGCGCGAACTCGGGCGCGTTCCCAGCAGACGCTGATCCTTACGTAAGAGTCACAAGAGTGTGCGGACTGCTCCTGCGGTCTCGCCGTGTCGCTCTGTCGTGCCTACTGTTGTCGCACTAGCGAACAGAGGAGCGCGACATGAGACCAGGAACGTCGCTGTCCCGGCGACTTGCGGTGACGGCACTCGGGGTCGTCGCCGGAGTCACTGCCGGCCTCGCATCGATCACACTCGCCGCCGCCGACCGGCTGGAACCGGCGTACCCAGCGGTGTTCGACGCTACGCACCTTCCACCACTCCTCACGATCTCGGGGGAACGGGCGGAGCTTGCGTACGACGTGCATTGCGCCGTCGGCGGCGAGGCGGCAGCGGAGGCCGGATGCGAGATCACTGGGACAGTGTTCGTCCGGAGCGCCGGACGAGCTTCGTACGAACCACATCAGCTCGCGATTCGCACGACCGAGGGCAGTCGCCAACTCGTCGCGCGCCTTCCGGACGAGGTCGCCGGGCAGCCGGACGGATTCGAGTACTACGCCGTGATCGCGGCACCCGCGCTCGACCGACGGCTCACCGTTCCCGCAGGCGGTGCGGATGCACCACATGTTTCTCGTCGGCTGGAGCGCCCGGTGCAGGTCGCGCTCGGGCGACACGCATTCGGCAGCCACAGACGGGCCGGAACACGGATTGCGTTCGCGTCATGGGGAGACGGCGCCACGCAGGTCGGACTCGAACCCGGACGCGAGCTCGGGGCGACCGGTCCGTCGTCGTTCGACGTCGACGCTGCCGGGACGCTCACCGTCCTCGATCAGGCGCATCGCCGACTCCTCCGGTGGCGCGAGGGCGCACATGCGCCGACCCGCACCGCGCTCTCGATCGCGGGAACGATCGCCGACATCGCACTGGCGAACGACGGAACCTCGTACGTTCTCGAATCCACCGCCGAGCCCGGACGAAATGCACTGGTCAAGCGCTTCGACGACAGCGGTCGTGAGCTCGAGGCGGTCGAGACGGCGGAGCGGACGGCGTCCCAGATCCGTATGGCGCCGGAGGGGCCGCTCGTGCTCGCGCACCCGTCCCATCACTGGATGCCGGTGACGGTCGACGGCGTGCCCGCATCGCAAGCGGCACAGCTTCGGCACGGCCGGCCAGAGCGCCGGCTGCGCTCGGGCGGGGAGATCGTCGTCTTCCGGCACGCGAACGAGCTCCGACTCGCCACGGTCTCCGGCCAGGGCACGCGCCGGTCGTGGCGGCTGACAAGCACGACGCAGCTCGGCGAGGTACAGCTCGCGGAGCCGATGGGGCAGCGCGTCGTCGTGGTCGTGCGCATGTACGACGACGACGTGGACGAGTTCGCGGTCTTGATCCTCGACCGCAAGGGGCTCGCCGATCGATTCACCCTCGACGCTGCCGACTGGGCGGAGACCGCACCGCTCAGCCGCTTCAGGCTCGTCGGAAAGTCTCTCTACCGGCTCGGCTCCACGCCAGCCGGCGTCTTCGTCGACCGCTTCGACCTGGAGGTGCGCTGATGCTCGTATCTCGAACGCTTCTCGTGACCTTCGGTCTCGCACTCTGCGCGGGCTGGGCCGGCTCTGCAGCCGCGTACCACACCCGCTTCGTGGCCGACAACTGCAACTACGCGGCGCCGACCCCGACATCCTCCATCACGCGCGACGGCTCAGCGGCCGTCGCGCTCCGGGGCCGGCATGAGGGATACCAGTGGGGCGGCGGCTGTTGGAACGACAACGACCGCGACGACTCACCGGGCGACCCGCTCGAGAACCCAGCGACCGGCGGCGAAGGCGGCGACTGCTCGGGGTTCACGTTCAAGGTCTGGCGCGAGCCGCTCGACACCGCGGATGCGAGCTTCCATCAGTGGGGGCTCCTCCGCTTCGTCCACGGCCCGTACACCGCGGCCGCGTTCAAGGCGGGCACGGGAGCACCGAACGTCACGGTGTCCAAGTCGTCGCTGATCAAGATGGACGCACTCGCGAGTGACAGCCACATCGGCCTCGTGTACGCGGTGAACCCGGACGGCAGCGACCAGATCATCGAGGCGAAAGGAGAGGCTTACGGTACGAACATCTGGACACGCACCTATCGGGGAAGCTCGAGCTACAGCGGCGTGCGCAGAGTCGGATGGAGCTCCTGAGCCGGCTCGCCCCTCTTCCACTCTGCCTCGGTGTGGCGCTCGCGCTCCAGGTCGGGTGCACGCGAGACGCAGCGCAGGCTCCCGCGACCCTCGTCGACGGGTCGCCTGCGCGCCCACCTCCTGTCACCCTCGAGGGAGTCGATGCGCCACAGATTGCAACGCGGGTGCGCGTCGCATCCGCCGGCTCGCGGGCTCCGTGCGCCCTGGCCAAGGCCGGTGGAGGTCCGGTGGTTGAACGCCTCGGGGTGACAGGTGCCAGCGTGACTTTCTCCGTCCTCGGCCGACGCGGGGTACACGCCTGCGACGCGACAGATCTCGATGGGTCGCGCATCGAACGGTGGTGCGCGCACGCCTTCGGCCGCCTCGTAGCTGGGCGACTCCGCGACCCGCGACTGAGCATCACGTGCCGCAACGGCGACGACGAGCCCGTCGGGTTCGCATGGATCCAGCCTGGCGCGTCAACCGCCTACCTCGTGGTCAGCCACCAGGGATACGCCGAGGTGTATGCCGCGTCGGGAACGACTCCGATCCGCGTGACGACGTCGGGCGTGGATCTCTTGACGTCGCGTGCGACTTTCGCGATCAGCGAGCACGCGCGGAACGGAACCCTTCTCCGCTCCTACGAACTCGAGCCTCGCGTGTCGGGCTGAGATGCACGCCGCGGGAGGACAACCGTGAAGGTCGAGCCCTCGCCCGGCGTCGACGCGACCTCGAGCGTGCCGCCGTGCGCATCAACGATCGCACGGCTGAGCGCCAAGCCGAGCCCGGACCCGGGTGCCTCAGGATCGAGACGCACGCCGAGCTCGAAGATGCCAGCGAGCTCGTCTCCCGGGATGCCCGGGCCGGCATCCGAGACCGCGATCTCGACGCTTTCGCGAGACGCGGTCAGCTGAATCGACAGAAGGTTGTTCGCACCGGCATGTGTCAGGGCGTTCGCGACGAGGTTGTCGAGGACTTGCCGAAGCCGCACCGGATCGGCGTCCGCGACGATCGAGCCGTCGACTCCCTCCCCGACCACGTTCGCGCCACTCACGGAGAGTGTTGCGACAACGTCGCGTGCGAGAGCTGCGATGTCGACGGGCTCCACGCGCACCGAGTCGACCGCGATGTCCAGGACGATCCGCTCGATCGCCCGCGAGGCAGCGAGCGCGAGCCGCACGAGCTCCGGGCGCTGCGTGTCGTCGGCCGGTGTGTCCATGACGGCCTCCGCGACCGCGGACAACGCAGCTACGGGGCTCCGAACCTCATGGACGAGGAATGCGAGTCGCGCGTAGTCGAGGTCCGAAGTCACTTCTGCTGCTCAGCCAATCGCCCGAGCGCCCAGCGCGCCGTGTCGGCGAGAACCGCGTCCTCGTCGTCGAGATATCGAGAGACGCTGGGCGCGAGCTCCGGACTTCCCACGTTGCCGGCTGCGACGAGGGCGTTGCGTCGGAGCCAGCGCACGTCGTTTCGGGGAACGTAGAGCCGATCCAGCTCGGCGACGAGATCGGCACCGTCTCGGTCGAGCCAGTCCCGCAGGGACACGACCCCACGCGCGTCGTCTTCGGTCTCACCGCGACGCCGTTTCTCGATGCCGCGATTCCACGGACACACCTCCTGACAGATGTCGCAGCCGTAGACCATCGCACCGAGCTCTGCGCGGTACGCGTCGGGGATCGGAGCGGGAGCCTGCGTCCAGTACGAGAGGCACTTCGTGGCGTCGAGCGTGCCGGGCTCGTCGAGAGCACCGGTCGGGCAGGCGTCGATGCAGAGTCGGCAATCGCCGCAGTCGAGGTCCAGGGGCGGCGAGGGGTCGACTTCCACGTCCGTCACGAGCGCACCGAGAACCACCCACGAGCCGTGACGACGCGTTATCGCCATGGTGTTCTTGCCGTAGAAGGCGACCCCGGCCCGCACGGCTCCTTCTCTGTCGACATGGTCGTTCTCGTCGACGAGCACCCGGAACGTCCCACCCAGCCGTCGACCCAGCTCGGTCAGACGAGCACGGAGCTCCGCGTACTCGTCGCGCCACGTGTAGCGAGGAAGACGACCTTCGTCCGGCAAGAGATCCGGCCCGTCGCGGTAGTAGCACAGCGCGCCGGCAACAACCGTCACCGCCCCTTCGAGCAGCAGTTCGGGGTGACACGAGACCTCGGGTCGAGCCATCGTGAACCGCATGTCGGCGAAGAGCCCTCGCTCCCGGCGGTCGCGAATGTGTCGCTCGGTGCCGTCGTAGGCCGCGATCGGCGCGGCGCCGACCGCGTCGATGCCGAGCTCGGTCGCCAGCTTCGTCAGCTCGGCGCCGGTCATGAGAGGATTCTGCCTCGTGAAGGCCGTGCGCATCCACGAGGACGGTGGCCCTGACGTTCTTCGCTACGAGGATGTCGACGATCCCGTCGCCGGTCCCGGCGAGGTTCTCGTGTCACTCAGAGCAGCCGCGCTCAACCACCTCGACGTGTGGGTGAGGAAGGGACTTCCGTCGGTTCCGAAGCCTCGAATCCTCGGCGCGGACGGAGCAGGGGTGATCGCCGACCTCGGCGAAGGCGTCGACGGGCTCGAGATCGGCCAGCGCGTCGTTGTAAACCCCGGCATCCCGCACGACGGTCGAATCACCGTGATCGGCGAGCACACCGACGGGACGTACTGCGAGCTCAAGACACTCCCCGCCGCGCAGCTCTACCTGCTCGACGACGCACTCTCGTTCGAGGAGGGAGCCGCATTCCCGCTCGTATTCGAGACCGCGTATCGCATGCTCGTCACCAAGGCATCGCTGCGCGAGGACGAGTGGGTGCTCATCTGGGGCATCGGCGGCGGGGTTGCGCTCGCGGCCTTCGAGATCGCACGGGCGCTCGGCGCGCGCACGATCGTGACGTCGTCGAGCGAGGAGAAGCTCGAGAAGGCGCGTGCTCTCGGCGCCGACCTCGCGGTCAACCATGCGGACGCTGACGTCGTGCAGGCCGTGAAGGACGCGACAGGCGGCACCGGGGCCAACGTGGTCGTCGAGACGGTCGGCGAGGCGACGTGGGAGCGATCGCTCGCGGCTGCGGCTCAGGAAGGGCGGATCGTGGTTTGCGGCGCGACGTCGGGCCACAGCCCTCCTGCCCGGCTCTACCGACTGTGGTGGAAGCAGCTCGCGGTGTTCGGCTCGACGATGGGCATGCCCTCGGACTTCGAGGGCGCCTACGAGCTGATCCGCGCCGGACGCGCCCGGGTGCACGTCGACAGCGTCTTCCCGCTCGCCGAGGCCGCGAGCGCACACGAACGCCTCGAGTCCGGCGCTCAGTTCGGCAAGGTCGTCCTCGGGATACCCGGCTAGCGGCTAGCCGAAGCCGAGGATGAACTTGGCGTCGTCGGACATCCGGTCCGGCGTCCACGGCGGGTCGAACGTCAGCTCCGCCTCGACCTCGCTCACGCCCGGCACCGAGCGAGCAGCGTCGACGATTCCCTCGGCGATCATGGCGCCCGCGGGGCAGCCCATCGAGGTCAGGCTGTACGTGATCTTGACCTTCGAGTCGTCGACGTCGACGTCGTACATCAGGCCGAGCTCGACGATGTCCATTCCCAGCTCGGGATCCTCGACGCCGTGCAGTGCCTCGACCACGTCTTCACGTGTCACCATGGAGCAAGTGTAGAGACAGGCGTTCTACGCGACCGCAACGAGCTGATCCGCGCGGCGGAGCACGAGATCGAGGACGTCGCCGATCGCGCGATCGAGCGAGTCGTTGTAGATCACCGGGATGTCGTGACGGCGTGCCCGCTCGACGAGGTAGTCCTGGATCTCGCGAATCTGTGGCAGCGAGTCGAGGTACTTCTCGAGCGGTCGCAGTCCCTCGGTGGCGTGGTCGCGCACCCAGAAGTGGCTCCGGTGCAGGTTCTCGTCCTCGATCGCGACGATGCACTGGACGACGAACGCGCCGGGATAGTCCATGCCGACCATGCCGGGCACGAGATGCACGCCCTCGAGCACCGTCGACCACCGCTCCGTGGCAGCTCGCTCGAGCGCCGCATCGACGCCGACGAGCACGTTCCGCGTCTGATCGAGGAACCCGAGAATCGCCGCGTCGCCCGACTCGTCCTCTTCCGCGCGCGTGAGCGCGAGCCGCGCCTCGAAGCTCGAGTAGTGCACAGACGGCATGAACTCCTTCGAGAAGAACGTCCGCATCGTCTGCCGGATGAAATCGGTGGACGTGACACGAGTGATGCCGAGTCGATGCGCCGCCTCGGTGGCGATCGTCGACTTGCCGGTGCCGGTCGCGCCTCCGACGAGCAGCAGCAGCGGCTCGTCGAGTCGTTGTAGTGCGTCGATCCGGCGCAACCTGCGTACCGTGCGTGCCGCCTCCTCCTCGCCGATGAGCTCGGCGGCGAGCTCGCCCAGCCGGTCTAGGTCGAGCGACATCGCACCTCGCTCGGCGAGATCCCGGTCGGCGCGGCGCGCGATGAGATAGGCGCGCTCCGGATCGAGCCCCGTGACGACGAGCGCACGCGCCATCAGGCCCTTCGAGAACGGCACCTCGTCGCCGAGCGGCAGCGGGAGACGGTGGCGGCGCTCTCTCATCCCTGGAATTTGGCCATGCCGAGCAGTAGCTCGTCAAGGTCCGGCTCGCCGGGCACCGCGACGACGTCGTTCGCGGCAAGCACGACTTCGGCCCCTCTTGCGGACGCCGCCTCGGCGACGACGTCGATCGCGGCCGCCTTCAGCTCGACGAGATAGACCTCCGCCGACACGGTTTCGAGCTCGTCTCGGAGCGCGGGTCGGTCAGCGAGATTGCCGGACACGTGGACGACGTGTGCCCCGAAGACGTTCTCGAGATGGTCTCGGAGGCGCGCGAGCGCGTGAGCGGGCGCCGCAGAAAAGTACGCCACGCTGCGGCCGCGGACGGTGGTGAGCGGCCGAGGATGCAGCGTCGTCGCGACGACCGGAACGCCCGGACGGACGCACGCTCGGACTCGTTCCTGGATCCGCGCCAATTCGGCGCCAGGCTCCGCCATCGTGAGGACGACGAGGTCGGCGACCAGGAGCCGGTACGCGTTGAGATAGCCGGCCACGACGTCCGGATCCTGGTGCGCGCCCGCCACGAGGACGGTGCGGTCGGCGTCGATCGGGGGGAACGCGGCGCCGCTGCCGTCGAACACGACGAGGTCGGGATCGAGGGACGCGGCCACACGCGCACCTTCGGCGACGTTCGAGGTCGCGACCGCTCCGGCCAGCCCACCGCCACAGCGCCGGCAGCCGACCGTGGGCACCCCGACGAGCGCAGCGGTCTCGAGATGATCCGACGCCGCATGCCGCCCGGATCGTGAGAGGTCGAGAAGTCCCTGGACGGTCGGCGGCGCGCGGATCACCTCGGGCTCGGGCGGGCCCCCGCGGCCCATCGCGACGACGACCAGGTCGTGGTCGGCCGAGAGCAGTCGGGCCAGATGGCCGGTCACTGCGGTCTTCCCGACGCGCTTCCCAGTTCCCACGACGGCGATCGAGGGCAGACCGAACGAAGCCCGCTCCGGCGGCTCGAAGCGGAAGTCGGCCCCGACGTACGGAACTCCGCGCGCGAGCACTCTGCTGACGAGCGCAAGGCGCTCCCGCGGCCCGAGCACGGGCTCGTCGGAGAGGTCGACGACGACGTCGGGCGCATACGTGGCGATGGCAGACTCGACGTCCGCTTCGAGCGGCACGCCGTAGTCCTCACCTCCTCGCAGCTTCTCTTGCCCTCCGATGAGGACCGCCGCGGCGAAGTCGTACGGAAGCTCCACGAGAGCGTGACGGACGACGGCGGCGTAATGCTCGCCGTCGACGATCGCAACCGCCCTCACGTGCGCGCCGTGACCTCGTCCTCGATCGTGCCGGTGAACTTCGCGTATTCGAGCGTGTCGAGCGAGAAGGACACGAGCCGCTCCTGACCGTGAAACGGGTGGCGACGCCAGACGTCGACCTTGCGGTCCTCGATCTCGATGATGTTGTAACAGGGCCTCGTGTTGCCGCGCAGCCGGAGCGAGGAGACCGTGCCGGCGTTCACGACGAAGAGATCCTCGAGCCGCCAGACGTACGGCACGTGCTTGTGCCCCGAGAGGACGAGGCGAACACCCGCGCGCTGGAGACACTCGATCGCGTCGCCGGCGTCGTAGACCACGTTGCGCTCGCGCCCGGTGCCGGGCACGGGAAGCAGATGGTGGTGCAGGACGAAGACCTTGAGATCGGCCGGCTCGGCGAACTGCTCCTCGATCCACCGGTACCTCCCCCGCCCGATCTGCCCGTGGTCGAGGTCGGGCTCGCTCGAGTCGACGGCGACGATCGAGACAGGGCCCTTCCGCAGGACCGAGTTCCGGTCGCCGAACATCTCCTCGAAGTGGACGTAGCCGACATTGCGGGAGTCGTGGTTCCCGGGGACGACGACGAGCGCATCGCAGTGAATGCGATCGACGTACTCCCGCGCGGTGAGGTACTCGTGCCGAAAACCGAACGTGGTCAGGTCGCCGGAGCAGACGACGACGTCCGGCTGGAGCTCGTTGATCTCCCCGATCGCGCGCTCGAGCAGGCTCGCCTCGAAGTACGTCTCCCCGCAGTGCAGGTCGGAGAACTGTGCGATCCGGAACACAACCCAAGTCTAAGGCCGGTTGGTGGAACGTCCGGGGCCGTTGCTACGGTGGCGCGGGTGCGGGAGGCAAGCCCGGTTTTCCAGGCATATTGCGGCAATCAGCCTCCTCGGTTTGCGAACCGGATCGAGGTCGAGTGCGCCAAGATCCTCGACTACTACGGTGTTCCGTGGGACTACGAGCCGCATTCCTTCGTTCTCGAGCGGGATGCGAACGGACGCGTCGTCAGCGCGTTCACGCCGGACTTCTACCTCCCGGAGCAGAACCTGTTCATCGAGGTGACCGTCATGAAGCAGTCGCTGGTGACGCGCAAGAACCGCAAGCTCCGTGAGATCCACCGCCTCTACCCGCACGTGCGTGTGAAGCTCTTCTACCGGCGGGACATCGAGCGGCTCGCGCAGCGCTACCGGCTGCAGCTCGCGTCGTAGTGGCGAACGCACCGGCACCCGAGAACGGCGTCGTGGGCGTCGTCCATCTGTCGCGGCAGGAGATCGCCGCGCGCGTCACAGAGCTCGGGAACGAGATCGCGACTGCCTACGAGGGTCTGGATCCGATCCTCATCGCACCTCTGAAGTCGAGTGTCGTGTTCCTCGCCGATCTCACGCGCGCCCTGCAGATCCCGCACACGCTCGACGTGATCGAGCTTGCGCCGTACACCGGAGGGCAGGACGGCGCGGTTCGACTCCTGAAGGACGTCGACGCGCCGCTCGAGGGACGGCACGTGCTTGCTGGTGGAGGACGTCGTCGACACGGGCCTGACGCTGCATTTTCTCTGCCGAACGCTGATGCTGCGAAACCCGGCAAGCCTCGCGGCGGTCACGCTGCTCGACCGCCCGTACCGACGTCTCGTGGATCAGCTCCCCGTCCACTTCATCGGGTTCACGGTTCCGGACGAGCTCTTTGCCGGCTACGGCCTCGGGTTCGACGAGCGCTGGCGTGCTCTTCCCGATCTCCATCTGGTCAGCTCGGTCGCGCTGCCACGCACGGCCATCGAAGCG
The DNA here is from genome assembly GCA_963822885.1 of uncultured Gaiellaceae bacterium. Classification (GTDB taxonomy): domain Bacteria; phylum Actinomycetota; class Thermoleophilia; order Gaiellales; family Gaiellaceae; genus GMQP-bins7. Next base: position 429,585 of record CAWGJJ010000003.1, read on the forward strand.
GCCTAGAGGTAAAAGAGCGGGTCGACGGCCTGGCCGTTGACGCGCACCTCGAAGTGCAGGTGCGGCCCGGACGAGTTGCCCGTCGAGCCCACGAGCGACACGGTCTCGCCCTGGGATACGGACTGGCCGACCCCGACGAGGAGCGACGATGCGTGCGCGTACGCGGTCGAGAGGCCGTTTCCGTGATCGACGACGATGAGATTCCCATAGCCGCCGAGCCAACCGGAGTAGATGACGGTGCCCGACGCTGCGGCCCGGTTCGGCGTTCCGTAGGCGCAGCCGATGTCGATGCCCTCGTGCATCCGTCCCCAGCGCATTCCGAAGCCGCTGACGACAACGCCGTCGCATGGCCAGATGAAGCCGGCCGCCGACGGCTGTCCGGTGCCCGTCGACCCGGCACCCTCCTGTGCAGCTTGGATCCGCGACGCGAGCTCCGCACTCTGCGCCGCCAGCGCCTCGACCTCCTGCAGATACTCCGCACGGGTCTCCCGCGTATCGGTGAGCGCGCTCGTCTTGAGCTCCTCGACCGTCGCAAGCCGGTCGCGATCCCCGGCGAGCTGATCGCGCGCGGCACGCGCCTCCTCGGTCCGCGAGCCGATGACGGAGACGGTCGCCTCCTGGAGACGCCTCGTGCCGATCGTGGCCTTGCGCTCTGCGGCGGCCGCGACTCTGGCCTTCTCCACCTGACGCGCGATGCGTCGGTCTTGCGCGCCGATCCGCGAGAGCAGCTCGACACTGTCGATGATCTCGTCGAAGCTCGTCGCCGAGACGAGGAAGGCGAGAGTATCGGGCGGTTCGTCGATGTAGGCAGCTCGCACCCTCGCTTCGAGGATCGACACAGCCTTCGCGTACTCGATCTGCAGGCGCTCCAGACGTTTCGTCTGCCTCGCGAGCAGCGCAGTGAGCTCGTCGAGTCGCGCCCGGGCCGACGAGAGCTCCGCCTCGAGCGTCGACACGCTCGCTTCGGCACTCTCGACTGCCGCCTGCGCATCCTCGAGCTCGGCGACGACAGCGGAGAGCTGCGACGTGAGGACGCCCTCCTGTGCCTTCGACTCGGCGATCTCGGATTGCAGCGCCGCGATCCGCTCGTCGACGGCCGCCTTCTCGCTCTCCGGGGTCTGAGCAGACGCGGACGCGGCCAGCGCGAGCGCGAGCCCAAGGCCGACGACAGCGATGGCTCGCCGTCCCATCCCCCTAGTTTCGCGCATCGTCTGGTCGACCCTCCTCCTGGTCACGACTCAGCGCCTGAAGCGCCGAGGCCACGTCGCGGCGCAACGGCCCGAGCTGAGCACGGTAGTCCTCGTCGGAGACCGTGCCCGTGCGGTGCTCGAACTCGAGCTCCTTCAGAGCTGCGAGCGCGCGATCCCGCTCTTCGAGCAGCGCGAGCCGATGGCGCTCGGCGTCGTCCAGATCGTCCAGCTCGTCCGACTCGGGCTCGGGTTCGCGTATGAACGGAAGCGCGACCGCGACGACACACGCGACCGCAAGCGCCGCGGCGAGCACGAGTGCCAACGTCAAGGTGTCGCGGGGATGCCGACTTCGGATGCGCGCGCGACAAGACGTCGCTGCTCGCGCCGGTCGGGCCAGAGTGTGATCAGTGACCCGACCAGGAAGACGAGCCCGGCGAGCCAGATGAGGTTGACGAGCGGCTTCACGAAGACGCGAAAGTAGATGCTTCCGTCGGGATCGATCTGCTCCGCGATCACGAAGAGATCCTCGCCCGTCAGCTTGTCGCTGCGGATGCCCACCTCGTTCGAAACCTGATCCTCGATCGTGTACGCGTTCTTGCCCGCCTCGACCGTTCCGAGCTCACGATCACCGCGGCGGACGTCGAGCGTCGCGCGAATCTCGGTGGCGTTCGCGCTCGCACGCTCGTCGAGCGACCGGTACACCAGCGTGTAGTCGCCGATCCGAAGTGAGTCGCCCCGAGCGAGCTTGGCCTCGGCGACGCTGTCGAACGCGCTCGATCCGGCGACGCCGATCGCCAGCATCACGATCGCTGCGTGCACGACGTAGCCGCCGTAGCGCCTGCGATTGCGCGAGATGAGCGAGCCGAACGCCGACGGCCACGACGCCGCGCCGAGCGCCTTTCGCGCGCGCGTTCCCCGCGCGAACTCCATCACGATCGTGGCGATCACGAACGCGGAGAAGGTGTAGGCGACGAGCCCCGGAATCGAGCTTCCCGCTCCGAGGAGGAGCAGCAGGACGCCCGTCACGACCGCGACCCCCGTAGGCCAGCGAAACGTCGTCGCAAGACTTGCGAGCGAAGCGCGGCGCCACGCTACGAGCGGCCCGATCCCCATGAGCAGCAGCAGCGGCAGACCGAAGGCGCGCAGGAAGAAGTCGTAGTAGGAACGGCCGAGGACGATCGCCTCGCCGCGCACGGCCTCTGAGAGCATCGGGTAGACGACGCCCCAGAGAATCGCGAGGCAGAGCGCGAGTAGGAGCAGGTTGTTGTAGAGGAAGGCAGCTTCGCGCGAGATCGCCGACTCGAGCTTCGTGGGCGAGCGCAGCTGCGGGAGGCGCGAGAGAACGAGCCCGAGCGAGACCGCCACCACGACTGCGATGAACGCGAGGAACCACGGCCCGATGGAGCTCTGGGTGAACGAATGGATCGAGTTGACGACACCCGAGCGCGTTAGAAACGTCCCGAAGAGCGACAGCGAGAACGCGAGGATCACGAGCAGGACGTTCCAGACGCGCAGCATCCCCCGCTTCTCCTGGATCATCACCGAGTGGAGGAACGCCGTCGCGGCGAGCCACGGCATGAGCGCCGCGTTCTCGACGGGATCCCACGCGTAGTAGCCACCCCAGCCGACCTCCACGTAGGCCCAGTGGCTGCCGAGGAGCTGTCCGATCCCGAGGGCCGCCCAGGCGAAGAGCGTCCACCGGCGGGTCGCAATGAGCCAGCGCTCGTCGAGCTTGCGCGAGAGCAGCGCACCGATCGCAAATGCGAACGGCACCGTGAGACCGACGTATCCGAGGTACAGAAGCGGCGGATGCGCGAGCATGTACGGGTTCTGAAGGCTCGGGGTCATGCCGGCGCCGTCTGCCGGAGCCACTTGAGTGGCGAACGGGCTCGCGACCACGACGACGAGGAACGCGAAGAACGTCGACACCGCCGCGAAGACGGGCACGACCCACACGATCAGATCGCGAGCCCAGCTTCGATTCAGGCTCACCGCGGCGGCGCCGAAGCCGGTGAGCACGAGAAGCCAGAGGAGCAGCGAGCCCTCCTGCCCACCCCAGAATGCCGAGATGGTGTACGCAGTCGGCAGCGCCTCGCTCGTCGAACGCGCGACGTAGGTGAACGAGAAGTCGTTGCGCAGCAGCGCCGCCAGGAGAACGACAGCGGCGACGGCGGTCGTCGCGAACGACGCGACGAGCGCGTTCTGTGCAGAGCGCGCGAGCCGGCGGCGCCCGAGGTGCGCAGCAGTAGCGCCGGCCACGAGCGCGTAGAGAGAAAGACCGAGGGTGACGAGGAGCGCGGCGCGACCCAGCGTCAGGCATGCGGCGTCGCCCGGCTGGTCGTGACCGCCGGCGGCGCGCCAATTTGACGCCAGGCGGAGTCGCCGCTCTGCTTCGGCGCGTACTTCGACGGGCACTTCGTGATCATCGAGCCGGGCTGGGCGACGAACCTGCCCTGCTGCAGCTCGCCGTCGACGACGATGTGCCGCCCGACCTTGAAGAGATCCGGGACCGAGCCCGAGTAGAGGACGGCAACGGTCTTCCGGCTGTCTCCGGAGATGTCCTTGAGCTTGAACTGCAGGCCCCCGGCGTGTGCGTCACCGCGTACGGGGCCGACGACGAGGCCTGCGAGCTGCACGTCGCCCGTTCGCCCCGCGAGCTCGCTCGGAGCAAGCGACGGGTTGCCGCCGCCCGCAATGGACGTGTACAGCAGGAAGACCGCGAGGACGCCCGCCACCGACAGTGCGATCACGAGCCGCGCCGGACTCGCATTCCGAGCCATGCCGAGAGTCTAGCCCGGTAGGCGTCTGGCGCCTCTGAACAGCCGCTTACGCGGCGCGCTCGGCCGGATCCCGGTCCGAGAACCGGCGATCGGGCATGCGATAGCCGTGGTCGACGCAGAGCGACCCGGGCGACTCCTCCGTGAACGCATCGCAGTACCCCTTGCCGTACGCAGCACGGATGAATGCCGCCATGATCTCGAGGCTCCAGTCGGACACGTCAGCCGCCTCTCGCCAGAGATCGGCGAGCCGGAGGTCGATGTCGAGCTCGAGGAGATCGATTCTCGACGGGCTTCTGGAGAGGTCTCTGGCCATGCGCCGAGCGTACGGGTCCTGTCGGACGGACTTCGGAGAGCCGCTACTGCTCCTCGCCGCGCACGGTGAACGGCACCGTCCAGTCCTCGTGTGAGGCGTCGTCGATGGTCAACCGCCACTCGTAGCGTCCGGGCTCGAGCGGCAGGGGCGTCGAGTTCACCGCCACGGGGAAGTCGAGCGGCGTCCCCGGCTTGAGGCCCGGCGGCCGACCGACTTCGAACTCCCCGCCGAACGCGACGACCTGGTCGGCGTCGTCGTCGTCCTCGAACCCGATCGGCGAGCCGTCCGCGTCGAGGAGCTCCACCGAGAACACGTGGCGCGTGTTCGCCTGGTCCCACGGCACCTGGATGAGCAGACCGATTCCGAACGATGCCGGCTCCGGGCCCGGTCTGCGACCAGCCTCCGCCGACGATCGTCAGCTTGCCGTCCGACACGACGGCGTAGTCGGCCAGGAGCATCGTCGCCTTCACGAACGGAAGCCAATCACATCGGTACTACGATCGGGGGGTGGCAGCGCGCATCCGCGTCGGGCCGGCACGCATGCCCTCACGGGAGTCACCCGAGCAGGCCGTCGAGCTACTCCTCGAGCGCGGATACTCGGCCTGCGAGATCGACTTCGAGAGTGGCTTCTGGATGGACTACCCGTTTGCCGAGCGGCTCGGCGAGCTCGCGCGCGAGCACGACATCGCTCTCTCCGTCCATGCGCCGCTCTTCGGCTTCATGGGACACCTCGAGGCAAGTGGGCGGAAGTTCACGTCGGCAGTAGGCGCGCTCGACCGCAGCGCCGGCATCGTGGCGGCGAGCGGAGCCGAGCTCGTCGTCTTCCACCCTGGCTTCCTGCTGGGCCGCAGCCGTGAGGACGCGATCGACGCGGTCGTCGAGCAGCTCGACACGCTCCGCGAGCGCCTCGCCGGGAAGGATCGCGCCGTGCCCTTCGGCATCGAGGTGATGGGTCGGGTGCGAGACCTCGGATCCGTCGACGACGTCGTGGAGATCTCGCGTCGCGTCGACTGGGTGCGACCGGTGCTCGATTTCGCGCACATGCACGCGACGAGCGACGGCGCGTTCCTCGAGGCACCGCTCTTTGCCGAGGCGCTCGCGCTCGTCGACGCCGTCCTCGAGCCAGACGCGCCGTTCCACATCCACTTCTCCGACATCGCGTTCGCGAACCGCAACGAGACGAAGCACCTGCCGTACGGCGACGGAACGCTACGCGCCGAGCCGCTCCGCGACGCGCTCGCGGGCTTCGAGCGGCCGGCGACCGTGATCTCGGAGTCGCCCGACGAGGAGTCGAGTCAGGCGATCCGCTCGGTGCTCATCGGCGCCGACGGAACGAGCTCCGCGATTCGCGCCTGACACGTCGCCGCCTCGTCATAGCGGTCGCGGTCGCGATAGAAGACCACCAACCGCTCGAGAACCTCGAGCTCGAGCAGGGCGAAGCCGCTCTTCGTTCCGACTAGCGCCTGCCGATACAGCTCCTCCGCTTCGTCGTCGCGCCCCTGCGCAGCACGAACGGCCGCCAGCGTGCCGATCACGGTCGTCTCGAAGTGCGGGTCGGGCCTCGGGCTCGCCTCGACCTCGAGCGCGAGGCGTTCGGCCTCGTCGACCTTGCCGAGTGCGGCGAGCGCCTCGGCGAGCGATGCCTGCAGTCCTGGGAGAAATCCGCGATCCCCGCGCGTCGACGTGATTCGAACCGCTTCTCGATAGACCTTCTCCGCCCGCTTGTAGTCGCCACGCCGCATGGCCACGTTGCCCGAGCGCGCAAGCGCGTTGGCCACGGCGGGCTCGATCCCGAGCTCCGCAGAGGTCTGTCGAACCTCCTCGAACACGGTCTCCGCCGCATCGAGCTCGCCCTTGACGGCGAGGAACCAGCCGTACGAGAGGGATGCGGCGGCTCGCGCACGGATGCTGCCGCTCTCACCGGCGAGCTCGAGCGCACGCGTGAGCAGGAGCTCCGCCTCGTCGAGCTCGAGGCGGACGATGTGCGTCTGCGCGAGGATCTGCGCCGCGATCGTCTGAAGGTCCTTCCGTCCGGCATCCATCGCGAGGGCGTAGGCGCGCTCCATGTGCAGGACGACCTCGTCCATGTCCCCGTGCCAGCCACCGATGATCGCGCGAATCGTGAGAGCGTCGAAGCGTGCGGCGTGATCGTCCTCCTTGGCCAGAATCTCGAGTGCACGGTCGACGAGCTCTTGCGCTCGATCCGGGTCTCCGTCGCGCTTGAGTGCGGCCTCGCCCAGTGCGGTGAGCGCCAGCGCCTCGACGACGCGCTCGTCGAGCTCTTCCGCCTGCTCCCTGACCTTCTCCATCTCGACCTGAACCGCGGCAAAGTCCTGGAGTCGCCACGCCGCGCGGGCCGCAACGTAGCGCGCGCCGAGCGTCGGTCGGAGCTCGAGGGCACGCAAACCGAGCTTGCGCGCGTTCCCATAGGCCTCCCGAGCGATCGCCCGCTTGGCCGCCTTGACGAGTGCGGCCGCTGCCTCCTGTGCGAGCTCCTCCGGCGGCGCACCTTCGAGCTCGGTGAGGAACTCGACGGCCTGGTCGAGGTGGTACGCGCGGATCTCGACGAGCTCCTCGCCCGTCTTCTCCGCGAGCCACTCCGCAAACCGCGCGTGGTACTGCGCCCGGGCGAGCTTGGCCATCCCCGTGTAGGCGACCTCGCGAATGAGCGCGTGCTTGAACCGGTATGCGACCTCACCCGAGATCGACGAGCGGGGCTCGCGCAGGAGGAACTCGCGCTGCAGCAGGTCGTCGACGAGCGCTTCGTGTCCTTCGACGTCCGGCGCGAGATGCTCGAGAGCGCCTCGCCAGAACACGCGTCCCACGACTGCTCCTCGCTGCAGCAACGTCTTCGCGGCGGGATCGAGGTGGTCGATGCGAGCGGCGATCAGCGCCTGGAGCGTGTCGGGCACGCGGTCGGCCGAGCCGTTGCCCGACCCGCTCTCGACGAGCATCCGGATCGTCTCCTCGACGAACAGCGGGTTGCCTTCCGTGCGATCGAGCGCCTCCTTCGGCAGCGACGTGGGTCGCTCGCCCGAGGTGCCGCCGAGCTGGTTCAAGAGCTGCTCCACGAGCTCCGCGCTCTCTTCCTCCGAGAGTGGCTCGAGCTCGATCGCCGTCGAGCGAACCCTGCCACCACCCCAGCCCCGCCGGGCATCGAGCAGCTCGGGCCGTGCGAGGCAGAGAATGAGGACGGGCGCGCGCACCCAGTCGGCCACGTGCTCGATGAGGTCGAGCAGCGGCTCTTCGGCCCAATGGATGTCCTCGAACAGCAGGATGAGTGGCTGAACATCGGCGATCCCCTGCATCACCTCACGCGCAGCCCAGGCGATCTCCTGCGGGCTGCGCTCCCCTTCGAGCGCCTCCATCAGCCCGGCCGCGAGCCCGAGGACGTCCGCGACCGCCTCCTCGGCGCAGCACTCGCGAAGCTTCTCGAAGGCCTCCTCGAGCGGGTCGTCGTCCGAGATGCCTGCGGCCGCCTTGACCATCTCGCCGAGCGGCCAGTACGTGACGCCTTCGCCGTAGGGAAGCGCGCGACCGACCAGGACGCTCGCCCGCTCGACGCCGTCGACGAACTCACGTGCGAGACGGCTCTTTCCGACGCCGGGCTCGCCGTAGATCGTGAAGAGGTGCGCGCGGCTGTCGCGGAGGCTCCGATTGAACGTGTTCTCGAGAAGCTCGAGCTCGGCCTCGCGACCGACGAGCGGGGCGCGCGGTCCAAGCGAACGCGCCGGGCCGTCGAGCATGTCGACGACTCGCCAGGCTCGAAGAGGGCCGTCGACGCCCTTCAGCTCGAGGGGGCCTGCGTCCTCGGCCACGAGGCTGCCCGCGGCGAGCCGATAGGCCGTCGGGCCGATGAGGATCTCCCCCGGCCGTGCCGCCTCCTGGAGCCGCGCCGCGAGGTTGACCGCCTCACCCGTCGCAAACGTCGACTCGGATCCGTCGACCACGACCTCGCCCGCTTCGATCCCGATACGCGCCTCCAGCTCGAGCTCGTCGACCGCCGCGTGCATCGCGAGCGCGGCGCGGGTCGCTCGCTGTGCGTCGTCCTCGTGGGCCTGGGGAACGCCAAATGCAGCCATGACCGCGTCTCCGGCGAACTTCTCCACGATGCCTCCGTGCTGGACGACGCAAGACGAGACCATCTCGAAGAATCTGTTGACGCGACGACGCACGACCTCGGGGTCGGCTGCGCGCACCAGACGGGTGGAATCGACGATGTCGACGAACAGAACCGTGGCGAGCTTGCGCTCCATTACTGAATTGTAGAAACGCCGACGGGGGCGGGTCGCATCCCGCCGTTAGCATCCCGCCGTGCTCGATCCTTCCGTCTTCAAGGCGTACGACGTTCGCGGGATCTACCCGAGCGAGCTGGACGAGGACGGCGCCTACCGTGTTGCACGGGCGTACGGCGAGCACTTCGAGCCCAGGAGCGTCGCAGTCGGACACGACATGCGCGTCTCGTCCCCGGTTGTGTTCGAGGCTGTCGTGAACGGTATTGCCGACAGTGGAGCCGATGTCATCAAGCTCGGGCTCGTGGGCACCGAGATGCTCTACCACGCGGTCTCAGAGCTCGGTCTCGACGGCGGCATCTGCGTCACCGCGTCACACAACCCGAAGGAGTACACCGGGATGAAGATCGTCCGCCGCGGTGCGCTCCCGGTCGGCGGCGACTCCGGGCTCGTCGAGATCAGGGCTCGAGCCGACGCAGGCTTCGGCGAGGTCGAGCGCCGGGGTGCGGTGGGCGACGAGGACGTCTGGCCCACCTTCGTCTCCAAGGTGCTCTCGTTCGTCGACGTCGGAGCGATTCGACCGCTCCGCGTCGTAATCGATGCCGCGAACGGCATGGCCGGGGCCATGCTCCCGCCCGTTCTCGAACGCCTGCCGCAGCTCGACGTCGTGCGCTGCTACTTCGAGCCCGACGGAACCTTCCCGAACCACGAGCCGAACCCGCTCCTGCCGGAGAATCGCGCGTTCATCGTGGCGAAGGTCGTGGAGGAGAGCGCCGATCTCGGCGTCGCCTACGACGGCGACGCCGATCGCTGCTTCTTCGTCGACGACACGGGCGAGTTCGTCCCGGGCGACTTCGCCACCGCGCTTCTCGCCGAGGCCGTGCTCGCGCATTCGCCAGGCGAGAAGGTCATCTACGACGTACGCGCGAGCTGGGCGGTACCCGAGACCATCGAGCGCTCCGGTGGAGTTCCGCTCGTGAATCGGGTCGGCCACGCCTTCATCAAGCAGCGCATGCGCGCCGACGACGCTGTCTTCGCGGGCGAGGTGTCGGCCCACTACTACTTCCGCGACTTCGCGCAGGCGGACACGGGCGTCGTCCCCTTCCTCGTCATGCTCGAGCTCATCTCGCGAAGCGGGACGACGCTCTCGGAGCTACTACGCCCGTACCGCGAGCGCTTCTTCCTCACCGGTGAGATCAACACACCCGTTGCCGATGTGCCGCTCAAGCTGCAGGAGCTCAAGGAGCGCTACACGGCGGAAGGGGGTCGCGTCTCGCATCTCGACGGCATCTCGATCGACTTCGACGACTGGCACTTCAACGTCCGCCCGTCCAACACGGAGCCGCTTCTGCGCCTGAACCTCGAAGCGCTCTCCGAGGACGTGATGATCGAGAAGCGGGACGAGGTTCTGGGCGTGATCCGTGCGTAGGAGCGCGCCGTGACGGACGTCCCCGAGCTCGGTCGCCCCACCGACCGGCGCCCGCCGTTCAAGTACTCGGCGCTCACGCGCGTGTGGTTCTCCGACACGGACGCGCAGGGAGTCGTCTACTACGGCCGGTACCTGCCGTACTTCGACCACGCGCGCACCGAGTACCACCGCCACCTCGGAGGTTTCGCGGCCGAGGGCTGCGAGTTCGTCATGCGTGCCTCGGCGGTCGATTACCACGCTCCCGCGCGATTCGACGAGCTGATCGAGGCGTTCGTGCGCGTGAGCCGGATCGGACGCACGAGCATCACGTACGAGTGCGCCGCGTACCGTCTCCCGGATGACCTGTTGATGGTGACGGCGGAGCAGACACTCGTGCTCGTCGACCTCGACACGAGGCGCCCGACACCGGTACCGGACGACCTGCGCGCCGGCGTCCGAGCGTTCGAACGAGGCGATCTCGCCGAGTAAGCGAGCAGGTCAGTCCCGACGTCGGGCGCGTCGTCGGCGAGACCGAGGACGTCGATAGGGGGAGGGGGCGGTTCGCTCCGACCGTGGGGGGTCGGGTTCATGCCGCGCGCCCGTCCGAGGACGAGCGCGCGGCCCCTTCCCCTCTCCCCAATCTCCTTGTATTCACGCGTTCGGGGGATGCAATCCCTCGAACGAGGTACGCCTCGAACGAGGGACAGTCCCTCGATCGAGGGACTGGGACAACCTGGATCGGGGCCGGGCTGAGCGCCCGACCCCGATACTGCTACGTCGTGTCGTCCTAGGCCGGAGGGCCGCCGAAGAACGGTGGCGCACGAGGCGAGCCGGACCCCGGCCAGAAGCGCGGATGTCGCCCGTCGCGCGGCCCGCCGGGGTGATCGCCGTTGACGAGAGCTTCCATCCGCTCCTCGAGACCGGCCTCGATCTCGACCGCCTGCTCCTCGGTGAGTCTGCCGTCCGCGACTGCCTCGTCGATCCGCTTGGTCTGCGTCGCCACGAGTTGCTGCACGAGACCAGCCGCCGTCTTGCCCTTCTCTTTCGCGATCTCGGCGAGGGTCTTGTCCTCGAGCTCTTCGCGCAGCTCGGCCTCCGTCATGCCGAGGAACGCAGCAGCGGCCGTGAGGACGTCGAGATGGCTGTGCCGACCGAACCCACCCGGACCGCCGTGTCCGCCGCGACCGAAGAGCAGCGGATAGTCGTCCGCGTCGATTCGCTCCTTCAGTTGCTCCGCCTGCTCCTCGGTCAGCCGACCGTCGTCGAGAGCCTCGTCGACACGGTTCTTCAACGCCTGCTTCAGCGCGTCGGACAGCTCCGAGGGCTCGACGCCGAGCTGAGAAGCGGCATCGTCGATGACCGCCTTGCTCTCCTCGCTCGGTGAGAACAGATCCGAGGCGGCGATCGCACCTGCAGCGCCGAGCCCGGCGACGACGAGCGCTGCGCCGGCAACCCCGGCTGCATACGTCAGCTTCTTACCTCTGGTCATGAGCGGCATGAGAACACTCGCGCCTAAGAGGGCACTGAGGATGAGCTAAGAAGATCTTCTGACGGCGACTCGCTAGGAGGCGGAAGCGAGAGCCTGAGGCGCACCGAGCGTGAGCACCATGCGCGTGCCACCGCCCTCGGCGCGCTCGGCCACCACGTCGCCGCCGTGCGACTCCGCGACCTGACGCACGATCGCGAGTCCAAGCCCGGATCCCGGCATCCCGCGCGCGGCGCGTGCACGATAGAAGCGATCGAACACGTACGGCAGGTCCTCGTCGGCGATGCCGGGTCCATGATCGCGGACGGTGAGCTTCCCGTCGCGGATCGCGACCTCGATCTCGGCTCCCGCAGGACTCCATTTGGCTGCGTTGTCGAGCAGGTTGCCCACCGCCCGCTCGATCGTCACGGGAACTCCCTGCACGGTCGCGGGCTCGAGCTCGACGCTGTACACGACCTCGGGCCGGTTGCGGCGGGCTCGCTCGACGGCGTCGGCGACGAGGAGGTCGAGACGAACGTCCTCGCGCTCGACCGTCATCTGCTCCGCGTGGGCCAGCTCGATGAGCTCCGAGATGAGTGTCGTCATCTCGCCGAGCTGCTCGACGACGTCCGACAGCAGGCGCGCGCGATCCTCCGGAGGCAGCATCCGGTCGCCGGCGAGGACCTCGATGTTCGTGCGCACACTCGTGAGTGGGGTCCGAAGCTCGTGCGACGCATCGGCGACCAGCTGCCTTTGCGCACGCGTCGACTCCTCGAGCGCGCCGAGCATCCCGTTGAAGCTCGCAGCCAGCCGGCTCAGCTCGTCGTTACCAGCGACCTCGATCCGTTCCGAGAGATCCTGCGTCTCGCTCACGCGCTCGACGGTCTCCGTGAGGTCCCGGACCGGCGTGAGCGCGGCACGCGCGACGACGAGTCCCAGTCCCGCTGCGCTGACGATGCCGGCCGCGGCGATCAGGAGCAGGAACAGTCCGATGCGACGGAGCGACTCGTCGACCTCGTTCAGCGGGCGTGCCACCTGCACTGCCGCGTCCGGTCCGTACGCGAACGTGAACACGCGAATGTGTTCTCCGTCGACGCTCACGTCGTCCCAGAACGCGGCACCCTTCTCACCCGCGACGGCGAGGACGGCATCATCGACGGGGAGCCTCACATCCTGACGCGGAGGGACGAGGATGGTGCCGTCCGTGCGTACCAGCTGCACGTAGCCTCTCGCACCGCCGAACTCCGGGCGAACCGCCAGGTACGTGTCGCCGCCGCCGCCCGGCAGGATGCCCAGCTGTTGCAGGGAGATCTCGGCAGCGCGATTCTCGAGCGCCTCGTCGACTGGAGCCCGAAGCTGCTCGCGCGCAACGAAGTAGAGGACCAGCGACGCAGCGACGACCGTGAGCGCGACCGCAGCGGCCGCGGAAACCGCGATGCGCGCCCGAAACGTCATGACTCACGAAGGGCGTACCCGACCCCGCGCACGGTATGTATCAGGCGCGGCGCTCCGCCGTCCTCCGTCTTGCGACGCAGATACCCGATGTAGACGTCGAGGGAGTTCGATGTGGGCCCGAAGTCGTAGCCCCAGACCCGCTCGAAGATGACCGAGCGCGTCAGCACCTGGCGCGGGTTGCGGAGAAACAGCTCGAGCAACGAGAACTCGGTGCGCGTGAGCTCGATCGAGGCGCTACCGCGCCTGACCTCGCGCGTGCCGAGATCGACCTCGAGGTCCGAAAAGCGCAGCACGGAGCCGTCGTCGCCGTTCGCCGCGCGGCGGAGCAATGCACGCAGACGGGCGAGCAGCTCTGCGAGCGCGAACGGCTTCGCGAGATAGTCGTCAGCGCCGGCGTCGAGGCCGGCCACCCGACTGTCGACCTCTGTCCGCGCCGTCAACATGAGCACCGGCACCGAATTGCGTCGGGCTCGAAGGCGTCGGCACACCTCCAGGCCGTCGATGCCCGGCATGAGGACGTCGAGAATCACTGCGTCCGCAGGCGCGGCGGCGTCAAGACGCTCGAGCGCCGCCTCCCCGTCGGCGGCGAGCTCGACCTCGTAGCCCTCGAGGTCGAGGGCGCGCTCCAGCGACTCGCGAACGGCGCGTTCGTCATCGACGACGAGGATCTTCATGGCCCGCATTGTGCGCTGTGCAGGGGAACGAAGCTTTGGTCTTAGCGACTTCTTAGTCGCGCCTTACCCCTCCCTCATCCCACGTCGTCTCGCTTTCGCCACACTGAGTCAGACCGCGATGCGCTCTCGCACCCGCACCCCACTGGTCGTCCTCGCGTTGTTCGCAGTCTTGGCGCTCGGCGTCGGCCTCGGCGCCACGGCGTTCGCCGTGCTCGACGACGACGCGACGACGGTGGTGCGTCAGGTGACCGTCGACGGCTCCGAGCCCGTCGCCTCCGATGGGCTTGCTGCGAGCGAGATCTACGACCTGGCATCGAGAGCGGTCGTCGAGCTGTCGGCCGGCAGTGCGCAGGGGAACGCGCAGGGATCGGGCTTCGTCTACGACGGCACCGGCCACATCGTGACCAATCAGCACGTCGTCGCAGGCGCGTCGTCGGTTTCGGTCAGCTTCTGGAACGGCGTCGAGCTCGATGCCGAGGTCGTCGGCACCGATCCGTCGACCGACCTCGCCGTGATCCGAGTCGATGCGCCCGCCGGCCTCCTCTCACCGCTCCGCCTCGGCGACTCGAGCGCGGTCGACGTCGGAGACGCGGTGCTCGCGATGGGCAGCCCGTTCGGCCTCGAGGGAACGATCACGAGCGGGATCGTCAGCGCGCTTCATCGGGAGATGACGGCGCCGAACAACTTCACGATCACCGACACGATCCAGACGGACGCCGCGATCAACCACGGCAACTCCGGGGGTCCGCTCCTCGACAGCCGCGGACGCGTGATCGGCGTGAACGCACAGATCGAGAGCGAGTCCGGAGGCTCGGACGGCGTCGGGTTCGCCATTCCGTCGAATACGGTCCGCTCGATCGTCCGCCAGCTCATCTCGACGGGCGAGGTGCGGCATGCGTACCTCGGCGTGCGAATGTCCCCGGTCGAGGAGGGCGTTGCGATCACGTCCGTGGTGCCCGGAACGCCGGCCGACGACGCCGGCCTGCGCGCAGCAACGGGCTCGGAGCATCGTCGACGGGCAGGAGCGACCCACCGGAGGCGACGTGATCGTCGAGTTCGACGGTCAGGAGGTCACCTCGGCGACCGCACTTGCAGAGCGCCGTCGACGCGCGACAGCCGGGTGAGACCGTCTCGATCGTCGTCCTGCGAGACGGCGATCGCGGCGCACGCTCGAGGTGACGCTCGGCCGTCCGGCCGTAGGCAGCACGCCCTCCGGATCTAGCCACACCTAGACCTTGGGCTAGTGTCGACATCCGGCCAGACGTGGGTATGCTGCGGATCGGGAGGTAAGGGAATGGGTAAACCACGTTCGTCCGCGTTCGTCTTCGCGGTTGCATATCTCGCTTTGGTCGTCGGGCTGTTCCTGGCTCTGGGAGGCGCTGCCTATGCGCAGTCCCCGGCTACGGATGAGTACGGCGACAAGGTGAAGGGCGTTCAGGTCTCGGCGACGGCAGGTGGCGATACCGCCTCGGCCGCCGCAGAGTCACAGGCGCTTCCGAACACCGGTCTTTCGCTCCTCGGCGCGGTCGCCATCGGCGGCGCGCTCGTCGCAGGAGGACTCGTCCTCCGGCGGCGCGAGCAGCGCAAGAGCTAGCCGGCTCGTCGGAACGTCACTCGCCCGGCAGACCCTCTTCGAGAGGGTTTAGTTGGCGCACCCGGTCGTACGCGGCGTGCTCTTTCTGCGCCGCGTGCGACCTGGGCCAGTCGGAGCCATGCAACCCAGTTGCGCGGATCCGTCGCGACGGCACTGCGATACGACACGCAGCGCGCCCTCACGGTCGCCGAGACCCGCAGCGGCATCGCCGAGCACGATGTCCGGCTCGTGCGACCAGAACAGGAGCGCCTGCGCCCGGCGAGCGTCGTCGCGCGCGTCGCTCCACTCCTTGCGCGTTCACAGCCTCGCGCCCAGCGAAGAGCGCCTGGTTGCCGACGAGGCTCCAAACGGCGAACACGCTGAGAACCGAGGTGAGCGTGGCGACCGCCAGCGCGAGCGGCAGCCTGCCGAGCATCGGCAGCGAACGACGTTCCGATGCAACGAGACCGAGCCGAACCCACGAGCAGCGCCGTCGAGCGTCAGGCCGACCATCTCCCAGTGCCAGTCGAGACGCGCTGGCGGCCGCCCACGCGAGGAGTGCTCCGAGCCCGGAGGCGACGAAGCGCTGTCGTCGCGCACGAACACCGCCGACGAGCGAGCACGAGCAGCGCCGCCCCCGAGCAAGCACGACCCCGACGAGGCCGAGCTCTGCGAACGTCTCCATGTACAGCGAGTGACCATCGCGGACGATCTGCGAGACTCGGGCGTGCCTCGTACCAGAGGTACTCGAACGTGCCCGCACCGTTTCCGACGAGTGGCTGCTCCAGGCCCGACGTCCCAGCCGACGCGGAGCTGTCTCCTCCGACCGTTCCCCGACACGCTGAAGAGGCGATCGTTCAGAGTCGACGCCTCCGGCGACGGGCTCGAGCGATTGAAGCGCTCGTGAAGTCGCTCGACGGGCCGCCTACCGCATCACGACGGCCACGACGGCGACGGCGACGCCGATCCCGCGAGCGCGAGGTCGAAGGCGACGATCGCGCGTGCGCGACGGGCTGACCCGGTTCGCGACGAGCTGCGTGCGCCCACGCAGCTACGAGAGCGGATACGACGATACGACGCAGAGCACCGACGGCGACGCGGTGCCCTTCGCGCGTCGCGCGGCAACAGGCGCGTCTTCGGTCGTCAGCGCCTCGTGCCGGGACGCGTACGCCACGCAGACGACCGACGGGACCCCAACGACGAGCGCCGTCCAGACCAACCGAGAGCCGACGCGGATCGAGGGCGACGCTCGCGCCGAGCCCGACGACGAGAGCGCGCCCATGCACCTCGCGAGAACGTGAAGTAGAGCGCAGTAGCGAGGATCGGGAATCGCGCCCGCGGCGACGGCGATTGCCACGCTCGTCCGACGCGAATGGGCGACGAGTCCGAACGGCAAGGATGGCCCCGATCGCCGAGAAGAGCCCGAGTGCGTTCCAGTAGCCGAGAGGCTCCGCGAGCCGGTACGTGTTGATCGGGTCGTCGAACGTCTCGAACCGATCCGGAAAGAGGCGCGTGGCGAGCGCGTAGCCGCACGTGACGGTGATCCCGACGAACGCTCCCGCGAGAACGCCGGAGCCGTCGCCGCGCCGAAGCACGAGCGCTACGGCGAGTGCGAGGGCGACGTACACGAGCATCCGCTCGACCTCGCGCACGGACGCGGACGTGCTGATCGACCAGACGGCCGACAACGCGATCCACACTCCGAGGGCGCCCACGAAGGCAGCGAACGCGATCCGCAGCCGGCCCGGAACCGCGACGCGATCGAGAATCAACAGCACGGTCGTCGGCACGAGGAACGCGAGCGCGACCCAGCCCCACGACTGTGAGAAGTACGCACCGTCGCTCGCGTTGGCGGCGGTCACGATGGCTGCGACCGCCGCAGCGACCACGACGGTTCTGCGCCTTCTGGTCATGTTCGACGCACAGCTCGACCTACTCTGTGATCGAGCCATGAGACATCGCCTCGGCACGCTCCTCCTCGTCATCGGCATCGGTGTCCTTGCCTGGACCGCGACCGTGTACCTCTGGAAGGACCCGTTCACGACGGCCTATACAGCGTACGAGCAGCGGCGGCTCGAGTCGAACCTCGACGAGCAGTTCGCGAGCTGGGAGCCCGCACCTGCCGCCAAGCCGATTTCGAAGCCCAAGCCCAAGCCGAAACCGGAACAGCCGGCTCGACAGGACGACGTCTCCCGCGAAGCGAAGCGCTTTCGGCTCGCGAGCGACGACGGCGACGCCTTTGCGCGGTTGCGCGTGCCGCGCCTCGGGTTGAGCCTCGTCGTCGTGAACGGGACGAGCTCGAACGACCTGCGACGCGGGCCGGGCCGCCACCTGGAGACGTTCATGCCCGGAGAAGGCGAGCTCGTCTACGTCGCGGGGCACCGGACGACGTACGGAGCGCCGTTCTCGGACATCGACAAGCTCGAGCCCGGCGACACGGTCTCGGTCGAGCTCCCGTACGGCTCGGTCGAGTACCGGGTGACGAGACACCGCATCGTCGACGACAACGATCTCTCCGTGCTCGAGTCGCAGCGGCCGCGAGGAGCTCGTCCTCCAGGCGTGTCATCCGCGGTTCTTCGCGGATCAGCGATACCTCGTCTACGCGACCCCCGTCTCGGTGAGCGCGCGGAGCTAGGTTCGCGCGTGGCGAAGCGGCTGGGAGAGCGTTCGCCTGGACGAGATCGATCCGATCGCGGTCGTGGACGGCACGCTGCTCTGGCGGCCGGTCCGGCGAACGCTCGACATCGGAGCGTTCGGGATCAACGCGTACGTCGCACCCAATGCGGGTGACGACGTCGTCGAGGAGCACACGGAGCGCTCCCTCGGGCACGAGGAGGTGTACGTCGTGCTGGCCGGCCGGGCAACGTTCACGCTCGACGACGAGACGATCGACGCGCCCGCGGGAACCGTCGTCTTCATCCGCGACGTAGACGTGACGCGGCACGCCCGTGCCGAGGAGCCCGGGACGTCGGTGCTCGCGATCGGAGGGCCGCGCGGCGCGGCGTACGAGCCGTCGCCGTGGGAGGACTACTTCGTCGCCGAGCGCCATCGGACCGCCGGCGACTACGACGCGTATCGTCGCAGAGCTCGAGGACGCTCTCGACGTCGTCCCGACCACCCGGCAGCGCTGTACCACGTCGCGTGCGCCGAGGCGCTGGCGGGACGAGCCCGACGACGCGGTGGCGCACCTGCGGCGAGCGCTCGAGCTCCGGCCAGACCTTCGCCGAGCACGCCCGCGCAGGACGAGGACTTCGTCGCGCTGCGCGAACGACCGGACTGGCCGCTGTAGCCTACGACGGCGTGACGCGGTAGGCGTCGAACACGGCTTCGAGGTTGCGAAGCGCAGTGAGGAGCGACCGCAGCTCCTTCACCTCGCCCACCTCGGCCGTGTACCAGTTGCGCGCCATGCCGTCCTCGACCGTCCCGCCGTAGGAGACGATGTTCGCGCCGTGCTCCGCGAATGTGCGGGCGACGTCCTCGAGCAGCCGCGAGCGATCCCACGCATCGACGGCGATCTGGACGAGGAAGCCCGACGAGGCGCCTCCCTCCCACTCCACCTCGGTGAAGCGCTCGGGATTGCGCTGGAGCGCCCGCACGTTCGGGCAATCCTCGCGGTGCACGGTGATCCCCCGACCCATCGAGATGTAACCCACGATGGCGTCGCCGGGCACGGGCGTGCAGCACTTGGCGAGACGAACGAGGACGTCCTCGACACCGGTGACGTGGATGCCGACGCGGTCGCTCGAGACCGCCTTGCGCGATCGCGACGGCTTCGTTGTCACGATGGGCTCGGACGCGACCTCCTCGGTCTTCAGCCGCTGGATGACCTTGTTGACGATCTGCGTCGGTGAGAGCTTCCCGGCGCCGAGCGCGACGTAGAAGTCCTCGGCCTTCTTGAACCCTGTCTCGCGGATGACCTGCGCGAGCACGCTCGAGCCCTGGAGCTTGCGGTACGGCAGCTTCTGCGCCTTCAGGGCCTGATCGAGCAGATCACGACCCTTCGCCTCCGTCTCGCCACGCGTCTCTCGCTGGTACCACTGGCGGATCTTGTTGCGCGCACGCGACGAGGTGACGAGGCCGAGCCAGTCGCGGGACGGCCCTCGGCCCGACTTCGACGTGAGGATCTCGACGAAGTCGCCGCTGCGCAGCCGGTAGTGGAGCGGGACGATGCGGCCGTTCACCTTGGCGCCGACGGTGCGGTGTCCGACGTCCGTGTGCACCGCGTAGGCGAAGTCGATCGGCGTCGCGCCCGCCGGAAGCACCTTCACCTCACCCTTCGGCGTGAAGACGTAGACCTCCTCGGCGAAGAGGTCCGTCCGCAGGCTCCGCATGTACTCGCCCGGATCCTGATCCTCGGGCTGCCCTTCCATCAGAGACTTGACCCAGGTGAGCCACTCGTCGTCTGCCTTTGCCTTGCTCCCACGCTTGTACACCCAGTGCGCGGCGACGCCGTACTCCGCCTCCTCGTGCATTGCGCGCGTCCGCACCTGGATCTCGAGCGGACGTCCCTCCGGCCCGATCACGGTCGTGTGCAGCGAGCGATAGCGGTTGAGCTTCGGCATCGCGACGAAGTCCTTGAACCGGCCGGGCATGGGCTTCCAGAGCGAGTGGACGAGGCCCAGGGCCGCGTAGCAGTCGCGCGTCCCTTCCTCGCCTGCGCGCTCGCAGATGACGCGGAGCGCGGTCAGGTCGTAGATCTCGTTGAACTCGCGCCCGCGCTTGGCCATCTTGTCGTAGATCGAGTAGAGGTGCTTCGCGCGGCCGGTGATGTCGGCCGGCACGTCCGCCTTCTCGAGCTCCTCACCCAGGATCTCTCCCGCTTTCTCGGCCTGCGCCTCGCGATCCGCGCGCTGGTCGGCCACCATCGCCTTGATCTCCGCGTACTTTCGCGGGTGCAGCGTCTGGAAGGCGAGGTCTTCGAGCTCCCACTTGAGCGCGTGGATGCCGAGACGGTGGGCGAGCGGTGCGTACACCTCGAGCGTCTCGCGCGCCTTCTGCGCCTGCTTCTGCTTCCCGAGGTACTCGATGGTGCGCATGTTGTGGAGGCGGTCCGCGAGCTTGATGAGAATGACGCGGACGTCCTGCGCCATTGCGACGATCATCTTCCGGTAGTTCTCGGCCTCCGCCTGCTCGCGGCTCTGGAAGCTGATCCGCGTCAGCTTGGTGACTCCCTCGACGAGAAGAGCGACGTCCGCGCCGAACTCGGTGCGAAGCTCCTCGAGGTCGGCGTCGGTGTCCTCGACGACGTCGTGCAGAAGCGCGGCGGCGATCGTCTGCTCGTCGAGACGGAGCTCGGCGCAGACCCGCGCGACTCCGAGCGGGTGGTGGATGAACTCTTCTCCCGAGCGGCGCGTCTGGCCGGCGTGTGCTCGCTCGGCGAACTCGAATGCGCGTCGGAGCAGCTCCTTGTCGACGTCCGGGTTGTACGCCTCGACCTCGGCGATCAGCTCCTCGACCAGGTCTTCGCGATGCCGTTTCGCGTCGAGAACACTCATGAGATCAGTGTACTGAGCGGGTTTCCGGGCCTCGCTTTGCGGGAAGGAAGACGGAGCATGCCCGCGAACTCGAACCAGCCCATGAGCAGCATTCGCCGCTGGTGGCGTCACCGTAGCGCCCGCCGTCTCGCACTCGTCATGCGCGACGCGCTGGTACCCACACGCCCCGGCCTGGGCTGAGACCGACTACGCGGCCCGCGGCAGCGCAGGGTCGAGGAGTAGCGCCCTGAAGGATTCGGACTCGAGCAGCTGGCGCCGGCGCGCACCCTCTTCGTGGAGCGCGAGCTCGCCGAAGATACGACGCGCCTCCGGCGTCCACGCACTTTCCCCGCCGCGCCAGAGCTCGGCCAGGCGACCGCGGAGCTCCTCGTAGGCTTCGGGCGTGTCGAACACGCGGCGCACGACGAGCTGCGGCGCGACCGTCCCGTTCCAGTGATTCTCCTTGAGCCTGAACGCGACGTCGAAGCGGCCAGCTGCGCGCAGGCGGTCGATCTGGGTGCCCTGCCCGAACGCGATGGCGCTTCCGGCGTCGCGGCCGTGCTGTCGCACGCGAAACCGCAGGTGCTTCCCGTCACCGACCGTTGCCGGGGCCACAGCCTCCGTCGCGGGCACGAGGAGCGTCGGCTCGGGGTTTCCGAGACCGAAAGGCGCGAGCCGCGCGAGCTCCTCGGCGAGACCGAGTGTCAGATCCTGCGCCGACACGACGGCGTCGACCCGCACGACCTCGAACAGCTCATCCGGGTCGAGATTCGCGTCGGCGTACACGGCGAAGTCGTCCGCGAATGCCGCGATCCTCGACTCGTCGATCGACAGACCGGCCGCCGCCCGGTGTCCACCGAATCGCTCGAGATTCGCCGAGCACGCCGAGAGCGCGCCGTGGAGGTCGAACGAGGCGATCGACCGCCCGGATCCCTTCCACGAGTCGTGCGAACGTGTGATGAGAACCACCGGCCGGTGGAACCGCTCGGCCAGTCGTGACGCCACGATTCCGATCACGCCCTCGTGCCAGTCCTCGTTCCAGAGCACGTAGCCGCGCCGTCGTCGCAGCGGCTCGGGCATCGCGTCGACCGCTGCGACCGCCTCACGCACGATGCGCTCCTCGACGGCCTGTCGATCGCGGTTCAGCTCCTCCAGCGTGTCTGCGTGCCGGCGCGCCTCGTCGGCGTCGTCGGTGAGCACGAGCTCGAGCGCGACATCGGGACGGCCGAGTCGACCTGCTGCGTTGATGCGCGGAGCGAGTCGGAAGCCGACCGCGCCGGAGTCGACGGCGGCCGGATCGACGCCGGCGCTCCGCATGAGCGCCTGCAGACCCAGTCGTCTGAGTCGCGGCGAGCTGGAGCAGCCCGGCCGACGCGAGCGCGCGATTCTCGTCGACGAGCGGAACGACATCGGCGATCGTGGCCAGCGCGACGAGGTCGAGGTTGCGCCGCACTGCCGAGTTGTCGGCACCGAGTAGGGCTTCTCCGAGCTTGTATACGACCCCGGTTCCGCAGAGCTCGGGGAACGGATAGCTCGACGGCCGCGTCGCGACGATCGGGCAGTCGGGGAGCGTCTCTCCCGGCCGATGGTGGTCGGTGACGATCGATCTCGAGCCCACGTCGTCTCGCCTCGGCGACCTCGTCGACGGCGGTGATGCCGCAGTCGACCGTGAGCACGAGCCCGACGCCGTCGTCCGCGAGCCGGGCCAGGGTCTCGCGCGAGACACCGTAGCCCTCCTCGAAGCGACTCGGAAGATGCCAGACGACGTCGGCACCCAGTTCACGAAGAAAGAGAACGGCAAGGGCAGTCGCGCAGATCCCGTCGACGTCGTAGTCGCCGTGCACGCAGATGCGCGTGTTACTCGCGACGGCCGAACGGATGCGCTCGACCGCGACCTTCATGTCACCGAGAAGGAGCGGATCGTGGCCGGGGAGCGCGGCGTCGAGGAATCGCTCCGCAGTCTCGGGCGTGTCGTATCCGCGGCGTGCGAGAACGGAAGCCGTGATGTCGCTGACGCCAAGGTTGCGCGCGAGCGAGCACGCTGCGCTGGAGTCGACGGATGCGATCGTCCACGAGCTCGTCACGCACGGTGACGGTACGGACGGGGTCGGACGCCGTTAGCTGCTAGGACTCGCGGCGTCTGCGCAGCGAGTCCGTGACGACCTTCACCCAAAGCAGGACGATCCCGACCGTGGCGCCCACGACCACGACGGCGATCGGCGTGACGAACGCCATCTGCTCGAGCGAGTACTTGGTGATGGCCGCGCCGACGAGCCAGATCGCAAGCACGACTACGGCCATCACGGCCCAGAGACGTCGGTCTGTCATGTCCCGAAGCCTAGATACGCTGAGACTCGTGCTCGCAGCCAACTACCGGTCGGGAGACGACTTCGTCGTCGAGTTCCTCGGCCACCGGTTCGAGTTCTCCGCAATGGACTTCGAGGAGCGCGTCATCGCTGCCGGGGTACGGCTCGAGCTGCTCGCCTCCAACGACCTCGACGAGCACGAGACCGGCGACCTCGTCGAGCTGGTTGCCGACGGGCGCATCGTCGATCCGCGGAGTGGTCTCGGCCAGTACGTCGTCAGGCACTGGGAGCGCGTATCGCTCCAGAATGGCGAGTCGCTCGTCTACTGGCTGCGAAAGCTCGTCTTTCGCGGCGCATGGCTCGACCACCGCGTCAAGGAGGGGCTTCTCGACGTGTCGTGGATCGACGACACCGGAGATTTCGGCTATGCGGAGCCGCAGGGCGGGCGGACGCTTCTCGAGCTCGCGCCCGTCCCGTCCTGGAGCGAGCTTCAGTACAGGGGCTAGCAGGTCTCGAGCCGACGCGACCGTGGCGCGCGGCCCGTGCGCTACTCGGAGGAGACGAAGCCGAAAGGCCGTTCGGGATCCGGCGTCGAGATCTCGATCGAGCGGACCGCTCCGATCGGGACGATGAGCTGCTTCGGCTCGTCGTCGGCCTCACGGTGCGGGATGAAGGAGAAGAACCCGAACCCAGGCTCGGCCGTCGCCGTGGCGAGCGTGAATCGCGAGCCGTCGACGAGCTCGATGCAGACTTCCGCCTGTTCGAGCTGGTGCTCGCTCGCGAACGCGCCGATCATGCGGCTGAGCCTGCTGACGAACTCGTCGAGCGGTCCGGCGGCGCCGGGTGTCCAGACGTGTGCAGTCATGACTAGAAGAGTCCGTCCTTTTCGCGCGGTCGGCGCCGATGTGCACGCGGCCGAGCTCCGTGATGACGCGCCCCCTGGGCGTCCGCTGGATGAAGCCCAGCTGCAGCAGGTACGGCTCGTAGACGTCCTCGATGGTGTCCGGCTCCTCACCGAGCGACACGGCGAGCGTCGAGAGACCGACGGGTCCGCCTCCGAACTTGTGGGCGATCGAGGTGAGCAGCTCGCGATCGACGCGCTCGAGTCCTACGTCGTCGACCTCGAGGAGCTCGAGTGCCTCCCGTGCCACCTCGATCGTGACGACTCCGGCGTGACGCACCTCCGCGACGTCTCGAACCCGGCGGAGGATGCGGTTGGCGACGCGAGGAGTTCCGCGCGCGCGACGCGCGACCTCGTCGGCCGCCTCGTCGGCGACCTCGACGCCGAGAATCCCTGCAGAGCGCCGCACGATCGTCGCGAGCTCGTGCTGCTCGTAGTAGCCGAGCCGGAAAGTCATGCCGAAGCGATCGCGCAGAGGCGTCGTGAGGAGCCCCGTGCGCGTCGTCGCTCCGACGAGCGTGAACGACGGGAGGTCGAGCGTCAGCGTCCGCGCGCCCGCGCCCTGGCCCACCACGATGTCGAGCCGGAAGTCCTCGAGCGCGGGATACAGGATCTCCTCGATCGCACGGTTCACGCGATGGATCTCGTCGACGAAGAGCACGTCCTTCTCGTCGAGGCTCGTGAGGATCGCCGCCATGTCGCCCTTTCGCTCGAGCGCAGGCCCGGCGACCGTGCGAATGCCGACGTCGAGCTCCTCGCGGATGATCGTCGCGAGGGTCGTCTTGCCGAGACCGGGTGGCCCGACGAGCAGGACGTGGTCGAGAGCTTCGCCTCGCGCCTTCGCGGCCTGCAGCGCGATGTCGAGCTGCTCCTTCGTCCGTTCCTGGCCGACGAAGTCGTCGAGTCGGCGCGGCCGCAGCGACTGCTCGACCTCCTCGTCGCCCTCGCGAAGCACGGGCGCCAGGAACTGACTCACGCTGCGCTCCGCAGGGCCTCGCGCACGCGCTCCTCGGTCGGAAGATCGGGATCGACTCGCGCAAGCGCCTGCTCGGCCTCGATCAACGAGTAGCCGAGCTCGACGAGCGCGTCGCGCGCGACGAGCTCGCGTGGAGCGCCGCTCGACACGGCCGGCGCTGCCTCCGTGACCGAGCCCTCGAGCTCGAGGACGATGCGCTCGGCCGTCTTCTTGCCGATTCCGGGGATCGCCTGAAAGCGCGCCGAGTCGTCGAGAGCGATCGCCCGCTGGAGCTCGTCGGCGGAAGCACTGGAGACGACCGCGAGCGCGACCTTCGGGCCGATGCCGCTGACACCGAGAAGCTGCACGAAGAGCGAGCGCTCTGCGGCATCGGCGAAGCCGTACAGCTGGAGCGCGTCCTCGCGGACGTGAAGGTAGGTCTCGACCGTGACCTCGGCGGCGCCGTCCGCGCGCCGCAGGACGCTCGGCGTCGCGTTGACGAGGTAGCCGACGCCGCCGACGTCGAGAACGAGCCCGTCGACCGTCCGTCCCGCGGGTATGCCACGAAGCCGGGAGATCATCGAAGGGCGCCCTGGAGCGGCGATCCGAGCGCGTGGCAGATCGCAACGGCGAACGCGTCGGCCTCGTGCGAGGAGCGGGGCTCCGACTCGAGCCCGAGGATGACCTTGACCATTCGCTGCACCTGTCCCTTCTCGGCACGTCCGTACCCGCAGACCGTCGCCTTTACGCGCGCCGGCGCGTGCTCAGCGCACTCGACTCCGGCCGCGGCGGCCGCGACGAGCACGGCGCCGCGCGCCTGACCGACGGAGAGCGCGATGCGGGCGTCGGCACCCACGTAGGACTCCTCGATTGCGACGGCGTCGGGCTCGTGCTCCGCAATGAGCTCCCGTACTCCCTCGAAGATCGTCAGCAGCCGCACGTCGAGCCGCTCCCGCGCGGACGTCCGCCAGCACCCCGACACCCCTGCCCGGAGGCGCCCGTCGCTTCCGTGGACGATCCCGTACCCGCACGTAGCCGTCCCTGGGTCGATGCCGAGGACTTTCACGTATGGAAGGTATTCGCGGTCCCGGACGACGCTTCCTCGTCCTGCCCGCAGATCAGTGACCGCGTGCGCGGCCAGCCTGGCTAGCTGCAGTTCTCGGTCGTCCAGGCGCTCAGGCGCTCGGACGCGGCGGTGACGTCCTCGGTTCCGACGGATGCGAGCGCTTCGGAGAGCTCCTGCGCCTGCTCCGCGCTCGGGATCTCTCCGGGCTCGAGCCCGGCGTCCTGGAGAACGGCGATGTACTGGCCGTATGCGTCTGCAAGCGTCTCGACGTCGGCACGGATCTCCTCCGGCACGTCGTCGGCGAACTCGGAGAACGCCTCGGCCTGCTCCGCCAGCTCGTCGTCGGATCCTCCGGCAGCGGCGGCGAATGCCTGGCTGACGCCGAGATACGCGGCCACGAGGCTCTGGCAGTCCTCGTCGGCAAAGTCGAAGCTCCGGTCACGTCGGTGTTGCTCGTCCTCGGTCTCGTCCGTCGTCTCGTCGGTCAGCGTCTCCTCGATCGTCGTCTCTTCCGCCGCGGACGACTCGTCGTCGCTACCGCCACAGCCTGCAGCGACGAGCGCAAGGGCGAGCACGAGGATCGACAGCCAGCGCATCGCGCACGACCCTAACAGGCGGCTAGGCGAGGTGCTCGGAGAAGAACCCGACGATCGTGTCGTAGCAACGGACGCGGTTTCCGAGCTTCAGGACGTCGTGCCCCTCGTCGTCGAAGACGAGGTAGTCGACGTCGCGCCCGAGGCTCCGGAGCTGCTCGACGACGTCGCGCGACTCGCGCTCGACCACACGCGGGTCGTTCTGGCCCTGGATCACGAGCAGCGGACACGAGATGTCCTCGATGTGGGTCTTCGGCGAGCGCTCGACGATGAAGTCGGCGTCCTTCTCCGGATCGCCGACGGCGAGCGCGAAGTACGGCTTCCAGGTCTCGGGCAGTCGATCCATGAACGTGAAGAGGTCGTACGGGCCGAACATGTCCACGGCGCCGCGCCACAGCTCCGGGTGACGTGCCGCGAGCGTCAGCGTCATGTAGCCGCCGTACGACCGCCCCACGACACCGGCTCGCGACGTGTCCACCCGCTCGTCGTGCGGGAGCACCTCGGTCATCGCGTGGACGTGGTCGAGGCGGTCGAGGCCACCCCAATCGCGGTCGACGCGTTTCGAATAGTCGAGGCCGTAGCCCGTCGAACCGCGCGCGTTCGGGACGAACACGGCGAAACCCTCGAGCGTCAGGATCTGGACGAGCGGCATCGAGAACCACGCGAAGTTCGGCCGCTCCTGGCTCTGTGGCCCGCCGTGCACGTAGTAGACGAGCGGCCGCGCGCCCTCGTAGCCGAGCTCGGGCGACGGCAGGTAGAGCCGCGCGGAGACGCGCAGCCCGTCGTGCGACTCGAACGACGCGTCCTCGCCCGGCCGACAGCAGCTCCGGCTCGAGCCCGAGGGCGCGCTCGCGCGTGAGGCGCGCCGGAGGAGCCGAGTCGTCGTCGGACGGCAGCACGTAGAGCTGTGTCGGACTGGTCGCCGTGCAGAAGACGACGGCGTAGCGCCCACTCCCTCGTCGTAGTGGAGACCGTGCAGCACGCCACCGGCGAGCTCCCCCTCGCCGACCAGCACGCGCTCGATCTCGAACGTGAGCGCGTTCCTCGTCGAACGTGCCGGCGTACGCCCACGAGCAGCCGTCGATGTTGAAGGTGAGCGCGTAGCGATCACCTTCGAGGCGTTCGATCCCTTCGAGCTCGCCGACGCCTTCGTGCGCGACACCGAGATCGTGACCGGCTGCGACCTCGCCGGGGCGAGCCAGATCGAGAAACCCGAGCGATCCCGCGTCGTCGTGCCAGCGTGCGTCGCGAGCAGCACGCCGGAACCGCTCGCGCGTTCCGTAGCCGCAGCCGAAGCCGGAGAGCGGGTACTCGACCTCGGCCTCGCGCTCCTCGATCGGCGTTCCGTAGAGCATTCGCCGCTCCCCGGACGTCGTCGACCTCGTAGAGGACGATGTCGCCCATCGTGTATCCGTCGGCAAGGACGACGCCGGAGCGATCCGGCGTCTCCGCAGCGACGAATCCGCCGTACCCGCTCTGCCAGATCGTCCGCGTCGCACCGGTCGCAAGATCGACGCTGATCGCGGTCGTCAGGGACTCCTCGCGAGACTCGACCGCGAAGTACGCGGTCGCTGACGTCTCCTCGAGGTGCACGAGATGCGAGCGTCCACCCGCGAACGCCTCCTCGGCCAGCGGCTCCGGGAATCCTCCGTCGAGCGGGATCACGTGCGGGACGTAGTTCTCGTCTCCGTCCGTGTCGAGCATGACGACGATCTGCCCGAGCGCAGGCACCACATGGAAGAGGTAGCCGCCGACGAGCTCCGGGTTCTGGAGCGCAATCTGTGGCGGCAGCAAGGGCTCCGGCACCCCGCCGGTCGCGTCCATCGCGTACAGGCTCAGGTGGCCCGAGAGGTTCGAGACGAAGGTGATCCTGTCGTCAGACAGCTGTGGCTCGACGAAGAGGCGCGCGGACAGCAGCGACTCGATGCGATCCGCTCGCCTGCCCGTAGTGTCCGCCGCCACGATCGCCACAGGGTTCGCTCAGGAGGCTACCGCTTCGAGCACCGCCTCGGGGATGTCGAAGTTCGCGTAGACGTCCTGGACGTCCTCCGTCTCTTCGAGGCCCTCGACGAGATCTCATGATCCGGCGCGCCGTCGACTCGTCCGAGACGGCCACGGTCGTCTTCGGCACCATCGCCAGCTCGACCGACTCCACCGCGAGTCCGGCTGCCTGCAGCGCCTCGCGGACCGGGCTGAGCGACTCCGGCGGGCTCGTCACGACGAAGCTCGAGCCGTCGAGCTCCACGTCGTCGGCACCCGCCTCTGCCGCGGTCAGGACGAGGTCGTCCTCGTCCACCCCGTCCGCGGCCACGAGGACGACGCCGCGGCGCTCGAACTGCCATGCGACCGCACCCGTGGTGCCGAGATTCCCGCCGTGCTTCGTGAAGGCATGCCGCACATCGGACGCCGTGCGGTTGCGGTTGTCGGTGACGGCCTCGACGAGCACGGCGACGCCCTCGGGCCCGTACCCCTCGTAGACCACGGTCTCGTAGCTCGATCCGTCGGCGTCGGCGCCGGAGCCCTTCGCGATCGCGCGCTCGATGTTGTCCTTCGGCATCGAGTACGAGCGCGCCTTCTCGATCGCGTTCTGGAGCGCGAGATTTCCGTCCGGATCCGGGCCGCCCTCCTTCGCCGCGACGATGATCGCCCGCGAGAGCTTCGAGAAGAGTTGACCGCGCTTCGCGTCGGCGGCGCCCTTCTTGTGCTTGATGCTCGACCACTTGCTATGCCCGGACACGGCTCGCCTCCTCGACCATCTGCAGGAAGAGCTCGTGCACGCGGAGATCGTCGGTCAGCTCGGGGTGGAACGAGGCGAGCAGCAGCCGTCCGTCGCGCACGAGCACGGGCTCGCCGTCGAGCTCTCCGAGCACTTCGACCTCGGACCCTGCATCGCGGATGCGCGGGGCGCGGATGAAGACGCCGCGCAGCGGAATCTCGTCGTCGGCGAGCTGCACGTCGGCCTCGAAGCTCCTCACCTGGCGTCCGAACGCGTTCCGGTCGACCTCGAGGTCCGCGACGTCCCAGTGCTCGCGGTCGAGGACGATCATCCCGGCACAGGTCCCGAAGATCGCTCCGCGGTAAGAACGAATCGCGGCCTCGAGCCCGTAGAGCTCGGCCAGCCTCATGATCGTGGTCGACTCGCCGCCGGGAATCACCAGGCCGTCGAGACCGTCGAGCTCGCCGGGCAGACGCACCTCGACGACGTCGGCACCGAGCTTGCGCAGCGCCGCCGCGTGCTCCCGGAACGCGCCCTGGAGTGCGAGGACGCCTATCCGGAGCGACCTCTCCACCGCAGCGGCTACCAACCGCGGACTTCGAGCCGCTCGTCGTCTGCGAGCGAGCTCGAGGAGATGCCGACCATCGGCTCTCCGAGACCGGCCGACACGTCGGCCAGCACCTTGGGATCGTCGAAATGGGTCGTCGCCTCGACGATCGCCTTCGCGCGCGTCTCGGGGTCGCCGGACTTGAAGATCCCCGAGCCGACGAACACGCCGTCGGCGCCGAGCTGCATGCAGAGCGATGCGTCGGCCGGGGTCGCGATACCGCCTGCCGTGAAGGTGACGACCGGAAGCCGCCCGTTTTCTGCGACCCAGCGGACCAGCTCATACGGCGCGCGATGCTCCTTCGCCGCGGCATGGAGCTCGTCCCCGCGCATGGCCTGGAGCGCGCGAATCGCGCCGAAGACGGAGCGCATGTGCGTCACCGCGTTGACGATGTCCCCCGTGCCGGCCTCGCCTTTCGTGCGGATCATCGCCGCGCCCTCCGAGATCCGGCGAAGCGCCTCGCCGAGATTCGTCGCGCCGCAGACGAACGGAACGGTGAACGCCCACTTGTCGACGTGGTGCTGCACGTCGGCCGGGGTCAGGACCTCGGACTCGTCGATGTAGTCGACCTCGAGCGCCTCGAGGATCTGCGCCTCGGCGAAGTGTCCGATGCGGCACTTCGCCATCACCGGAATCGTGACGGCCTCCTGGATCTCCTTGATCTTCTCGGGATCGCTCATCCGCGCGACGCCGCCGTCGCGGCGGATGTCGGCGGGAACACGCTCGAGCGCCATGACGGCACAGGCGCCGGCGTCCTCCGCGATGCGCGCCTGCTCGGCGTCGACGACGTCCATGATGACGCCGCCCTTGAGCATCTCGGCGAGCCCAGTCTTGACCCTCAGCGTCCCGTACTCGGCCACCGTCGCAGTCTAGCCACCGTTCCGCGGTGGAACCCCTGTGGATAGCCGCAACGGAGTTCGTCGAATTTGCGGCTTTCGAGGTGTGGAAATCGCCTGGAAAACGTCGTGTCCGTCCGAACGATGTGGAATAGGTACCCGGTACCGGCGCGACTCCTCTCCCCGCAGGCGAATCGCCTGTCCCCGAAGTTGCGCCCTACGCAAGGGCCCCGCCCACCCGGGGCCCTTGCTTTTCCGCAGATTCGAACCTGGCGGTTGTTCTCCTAGCTCTTGCTCTCTGCCAGAACCTCCGACTCGGGCTGGTCGACGATCCGGATGTACGGCTTGGGCGACTCCCAGCCGTCCGGCCAGATCTCCTTCGCCTCGTCGTTCGACACCGAGCCGGCGATGATGACCTTGTCGCCCTGCTGCCAGTTCACCGGGGTCGCGACGCGATGCTTGGCGGTCAGCTGCAGCGAGTCGATCACCCGCAGCACCTCGTCGAAGTTGCGGCCCGTCGTCATCGGGTAGACGAGCACGAGCTTCACCTTCTTGTCGGGGCCGATGACGAAGACGTTGCGGACGGTCTGGTTGTCGGCGGCAGTGCGGTCGGAGGCCTCGCCGCCGACCTCGGCGGGAAGCATCCCGTACAGCTTCGAGACCGCGAAGTCGGCGTCGCCGATGATCGGGTAGTTGGGCGCCGTGCCCTGGGTCTCCTCGATGTCGCGCGCCCAGCCTTCGTGGTCGCCCGTCGAGTCGACCGAGATGCCGAGGATCTTCACGTTGCGGCGGTCGAACTCGGGCTTGATGCGCGCCATGTAGCCGAGCTCCGTCGTGCAGACCGGCGTGAAGTCCTTCGGGTGTGAAAAGAGCACCGCCCACGAGTCGCCGATCCACTCGTGGAATGAGATCTCCCCCTCGGTCGTCTGCGCCGTGAAGTCAGGCGCCTGGTCGTTGATCGTCAGCGTCATGTGCTGCCTCCTTCCGGGCCGGAGCCCCTTGCTTCCGGGTGAGCGAGCCGTCCTCGCGCTCGCGTCACCGGTATGAGTCGCCTGAACGCGCGTCCGGGCTCCATTGTTCCACCGGAGCACTCGCCGGGCCGAAGAGGAAGTCTGCGAGAAGATGAAGTTCGGAGAAGGTGAAGACGCCTAGCGACTGCTCGTCGGCGCTCGTCTGACGAGTTAGTGCTGGCGGCTCTCGGCTCGAAAGCCTGCCCGGGTGCGAGAGTCGCCGGCCGAACCCTTCTCGTGTTGTTTCACGGACCTTGTGTGAAGAAGCCAGCGGACGGGCACTCTGTGCGGATGGACTCCGAGAACGAGCTCGCCGAGGAGGAGGCAGGCACTTCGCTTGCGATTCCTCGATCCGTGCAGCGGGCCGCGGGCGACGTGGTTCACCAGGCTTTCGAACGGCTCCTCGCGTCGGACTTGCGCGTGACGAGCGCCGCCGACGGAAAGCGCCTCTTGGCGCAGGACGACGACACCGAGCAGATGACGGATGCGATCCAGCGGTTCGTCGGGATCGCGACCCCGGTGGTGAGGATCGCGTTGCGCGGCGCACGTTTCACGCGCATCCCGTGGGTGCTCGTTGCATCGTCGAGCGTGTCGATCGGCGTCACCGTCCGAACCGGCGTTCGGGAGCTCCGGGTGCTCGCCGCGTTGCTGGCGCATCGCTTCGAAGCCGAGACAGGTACGGCGCCGGACGCGGCCCTCGTGCAGAAGCTGACGCTCGAACTCTATCTCCGCCCGCGTCGCACGCCGGACGTCTCCGATGTCAGCCTGCCGCTCGCGCGGCTCGCCCGGCGCTGGATCGTCAGCGGCGCGCTCGGTCGGGACACGCGTGGGAAGACCGAGAAGGCACTCGATGCCGCAGAGCGACTCGACATCGCGGAGCTCGCGGTGCGATCAGCGATGCCACGCGGCCACAGCTGACGCGGGCGGCGTCGCGATGTGCGTCGTATCGGGGTCAGATTTCGGCGCGCATCGCGTGCAGGCTTAGTCCGAGTGGAGCGTGTGCTGATCGAGGCCGATTGCCTCTGCTCCGCGAGACGTGAGCACGTAGAACGTCGGGTCGGGCGCTGGCGCAGCGCGGTGGGACTGCGGCCCGACAGGGTGGGTCCGACGCGGTCGAACTAGTTCGGCTCGGACGAGGTGCTCTAGGTCGAACGCCGGAAAGCGGTCGGCAACCTGCTCGGCCGTCTTCCCCTGATCGCCGACGAATTCGAGCACATCACGATCAGCGTCGTCCATGAGGCGACGGTACTCGATTGATCGCGCGCCGGCCGAGGTCACGGGAGTGGTGAGTCGACATCTAGGACGCAACCGCGTAGAGCTGCCACGTCCCGGGCACGCCCTTGAGCTCGTGCTTGCCACGATCCTCAAACGAGAACCCCGAACCCGCCACGAGATCCTTAACGGTGCTCGATACCAGAACCTCGCCGGGAAGGGCAAGTGCTGAGATGCGAGAACCCGTCACGACGGAAATTCCGGCGATCTTCTCACCGACAACTTCGCACTCGCCGGTGTGGACACCGGCACGCACCTCGAGGCCGAGCTCGGTCGCCCCCTGCACGATGCGACGCGCACACTCGATCGCTCGCGCGGGACCCTCGAAACGGCAGAAGAATCCATCACCGGCGGTATCTACCTCGGTTCCCCCAAATCTTCCGAGTTCACGCCGCACGCTGGTGTGGTGACGGTTCAGGACATCGCGCCATCCTCGATCTCCGAGCCGGGCTGCGTGTTCAGTCGAGCCCACGAGGTCGGTGAAGAGCACCGTTGCCAGGACCGAGGCGGGTACCCAGGGAACTGCTTCATCGCGCAGGAACGAGAGCACCGCATCAGCCACCTCGTCGGTGTACACCCAGCGCCCTTCACCGCCGAGTTGGGAAACAATCGCATTGGGGATGTGGTCGGCGACGTACCGAGCCGGCCCCGGGTGCTCACGATGTAGCACGAGGGTCGAAACGCCGATCGAGCCGAGAACGGCAGTGATGTCCGTGTCCATTGACATCCGGACAAACTCGGCGGCTGAAGCAGGACTTGCCGCGAGTCGCCTCTCCTTGACGAACCAGTCGAGAAAGCCCGGTTCCTCGGTCAGCACCGGATCGAAGAAAGAGCGTGCGAGGGACTCAAGTTGACTTCGCTCCCCCCAACTGTTTCGCCACTCCCGAAGCACCTCGTCAAATTGCTCCTCCGTCGCACCGTACGGGTAGGACTCAGAGCGCCTGGACTTCGCGAAAGGCATAAAGAGAACGAGACGGTCACATCGCTCGGGATACGTGGCTGCAAAGAGGGCGCACACGTTCGCCGACACGTCGGCGCCGAACACCGCCGCACGCTCACAGTCGACCGCGTCAAGAACAGCATTTATGTCCTCTATCCGCGACTCGAGCGTCAGATTCGAGGGTCGATCCGAGAGGCCCCCGCCCCGCGAGTTGAGCACAACCAATCGGGCGGCCTCTGTGAGTCGAATGAGAAACGATGCTGCTCGCGGCTGCTCCCAGAGGGAGTAGAGGTTGGTCACTGGCGGCATGTAGACCAGCGTCTGTGGCCCATCCCCCAGCACCTGGTATGCGATGGCGACGCTGCCTGATCGAGCGTAGTAGACCTCTGGCATGTCCATTTGCGGAGTGTCCCATGAGAGAGTAGCGCCTCTCTGGAAGACGGGGCTACTCCACATCCCGCGCCGCCGCTCGCCGTAACTGTGGCGACGTCCGCGAGCTCGGCGTGCTCGCTGGATAGCGAACAAGCATCGACTCGCCGTCGGTCCGTCGGAGAGCTCGCTGAAGTACAGATGCACGTGACGCAGGCACGCGACGTCAGGTCGGAGGTCTCAAGCTGCAGCTAAGGCCGTTCAATGACTCGGCGCTCTATCGCCGCGCGGAATCGCAGTGCGTGAGCTCGTCGTCACCGGAAGTTAGTCGTCACTCGCGGCGGATTACGAACTCCCGAGGCTCGACCGCAGACCGACATGGCGTGGTAGCTCCTCGTTAGTCGCGGGAGGTACAGATCAGGCAGCCATGTTGCGCAGGCGTGCGTCGCGCTGCCAAGCGCGTGCGAAGGATTCGGCGTAGAACCCGCAGCGGTCATCAGCACGGCAATGCCGTGACACGACCGTCGTGCCGTGCGCGCGCGGTCAGCCGCAGCAACGCTTCGCGTCGGACGCGGCGCGCAAGCTCGGCGGCCGTCGCTGAGATAGCGAACAAGCCACCTCACGCTCACGTCCAATTCCGCAAAGCGATAGAACCCGCGGGAGGTCAGATGCAGGCACGCCATTTCGGCCGCTCGTGATGTCGTCAGTCGTACTGGCTGAAGCTGTCATCCGACGCCGAGCAGACGACGCTCCCCGGCGGCCACGACCTCGCACAGGAGAACATCCAGGACGTTGTCGCCGAGATCCGAGAGCTTCTCGAAACGATCGACGACTAGGTACGGGAGCCATCCGAACCCGCCCCGGTTCAGCCGCCTGGCCTCGAGCTCCCGATTCGGAAGGTAGTTCGCAGTCCCGAGCGTGGCCGGAGAAGTCCGAAACGCGTAGACGACGATGGGGCGGGGTATTGCGGGTTTGGCTCAACCGCGCGGTACGGATCAGATGGGCCCGCCTGGACTCGAACCAGGGACCAACCGATTATGAGTCGGCTGCTCTAACCAGCTGAGCTACGGGCCCGCGCGAATGAGCGTAA
This sequence comes from uncultured Gaiellaceae bacterium, assembly GCA_963822885.1. Classification (GTDB taxonomy): domain Bacteria; phylum Actinomycetota; class Thermoleophilia; order Gaiellales; family Gaiellaceae; genus GMQP-bins7. The sequence goes on from CAWGJJ010000003.1 coordinate 464,810, forward strand.
CCGACGGTTCCGGCGAGCCCACCGCTCGCGCGGCTGACAGAATGTCCATGTGGTCAAGACGTTCCAGCTCGAGCACCAGCTGCGCACCGCGGGCGGACTGACCGTCACCGACATCACCGAGGACGTGAGGGAGGCGGTGCGCCAGAGCGGGATCGCCGACGGCATCTGCTCGGTCTACTCGCCGCACACCACCTGCTCGGTGCGCGTGAACGAGTGGGAGCGCGGTTTTCTCGAAGACTTCGCCGTCTTGCTCAAGCGCCTCGTCCCGACGGAGCACTACTACGCGCACGACGACTGGGATCGGCGCACCGAGAACGTCTGCGAGGAGGACATGGAGGTTGGCAACGGCCACTCGCACTGCATGTCAATGCTGCTCGGGCCGGCCGGCGAGTCCATTCCCGTGCGCGAAGGGGAGCTGTGTCTCGGCCAGTGGCAGCGAGTCTTGTTCCTCGAGCTCGACCGCGAGCGCGACCGGCGCTGGCTCGTCCAGGTCGTCGGCGTCTAGGGCGAGATATCATCTCGCCCCACGAGCTCACTCCGGCGTGACGTAGGCGGCCGTCAGGCCACCATCGACGACGAACGCCGCGCCGTTCACGAACGACGACTCGTCGCTCGCCAGGAAGAGCGCCGCATTCACGATCTCCCGAGGCTTGCCGAGACGACCCGTCGGCCAGTGCACCTGACGGCGCGCGAAGGCAGCCGGGTCGTCGCCGAAGATCGCGAGGAGGAGCGGCGTCTCCACCGGGCCCGGGCACAGCGCATTCACGCGTACCCCCTGCCGCGCGAACTGCACGCCGAGCTCCTTCGACATCGCGAGGACCGCGCCCTTCGACGCGGTATAGGAGATCTGTGACGTCGCGGCGCCGAGGATGGCGACGAACGAGGCGACGTTGATCACCGAGCCGCCGCCGCGCTCGAGCAGGTACGGGATTCCATGCTTGCAGCAGAGGAAGACGCCCTTCGTGTTGACGTCCTGCACGCGCTGCCAGGCCTCGATGCTCGTGTCGAGCACGGAGGCGTCGTCGCCGGGCGAGATGCCCGCGTTGTTGTAGAGGACGTCGATGCCACCGAAATGCTCCGCCGTGGCCGCGGACATCGCGCTGACACCGTCCTCGTCGGCCACGTCCACCGAGAACGCGAACGCCTCGCCGTCGCAGAGCGAGACCGTCTCCTTCGCGAGAGCGAGATCGAGGTCGGCCACGCAGACCTTCGCGCCCTCGGCGGTGAACACGATCGCCGCCTCGCGACCCATGCCGCCGCCGGCGCCCGTGATGACACAGACCTTCCCGTCCAGTCGCCCCATTTGCTCAAACCTCCGTCGAGATGAACACGCTCTTGATCTCCGAGTAGCCGTCGAGCGCGTGCATCCCGAGCTCGCGGCCGAACCCCGACTGCTTGAAGCCGCCGAAAGGTGTCTGCACGCGAACGGACGTGTTGGCGTTCACCGACAGCACCCCGGCTTCGGTCGCGCGGACGACGCGTAGCGCGCGTGCCCCGTCACGCGTCCAGATCGAGCCCGAGAGTCCGTACGGCGTGTCGTTCGAGATGCGGATCGCGTCGGCCTCGTCCTCGAACGGGATGACCGCTGCGACCGGGCCGAAGACCTCCTCCCGCGCGATGCGATCGTCGTTCGTCGCTTCGACGATCGTGCACGGGTACCAGTAGCCCGGGCCGTCGGGGGTCTCGCCGCGGAACGTCGGCTCGCCCTCGACGAACGACGAGACCGTCTCCCGGTGAGTCGCGGACACGAGCGGCCCCATCTCCGTCGTCGTCGTCGGAGGGATCGCCGACCTTCACACCGCTTCGTGGCGTCGACCAGAAGATCGAGAAAGCGGTCGTAGACGGATCGCTGCACGAGGATGCGCGAGCGCGCGCAGCAGTCCTGGCCGGCGTTGTCGAAGACCGAGTACGGCGCCGCTGCGGCAGCCTTCTCGAGGTCGGCGTCCTCGAAGATCACGTTGGCCGACTTGCCGCCGAGCTCGAGCGTCACGCGCTTGATCGTCCCGGCTGCTCCCTGCATGACGAGCCGCCCGACTTCGGTCGAGCCCGTGAACGCAATCTTCGCGACGTCGGGATGCTCGATCAGTCGCTGTCCGACGACCGAGCCCTTGCCGACGAGCACGTTCACGACGCCCTCCGGGATGCCCGCGTCGAGGGCCAGCTCCCCCAGCCTGAGCGCGGTAAGCGGCGTCAGCTCCGCCGGCTTGAGAACGACGGTGTTCCCGCATGCGAGCGCCGGGCCGAGCTTCCAGCTCGCGATGTTCGCCGGGAAGTTCCACGGCACGATGAGGCCGACGACGCCGAGCGGCTCGCGGAACGTGGCAGCGATCGCCGCCTGCGACCGGGATCGTCTCGCCTCCGTGCTTGTCGACCGCACCCGCGTAGAAGTGGAAGACCTGCGCGACCATGCCGATCTCGCCGCGCGCGCTCGAGATGGGCTTGCCGACGTTCTGCGACTCGAGGCGCGCGAGATCCTCGGCGTTCTCCTCGACGAGCACGGCGAGCCTGCGCAGGAGCCGTGCCCGGTCTGCCGGTGCGACTGCGCTCCAGGCCGGGAACGCCGCCTTCGCACGCGCGACCGCTGCGTCCGTCTCCTCCACGCCCGCCTGCTCGAGCTCGGCGATCGGCTCTTCGGTCGCCGGGTTGAGGACGGTCAGCGTCACGGACGGACCCTAGTAGGTGCGGCTCTGGCGAAGCCGCCAGGTTCCGTAGACGATCCAGGCGAAGACCGGCACGACGAGCAGCGCGAGGATCCAGAGCGCCTTCCCGGCACCCGAGAGCGCGGTTGGCGGCTGCCGGAGCACGTCCACGATGAACGCGGCGGACAGCGCCACGTAGATGACGAAGAACGCGAAGTACACGGAACCTCCCGGTCGACGAAGCGGAGCGCGAGCCTACTGCGTCCGGCTGGCGCGAAACTCGCGTGCCTGCTCGACGAGCGCCTCGAACAGCGCTGCGTCCTCCCCCGCCTCCGGGTGCCACTGGACGCCCACGGCGAACCGGAGCGACGGGTCCTCGACGGCCTCGAGCGTCCCGTCGTCGGCCCACGCGGTCTCGACCAGTCCGTCGCCGAGCCGACCGAGGCCCTGGTGGTGATGCGAGGTCACGTCGGATCCCGCTCCCACGATCGAGGCCAGCCGAGAGCCGTCCTTCACCTCGACGGGATGCACCGCGAACTCACCCGGCACCTGCTTGTGGACGTCGTTCCCGACGGCTTCGGGAAGGTGCTGCACGAGGTCGCCGCCGCGCGCGACGTTCAGGAGCTGGAAGCCGCGGCAGATCGCGAGCGTCGGCATGTCGCGCTCCAGCGCAGCTTTGAGGAGCGCCAGCTCGCCCGCGTCACGACGCGTCTGCGGCGCGTCGGTCTCGGCGTGCGCATCGGCGCCGTAGCGCGCGGGATCGACGTCGGCGCCTCCCGAGAACACGATCCCGTCGAGCGTGTCGAGCGTCTGCTCGACGTCCTCCTCGGCCGGCGGGATGACGAGCGCACGGCCTCCGGCGCGCTCGATCGCGTCGACGTAGGCGAGCGGGACGAGCGCAGCGGGCAGGTGCCACACGCCCCAGCGCGCATCCTGCGCGTACGAGGTGATCCCGATGACCGGCCTCATGCCGCCTCCGTCTCCACGATCCAGAGTGTGCCGTCTGCGCACGTCAGCGCGCGGCCCGTCCGCTCGGCTCGCGGCTGACGCGAAGCACGCGCACGGTTTCGCCGTCGACGTCCGTGAGGGCGCCACGCTCGGCCGGACTGCGGAGTGGAAGCGCCACGCGCGAACCTGGCGCTCGATCTCGTCGGCGGATCGCGACCAGTCGATCCACGCGTACTCGGGCTCGAACAGGCGGAAGTAGCTCGCCTCGCTCTTCAGCTCTGCGGATCGCCGGGGTCGCCGCGCGCGACCCGCTCGAGGACGGCGGGCAGGAGGTTGCCGACCGCGGTCGCGAGCTTCGGCGTGAGCTCGTCCCACGCGTGCTCGTCGCCGAGCGGGACGCGCTCCTGGGCGAGGATGTTCCCCGTGTCGAGCTCGGCATCCATGTAGTGGAAGGTGAAGCCGATCTCGTTCTCGCCGTCGCGGATCGCCCACGCGACGGGGCTCGGTCCGCGATAGCGGGGAAGCAGCGACGGGTGCCCGTTGACGATGCCGTGCCGTGGAACCGCGAGCGCGTCGGGCGGGATCTTCCACGGGAACCCGAGGCAGAGCGCGAGATCGGGATCGAAGTGGCGAAGCAGCGGCGCGATCCGATCGCGTGAGCCGGGCATCACGACGTCGAGCCTCGGCCGGCGCGGCGCGAACGAGCTCGACCGAGCTCCGTGTAGCGCTCCGGGTCGTGCCGAACGCACAGCAGCGCGACCGGGTCGTGACCCTCCGCGCGCAGCATCGCCGAGAGCCCCTCGACCGCGGGCGCGACCTCGGAGATGAGGACGACTCTCACCCGCGCTCGAAGCAGCCGCATGCGCTCCCAGTCGGTGACGACCTTGTCGAAGAGCGCCTGCTCGGTGCGCGCGTAGTTCAGGTAGTGGTCGACGACCTGGTCGCCGAACGCGGCTGCGAGCCATCGTCCCGGCCTCGAGCGCCGCGATCGCCTTCGCGCAGGCTCGACGGGAACCGCGCCGCGTCGGACTCGTACGCGTTTCCCTCGAGCCCCGGCGGGAGCTCGAGCTCGTTCTCGATCCCGTGCAGCCCGGCGGCGATCATCGCCGCGAACGCGAGGTACGGGTTCACGTCGCCGCCCGGGATGCGCGTCTCGACACGCTTCGCAGCTCCGTGCCCGACGAGCCGGAACCCGCAGGTGCGGTTGTCCTGCCCCCACGCGAGCGTCGTCGGCGCCCAGCTTCCCGCCGCGTAGCGCTTGTACGAGTTGATCGTCGGCGCGAGGAAGATCGCGAGCTCCTCGAAGCACGCGATCATCCCCGCCAGGAAGCGGTCGAAGAGCACCTGGTCGTCGCGGAAGGCCGGCTCGCCGTCGCGGAAGAGCGACGCGTGGATGTGGCACGAGTTGCCGATCCACGACTCGAACGGCTTCGCCATGAAGGTGATCGAGCAGCCGTTCAGGTTCGCGATCTCCTTCGCGCCGTTCTTGTAGATCACGTGGTTGTCCGCCATCGTCAGCGCGTCGGCGAAGCGGAAGTTGATCTCGTGCTGGCCGGGCCACGCCTCGCCCTTCGAGGTCTCCACCTTGATGCCGGCGGCGTGCATGCCGTTGCGGATCTGGCGGATGAGATCCTCGTCGTAGGTCGTGGCGAGGATGTGGTAGTCGAGGATGTACGGGACGGACGGCGTGAGGTCTTCGTAGCGCTGCGCCCACGCTTCCTCGTAGGTCTCGCGCAGGAGATAGAACTCCAGCTCCGAGCCCGTCATCGGCGTGAAGCCGAGCGCTGCGGCTCGATCCATCTGCGCTTTCAGCACCTGCCGCGGCGACGGCTGGACGGGCGTGCCGTCGTGCCAGAGGACGTCGCAGAGGACGAGCGCGGTCGCCTCGAGCCAGGGAATCCGGCGCAGCGTGCCGAGATCCGGCTTCATCGCGAAGTCGCCGTAGCCCCGCTCCCAGCTCGCGATCTCGTAGCCCGGGATCGGGATCCATCTCCATGTCGAGCGCGAGCAGGTAGTTGCAGCCCTCGACGGGATGCTCGTCGGCCATCTCGTCGCAGAAGAACTCCGCGTGGAGCCGCTTTCCCATGAGCCGGCCCTGCATGTCGGTGAACGCGACGACGACGGTGTCGATCGCGCCCGACTCGACCTCGGCCTTCAGCTGCTCGAGCGAGAGCACGGCGCGATCCTATTCCTGAGCCGTTTGGTTGACATGTCAACGCGAGAGTGCGCGTAATACCCGCCTGAGACCGGCAGGCGATCACTGGGAGGACACATGACCACAGGTCCCGCGCCCGGCTACCACACCTCGGAGGACGAGAAGACCCTCCACAAGCTGGGCTACGCGCAGGAGCTCTTCCGCGCGATGGGAGGGTTCCAGAACTTCGCGATCAGCTTCACGATCATCTCGATCCTCGCGGGGTGTCTCACGTCGTACGTCGATCGCGTACGGCCAGGGCGGCCCGGTCGCCGTGACGTGGGGCTGGCTCATCGTCGGGTTGATGAGCACGCTCGTGGCGCTGTCGATGGCCGAGATCGCGTCGGCGTATCCCGACCGCCGGCGGTCTCTACTACTGGGCCTCGAAGCTCGGCAGCCCCGGCTGGGGCTGGTTCACGGGCTGGTTCAACCTCGTCGGGCAGATCGCCGTCACCGCGGCGATCGGCTACGGGCTCGCGATCTTCGGCACCGCGCTCCTGAACTACTGGTTCGACTACCCGAACGACGAAGGAGTACGTCTACCTCACGTACGCCGTCGTTCTCCTCGGCGCGCTCGTGCTGAACCTCATGAAGGTCACCGTCACGGCGATGCTGAACACGATCTCGGCCTACTGGCACATGATCGGCGTCGGCGTCATCGTGGTCGTGCTGCTCGTCGTCCCCGACGACCACCGCTCGTTCAGCTCGATCTTCACGGACACGGTCAACGCGACCGGCTGGGGCGGCGAGGCCGCGCCGGACGACCTTCGGCAGCATCGTGTTCTGGTACGTGTTCCTGACCGGCCTGCTCATGGCCCAGTACACGATCACCGGCTTCGACGCGTCGGCGCACGTGGCCGAGGAGACGCACCAGGCGTCGCGCTCGGCGGCCGTCGGCATGTACATGTCGGTCGTCGCGTCGGTCTTCTTCGGCTTCATCCTGCTCGTCGCGGTGACGCGCGCGCTGCCGGCCGAGCCGCACGATCGACCTCTACATCATCCCGACGAGCTGGGTCGCGGCGATGGGTCAGAGCTGGGGGACGTTCATGCTCTTCATCTGCTGCGTCGCGCAGTTCTTCTGCCTCACGGCGTCGGTGACGTCGGCGTCGCGAATGCTGTTCGCGTTCTCGCGCGACCGGGCCGTCCCGGGACACCAGCTCTGGCGGCGGGTGGCGACGAACCGCGTCCCGCGCTACGCCGTCATCGCGATCGTCGTCGCTGCCGCGGCGATCATGCTGCCGACGCTCTACAACTTCTTCGTCGGCTACTACGTCGGTACCGGGATCGCGGTCATCGGCCTCTACATCGCGTTCATCCTCCCGGTGATCCTGCGCTACCGGATGGGAGACAGCGTTCGAGCCGGGCGCGTGGTCGCTCGGCAGGCACTACAAGTGGATCGACCCGATCGCGATCGTCTGGGTCTTCTTCATCAGCATCGTCTTCCTGATGCCGCCGTACTCGATCAGCGCGCCGTGGAAGGACGGCTTCACCTGGGAGGCCGTGAACTACGCGCCGATCCTCGTCGGCGGAGCGTTGCTGCTCTTCGGCGGCTGGTGGGTCCTCTCCGCGCAACAAGTGGTTCAAGGGCCCCGTGCGCATGGGCACCGAGGAGGAGCTCGAGCGGCTCGAGGAGGAGCAGGCTCGGGCAGTTCGCGGTTCCGACCGAGGCGACGTAGGCCTCGCTGCGAATCCGGCTCGCGAGGGGCGCCGCACGGCGCCCCTCGCTCGTTCAGGCCCAGCGCTGCGACGAACGCGGGCGACGTCGGCCGTTCGCTCGAGCCGCTCGAAGTGCTCGGTCGCGTAGGAGTCGAAGTCGAAGTCGAGCTCGGACACGGCCGACTGCACGACGCCCCACATCGCCTCGCGGAAGTCGGACATGAAGCGCATGAGCTCGAGCGCCTCGACGTCGGCCGCGCGGACCTCGCCGAAGTACGCGCTCGAGGAGCGTCGCGCTCTGCGTCGCGTCGAGCTCGTGGTTGATCGAGAAGTTCGCGAGATCGAAGAAGCGGTCGCCCATGCCCGCGTACTCCCAGTCGACGATGCAGAGCCGCTCGCCGTCGTCGAGGAAGTTCGCGTTCAGGAGGTCGTTGTGGCACGGGACGGGCGCGTCGGCTGCGCGTCTCTGCTCGATCCGCGCGGCGATCTCGTGCGCCCGATCGAACGCCTCGGGCACGCTCCCTCCGCGGTCGAGCGCTGTCTGCCGGTACGTCTCGACCACGCGGAAGGAGTCGAACACTCCGGGGATCTCCGGACCGTCGTGGAACGCGCGCAGCGCCGCCGCCACGCGCTCGAGCATCGCCGGCTCGCGCATCCGCTCCAGCGCTCGGAATCGCTCCCTCGACGAAGCGCGGTGACGAGCCATCCCTCCGGCTCGACGAACGCGACGACCTCGGGGCCGATCCCGAGCGCCGCGGCCGCCTCGCGTCGCGGCGAGCTCGACGGTCCGGTCGATCCCGAGCAGGTTCGTGTCCTTCCCCGCGACGCGGAGCACGAAGCAGCTCGCCGTCGACCTCGACCTTGAGGTTGTGGTTCGTGATGCCGCCGCCGAGCACCTCGAACCGCGCGGCGCGGCCGGGCCAGACGCGCTCGACCTCGGCTGCGAACGTCACGCGCGGATCCGCTCGCCGCTCGGATCGAAGAGCGGCTCGTCGGCGACCACGCCCGCGACCCACTCGCCGAAGATCTCGACCGCGACCTCGGTGCCGACACCGTGCTCGGCCGGGAGATACGCGTACGCGATCGACTTCTCGACCGTGTAGCCGTACCCACCGCTCGTCACGCGACCGACGAGCTCATCCCCGACCCGCACGGGCTCCGAGCCGAGCGCGATCGCGCGCGGGTCGTCGCAGCGTGAGGCAGCGAAGGCAGCCGTGCCGGCTCGTCGGCTTCGGCAAGCGAAGTCGCGGCCGATGAAGTCGCCCTTGTCGAGCTTGACGGCGAACCCGAGCCCCGCCTCGAAGCGGCGTGTCCTCGGGCGTGATGTCCGCGCCCCAGACGCGGTAGCCCTTCTCGAGCCGCAGCGAGTCGATCGCCTTGTAGCCGCCGGCGACGAGACCGTGCTCGCGCGCCCGCCTCCCAGATCGTGTCCCAGAGCGCCAGCCCGAACTCCGCGCGGCAGTAGAGCTCCCAGCCGAGCTCGCCGACGTACGTCACGCGTAGCGCGAGGCACGGAACGCGGCCGATCGCGAGCTCCAGCGCGCGCATGTACGGAAACGACTCGTTTCCGAGATCCGCAGTGCGTCAGCGGCTGCAGGATCTCCCGTGCGCGTGCGGTCCCCAGATCCCGAAGCAAGCGTGCTGCGAGGTCTCGTCCTGCGACCTGGACGGAACCGTCGTCGGGGACGTGCTGCGTGATCCACGCCAGGTCGTGCTGGCCGAACGCCGTTCCGGTCACGATGCGGAAGCTGTTCTCCGCGACGCCGCGTGACGGTGAAGTCGCACTCGATGCCACCACGCGCGTTCAGCATCTGCGTGTACGTCACCTGCCCGACGTCGCGAGCGACGCGGTTGGCGCAGAGCCGCTCGAGGAGACCAGCCGCGCCCTCGCCGGACACGAGGATCTTCGCGAACGAGCTCTCGTCGAAGATCGCAGCCGTCTCGCGGCACGCACGATGCTCGGCTCCGATCGCGGGCGACCAGAGCTTCCCGGCCCAGCCACGAGGACGAAGCGACTCGTCGCCGCTCGCCGTGTTCGGCTCGAACCAGTTCGCCCGCTCCCAGCCCGACTTCTCGCCGAACGCTGCGCCGAGCTCGGAGAGTCGCGTGTAGGCCGGCGAGACCCGCAGCGGACGCCCCGCCGTGCGCTCGTGCCCCGGGTACTTCACGTCGTAGTACGTCTCGTAGATCTCCTTCGTCCGCGCGACCGTGTACTCGCGACTGCGGTACGCGAGGCCGAAGCGACGCGAGTCCATGTGCCAGACGTCGAGCGACGGCGTGCCCTCGACGATCCACTCGGCGACCAGCTTGCCCATACCCCCCGCGCCCGCGAGCCCGTGCGCGCAGAACCCGGCCGCAACCCAGAAGCCGCGCACGTCCGACGGTCCGAGGATGAACTCGCCGTCGGGCGTGAACGCCTCCGGTCCGTTGATGAGCTTCACGACCTCCATCTCGGAGAGCGACGGGACGCGGACGACCGCGTTCTCCATGAGCTCTTCGAAGCGCGGCCAGTCCTCCTCGAGGAGCCGCGAGTTGAAGTCGTGCGGGATGCCGTCGAGTCCCCACGGCGCGCAGTGGCGCTCGTACCCGCCCATGATCAGACCGCCCGACTCGGGGCGGAAGTACACGAGGAGCGAGGGATCGCGCATCGTCGGCATGTCGAGCGGGAGGGCGGCCGGCTTCGTGATCAGGTACTCGTGGGCCATGGGCACGATCGGAACGTTGACGCCAGCGAGCGCGCCGATCTCCCTCGCATACATGCCGCCCGCGTTGACGACGACCTCGGTCTCGATCGAGCCGCGGTCGGTCTCGACGCCGGTCACGCGTCCGCGCTCGACCGCGACGCCGGTGACGCGTGTGTTCGTCTCGATGTCGGCGCCGCGCCGCCGCGCTCCTTCGGCGAGCGCGAACGTCAGCTGGCTCGGATCGATGTAGCCGTCGGTCGGCAGGAGCGCGGCGCCGAGCACGCCGTCGGTCGTCATCGGCGGGAAGAGCGCCTGAGCCTCGGTGGGCGAGATCAGCTCCAGCGGCAGGCCGAACGTCTTCGCCCACCCCGCCTGGCGCGAGATCTCCTCCATCCGCTCGGGCGACGACGCGAGCCGGAGCGAGCCGACCTCGTGCCAGCCGGTCTCGAGCCCGACCTCGGCTTCGAGCGAGCGATAGAGATCGACGCTCTCCATCATCATCCTCGTCAGCGCGAGCGAGCTCCGGAGCTGCCCGACGAGGCCGGCCGAGTGGAAGGTCGAGCCGCTCGTCAGCTCGGCGCGCTCGACGAGGACCACGTCGTCCCAGCCGAGCCGCGCGAGCCAGTACAGAATCGAGCACCCGCCCACGCCTCCGCCGATCACCACCGCTCGAGCTCGGTCGCGCATGGCGCGGGAGCCTAGATGCTCGTCGCCGACTTGGCACGGGCGCTCGCAAATTGCGCGAAGTTTCGTTGCGGACACCCCTTGATCGGACAGGTCCGATCTCCTAGATTCCGTCTGCGCCGAGCACGGGGCGCCGGTAGGACGAAGCCCCCCGAGGAGCACTACGCGAAAGCGGAAGGTTCGTCGGGAAGGTGGACGAAAGCGTTCCCGGCTCGGCGAATCTTTGCGGCCGGGCCTGCGTGCCCGGCCATTTTTCTTCTCTCTCGCAGTCCAGATCACATGCTACGAAGCGCAAGTTGACCCTGTGCGAAAAGAAAAGACCGCAATTTGCGAGAAGTTGCCATTCGACCGCCTTGACGGGTCCGACCCAGGCCCCTAGTGTGCGGCTTGCACCGAGTACGGAACGCCCAAGGTTGATGGCTCTCCGGTAGGCAGTCGCTTCGGCGGTGGTCAGTCGGAAAGTCGGACGAAGGCGCCACCGGCTCGGTGCATTTTTTGTTGCCGCGATTCGCCGAGCGGCACTCCTTTCGAAAGCACGGATCTCGCGGCAGGAGCCGGCGGCGGTCGCACGACGACCGTCCTTCGTCTCCGCGCCGGGAGAAGTCCTGGAGCGCCGCGCGGAGCTTGTCCGCAATTTGCGCCGAATTTCGTCGAACCGGTGCTTGACCGGTAGCCATCCGGTCCATAGAGTCCCCGATGCACCGAGTACGGAGTGTCTGAGGTTGATGGCTCTCCGAGTGGTTGTCGCTTCGGCGGTGGTCAGTCGGAAGGTCGGACGAGGACGCAACCGGCTCGGTGCATTTTCTTTGCCCGCGTATCCTCGCGATCGTGCGCCGTCTCCTCGCCCTCGTCAGCGCGATCATCTTCGTCGACGCGCTCCTCTTCACGGCGCTGACGCCGCTGATACCGCTCTACGCCGACGAGTACGACCTCTCGAAGGCCGGCGCCGGTCTGCTCGTCGGCGCATACGGGGCAGGCGCGCTCCTCGGAGGCATCCCTGGCGGGCTCGCCGCCTCCCGGTTCGGCCCGAAGCGCGCCGTCGTCGGCGGGCTCATCCTCCTCTCCGTCTCGAGCTTTGCGTTCGCGGCGGCCGACAGCGCGCTCACGCTCGGCGGAGCGCGGTTCGTCCAGGGGATCGCGAGCACCGCGACGTGGGCCGGCGCGCTCGCCTGGATCTCTGCCGTCGCCCCTCGCGAGCGCCGCGGCGAGGCGATCGGGACGGCGTTCGGCGCAGCGATCTTCGGCGCCGTCCTCGGACCGGCGTTCGGCGGCGTCGCCGAGCTCGTCAGCGTCGAAGCAGCCTTCTCGCTCGTCGGGCTCGCGACGCTGGCGTTCGCCGGGCTCTCGTTGTTGGCGCGCTCGGCAGACTCCGAGACCGCCTCCATGGCAGGTCTTCGAAGGGCGTTTCGCGATCAGCGATTCCTCGGCGGACTCTGGCTCAACATGCTTCCGGCGATGCTGTTCGGCCTGCTCATCGTGCTGACGCCGCTCGCGCTCGACGACGCCGGCTGGAGCACCTTCGCGATCGCCGGAGTGTTCTTCGCCTCAGGTCTCGTCGAGGTCGTCCTCAACCCTCTCCTCGGGCGGTACAGCGACCGCGCCGGACGTCTGCTGCCCATCCGCGCGGGGCTTGGCCGCGTCGGTCGTCGTCGCGCTTGCGCTCGCCGCGAGCTCCGAGGCGGCGATCATCGCGTTGCTCGTGTTCGCGGCCGGGATCAGCTTCGGGAGCCTGTACACGCCGAGCATGTCGTTGACGTCGCACCGCGCGGAGACGGCCGGGCTGGCGCAGGGCCTGGCATTCGGCGTGATGAACACCGCGTGGGCGTTCGGCGAGCTCGTCGGCCCGTCCGCCGGGGGTGCGCTCGCGGACTCGGCCGGCGACGCGGCCCCGTACCTCGTCGGCGCCGTCCTCTGCGCGCTCACGCTCGCGGCGACCTACCGCGTCGCGGGAAGGGTGAGGCCACATGCAGCGTGAGGAGTGGGATCGCCGGTACTCCTCGGTCGAGAATCTCTGGGCCGTCAAACCGAATCGCTTCCTGGTCGGCGAGGTCGCCGATCTCCCTCCCGGCCGCGCGCTGCTCGATCTCGCGCAGTCGCAGCATGTACGGGAGTGGCCCGCCGTCGCGACGAGGTAGGCCTCGGCGCCGGGCGAGAACCGCGTGCCGCACGGGCAGCGGCTTCCCCGTCAGCCCGATGCTCTCGAGATCCTCTGGAGCGCAGCAAGCTCGCGACGCTGGCGCGGCGTCTCGGGAAGAACGACGTCCTGCCGCAGGATCGCGTCCCGCTCGGCCTTCTCCACGCGGTAGTACAGCTTGTCAGCGAGCTCTCACCGCGAGACGAACCGCGCGAGCCACGAGCGTCTCGGTGTCTCTTCCTGCACGACCTCGACTTCGACCTCGGCCACCGGCTCTTGCTCCGCTACCCGCATCAACACCTGCTCGCCGCGACGCTCGACCAGCCGTTCGAAGTCGCCGCGGATCGCGGAGCGCATGTCCTCGAGTTGGCTCTCCTCGCGCACGGCGCGAGATTCCCGGTCGGACGAGAGAGTCCTGCGTCTCTAGCGCGGTGAGGCGAACGTGGCCGTCCACACGACGGCATCGACGCCGCCGAGCAGGCCGTTCGCGCGAACCGGGGCGAGCCCGACGTGCCGGAACCGAGCGCTGAGCATATTGGCCCTGTGCGGCGGAGATTGGAGCCACGCGTTGACGACGTCGCGCGCGGAGACCTGCCCCCAGGTTCCGGCGTAGAGGTTCTCTCCGAAGGTCGAGTAGCGATACCCGGAAGCGTTCACGCCCGCCGCGACCTGCGCGCCGCACGGTGTGTGCGAGAACTGCCCGCACGACGCAACGCGCTCGCCCTTGAGCTCCGCTGCACGATGAAGCTTGGTGCGTGACGCCAGGCGCGAGCGACGATCCTGCGCGCGGGCCCAGTTCACGAGACATGCGACGGCGCGCACCTGGCTCACGGCCGGTGCCGAGGCGTCATCGGCCGCGCGGCACGCTCCGGTCGGCGCGAGGTATGCGCTCGACGAGCGCCCTGCGCCTTCTGCCCTGCCGACGAGCACGAACGCGAGAACCGACGCGACCACGAACAGGGACGCGAGGAGGCGAGACGGTGCTGCCGCAGACACGAACGTCACGGTTCGCACCGTGCCCGACACCAATTCCGGATCCTTCCCCTGACCGGGTGAGTTGCCGTCCCCCGAGTCAGTGATCCTGCCCCTCGTCAGGGATCACTCGGGGAGCCTATCGTCTCCCCCGGGTGGTGCGTGCGCCACGTGGCCGCCGCGAGCAGACCGAGGGCCAGCGTCGGAAGCACCGTCAGCGCGCGGTAGAGGAGCGTTGCGGCCACGGCCTCCGTGTTGGAAGCGCCGAACGCGACCAGCGCGCCCGTGAGGCCGACCTCGACGATCCCTACACCCGCCGGCGTAAGCGGAAGCGCGCCGAGTATGCGGACGAGAGCCCACGCGGCGAACGCCTCCGTGACGGTGACCTCCGCATCGGAGACACCGGTCACGCGGAGGCACACGAGCAGGAGGACGAAGACGGTGAGATGGCCTGCGAGAGTCGCGACCGTGATGACGTGCCAGCGGCGGCGAAGAAGCCCGAGCGCTCTCGAGCGGAAGCGCGCGAACGAAGCACCACCCCACTCCACCGGCCCACGACGCACGATTCGCAGCAGACGGTTCGAGAGCCGGGCGGCGCCACTGCCGATCCGCGACGCCCACTCGGCGCGCGACAGGATGAGCGCGAACGCGGTGACCGCGACCACGAGCACCGCAACACCGATGAGCGCCGCGGTTCGAAGCGCCGGATGATCCTGATCCTGGGCCGTCAGGAGCGCCAGCGCGACGACCGGGAAGGCGAGGTTCACGAGTTGGTTCCAGATGCCGGCGATCGCGACCGCGAGTCCCACCGCCGCGGCGTCGTACCGCCACGAACGCAGCATCGAGTACGACGCGGCCATGCCCACGGCTGCACCCGCGGGCGACACGATGGACAGTGCGGTCGACGCCTGCGTCATCGCGAGTGCCTCTCGAAAGCCGAGCCCGGGGAGCGCAGCCATCCACGGGGGTGGAAACGTCGCCAGGTTGAGCACCACTGCCCCGGCGAGGATGACCCAGTCCTGCCAGCTCAGGCCGCGGAGGACGTCCAGCACGTCCCGGTAGTTCGCGAACTGCGGGAGGACGAAGACGAAGACGGCCACGACGACGGCAATCGAGCCCGCCCCGCCGAGGAGCCTCTTGTGGGTCTTCGTCAGGCGCCGCCCGCCCGTCGGCGTGCCGTCCGACATCGGGGGGAACCTACCGTGCGACTGTCATCCAAGCCTGGAGGAGAACGCCATGCTCCGCGCACGACGCCCCTCGATCACACCGGGAACCGGAATCGCGCTCCTCGCGCTGTTCTTCGCGCTCGGCGGCTCGGCATTCGCCGTTGGAGAGCGGATCAACGCGCCCTCCGTCGCCCAGCAGCGCTGCGCGAACGGCGCGATCCGCGGAATCGCGACGGTCACCGGCATCGCATCTCAGGGCATGGCGAACCTCCCCGACAGGTTCACGGGCGCGGGCAACCTCTTCTCGCGGAAGTTCAACTGCACGGGCAAGGCCGTGCAGGTGCGCCGCGTCGAGGCAGGAGTCTTCGAGGTGCGATTCGTCGGCGTGTCCGGTGCGAGTGCGGTGGGAAGCGCGGTCTCCGACGACGCCTACGCCACCGTGAGGAACGGGGCGGGCGGCGCCTTCGTCGTCACGATGCATCCCGCGGGCCGTGACGATCGCGCCGACCTCGCGTTCACGATCGTGGCCGCGTAGCGCCTACGGAAACCGTG
Source organism: uncultured Gaiellaceae bacterium (assembly GCA_963822885.1). GTDB lineage: Bacteria > Actinomycetota > Thermoleophilia > Gaiellales > Gaiellaceae > GMQP-bins7. Next base: position 480,439 of record CAWGJJ010000003.1, read on the forward strand.
GCGAGACGAACGCGGCAACTCCTCCCGCGAGCAGCAGAAGCACGCCTGCTATCGCGAGGAAGAGCCACGTGATCTCGCTCTCACCGGACTCGCGGCCCAGGCGCGAGCCAAGGTTGTCGTACGCGTTGTTCAGCGCGTCCGCAGTGCGAGCCTCCGAGAACTCGCCGCCGGTCATCTGGGCGATCGAGCGCAGAGTGTCGGGATCGGGAGGCACCGGGATGACCTGCCCTGCGTCCTGCGGGGCACCGCCGAACGCCCCGCGCTCGATGACCCCTCCTGGCGTTCCGAGGGCGATCGTGTAGACGGGGAAGCGCGCCTCCTTGGCCAGCTCGGCGCCTTCCAGAGGCTGGAGAACGCCGCGCGTCTGGGCGCCGTCGGAAAGGAACAGGATCGACACGGGGCTCTTCTCCGCGTCCTCTGCTGGTTCGGTGGCCTGGGCGAGCGATCTCGTCGCATTCGACGGCGCGGGCGCGGCAGTGGCTCCTTCTTCGGGGACGAGGTCGGTCACCTGCCTGCCGAGCAGAACGGCGGTTTGGAGAGCGTCGCCGATTGCGGTGCCACCGAACACCAGGAACTCGTCGATGTCCGTGATCGCCGCCTCCACCAGCTCGTGGTCGTTCGTCGGCGGCGTCGCAACCTGCGCCTCCCCCGCGAAGACGACGAGTCCGATCCTGAGGTCGTCCGGTGCGTCGTCGATGAACGAGCGAAGCGCTTCCTGCGCCGCTCCGAGCCGTGTCGGCTCGACGTCTTTCGCCTGCATCGAGCGCGACGTATCGACGACGAGGATCACGGTCGCCTTCTCACGCAGAAGCATGCGCTCGACGTGCGGGCGGGCGAGGCCGATCACGAGGGCACCCAGGCCGAGGACGAGGATCGCGGCGGGAACAAACCGCGTCCAGGAGCGTCCGGACACGACGGTCGCGAGCACGTCGAGGTTCGTGTAGCGGACGGCGTAGCGTGCGCGCCGGCGCTCGAGCCACAGCCAGAGCGCGACGAACGCCGCGATGACGAACAGGCCGAGCAGCATCCACGGGCTCTGGAAACTCACGAGCTCCTCGAGCACAACGCGTGCACCTGGACGACAGCTCGTACCCCGGCAAGCTCCGCATCGCCGCGCACGCGGACGACGACGCTCTCGCCCCTGAGCTGCTGCGAGCCGGAGACGCCTCCGACGAGGCTTGCGCTCGGCGGCGTGCGCGTCTCGAATCCGAACGCGTGCGATCCGCCGAGGAGGCGCTCGCGCGCGGCACAGCGCTGCGTGACCGTCGTCGTCCCCGGACGGACACGCACGGTCTTCACGCGACGGGTGACGGGCTGGCCGGGACGGAGCTGGGAGACAGAGGTCGGAACACGGGAGCCGCCTCCCGCCGACGGCATGCAGCCGATGAACGGCCGGAAGGTCGCAGCGGCCGCCGAACGGCCGGCGTACGTTCCGAGGAAGACCACCGAGCGTGAGGTCGTGATCCCCGGGTTGACCGGGCTCCCGAGAGTTCCGATGAAGCCCACGTCGATGGCCCGGATGCTCAGGCGTGCGTCGAGACCGCCGACGACATGAGCGCGCGGGCACGTGAGCTGGTACTCGACGCGCTGCCGCGGGATCGAGGCCGATGCGGGCACGACCACCCACGGCCCGGCCACGGGAACACACACCATGAGCCCCTCGCACTCGTCCGCGCCACCTGCCGGCGCGGCGACCGCGAGGGCGACTCCCGCCACCGCAAGCACCACCAACGTTCGCACGGCCCTCACGGAACCCTCCGGAACAGCACAGCGGAGATCGTCGCGGCGGCGAGGAGAAGCGCGGCAGCGATCGCGGCGAAGACGTCGGTGATCTCGCGATCCTGCTCGCGCGAGCCAAGCCGCGACCCCAGGTCTTCGTACACCCTGCTGAGGCCCTCGGCGTCGGGTGCTGCGAAGAAGGCTCCGCCCGATGTAACGGCGACCTGCTCGAGCGTCTCGGGATTCGGGGGCACCCGGATGATTCTGCGGTATCCACCCGTCAGCTCTTCCTCCACGACGCCGTCGGGAGTGCCGACGAGCACCGTGTACACCGGAACCCCCTGCTGCTTCGCCTTGGTCGCCGCCTCCGCGGGCTCGACCTGGCCGCCGTCGCGCGCGCCGTCGGAGAGGAGCACGACGGCACGCGGCGGGATCTCCGCGCCTTCCTCCTGCGGCTGCCCGACGACGAGCGAGAGCGCGACCGCATCGCCGATTGCCGTCCCCTCGCCGGGCGCGAGCGTGTCGAGGGCGGTCACGACGAGCTCACGGTCCTCGGTCGGCGCAACGCCGACGACCGCGCGGCTCGCGAACGACACGACCCCCACGCGGAACTTCTCCGGAACCTCGTCGAGGAAGGTCTTCGCCGCGGTGCGCGCCGCGTCCAGGCGAGTCGGCTCTACGTCCGTCGCCTTCATGGATCGCGAGACGTCCATGGCGAGGATCACCGTCGCCTCCTCGCGCGGCACGCTCACGGTCGCATGCGGGCGCGCCACCCCCACGATCAGGAAGACGAGTGCGACGAGCATGATCAGCGGAGCGAGGTAGCGGAGCCGACCGGGCTCGCGGTCGACCATGTTGGGAAGCAGATCGGGATTTCCGAACGCCGCCTGCGATGCCACTCGCCGGCGATCCCGGTCGATGTAGAGCGCCACGAGGACGGGAATCGCGGCGAGGCCGATCAGCACGAGCGGCCAGGTGAAGCTCATCCGCGACTCCTTCGCAGGAACGTCACGAGCGGGCGCAGCCAGTCGGCGGACGTGGACAGGACGACGTGCCGAACGCCGACCGACGTGAACGTGCGCGCGACCTGGCTTCGCTCGGCGGAGGCTGCAACCGCGAATCGCTCCCGCAGGCGACGGCTGCGCGTGTCGACCCGCAGCTGACGCCCGGTCTCGGGATCCACGAGGTAGAGGAGCCCGACGTCCGTCAGCTCCTGCTCGCGTGGATCCCGGATCTCGACGGCGATGACGTCATGGTGCCCGGCGAGCTCGAGGAGCGGGCGGCGCCACTCCGCCCCGCCGCGGAAGTCCGAGACGACGACGACCAGCGAGCGTTGCCGGGCCAGCGCGCCGGCGCGTGCGAGCGCGCCGGCCAGCGTGCTCGCGCCGGGGCCGGCGGGCGGGGGCTCGCTCCGGAGCGCTGCGAGCAGGCCGACGAGCCCGACGCGGCCCTGGCGGGGCGGAATCGCGTACGCCTCCTGCCCACCGAACGCCACTATGCCGAGGCGGTTTCCACGCCGGGTCGCGAGATGGCCGATGGCGACTGCGACTCCCTCGGCGACGTCCGACTTGCGCCGCTCCGCCGTGCCGAACTGCATGGAGACAGACGTGTCGAGGACGAGCCACGTCACGAGCACACGCTCCGCGAGGTCGACGCGGACGTGCGGCTCGCCGGTTCGCGCCGTGACGTTCCAGTCGATCCGGCGCACATCGTCGCCAGGGACGTACGGACGCATCATCGCGAGCTCGGAGCCCGTTCCGAGGAGGTTCGAGCGAAAGTCGCCGGCCAGCAGACCCTCCACGCGCCGACCGATCGAGACGTCGAGCGCCTTCAGAAGGCCCTCGGCCATGGGGCCGGGACCCGGACGAGCCGGTGTCGGGCGTACGAGAAGCGCGCCGGCGTTCGCCATCGGGGAGCTGCTACGCCGCGCTCACGCGCGCCAGGTCGAGCTGCGGCGTCGGCACCGTGGCAAGCACCTGGTCGAGGATCGAGTCCGGGGTCACCTCCTCCGCGAGCGCCTGATACGACAGTACGAGCCGATGTCGCAACGCGTCGCGGGCAAGCGCCTGCAGGTCCTCGACGACGGCGTACTCGCGGCCGCGCACCAGCGCGAGCGCGCGTGCACCCTGAACGAGGCTGATCGGGCCGCGCGGACTCGCGCCGTACGAGATGTACTGCGCAATGTCCGGAAGCCCGTGCGCGCGAGGATCACGGGTCGCCGTCGCGATGTCGACCGCGTAGCTCACGAGCGACGGGTCGACGTAGACGTCGAACACCGCACGCTGAAGAGCTGAGAGAGCCTCGAGCGAGAGCACCTGCTTCAGCTCCGGGTGGTCGACGAGCTGGCGCTGGACGACCGTGAGCTCCTCGTCGTGCTGCGGGTACCCGATGAGCACCTTCAGGAGGAAGCGGTCGATCTGCGCCTCGGGCAACGGATACGTCCCCTCGGACTCGATCGGATTCTGCGTGGCCATGACGAGGAACGGCGACGGGACGGGATGGGTGTCGTGCCCGATCGTCACCTGGCGCTCCTGCATGACCTCGAGCAGTGCGGATTGCACCTTCGCCGGTGCGCGGTTGATCTCGTCGGCGAGGAGGAAGTTGCAGAAGACCGGACCGAGCTCCGTGTCGAACGTGCCCTCCTGCGGGCGGTAGATCCGCGTCCCGACGAGATCCGAGGGCACGAGGTCGGGCGTGAACTGCACGCGGGCGAAGGACCCGCCGAGCACGCCGGCCGTCGTCTTGATGGTCAGGGTCTTGGCGAGGCCGGGCACGCCCTCGATGAGGAGGTGCCCCTGCGCGAGGAGGCACACGAGCACCCGCTCGAGCATCGCATCCTGGCCCGCGATGATCCGGCGGATCTCGAAGAGCGCCTGCTCGAGCTGCTCCTGCGCCTGGACTGGCGTCGGCTGCGACTGGTCGGACTTCTCGGTCATGCGGCGTCCCTTCTCTCGCGGCTCCAAGGTTCATACGAAAGCAGGCATGGCTCCAGTTTGGGTAAACGGAGGGTGAAGGGGGTCAGGGGTACCACTACGAGCGCTGGACGCCCATGGCGATCGAGCCCGTGTAGGAAGTCCCCTTCCTCGCGAGCTTCAGCGTCGAGCGCTTGCCTCCGTTGCGGTAGATGCTGTCGCCCGAGTTGCGCGGAGTGCGGTTCGGGCGGCGGTTGTACGGGCTCCGCTTGTAGACGGCGTCCGTGACGGCGTCCGGGAAGTACAGCTGCCCGGTGTGCACGATGTTCCCGCCGATGTGCACCATCGTGTGGATGTGCACCGTGCGGCCCTGGTACCAGCCGGGGTAGAGCGTGCGGAAGACGGCGAGACCCTTCGCGTCGGTGCGCTGGACGCCGCGCAGGAAGCGCTCGTCGGCCTCGGCGCCCGTCGCGGAGTACGTTCCACCTGCGTCGCAGTGCCAGATCTCGACCGCCGCGCCCTTGATCGGCTTGCAGCTCGACGCATCCACGACGGTGAGCCTGAGGGTCAGCGCCGCGCCCGGCCTGCCTTCGGTGACGTTCCGGCGCACCGCCGCGTCGTCGACGTAGTACGGGCCCTCTGTCTGCTCGGGTGCGAGCACGCACGTGACGAGGCCCGACGCAACGCCCGCGGGACCTGCTCCGGCGCCGTCAGCGGCCTTCCAGCCTGCGGCGCCCGCTGCACCGGCGATGAGCCCGCCGAGCGACGCCAGCGATGCGCGACGTGAGATGCGCCTCTCGTCCACGTGCCGAGAGTAGCGACGGGCGCCTGAGAGCTGGCTAAGAGACGAGCGGGTCGACCGAGACGACCGCCTTGACGACATCGTGCACTCGGAACGCGGCGCGGTACGTGCCCTCGTGCCAGATCTCGGCGAGCTCGACGTCCTCGCCGAGGTCGATCGGATGTCGGTAGTCGAGCCGAGCGCGATGAGGCAGGCGAAGGTCGGGCTCGTGCTCGACGAGCCGCTGCTCGACCGCCGCCCAGTACGCGGCGTTGTTGACGTGACCCATGCGATCCACGTCTGTCGTGCGCAGGGGCCATTCGACGTGCGTCCCGTCCTCTGGCGCGGACAGAGTGAGCTTCGTCGACGCCGCCCGCCCCTGCGCCGCTTCCGCGTACGCACCGAAACCCTCGCCGATGCGAGCCGGACGGGCGTCAGGCCCCAGGTGGATCCACGTGCTGTCGACCTCGATCGCTCCACCCGCATCACCGGCGAGCGACCAGCGTCGTCCGGCTGCGAGCGACGAGAAGCTGCTGCCCCAGGTCACGATGTCGACGACGCCGTCGCCGAGGAACGGCGCAAGCACGTCGACGCGCACCGCGCGGAGCACCCACAGGTGCTCGGGAGCACCCCAGCCCGTCTCGGAGGCGTCGTCGGTCGCGGCGTCCTGGAGATACCGGGCGACCGCATCGAGGCGGACGCGTCCCGTTGCATCCGTATCGGAAAGACGTACGCGATACGTGACGCGGAACGTCCTTCCGGATGGCGGTTGCGGGACGAGCGCTTCCACGGCGCCGGACACTACGGCAGCTCACCGGGTCGCAGTGCCGCTGCGCCATGACGACCGCGCGCCCGCTAGCCTCGGGGTGTGGGTTCGCACGGAGACCTCGCCGCTCTCGAGCCGTTCCGCGTCTGGGACGGCGTCATCGCACGGGCGGTCGAGGGCGAGCGCTGCAGCTTCGCCGTCGTCGAGCTCGAGCCCTCCTGCGTCGTTCCCGAGCACAGCCACGACAACGAGCAGCTCGGGATGGTGCTTCGCGGATCCGTGTCGTTTCGCATCGGCGACGAGACGCGCGACCTCGTCACCGGCGGCACGTGGCGCATCGCACCGAATGTCCCGCACGAGGTGCACACCGGCCCCGACGGCGCGGTCGTGCTGGACGTCTTCGCGCCAGTCCGTGAGGACTGGGCCGCGCTCGAGCGGCTCGGCTCGCTGGCTCCTCTCTGGCCGTAGCCGGTCTTCAGTGGCCGGTGGTCGAGAAGTGCATGTAGTCCTTCGTGTCGCCCGTCCAGTCGCCGCCCCAGCCCCAGCCGATCGACGCGAAGGCCCGCACGACCGCAGGAGTGATCATCCCCTTGCGCAGGCGTGAGCGATCGACGTACGGACGGCTCCTCGGGTCGTAGACGGCGCCGCACCCGACGTACGGGTTCTCGTTCGGATTGAGGTCGATGGCGTGTCCGTACGCGTGGTTCGACCAGTTTCCGCTGCCGCTGCCACACGGAGACGGAACCGCGCGCCGGCAGTGGAAGGAGCCCGAGATGTCGCCGTCGGCGGGACGCGCTCGCTTGGGGCCGTACATGTCGTCGAGCCGTACGTGCCGGATCGGGAACTCGAGCGCATGGAGCTTCTTGAACACCGTCGCGAGCTTGCGGGCCGAGTCGCGGTTCACGACGAGCTGCCCGGTGTGCTCGCGTCCGTCGAAGCCCCAGTGCGTGAAGGTCAGGAGCCGGAGATCCGAGAGGGTCACTGGGCAGCCCGGCTGCCAGAACCGGCCGTCGAGAGTGCGCTCGAGCGGTGCGGGCAGCGGCTTGACGGACGACTCGTAGCCGTGGAGCGCCACGAGCGCGAGCGGGATTGCCAGGATGCGAAGCACAGCGGCCCGATCAAGAGTGCCCGAAAGCTGCGCGACGAGGAGGAGACGAACCGATGGCCATCATCTCGAGGTTCGAGTCCAAGCCCTTCGACGAGAGCGATCCGGACGACTATCGGCCGGGCTCGCATTGGGCACTGCTTGTCGATCCCGGCCGACAGCAGCGGGCCGCACGTCGACGACATCACGCTGATCGTCGAAGAGATCGCCCCGGGCGATCGCATTCCGCTCCACACGCATCCGATCAACGAGCTGATCGTGATCCTCGAGGGCAATCCCGAGGTCACACTCGGCGACGACACGCAAGCGGTCGGCCCAGGCACCGTCGTCTTCATCCCCGCCCGAACTCCACATGGCACCCAAAACACGAGCACGAGCCCGGTTCGGCTCCACGCGATGTTCCCGTCCGAACGCATCGGGATCCAGTACCTGGAGCGCAACCCGGCACCCGGGACCGAATCGACGCGCCACAGCCCGCCTTCACGATCGACGTCCGGCGGCTGACGGACGTCTAGCCGTGCACGCGAGACTGTCCGCTCCTGAGCGTCACGGCCGAGGCCGCGCGTCGCTTTCTCGTCGCGCGCCATGCGCTCGCACCGGCGCGCTCGCTCGAGGGAGGACCCGACGCCGTGCTCGAGGTCTTCCGTCGGCTCGGCTCGATCCAGTTCGACCCTCTGGCGGTCGCCGGACGCACCCACGACCTCGTGCTGCACGCGCGGGTGGCCGACTACGACCCCGCCTGGTGCGACCTCCTCTACGAACGCCGCGAGATCTTCGAGGCCTTCAACAAGGGGCTCTCCTTCGTCCCGGCAAGCGCAGTTCCCGTGGTTCCGCGGGACGTTGAGCCGGCAGCGCGACACGGATCACTCGCCGAGAACGCCGAGGTGGCCGAGCGCGTGCTCGAGCGGATCCGCGCGGAGGGCCCGCTGTCGGCGCTCGATTTCGAGCGCAAGCGCGGGGCGACGACGGACTGGTTCGGGATGCCGACGAACGCCGTGCGCGCCGTGCTCGAGGCGTACACCCTCACGGGCGTGCTCGGCCTCGCGCGCCGCGACGGCAACCGCCGCTACTACGACCTCCTCGAACGGCTGCTGCCGGCTGAGCTCCTCGCGCGCAACATCCCGCTGCGGGAGCAACTCCGGCACAAGCTCCTCTCGCGCTACCGCGCCCACGGCCTGCTCGGCGTCGGCGGCGACGGCGACATCTTCGGCGGTATCGGCCCCGCGAAGCCGGATCCGCGACTGCCGGGCTATCCAGGCAGAACGGCACTGCGCGAGCAGCTGATCGCCGACGGCGAGCTCGTTCCCGTCGAGGTCGAGGGCGTGCGCGGCAAGCGCTTCGTCCTCGCCGAGGAGGTCGAGCTGCTGGAGGCTCCGCCGGAACCGCCGCCGTCGGTCGCATTTCTCCCCCCGTTCGATCCGTTGGTCTGGGACCGCGCTCTCCTCGGATCGCTCTTCGCCTTCGACTACGTGTGGGAGCTCTTCACCCGCCCGGCCAAGCGGCGTTGGGGCTGGTACGTGCTGCCGATGCTCTTTCGCGACCGCCTCGTCGGCCGAATCGAGCCGCGCATCGACCGCGCCGGCGGTCAGGTGGAGGTGCTCGGCCTGTGGTGGGAAGACGGCTTCGAGCCGCGCCGCGCCGACGGCTTCGTTGACGCGATGCGCGACGCGCTCCGCGCGTACCTGCGCTTCGCGGGCGCGAAGCGTCTCGAGTGGGCGTCGCAGCTCGCGCGTGAGCGGCGACTGTTTCTCACACGCCCCTGAATTCGATCGGGAAGACGCGGTCGTCGAGCGTCAGTCGAACGCGAAGAGTGGTGGAAGGAGCACCACGACCGTGGCGGCCAAGAGCGCGAAGACGGGTAGATAGGCCGTCTGCCAGCGCTCGAGCCGGTGAAACTTCGTCCGCCCTGCGATGAAGCGGGCCGACAGCCAAGCTGCTCCCGCCAGGTTCACGAGGAGAACGAGATTGAGACCGAGCGCCGCCGTCCGATTGGGAGTGAATCCGAGGTCGCCGATCCGAGCAATCATCGCTCCGAGGACCATCAGGTCGAGCACGAGAGCGCTGACGACGGCGACCAGCTGGACGCCGTCCATCCATCCGGGCGACGAGGTGGACGGGTCCCGCGCGGACATCCCGTAGAGGACGAGCGCCAGGACGACCACCAGCAGGGCGTCGATGACCCCGAGGAGCTCGCGATCGAACGCACCGCCGAGTCCGGTGACGCCGTAGACGACGGCAGCGCACGCAAGCATCACCGCGAAGAGCGGCGTGAACAGCGCGGTGAGCACCGGCGCCATGTTCTCCACGACCCGCTGCTTCGACTCGACGAGCCACGCGGCCACGATGACGGCACCCGCTGCTCCCGAAGGCACCACCCACTCGGCGACGCGCTCGACGTCGACTCCCGCGGGCTCGAGGATCGCCGCAGTCAATCCCATCAGCAACCCGCCACCGAGCGCGATCAGCACGTAATAGATGAACCACTCGCCCGTGAAGCGGACGAAGTCCATGCGCCGCTCGTGCGATCGGACGCTGGCTCCCATGTATGGGTAGGCGACGACGAACCAGAGCGCGACGGGCAGGCTGAAGATCACGAGTGCCTCGGTGTCCGAGTCCGTACCGAAGGCCTCGGTGTTCGAGTCCCCGTCCCAGGGGTAGAGGTTGACCACGAGCGCTGCAAGGACGAACGGCGCCGCCGTCAGGATCCAGTGGCGAAAGTCGAGCCGCCGCTCGCGGGCGAAGTACGCGGCGAGGAACGGCAGCACGAACAGGCTCGCGTTGCGTGCCAGCCAGGTCGGCTCCTCGTCGGAAAAGCTGGCTGCGAGGCGTGCCACCTGGATCGCGACCGCCGCGGCCACGGCGAACGCGAGCGGCGTGAGCCAGTCGCTCGACGTCCGCGCCGGCTCGACACCGCCGACGAGAAGCTGCTTCCAGAGACGGCCGCTGTGCTCGCGGGCGAACTCCCGGGAGAGGGCATCGACGTCCCCAAGTCGCTTGACCGCGATGAGGAACCCCTCGTCGGCCGTGAGTCCAGCGGCGGTCAGCTCGGCCATCTGGTGACGAAGATGATCCTCCAGCTCGTCGACGTCGTGGCCGTTGACACCCGGGGCACCGGCGACGTACGCCCGCCAAGCCGCGACCTGTGACTCGACGCTCTCCAACCTCAAGCCTCGCCGCGAGCAGTCAGCACGCCGCCCGAGCCCGGCCAGACATCCTGCAGCGCACGAGTGACGGTCACCCATTGCTGCTGCTGGTCTGCGAGCGCTGCTCGTCCCTCGCCGGTGATCGCGTAGTACTTGCGGCTGCGCCCGCCGGGGGACGCTCGCCATTCCGTCGTCACGTAACCCAGCCGGTGGAGGCGGTGGAGCAGCGGGTAGAGCATCCCGTCCGTCCACTCGAGCTCGCCCTCGGAAAGCGCACGAACCCGCTTCAGCAGTGCGTAGCCGTAGCTCTCACCCTCCGACAGGATGGCGAGCACGAGCGGTGTGGCCGAGGCGGCGACCAGATCCTTGTCGATGTGCACAACCCTCCTCACAGCTCGAAGTGCTATGCATAGAAGCACAAGGTACTCGACGTCGCAACGCGCGGACTACGGCACGAGCCCCGGAGACAGCGAAAGCCCCGTAGCAACGGGGCTTTCGCAATGACGAAGAGTTAGTTGCGCGTTCGTACTACGCGTTCTTCTTCTCCGCGTTCCTCCCGTGCACGACGTACTTGACGCACTGACCCTGGTTCTTGAACGTCGGGTTCGTGAACGTCTTCCAGCCGCCCTTCTTGCACGGGCGGGCGAAGTCGGCCTTGCCCGGTGCGAGCTTCTGCAGCTTGCCGTTGACCATGATCTTCGTCAGGTCGGCGGTGCCCTGGACGTCGATGAGCACGCTCACGGACTCGATCGTGCCGGTCGGCGTGGGAACCTGCTGGCCGGCTGCGGCGAGCGTCGCGGCCGTGAACGTGTAGGTCACCGTGCCGTTCGCATTCGTCGTCGGCATCACGTTGTTGCAGCCGAGGAAGAAGAAACCGGTCGTGGTGTCGACGTTGAAGCGCGGCGATCCACCCTGACACTGCGTCGCGCTCGCAAGCGTGAACGACGCCGACTGGAACGTCTGGCCACTCACACCGGTGATCTCGGCGCCCGCGGCCGCGTTCGTGGTCGTCGGGCAGTTCTTCTCCAGGTGCAAGGTCTTCGTCTTCTTGATGAACGTCGCCTCGACGCAATCCGTGTTGCCCGGGTCGTACACGCCCGGAACCACCGCGGCCGATGCCGAGACGGTGAAGGCGAGGGTAGTCGCGAGGACGCCCATGAGCAGGAGTTTCTTCATCTGTTGGTTCCCCCTTAGGTGTTGTTCGTCATACGGGTTTTCTCCGCCGAATCCCGGTTGCACACCCATATGGGGCCAGGCTTTACGAGGCGCTTACGTTTTCTCCCCCGTCCGGGGGAGCCTCGTGCCCCGTTTCGTCAGAGAAGCGGGGAGATGGTTGCGAGTGCGCGCGCCTTGACTCGTTCGCGTGTACCCACGAGTGCCCGTCCTGGCCTCGAGACGACCTCGGCCGGCGCTGAGAACCGCTCGTCGAACTGTTTCGCGAGGCTCGGCGAGCGGACGAGCACGTTGACCTCGAAGAAGCGCTTGAGGCTCCAGGCTTCGAGGTTGCAGGTGCCGACGAGGACGTCCTCGTCGTCACGCACGAACGCCTTCGCATGGAGCATGGTCGGGTACTCGAGGATCCGAACGCCGGCTTGGAGCAGAGCCCCGTGATGGTGGTGCTGCGCATCTGCGCAAGCCCAGTTGTTCGCGTTTGCCGGGACGAAGAGCCGCACTCGAACGCCGCGCAGCGCGGCATCCGCGATCCGCTGGATCATCCGCCTGTCCGTGACGTAGGGGTTCACGACGTCGAGGCTCTCACGCGCACCGTCCAGAAGGTCGGCTATCGCGCTGGTGATCGGCCGATGTCGGCCCGGTGCGTTGTGCAAGACGGTCGCAGGCACCGCGGTAGGTGTCTCCTCGTGAGCCGGGAAGAGAAGGTCGAGATCGTCCGGGGGAATGACGCCGCCCAGCCAGCGGAACGTCGCGACGAACACGAGCTGCAGCTGCGAGACGACGGGCCCGGAGACACGGAGGAAGAGATCATGGAAGCGCCCGTCGTGGAAGTGATCCTCGATTCCCGCACCGCCGACCCAGCCGACGCGGCCGTCGACGACGACGAGCTTGCGATGGTCGATGCGTCCGAGCCTGTCGAAGTTCCAGCGAGTGGGGCCGCCGACAGCGACCGGCTGGGCGGGAGCGCGCAGCTGCGTCGCTCGAACGACCCGGACGTCGATGCCGGCTGCCAGGAGTCGGTCGTAGAACGCGCGGCTCCCCCGGTCAGGATCCGAGCCCTGACGATCCACGACAACGCGGACCGGAATCCCGTCCGAGGCTTTCGAGCTCAGCACCTCCGCGAACTCGTCACCGATCGAGCCGGGCCGGAACCCGAACTGGTTGATGTGGATCGACGACGTCGCCGACGAGATGTCGTGCAGCATCGCCGGATAGAAGTTCCTGCCCTCGACGTGAACGTCCGCGGACGAGGCGACACTCTCTGCGAAGACGAGCCTCAGATCACTCAGTCGCACAGGCGCACGCAGCAACTGGTGCGCGCGGTCGCGGTCAGAAGCCTCCACGCCTTGAGGCTAACGCGCGCGCCAGTGCCTGTGGTTGAGGAGGTGCTGACTGACCGGAGCCGGACGCTACCGTTTGCGCCGTGTCCCGAAACGACGAGCTCGAGCGTTACCGAGCCGCACTCCGACGACAGCTCAACACTGAGTTCGTCGAGCGCTGGGGAGTCTGCGAGCACGGCCACGTTCTGACGGATCTGAACCGCGACCGGCTAGGACGCTGCTGGTGCTGCACACGCGCGCACGAGCGAGCATTCGCGACTCCCCAGCCCTCGTCGTCGCATGCGCGCGTTCGAGAGGCGCGACGCACCTTGGCCAAGGCGGGGAGTCCGATAAGGATTGGTACCTAGCCGACGCGGCGTCTCAGTCGGCCCGGTATCCCTGCGAGGCCGCGTACTCCGCGGCGACCCGCTTCGGCACACACATCGCCCAGGCACCCTCGACGAGGTCACGCATCTCGTCGGCGTCGATGGCGGCCAGGCGCACATGCACCCAGTTGAAGCGCATGTCCGACTCGCTCGGCAACGAGAACTTGTGCGGCTCGGACTCGACGAGCGCGTCGCGTAACTCCTTCGGAAAGCCGAAGCCCATCGTCTCCCCGTCGGTGGAGAAGGCCAGGTAGACGATCTGGCCGACTCTGAACTTCACGCGCCCACGCACGACCGCCTCGTAGCTGCGCGGAAGGGTCAGTGCGAGCTCGCGCACGTTGTCGAGCGTCACGGGCACGTCTCTACCGCTTCTTACCTTTCGGCTGCAGGAGTCGTTCGCGGTCGAGCAACTGCCGCACCTCCTCGAGATCGGCGGGCGAGAGCATCAGCTCCCACAGCCCCATGTACTCGCGGACGATCGAGCCGTTGATCCACGGGATCACAAGAGGCCGCATCCATCGCTCGTCGAAGACGTGCTCATAGAAGAGACTCCAGCCGCGTTCTGGACGTCGTCGTCGGGCTGTTCGCGTGCCCAGGACGCGTAGCCGTAGATCCTTCTCAGCGTGCCCTCGTCGGCGCCACGATGAGCGTCCTCGAGCATCGACAGGAGCTCGGAGAACAGGATGTAGATCGAGAAGACTGCGTCCTCGTCCTCCAACTCGTCGCGAAGCTCCGGGAACGATCCGATCGCTCGTGCGCGCCAGTCGCTACCGGATCCCGACACGGAGCCATTATCGGACAGCTCTCCGCGTCACAGAGAGATCGCCAGGAGACCTTGCGACCGTCTTCGCACCCGTCGCACAATGCAGGGGTCGCCATGAAGGTTCTCGATCGAGCCCAGAGTCGGATACCGCAGCCGTGGCGGACGATCCTCGACTGGTCCATCACCATCGCGGTCGCGATTACCGCCGTCCTCGCGTTCCAGGCGGAAGTGGCAAAGCCGTACCGCATCCCCTCTCCGTCGATGGAGCCGACGCTCCACTGCGCCAAGCCCGTCGACTCCTGTCAGGGGCGATTCAGTGACCGCGTCATCGCAAACCGGCTCGCGTACGCGTTCGGCGACCCCAAGCGCGGGCAGATCGTGGTCTTTCATTCTCCTCTGGCGGCGCAGCGCTGTGGGCTCGGCGACGGCGGCTCACCGTTCGTCAAGCGCCTGATCGGCCTTCCCGGCGAACGGGTCTCGGCCGCGACGGAACCATCTACGTCGATGGCGATCGCCTGATCGAGCCATACGTCGATCCGTCTTCGCGGGGACACGACAACCGGACGTGGCCGCGCATCCCGCGCGACCACTACTTCTTCCTCGGTGACAACCGCATCCTTTCGTGCGACTCCCGCACCTGGGGCACGGTGCCGCGCGACAGCCTGATCGGCCCGGCGATGCTCACGTACTGGCCGCCCAGTCGTCTCTCGTTTCGCTGACCGAGCGGGAATGGAGGCGGCGGGAATCGAACCCGCGTCCGCGGTCGCACCGAACAGAGCGTCTACGAGCGTAGTTCGCGCTTCCTCTCACTCGGCGGTCGGTTCGCGAACGACCCTCCGCCGAGCCAGCCATCCTGAAGTGTCGCGCTCCGGGCGATTGGCTCTCCCTCGGCGCCTAGCCCGATAGTTGGCGCCGAACTCCGGGTCTCGGGCCCAACCCGGGTCGACGTCGCCTTACCTAGCTAGAAGCTAGGCGGCGAGTGCGAGTTCGTTCTTGTTCGCACTTGCTTTGGTGCCGGTTGATTTACGAGGCCAACCGGCGACCTCGGCTCGCAGCTCTGCCGGAGAACCGACCACGTCGAGACCTGGTCGCCCCCGTATGTGTGTTAAGGGAACGAGCATAGCTGCCGATAAGCCTCTCGGCCCGACTGCGGCAGAGGTGGGATTTCGGGCCGGTGTTCAGCTCAACCGAGGCGAAAGGACACGCTCGTGGCGTTGATGATGGAGGAGAAGTACGACGACCTCGCGGACCTGCGAGAGCGGGCCAAGGCGGAGGTCTCGAAGGTCGTCATCGGCCAGGATCGCACGGTCGAGCTCCTGCTCATCGCAGCCGTCGCGCACGGGCACGTCCTGATCGAGGGCCCGCCCGGCAGCGCGAAGACCCTCCTCGCACGCGCCGTCGCGCACATGCTCGGCGCTTCGTTCAAGCGGATCCAGTTCACCCCGGACACGACACCAACCGAGCTGAACGGTCAGAACGTCATCCGCGCCGGCGAGCACCTCTTCATGCCTGGCGCGGTGTTCACGAACGTCCTCCTCGCAGACGAGATCAACCGCACGCCGCCCCGAACGCAGGCCGCGCTCTTCGAGCCGATGGGCGAGCGCCAGGTCACGGTCGACGGCAAGGCGCACAAGCTGCCCGACCCGTTCCTCGTGATCGCGACGCAGAACCCGCACGAGCACGAGGGCGTCTTCCCCCTCCCCGAAGGCCAGCTCGACCGCTTCCTGTTCAAGATCGAGCTCGAGTACGCGGACGCCGAAGCCGAGCTCATGATGCTGAACCTCCCGCACAAGGGCATCGCGCCGGACATGCTCGGCGAGGTTCGCCCGCTGCTCGGGGTCGTCGGCCTCGACAAGGCGCGGCAGGAGCTCGAGCACACGGACGTCCCCGAGTCGGTGGGCCGCTACATCGTCGGCGTCGGCCGGCGGACACGTGAGCTTCCGGGCGTCGAGCTCGGCGTCAGCTCGCGCGCGATGATCCACCTCGTGATGGCGGCGAAGGCGAACGCGCGCCTGAACGGCAGAGAGACGGTCACGATCGAGGACGTGCGCGAGATGGCGCCTTACGTTCTTCGACACCGCATCTCGGTGCAGCCGGGCATGAGCGTGGACACGGTTCTTCTGGACGCGATGTCCAGCGTGCCCACCGCCGTACCGCCGCCCGTATCGCCTGTTTCCTAGCGCGTCTTCCCAGAGCGGAACGCTCAGCATCCCTCGCGTGAGGTATTGACTCCCCCTTTTGGTGACGGATAGTTCGAGGGAGGCACTGGCTGGGAGCCGGATTGGAGCCTCGTTCGGACCGCGCTACGATCTGGCGGCCGGGCAATCGAGCCGAACGAGGGAGGGACTGAATCGTGTCATTGCTGGTGGAGGCGCCGTACGAGAGCCTCATCGAGTTGCGCGAGCGCGCCAAGACCGAGATCGCGAAGGTCGTGATCGGGCAGGAGCGCGCCGTCGAGCTGCTGCTCGTCGCGGCGCTCGCGCGCGGCCACGTGCTGCTCGAGGGGCCTCCTGGAAGCGCGAAGACGCTCCTCGCGCGAGCGACGGCCCACATGCTGGGCGCCAAGTTCAAGCGCATCCAGTTCACGCCGGACACGACGCCGGCCGAGCTGACCGGAATCAACGCGGTCCGGATGGGCGAGCAGGTGTTCTTCCCCGGGTCGGTGTTCACGAACGTCCTCCTCGCAGACGAGATCAACCGCACGCCTCCGCGCACGCAGGCGGCGTTGCTCGAGGCGATGCAGGAGCGGCAGGTGACCGTCGAGGGCAAGGCCCACAAGCTCCCCGATCCGTTCCTCGTGATCGCGACCCAGAACCCGTACGAGCATCGCGACGTGTTCGAGCTTCCCGAGTCGCAGCTCGACCGCTTCCTGTTCAAGGTCCTGCTCGACTACGCAGACGAGCAGAGCGAGTTCGAGATGCTCGACCTTCCGCACAAGGGCATCGCGCCGGACATGCTCGGCGAGGTTCGACCGCTCCTCGGAGTCGTCGGTCTCGACAAGGCGCGCGACGAGCTCGACACCACGGAGCTCCCCGAGCACGTCGGGCGGTACATGGTCTCGATCGCGCGGGCAACGCGCGACATCGCCGGCGTCGACCTGGGCGTGAGCTCACGCGGCGTGATCCATCTCGCGAGCGCCTCGCGCGCCAACGCACGGCTGAGTGGCCGCGACGAGGTGACCATCGAGGACGTCCGCGAGATGGCGCCGTACGTGCTTCGGCACCGGCTCATCCTCGAGGAGGGCCTGAGCCCGGACGACGTCTTGCGCACGGTGCTCGAGCAGGTTCCGGTGCCCGAGCGCGTCTACTCACTTCGGTAGGACGGGCTGATTGCCGTAGGGGCCGGATCTATCCGGCCCCTACAACGTGTTACCGCGCTGCGGCCTCCTCGAGGGCGCGCTTCGTAAGAACGCGGACGAGGTGGCGACGGAAGTCGGCGCTCGCCGCGTGATCTGACGACGGCTCGGTTCCTTGATCCGCGAGGGCCGCGGCGTCCTCGATCGAGGAGCCTCCCGCGAGCGCATCCTCGGACGCACTCGCCCGGAGGGGAGTCGCGCCCATGTTCGTGAGTGCGATGGTCGTCGACAGCTCACCGTTCGCGCGCGTCACGGCCGCGACGGCAACCGTCGCCCAGTCCTGGGCTCGCCGGTTCATCTTCGTATACGACCAGCCGGCCGAGCCGAGCTTCGGAACGCGAATCTCCACGAGCACGTCGTCAGGAGCGAGCGCCGTCTGGAAGACGCCCGTGAAGAACTCGGCTGCCGGGATGACGCGCTCACCGCCGGACCCGCGCGCGACGAGCTCGCCGTCGAGCGCGAGGATCACGGTCGGCAGGTCGGACGCCGGATCCCCGTGCGCGATCGAGCCGCCGATCGTCCCGCGGTGTCGCACCTGCGGATCGCCGACCTGCGCGGCCGTGTGAGACACGATCGGGCAGTGCTCGTGAAGAGCGGACGCCTCCGCGACATCGCAGTGCCGCGTCAGCGCCCCGATCGCGATGTGGTCGTCCTGCTCGCGAACGTACGAGAGATCCGTCAGGCGGCTCGACGTCGACGAGAAGCGCAGGCCGCGCGATGCGGAGCTTCATCGCAGGCAGCAGCGAGTGTCCGCCGGCAAGGAGCTTCGCGTCCTCGTGCTCGCCGAGCAGCCCGATCGCGTGGTCGACGCTCTCCGCGACCTCGTAGTCGAATCCTGCCGGGATCACGACCTCACCTCCTCGATCGCCGTCCAGACTCGCTCGGGCGTGGCCGGAAGCGGCATGTCCGTGACGCCGAGGTGCGAGAGCGCGTCGACGACGGCGTTGATGACGGCCGGGGCCGCGGCGATCGTGCCCGTCTCCCCCACGCCCTTCACACCGAGCGGGTTGTCGGCCGCCGTCTCGGTTCGGTCCGTCTCGAACGACGGCAGCTCGACCGCGGTCGGGACGAGGTACGTCGTCATGGTCGTGGTCAGCAGGTTGCCTTCCTCGTCGTAGACGCCCTCCTCGTAGAGCGCGGCCGCGACGCCCTGCGCGACGCCGCCGTGCACCTGGCCGTCGACGATCTGCGGGTTCACGACGTTGCCCACGTCGTCGACCGCGACGTAGCGCACGAGCCGTGCGTCGCCCGTCTCCGTATCGACCTCCACGATCGCCGCATGCGCTCCGCCGGGCCACGAGAAGTTCGGCGGGTCGAACACGGCCGTCTCCTCGAGCCCCGGCTCCATGCCGTCGGGGAGGTTGTGGGCGGAGTGCGCCGCGAACGCGGCGGCCTGGATGCTCATCGAGCGGTCCGGCGATCCCATGACGCTGAACGAGCCGTCCGCGAACTCCAGGTCGTCCTCGGAGACCTCGAGCTGGTGGGCGACGATGCTGCGAGCCTTCGCGACGATCTTCTGCGTCGCGTGGTACAGCGCGATGCCGCCCACCGCGAGCGACCGGCTTCCGTACGTGTCCATGCCTTGCTGCGAGACCGCAGTGTCGCCGTGAAGCACCTCGACGTCGTCGACATCCACGCCGAGCTGGTCGGAGATGATCTGCGCCCACGTCGTCTCGTGTCCCTGGCCGTGCGGCGACGTGCCCGTCACGACCTGCACCGAGCCGAGCGGCTGCACGCGAACCGTCGCCGCGTCCCAGCCCCCGACCGCGTAGCGGATGGCGCCGAGGATGCGCGACGGCGCGAGGCCGCACATCTCGTTGTAGGTCGAGAAGCCGACCCCGATCTGCTTGGCGTCGCCGCGCTCGCGGCGCGACGCCTGATCGGCCCGGATCGCATCGAGGTCGAGCAGCTCGAGGAGCCGATCGAGCGTCGCGCCGTAGTCACCCGAGTCGATGGTCAACCCCGAAGCCATCGTGTGCGGAAACTCCGTGACGAAGTTCTTTCGGCGGAGCTCGATCGGATCCATCGCAAGCTCGCGTGCAAGCGCGTCCATCGTGCGCTCGAGGACGTACGTCGCCTCCGGCCGGCCTGCGCCGCGATAGGCGTCGGTCGGCGTCGTGTGCGTGAAGACGCCCGTGAAGGTCACGCTGTAGTTCGGGATCGCGTACGGGCCGGAGTAGATCCAGGCGCCGAGCAGCGGAACGCCCGGCGTGACGAGCTCGAGGTACGCACCCATCGAGCACCACGCCTCCGACTTGACTGCGGTGATCTCCCCGTCTCTCGTCGCTGCGAACGTCAGCTCGTGCACGACGTCGCGGCCGTGGATCGTTCCCACGTAGTTCTCCGCCCGTTCCTCCGTCCACTTCACCGGCCGCCCGAGGCGGGCAGCGAGTGCGATCGCAATCGGACCCTCGCCGTAGATCTGGAGCTTCGAACCGAATCCGCCACCGACATCGGGTGCGATCACGCGAATCTTGGACTCGGGAATCCCGAGCACGAGCTGCAGTGCGAAGCGCAGGATGTGCGGCGTCTGCGTGGCCGACCACAGGGTGACGTCGCCGGTCGGCCCGACCTGCGCGAGGACGCCTCTCGGCTCGATCGCGTTCGGGATGAGTCGCGGCTGGACGTAGCGCCGCGTCACGACGACGTCGGCCGCGTCGATTGCCGCCTGCACGTCGTCCGTCTCGAGCTTCCACACGTAGCACTCGTTCGTCCCGAGCTCGGAATGCACGAGCGGAGCACCGTCCTCGAGCGCTTTCTCGAGGTTGGCGACCGACGGCAACGGCTCGTAGTCGACTTCGACCAGCTCGGCCGCGTCCTTGGCGAGCGCCCGACTCTCGGCGACGACAACCGCGACGCCGTCTCCCTGGTACCGGGTCTCGTCGATCGCGAGCGGGTAGTGCGTCGGCATCTTGATGTCTTCGGTGACCGGCCAGGCGCACGGCAGGCCGCCCTTCCAGTCGTCTGCAAGGTCGGCGCCCGAGAAGGCCGCCACGACGCCCTCGGCGGCGCGCGCCGCGTCGAGGTTGACGCCGTTGATACGAGCACGCGGGTACGGGCTGCGAACGACGACCATGTACACCATTCCGGGAAGGGTGAGGTTGTCGACGAAAGTTCCGCGTCCGCGCAGGAGCGAGGCGTCCTCCTTGCGCTTGACGGACGTTCCCATCACCTTGGGTGCCGTCTCCATCGCCGTCATGACGCCACCCCCGCCGCCGACGCGACGGCCCGGACGATGTTGTGGTACCCGGTGCAGCGGCAGAGGTTGCCCTCGAGGCCCTCGCGAATTGCCGCCTCGTCGGTTGCGCCACCGCTGTCGATCAGGCTCACTGCTGCGAGGACCATCCCCGGCGTGCAGAAGCCGCACTGGAGCGCGTGGTGCTCGTGGAACGCCTGCTGCACCGGATGCAGCTCACCGTTGTGCGCCAGCCCCTCGATGGTGGTGATCTCCATCCCGTCAGCCTGAACTCCGAGCATCGTGCAGGACTTCACCGACTCGCCGTTCACGAGCACGGTGCACGCTCCGCACGAGGAGGTGTCGCAACCGACGTTCGTCCCGGTGAGCCCGAGACGCTCGCGGAGTACGTACACGAGCAGCTCGCGCGGCTCGATCTCGAGGTCGTGCCGTGTGCCGTTGGCGGAGAACGCCACCTGTCGCATCGACTCTCCTTCCCCTCGCAGGTCACGCGAGCCTAGTACGGCGACACAGGTTGCGCGAACACTGAAGGCGGCCGCTGCGCGGCTGCGGCGAGGGCATGGCGCATCAGCTCGGGCTGAGCGATTGACGGCGGCCCCCGTAGCGCCGGCGCGCGACAGCGGCGCTCTTGAGCGCGCGATCGATGTCGCGCTGGGCGTCGCGCTCGGCGACGACGCGCCGCTTGTCGAAGCGCTCGCGACCGCGCGCGAGCGCGATCTCGACCTTCACGCGCCCGTCCTTGAAGTACATCCGCGTCGGGACGAGCGTCAGCCCCTTCTCGCGCACCTTGCCGTAGAGCGAGTCGATCTCGTCGCGGTGGAGAAGGAGCTTGCGATCGCGATCCGGTTGATGGCCTGTCGGCCCGCCCTGCGCGTACTCCGAGATCGACGCGCCGATGAGCCACGCCTCGCCGTCGCGGACGTCGGCGTACGCCTGCCCGATCTGGACGAGGCCGTCCCGCGCCGACTTCACCTCCGATGCCGGTGAGGACCACGCCGGCCTCGACGCGCTCGATGAGCTCGTAGTCGCGCCGCGCACGGCGGTTCTCCGCGATCAGCTTCTCTCCGGTCGGCTTGGCCACCGCGGGAGTGTAGGGACGCTCAGTCGTCAGGAAGTGCAGAGGCGAAGCGACGGGCGATCTCCTTGAGCATCGCCAGCGCGACCGTGGGCTCCGACTCGACGAGCGCGATCGCAGTCGTCGCGCGGAATCGCGAGGCAGCGCATCTCGGTCGCCGCGCGCACGCGCGCGTTCCGCGTGCCACCCGGCGCGAGCAACGTGAGCTCCCCGAAGAACGTGCCCGCGCCGAGGTCGACCGACCCACCGCGCCACTCGACGTGCGCCGTGCCGTCCGTGATCACGAACATCCCCGAGCCCGGATCGCCCTCGAGCGCGACGACCTGACCCGCCGCGCACGTCATCTCGCCGGCCGCCGCGGCGACGCGCTCGAGGCCGGCGGCGCTCGCGCCGGCGAAGAGCGGGATCGAGCGAAGCTCGTCCGGAGTCACGGCGAGTTCATATCACGCACGCGACGTGATCCCGGCGCAGCGGTCGCACAGCGGGAACCACGGCGCACACGAACGCCCACACGAGCGGCAGCGCCCGATCGTCGGCGACTCGACCTCGACCCGTAGCCGCGCGACGACACGCTGAGCCGCAGCCTCCTCGAGCGCCGCCGCCCGCTCGCTGGTGACTCCACCGACGTCGGAGTACTGAAGTGCGAACCAGCGCAGGATGCTCGCCTCGCGCCCGGCGCGCTCGGCATCCTCGAGCGACGCGCCGCGAAGCCGGGCCGTGTCGAGCAGGAACATGAGCTGCGGGCGAGCTACGCGATCGCCGGTGATGGCGAGGGCGAGCGTCGCGAGAAGCTCGACGTTGTCCTCGTCGACGGGTGCGTTCACGAGCTTCCACGTGTCCGCAAGCGGCAGGCGGCGACCGCGCTCGGCGAGACGTCGCTGCACCGCCTGCAGCCGCAGACGCAGCGGCTGCAACGACTCGACGGCGAGCCAGCTCTCGGACGCCCACTCGCGGAGCGCCACGCGATGCCACGCGACGAGCGCCGCGTCGAGCCGCAGTGGATCGTCGACGCCGAGGTCGGCGAGCTGCGGTCGAATCCGCGCCTCGTCGACCGCGCGGTAGCCGAGATGGCCGCCGGGCAGCGGGACGTGCGGCTCGAGCGCCGACTCCACGAGCTCCGGGTCGGCCGTTCCCCAGCCGAGGCCGGAGAGCACGCCGACGTGGCCTCGCTCGACGAGGCCGAACCGGCCGGCTCGCCCCGCGATCTGCGCGAGCTCCCACGGCAGGAGATCGCGCCGCTCCTCCCCGTCGAACTTCGTCGTCTCCGCGAACAGAAGCGTCTCGCACGGGAGGTTGACGCCGTGCCCGAGGACGTCGGTCGCGACGCAGACGTCGGCAGCACCGGAGATGAAGCGCTCGATCTCCTCGCGGCGCGACGACAGCGGCATCGCGCCGTAGAGCACCGCGACCTTGCCGGGATGGAGACGGTTGACCTCGCCCGCGAGCGCGAGCACCGCGCGCCGGCTGAACGCGACGACGACGGTTCCAGGCGTGAGCGAGCGAAGCGTTCGCGCGCCGACGAACTCGAGCGGGAGCTTGCGCTCGAAGACCTTCAGCTCGTGCTCGGGAAACGCGCGCTCAACGAGCGGGAGTGCATCGAGCGCGCCGAGCAGGAGGATCTCGCGGTACTCGCCCGCGAGCAGAAGCCGAGTCCAGGCCGAGCCACGCTCGGTGTCGTCGGCCCACTGCACTTCGTCGAGGACGAGCAGCTCGCCCGCGAGCGGCGCCATCTCCACGGTCGAGCAGATCACGGGTGCGTGCTCGTTGATGCGCTCCTCGCCGGTGACGAGACCGACGTTCTCGGGGCCGATCCACTCGCCGAGGCGGCGGTGCGCCTCCTGCGCGAGCATCCTGAGCGGGCCTGCGTAGACGCCTGATCGCTTGTCCGCGAGCTCGCGCAGCGCCGCATAGGTCTTTCCCGAGTTCGTCGGCCCGAGGTGCGCGACGACTCGCTGCGGCTCGAATCGACGCGACGGCAACGAGACCGAGACGCTGCGCTCGGCCTGACGTACCGCCTGCGCCGGACTCCGGCGGCGCCCGCGGTCGGAGCGGCTCGGGCGCTTCTGCCTTCCTCCAGGTGGGCGTCGGGAATGCACTCGCGCACGGTACCGCCCAACTGTCACGGAGCTCAGGCCAGGAAGCCCTCGATCTCTGCAAGAACGGCGTCCGGCTCGTCGAGCCACGGGAGATGCCCCGCACCCGGAATCCCAACGATCCGAACGCTCGCGTTGCCCGCAGCGATCGCCTCCCAGGCAGTCGCGACCGTCGAGGAAACGAACGCGTCGCGATCGCCGTAGAGGAAGAGCGTCGGAACGCTCAGTGCCTGCCAGCGGTCACCAAGAATGAGCTCGCGACGGACGCCGCGCGGCCCGACGACGCGGCGAACGAGACTCAACGCGCTGTCGCGATTTCGGCGCATGTGCTCGACGTCGACGTCCAGCAACTCGTCGGCGAGGCGCTCGGGATGCGCGACGAGCGCTTCACCCCAGAATTTCCGATTGCCCTCGCGGGACGGCCTCCCGAGAACGACTCGTCCGATGGGCTTCCCGACGATCGGGAGGCCGAGAACGCGGAGCGGCAGCGGCGCATCTCGGGTCACGCCCGGAGGGTGCCCGGCCAACACGAGCCCTCCGACGCGATCCGGGTGCTCGAGTGCGAACGCCACCGACCATAGCCCTCCGATGGAGTTCGCCATGAGCGTCGCAGGTGGGCAGCTCGAGCGCGTCGAGAACGTCGCCAAGGAACAGGCTCGCGTGCCGCAGGAGGTCGACGCCGTCGTAGTCGAAGGGATCCGCCAACCCGTGACCAGGCCGGTCGACCGCGAGAACGCGGCGCCCGCGAGCCAGCGCCGACATGATTGGAACCCACTCGTACGCGCCGTCCCCTCCGCCGTGGACGAGCAGCAGCGGCGGTCCCTCGCCGAGCTCGAGCACCTGCGTCTCGCCTCCCGACCATCTCACTCGACGGACGCGAGTCTCGGGCGCGAAACGCGCGAGCAGCGTTGCCTGCGCTTCCTCGAGCGGTCGATCGAGGTCGCCCGTCACGGCGACCGATCCTACGAGGTCGTCAGACCCGGAGGAAGCGCCGAACCGTCAAGCCAGAGCCGAGCGCGCCGATTAAGAGGCCGCCCGCGATCAGGATCAACGCCGTCCAGGCGAACGCGAGCGCCTGCACGTCGGGGTCGTTCTGGATGGTGACGATCTGCGGAATCGCGATCTCGCGGCTGAGGAAGAGCAGCACGACCGCGGCGACAGAACCGGCGAGCCCGGTGAGAAGCCCTTCGAGCATGAACGGCCCGCGGACGTACCAGTTCGACGCGCCGACGAGCTTCATCACCTCGATCTCGCGCCGACGGGAGTGCACCGACAGCCGGATCGTGTTCGCGATGAGGATCGTCGAGGCCGCGAGGAGCACGAACACGGCGATGAGGAAGACGATCTGGATCGCGCGCGCGATCTGGAGGATGCGCTCCGAGACCTCCTTGCCGTAGCGCACCTCGTCGACCGCAGCGAGCTTCGAGCCCTGCACCTTCAAGGCGATGGCCTCGGTGTCCTCTCCGCGCTTCGGCACGACGTCGAACGACGCGGGCAGCGGGTTGGTGGGAAGGTCGGCAGTGAGCTCGGGGCTCCGCTTGCGCATGATCTGGAGAGCTCGCTCCTTCGAGATGAACGTGATGCCGCCAGGCCTGACGCGATCGTCGGACTCGAGGAGGACGCGCAGCTCGTTGATCTGCTTCGTCTTCGCCTCGTCCGCGATGAAGACGTGCACCGCAAGCTCGCGCTTCTTGTCGTCCGACCACGAGACGAGCCACGTGCCGAGGCCGATGAAGATGCCGATGAGGAACATCCCGATGAGCACGGACAGCGCCGAGGCGACGGTCGTCGAGACGTTCGCGCCGATGGAGCGCAGCGCTTCGGCAAAGAGGGTGCGAATCCGCGTCATTCCTCGGAGTACCCCCCACGCCGCTCGTCGCGGACCAGCTTGCCCTGCTCGAGCGCGATGACGCGCTTGCGCATCTTGTCCACCATCTCGCGGTCGTGGGTGACCATGAGGATCGTCGTACCGGTGCGGTTGATGCGATAGAGGAGCTGCATGATCCCGACGGAAGTGTCCGGGTCGAGATTCCCGGTCGGCTCGTCGCAGACGAGCAGCGGCGGGTGGTTGACCATCGCCCGCGCGATCGAGACGCGCTGCTGCTCGCCGCCGGAGAGCTCCTCCGGACGCGAGCCCATCTTGTGCGCGAGCCCGACGAGGTCCATGACCTCGGGCACCTTCTTGCGGATCTCGGAGTTCGACTGCCCTTGCACGCGCAGCGCGTAGCCGATGTTCTCGGCGGCGGTGCGGTTCGGCAGGAGCTTGAAGTCCTGGAAGACGCACCCGAGGTTGCGTCGAAGGAGCGGCACCTTCGAGCGCTTGAGGCGTCCGAGATCGCGTCCGCCCACGATGATGCGGCCGCTGGTCGGCTCGACCTCCTTCAGCAGGAGGCGGATGAGTGTGGACTTGCCCGAGCCCGACGCGCCGACGACGAAGACGAACTCGCCCTTGTCGATGACGAACGAGACCCCGTCGAGTGCCCGCACGTTGTTCGTCTCGTAGATCTTCTTGACGTCCTCGAACACGATCATCGCCGCGCCGGTAGACCCTTCGCGGGCCGGCTGCAGCTCGACGTTGGTATCTGGTTCGGCGAGGGCCGTCATCTGTGTCTCCGAGAAGTCATCCGGCACCGGGTGTCACGCTGACGCAGCCGCACTGGCTGCTCCGGCTCGTTTGGAAGGCTGCAGTGTAGCCGACGATTTGCCTGCAGATCTGGCATCTAGATGACCTGCCCGGCAGCCTTTGCGAGGAGGTAGGCGTGGATGAACCCGTCGATTCCGCCGTCGAGGACGGACTGGGTGTTTCCCACTTCGAAGTCGGTTCGATGGTCTTTCACCAGCTGGTACGGGTGCAGCACGTAGGAGCGGATTTGACTCCCGAAGCCGATGTCCTGCGCGGCGCCGCGCTCCTTCGCGAGCTCCGCCTCGCGCTTCTCCTCTTCCAGCTCCGCGAGTCGCGAGCGGAGGATGCGCATCGCCGTCGCCTTGTTCGAGGTCTGCGAGCGCTCGTTCTGGCACTGCACGACAATGCCGGTCGGCAGATGCGTGATGCGCACGGCCGAGTCGGTCTTGTTCACGTGCTGACCCCCCGCGCCACTCGAGCGGTACGTGTCGATGCGGAGATCGGCCTCGTCGACCTCGATCGGGGCGTCGTCCGGGAGCAGCGGTGCGACGACGATCTGTGCGAAGGCGGTGTGGCGACGATGAGCCGAGTCGAACGGCGACTGGCGAACGAGGCGGTGAACTCCTCGCTCCGCCCTCAGCGTGCCGTAGGCGTTCTCGCCCTTGACCGTGACCGTAGCCGACTTGAGGCCCGCTTCCTCGCCCGGACTCGCCTCGATCGTCTCGGTCTGGAAGCCGCGATCGGCGGCCCAGCGGAGGTACAGACGCAGGAGCATGTCGGCCCAGTCCTGGGCGTCCGTCCCTCCCGTGCCCGCGTGGATCTCGAGAACGGCGTCGCCGGCGTCGTACTGGCCGTCGAAGAGTGCGTCCTCCTGCAGGCGGCCGAGCTCGCCCTCGAGCGACGCGACGAGCTTCGCAATCTCGTCTTCATCCTCGCCGAGCGAGAGCAGCTCCGTCGCGTCCTCGGACTCACTTTGCAGGCGCTCGTAGCGCTCGAGCTTGCGCGTGATGCGCGAGTGCTCCGTGGAGATGCGGGCCGCGCCCGCCTGGTCGTCCCAGAAGCCGGGAGCTCCCATCGCCTCCTCGAGCTCAACGCGTCTCGCGGCTAGGCGATCGGGGTCAAAGGTAATCACGGACCCAGGCGAGCTGGGCCCCGATCTCCTCCAGGCGCTCGTCGAGCGGCTTGCCGTCCATGTCGGACACGCGTCTAGCGTACCCGGGCTCGCGGCGCGCAGACGCCTGTCGTGGCGTCCCGGATCCGCGCGGGAACGGGTCGAACGAGGTCGACTGCCGCGTCGAGGTCGAACCGGCTCGGGGGGCGCTGGTGCTCGTCGAGCCACGCGAGGTCGAGCGGGGCAGCGCCGTGCCAGAACCCTCTGAGGATGTCATTCTCGGCGACGAGCGCGTCGTGGCACGCACCGTGCGGCATCGCGCGCAGATCCTCGAGCAGGTAGTACATCTCGATCTCGACCTGGTCGACGAGCTGCTCCCACGCGGCATGGGTACAGGTCGCATCCGCGTTGTCGCCGTCGCCCGCTGGCCCGACGCACCGCGCTAGATCGTCGTCCCAACGCCGAACGGCGGCAGCGGTCGCCAGTGCCCGCGTGCTGATCTCCTGGCGCTGTCTCGCCGGGAGCGGGATCGGCGCCAGGGCAACCGACGCCGTCTCCGGCGTTCCACCCTGCGCGTCCTGCGGAGCGACCGTCTCGATCGCCGGCGGCGACGGCTCGGCGACCGTCAGCTCCGGTCGCTCGTCCCCACTCCCCCCGCAGCCGGCGAGACCAGCCACGAGCGCAACCCACACGAGCCACCTGCATGTCGACCACATGCGCGGACGATACGCCGTGCACGACGAGCATCGGTTACCTGCGCGGTGTGAGAAACCGCCGACTTAGGGTATGCCTCATCGTGGGGATGCGTGCAGCGGCGAGATACGCGAGGCGGACGTACTCGGTGGAGGCCGAGCTCGCGTTCGTCGCCCTCGTGCTGCTCGCCTGGCATGCGATTCGCATTCCGATCGAAGGGGACGTCGCGACCTCCCTCGCCCATGCCGACGACGTGCTGGGCCTCGAGCGTGCGCTGTCGCTGGACGTCGAAGGAACGCTCATCGACCGTCTCGAGGCCGCGAACGTCACCCCTGCGCTCACGTGGCTCTATACGAACATCCACCTCCCGGTGCTGTTCGGATTCGTCGCAGCCGCGCGGCTACTCGCGCCGGCGCGCTACCCGGCCGTGCGAACAACGTTCGCCCTGGCGTTCGTTCCTGCCGCTCTGATCATCTGGCTCTATCCCCTCGCTCCGCCACACTGGCTGCCGGCGTTCGGGTTCGGCACGCCACCAACCGACGCCGAGCTGACGAACACGACCGGAGCCCTGTTCCACAACACGACGGCAGCGGCGGCGAGCCAGCACTTCGGCTTCTCGGTCCTCGTCGCCGCCACCGCGATCTGGCTCTTCCCGCGGTCGCGCATCGCGTGGGCGACCCTCGCGTACCCCGTTCTCGTCTTCCTCGTCATCGTCGGGACCGGAAACCACTACGTCGTCGATTGCATCGTGGGCGTCCTCACTCTCGCCGTCGCTGCCGTCGTCGCATGGATCGTTCATCGGCCGGCACGGCTCGCACCCGCGCGCGCGCAGACCGGCATCGCGAGCATCGCGCTGGGCTACGGCCTGATCACGTGGGGCTTCGTCTCGCTCGACCTGACGTCGCTCCGAAGCTGGGACAACACGATCTATGCCCTGGTTCTCGTCGCCGGTGTGGCGGCGGTGATCGCTCCGCGACTTGCGGACAAGGAGCTCGTCACCGACTCACGCTGAGCGACCGCGGTGTGCGTCGAGTTACGCGCCGTGGCAGCGCTTGTACTTCTTGCCGCTCCCGCACCAGCACGGGTCGTTGCGGCCGATGTCCTTGTGCTCGTTCACGGCCTGCGGCTGCGCGAACGAGCCGGACTGTGCCGCTCCGGGAGGTTCCGCGAGCGCCGTCGCAGCTCCACCCGCCGCAGCGATGACCTCGGCGCCCGCCGACGTCTCGTGCTCGTAGTGAAGGGAGCTCTCACGAGCCTGCATCGGCTCGAGCGCGGGCTCCTCGACCTGCACGGAGACGTGGAAGAGCGAGAAGACGACCTCCTCGCGGATCGTCTGGCTGAGCTCCTCGAACAGGATGTGGCCCTCACCGCGGTACTCGACGAGCGGATCCTTCTGGGCGAACGCGCGGAGGTGGACGCCCTCACGCAGGTAGTCCATGGCCTCGAGGTGCTCGCGCCAGCGTCCGTCGACGGTCTGGAGGATGATGTAGCGCTCGACCTCGCGCGCAAGCTCGGCGCCGAGCGCCTCCTCGCGCTCGTCGTAGGTCTCGAGCGCGTCTTCGACGAACTCCTCCACGAGCGCATCGCGACTCGTCACGTCGAGCTCCTCGCGCAGCTCGTCGACCGTGATATCCGTGCCGTAGAGCGACTGCATGCTCGTCACGAGCCCGTCGAGATCCCAGTCCTCGGCGAACTCGGAGTCCGTGGCCTGCGCGACGCCCGCCTCCACGACTTCGCGAATCCACTCGCGCACGTCCGCGGAGAGATCCTCGCCCTCGAGCACGCGCCGGCGCTGCTCGTAGATGACCATCCTCTGCGTGTTCATGACGTCGTCGTACTTGAGGACGTTCTTGCGCGCGACGAAGTTCTGCTCCTCGACCTTCTTTTGGGCGTTCTCGATCTGCTTCGAGAGGATCGAGGCCTCCATCGGCTGGTCGTCCGGGATCTTGAAGCGGTTCATGATGTTGTAGATCCGGTCACCCGCGAACAGGCGCACGAGGTCGTCCTGGCCAGAGAGGTAGAAGCGGGTCTCGCCGGGGTCACCCTGGCGCCCGGAGCGGCCGCGGAGCTGGTTGTCGATGCGGCGTGACTCGTGCCGCTCCGTCCCGAGGACGTAGAGGCCGCCGAGGTCGACCACGCCCTCGCCGAGCTTGATGTCGACGCCGCGGCCGGCCATGTTCGTCGCGATCGTTACTGCTCCGCGCTGCCCCGCGTCCTTGATGATCTCGCTCTCGCGCTCGTGCTCCTTCGCGTTCAGAACGTTGTGCGCGATGCCCTTGCGCTTGAGCATCTCCGAGAGAAACTCGGAGGTTTCGACGGCGATCGTTCCGACGAGCACCGGCTGGCCCTCCTCATGGCGCGCGACGATGTCGTCGAGCACCGAGGAGAACTTCGCCTCGGGCGTCTTGAAGATGTAGTCGTTCTCGTCGAGGCGAGCGACGGGCTGGTTGGTCGGGATCTCGACGACGTGCAGGTCGTAGATCTCGACGAACTCCTTCTCCTCCGTCTTCGCGGTTCCGGTCATGCCCGCGAGCCGTTCGTACAGGCGGAAGTAGTTCTGCAGCGTGATCGACGCGAGCGTGACGTTCTCCTCGCGGATGCGCATGCCCTCCTTCGCCTCGATCGCCTGGTGCAGGCCCTCGCTCCAGCGGCGGCCTTCCATGATCCGCCCCGTGAACTCGTCGACGATCTTGACCTCGCCCTCCTGCACGACGTAGTCGACGTCGCGCTTGTACAGCGACTGCGCCTTCAGCGCCTGCATGAGGTGGTTCACGAGGATGACGTGCTTCGGGTCGTAGAGGTTGTCGATGCCGAGCGCGCGCTCGACCTTCTCGATCGTCGCCTGCGCCGGCGAGACGGTCTTGAACTTCTCGTCGAAGAGGAAGTCCGCGCCGGAGAGCTCGGTCTCGTCGAGACCCTTCGCGGTCTTGCGCGTCGCCGGTGCGCCGTCGAGATCCTTGGCGACGCGCGCGAACTGATAGTAGGTCTCCGCCGCGGTCTCAGGCTCGCCGGAGATGATGAGCGGCGTCCGCGCCTCGTCGACGAGGATCGAGTCGACCTCGTCCACGATCGCGTACGAATGGCTGCGCTGGACGACGCCCTCGATCGAGACGGCCATGTTGTCGCGCAAGTAGTCGAAGCCGAACTCGGAGTTCGTGCCGTACACGACGTCGCAGGCGTACGCCTCGCGTCGCTGCGCGAACGGCATGAGGTTCTGGATGATGCCGACGGAGCTGCCGAGCAGCTCGTACACGGGTCTCGTCCACTCGGCGTCGCGCTTCGCCAGGTAGTCGTTCACGGTCACGAGATGGACTCCCTGTCCGGCGAGACCGTTCAGGTACAGCGCCTGCACGGCGGTGAACGTCTTCCCCTCGCCCGTCTTCTGCTCGGCGATGTCGCCCTCGTGGAGGACGATCCCGCCCATGAGCTGGACGTCGAAGAGCCGCACGCCGATCGTGCGCTTGAAGGCCTCGCGGA
This sequence comes from uncultured Gaiellaceae bacterium, assembly GCA_963822885.1. GTDB lineage: Bacteria > Actinomycetota > Thermoleophilia > Gaiellales > Gaiellaceae > GMQP-bins7. The sequence continues at coordinate 512,129 of CAWGJJ010000003.1, forward strand.
CAGCGGCGTACGCCTCGAAGATCAGATCCTCGAGCGACTCGCCGTTCTCGAGCCGCTGCTTGAACTCCGCGGTCTTCCCGCGGAGCTCGTCGTCGGTCAGCTTCTCGAAGTCGGGCTCGAGCGTGCCGATGTACGCGGCCTGCTCGGCGAGGCGCTTGACACGGCGCCCTTCGCCCATGCGCAGGACGCGCTCGAACTTGCCGAAGGACTCGGTAGCCACAGGCCTAGGGTACCGGCTCGTTCCGGCGATCGAGCCGCACGCAGAGGTCACAAGACCGACACCGCGCGTTCACCAAAGCGTCACACGTACGTCGTTAGCGTCCGGGCCGATGGACGCCGCCGAGCTCGAGACGATCCCCCTCTTCGCGGACCTGACGATCGATCAGCGTGCGTCCGTCGCGAGCGTGTGCGACACGCTCGAGGTCGACGAAGGCACCGTACTCGTGCGGGCAGGGGACTTCGGGCACGCGGTGTTCGCGATCAGGTCGGGCACCGCAGATGTGGTGCTCGACGACGTGGTGATCAACACGCTCGGGCCAGGGGACTACTTCGGCGAGATCGCCGTGATGTCCGGAGGACGGCGTTCGGCCTCCGTGGTGGCAACGAGCCCACTGACGCTCGTCACGATCTTCAATCGCGAGATCTGGCGGCTCGAGCGAGAGGCGCCGGAGGTCGCGGCGGCGCTTCGCGACACGATCGCGACTCGCATCGACGCTGACGCCACGTCCTAGCTGAACCTACGCCGCCGCTTCTTCGCCCGTCGGATCGGTGTCGCGCTTGCGTTGCGCGGCCCGACGCGGCTCGAGAACCCGCTTGTCGCGGTAGCGCTCGATCTGCCGCTCGAGCTTGGCCACGAGTAGGTCGACGGCCGCCTCGTACGACGTCGCTGCCTCGCGGGCCACGAGGTTCGGGCCCTTCATGAAGACGACGGCCTCCGCAACGTGGTCGTCGCGGATCGACGGATTGCGCTCGCGCGAGAAGGTCACCTCCACCGCCGTCCCCTCGTACAGGCGCCGCGCGAGCTTCGCGAAGCGCTTCTCCGTGTACGCGTGCACCGAGTCCGGAACGGAGGAGTGCTGGGCCTTGACCTGGAGCTGCATTGCCGAGGCTCCTTTCACGATCGTGGCGATGACGACACTCGCAATCTAACGAACCGCTCTCGCGAGAGTGACTACCCGAACGTGCCGGGCTCCAGCCCGTCGGCAGGCACTGGCGCAGGCGTCAGCGGTCGCGCCAGAGGTGTAGACGTCGTCGACGACACAGACCCGTGCGGGGACGGCGCGGTGCGCGACGACGCTGCCGCGGACGTTCTTGCGTCGCGCCTCGAGCGACAGTCCACGCTGGCGAGGAAGCGCGCGGCTTCGCTCGAGTACCTCGAGCGACTCGAGGTCCCAGATCCTCCCCAGCTCTTCCGCGAGCGCGCGCGACGGGACGTCTCCTCGGCGCCACGCGCGCTCCGGATCGCCGGGCACGGCGAGGAGCGCGTCGACGCTCGGTCTCGGGACGATCTCCGTGACGAGAGCCGCAGCGTCTCGTGCGAGACGTCTCCGGCCGCGCTCCTTCCATGAGCGAACGAACCTCCTGGCCTGGCCGTCGTAGACGATCGCCGACCGCGCCTCCGCGAAGGCGAGCCTCCTCCCCGCGCACTCGGCGCAGCGGCGCACCGGCCACGGCCCAGGCGATCCGCAGCGCTCGCAGAGCGGTGGCACGAGCCTGACGAACGACGCTCGACAGCCCGCGCAGAGGGTCGATCCGGGCGCGGCGCAGATCGCGCAGCGCTCGGGGAGGACGAGGTCGAGCGCGCGCATGCTCGAACGCTAGGAGCCACTCGGTCACGGCTCTGTGCCGGTTCTGCGTCAGATCGGTGCAGAGACGAGCTCGCGGAGGTCGTCTTCGGCCCGCTCGAGGTCTGCCGGCGTCTTGATCGGCAGGAAGCGTCCACGCGACCCTCGGCGTGGCACTTCGAGGTACTGGGTGGGTACGAACGCCGAGACCTCGTGGTACAGCCGCTCGAGCTGAACAGCCGCACGGCCGTCGACGTCCTTCAGCACGTACAGCCAGGACAGGTCGTAGTCCGCGTCGAGCGTGTCGAGATCGAACAGGGCCGTGTTCGTGTTGAACACCGGTACGAGCCCCTGGTCGAACCCGTCCGGGAAGCGCGGCCCCTCGACGAGCTGCAGCTTGCCGTCCACGCGGACGGGCGCGCCGCCCATGTCGCCCTCCTTGCGCGCGACCTCGCAGGTCAGCGGCCGCCCCGAGGCGAGATGCGCGCCGACGACGACGGGATCCACACGCGCGCCGAGGTTGTCGACGTTCGAGACCGTCACGACCCGAACGCCACGGTCACGCAACGTCGCGAGCGTGCCCGAGCTCCGCAGTGCCTCGAACAGGTCACCATGGCCCGGTGCATAGAGCGACGGACGACCGTCCTCGCCCCGGAAGAGGTCGCCGGCCTCGTCGAGCCGCAGCGACACGAACTGGTTGAAGACGAGAGGATCGCCGAGCTCACGTTCGACCACGTGCTCGCGAATCGCTGCATCGGTGGCGAAGCTCGTCATGAGCGCGACCGGAACCGTCACTCCCACCTCACGCTCGAGCGCCGCGGTCTGCACGAGCTTGGCCTGGAGGAAGCTCATGCCGTCGACGGCCTCGAGCACCGCTTTCACGACGCCGCCGAAGCGCGTGGCCATTCCTCCGGCGAGCACCACCTGGGCGACCTCGCCCCGGCGCAGTGCTTCGAGCCCTGCCTCCCGGACGATGTCGTAACCGGCTGCATCGGGGGTAGGAAGGCGAGTGACATCTCCGTCGCCGGGTGGCTCGATCGAGCCACGGATCAGATTCGACTCGGGCGACAGCTCTCCGGCCGCCACGCGAGCCCGCAGCGACTCGAAGAGCTTCTCGTCGAAGCCGAACCGCTCGAGGACGACGGCCGTCTCGCGATCGACGTCCATCAGCGTGCTCGCACCGGCGTCGGGAGCGATGCGTCGTACGGCGCACGATGGACGCCCGCCTCGGTCACGATCGCGCCGACGAGCGCGGCGGGCGTCACGTCGAACGCCGGATTTCTCGCGGGAAAGCGTGTCGAGACCTCGACCGGATCGCGCTCCTCGATCGGGATGTCCGCACCGGTCGCCGCCCCTGGATCGAGCGTCGAGGTCGGCGCGACCACGTAGAACGGCGTGCCGTGATGGCTCGCCGCGACCGCGAGCCCGTACGTACCCACCTTGTTCGCAACGTCACCGTTCGCCGCGATCCGGTCGGCGCCGGTGAGCACGGCGTCGACCTCTCCGGCCGCCATCAGCGACGCTGCTGCTCCGTCGACGATCACCGAGAACGGGATACCCAGAGCGTCGAGCTCCCAAGCCGTCAGCCGCGAGCCCTGGAGCAGCGGCCGCGTCTCGTCGACCCAGACATGCTCGACGAGGCCCCGCTCCCACGCGGCGCGCACGGCACCGAGAGCGGATCCGTAGCCGCCCGTCGCCAGCCCTCCCGTGTTGCAGTGCGTAGCAGGAGCCGCGCGCTGGTCGAGATGAGCTCGGCCGCGTGCTGTCCCATCCTGCGACAGCGCTCGACCTCTTCCTCGTGGAGCGCACGCGCACGCTCCGGCGTCGGATCGTCGCGAAGCTCGTCGAGCGCCCAGCGCAGGTTGATCGCAGTCGGTCGTGACGCAGCGAGGACGTCGTACGCGACTTCGAGATCTTCACCGTGCACCGCCGCAAGCGCGAGCCCGTAGGCGGCGGCCACTCCGATCGCGGGCGCGCCGCGGATCGCGAGGGTGCGAATCGCGGCCGCAACCTCCGCGGCCGACTCGCATCGCAGCTCGACCTCCTCGTCCGGCAGGCGGCGCTGATCGAGCATGACCACCGCGTCGAGCTCCAGGCGAACGATGCGCTCCGGTTGCAGGTCGTGTGCCTGGCCGGAGGTCTGGATGTCAGCCATGACGAGGCGAAGGGTACGAGCTACGGCGCCTCATTCGACGAGAGCGAGGATGCGCCCTGCGACGCTCGTCCAGCTCCAGCGCTCGACCGCCGCTGCCCGGCGCCGCGGCACGTAGCGCCTCGCGCTCGTCGCCTCGCAGGGCGAGCACCTCTTCGAGCCGCGACCGGAGCGCAGCAGCGTCGCCCGAGGGAAAGCTCGCGAGCCCGCTGCGTCCTGCCGGATAGTCCTCCTCGAGACCCCGTGCGACCTCGGCCAGTCCGGAGTGGTTCGCGACGATCGGCGGACACCCCGCCGCAGCCGCCTCGGCCGCCACCATGCCGAACGCCTCGGGAAAGATCGACGGGACGACCGCGACGTCGGCGAGCGCGAGGAGATGGACGAGGTGCCGGTGCTCGAGCGGGCCCGTGAAGAGGACGTCGAGGCCCTCGGCGCATTCGCTCGAGGTCGGCGCGGTAGTCGCCGAAGCCGACGACAACGGTGCGAGCGTCGAGCCCACGCAGCGCCTCCAGCAACACCTGGACGCCCTTGTTCTCGATGAGCTTTCCGTAGTAGACGACCGTCGGTCTGTCGCCTTCGAGGAACTCGGCGAGGCGCAGCGCGTTGCCTTCGTCCGGAAGCCGTTCGTTCGCGTTCCCGGGATTCGGCGGATCGAGCCGCGCCTCCGCAAGGATCCCGGCGAGTGCGTCGGCCTTCTGCGCTGGCCGCCAGAGCTCGATGTCGACCCCGGGCGGAATCTCGTGGACACGCTCCACGACCCCGCAGACCTCGCGCACCACGCTGCGAATGTGTTCGGAGCCGACCACCGTGGCCGCCGCGCCCGCGAGAACCTCGCCACCCCACGCTGACAGCTCGGCATTCCCGCGCATCGAGTACTCGAGCTCGGAGCCGTGCGCTTTCACGACGTACGGCGCAGCGCTCGCGGCACCGACGGCACCGCCCAGCAGAATGTGGTTGACGTAGAGCAGATCTGCGGGCCCCTGCTGGCGAATCTCCGCAGCGTTCGCCTCGACCCAGGCAGCGAGCTCCTCGCGCGTGCACTCTTGCACCCGCTTGACCTCGTAGCCCTCGTAGCGATCGAGCACGAACACGGGGAGCAGGCCGCCGACATCAGGTCGCACAGCGGTCGCCCCTCCGAGGTCGTACTGCTCCGGCCTGGCCTCCTGGGAGAACACGGTGACGTCATGGCCGCCTCGGCTCCACTCGCGCGCGAGCTGCCGAGCGTAGATGTTCGACCCCGTGCCACCCAGGAGGTAGCCGTGCCAGATGTAGATCCGCAGCTGCTTAGGTCCCCTCGTCCCACGAGGCGAGATACAGCGCCTGCTCCTCCGTGAGCACGTCGATCTCGATGCCCATCGTCGCGAGCTTCAGGCGGGCGATCTCCTCGTCGATGTCCTTCGGCACGTCGTAGACCCGCCGCTCGAGCGTCGCCGCGTTGCGGATGACCCACTCCGCAGCGAGCGCCTGGTTCGCGAAGGACATGTCCATGACGAGCGCCGGGTGCCCCTCGGCCGCGGCGAGGTTCACGAGCCGCCCCTCGCCGATCAGGTAGATGCGCCGGCCGTCCGCCATCGTGAACTCGTCGACGAGTGCACGCGCCTCGCGCGTCTCGACGGCGAGGTCGCGCAGCGCGCCGATCTCGATCTCGACGTTGAAGTGCCCCGTGTTGCAAAGGATCGCGCCGTCCTTCATCCGCTCCATGTGTGCCCGGGTGATGACGTTCTTGTCGCCGGTCGCCGTGCAGAACAGATCGCCGATCGCGGACGCCGCCTCCATCGTGAGCACCTCGTAGCCGTCCATCGTCGCCTCGAGCGCCCGCATCGGATCGACCTCGGTGACGATGACGTGCGCGCCCATTCCACGGGCCCGCATCGCGACACCGCGACCCGTCCAGCCGTAGCCGGCGACGACGAACCGCTTGCCGGCGAGGAGGACGTTCGTCGCGCGGATGATCCCGTCGATCGTGGACTGGCCGGTGCCGTAGCGGTTGTCGAAGAGATGCTTCGTCCGCGCCTCGTTGACCGCGATGACCGGGAAGCCGAGCTTGCCGTCGCGCTCGAGCGCCTTCAGGCGGATGACGCCCGTCGTCGTCTCCTCGGTGCCCGCGATCACGTCGCCGAGTTGCTCGCGACGCGCCGAGTGGAGGACGCCGATGACGTCGGCACCGTCGTCCATCGTGAGGTGCGGTCGATGATCGACCGCAGCCTCGATGTGGCGGTAGTACGTGTCGTTGTCCTCGCCTTTGATCGCGAACACGCCGACGCCGTACTCCTCGACGAGCGCGGCTGCGACGTCGTCCTGCGTGGAGAGCGGGTTGGATGCGCACAGGACGACGTCCGCACCGCCCGCCTTCAGCGTGCGTGCGAGATTCGCCGTCTCGGTGGTCACGTGCAGGCAGGCGGAGATGCGGTGTCCGGCGAGCGGCTGCTCGCGCTCGAAGCGCTCGCGGATCGCCGCGAGCACCGGCATCTGCCGGTCGGCCCAGGCGATCCGGCGCACGCCCTCGGGGGCGAGTGCCAGGTCTTTCACGTCGTGTTTCAGTGTGGTTGCCATCGTTCCTCTCTTCGTCGGTAGCGGGTCAGACCCGTAGGGTCTGACCCGTCTCAGGTTCATGCCGCGTCGGTGGCGAGCAGGCGCTCGTGCTTGCGCTGCTCCCACTCGACCCAGGCCGGGGAGATCTCTTCGGAGTCGGGAACGATCGTTCCAGCGAGCCACGTCTCGACCGCTGCTCGAAGCGCCAGCCTCACGCCGTAGACGCAGCGCGAACTCGAGCTCCTGGAGATCGACATCGAAGCGGGTGCGCAGGTCGGCGAGCGCGTTCAGCTGGTTGAGCTCGCGGATGCCGTAGCGGCGATACCCGGAGTCACTCCGAGCCGGGACGACGAGCCCGTCCTGCTCGAGGTAGCGGAGCATGCGCGGCGACCAGCCGGAGCGCCGGCTCGTCTCGCCGATCGTCATCCACGGCCGCTGCACGGGCCAACCCTATCAGAGTCGTGTCAAGGTTGTCCTCGAAGCCTAGGGAGCGGACGTTCCCTCGCGGCCGTAGCGATCCTCGAGCCGCACGACGTCCGTCAGGTGGTTCGTCGAGACCTCGACGACGAGCGTGTCCTCGATCGCCGTGACGCGGTGGACGGTGCGCGGCCTGAAGCGATAGGCATCGCCCGGAACGATCTCGAACGATCTCGAGCTCGCCCCCCACCTCGCCGAGCTCGAGGCGCGCGCGGCCTTCCTGCACCAGCCACGACTCGTCCTTCACCTCGTGGTACTGCAGGCTCAGCGACTCGCCCGCGCGGACGAAGAGGAGCTTGCCGACGTAGTCCTCCGCTTCGGCCCAGACGAGCTCCCAGCCCCACGGCTTCTCGACCCTTCGCGGGGAGGTCTCGTAGTCGCTCACGAGAACCGGAGCGCGTCGTCGGGGATGTGCTGGCCCGCGCCGATGCGGAGCCCGTGGTCGAGGACGTTCCGCTCCCCGAGCTCGGCACCCGGCCCGACGACCGCGAGGTTGTGCAGCTCGCAGCCGGCGCCGACGCGAGCGTCGTCGCCGACGATCGAGCCGACCACGCTCGCCCGTGCTCCGACCTGCGTTCGCGCGCCGACGACGGCGTTCTCCACGACGCCGCCCTCCGCCAGCCGCGCGCCGGCTCCGAGCACGGCGAGGCTCCCGAGCCGCGCGCCCGCCTCCACCACGGCTCCCGGACCCACGTACACGGGCGGGACGAGCTTCGCGGCGGAGTGGACTTCGGCCGTCGAGTCGACGAGCGTGAAGTCGGCACCGAGCTCGTCCCCCACTTGCGTCTGGAAGATCCGCTCGAGAACGTCGCGATGAGCCTGGAGGTACGACTCGGGTGTCCCGACGTCGAGCCAGTAGCCCGGCAGCGCGATCCCGAAGACGGAGCCCTCGGCTGCGAGCCGTGGAAAGACCTCGCGCTCGATCGACACGGCGCGTCCGGGCGGAACGAGCTCGAGAACCTCCGGCTCGAGGACGTAGAGACCGGCGTTGATGAGATCGGTGTCGATCTCCTCGGGCCGCGGCTTCTCGAGGAAGGTCTCGACGCGTCCGTCGGCAGCCGTGCGCACGAGCCCGTATCGGCTCGGGTCGGCGACCGGCGTCAGCAGGATCGTCGCCTTCGCGCCCGACGAGCGGTGGAACGCCACGAGCTCGCCGAGGTCGGCCTCGCGCAACGAGTCGCCGTTGAGCGCGAAGAAGCTGCCCTCGAGGTCGCGTCCGGCGAAGCCGATCGCGCCTCCGGTGCCGAGCGGCTCGTCCTCGACGGCGTACTCGAGCGCCATGTCGCCGTGCCGCGTTCCGAAGCCGGCCTCGATCTGATCGGGGAGGTAACCGGCCGAGATGATCCCGCGTTCGACGCCGTGTCGGGCCAGGTGCTCGAACGTGTACGCGAGCAGCGGGCGATCGACGAGCGGGAGCATGTCCTTGCGCGTGCGATCGGTGAGCGGTCGGAGCCTCGTCCCCTGGCCGCCGACGAGGATGACCGCGGGCAACGTCACAGGACGGGGCGGCCGATGCCTTCGTAGACGAAGCCGAGCGCGCGCATGTCGTCGGGATCGAGCAGGTTGCGGCCGTCGACGATCACGTTGCCTGCCATACGGCTTCGCGCGACAGCCCAGTCGAGCTCCCGGAGCTCGGGCCATTCGGTCACGACCACGGCAGCGTCGGCGCCGTCGAGCGCGTCGAGCGCGGTCTCCGCGATCGCGACTCCGTGCAGGTGTGCCGCGCCGTTCGCGATGGGATCCCAGGCGCTCACATCGGCGCCCTCCGAGAGGAGACGCCCGGCGAGCACGAGGCTCGGCGCCTCGCGCATGTCGTCGGTTCCCGGCTTGAAGGCGAGGCCGAGGAGCGCAACCTTCTTGCCGCGTAGGGGGCCAAGTCGCCGCTCGAGCTTCCCGATCACGCGCCGCTTCTGGAGCTCGTTGACCTCGATCACGGCGTTCAGGAGCTGGAAGTTGTAGCCCGAGTTCGCAGCGAGCTGCTTCAGTGCGAGCGAGTCCTTCGGGAAGCAGGAGCCGCCGAACCCGATTCCCGCCCGAAGGAAAGACGGGCCGATGCGACGGTCGAGGCCGACGGCCTCGGCGACGGCGACGACGTCGGCACCCGTGGCCTCGCAGACGTTCGCGATCTCGTTGATGAAGCTCACGCGCGTCATGAGCGCCGCGTTCGAGGCGAGCTTCACCATCTCGGCCGACGCGACATCGGTGCGAACGACCCGAGCGTCGATCCCGTCATGGAGCGCGGCGACCAGGTCGGCATCGGCCTCGTCGAAGGCGCCGATCACGATCCGGTCGGGATGCATGAAGTCCCGCACTGCCGTTCCCTCGGCGGTGAACTCCGGGTTCGACGCGTACCCCACGTTCTCGAAGCCACGGTCGTCGAGGCGATGACGAACCGCACGCCCGGTGCCGACCGGCACCGTGCTCTTCATCGCGAGCACGACCCGTCGGTCCACCTTCGGGAGCTCGTCGACCACCGTCCAGACGTCCGAGAGGTCGGCATCTCCGGAGTACGTCGGCGGAGTGCCGACTGCGATGTAGACGACGTCGGCTCCGTCGACGGCCTCCGCGACCTCGGTCGTGAACGTCAGCCTCGCGCCGTTACGCGCGAGGAGCTCGTCCAGCCCGGGCTCGTGAATCGGAACAACGCCCGCGCGCAGCGCATCGACTTTCGCCTCGACGACGTCGCGGACGACGACGTCGTGCCCGAGCTCCGCGAAGCAGGCGCCGGTGACGAGGCCCACGTACCCCGCGCCGAAGACTGCGACCTTCAAGCCCTACCTCTTCTTTACCGAGCCGAGCGGCTTCAGGCCCTTGGCGATGGCGAGCATCGTCTCGTTCGACAGCCGGTCGAGCAACGTGTTGACGACCCAGTAGTCGGCCTTCGGGGTGTTGAGGACGACCATGTGCAGCTTCGGGCCGTTGTAGTAGAGGTCGTAGATGCGGCCCCCGATCCGGCGCGTCAGGCTCTTGTCGGCGAGCACGGGCGCGCCGTCCCAGTCCGTCATCTGCACGCCCCAGTACTCGTTCGACCCCATGCGATAGACGAGCCGCACGGCCTTGTGCTTCTCGCCGGGATCGATCCAGTACATGCGGGCCGGCATCGTCGAGTCCGTCCACGAGCTCCGCTCGATGATCGTCGGAACCATGAGCGGGAAGGCGACGCGCGTGCGACGCTGGCGCAGCTCGTCGATGGCTGCGTTCGGCCCGTAGACGACCTGCGGGCGCTCGCGCTTCGGCGTCTGGTCGATCGGCGCCGAGGCGAGGCTGCCGTGGAACGTCTGTCCCACGACGACCGTCAGCATCGCGCCGTTCGCCAGCTGCGAGACCGGGCGCGGGAGCGGCTTCAACTCCGCCGAGGCGAACAGGTTCGCGACTTTCTGCCCCGCCTCTCGAGCCCCACGCCTCGAGCGGTCGAAGTAGATCTGCGTCCGGAAGTAGTCGAAGGTCGGCGCGTTCGCCGGCAGGCCGTTCGGAGGCGTGAGCACCTGATACGAGCGCTGGCCGAGGAGGTACCCAGCCGTCGAGGCGGAGCCCGTCACCCCGTTGCCGTTCAGCACGGTGATCGTCGTCGAGCCCGGCGCGGGTGCGCGCCGCTTCACCTTCTCGCCGAGCGCGACGGCCGTTGCCTTCTCCGACGACTCGACGTCCGGATGCGTGAACGTGCTGATCGCGCGCGTGATGTTCGCGGAGTCGGTGGTGAGATTCGACACGCCCTCGAGGCCCTCGATCCGCGCCTGGAAGACTCTCCCGCGCGGGAGCCCGTACGCGAAGAGCGCGTACGAGAGCACCGTCCGCCCGTCGACGTCGACCCCTCCGCCCTGCGCGACCTCGACGTTGTTCGTGATGGCGTCGACGACCTTGGGCAGCGCGATCGGCGCGAAGCTCTCCTGGATCTGGCCCTTGAACGCCTTGACGAACTGCTGCTGGCGCGCGACCCGGAAAAGGTCGGAGTCCGAATGGCGATAGCGCACGTAGTCGAGCGTCTGCCGGCCGGTCAGCTGCTGGTAGCCCGGCCGGAGGTTGATCTTCGCGTATCCGAACGGTCCTCCACGATCGTTGAAGTAGCGCCGGTCGACGTCGACCCACGCACCGTCGAGCCGATCGACGATCTGCCGAAAGCCGCGGAAGTTGACGGTCATCAGATAGTTGATCTGGACGCCGGTCAAGGCGCGCACGGTCTGGAGGGAGCCCTGCGGGCCGCAGGTCGCGTACGCAGCGTTGATCTTGTCGAAGAAGGGCGTGCGTCCGGGGCAGCGGATTTCCACGCTCATGTCCCGCGGGAAGGACAGGAGTGAGATCGAGTCCGTGGACGGATCGGCGCGTACGAGCATCAGCGTGTCCGAGCGGCCACCGTTACCCTCGCCCTTGCGGGCGTCGTACCCGATCACGAGCGCGACGGCGGGCTGCCCGGGGAGTGAGATGGCGAGCTCCCGGGCCGCCTTGCGCACCTCCGGCGTCTTTGCCGCGACCGCGGCGACCGATTCGTGGAAGTAGAGGTACGCGCCGCCTGCAGCTCCCGACGCGACGACGAGGCACGCGATCCCCAGCCACATCGCAACGCGGCCGATGAGTCCTGCGCGCGAGCGGCCCGACGGCTCCGGCTGGCGGTAGAGCGTCATGGGCGAGGACGTCCCGGGCGGAAGCACCGCCTTTCCGTTCGGCGCGGCTCCGCGCCCCAGGCCTCGTTTCAGGGTGGTTCGCATCCAGGGAGTCCAGTGAGCACGACGAGCGCCCCGACAGGCGCCCGACGGCGGAGGATAGCTCAGCGACAGGCCGTGCTTCTCGCCTCGGACCCCGTTTCCCTACGAAGCTGCGCGAACCCTTAACGTGCCGAGACGGCCGACATCTCGGCCAACGCGTCGCCCAGCACACCGATCTCCTCCGGCGTGCCGACCGTGATGCGAAGGGCGTCCGGGGCGCCGAAGGCGCCCATCGGCCGCACGATGACGCCACGGCGGAGCAACGCGTCGTTCGCGGCAGCGGCGTCGCCGACGCGAACGAAGAGGAAGTTCGCGACGGCCGGACCGGCCGGCTCGAGGCCGTGCGCGCGCACGACGTCCTGGAGGAGGCTCAGCGCATCCCGGTTGGCCGCTCGTCGGCGGGCGAGCTCCTCGGGCGCCGACGAGGCTCGCGAGGGCAGCCTCCTGGCCGACGGAGGTCACGTCGAACGCGCGGCGCACCTTGCCGATGGCCGCGATCACCTCGTCAGGCCCGACGCCGTAGCCGACCCGCAAGCCGGCCAGCCCGTAGATCTTGGAGAACGTGCGGAGGACGAGCACCTGTCGTCCGGCGGCGAGGTACTCCGCGACCGCATCCGGGTAGCCAGGTTCCTCCAGGTACTCGAAGTAGGCCTGGTCGAGCACCGTGAGAACGTGCTGCGGGACGCGCTCGAAGTACGCGTCGAGCTCCGCGCGCTCGTTCGTCGTCCCGGTCGGATTGTTCGGCGCTGCGATGAAGACGAGCTTCGTTCGCGGCGTGATCGCGGCGAGCAGCGCGTCGAGGTCGATGCGCTCGTCGACCAATGGAACGCGAACGGGGACGGCGGCAAGCTTGAGTGGGTCGAGCACGTAGCTCGGAAACGAGGGCCAGCCCGTCACCACCTCGTCGCCCGGTTCCAGCGTGGCCTGGCAGACGTAGCCGACGACTGCATCGGCGCCGGCGCAGACCGTGACCTGCTCGAAGCGCACGCCGTGGCGCTCGGCCAGGGCGGTGCGCAGACGCCAGGCGCCGCCGTCCGGGTAACGATTGAGCTCGAGCGCGGCGCGGGCGATGGCCTCCTGTGCCTCGGCGAAGGGTCCGTACGGTCCCTCGTTCGAGGCGAGCTTGATCACGCGCTCGAGGCCGAGCTCGCGTTGCACCTCCTCGACCGGCTTCCCCGGCTCGTACGGAACGAGCCCCGCGAGCGCGGGACGGATCAGCGACGCGTCGTCGCCTCCCCGCCGTTCAGTCACGTGGCGGGAACGGGCTCCGGTGCGGTGACGTACTCGCCGACGATCTCGCTCTCGTTCTCGAATCCGGGGTTTTCGTCGGTGTCTCCATTCCGTCGCCGGAGGGCGATGGCGAGGAGGCCGGCGAGGATCCCTGCCGAGACGAGTCCGAGCCCGACGTACGTGGCAACCCGCAATCCGCTCCGGCGAGGACGGCGCTTCTTGTCGATCGCGCGGTGCACCGCCTTGAGCGTGAGGTAGCCGACGGCCGCGTTTCTTCTGTTGTAGATGCTCATGGCCCCACCGTAGCGGACGAGGCTTACTTGCGGCGAGGCGGCAAGATGGATCGGACGGCCGAGAGCGACGAGGCCGGCCTCCTTGAGGCCCTCGGAGAGCGTCGGGTGAGGCGCCATGCCGTCCGCCACCGTCTCGATCGTCGCCTCGGCATCGAGCGCGACGACGGCGGCTTCGATCAGATCCGTCGCGTGCGGCCCCACGATCACGACGCCCAGGAGCTCGCCGTAGCTCGTCTCGTGGATCGTCTTCACCCAGCCCGCCGTCTCGCCCGTCATCACCGCACGCGCATTCGCGACCCAGGGGAACCTGCCGACCGCGATGGACTCGGCTCCGTACTGCTCGCTCGCCTGCGTCTCGGTGAGACCGACACCCGCGATCTCGGGGTCGGTGTAGATGGGTCGCGGTACCGCGCCGTCCGGCATCTCGGCCGCGTGACCTGTCGCGTTCTCCGCGGCGATCTCGCCCTCGCGGAACGCGGTGTGCGCGAGCTGCCAGTAGCCGGCGACGTCGCCTGCTGCGTAGATGTGCTCGACGGAGGTACGGCGGTACCCGTCCGTCCCGACGCCTTTGCGCGGATCGAACGTGACCCCCGCAGCTTCGAGGCCGATGCCCTCGACGACCGGCGCGCGCCCGACCGAGACGAGCATGAGGTCGCACTCGGTCGTCTCTCCGTCGCCGAAGTGCACGGTCAGCGCGCTCCCGGTGTCCTCGACCTTCGTGCATTGCTTGCCGAGGTGCACGACGATTCCGCGACGCGCGAACGACTTGCGGAGCTCGCTGGTTGCGTCCGCATCCTCCTGCGGGATCAGCGTGTCGAGCATCTCGATCACCGTCACCTCGGTTCCGAAGCGCTCGAAGATCGACGCGAACTCGCAGCCGATGATCCCGCCGCCGAGCACGACGAGGCGCTTCGGTACGTCGGTCTGGGCGAGCAGGCCGGTCGAGTCCACGCACCGCGGCGAGTCGAGCCCCGGGATAGGCGGCATGATCGGAGCCGAGCCGGTCGCGACGATCGCGCTCTTGAAGCTCAGGCCGATCTCGCCCTTGTCGAAGGCGAAGGAACGCGCGTCCTCGAAGCGGCCGTTGCCCTGGAACCACGTCACGTTGTTCGCCTTGAACAGCGAGGCGATGCCGCCGGTCATCTGCTTGACGACCGCCGCCTTCCACTCGTTCGCGGCTGCGAAGTCGAGCTCCGGCTCGCCGGTGACGACACCGAGCTTCGGGCTGATGTCGCGCGCGGCGTGGAGCGCGTGTGCGGTCGAGACCCAGGCCTTCGTCGGGATGCAGCCGACGCGCAGGCACGTCCCGCCGAGCTCCGCCTCCTTCTCGACGCACGCCACACGGGCGCCGAGCTGTGCCGCCCGGATCGCGGCCGTGTAGCCCGCAGGGCCGCCACCGAGGACGGCGAGATCGAACTCCATGCGCGCGATCCTAGCGGCGGGTCTACAGCTGCCGACGCATGGTGACGCTGTAGTCGTCGCCGTCTCCGACGGTCGCGAACCCGTGCTGCTCGTAGAAGGAGACGAGAGCCGGGTTCTCCCGCTCGACGCTGAGGCTGAGCGCGCCGTAGCCGTCGGTGCGGGCGCGCTCGCAGAGCGCCTCGAGCAGCGCCTCCCCGATCCCGCGGCCGCGCCGGCTTGGCACGACCGCGATCGCGAGCTCCGGCGTCTCCTCGTCCACGAAGCCGTAGCCGGGGAGATCGCGCCGGAACAGCCGGTACCACGCCGCCCCGACCGGAAACCCGTCGTCCACCGCGATCAGAACGGTGTCGCCGAGCCGCCCCCAGCCCTTGACGTACCGCGCCGCGGGCCCCGGCCCGTCCCCGGGATTGCGCTCGCGCCAGTAGTACGCGTGGTGGAGCATGTCGCGGAGGAACCTGACGTCCCCCCGCCCACCCCGCCGGATGACCATGGGGGGAGCTTAGTGGTGCGGGCGAGGCGCTTCAGCGCTCTTCACGTGGATGTCGGGACGAACGGCTGGTGCGTCGCTGAAGCAACGCACCAGCTCCCGAGGGCGAGGTGCTTCAGCGCCTCGCCCGACCTTCGAGTCAGAGCGCCAGCGCCGGCGACTCGACGAACGCCTTCACGTCGCGAAGGAACTCGGCACCTTCGGATCCGTCGATCGCGCGATGGTCGCACGTGAGCGTCATCGTCAGCGTCGGGACGATCGCGAACTCACCATCGATCGCTGCGGGGCGATCCGCGATCGAGCCGACCGCGAGGATCGCGACCTGCGGCGGGTTGAGCACCGCGACGAACTGCTCGATGCCGTACATCCCGAGGTTCGAGATCGTGAACGTCCCGCCCTCGAGATCGGCCATCTTGAGCTTCCCGTCGCGCGCCCTGGAGACGACGTCGGCGCGATCCGCGGCGATCCCGAGCACGGACTTGCGATGCGCGTCGCGGATGACCGGGACGACGAGACCGCTCGGCGCGGCGACCGCGATGCCGACGTTCGCCGCCGAGAAGCGGTGGATCCTCCCGTCGACGAAGTTCGCGTTGACCGGAGGGTGGCGGACGAGCGCCGAGGCGACGAGTCGCGTGAGCACGTCGGACACCGTCGGCTTCGTCTCGCCCTCGCGCAGCAGCTCGACCATGCGCTCGCGCGTCGCGACGAGCTCGGTCGCGTCCGCGGTGACGGTGAGCTGGAAGACCGGCGCCGCCCACGCCTCGGTCAGCCGGCGAGCGATCGTCTGGCGTGTCTTCGTGAGCTCGACGACCTCGAACTCCGGAGTCTCTGCGGGTGCGCCTACCGCGACTGCAGGGCGCGCCTCCGCCTTCTCGACGTCCTCGGCGATCACGCGGCCCTCGGGCCCGGTGCCCGTGATCGCGGCGAGGTCGACGCCGCGCTCGCGCGCGATGCGACGGGCGAGCGGGCTCGCCTTGATGCGCTCGCCGTCGGCGCGAGGAGCCACCGTCTCGGCCTCCACGCGCGCCGCTGGTGCCGCTTCGCCTTGTGAGTCAGCGTCCGGCGACTCCTGCGTTGCCGGCTCCGTGGTCTCGGCAGGTTCGCCCGCGGCCTGCTCGGCGGACTCCACCTCCGTCGCGACACCCCGTTCCGGAGCCTCGGTCGCGGGTGCGTCGCCGTTGTCGCTCGGAGCGGCGAGCAGCTCGGAGACGTCCTCGTCCTGCGCGCCGATGATCCCGACCGTCGTTCCGACGTCGACCTCGCCGTCGGCGATGACGATCTTGAGCAGGACACCCTCGGAGTCCGCCTCGACCTCCTGTGTGACCTTGTCCGTGTCGAGCTCGAACAGCGGCTCGCCCTTGGCGATCGTCTCGCCTTCGGTCTTGAGCCAGCGGACGATCGTCCCCGACTCCATGCCCTGGCCCAGACGCGGGAGCTTGACCTCGGTCGCCATCGCCTACGCCCTAGCGACCGTCCGGCGGATCGCGGCGAGAACGTCGTCGGCGTGCGGGACGGCCCACTGCTCCATGCCGGGTGCGAACGCAAGCGGTGCGAAGGCCGCGCCGACGCGCTCGATCGGCGCGTCGAGCCAGTCGAACGCTCCGTGCTGGATCACCGCCGTGAGCTCCGCGCCGAAACCTCCGCGTGTCACCGCCTCGTGGGCCGTGACGCAGCGCGTGGTCTTGCGCACCGAGCCGACGATGGCCTCCTCGTCGAGCGGAAGGAGCGTGCGCGGGTCGACGACCTCGACCGAAATGCCGTCCTTCTCAGCCTCCTCCGCCGCCTGCAGCGACTCGTGGACGAGCCTTCCCGTCGCGACGACCGTCACGTCCGTGCCCTCACGATGAATGCGCGCCTTGCCGAGCGGGATCGGCTCGAGCTCGTCGGGCACGTCGCCCTTGATGGGATAGAGCGTCCGGTGCTCGAAGAAGACGACCGGGTTGTCGTCGTAGATCGCCGACCAGAGGAGCCCGCGCACGTCTTCCGGCGTCGACGCGAAGACGACCTTGAGCCCGGGCACGTGGACGAACCAGGCCTCGAGCTGCTGCGCGTGCTGCGCTCCCGGAGACCAGCCCGCGCCACCCTGCGTCCGGATGGTGAGCGGCACCTTCACCTGGCCCCCGGACATCGTCCGGTGCTTCGCGGCCTGGTTCACGAGCTGCTCCATCGAGATGGTGAGGAAGTCCTCGTACATGATCTCGACGATCGGGCGCATGCCCTGGATCGCGGCGCCGATGCCGCTGCCGACGATCGCCATCTCGGAGATCGGGGTGTTGCGCACGCGGCCCGGGCCGAACTCCTCGAGCAGCCCTTGGGTAACCGCCATCGATCCGCCCATCTCGGCGATGTCCTCGCCCATGATGAAGACGCTCTCGTCCTCGCGAAGCGCCTTGCCGAGCGTCTCGCGCACGGCCTCGCGGTAGGTCAGCTCAGGCATAGACGTACTTGAGCGCGTCCTCGGGATTCGGATCCGTGCCGGCCTTGGCGAACTCGACGGACGCCTCGACCTCGGCTGTCACCTCGGCGTCGATCGTCGCGAACTCGTCGTCGCCCATGTCGAGCCGGGCGCCGAGCAGGCGGATCGGATCCTTCGTCTCGCGCTCCTCCTTCAACACTTCCTTGTCGCGGTACACCTGCGGATCGCCGACGAAGTGCCCCGTCAGCCGGTGCGTGCGGAGATGGAGCAGCACGGGTCCCTTCCCGGAGAGCGCGTGCTCGCGGGCGGCGAGCGTGGCGAGGTACACCGCTTCGACGTCCTGTCCGTCGGCCTCGATGAGCTTCATGCCGTATGCGAGCGCACGCTTGCCGAGATCGTCGACGGGGAGTGGGAGGTGCTGGGTCGAGGGCGTCGACTCCGCCCAGCCGTTGTTCTCCAGGACGAAGATCGCGGGCACCTTCCAGAGCTGCCCGAGGTTCAGTGACTCGTGGAACGCGCCCGTGTTGGTCGCGCCGTCGCCGAAGAACGCGACCGCGACGCGCTTCTCTCCGCGCATCTGGAAGGCGAGCGCCGCGCCGACGATCCCGGGGAGCCCTCCCCCGACGACCGCGTTCGCGCCGAGGTTCCCGACCTCGATGTCGTACAGGTGCATCGAGCCGCCGTAACCCTTGCTGCAGCCTTCGACCTTCCCGTACAGCTCGGCCATGATCCGCTCGATCGGCGTTCCCTTGGCGATCGCGTGACCGTGGGCGCGGTGCGTCGAGGCCATGACGTCCTCTCGCTCGAGCGCAGCGCAGACACCGGTCGCGATGGCCTCCTGGCCGATCGCGACATGGAGGAAACCCGGCAGCTCGCCGGCGCGAAAGCGATCCTCGACCTTCTCCTCGAACCGGCGGATGAGCAGCATCTCCCGGAAGAAGCCACGCAGGACTTCTTCGGAGACGCCTCGCCCCCCGGACTCCGCGCGCTCTTCGACGGTCGCCATGGACCGGCCATTATGCTGATCGGCCGATGCGAGCTGCCGAAGCTTGGGCGCAGATCGAGGAGTCACTCGACCCCAACTGGGTCGAGGCTCGGCTGTCGTTCAGTCCCGAGGGAGCCTCATCGGACGCCGCCGCTGCCCTCGGGCCGCTGCAGCCGGTGCGCGTCGGGGACGAGCTCCGCTTCCACGTCACCCGCTCGGACGGTGGCGCAGAGCGGGCACGCAACACGCTCCGGCATCTCGACCGCAGGCGTCTCTGGGGCACGCTCGCGCTGATCGACGTCGCTGCGGACACCGAGCCTGAGCCTGTCTCCGCGCCAGTCGCATCGGCGCGCTCCCTCGCCGAGGCGTGGGACGCCGAGCTCGAGAAGCTCCCGCCCGACTGGAGCGACGTCCTCTGTGAGCTCGAGCTCGACTCGAGCGACCACGTCCCTCGCGCCGCACTGCACGGCGCTCCGATGAATCCCACACGAGTGCCGGCCGCGACGGCACTGCGGTTCCGCGCCTCGGGCAAGCGGGGTTACGGGGTCTCGCCGCAGATGGCACGCAGATGCTTCGAGCGCATGGACGCGGAGAGCATCACGGGTCGGATTACGGTTCTGAACGCGCTCTCGGACACCGAGAACGCCGACACCCAAGGTCCTGTCTGGCGCGTCGCCGGCCGCTCCGTCTAGCGAACGATCTTCGCGGAGCCCTTCATCTGTGCTGCGTGCGGGTCGCAGAGAAAGCGGAGCGTCCCCGTCCGGGCGAGCTTCACCTTCCAGGTCTGCGAGCCCGTGAAGGTGAGCGGCTTCGTCGCGCGGTTGTAGCCCGGCCCGACGAGGTGCGCGTTGTGGATGCGGGAGCGGTCGCGAACGACGACCGTGTACGTCCCTGTCTTCATCGACTTGACAGCCTTGCCCGCGCTGGTCTTCAGGGCGATCGTGAACCCGGGCCCCGAGGTGAGCTGGAGCTTCGACTTGGACGTGACCGGAATGGAGCCAGGCGACGGGTTCGGCGGGGGCGGCGTGACGTTGCCGACGGTGAACGAGCCGTTCATCGTCCCCGAGTGCGGGTCGCAGACGTACCGGTACGTGCCGTCGGCGAAGGTGACGTTCCAGGTCACCTTGCCGGTGTCTCCGATCTCGGTCGAGCGGTTGACGCCCGGGCCTGTGAGATGGAAGTTGTGCTCCTCGGACAAATCGTCGACCTCGATGACGTACGCACCAGGATCGAGCTTCGACACGCGCGTACCCGACGCGTCGCGCAGATTGATCGTGAAGCCGGGACCGACGGTCGCGAAGAGCTGCGGACGTTTGCGTCGGCGACGCCGAGCCGCTCGCCGCGCCGACGAGCAGACACGGCAACGAACGCGGACGTGAGGGCGGCGAGTTCGTCTCATGTCCACTCTCTACGTGAAGTCGCGGCCGATCGGATTGCCTACGCGCGCAGCTCAGCCGCGAACCGCTCCGCGAGCGCTGCGACGATGCGCTCGCGCGCACCTCCGTCGCCTCGTCCTCGGTGAGCGTCCGGTCGGGCGACTGGAACGCGAGATGGATCGCGACCGACTTGCGCCCCTCCCCCACCTGGTCGCCGCGGTAGACGTCGAAGACGCGCGCGTCGCGCAGGAGCTCGCCTGCGGCTTCGTGTGCCGCGTCGACGAGCGCACCGACCTCGACGTCCTCGTCGACGGCTACCGCGATGTCCTGCAGAGTGGCCGGAAAGGTGATGACGTCCTCGTAGACCACGCGCTCGGGGACTGACGCGAACAGCGTCGCGAGGTCGAGCTCGAACGCTCCCCAGATTCCCTCGAGCAGCGTCGGATGGAGCTCGCCGAGCCAGCCCGCCTCTGTCTGGGCCGCCTTGCCGGGATGAAGCAACGTGTGCGAGCCGCGCTCGACGCGCAGCTCGAGGCCGAGTGCGCTGTACAGCGTCTCGAGCACGCCCTTCACGACTCCGTACCCGCCCGCGACGACTCCGGCGACACGCCAGTGCTCGTCGAGGCAGCTGCTCGCCGGAGGCGAGGTAGACCCGCGCGATCTCGAAGAGCGCGACGTCGTCGGCGCCGGCGTCGATGCCCGTCTGCGCCGCCTCGACGAGGCCCGGGACGATCGTCGTTCGCAGGATCGCCTGATCCGAGGTCATCGGATTCGGAAGCCGGATGGCGTCGGGACTCGGATCCGTGGCGACCAGGCTCCAGGTGTACGCCTCGGAGAGGCCCGCGCCGACGAGCGTGTCCTCGACGACGCGACGGAGTCGCTGCTCCTTCGTGAGCCGTCCCTGGACGTGCCGACGGAGCGGCATCGTCAGCGGGATGCGGTCGAGCAGCGGCCGCGCCACCTCCTCGATCAGATCGGCCTCGCGCGTCACGTCGCGCGCGCGCCACGTCGGAACGGTGACGTCCCAGTCGTCGGAGACGTCGAAGCCGAAGCCGCGAAGCGTCGAGCGCTGCTCGTCGGGGGGCACGTCGACCCCGATCAGGCGCGACGCGCGCTCGGGGCGGAGGCGAACGACCGGGCGCTCCGGGAGCCCGGCGTGGACGTCGGCGTGGCCCGTCATCCGCGCGCCGGCGAGATCGACGAGCAGGCGGCTCGCGAGCACGGCCGCGTTCTCGGCGAGATACGGATCGACTCCTTTCTCCCAGCGATTCGAGCCGGCCGTGCGCAACGCGAGTCGCTCCGACGTGCGCAGGATCCCGAGCGGCTCGAAGTTCGCCGCCTCGAGCAGCACCTCGGTCGTCGTCGTCGGTGACCTCGCTGTCGGCGCCGCCCATGATCGCGGCCAGCGCGACGGCCTTCTCGCCGTCCGTGATGAGGAGGTCGTCGGTCTCGAGCCGGCGCACCGTCCCGTCGAGCGTGCGCAGCTCTTCGCCCGGCACGCGCGCGACGCACGACGATGCGCCCGCCGGCGAGCTTCGTCGCGGTCGAACGCGTGCAGCGGGCTGCCCCAGACGTGCATCACGTAGTTCGTCACGTCGACGACGTTCGAGATCGAGCGCATCTCGGCGAGGAAGAGGCGCGAGCGCAGCCACTGCGGCGACGGGCCGATCGCGACGTCGCGGAAGACGCGGCCGATGTAGCGCGGGCAGCCGTCGAAGTCCTCGATCGCGATGTCGACCTCCTCGGCGTCGACGACGGCGGGATCGTCGGGCTCGGGAGGATGGAACTCGCCACCGAGGAGCGCCGCGACCTCGCGCGCGACGCCGACCATCGAGAGCAGGTCGACGCGGTTCACCGTCGGCGTGACGTCGAGCACCTGGTCGCGGATCGGGAGC
Organism: uncultured Gaiellaceae bacterium; assembly: GCA_963822885.1. Lineage (GTDB taxonomy): Bacteria > Actinomycetota > Thermoleophilia > Gaiellales > Gaiellaceae > GMQP-bins7. The sequence goes on from CAWGJJ010000003.1 coordinate 533,878, forward strand.
ACGTCGACGAGCGGCGTTCCCGGCTCGGGGCCGTCGGCGAGAACCATGATCCCCGCGTGGTCGTCTCCGAGGCCGATCTCGTCCTCGGCCAGGATCATCCCGCGCGACGCCTGCCCGCGAAGCTCGCGCTCGTCGAGCGGCTGGTCGAAGATCGGCAGGAACGCGCCCGGCAGCGCGACCGCGACGGTCGCGCCCGCCTCGAAGTTCCACGCGCCGCACACGATCTGGCGCGCGTCACCCTCCCCCACGTCGACCTGGCACACGCGCAGCCGGTCGGCGTTCGGATGCGCGTCGACCGTCGAGCACGCGGCCGACGAGGAAGCGGCCGAGGTTGCCGTCGAGGTCCGGCGACGCCGACGTCGATCACGCGCTCGACCTCGAGCGCCGAGATGCAGAGCCGATGCAGCGATCTCCTCGGCGGTCGCGTCGACGGTGACGTACTCGCGCAGCCACGAGAGCGGAGCACGCATCAGAACTGCCCCAGCAAGCGGGGGTCGTTGCGCCAGAGCTCGCGGAGATCGGGGATCCCGTGGCGGAGCACGGCGATCCGCTCGAGCCCCCAGCCGAACGCGAAGCCCGTGTAGCGCTCGGGGTCGTAGCCGACGAACTCGAAGAGGTTCGGGTCGACCATCCCCGAGCCACCGACCTCGATCCAGCCCGAGTGCCGGCACACGGGGCAACCGGAGCCGTCGCAGATGTGGCACGAGACGAGCGCCTCGACGGACGGCTCGGTGAACGGGAAGTGATGCGTGACGAACCTGCTCCGCCGTGACTCCCCGAACAGCGCCTTCAGGAGGTAGTCGAGCGTGCCTTCGAGATCGCCGAGCGTGATGCCCTCGTCGACGGCGAGGCACTCGATCTGATGGAAGGTCGGCGTGTGCGTCGCGTCGGGCGTGTCCCGCCGGTAGACGCGGCCGAGCGTGACGATGTAGACGGGCGGCTCCTGCGCCTCCATCGTCCGGATCTGCGACGGCGACGTCTCCGTCCGGAGCACGGTCTCGTCGTCGAGGAACAGCGTCTGCAGCGGCGAGCGCGTCGGGTGTCCGGGCGGGAAGTTGAGCGCGTCGAAGTTGTAGCGCGTCGTCTCGACCTCGCGGCCGTCGACGACCGAGTAGCCGAGCCCGAGGAAGATGTCCTCGACCTCGCGCCGGATCTGCGTGATCAGGTGGAGATGCCCGCGTCGGATCTGCGTACCCGGCATCGTCACGTCGACGCGCTCCTCGGTGAGTCGCCGGTCGAGCTCGGCGCGCTCGAGACTCGGCAGCGCGCGCGTCGATCGCCGCCTCGAGCCGCTCGCGCAGCGCGTTGAGCGCCATCCCGGTCTCGCGATCGCGCACCTCGCGGAGCGCGAGCTTGAGCTCGCTCTTGCGGCCCAGGAACTCCACGCGCGCATGCTCGATCTCGTCGACCGACGTGGCCGCCTCGACGGCTGCGAGCGCGGCGTTCTCGAGTGCCTGGGCGTCCACGGGAGCGCCGACGATACCAACGTGCCTGAGACTGCTTGAATCGCGGGATGAGCGGCTACGAGGGCTTCGCTCCGGTCTACGACGCGTGGGCCGCGGGCATGACGGAGGACATCGACTTCTACGTCGAGCTCGCACGCGACGCCGAAGGTCCGGTCGTCGAGCTCGCGGCCGGAACGGGCCGCATCTCGATCCCGATCGCGGAGCACACGGGGAAGCGGGTGATCGGCATCGACCTCTCTCCCGCGATGCTGGCGCGCGCCCGGCAGCATGCCGTCGAGGCTGGCGTCGAGCTCGAGCTCCACGAGGCCGACATGCGCGACCTCGATCTGGTCGAGGCGAGCGACCTGATCATCTGCCCGTATCGCGCGCTTCTCCACCTCCCCACGTGGGCGGATCGACGCCGCGTGTTCGAGCGGGTCGCACGCGCGCTCCGTCCCGGCGGCCGCTTCGCCTGGAACGCATTCGTGTTCGACCACCGCTACGCGATGGAGTACGACGGCAAGTGGAACGACAAGCCGCAGCGACATCTCACCGAGTACGCGCCTGGCGACAGCCGCATCGACATCACGCTGGAGAACGGCCCGACGCTGTCGCTCTGGTGGGTCGCGCGGTCGGAGTGGGAAGGGCTCCTCGACGTCGCTGGCCTCGAGACGGAGGCGCTGTACGGCTGGTTCGATCGCAGGCCGTTCGACGACTCGAGCCGCGAGTTCGTGTGGGTGGCGAGGAAGCCGTGAAGGGCCTCTACGACGAGATCGCGGCGATCTACGACCCCTGGAGCCGCTCCGTCACCGAGGACGTCGGCTTCTACGTCGACGAGGCTCTCGCATCCGGTGGCCCCGTGGTCGAGCTTGCGGTCGGAACCGGCCGCATCGCGGTGCCGATCGCCCGGGCAGGCGTCGACGTGATCGGCGTGGACACGTCGCCGGCGATGCTCGCCGTGGCGCGCGCGGCCGCGGACGAGGCGGGGGTTTCGAGCCGAGTCGACCTCCGCCTCGGAGACCTGCGCGAGCCGCCCGTGGACGAGCGCGTCCCGCTCGTGATCTGCCCGTTTCGCTCACTCCTGCACATGGAGACCGAAGAAGAGAAGCTCCGAGCGCTCCGCGCTGCTCATGCCCTGCTCGCCCCCGACGGAAGGTTCGTCTTCGACGTCTTCTCGCCGAGTCGTGAAGACATCGAGGAGACGGACGGACTCTGGCTCGAGCGCGAGCCGGGCATCTTCGAGCGGGCCGACTGGGACCTGGGCTCGCGAACGCTCGAGCTCTCGATCCGCTACGACGGCTCCGTGACGTCGTTCGGCCTGCACTGGCTCTCGCTGGCGGAGTGGCTGCAGCTGCTCGAGCGCGCGGGTCTCGCCGTGGACGCGGTCTACGGCTGGTTCGACCGCCGCCCGCACGAGGGCGAGGAGGACATGGTCTTCGTCACGCACGTCATCTAGAGTCCGTCGTCCGTGATCTGGCTTCTCGTCATCGTCGGAATCGTCGTCGTCCTCGCGCTGCTGCTCGTCGCGCTCTACAACCGGCTCGTCCAGCAGCGCAACCGGGTCGACAACGCCTGGGCGCAGATCGAGGTCCAGCTCAAGCGGCGCTGGGATCTGATCCCAAACCTCGTCGAGAGTGTGAAGGGCTACGCAGCGCACGAGCGCGGGACGTTCGAGGCCGTCACCGAGGCTCGCGCGCGCGCTCAGAACGCGACGACGCCCGCAGAGGCCGGAGCGGCCGAGGGGATCCTCGGCGCGGCGCTCGGTCGCCTCTTCGCGGTCGCCGAGGCCTACCCCGAGCTCCAGGCCGACGAGAACTTCCGGCAGCTGCAGACCGAGCTCGCCGAGACGGAGAACAAGGTCGCCGTGAGCCGCCAGGTCTACAACGACACCGTGCTCACGTACAACAACACGGTGCAGACGTTCCCGGGCCTCGTCGTCGCCGGCCCGTTCGGCTTCTCGATCCGCGAGTTCTTCGAGGTCGAGGACGAAGCACAACGCGACGTTCCGGCGGTTGCCTTTTGAGTGCGCAAGACCGGAAATCCGCTAGCGCGGAGTTTCCGGTCGCGCGAACATCCCTGAAGGCGTCCGCTTCGCGGCCGCGGTCGTATCGCCTTCTCATCGGCCTGCTCGCTCTGGTGGCGGCGCTGGCGGTTCCAGGCGCAGCGCACGCCGACAGCTTCTCGCTGCTCCAGGCCGACGTCGCAGTCGACGTCCAGACCGACGGCTCCCTCGGGGTGAGCGAGCGGCTCGAGGTCGGATTCTCGGGCGACTTCTTCTTCGGGTACCGCGACATCCCGCTCCGTGAGGGCGAGTCGCTCGTGAACCCGTCCGTCGCGGAGCGCGGCGTCGCGTTCGCGCGCGGCAACCAGACCACCCTCGAGCCCGGCCAGCCAGGGACGTTCGGGGTCGAACGGCGCGGCGACACTGCGCGCATCGTCTGGTACTTCAACGCCCGCGATCAGACGCGCGCGTTCACGGTCTCGTACACGCTCCGCGGGGTGGCGGTCGCGTACGACGATGTCGTCGACGTCAACCTGAAGGTCTGGGGCGACCAGTGGGAGCAGTCCCTCTTCCGCCTCGTCGCCATCGAGACCGCCCCCGGGAAGATCCTTCGCGCCTGGGGGAAGCCCGTGTGGGTGCGCGGCGACGTCGAGCTCGTCGGCACCCGCGCGACGCTGCGCGCGGTCAACGTCCCAGCGGAGCAGTTCGTCGAGCTGCGCACGCTCATTCCGCGCACCGCGTTCACCTCGACCAGCGGTATGCGGGTCGAGAGAGGGAAGGCGCTCGACCGGATCGTGGCGGAGGAGCTCGCGGACGCCGAGCGCTACCAGACCGATCGCGACCGCATCGACGCGCTGAAGGCGCACCCCATCCGAACGGGCCTCGTCGCACTCGCCCTGGCGACGATCCCCGCGCTCCTCCTCATCTGGCTGGTCTTCTGGTTCCTCGGCCGCGAACGACGCACGGGCTACGACCGCGAGTACGAGCAGGAGCCTCCCACCGACACCGAGCCAGCGCTCGTTCCGACGCTCTTGCGCCAGGGCGGCGACGCCGGCTCGTACGAGTTCACGGCAACGCTCTTCGATCTCGTACGGCGCGGCGTATACAAGGCTGTCCCGACGACGACGGAGAAGTCGATCTGGGGCGGGCTGCGCAGCGAGACGATCTCCGACCTCGAGATCTCGGCCGGCGAGAACCGCGAGCTGCGCGCGTGGGAGCGTGACGTGGCCGACGTCGTCGACGGCGTGCTCGACGGAGGCAGCGAGCGGCTCTCGCGCTTCCGCGACGAGATCGAGGACGAGCGCGAGTCGATGCACGGCCGCTTCACGTCGTTCAAGAGCGCCGTGTCCGCGGAGACAGAGCGCCTCTCGTGGTTCCGGTCGACGGGAGCGATCCCGCTCGTGCTCGGCGTCCTCCTCTTCGCCGTCGCGGGAGGGCTGCTCGTCTTTCTCGGCGTGCGCGACTGGCGACCCGTGTACCCGCGCTACTCGGATGTCCTGTTCGTCGGCCTCGGTGCATGTCTCATCGTGAACGCCGCACTCTGTCTCGGCACGCTCGTGTTCAACCGCCGCGCGTGGCGCCGCCGGACGCGGTCCGGGCAGGAAGAGGCGGAGCGCTGGGAGGCCTTCCGCCGCTACCTCTCCGACTTCCCGCGACTGCAGGAGGCGCCGCCGGCGACGCTCGAGCTCTGGGAGCGGTTTCTCGTGTACGGCATCGCCTTCGGGATCGCGGAGCGCGTGCTCCAGGGGGCGCAGCTCCACATGCCCGAAGCGCTCGCCGCGTCGAGCTCGATCTTCTGGATCTCACCGCACGGCGATCTCGGCTCGGGCGCGTCGAGCCTCTCCATCGGAGATCTCGCGTCCGGATTCGGGGACGCGCTCGCACCCCCGAACTCGGGTGCCGGCGGAGGCGGCGGCGGCTTCTCCGGTGGCGGAGGAGGCGGTGGCGGAGGTGGCGGCGGTGGCTTCGGCTAGAGAGGCCGGGTCCTAAAGAGCCATCTGGTGCCACGTCCGCGGACGTGGCACGCTGAGCCGCAACAGCTCGGGCCGCCCAGTCGACGCGTAGCGCTGCACGCCGAGGGCGCACCTGAGCACCGGTAGCACGGCGCACGCTGGATCCCCCGTACGGGGGTGTCCGATCCCTACTCGGGGCCGACTACTGCGAGGAAACCTTCCGAAAGGACTTGCGGCTATGTTCACCAAGGGAAATACGCGCTATCTCGTCGTCGCAGTGACGGCAGTCGCCAGCCTCCTCGCCTCTCTCGGCGGCGGCTGGTTCGACGGCAGCTAGCGCCCAGAAGACACGAAGCTCGATCGGCCTCCCCCACCCACCGTGGCGGGAGGCTGGTTCATGCTCGCGTATCGGCCTCCTGCAGCGATCGTGCCGCGCGTCGAAAGAGACCGGCCGCGACACGATCGTTCCCTCGCCGGCTCTCGACATCGCCCTGCGCGACCCATGCCGACGAACGATGACTCGCCGAACGCGCCTGCTCGAACGTCCCGTCGGCTGCGGCGATCCACGACTCGGCGTCGTCGAGCCGACCCCGCGCGGCGAGCGCCCGCCCGAGCGTGAGCTGGGCCGTCCCGATCTCCTGGAGGTGGTCGACACGGCCGTCGAGCAGGCCGAGGGCCTTTCGAGCCTGTGTCTCGCTCAGCTCCGCATCGCCGCTCTCGAGTCGGATCTCGGCGAGCGACGAGCAGACGTAGCCGGCGTCGACCGATAGGTCGAGGTCGACGAACATCTCGAAGGCGTGCTCGAGCAGGTCGATCGCGCGTTGCGTATTGCCGAGCAGGTGCTCGAGCCCCGCGCGGTTGTTCACCAACCGAGCCACGGTGGCGCGGTCTCCCAGGGTCTCGAACAACGCGCACGCCCGCTCGGCGTGGGTGCGGGCGAGGAGCCACCGCCCTTGCCGCTGAGCGACGAGAGATGCCTGGAAGAGCGCATCCGCGATCCGGCGAGTGTCTGCGCACGCCTCGGCCAGCTCGAGCGAGCGCTCGACGTCGTCCTCGGCGGCGACCCAGTCGCGGTTCCGCCGGTGACAGCGCGCACGCCAGTGGAAGACGTCCGAGCGCAGGCGATCGCCGGGCAGGTCGGAGCCTTCCGCCAGAACGAGCGCCTGGTCGAAGAGGACGATCGCCTCGGCGATGCTCGACTCCGAGTAGCGCACGACGCCGACCCGAAACACGATCTCCGCGCGGTCGACGTCGCTGAACCCGGCGCTCACGGCCAGCGCGGCCGCCTGCTCGAGGAGCGTCATCGCCTCCGCGAGCGCTCCGAGACGGATGTGCGCCCACGCCTCGCCCTGGAGCAGCCGTAGCCGAAACGTCGGTGGGGCTCCGGCTCCGACGCGCTCCCGAACGTCCCGAAATGCCCGGAGCGCGTCCGCGTAGCGCACCTCGTCGAGCAACCGCTCCGCGTCGCCCAGGGCAGCTTCGAGCCTGTCCGTTTCGGCTCGCGTGAGGCCGTGCTCCAGGAACTCGCGGTCCGTGGCGAGCCGCTCCGCGAGCCACTCCAGCGTCTCCGCAGTCGGCCGCGTCTTGCCTCGCTCGATCTGGCTGACGTACTCCTTGGAGAAGCGACCGTCGGCGAGCTCTTCCTGGCTCAGCCCAGCCGACCGCCGGAGCGACCGCACTCGCTCACCCATGGTCTGGACGCCAGGCCGGTCCCAGTCAGCCACGCCCCAATGGTCGCACGACCGACGGCGAACGTCACGTGGTCGCACGGCGATTGAGCTCGTAGAGCGCAATCGCACCGGCCGCCGCGACGTTGAGCGACTCGGCGTCACCCGGCAAGCGCACGGTCGCCTTGTAACAGTCTGTTGCAAGGTCTGCCGGGAGCCCTTCACGCTCCGAGCCGAGATAGAGCGTCAACGGCGGGTCGAGTGGCGCATCCGCGAGCGACTCGCCCCCGTGCGCGACGAGGGCTACGCCACGAGGATGGAGCTCGTTCCAGGGAACGAGCGGAACGCGAAAGATCGCTCCGGCACTCGCACGCAGGGCACGCGGTCCGGTCGGATCCGCGCACTCCGCAGACAGCGACACGCCCGCTCCGAACGCGTCCGCTGTACGCATGAGCGTCCCGACGTTCCCCGGATCGGCGATGCGCCAGAGCGCGAGCACGACGTTGCGCGATCCCGTAGGGAGGTCGGCGCTCCGGTAGACGCCGATGACACGCGGTGCGTGGCCGAGCGTCGAGATCTCCCCGAGCAGCTCCGCGACGACGTTCTCGCCGGCGACGAGCAGGTCGACCGGATCGATGCCCGCACCCGCCGCGGCTTCGACGAGGTCCTCGCCCTCGACGGCGAACAACCCGGTCTCGACGCGATGCTTGCGGGCAGCGAGGAGCTTCCGGACGAGCCGGAGCTTCTCGTTCTGACGCGATTCGATCAGGCGCTAGGCCGCTTTGGCGTCGGACTCGAGCGCGGCCTTCGCGCGCTCGGCGACGGCAGCGAACGCCTTCGGGTCGCTCACGGCGATGTCGGCGAGCGACTTGCGGTCGAGCTCGATCCCTGCCTTCTTCACGCCGTCCATGAACCGGTTGTACGAGAGATCGTGCTCGCGCGCGGCCGCGTTGATGCGCATGATCCAGAGCGACCGAAAGGTGCGCTTGCGGTTCTTACGATCGCGGTAGGCGTAGACGAGCGAATGCTCGACCTGCTCCTTCGCGAAGCGGTAGCTCGACTTCTTGCGTCCGTAGTAGCCCTTCGCCTGGTCGAGAACCTTGGCGCGCTTCTTCCGCGCGTGAACCGCTCGCTTGACCCTGGGCATCTCAGCCGCCTCTCAGAAGCTTCGTGACACTCTTGACGTCGCTCTTCGCGACGTCCTCCATCTTCCGGAAGCCGCGCCTACGCTTCGACGACTTCTTCTCGAGGTTGTGGCTCCTCATCCCGTGCCGGCGCAGGAGCTTCCCCGTCCCCGTCACCTTGAAGCGCTTCTTCGCGCCCTTCCCCGTCTTCATCTTTGGCATCTGTCTTCACTCCCGCGTTTCTGGTCGGCGCGAGAACCATGACCATGTTGCGTCCGTCGAGGAGAGGCTGCTGCTCGATCGAGCCGAGCTCCTTGACGTCCTCGGCGAGCCTCATCAGAAGGGTCCGACCACGATCCGGGTGGAGCGTCTCGCGCCCCCGGAACATGATCGTGACCTTGACCTTGGCTCGCTGGCCGAGAAAGCGCACGACGTGCCCCTTCTTGGTCTCGTAGTCATGAATCCCGATCTTCGGTCTGAGCTTGATCTCCTTGATCTGAATCTGGAGCTGATGCTTCCGGGCCTGTTTGGCGCGCTGCTCCTGCTCGTAGCGGTACTTCGAGTAGTCCATCACCCGCGCGACGGGCGGATCTGCTCCGGCCGCGACCTCGACGAGGTCGAGGCCCTTGCCGAACGCATACTCCAGCGCTTCCTTCGTCGGGAGGATCCCGACCTGCCCGCCCACCTCGTCGACCAGGCGAACGCGCTGCGCACGTATTTCCTCGTTGATCCGCTCGTCACGCTTGCGCGGGACGTTCCGGTCGAGATCCGGCCGGCGGCGGCGAGGTCTCAAAGGCCCTTCATCAAGCTCTCAGCTTCCTCCTTGTCAACGACACGAACCGCTGCAGGCAGCGGCTCGTCACCTCGTCCAACCGGCTCGGTTGAACCTCCGCGAGTCAAGCCCGGGAGGTGAGGAAGCGATGAGCTCCTGCTTGCAGAGCGGCGGATCGTACCACCTACGCGGGATCCGCCTCCGCCGCGAGCTCGGCAAAACGCGCGAGCAGCTGCGTCGAGCGACAGCGTCGACTGCTCGCCCCCACGCTCGCGCACGGCGAGCGCGTCGTCGGACTCGCGGTCGCCGTACACGATCACGAACGGCACCTTCTCGATCTCCGCGTCGCGGATCCGCTTGCCGAGGGTGTCGTCGCGCTCGTCCACCTCGACGCGATAGCCCTCACCGTCGAGGGTGCGCCGAACAGCACTCGCTGCCTCGCGGTGGCCCTCTCCGACCGGGATCACCCGCACCTGCACCGGTGCGAGCCAGAACGGGAACGCGCCCGCGTAGTGCTCGACGAGGATCCCGATGAATCGCTCGAAGGAGCCGTACAACGCACGGTGGATCACGATCGGCATGTGCTCGCGGTTGTCCGAGCCCATGTAGGTCAGGCCGAAGCGAGCCGGCATCTGCATGTCGTACTGGATCGTTCCCATCTGCCAGCTCCGGCCGAGGACGTCCGTCATGTGCAGGTCGATCTTGGGGCCGTAGAACGTGCCCTCGCCGGGAGAGACGACGTAGTCCAAGCCGTGGCGCTTCAGCGCCGCCTCGAGCGAGCCCTCGGCGTGATCCCACTGCTCGTCCGTGCCGAGCCGGTCGTCCGGTCTCGTCGAGAGCTCCGCATGCGGCGTCATGCCGAACAGCGAGTACAGGTACGTGACGAAGTCGATCACGCCGTCCACCTCGGCCGGCACCTGCTCCTCGGTGCAGAAGATGTGCGAGTCGTCCTGCGTGACGTAGCGCACGCGCGTGAGGCCGTGCAGCGTCCCGGCGAGCTCGTTGCGGTGGAGCGGCGCCGCCTCGGCGTAGCGAAGCGGAAGGTCGCGGTAGCTGCGCAGCTGCGAGCCGAACAGGAGCATGTGCCCCGGGCAGTTCATGGGCTTCATCCCGTACGTCTGGTCGTCGGTGTCGCCCGGAATGAGGAACATGTTCTCCCGGAACTTCTCCCAGTGGCCCGACGTGATCCAGAGCGCCTTGTCGTAGATCAGCGGCGTCTTCACCTCGAGGTAGCCGCGGCGCGCATTCTCACGACGCCGGATCGCTTCGAGCTGGTTGTAGAGCACCATCCCCTTCGGGTGCCAGAGCGGCGAGCCCGGCGAGTGCTCGTCGAAATGGAAGAGGTCGAGCTGGAGCCCGAGCCTGCGATGGTCGCGTGCGCGCGCCTGCTCGAGCCGCTCGAGGTGCGCGTCGAGGTCGGCCTGCGAGAAGAACGCGGTGCCGTAGATCCTCGTCAGCTGGGTGTTCTTCTCGTCCCCGCGCCAGTACGCGCCCGCGAGGCTCGTGAGCTTGACGGCCTTGATCGGCGACGCGTTCTGCAGATGCGGCCCGCGGCAGAGATCGGTGAACGCGCCCTGCGTGTAGAGGGAGATGTCTCCTTCGGCATCCCGCGCGAGCTCGACCTTGTAGGGCTGACCCTCGGCCTCGAAACGTGCGTGCGCCTCCTCGCGGGAGAGCTGCTCGCGCGTCCACTCGCGCCCCTCGGCGATCTCGCGGCGGATCTCCTCCTCGATCGCCTCGAGGTCGCCCTCGGAGATCGGCTCGGCGAACTCGAAGTCGTAGTAGAAGCCGTCGGCGATCGGCGGGCCGATCGCGATCTTCACGCCGGGATGGAGCCGCATGACGGCCTCGGCCAGCAGATGCGCGGTCGAGTGCCGGAGCACCGACAGCGCGTCCGCGTCCTGCGTGTCGCGCGTGGTGAGGAAGTGAACGGACTCCCCGTCCTCGAGCGGAAGGCGAAGATCGCGCGTCGCCCCGTTCACGCGCGCGAGCACGGCCTGCTCGGCCAGCTTCGGCCCGATCGCGCGCGCGGCGTCGAGGCCGGACGCGCCGTCGGGTAGCTCGAGCTCGGAGGAGTCGGGGAGGACGATCTTCATCGCGCCGCTGAGAATAGACACGGCCTGCGGGGATACTTGGACGGGATGCGTACCGGCACCTGGGTCGCCGTCGCAGTTGCACCGCTCCTCCTTCTCGTCGTGCTGCTCGCACGCCCCGCGATCGACGGGAACTGGGAGAACCATCCCGCGCACTTCTGGCTCGTCCTCGGCGCGGCGCTCGTGGCGACGGCGCTCGGGTTCAGCGTCACGACGGCTGCTCGCCGGAGACGCGACGCACGGCTCTTCCTGATCTCGCTGGCGTTCGTCGCAAGCGCTGCGTTCCTCGGTCTACACGCGCTCGCCACCCCTGGCGTGCTGCTCGGCCCCAACGCCGGCTTCGAGCTGGCGACGCCGGTCGGGTTGCTCCTCGCCGCGCTCTTCGCGGCCGCGGCCTCGCTCGAGCTCCGCAGCGAGCGGGCCGAGGCAGTGCTGCGTCTGGCGCCTGCCCTGCTGGTCACGCTCGCCGCGATCGTGGTCGGGTGGGCGGCGATCTCGCTCGCGGAGCTGCCTCCTCTCGACGATCCCCTCGCCGCCGAGGAGCTCGACGGCTGGCAGCTCATCCTCGCGGCAGTCGGCGTCGCGCTCTTCGGAATCGCGGCGTTCGGCTTCCTCCGTCTCCATCGCCGACGCCAGGAGCGCTTCGTCCTCGCGTTCGCGCTCGCGTTCGTCCTTCTCGCCGAGGCGATGGTCGTCATCGCGTGGGCGCGCAACTGGCAGGTCTCGTGGTGGGAGTGGCACGTGCTCATGCTCGCGTCGTTCCTGCTCATCGCGTTCGTCGCGCGGGCCGAGTGGCACGAGGAGCGCTTCAGCGCGCTCTACCTCGACGAGACGCTCGCGGGTGCACGCGAGGTGAGCGTCGTCTTCGCCGACCTCGCCGGCTACACGGCGTTCACCGAGCGGCACGACGCCGACGAGGTGGCGGCGATGCTCAACGCGTACTTCGGGCGGATCATCCCGCTGATGGAGCGAGCCGGAGGCGAGGTGCACCAGATCGTGGGCGACGAGCTGATGGTGATCTTCGGCAAGGACGCGAGCGTGTCGGACCATGCGCTCCGGGCGGCACGCGCGGCGCTCGTGCTCCAGCGCGTCGCTCAGCGCACCGCCGCCGAGCACGACGACTGGCCGCGGTTTCGCGTGGGGGTCTCCAGCGGCGAGGTGCACGCGGGCCTCGTCGGCGCGACGACGGGCCATCGCAAGCACGGCGTCGTCGGCGACGTGGTGAACCTCGCGGCGCGGCTGCAGGCGTCGGCGCCGGTCGGCGGCGTCCTGATCGGCGAGGCGACCTTCCGCGAGCTCGGGCCGCGCGCAATCGTCGAGCCGCTCGCGCCGATGCGCGTGAAGGGGATGCGCGAGCCGGTTACCGCGTACCTCCTCCACCGGTTGACGACACCGGGCGGCGACGGCTCCTAGGGTGTGGCGCGATCCTTGCCGCCAGGCCCCAGAGCGAGCTCGAGCTCCAGCTCGTCCAGAGCGTCCCGAAGAATCGCGATGCGCTCGGCGACGGGAGCATGGGCCTGCGGATCGATGGGTGACGGACGCGTCACGCCGTAGCGCTCGCGGAGAGCCTGCCTGCGGGTGATCTCACGTGCTTCCTCCATCGAGTTCAAGACGACGCCGATGAGCACGTTCAACACGATGAACGCCGCAACGAGGATGAAGCTGACGAAGTACACCCAGGCCCATGGCTCGATGTCCATGGCCTCGTCCATGTACACGGGGAAGTTCTCGAGCGTGAGCATCACGAACAGCGTGAGCATCGCGCGGCCGATGTTCCCCCACTCCTCTGGAAGCTCGTCGCCGAACCAGATCCAGCCGACCATCCCGTAGACGAAGAGGATCATCGCCGTCACGGCGCCGATCGACGCGAGCGGCGGCACGCTCTTCCATACGCCGAGCAAGAGCACTCGCAGGTCCGGCAGCAGGCGCACGATGCGGACGACGCGGAGCAGGCGCAGCAGACGCAGCAGGGTCGAGTTCTCGCGGATGCCGGGGACGAAGACCGCCAGGATCACCACGAAGTCGAAGATGTTCCAGCCGTTCCGGAAGAACGCGAGCGGACGCGGCCAGTACGACGCCATCCGGATGAGCAGCTCGACGACGAAGATCCCGAGGCAGACGCCGTTGATCACGAACAGCCAGTCGCCCCACCGGTCGACCACGCCTTCGTAGGTCTGCAGCCCGAGCACGGCCGCGTTCACCGCGATCGTGGTGACGACGATCGCGGTGAAGGCCGGCGAGTCGACGACTCGGGCGAGGGCGTTGCGGTCGGTCACGGGCCGACAATTGTCGCGAGGGGGTCGGCCGTTCGCCGCGACTCTCCTTACACTCCGCTCCATGACCGAGTCCGGCGCCGTCGAGCCGACCGGGCGGCTCGCGCGCCTCGCGCGCGGCCCGCTCGAGCAGCTCGGCGGGGTCATGCGCGGCATCGCGCGAGCGCTCCCGCGGGCGGTCGAGGACATGTTCACCGACCGCTGCACGCAGTACGCGGCCGCGATCGCCTACCGCGTGCTCTTCTCGCTCTTCCCGCTCACGATCGCGCTCGTCTCGATCTTCGGCCTCGTGCTCCAGGACGACGAGCTCCGTCAGTCGGTCATCGACGAGCTGATCGCGTTCCTCCCGGTCTCCGAGTCGGGTCAGGGAGACATCCAGCAGTCGATCGAGGAGATCGCGACGCCGCTCTCCGCGATCGGGCTGATCTCCCTCGTCGCCCTGCTCTGGGGCGCGTCCGGGATGATGGCATCGATCCGACTCGGCCTGGAAGCCGCTCTCAAGGTCGATCGTGGCCGCCCTGCCGCCCGCGCGAAGCTCGTCGACTTCATCCTCATCGCGGCCGCTGGCGTCCTCGTGCTCGTCATCGTCGGGCTGTCGGCATTCGGCGCGTTCTTCAGCAAGCTGGTCAGCCGCTTCACGGAATGGGCCGACATCGCCACCCCGTCGGGCCTTCTGATCGACGACACGATCCAGCTCGTCGCGATCGGGGTCACCGTGCTCCTTCTCTACCGCTTCGTGCCGGCACGCAAGCTTCGCCGGCGCGGCGCCATCGCCGGTGCCGTCCTCACTGCGGTCGGGATCTGGGGAGCTACGAAGGTCCTCGCCGTCGTCTTTGCGGACTTCTCGCGCTACAACGTCATCTACGGCTCACTGGCAGGCGTGACGACCTTTCTCTTCTTCGTCTACGTCGTGGCGTGGATCCTGCTTCTCGGCGCCGAGTTCGCGTACGCGTGGTCGCAGCCGCCCGGACCACCAGGACCGCCGCTGCGCGCGCAGCTCCTCGGCGTCGTGACCGGCCTCTTCATCCACCCCCGCGAGGAGGAGGACGAGGATACGGCCTACCGAAGAGCCGGCTCGTCGACCGTGAGCGTCTTCGCGTCGGCGTCGAGCGTGCACGTGACGCCGAGCGGAAGGGCCGCGAGGTGCTTCGTGTGTCCGAGCGGGAGCCCGTAGATCGCCGGGACGCCGAGCGGCTCGAGCCGCTCCTCGAGAACGTCCTCGATAGTCCGTGAGCGCGCCCAGTCCGACACCGGCCGAAGGTCGCCGTAGTCCGACTTCTCCATCTGCCCGACCACGACGCCCGCAACCTGCTCGAGCTTTCCCGCATGCGCGAGCTGGACGAGCTGGCCGTCGAGGTAGTACGGCGGCGTGTGCGTGTCCTCGAAGAAGAGGATCGCTCCGTCGAGCTCGATCTCCCACGGCGTGCCCATCGTCTGCATGAGCAGCCACAGGCAGCCGCCGACGAGCGGTGCGGTGACGCGCCCTCCGTGGAGCGTGCGCACCCACGGGTCGTCGGGATCGTGCGGAACCTCGCCGACGCCGCCCGTGCGCAGGACGTCGAGAAGACGATCCTTCGTGAACGTGGTCGTCTCGACCGCACCCACGCCCATGAGGCCGTTCCCGTAGATCGTCGCCACGCCGGCGCGCTGGCGGATCGCGATGTGGAGCGCGGTGAGATCCGAGTAGCCGACGAGCGGCTTCGGGTTCTCGCCGATGAGGTCGAAGTCGAGGTACGGGATGGCCTGCGCCGAGCCGAACCCACCCTGCAGCGCCTGGACGACGTCCACCTCCGGATCGGCGAAGAGCACGTTCAGGTCCTCGCCCCGCCGCCGTGCGTCGCCGGCGACGTAGTCGTCGCGATCCCAGACGCCGTCGGCGAGCTTCACGCGATAGCCGCGCGCCTCCCACCACTCGACCCCGCGCAGGACGTCCGAGCGGCTGTCGTACGGGCTGGCGGCCGCGGCCACGCCGATCGTCCCGCCGTCCGGGAGCGGCCGGCCGAACCGTGTCGCCGCGATCACCTGCAGATCCGGACGGTCTGGCTCGCCTCGGCCTCGCGCCCACGCACGTCCGAGGCGACCGCGGTCAGCGTGTGCGCTCCCCTGCGCTTGCCGCCGGTCCGCCAGGTGGTCTCGTAGAGACCGGCGACGTTCCTGCGGACACGAGCGATCTGCCTGTTCCCGTCGAAGAAGCCGACCGAGGAGATCTGCACGTTGTCGTTCGCCACGACGAGCAGCTTCTGGCGCGCCGCGAGGCACTTCCCCTTCTCGGGCGTGATCCAGGTGACGGTCGGGCGGTTGACCGCCTCTGCACGGAGCCCCTGGAAGCGCGTGTTCGGGAGCGGGCTGTCGGAGTCCGTGTTGATGTTCTTCGACTCCTGGAAGTCGGACGCGACGACCTGCATGAACTGCGTGCCGGGATCGAGCGGGAGCGCCTCGCGCGGAATCGAGAAGGCCGCGATGCCCGTCTCCGGGTCGCCAGCGGGTCGCTCCGACCGACGTGCGGCGGGTCGACGGCCCGAAGAAGAGCTGGAGTGCGAGCGGATCGACGCCCGACTTCGCATCCGTGATCTTCGCGACGATCGTCGGGCGCCCGGTCGAGAGCGTCCGCGTGACGATCTGCACCCTCGGCGGCCGCACGTCGTTCACCCAGGAGCGAAGCGTGTACCGGCCGGCGAGCGGCCGCCCGTTGAACAGGTCGCGCCCCGAGTCGACCGACACGTAGTAGCGCCCCGGCGGCAGGAACACGCCTCCCGCAGTTCCGATCGAGTAGAGGAAGTCCGGAAGGCTGTCCGTTCACGTTGACCGGGATCCCGGCGTAGCCGAGGACGTCGTTCTCGTCGAGCGAGCCCATGAACCACGGATGAATCGGCTGGTTCGAGCTCAGCAGCGCGGTGATGGAGACGTCCAGCTTCGGCGCGGGCTTGACGACGACGACGCCCGCGTTGACGGCCTGGCGCGCGATGTCGAGCGAGTAGATCTTCTCCTTGCCGTCTTCGTTCACCGCCGGGTCGACGCCGAAGATGCCGAGGATCGAGAACGGCGACGTCGGCCAGCGGTAGACGCGCGCACGATCCTCGCCGGTCCGCGTGTCGCCGGACTGCAGAGGTCTTCAGCGTCGTCACCGGCGCATCCAGGAGCGACGAGCGCGAGACCCTGAACGCGTACGGGATCCGCCGCACGTCGCTTCCACGCTTCAGCAGCACGAATCCGAAGTTGTCTCCCTGCACCGCGCCCCCGGCGGCGCGGGCGGTGATCTGCATCACGGCGCTGCCTCCGGGCCCGATCGTGACGGGCGCCGCTTCGACCGTCGCGCCCGCGGACGCGACCTGCGGCTGGATCTCGGCCGTCCACGTCCCGGCGCCGTCGCCTCCGTCGGAGATGGTCACGGGGATCGTCTTCGCGTTCGCGCCGCCTCCGGCGGTGAGATAGCCGAACGAGAGGGACTGCGGAACCGAGAAGATCAGCGGCTTGTCGGCCGTGGACACGCGAACCATGCCGGCGCCCTGGACGATGACGGACGCCTCCTGCGTGAGCGACGTGTCGGCGTACGACGGGCCGGCCGTCGACATGAGCGCCGACTTCATCTGATCCGGCGTCCACGACGGGTGGCGCTGCGTCAGCAGAGCGGCGACGCCGGCGATGTGCGGCGCGGAGAAGCTCGTCCCGTCGAGGATTGCGTACTGGTCGCCCGCGAACTCGGGGAGCGTGGACGACAGGATCTGCGCGCCCGGCCCCATGACGTCGGGCTTCAGCGCGTGCCCGAACGGCGTCAGACCTCCGGCCGAGAAGCTCGTCGGCACGCCCGCCCAGGTCGTGGGCACCTCGCTGATCTCCCGCGAGAAGCGGACGGTGACCGCGCCGCCGTTCCCGGCAGCCGCTGCGCGGATTCGCGCTCCGTCGAGGTCGGAGATCGTCCCGCCCGGCAGCCCGGAGAAGAGCGCGAACGTCGGATCGCCGGGGCGGTTCTCGGCGATGACCAGGCCTGCAGCTCCCGCCTCGCGCGCGCGTGCCTCCTTCGCGCTGTACGGGCAGCCGCCACGACTCACGAGCGCGATCGCGTTCCGCAGCGAGCCGGCAGCGAGCGAGCCGTCGCAGAGCTGCCGGTTCGCGCCTCCGATCGTCCCGACGTCGACGAGCCGCTGGTCGGTCGAGATCCACGAGGGCGGAATGGTGTCGGCCGGCCCGAACGGGATGCGCGCCACGCCGCCCGGCGCACGCACCGTGATCGACGGGCCGAAGACGTGCGCATTCGCGGTCGCACCGACGCTGATCGCGTCAGGGGCGGTTGCGGGCGAGCCCGCGGTACCGAGGCCGAAGAAGTCGCGGTCGTTCCCCGCCGAGATGATCGGCACGACGCCGGCGCGGACGACATTCGCGACCGCTTCGATGAGGACGTCCGTTCTGGGATCCGCCTGCGGACCGCCGCCCGAGAAGTTGATGATGTCCATGCCGTCGCGCACGGCTGCCTCGAACGCGGCCACGATCTCCGGGCTGTTCGCCGAGCAGCAGCCACCGAGCGGGGCCGGAGCGGGGACGTTGAAGACCCGGTAGTTGCCGATGTACGCGCGCGGCGCGACTCCCTCGAGGTCGTCGACCGCGGGATGGCAGCCACCCTGCGCCTCGACGCAGATGCCCGGACGTCCCGGCCTCGACGTCGGTCTTGACGCCCGCGATGACGCCTGCGACGTGGGTGCCGTGGAACGAGTTGTCGCGGTCGAGCGGCGTGCTGCTCGCTCCGGGCCCCGCGAAGCCGCGGGCAGCGATCACCTTCGGCGTGGTCGAGCCCGAGCTCCCTTTCGGGTAGCCCGGCGGATACGAGAAGCCGGTCGGGTCGAGGAACTCGTGCTCGTGATCGACGCCGTCGTCGACGACGGCCACCTTGACGCCGTCACCTCGCGCGCCCGTCAGCCCCGAGAACGCGATCGTGCCGAGCACCGACGGTCCGCGGTTCAGGCTGAGCGTGTACGAGTAGCTCGGATAGACGCGGTTCGCGGCCTCGACCTCGAGGAGGTCCGGCAGCCGCTCGTACGGGCACGCTCACCGCGAAGCCGTTCACGAGCACCTGGTAGCGCCGCGAGACCCTCGCCTGCGGGATCTCCTCTCGGATGCTCGCGATCGCCCTCGTCTGCGCCGTCTCGAGCCTGCCGAGGTACGAGCGCGAGAACGACGAAGCGAGGTTGAGCTTGACGTCCGAGCCGAACCCGGGAAGACGTCGCGCGAACGTCGCCGCCGCGAGCGGCGGATCGTCGAGCGTGACGATCACGCGCACGCGATTGCCCGCGTTGGTGAGACCGGAGACGTCAGGTGCCGGACGCACCTTCTGCATCGCCTGCTCGACGACGTCGCGCGGCGTGCGGTCGAGCGATCCGGAGGCCGTCCCGGTGACGGCGATACCTGCGACGAGAGAAGCGAGAAGCGCTAGGGAGCGCACGAGCAGGCGGTGCTCAGCGAACCTTCGCCGAATACGCCTGAGAGGCTCGCAGCCCCTCGAACACGACCGCGACAGAGCCACGGAAGGTCTTGCCCTTCGCCGTCGCCGGAAGGTTCCACGTGCAGGTCGCCGCGCCACCCTGCACCTGCTGAACCTGTGCCCGCAGCCGCGCGTTCCCGAGCCGCCCGACGCAGGTGACCCTGCCGTTCTGGACGACGGCGTTCGTGTCGGAGCGCGCCGCGACGAGCCTGAGCGTGAAGGAGCGCCCGGCGATGGGGTTCTTCGGCGTCGGCCTGAGGCTGCGCACGACGAGCGTCGGCGGGGTGATCTTGACCTCGTACTGGTAGAGGCCGGCTCCCGCGGCCGGCGCGATGTCCGCGACGGCGTTCGTGAAGTCGACGTCTCCCGTGGCCGGATCGATCGTCACTCCCGAGACCGCGAGGAACGAGAACGCGAGCTTCTTCGTGTTGCCGAGCTCGGCCGCGCTCATCGTGATCGTGACGCCGCCCTGGTAGCTGAAGATCAGGGAGGTCGCGGGCGGATCGCCGGCGCGACGCGTGAAGTTCGTGCCGTCCCAGCGGAAGAGCGCTGCTTCACCGCCGAAGATCTCGATGACGTAGTCGGCGCCCAGCTCGGCGGGATCGCCGGTCTGCGGGTTCGCGTCGCTGTCGACGAAGAGGAGGAGCAGCATGTCCTGGGTCAGCTGCGCACGATTCGGGATCGTGACGCGGAACTGGATGAGGCCGGCGTCGGTGTTCGACGTCGTGAGCGTCGTGATGTCCGGCGCAGCAGGATTCTCGCCCGACGAGTCCTGGTAGGTCGTGCTGTTGGCGGCGACGGCTTCGGGTGCAGCCGGCGCGGAGAACGCGCCCGACGCGACCGTCGGAAGCGCGACGACCGCGACTGCCATCGCGAGGAGAAGTCCGGGGCGTGTGAGCGGCCGCACGACGGGCGTCAGCGTAGATGCGCCTCGCGCGCTCCGCAACTTCCTACGCGAATGTGATGACGCTGCGGATGCCGTCCTGCTCTTCCATGAGCTCGAAGCCGCGGTTCACCTCGTCGAGCGAAAGACGGTGGCTGAGGAGTGACTCGACGTCGATCTCGCCGGCGAGCCAGCGGTCGACGAGCTGCGGCACCTGCGTGCGGCCCTTCACGCCTCCGAAGGAAGACCCCGTCACTCGGCGACCGGTGATGAGGAATCGCGGCACGATGTCGAGCGTCTCCCCCTTGCCGGCGACGCCGACCATCGTCGCGAGCCCCCACGCTTCGCGCGCGGCCTCGACGGCCTGCTGCATGACTCGCACGTTGCCGGTCGCCTCGAACGTGTAGTCGGCGCCGAAGCCGCCCGTCTCCGCGCGGATCCAGTCGACGGTGTCCTCGGCGGCGACGCGCGTGTCGGTGGCGCCGTGGTGGCGGGCGCTCTCCAGGCGTCCGTCCGCAAGGTCGATGGCGATGATCCGCTCGGCGCCGGCGAGTCGGCAGCCGATGACGGCGCCGAGCCCGACGAGCCCGCAGCCGAAGACGACGCACGTCGAGCCCGGTTGGACGTCCGCGGTGTAGAGCGCGGCACCGATCCCCGTCGCGAGCCCGCACGCAAACGGTGCGCAGCCCTCGAGCGAGGCCTCGGGCGAGACCTTCGCGAGCGCGATCTCCGGCATCACCGTGTACTCGGCGAAGGTCGACGTGCCCATGAAGTGGCGGATCGGCTCGCCGTCACGTGAGAGTCGTGCCGTGCCGTCGGGGAGATACCCCTGCCCCTGCATGTCACGGATCGCCGTGCAGCGGTTCGTGCGGCCGCTCCGGCAGTGGACGCACTCGCCGCACTCGGGCGCGAACAGCGTGATGACGTGATCGCCGGGCTTCACGAGAGTGACCCCCGACCCGACGCGCTCGACGACTCCTGCTCCTTCGTGCCCGAGCACACACGGCGCGTATCCGGTCGGATCGGCACCCGAGGCGGTGTAGAGGTCGGTGTGACACACGCCGCAGGCGGCGAGCCGCACGAGCACCTCCCCGTCCTTCGGCTCGGCCAGGTCGAGCTCCTGGACGACGAGCGGCTGCCCGAACTCCTCGAGCACTGCGGCGCGGATCTTCACGTGCGGAGGCTAACCCGAAGCGCGCAGTCGGGGGATTCAGGTCGCGCGCTCGCGCGTCGATGACACGCGCATGATCTGGCCAGTTGCGGCACTGGCGGCTCTCTTCCTGAGCTTCGTCGTCGTCTACGGCACGCGCCTGCAAGCGCGGGTCGAGTCGAGCCGAGACCCACGCGCTTAGGCGCGCGGCGTTTCCCGCCCAGCCCGGTCAGTGCGGCTCCACCCCCGGCAACGTCAGGCAGCTTTCTTCGATGCGTCCTTGCCTGTGCCCTCGCATTCCGGGCACTGGGTCACGATGCGCTCTCTTGGGGGCGAGCGGGGACGTAGGACGATCCCTGACACTCGGGACACGCATCTTCCGCGAGGTCGTGCTGCCTGCGCCACGCGCTATACATCGAGTGCTTTCCAGCTGTCCTCGTTCGCTTCCTTGATCAAGAACGAGCTTGCGGCCGTCGTTGGCTCGGACGTTGGCTCCGTGCCTGAGATCATCGCGCGAATGTCATCGGTCGCTCGAAAGCGAGCGCCGACATCGCGGCCTTCTCCGCTCATGGTCCATTGGGCAATCAGCTTCGTCGTATTCATCCCAGTAGCGCCGCCCCGCCTGAGCGTGGCGACTTCTCCTCCCCGTTGAGTCCCAGCGTGTCCATCGAACGGTATCCCCCTCACGAGGCAGTGCAATCCCTCGAACGAGCCTTCTCACACGCCGGCCCTGAGTTCCCGCTCCGGGCACACCGGCCCGCTCAACCTTGCGAATTCCGCGTTAGCCGAGGGGTGTCGAATGGGCGGTACTGGGCTCGAACCAGTGACCCCCAGCTTGTCGAGCTGGTGCTCTCCCAACTGAGCTAACCGCCCTCGGGGCGGCGATTGTAGCCGCTACTGCGCCGGTGGAGGATCGAGCTCGCGCGTCGCGATTCGCGTCACGATGCTCGAGACGATGACCGTCGCGAGGACGACGACGAGGGTCGCGCTCAGCAGGTTCTCGTCGAAGATTCCGGCCTCCGTGCCGATCGTGACGGCGGCCAGCGTCGCGGCCGCCTGCGCGACCGTGAGGCCGAAGACGAGCTTGATCTCCGAACGTTCGAATCCCGAACGCCTTCCGCTGACGTACGCCGCGGTCGCCTTGCCCACGAGGACGATCGCGAGCGACAGAGCCGCGATGGCGAGGACGGTGAGCTCCGTGAACTGCCTCGGGTCGAGCAGCATCCCGGTCGAGAGGAGGAAGAACGGCACGAGGAGCGCCGCTCCGATGAACTCGAAGTGCTCCTTGTCCTCCGCACGCGAGGACACGAGCCGGTTGAGCGCGAGCCCGGCGAAGAACGCGCCCACGATTCCCTCGAGTCCCATGCGGTCTGCGAGGAGCGCGGCGGAGGTGAGGGCCGCGAGCAGGAAGAGGAATGTCGGCACCGGGCCCTGGCCGAGGTGCGCGAGCGACCAGCGACCGATCCGAGGCAGCAGGAACGCGCAGTAGACCGCGAGCACGGCGAGCCCGAGGAGCAGCTTCACGAGGATCACCGCGGAGCGCTCGTCGCTCTCGACCGAGCCGACGACGACCGCGAGGACGAAGAGCGCGAGCGTGTCGGTGATGACGGTGCCGCCGCTCGCCATGCCGACCGCGCGATGTCGCGTCAGCTTGCGCTCCTGCACGATCGGATACGCGATCAGCGTGTGCGACGCCCACAGCGACCCGTAGAGGGCGGCGGTCGCCAGCCCGTAGCCGAACGGAAGGACGAGGAGCAGTCCGAGGACGAACGGCAGCGTGAAGGTGAGCGCGCCGAAGGTGAGAGCCGGCTTGCGGTTGCGCTGGAACTCGTCGAGGTCGAGCTCGAGCCCCGCGAGGAACATGAGGAAGAGCAGGCCGAGCTCGCCCAGCGACTCGACGACGCCCTCGCGATGAATCCAGTCGAGGACGAACGGCCCAACCAGCATGCCGCCCAGCACGATCCCGACGAGCCCCGGGAGCCGGAGCCGCTCCGCGACCACCGGCCCGGCGAGCAGCACGACGGCAGCGACGAAGAACGTCCACTCGGCGGACATCGGGCGGGAACTCGACGGCGAGCGGCACGCCGTGAGTCTCACGTCTGCGACGGACGTTCTACGAGCTCAGAAGATCTCGGGGCACCAGGGTGCGCGCTCGGCAGCGAACATTGCGTCCGCGCGCGCGGCCGCACCGCGCCGCAGCTCTTCGACCCGCCCGCCGCGGACGAGCCCCGAGAACGTGAACTCTCCGAGGTACGCACAGCCGAGCGCGCTCACGTCGAGTCGGAGCTGTGCCGCCTGGGTCGTGCGCTTGGCCTGCCCGCGGGCGAGACGCCACCGTCCCTCGTTCCACGGGCAGAACGCGTCGAGCACGTCGAAGACAATCGGGCCGTCGGCGGCGTAGGTTCGAGCGGAGAGCGCCTCACCGACGTCGACGAGCCGCACCCAGAGCCCGTCGCCGACCCGGAGCTTCATCCGCCGTGGCGTCGCAAGCAGCCACCAGAGCGGGTGATCGGCCGGGAGGAGGTCTGCCGTGATCTTGGTCGACCAGTCGATGTCGAAGAGGTAGCGCCAGATCTCCGCGGTCGGTCGACCGTCGAGCGCGACGGCTTCGACGACCTGGAGCTCCGAGCTGAAGTCGCCCCCCTCGAACTTCGGCTTGTGCCGGTAGATCGCGTAACCCTCGGGCTTCCCGTCCTTCTCGAGCACGACGAAACGCTTCGGGGCGTCCTCGCCTCCGCTGGGAGGCTCGAAGAGCAGGCGGAACTCCCACCAGTTGCGCGTCCGCCGGAGCATGCCCGGCGTCTTCCGGCGCACCGCATCCCAGACGCGCGGAAACAACGTGAGCGCCTCCGCACGATCGACGATCCGCAGGCTTCCCTCGCGTTCGAGCGGGCGAGCGAACGCCGTTGCCTCCCTCGGGATCGACATCGAGCTCGTGGTCGACGACATGCCGTAGCCGAAGCGACCGTAGATCGTGTCCTCGGACGCCCACAGCAGCCCGAGCGGTTCGCGGCGCGCGTGCACGTCGTCGAGCTGCGCGCGCATCATCGCTCGCAGCACGCCGCGGCGGCGATGCGTCGGGAACGTGCCGACGACAGTGACGCCCGCCGTCGGAACCACACCGCCGGGGACGGTGAGCTCGAAGGGGAACGCACCCGCGCCGCCGATGATCGTGCCGTTCTCGCTCGCGGCGTGCATCCGCTCGATCGGCAGGTTCTTCGAGAAGCGCTCCATGCGCTCCTCGGTCGGCTCCATGCCGAAGTACTGGCCGATCGCGAAGACCGCCTGGCCGAACTCCTCGAGGTTCGAGCAGGGCTTGACCTTGAAGCTCACGCGATCTTCTCCAGGGGTGCGTACTCCACCATCAGCCTCCGTTCCGTTCCGTCAGACGCGAAGCGAACCGTAACGACTCCGCCGGGCTGGATTCCGGTGACGACGCCCTCTCCGAGCGAGCCGTGCCGGACGGAGTCGCCGGTCGAGAGCGCGATGCCCGGTCGCGGCTCGATCGCCGCTGCGGTGGGAGAGCCGTAGCCGCTCCACGACGCGGGCCGCAGGCGCTCGCGCTCGACCTCCTGCGGCAGCTCGTCGAGGAAGCGCGAGGCGAGGTTGTACTCGCGCCGGCCGAACAGCGTGCGCGCGAGCGTGTGGGTCAGCGTGAGACGCTCCATCGCGCGCGTCATCCCCACGTAGCAGAGCCGCCGCTCCTCCTCGACGCCCTGCTCCTCGATCGAGCGCGCGTGCGGGAAGAGCCCCTCCTCCATGCCGATCATGAAGACGGCGCGGAACTCGAGGCCCTTCGCGTTGTGGAGGGTCATCAACGTGACGAGGCCGCGCTCGTCGCGAATCGTGTCCTGGTCGGAGACGAGCGAGATCTCCTGCAGGAACGTCGCGAGCGACGGCTCCTCGGCCTGCTGTCGGTACTCCAGCGCGACGCCGACGAGCTCCTGGAGGTTCTCGATCCGGCCGCGTGCCTCGATCGTGCGCTCGGCCTCGAGGGCGTCGAGCGTCCCCGACTTCTCGAGCACGCGTTCGAGGAGCTCGTCGACGGGGAGATCCGCCGCCAGCGCCATGAGCGACTCCATCGTCGCGTGGAAGCCGCGGGCGGCGCGGCACGCTGCCGCGGTGACGCCTGCCGCCTCGGGATCGGCCATCGCCTGGAAGAGGGTGCGGCCGGTGTTCTCTGCATGCGCGACGAGGCGCTGCAGCGACGTGTCGCCGATGCCTCGACGCGGGCGATTGGCGATGCGCAGGAGCGACGTCGCGTCCTGCGGATTGACGAGCACGGCGAGGTACGCCGTCGCGTCGCGGATCTCCGCGCGCTCGTAGAAGCGCGGGCCGCCGATGACCTGGTACGGCACGTCCTGACGCACGAGCACGTCCTCCAGCACACGCGACTGCGCGTTCATCCGGTAGAAGACCGCGATCTCGCTCGCCGAGTAGCCGTTCGCGATGAGCGACGCGATCTCCGCGGCGACGAACCGCGCCTCGGCGTGCTCGTCCTCGACCTCGATCGCGCGCACGGGGTCGCCCTCGCCGAGCTCGGAGAAGAGCCGCTTCGGCTTGCGCTCCGGTGTTCTGCTCGATCAGGTCGTTCGCGGCGCGGAGGATCGTGTTCGTCGAGCGGTAGTTCTGCTCGAGCGTGACCACCTGCGTGCCCGGGAAGTCCTTCTCGAACTCGAGGATGTTGCGGATGTCCGTGGACCTGAAGCTGTAAATCGACTGGTCCTGGTCGCCAACTGCACACACGTTTCCGTGCTCGCCGCCGAGAAGCTGCAGTAATCGGTACTGCGCGTGGTTCGTGTCCTGGTACTCGTCGACGAGGACGTACCGGAACGCCTTGCGCCAGCGCTCGAGCGCCTCGGGGAAGCGCTCGAAGACCTGCACGGTGAGCATGAGCATGTCGTCGAAGTCGACCGCGTTCGAGGCGTGGAGGCGGCGCTGGTACAGCTCGTACGTCTCGGCGACGGTCTGATCCCAGAAGGAGGCGACCCTGGCCGTGTACTCCTCGGGCGACACGAGCTCGTTCTTCGCGCGCGAGATCTGCGCGTGGATGCCTCGCGGCGCAAAGCGCTTCGGATCTTTGCCGAGCTCCTCGAGGCACGCCTTGACGAGCCGCACCTGATCCTGGTCGTCGTAGATCGTGAAGCTGGACGTGTAGCCAAGGCGCTGCGCCTCGCGCCGCAGCATGCGGCCGCACGCCGCGTGGAAGGTGAGGATCCAGATCGCGCGCGCCGTCTGGCCGAGCATGCGCTCGAGCCGTTCGCGCATCTCCCCCGCCGCCTTGTTCGTGAAGGTGATCGCAAGGATCTCGTTCGGCTTCACCCCGCACGCGCGGATGAGGTGAGCGACGCGATAGGTGAGGACGCGCGTCTTGCCGGAGCCGGCTCCGGCGACGACGAGAAGCGGCCCTTCCGTCGCGAGGACGGCCTCCCGCTGGGCCTCGTTCAGGTCGGCGAGGTAGCTCTCGGGAGCCGCGACGGACACGCCGTCGATGCTACCCACCGCCCCGGCAGGGACTCACCAGCGCTTACCATCCCCGCGATGATCACGGCCGTTCACACGCTGATCTACTCGGACGATGCGGCCGCGACGCGTGCGTTCCTGCGCGACGTCCTCGGCTGGCCCTGCATCGAGCACCCGAGTCGTCGCCGGGCTGGCTCATCTTCAAGACTGGCCCGAGCGAGCTAGGCGTGCACCCGACCGAGTACACATGGGAGGGCACCGACCACTCGCACCCACGTCACCACGAGATCGCGCTCATGTGCGACGACATCGAAGCGACCGTCAAGGAGCTCGAAGCGAAAGGGGCTCACTTCACGCGCCTGATCGAGGACATGGGCTTCGGGCTCGGCACGAACCTGGAGCTGCCTGGTGCCGGCGAGATCCTCGTCTACGA
Source organism: uncultured Gaiellaceae bacterium (assembly GCA_963822885.1). Lineage (GTDB taxonomy): Bacteria > Actinomycetota > Thermoleophilia > Gaiellales > Gaiellaceae > GMQP-bins7. The sequence goes on from CAWGJJ010000003.1 coordinate 560,608, forward strand.
GCCGCGCCACCCGATAGCGCACAGCCTCTAGATCACCCGTCTGCGCGGAACGACGGCGATCCGGTCGCCGACGGGCACAACGTCGATCGCCGCGCCGTAGTGCGTCGCGATGAGCGTCTCGGTGAGAACGTCCGCGGGTGGCCCGTCGGCGACGACGCGTCCGGCGTCGAGCAGGAGCATGCGGTCGGCGTACTGCGCGGCGAGCGTCAGATCGTGCATCGCGGCGACGAGGGTCAGACCGGACTCCTCGCGCAGGCCGTCGAGCAGCTCGAGCGCCTGCTGCTGGTGCCCGATGTCGAGCGCCGCGGTCGGCTCGTCGAGGAGAACGATCTGCGCCTCCTGCGCGATCGCGCGCGCGACGACGACACGCTGCTTCTCGCCGCCGGACAGCGTCCCGAGGCGGCGATCCGCGAAGGGCAGGAGGTCGAGCCGCGCGAGTGAGCGAGCGTGCCGCCTCGCGGTCGCGCGCGCCCTCCTTCGCGAGCGGCCCGAGGTGTGGCGTCCGGCCGAGGAGCACGTACTCGGCGACGGTCATCCACGGTGGAGTCGACGGCTCCTGCGGGACGACGGCGACGAGGCGCGCGAGCTCCGCGCGCGGGAGCTCCACGACGGATCGCCCGCCGAGCACGATCTCGCCCGTGAACGGGACGAGCCGCGCGATGGCCCGAAGGAGCGTCGTCTTGCCGGCGCCGTTCGGACCGATCAGCCCGAGCCACTCTCCGTCCGCGACGACAGCCGTGACGCTGTCGACGACAGGCTTTCCGCCGAGCTCGACGGTCACGCCGCGCAGGTCGATCACGCCGCGCCTCCACGCGTCGTCCGCAGCACGAGCGCGAAGAACGGCGCGCCGAAGAACGCCGTCACGACGCCGAGCGGGATCTCCGCGGGAGCGAGCGCTGTCCGTGCGACGACGTCCGCGAGCACGAGGAACCCGGCTCCGACGACGATCGACAGCGGAATCAACACCCGGTACCCGACTCCGGTCAGGAGGCGGATCGTGTGCGGGACGATGATCCCGACGAAGCCGATGAGCCCGGTGACCGCCACCGCTGCCGCCGTCCCGAGCGTTGCGGCGACCACGAGCGCGAGCCGCACGCGCTTGACGTCGATCCCGAGGCTCGCCGCCTCGTCGTCGCCGAGGTTGAGCACGTCGACGACGCGTCGCAGCGCGAGGATCACGACGACCGCGACGGCGATGTACGGAAGGATCAGCACGACGTCCGCCCAGCCCGTGCTCGGGATGTTGCCGAGGATCCACGAGTAGACCTCCTGCAGCGTCTCGGAGTTCTGCTGCTGGACGAACGTCTGCCAGGCGGTGAAGAACGCCGTGACGGTCACGCCCGCCAGGATCAGCGTGGCTGCGTCCCGCTCCCGCCGCGCCGAGCGACCCACGGCGTACGTCAGCATCACCGCGATCGAGCCTCCGACGAAAGCGGCGATCGGAAGCAGGCGCTGTCCTCGTAGGCCGTCCGGCAGATACGCGATCGCGATCGTCGCGCCGAGCCCGGCTCCGGCAGCGACCCCGAGGAGATACGGATCCGCGAGCGGATTGCGGAAGACGCCCTGGTAGGTCGCTCCCGCGACGGCGAGCATCGCGCCGACCAGCGCAGCGAGCACGACACGCGGCACGCGGATCTCCCAGAGAATCGCCTCCTCGGTCGGTGAGAGCGACGTCGAGAAGCCGGGCACGTGGAGCCGCGCCGCCGCCGACTCGAGCACGGCTCCGACCCCGAGGTCGACAGGCCCGGCGAGGACGCCGACGACGAGCGACACGAGCAGGAACGCCACGGCGGAGCACGCCCACAGCGGGGTCAACCCGCGAGCGCGAACCTCGGAGGCGTGCTCCGCGGCGACGGTCATGGTGCTACTGGCGGAGCCGTGCTAGAGCCGACGACATCGCGCGGTAGAAGTTCACGAGCCGCGGCCCCCGACGCGAGGCGATCGAGTCGTGGACGCGCACGATCGACCCCGTCCTCACCGCGCTGACTCGATCCCACCCGGGCCGAGCCGCGACAGTGGACGGCTTCTGGCCACAGCACACCGTGTCGGCGAGCACGATCAGATCGGGGCTCGCCGATACGACGTACTCGGACGAGAGCTGCGGGTAGCCGAACCCCAGCGAGTCCGCCTCGTCGGCGATGTTGCGCAGCCCGAGCGAGGAGTACACCTGCCCGATGAAGGTCTTCGACGTCGCCGAGTAGAGGGTGGGATCGAGCTCGTGGTAGACGGAGAGGCCCTGCCTTCCCTTCGAGCGTCGGCGACGATCGTCCCGATCTTCTTCTTCATCGAGGCGATCAGCGTGCCCGCGCGTGCCTCGCGGCCCGTGACGAGCCCGAGCTGGCGGATCTGCTGGTACGCGCCCTTGAAGCTCTTGGCCCCGTCCTGATGGAGGACGGTGATGCCGAGGCGCCCGAGCGCGCCGGAGAGGCCCTTCGGGTCGTACGCGATGACGACCAGGTCGGGCCGGTAGCCGGCGATGGCCTCCACGTTCGGCGTGAAGCCCGACAGCGACGTCTGCGGTGCCGCCTTCGGGAAGTCGGACTGGTCATCGACCGCGACGACCTGCGAGGCCGGCGCCGATCGCGAACAGCGTCTCGGTCGCCGTGGGCGACAGCGAGACGATGCGCAGCAGGACGCTTGGAGACAGTGACCTTGCCGTTCGAGCCGATCACGGTGACCGGGAACGCGGCCGTTGCGGTGGAACCGCCGGACGCGCCGGCGACGAAGACGCCGAGCACGGCGAGAGCCGTTCCGACGAGTAGGACGAGTGAGCGAAGCACCTGAATCCTCCCTTCCGCGAGGGGTTCCGGATATGAGGAGCGCGACAGGTCTTCTGACTCGGGGCTCCCTCCCTCGCCGCCTTCCCGGCTCGCGCCAGTGGCGTGGTGGCGGAGGAGCGTCTCCCCTCACAGCGGCGGGACCGTCCCGGATTCGCACCGGGTTCCCTCACCGTGCTCCTGATTGGGGACGAGCCTATCATCGGACGGTGTCCGGCTCTCTCGTCCGCCTCTGGCTCCCCGTCGTCGCCTGGGCGGGGCTGATCTTCGCCTTCTCGTCGGTGCCAGATCTCGGAACCGGGCTCGGGCGGCTGGGATCTCGTCCTTCGCCAGATCGCGCACGCGCCCGAGTACGCCGTCCTCGGTGCGCTGCTCGTCCGCCGACCGCCGCAGGGGTGGCCGTTGCCGCGCTCGGGGCCGTGTACGCGATCAGCGATGAGCGGCAGACGCATCCTTCGTCCCCGGTCACTGGGCTCACCGCTCGACGTTGGGATCGACGCCGTCGGCGTCGCGGCCGGGATCGGCCTCGGGCAGTCGGTGCGAGCGCGTCGGCTCGCATGACGGAGCGGCGCGCGCTCGCCATCGAGCTCGACGCTCTCGGGGACACGCGCCCACTCTGGTCGGCGTGGCTCGCCTCTGCACGCACCGTCCTCGGCGTCGAGCCCGCCACGCTGCCGGAGGACCGGGCCGCAGCGGCCGCCGCACTCGACGCCGCAGGAGCCGGGAACTGGCGCGTCCTCCTGGAGCGCTTCGCCGAGAATCACGCGCCGGCGTATCTGCGTCGCGATGCAGCGACGAGCGCAGCGCTGCAGTCACTCGCCGGCTCGGGAAGAGCGCTCGGTGTGTTCACCGACGCCCCCGAGCCGCTCGCGCGGGTCGCGCTGTCTCAGCTCGGCGCGACGCGGCGGGTTGCGGCGCTCGAGACCGGAGCAGAATCCCTCGAACGGCTCCTTGCCACCCTCGGTGCCGGCGCCGAGGTCGTACTCACACGTGACGACCTCCTGCGCCGGACGTAGAATTCGGCCCGTGGAGCAGCGCGACGTCGGAGATCGCCAGCTCGATGCCTTGCTCGAGCGTCTCGACCGGATCGCCGACGAGCTCGAACGCCTGAACCGCACGACCGAGCGCCAGGACGGCTTCACGCTCGTCGCCCGCGAGCTGCACGAGTTGCAGGAGTCGCTGAACGCCCTCGCGTACGCGGCGCTCGGTCAAGCGCCGCCGCGCGTCAGGCGCCGCGCGAGCCTGAACGGCGGGTTCGGCGCTAAAGCGCCGCACCACCTGCGGTCGGCGGGGCGCTTCAGCGTCCCGCCCTGCGCCGCACCACCTGTGGTCGGGGGGCGTTTCAGCGTCCCGCCCTGGCTTGCGCAGCACGCTCGCGCCGCACACGCGCAACGTACTCGTCGACGATCGCGACATAGCGAGCTCGGGCGACCTCCTCGTTGTCCGCCAGCATGCCGAGCACAAAGGAGGACACAGCGAACGTCGGCGGCCCGGCTTCCAGCGTGCCGCGGTAGCTACTCCACGTCCACTCTGACGGATGCTCGCAGAGGCCCGCACTCACTGGATTGACGACGACATATGCCGCGGCGGCAACCAGGTGTTCATCGGTCTCGAGCGAGCGCGAAAAGAACGGCGTGACGAAGAGATGACCCTCGCGCCGATGTCTACGGTTGAACCAGCGCGCGTAGCCACCGAGTAACCATCCGGCTCCTTGCCCGAGATTCGGCTTCGACGTCTGCACGATGATGTGCGCATGCGTGTCCATCAGGCAGTACGCCAGGCACGTCCACGCAAAGCGGGAGCTTGCGTCGGCCAGTCGGCGAACGAATGTCATCCGGTCGCGGTCGTCGAGCACGATCGCCTGCCGGTTGTTTCCCTGCGCGACGACGTGGTGGATCGCGCCCGGAGCTTCGCGACGTGGCGCACGTGGCATCGGACACCAGGCTGCTGGAAGCAAGAACTCCGCGCAAGATGGCCGTTTCGGACGGGCTGAACGGCAGGTGCGGCGCTGAAGCGCCGCAC
>CAWGJJ010000004.1:0-29012 GCA_963822885.1 uncultured Gaiellaceae bacterium
GTGGCGCGGTGTCGTCAGGCCGCTGCTCGAGTGGACCGTGGAAGAGCGTCACCTGTCGAGGTGACAGCGGGTCCGACGACGAACGTGAGCGTCGTCGTGTCGACCTACGATTGGCCGGCCGCGCTGGACGCCGTGCTGCGGGGACTCGCAGGTCAGTCCGACACAGATTTCGAGATCGTTATCGCCGACGACGGCTCGCCGGCGTCGACTGAGGCGGTCGTCGAACGCTGGAGACCCGCGTTTCGGGAACGTCTCGTACACGCCTGGCAGCCTGACGAGGGGTTCCGGCTCGCGCGTGTGAGAAACCTCGGCGCCGCGGCCGCCCGCGGTGATCAACTCGTCTTCATTGACGGCGACTGCATCCCGCGCCGTCACTTCGTCGCGGCGATTCGGCGGGCGTTGCTCCCCGGCTGGTTCCTGGCGACGACGCGCCTTCAACTGAGTGAACGATTCTCGCGGGTCGTTCCTCGGGAGAAGAAGCCGATCGGGTGCTGGTCTGCTGCGAGACTTCTCGTACGTGCTTCCCGTGATGTACGCGGCTGGCGGCATCTGACTCCGCGCGACCGTCGGCGCTCGTGGCGCCCGCGGCTCCCCGATTTCGCACCGCACGGAAACGAGTACGGCTTCTGCACCGCTGTCTCGCGAGCCGACTTCGAAGCCGTAAACGGCGTCGACATGCGGTTCGTCGGCTGGGGGGACCAGGACGTGGACCTCGCGGTGCGCCTGGTCCGGCGCGGGCTCCGGTGTGGATATGCAGGCCCTCGGTCGGCGATGCTGCATCTGTGGCATCAATCCCAGATGGCTGTCGAGCGTGACAGCTGGTGGCTGCTTCAGGGGACGATCGCGAGCGACCGCATCGAAGCCGTCGAGGGCCTGAAAGAGCTGGCATGCGAGCACCGCTAGGACCGGGCGAGGATCCTGCGCGACGTCTGCACATCGCCGAGGCTCCGGAGCCGGGCGTCGAACATCGTCGGATTCTTCGAAGCCGAGTCCGGGCTCGGCGAGGTGGCTCGGCGGCTCGCGGCTGTGCTCCACGCGAGCGACATCCTCTCCGCCGCCATCCCGTATCGCGCAACCCTGGGACGGCAGCGTCACCCCATCGACTTCGCTCTCGCTGACGAAGCGCCGTACGACACGAACCTGATCAGCCTCAGCGCCGACGACCTCGTGAAGTTCGCAGCCGAGGTCGGCACCGAGTTCTTCGCCCGTCGCTACTCGATCGGCATCTGGTTCTGGGAGACGGACGTGTTCAGCGCTCGCGACCGTGCCGCGGTGAGGTTCCTCGACGAGATCTGGGTCGCCAGCGAGTACGTGCGCGACGCCGTGGCGTCCGAGGTCGGCATCCCGGTCCATGTCCTGCCAGTGCCCGTCGAGGCTCCGCGTGGACCGTTCCGGACGCGTGCCGAGCTCAACCTGCCGGAAGGCTTCACATTCCTGTTCGTCTTCGACTTCTGGAGCGGCGAGCGTAAGAACCCGGCCGCTGTCGTCGATGACATTCACGCGGGCATTCGCTCCCGGCGAGGGCCCGACGCTCGTCCTGAAGAGCATCAACGGGCGACGACTGGAAGCCCCAACAGCTCGACACGCTGCTGGCGATGACCGGCGGGCGGGACGACATCCTCTTTCGCGACGGGTACGTGTCGGCCGAGGAGCGGGACTCGTATGTCGCGGCCTGCGACTGCTACGTATCGCTTCACCGAAGCGAGGGCCTCGGCCTCACGATGGCCGAGGCGATGGCGTGCGGCAAGCCGGTCGTCGCGACGCGCTATTCCGGGAACCTCGAATTCATGTCGGTCGAGAACAGCCACCTCGTCCCCTATCATCTCGTGGATGTTCCCGACACCTGGTGGGCGCGCGCACCCGGCGCTCGGTGGGCCGAGCCGGACGTCGATGCCGCCGCACGGTTGCTGCGCACAGTCTGGGAGAGCCCGGACGAGGCGCGCGCCCTAGGGTCGAGGGCGCGCGAGGAGATCCTCGAGCGGTTTCGGCCCCAGCGTACGAGATTGTTCGTCCTCGACCGGCTCACAGACGTGCGCGAGCGAGGAGCGGTGCAGGCGCGAGGATCGGAGCACGATGCGCGGCCGCCGATACTCGAAGCGTCTCGCGAGCTTCCAGCGGGGGTCGGCGAGGGTCTCGCGCGGGGAGGAGGATCGCCGCCCACGGCCCTTGTGAGACGACTCCTGCAGCGCGCGCTTTGGCCGTACCTCGAGGAGCAGAGGAGATTCGACGAGCGCGTTCTCGACGCACTCGTCACGCTCCATCGCTCCGTGGAGGATCTCGAACGCCGGATCGCAGCCGTCGAGAGCTCGTCTGCTGAGAGTCAACCCCGAGCGGAGAACTAGGCGTACGGCGGCCAGTTGTCGCGTCTCTCGCGAGCCGGGGCGCTGCGCATCCACGTCCGCGGCGCGCGACGGATCGCTCGCAGCGGCCTCGTGATTCGCCACGAGACCGTGGCCTCCATCAATCGTAGGGTCTCCCGCGTGTCCTGGAGGGCCGTTTCGAGTCGCTCGACCTCCGCTGGCTCGTGGTGTGCATCTGCGAGTAGTGCCCAGGCAACGGCACGGAGGAGTTCGGGCTCATCCGAATGCGCCGCCAATACGCGACAGACAAAATCAGGGCTGTCATCTGCTCGTCCGGGGATAGTCTCAACGGCCTGGAAGCAGAACAAGAGGTGATACAGGCCGCCAGCCTCCTCCTCCGTGAGAGATGGAAAGCGCTCACCCATCGCACGCACGCATTCCTGGGAATGTCTATCGATGTCACTCGATAGACCACCCATTACATAACTGACGGTAATCGCGTTCGTGTAGGAGAAGCTCACACCTGACTCGAGACAGGCCATGATCCACGAGGGCGTCGTAAAGCCCAGCGTCCGGCTCTGATGCGAAGTAGTCGAGCTGATCGCCGTACTCTCGTATGACCGTCAAGGTCCCATCTGTCGACGCGCCGTCGAGGACAACGTGCTCGACGTTCGGATAGGTCTGATCTCGGACGCTCTCGATTGCCCGGGAAAGGGTCGCCGCGTTGTTGCGTACAACGGTCACGTACGTCACTAGTGGCTCAGTGCGAGAGCCGCCACGTGAATGACCACGTGCACGTTGCCCACCCTCCGAGATCGCGGATCCCGTTCGCGAGATGAGCCGGTCCGTCCAAATCGGCCAGCGGGAACGAACAGCGTGGTCCCACGCTGACTCGGGTGGGGGAGCCGCGAGGTACGAGGCGAAGTCTTCAAGTGGCCGAGCGTACCCGGAGGGGGGCCGGTCGTTGAACTAGCTAGGTCAGCGCGAACCGGGTAACGACGTCAATGTCATAGAGTTCGCCCGCGAAGTGAAAGCTCCGCTCCGTCAGCGACGCGAGCGACGCGGGCGACGAGTACGTCGCGGTCGCCAGCACGCGCGGCGCGGTCGTCGAGAACCCGCCGCGATGAAAGCCCGACGTGTTGCAGAACACGAGCGACGCCTTCGGGCCGACGAAGGCTCTTGATCGCGGAAGCCGGGATGCGCTGCTCGAGCTCGCCCTCCGACGGGTAGTTCTTCCCGAGCGGCTTCCATGGCCACGCGTCTGCGTACTGGCCGCCGGGGTGGCTGCCCGGGATGTACTGGAACGGCCCCATCGTCTCGTCGACGTCGACGAGGTAGAGGAACGCCTTCAGCAGGTGCTTGTCGTTGTAGTCGCGGTGCCAGAGCTGCGACGAGACGCGGCTCGCGTCCTCTGGCTGCGGGACGGAGTACCAGACGTCGACGTACTCGAGCTTCGACCACATGCGCAGGTACGCGTTCGCGACGTCGAGCATCCGCCGCGACGCGCAGGCGGCGAACCACGGGTCGTCGAGGCCGACGCTGACGCCGTAGCTGTGGAGGCGCACCACGAACTCCTTGCCCTCGCGCACGCGGAGGTGTTCGCCGCCCTTCGCGAGGTCGGCCTCCGTCTCGGAGACGAACTCGTCGCGCATCGCCTCGATCTCCGCCCACCGCTCCGGCTCGGGGAAGAGGTCCGAGAACGTCACGAGCGAGTAGCCCTCGCGCTCGACGTCGGCGACGATGCCGCGCTGGACGTCGTCGAGGACGACGCCCTCCTGTCGGAAGCGGTCGCGACTGCGTCGGTTCGAGAGAACGCGGTCGTGGAGCTCGTAGGTCGCGCGGATCCCGCGGTTCTCGAGCGCCTTCGCGTACGGGTCGACGCGGCTCGGGAGCACACGGTTCAGACGCCGAGCAAGCTGTGTCTTCCGGCGGTGCATCGGCCGACACCGTACCTCCCGCCGGCGCCGGCGTGTCCGGCGCAGCCGCGCGTCCACTACGGTCTCGCACGGTGTGCCGGTGACGAGGATCTTCTACGCGTACCGCGACTCGCCCGAGCGGAGGCGTGCGCTGGCGGCGCCGCCGGGCGCGGTCGAGCGCTACCGCCTGTACGGGCTCGACGAGCTTCGCGAACGCGGCCACGACGTTCGCCACAACCTCGAGCGCGGCTCGTCGCCGGCCTGGGCGCGAGTTTCGGGCGGCCTGGCGAAGCGCGGCCTCGAGCGAGCCGGAGGGTACGGAGGCGACTTCGCGACCGTGCTCGGGTCGCTGCGCGCGGCGAACCGCGCGGACGTCGTGCTCTCGACGGTCGACACGGTCGGCATCCCGCTGCTGCTCACGCGGCGTTCGGGGCTGCTGCGGCCGCCGCTCGTGTACATCGCGATCGGGCTCCCCGAGCGCCTCGCGCAGCTTCGCTCGGAGCGCATGCGAGCGGCTGTACGCCGGTGCGCTGTCACGCTGCGCGGCGATCCTCGCGTACGGCGCGCGCGAGGCGGACGATCTCCGCGGCTGGCTCGAGGAGCGCGGCGGCAGCGTGCCGGTCTCGTTCGTGCCGTTCGGCGTCGACACCGACGCGCTGCGACCCACCGACGTCCCCGCCGCCACGACGTCGTGTCCGTCGGCGCCGATCCGCACCGCGACTTCGAGCTGCTTGCTCGAGGTCGCGCGGACGCTCCCCGAGGTCGAGCTTCGCCGTCGTCGCGACCGGCGACGGCGCGCGAGCGCTCGCCGACGTCCCCGCCAACGTCACGGTCGAGGTCGACCTCCCGTTCGAGCAGATGCTCGAGCGGCTCGCGGGCGCACGCGTCGTCGCGCTTCCCGGTCCGCGAGAACACGTACTCGGGCGCGACGACGGTGCTCCTGCAGGCGATGGCGCTCGAGAAGCCCGTCGTCGTGAGCCGGACGAGCGCGATCGCGACCGGTTACGGGCTCGTCGACGGCGAGAACTGCCGCCTCGTCGAGCCGGGCGACGCGGCGTCCTTCGCGAAGTCCGTCCGCGACGTCCTCCGCGACGAGCTGCACGCGCGCGCTCTCGCCGCGGCGCGCGACGAACCGTCGAGCGCGAGCTGACGTGGGAGCGGTACGTCGATCGGATCGAGGAGATCCTCGTTCGGCTGCGGAGGCTGTCCGCAGCTCGGCCATAGCCGGCTGCCGACGGGGCTGATCGTCCGGCGGTGCTCGTTCGCTGGATCGCCGTTGGCGCTGCTCGCGCTGGCCTACGGCTTGCTGCTCGTTCTCCTTCGCGGGGAGCCGAGCGTCGCGAGCGACCAAGGCGTCTTCCTCAGCGTCGCCGCGCGGATTGCTCGACGGCGACCATCTCTACTCCGAGGTCGTCGACAACAAGGATCCGCTCTTCTTCTACACGCTATGCCGCGGCGCTGTGGGTCGGCGGCTGGCGCGGACCGTTCCTGCTCGACGCGCTCTGGCTCGGTCTCGCGGCTCTCTCGATCGGCGTTGCTCGTTCGCGAGCTCCGCGCCCCTCGGCCGGCCGTCGTCGCCGGCTTCGTCGTCGTACCCGCTCGCGCTGACCGCCGGCTGGTACGTCGCCGGACATGACGATGCTCGCAGGGCTCGCCGTCGCTCCGCTCGTCGTCCTGGCTCTGGCTTCGAGGGCGATTCGCTGCAGCGGTCTCGTCCTCGCGGTCGTGATGCTCTTCAAGCTCAATCTGGCACTGCTCGCGGTCGCTCCGGTGCGTCGCGCTCGTCCTCGCTCGCGAGCCCAGCGGATCGCGCTGGCGCGAAGCTCGGCTGGCGCGCTCGGGTGGGGTCGGTGGACGCTCGCGGCAGCCGGTTGTCCTCGCTGTTCGAGGCGAGCTGCGCGCCTACCTCGACACGATCGCCTACAACGTCCACTACGCGAGCGCCCTGAGCGATTCGGAGGGACTCGTCGGCGATCGATCGAGCATCTCCGTGTCGCACGTCGACTTCTTCGAGCACGCGGGTCGCTGGCAGCTTCCGCTCGCGATGCTCGTGCTCGCGGTGTTCGCTGCGGCAGCCGTTCGTGCGGCGCGGCGCGGCAGCGCTCCGCAGCGGGCACTCGACCGCCGTCGCGGCTGCGACGCTGCTCGCCAGCCTCGTCACGATCGGTCTCACCGCGTACTGGGAGCACCATCTCCAGCTGCTCGCGTATCCGGCCGCATGCATCGCGGCGGCGTGCATCTCCGTCGCCGATCACGGCTGGGCAGGCGGGCCGGAGCGGTCGCCGCTGCGGCGTTCGTGCGTGTTCGCTCTCTGGACGTCAGTCAAGAACGAGCGGTGGCCTGGAAGTGTCGCGTGCCTGGACCTCGACACCGATCAGCGCGGGCGCGATAGCGCTCGAGCGCGCTCGTCTCGCTTCGATCCCGAAGTCGAGAGGGTCACGTACGTGGTTTTCGGATCGAACAGCGAGAACGGCCACGCGGCGTTCATCGGCGAGGAGTTCGATCTCGCTTGCCGATGGTTCCACCTCTATCCGTTCAAGCGACCGCGAGCAGTTCGACGAGACTCTCGCGTGCGTCGAGCGCGAGGAGCCCCGACTCGTCCTGGTGACGCTCGGCTTCTTCGAGACCGGCGCCGATGAAGTCCCGTGGGCCGAGTTCGTCTCGAGCTCGAGGCGGCTCCTCGAGCGAGCGCTACGAGCTCGTCGAGGAGGAGCATCCCGGCTTCCAGGTCTGGAGGCGAGCCTGATCGTGGATCGCCCGATCCACGCGCGCTGCTAGCGTCGCCGGCGTGCTTCCTCGTACGGCTGCGCGTGCGGCCCGACGGATCTCGCGAGATGTCGTGCGACGTGGGCGGACTCAATTCGACTGGCTCGGCTCGCGTCGCGGACGCGCCGACCTCGCGCTCTTCCACGAGTTCGCGCCATCGCCGTCCGGCGGCGGTCACCAGTTTCTGCGCGCGCTCCTCGGCGAGCTCGAACGTCGCGGTCTCTCGGTCGAGCTGAACCGTCTCTCGGCCGGAACGCCTGCCTGTCTCTTCAACTCGTTCAACTTCGATCCGCGCCGGCTGCGGCGCTTCGCGCGCTCCGGCTGCCGCATGGTGCATCGCGTGGACGGGCCGATCGGCGTGTACCGCGGCTTCGACGACGGCACCGATCGCTCGATCGCAGCGATGAATGCCGAGCTCGCCGAGGCGACGATCCTGCAGTCGCGGTACAGCCTCGAGAAGCATCGCGAGCTCGGGCTCGAGCTTCGCGAGCCGACGGTCGTCTCGAACGCCGTCGACCCGGCGATCTTTCACCCGCCGTCCACGCGCGAGCCGATCGCCGGCAGGAAGGTTCGCGTGATCGCGACGAGCTGGTCGGACAACGTGCGCAAGGGCGCCGAGACGCTCGCGTGGCTCGACGCGCACCTCGACCGCGAGCGGTACGAGCTCACGTTCGTCGGACGCGCGCAGACGTGAGCTCGAGGGCGTTCGCACCGTCGGCCCGGTCTCGTCCGCCGAGGTCGCGCGGCTGCTCCGCGAGCACGACGTCTATCTCGCGCCCAGCCACGACGATCCGTGCTCGAACGCGCTGCTCGAGGCGCTCGCGTGCGGACTGCCGGCCGTCTACCGCGAGAGCGGAGGGCATCCCGAGCTCGTGGGCGAGGGCGGGCTCGCGATTCGTCTCGGACGAGGAGATCCCCGACGTCCTCGACCGGCTCGTCGCGGAGCTCGACGAGCGTCGCGCGGCGATCTCGGTGCCCACGATCTCCGACGTCGCCGACCGGTACCTCGAGGTGCTGGGACTGCGCAGCCTAGAATCGCGCGGCCGTGGAGAACTACGTCAAGCGAGGACTGACCGCTGCACGCTTCCGCGTAGACCGGAAGCTCGACCGGGCGTCGGTCGAGCGCGCGCACGACGTCCTCTACGAGTCGGACGCCTGGACGAAGGCCACGTGGCTCGGCGCGCAGGCGCTCAAGAACCCGCTCGATCTCTGGATCTACCAGGAGATCATGGTCGAGACGCGACCCGAGCTGATCGTCGAGACCGGGACGTACCGCGGCGGCAGCGCGCTCTTCCTCGCGTCGATGTGCGACCTGCTCGATCGGGGCGAGGTCGTCTCGATCGACGTCGAGCCCCTGCGCGAGGACTACCCGCAGCATCCGCGCATCACGTACCTCGGCGGCCGCTCCTCGACCGATCCCGACGTCGTCGCGGAGGTTCGCGAGCGGGCAGCCGGTCGCAACACGCTCGTCATCCTCGACTCCGACCACTCGCAGGGGCACGTGGAGGCCGAGCTCGCGCGTGTACGCGCCGCTCGTGCCGGTCGGCTGCTACCTCATCGTCGAGGACTCGAACATCGGCCGGATCCGCAAGGACCTCCTGCCAGGCCCGTTCGAGGCCATCGAGACCTTTCTCGCGGGCTCCGACGCGTTCGAGATCGACCGCGAGCGCGAGAAGTTCCTCATCACGTTCAACCCGAGCGGCTACCTGCGCCGCGTGCGCGCCTAGCTGCAGTCGTCCGTGCGCAGGTCGGCGTTGGAGCTCGCGCCGACGACGCGCACGGGTCCGTCCGTCTTCCAGAGCACGAGGTTCGGCCGCCGTGCCTCGGCCGAGCTCCTCGCCGTCCAGCTCGATTCCGGGTTGCGTGACCACGAAGTCGGCCAGCAGCGGCTCGTCCGGCGTCTGCGAGCGCGCCGTCCGCGGCGACATCCACGCGCCGGATCGGGAGCCCGTCGGGGATCGAGTCGCCGATGTATGCGGCTCGTTCGAGCGAGCGGTTGAAGAACTCCGTGAGGTAGAGCGCGTGCCAGGTGACGGCCGAGGCCGGGCACTCGGTCGTCACGAGGTAGACCTTCGTGACCCGTGCGTCCTCCGGCAGCAGCTCGTCGACCCAGCGGCGCTCGGGAGCGCCCTCGAAGACGGCGTTCTCCGTCGCGTCTGCGATGCGCTCCCAGGCGAGCGCTCGCGGTCGCCGCGAAGGTCGCGAGGAGCACGCACGGGAAGACCCACGCAGAGGCGCCGCGGAAGGAGCGCGACGAGCGCGAGGAGGACGAGGACGCCGAGCACCATGAGCTTCCGAGCCGTGACGACCTCGCCCTCGAGGAGCTTCCTGGAGCCGGGCCCACAGCGCGCTCGGGACCACGTCGACCCCGACGTCGCTCGCGATGTAGCGGAAGGGGAGCACGACGAGCAGCACGAGCGCCGTCACGATCCCGACCGCCGTGGCGATCCGGGGACGCGGCAGGCCCTCGGCGAGCCAGACGCCGAGCACGACCAGCCAGAGCGGAGCGAGGTAGAAGACGTTCCGGTCGTGGAGGCGGTCGAAGCCGAACTCGGTGCTGGCGAACGCGGCCGTGACGAACAGCATCGCGGCGTTGACCGTGACGAATGCGGCGACGAACGCGGCCGCCGGACGTGAGCCCGTCGCGTGCGCGTCGCCACAGAAGCGCGAGGACGATCGGTGCCACGGCGATCGGGACGACGGCGAGGTACAGCTCGAGGTCGGCGAGGTGGTACGCGCCCCATCTGACGATGTCGAGCGGGTCGTAGCCGCGGAACAGGACCTGATAGGCGCCGATCGCGTCGAGCGGAGACGACCCGGTGACGAGCGGCCGGACGACGAGCACGGCGAAGCCGGCCGCGAGCGCGGCGAGCGTCGGCCAGAGCTGACGAGCGAGCTCGCGTACCTGCGCTCGGTCGGGCACGATCGCCCAGACGGCGAGGAGTGCGAGAACGTATGCGCCGAACAGCACCGCGAACTGCGCGCGAGTGGCGTAGGCGAGGACGACCGCAGCGAGCACTCCGAGCTGCCGCGCCGCCGATGGACGCTCGAGAGCGAGCACGATCGCCCAGAGCGCGACCGAGTAGGCGAGGTACGACGCGCTCTCCGTCATCACGAGCGCGACGTACATCGAGGAGGGGATGGCGATCGAGAACGCCGCGACTCCGACGCTCCACCACGGACGCAGCAGGCGCCGCGCGACGAGGTAGATCGGGAGCGCCGCCAGGGCGAACAGAAGCCCGTTCGACGACCTTGTACAGGTGGTACGCCGTCTCGCGGTCGCCGGCGACGACCAGGACGGTCGCGAGGATCGCGGGGTAGACCGGGCCGAGCTCGTACGGCTCGCCGCGCAGCCGCAGGCCGTCACCCTCGCCCAGAGACGCGCCGCCGCCTCCGTAGATGTGCTCGTCCGGATGCACGCGCGGAGTCGAGACGAGCTGCGCGGCGCCGGCGTAGACGATTGCGCGACGCCGATCACGATTGCGGCGAGCGCGAGAATCGGCCGCGATCGGAGGTCATGCGGCCGCCGATGCTAGATGACGTGGAGCGAGACGTTCGACGCCGTCGCTAAGGTCCGGCGCTGGATGGCCGATCGTCGCGCACTCGTCATCGGCATCGCCGGTCAGGACGGCTCGCTGCTCGCCGAGCATCTCCTCGCGGAGGGCTACGGCGTCTTCGGCGTCGTCCGCCAGCCGGTGTCGACGCGGTTCGAGAACCTCGCTGGCGATCCGCGACGAGCTCGAGCTCTCGCAGGCCGACGTGCTCGACGAGCTGTCGCTGGTCGATGTCTTGACGTCGAGTCGTCCGCACGAGGTCTACAACCTCGCAGCTCCGTCGTTCGTACCCATGTCGTGGCGTCAACCGGTGTCTGACCGCGGAGTTCGCGGCGGTGGGCTGTACGGCGCTCCTCGAGGCCATCCGGCGTGTCGACACCGGAGATTCGCTTCTACCAGGCGTCCTCGAGCGAGATCTTCGGCGAGCCACGAGAGGTGCCTCAGCACGAGGACACGCCGCTCTCTCCCGTCACGCCGTACGGCGTCGCGAAGGCGTATGCGCACTTCATCACCCGGAGCTATCGCCGGCAGTACGGGCTGCACGCGTCCTCCGGGATCCTCTACAACCACGAGTCCCCGCGCCGCCCACTCGACTTCGTGACGCGGAAGGTGACCCACGCTGCGGCTGCGATCAGCCTCGGCCTCGAGAGCGAGGTGTCGCTGGGCAATCTGGAGGCCCGCCGCGACTGGGGCTACGCCGCCGATTACGTCAAGGCGATGTGGCTCATGCTCCAGCAGCCCGAGCCGGACGACTACGTCATCGCGACGGGGGAGACCCACAGCGTCCGGGACCTCGTGGAGTGCGCATTCACTCGCGCCGGTCTCGACTGGGAGGAGCACGTTCGCCTCGACGAGTCGTTCGTACGCGGGACGGCGGAGCTCCACGACCTCGTCGGGGATGCGTCGAAGGCACGCGAGCGGCTCGGCTGGACGCCGACGCTCGACTTCGACGGCCTCGTGCAGCTTCTCGTCGACACAGACCTCGAGCGCCTTCGATCCCAGCTCGAGCCGGCGGGCGTCGCCGCCGACTGACGGTGGCAGTCGCGGGAAGCACCCGCCGCCTTCTCGCACCCGTCGGTCGTCCGCTTCGGCGGGCCGCGGTTCAGGTGCGCACGCGGGGCTGGAGCAGCGCATTCGCGCCTCTTCGTCGGATTCGACGCGGCGGGCTGGGTGCTCGAGTACGAGGCGCGTCAGCTCGAGCGCACTGCGACGGCTCTCGGTGCTCGGCTCGGCCCTCGGGAGTGGGTCGGCTCCGTCTCCGGCCAGTCGATCTTCCACCTCAGCCAGTTCACCCTTCTCCTCGACGGCGACTTCGAGCGGCGTGGGAATCGACTCGGCGTGTCGTACTTCCACGGCCGGCCGGGCACTCCCGGCATGCCGGAGTTCGACGCGTGCTTCGCAACCCTGCGCCGCCGTCATGCGGACATCGATCGCGTCCAGGTGACGAATCGAGCCATGGAAGAGCTCGTCGTGCGAGACGGGTATCGCGCCGGAGAAGGTGCACCGCATTCCGATCGGGATCGACATCGATGCCCTCCCGCTGCGGTGGCGTGCGTCGATCGCAGCCGCTCGGCGTGCACTCGGCGTTCCCGAGTCGGCATTCGTGGTCGGCTCGTTCCAGAAGGACGGCGTGGGCTGGGGCGACGGGCTCGAGCCGAAGCTCATCAAGGGGCCAGACGTGCTGCTGGCCGCGCTGGAGCGGCTCCACGCTCGCATTCCCGAGCTCGCCGTCCTGCTTGACCGGGCCTGCTCGGGGATATGTCAAGGCGGGGCTCGAGCGACTCGGGATCGCGTACCGGCACGTGCTGCTGCCCGACATCGACTCGGTCGCTCGCGCGTACGACGCGATCGACGTGTGCCTCGTCACGTCGCGCGACGAAGGCGGTCCGCGAGCGGTTCTCGAAGCGATGGCGACGGGCGTGCCGCTCGTCTCGACGCGTGTCGGACAGGCAGCCGATCTCGTCACTCACGGCGAGAACGGCGTGGCTGGTCGACATCGAGGACGTCGACGGCATCGTCGACTCGACAGTGCACGTGTTCCAGGCTCCGGCTGAAGAGCTCGAGCGTGTTCGCCTCGCCGGGCGAGAAACGGCCGAGCGCAACTCGTACGTCGCGCTCCGTCCTCGCTGGCGAGCTCTGCTCGAGGGCTTCGTCGACCTGCCCGACCCGGTGGCGTGACGCCGTGGATCTGACGCGCGCTCGGGTCGGACGCTACGGACGTGCGGCCGTGCGCTGGGGCAGGCTGCTCGTCGAGCCCGTCGCGCATCGGCGCGCCTCCGGAGTTCGCGTCTTCTACGGACACGATCGGGTGCCCGGCCTCGGCGACCCGGTCTCCGGTGGCTCGGCGAAGATCCAGCGCCTCGCGACGCGCTTTCCGAACCATCCGACCGGATTCACGGTCGTCTACCTCGGCTCGAACTGGGTACCGCGCGACCTGCGAGCCCTCCTCGGGCTCGTTCGTCGTCGCCGGATCCCGCTCGTCGTGAACCAGGACGGCGTGGGCTATCCGGGCTGGGCGGGGGCGGACACCGAGGCGGTGAATCGCCCGATCCGTTCCTTGCTTGCGGCCGCCGACCACGTCCTCTACCAGAGCGAGTTCTGCAAGCGCTCGGCCGACGAGTGGGCGGGTCCGCCGGCGGGATCGTGGGAAGTGCTCCACAACGCAATCGACACGAGTCGCTTCACGCCCACCGAACGCACGCCGGCAGGCGGCCCGGTTCTGTTGCTCGGCGGCGATCAGACGCAGGCGTACCGTCTCGAGCTCGCACTCGACACGCTCGCCGCTCTGCTGCCGTCGCATCCGGACGCCGAGCTGCTCGTGACGGGGAGCGTCGTCGTCCCGGTCGAGCCGCGCGTCGCCAGGCTCGGGCTCGAGGGACGCGTCCACGTGCTGGGCCGCTACTCGCAGGCAGACGCGCCCGCGATCTTCCGACGCGCGCACGTCCTGCTGCACACGAAGGTGAACGACCCGTGCCCGAGCGTCGTCCTCGAGGCGATGGCGAGTGGTCTTCCGGTCGTCTACCCGCTGAGTGGCGGCACACCTGAGCTCGTGGGGAGCGTGGCCGGCGTGGGCGTGTCCCATCCGGACCACTTCGACCTGGACGAGCCGCCGGTGGCCGATGCGCTCGCCGACGCGGTTGCGAAAGTGCTCGCGGACCTACCCGCGTACGCGGCAGCAGCTCGCAGTCGAGCGGTCGAGCGCTTCTCCCTCGAGCCCTGGCTCGACCGTCACGGAGAGCTCTTCGAGCGGCTTGCCCCGGTGTAGCCGCGGATCCGGCCGCGCACGCTCGCGAGGTAGTACCGGGCGCGCGGCAGATCCCCGGTGAGGAGCGCCCGGGCGATGCCGCCGGCCGGCCGAACAAGCATCCGGGCGACGACTCGCAGCGGGTAGCGATGCTTGCGCAGGAGATAGCCGACGCTCGCGCCGTCGCGGTACCCGACGCGCGCATCGTCGGGGACGACATCGTGGAGGACGACGAGATCCGGCTCGTACTCGATCCGAGCGCCCGCTCGAACCGCGCGGATGAGGTAGTCGGTCTCCTCGCCCGAGCTCCAGGGCTCTCCCGAGCCGAGGCCGAGGCGCTCGTCGAAGTCGCCGAGCATCGTCACGAGGTCACGGCGCAGGAAGATCGTGGCGGCGTTCGCGCGATTCCACAGATTGTCGTCGGTGAGTGGTGCGGGGTCGGTCCGCCAGGACGCCGATGAGCGCCCGTCGGGGTCGGCTGCGCGCCCCGCGAGACCGTCGAGCGCGCGATCGGAGTGGAATCGACCGGCGACACGCGTCAGCAAGCCTTCCGGGTAGACGCAGTCATCGTCCGGAAACGCGACGAGATCCGCGTCTACGAGCCTGAGGCCGACGTTGCGCGCGCGCGAGAGGCCGCGCTCGGAGTGGACGTGCGTCACGTCGACCCTGCGACCGCGAACGATCGACTCGACGCGCTCGTCGTCGTTCTGGTCGACGACGATCACGCGTAGTCGCTCGAGGTTCTGCGCCTCGACCGAGTCGAGAAACCTGGCCAGCTCGTCGCTTCGGCCCGTCGTCGCGACGACGAGGTCGAACGACGGAAGCTCCCGCGACACGGGCCGTAGGCTACGCCGACCGTGCCGACCGTGCCGCTCGTCACCGTGCTCCTCGCCGTCCACGACGGCGAGCCGTACATCGGCACTGCGATCGCGAGCATTCTCGGGCAGACACTGCGCGAGCTCGAGCTCGTCGTCGTGGACGACGCATCTGCCGACCGGACGCCCGAGATTCTCGAGACGGTGGACGACACGCGCGTGCACGTGCTCCGAAACGACGCGCAGCTCGGCCTCGCTGCTTCGCTCAATCGCGGACTCGACATGGCGCGTGGCGCGTATGTCGCGCGGCTCGACGCCGACGACGTCGCGATGCCTCGGAGGCTGCAGCTTCAGCTCGAGCGGGTGCGACTCGGCGCCGAAGGTTGCAGTCGTCGGCTCGGCCGCGATGGAGCTCGACGAGAAAGGGCGGGTCGGCCCGCTGCACACGATGGCCAGCGGCGCCGCTGACGTTCGCTGGGCGGCGCTCTTCAGCTCGCCGTTCCTCCACCCGATCGTGCTCGTCGAGCGCGATGTGCTCGACCGGCACGGGCTTCGATACGACGAGTCAGTTCGCGAGAGTCGAGGACTACGAGCTGTGGTCGCGTCTGCTGGACGTCGCTGACGGAGACAACCTGCTCGAGCCACTCGTCCTCTATCGCGTCCATCCCGACCAGGCATCGCAGCGCCGACGTGCGACTGCAGCGCGAGTGCCAGCTTCGCGTGGCGCTCAGGGCGATCGCCGGTGTGGCGCCGGAGCTGTCACGCCGCGTGAGCAAGAGTTGGCCTGGCGTGTCGGCGTTGCCGAGTCGATCGCGCCAGGTGACGCCGAGGCAGCTGCCGCCGCCTACCTCGAGCTCGTCAGCGCGTTCGAGCGGCGCGTCGGAGCCGGTGGACGCGCACGCGCCGCCCGCGATCTCATGCGCGTCGCCAGGGCGATCTCGGGCGCCGCCTCTGCTCGTCTCGCGAGCCACGCCCTGCGGCTCGATCCCGCGCTTCCGGCTCACGTCGCTCGCGTCGCCGCCGCGATCGCCGTCGTGCGGGCCCGGCTCGTCGTGAAGCCGAGGCCTGGCTGCGCAGGCTCGCGCCCGACACCGACGCGCCGCCGATTCGAGTCACCGCGGTGTTTCCGGAGCCCACGCCGTACCGGTCGCCCGCTCCTCGACAGGGTCGCCGCACTCTCGGAGATCGATCTCACGGTCGTCTACGCGGCCGAGACCGTGGTCCGCCGGACCTGGCGGGTTCGGCCGAGCATCGCGCGGTGCATCCTCCGCGGCATGCGCATGCCCGGAGCGGACCGACTCGTGCGGCACGACTATCCGATCACGCCGGGCGTCGTCGGCGCGCTCGAGCGAGTCGCATCCGGACGTCGTGGTGGTCTCCGGCTGGAGCACGTTCGCGGCGCAGGCCGCGATCGCATGGTCACGGCTCAAGAGCGTTCCGTACGTCCTCGTGGTGGAGAGCCACGACGAAGGGCCGCGGTCGGGTTGGCGGCGGACGGTGAAAGGGCACCGTCGTCCCTCCGGTCGTCGCGGGTGCATCGGGCGATCCTCGTCACGGGCACGCTCGCCCGCGACTCGATGATTGCGCGCGGGCGCCGCACCGGAGCGCGTGCGCGTCTTCGCGAACACGGTGGACGTCGAGGACTTCGGAGCGCGAGCGGATCGTCTCGGCGGCCGGCGGCCGGAGCTCTGCGGAGCGATCTCGGCGCGGAGGGCGACGACGTGGTCGTTCTGTCCGTCGCTCGTCTCGCGCCCGAGAAGCGGCCTCGACGATCTGGTGCGCGCGGTGCACGATCGCGGACAGACCCGCGTCTCCTGCTCGTCCTCGCAGGCGAGGGCGGCGAGCGTCCGCGTCGTGGAACGGCTCGCCAGCGAGCTCGGCGTACGACTCGTGCTCACCGGCGACGTCGACTGGGAGCGGATCGTCGAGCTCTACGTCGCGGCCGACGTGTTCGCGCTTCTCTCCGAGCGCGAGCCGTGGGCGGTCGTCGTGAACGAGGCGGCGGCGTGCGGTCTCCCGCTCGTGCTCTCGGATCGCGTCGGTGCCGCACACGATCTGCTGCGCGACGGGGAGAACGGTGCGCTCGTCGCTGCCGGCGACGTCGACGCGGCCGCACGTGCGCTGCGGGAGCTCGCTGCAGACCCGGAGCTGCGTCGGGCGCAGGGAGAGCGTTCACGGGCGCTCGCGCCGACTGGGGGTACGGCCCGAGCGTCGACGGATTCCTCGAGACCGTGCGCGAGGCAATGGATGATCGAGCGCTAGCCTGGCCGCGGTGCCGGCAGCGAACGCAAGCGGATTCTCGTCCTGAACCAGTACTACTGGCCCGGCGTCGAGGCGACCGCGCACCTGCTGACCGAGCTCTGCGAGGCGCTCGCGGAGGACTACGAGGTCGAGGTCGTCACGGGGGTCCTGCACGGCCACGAGGACGAGCCGCGGCAGATCGAGCACAACGACGTCGTCATCACCCGCGTCGCGTCGACGTCGTACGAGCGCTCGGAGCTCGGGCCGGCGTGCCCTGAACTACTTCTCGTACCTCGGCTCGGCGCTTCGGCACGCGCTCAGCGGCCGCGCGCCCGATCTCGTGCTGTGCATGACGGACCCTCCGATCATCGGCGATCTCGGCGTTCTCGTCGGCAAGCGCATCGGCGCGCCGGTGCTCGTCATCAGCCAGGACGTCTTCCCGGAGATCGCGACGGAGCTCCATCGCCTGCGCAACCCCGCCGTGATCGGCGTTCTCCGTGGGCTCGTCGGGCGCGTACCTGCGCCGTGCCGACCGGATCGTCGCGATCGGCGAGACGATGCGCGAGCGGCTCGAGGAGAAGGGCGCTCCGCCCGAGCGGCTGCGGGTCATCCCGAACTGGGTCGACACGAAGGCGATCACGCCGCAGCCGCGCGACAACGAGTGGGCGACGCGCCACGGGCTCGCCGACCGCTTCGTCGTCATGCACTCGGGCAACGTCGGGCACGCGCAGGATCTCGACAGCCTCGTTCGCGCCGCGACCTTCCTTCGCGACCGCGACGACCTCTGCATCGTCATCGCCGGCTTCGGCGCACGCCACGCCCAGATGGTCGCGCTCGCGGAGCGGCTCGAGGTGGAGGAGACGGTGCGCTTCCTCCCGTACCAGAAGCGCGAGCGGCTCCCGCTCTCCCTGTCGAGTGCGGACCTGCACGTCGTCGGGCTCGCGAAGGGGCTTGCCGGATACGTCGTGCCGAGCAGGCTCTACGGGATCCTCGCCGCCGCACGCCCCGTGCTCGTGGCAGCCGACGATACGAGCGAGACTGCACGGCTCGTGAGGGAGGTCGGCTGCGGAATCGTCATCCCGCCGGCGCGGCCCGACCTCATCGCGCGCACGGTTCGCGAGGCCGCAGACGGAGCGTTCGACCTCGCCGAGATGGGCCGGCGCGGCCGCGCGTACGTCGAGGAGGAGGCCGATCGGATCGTCGCGATGGAGCGCTATCGCGCGCTCGTGCGGGAGATGCTCGCCGCGTGATGGCGAAGGGTCTCTTCTGGGGTTCGCTCGGGGCACTCGCGTGGACGCACGCCGGGTATCCGCTCGCGATGGGAGCCCTCGCGCGCGTCCGCCCGCGGCCCGTGCGCAAGGCGGATCAGACTCCGTCGGTCGCGCTCGTGGTGTCCGCACACGACGAGGAAGCGGTCATCCGCCGCCGTATCGAGAACGCGCTCGCGCTCGACTACCCGGAGGACGCGCTCGAGGTCGTCGTCGCGTCCGACGGGTCGACCGACCTCACGGATGCGATCGTCGGTGAGCTCGCGGCCGAGAACCCGCGCGTACGGCTGCTCCAGTGCCCGCGCGAAGGCAAGGTCGCGGCGCAGCACCGCGCTGTGCGTGCGACGTCGAGCGACGTGCTCGCGTTCACGGACGCGAACAGCGCGTGGAAGCCGGACGCGCTGCGCGCGCTGACCCGGAACCTCGCCGATCCCGAGGTCGGCTATGTCTGCGGCCAGCTCCGCCTCGAGAGCCCGGACGGCGCGAACATGGAGGGCGCGTACTGGCTCTACGAGATGTGGGTGCGCGAGCAGGAGTCGACCGCGAGCTCGATCACCGCCGGCAACGGCGCGATCTACGCGGTCAAGCGCGACGCCTACGTCGAGGACGACCCGAAGTTCGGGCATGACTTCGGCTTCCCGTACCTCATGGAGCAGAGTGGGATGCGGGCCGTGTACGAGCCGGCCGCCGTCGCCACGGAGAAGCCGGCCGCCGAGCCCGAGGACGAGTACGGCCGCAAGGTGCGGACGATCTCGCGTGCGTTGGGCCACATCCTCACGGGGCGTGCTCTGCGCGGGCCGACGAGGCCGCTCTATCTCGTGCAGCTCGTCTCGCACCGCGTCCTGCGCTACTCGACCGGGATCCTGCACCTCGGGCTGCTCATGTCGAACCTGATGCTCGTCGCGCGCGCCCCCTTCTATCGCGTGTTCCTTCTCCTCCAGCTCGCCGGCCTCGGGCTCGCAGGAGCGGGGAAGGCGCGGCTGCCGGTGCCCGGCGCGCGGCTCGCCTACTACTACTTCGTCGTCACGAAGTCGACGGTCGCGGCGCTCGTGCGCTACCTGCGGTCGGGGACGCCGCAGACCTGGGAGAAGGCGAAGGGCACGCGATGAACCGCGCGGCCGATGTCGCGGTCGCTGGCGCCGGCCTCGTCCTCACGAGCCCTCTCGTCGGTCTCGCCGCGCTGGCGACGAAGCTGGAGGATCGCGGGCCGGTTCTGTACCGCCAGACCCGCGTGGGCAAGGACGGTGTCGACTTCGAGGTGCTCAAGCTCCGCACGATGGTCGTCGGCGCGGAGAAGCTCGGCGCCGGCTATGCGGTCGACCAGGGGGACAGGAGGATCACTCGCGTCGGACGGGTGCTGCGGCGCACGTCGATCGACGAGCTCCCACAGCTCTGGAACATCCTGCGCGGCGACATGAGCGTCATCGGGCCGCGCCCGACGCTTCGCTACCAGGTCGAGCAGTACGACGAGCACCAGCGGCGGAGGCTCGAGATCAGGCCCGGGCTCACCGGCTGGGCGCAGGTGCACGGGCGCGCGTCGCTGCCGTGGGCGGAGCGGATCGACCTCGACGTCTGGTACGTCGAGAACCGCTCGGCGAAGGTCGACCTCGGGATTCTTCTGCGCACTCCGCTCGCGCTCTTTCGCGGGACGTATCGGGGCGCGACGGGCGGCTGGCGGTCGTAGGGGCGCGATATATCTCGCCCCTACGCGAGGCCCTTGGCAGCCAGGAGTGATCGGTACAGCCGGTCGACGTCGTCGACGAGGCGATCGACGGCGTAGCGTTCTCGCACATTCTCGCGACCGGCTTCGCCCAGCCGGGAACGGAGCTCTGAGTCGCGGGCGAGCTGAGCGAGGCGCTCCGCGGCAGCGTCGGTGTCGCCTGGCTCCACGAGAAATCCGTTCACACCGTCCGTGACGACATCGGGCACCCCTCCGACGCGGTTTGCGACCACCGGCGTTCCGGATGCGAGCGCCTCGATCGCACTCACCGGAGTGCCTTCGTTGACCGACGGGAGCAGGAACGCGTCGAACAGCCGGTAGTAGCCCGCGACGTCGGACTGGTAGCCGACGAAGTACGTCGAGCGTGCGATGCCGAGGTCGTGCGCCACCTGCTCGAGCCGATCGCGGTCGGGGCCGTCGCCGACCATGCACAGGACGGCAGGAACGCCTCGTTCCCGCGTCGCGCGCACGATCTCGAGCACGGCATCCGTGTCCTTCACGCCGGTCATGCGGCCCACCCAGCCCACGACGAACGCGTCGTCGGGAATTCCGTACAGCGCGCGATAGTCGAAGTCCGCGGTCTCGTCTCCGAGCCGCTCGTCGAGGGGGATTCCGAGCCGGATCACGGTGAACTTCTCCGCGGGGGCGATCCCGTGCGCCACGAGCTCGTCGCGCACCTCCGGGCTCACCGCCACGAGGACGTCGGAGTAGCGCGCCAGAGTGCGCTCGACCTGCTTGAAGAACGCCGTGCGGCCGGGGCCGAAGTACCCCTTGAGCACGTGGCCGTGGAAGGTGTGAGCGATGATCGGCGGGCGCGCGCTTCCCGCCACGAGCGCCGCGGCGCGTGCGAGCGCACCTGCCTTCGCCGTATGCGTGTGGAGGATGTGCGGCCGCACGTCGCGCATGATCTCGGTGAGTCGCCGAATTGACTGCAGGTCGTGCAGCGGTGCGACCTCGCGCTGGATCTCCGGGACGCTCACGACCGGCACCCCGAGCCGCTCGGCGACGAAAGCCATCGAGTCCTCGCCGCGCGCGAGGCTCCCGGCGACGACCGTCGTCGAGTACCCGCGCGTCTGGAGCCCGGCGGCGAGATTGGACACGTGGATGGCCGGACCGCCCATGTTCAGGCGCGCGATGACGCGGAGGATGCGGATCGGCTCCGGCACGGCGCTGACCCTAGCCCCGTGGTGCCTGGTGCGTCGCTTTAGCGATGCACCAGCCGTGCCGCGAACGGACAGGTGAGGCGCTGAAGCGCCTCACCTCTGCGCTCCTAGCGCCTCACCTCTGCGCTCCTAGCGCCTCACCATGCGCTGAGCGCCTCAGCGCTCCTAGCGCCTCACCTCTGCGCTCCTAGCGCCTCACCATTGCGCTGAAGCGCCTCACCAGTACGCTCTCGCGTCGTGGTCGTCATGCTCACCTCGGTCGGGCAGCGCGTGGACATCGCTCGCGCGTTCAGCGCTGCGGGCGCCGTCACGCTCGGCGTGGACGCCGACCCGCTCGCGCCTGCGCTCTACCACTGCGACCGACACGCGCTCGTCCCCCGGATCGCCGATCCCGAGTACGTCTCTGCACTCGCCGCGCTGCGAGGCGAGCACGACGTACGCCTCGTGGTGCCGCTGAACGACCTCGACTTCCCGGTGCTCGCGCGCGAGCGCGATCGACTCGCGCCGGCGCTCGTCCTCCTGCCCGATCCCGAGGTCTCCACCCGGATGTCCGACAAGCTCGAAGCGCACCACTTCTTCGTCGCGAACGGGATCCCGTCGCCGCGCAGCTGGGCTCCCGAGGAGGTGCCCGACGACGTCCGCTATCCCGTTCTCGTCAAGGCGCGCGAGGGCTTCGGCTCGCGGAACATCCATCGCGCGGCGAACGCCGACGAGCTCGATGTTCTTCCTCGGCTACGCCGAGGTGCCCTCGTTCGTGCAGGAGGTTTGCCTCGGCGAGGAGTTCTCCATCGACGTGTTCTGCGACATGGAGGCGCGCTGCCTCAACGCGATCCCTCGCACGATGATCTTGTCGAAGGGCGGCGAGTCGATCAAAGGCGCGTCGATCCAGGACCGCGAGCTGATCGAGCACGGCGCGAACGTCGCCGAAGTCGTCGGGATCAAGGGGCCGGCGAACGTGCAGTGCTTCCGCGAGCCGGACGGCTCACTCCCGATCACCGACGTCAACACGCGCTTCGGCGGCGGATTCCCAGTCCCGCTGGCCGCCGGCGGTCGGTATCCGGAGCTCGCACTCGCACTCGCGCGCGGCGAGCGACCCGAGCCCCGGCTCGGCGACTTCGTCGAGGGCGTCGTGATGACCCGCTACTTCTCCGAGGTCTGCCTCGCGCCGGGAGACGACGGGGCGCTCGCAGTCGTCCATCGGCCGTAGCATTCCCGCGTTATGCGCTACCTCGTCACCGGCGCCGCCGGCTTCATCGGCTCGCAGCTCCTGCGCACGCTCCTCGAGCGCGGCCACGACGCGATCGGCTGGGACGCGTACACGGACTACTACGACCCGGCGCTGAAAGAGGAGAACGCGTTGGGACTGCCCGTCGAGCGCGTCGACCTCGCGGAGGACGAGCTCGAGCTCGCGGGCTTCGACGGCGTCTTCCATCTCGCCGGCCAGCCCGGTGTCGCGAGCTTCGGCAGCGTCTTCCCGGTCTACGTGCGCCAGAACGTGCTCGCGAGCCAGCGATTGTTCGAGGCGGCCGCGGCAGCCGGCGTGCGCGTGATCTTCGCGTCGTCGTCTTCGATCTACGGAGACGCGGCGACATACCCGACGCCGGAGGACGCGAGCCCGCGACCGCTCGCTCCGTACGGGATCACGAAGCTCGCCTGCGAGCACCTCGCGCACGCGTATGGATCCGAGTTCGGGCTCGACGTCGTCACGGTTCGCTACTTCACGATCTACGGACCGCGCCAGCGCCCGGATATGGCCTTCACGAAGATGGTTACCTGCCTCGCCGAGAGTCGCCCGTTCGAGCTCCACGGCGACGGGACGCAGTCACGGAGCTTCACCTACGTCGACGACGCGGTCGAGGCGACGATCGCCGCGATGGAGCGTGGCGCTCCGGGCTCGACGTTCAACGTCGGCGGAGGCACCGAAGTCTCGATGCTGGAGGCGATCGAGACGCTCGGCCGGATCGCGAAGCGGCGCCTCGAGGTCGTTCGCAGGCCGCGCCGCACAGGCGATGCGACCCGGACCGCGGCCGATACGACGCGCGTTCGCTCGGCGCTGGGCTGGGAGCCGGCGACCCCGTTCGACGAGGGCCTCGCGGCTCAATGGCGCTGGGCCGCTGCTAGGGTCGCGGCCGCATGACGAGCCTCGAGGAAGAGCAGGAGGTCGACCTCTCCTCAGCGTGGCAGCGCCTCAGGGTGCGCTGGTGGCTTCCCATCGGCGGGCTCGTCGTCGGCGCTGTCATCGGCATCGCGCTCGCTCTCTCGGGCGGCTCGGTCTGGCGCGCGCAGACAATCGTCTACCTCGGACAGCCGTTCGCGCCGCTCGGCGGCGGGCAGATTCAGAGCCTCGCGACCAACCCGCGCACGGTCGGTGAGATCATCCGCTCCGAGGCCGCGCTGAAGAACGCGTCGGACGCGAGCGGGATCCCGGTCTCGCGGCTGCGCGCATCGATTTCGACGCGCGAGCTGCTCGCTGCGGGCCAGATTCGGGGCATCAACCCGCTCATGGAGATCGCCGTGAAGGGGAGCGGCAAGCGCAAGGTCGAGCTCGCCGCCAACGCGCTCGCCGATCGCGTAACCGAGCGCGTGTCTGTGTACGTGACCGAGAAGGTCGCTGACCTCGAGGCTCAGATCGAGGTGGCCGAGCTGCAGCTCGACGAGGTCAACGAGCGCATCCGCTCGGCCCAGGAGCAGCAGGCAGCGATCATCGCCGACCAGTCCATCCCGCTCGAGCAGCGGCTTCTCGTCACCGCGAACCTCAACTCCGTGATCACGACGGCCGACGCACGGCGAGCGGCGATCGAGGACGCCCGCTTCGAGGCGGATCAGCTCCTGAACCTGGCCGAGAACGTCGAGTCGAGCCGCATCGTCGAGCCCGCAGCGGCGAGCAAGACGACCGCGCGCTCGAGCCGTTCGTCGCTGCTCGTCGGGGCGCTGATCGGCCTCATCCTCGGCGCGATCGCAGCGCTCGTCGTCGACCCGATCGCCGCCCGGCGACGCGGATCGGCGCCGACCTCGGCCTGATGTTCGACGGCAAGCGGGTCGCGGTCGTCGTTCCCGCGTTCGACGAGGAGCGCCTCGTCGGCGAGACGATCCGCGGGATTCCGGAGCTCGTCGATCGGATCTACGTCGTCGACGACACCTCGCGCGACGGAACGGCCGCCGCCGCGGAGGCCGTCGGCGACCCGCGCATCGAGGTGCTCCGGCACGAGCGTAACGCCGGCGTGGGGGCCGCGATCGCCACGGGGTACCGGAAGGCGCTCGAGGAGGAGATCGACGTGACGTGCGTCATGGCGGCCGACAACCAGATGGATCCGACCGAGCTCGAGTCGCTGATCGCCCCAGTCGTACGCGGCGAGGTCGAGTACGCGAAGGCGAATCGACTCGTCTCGGGCGAGGCGTGGGAGGTCATCCCGCGGACGCGCTACCTCGGGAACGCGGTTCTCTCGCTGCTCACGAAGATCGCGTCTGGCTACTGGCACGTCGCCGACTCGCAGGCGGGATATACAGCGCTCTCGCTCACCGCCCTGCGCCGGCTCGATCTCGGCGCGCTCTATCCCCGCTACGGGTTCCCGAACGACATGCTCGTGCACCTGAACGTCCAGAACGCGCGGGTGCGCGATGTGCCGTCGCGTCCCATCTACGACGTGGGCGAACGCTCGGGGATCAGGCTGCGCTCGGTCGTGCCGCGGATCTCGTGGCTCCTGTTCAAGGGCTTCTGGTGGCGCATGGCGCAGAAGTACGTCATCCGCGACTTCCACCCGCTCGTCTTCTTCTACTCGTTCGGGGCGCTGATGCTGGGCGCCGGGCTTCTGCTCGGGCTCGTCGAGCTCGTCCTCCGGATCGCGGGGAACGCGATCACGCCGGCCACGATCGTCCTCGTCGCCGTGTTGCTCATCGCGGGGCTCCAGATGACGCTGTTCGCCATGTGGTTCGACATGGAGGCGAACAAGGACCTGCGCTGAGAGCTCGCGCGACGCACCGCGAATCCCTCGTTCGAGCGTTTCCACGCGGTCGAGCCCGGGAATCCTCTGTTGTCCAGAAGGCATCCAACAGGGGGCACCATGAAGAAGCCATTCCTGCCCATGCGGCGCTCTACGGCCGTGGGCTACGTACTTTCATTGTCACTTGCCTTGCTCGTCGTCGTGGCGGCGGGCAACGCGGCACCACTGCTCGCGCCGGTGAACGTCGAACCGCCCACGGTCACGGGCACAGCTCGTGTGGGAGAAGCGCTCACTGCGCAGAACGGCACGTGGGAGAACAGCCCGACCGAGTATCGCTACCGCTGGCTGCGCTGCAACGCCAACGGCAACTCGTGCGTGCTCCTGGCGGCTGACGGCAGGACGTACCGGCTCGGCCAGGCGGATCTCGGCCGGACCATGCGCGTTCGCGTCACGGCACGCAACGCAGACGGTTCCACGAACGCACGCTCGGAGCAGACGGCGGTCGTCTCGTCGACTGCTGCGCCACTCACGAACACGTCGCGTCCGACCATCGCCGGTGAGGCCCGTGTCGGGCAGGAGCTCACCGGGAACGAGGGCACGTGGACGGGGAATCCGACCTCGTTTGCATTCCAGTGGCAGCGCTGCGACGTCGACTCGCTGACTTGCGGGAGCGTCATCGGCGCGACGGGCAGGACGTACGGCGTCCGGCTCGCCGATCTCGGATTCCGCCTCCGACTCGAGGTCACGGCGCGCTCCGACAACCGCTCCGGGACGGCGACGTCGACCGCAACGGGGATCGTCGTGCCGACGAATCCGGTCACGAACCGGCGTCCGACGCTCACGATCATCTCGGTTCGCTTCACGGGCGCACGCGTCTATGCGCGCTTCCGGATCTGCGACGACGGCGATCGGAACCTGGCAGTACTGGTCACGGAGACGAGACCGGGCGTCACTTCGGCGAACCGTCGCTTCGCAACGCGCGTTGCGCCGCGTCCGTGTGGCGCGTACACGCGCAACTGGCTCCCTGCGCCGCGCTTTCGCGGGCCGGGACGCTACACGGTCACGCTCCGCGCGCGTGACACGTCGGGTCTGACGAGCCTTCCGGCTCGCCGCACGTTCCGTCGCTAGCGATGTGCTCGATGGCCGGCGCCCGCGTGGCGGGCGCCGGCCTCGTGCGTTCGCAGGAGCATCCGTTCGAGCGTCGTAAGGAGTGAAGTCGCACACGCGCGCGGCCGATTAGCATCGAGACCAATGCCGACCTCACTCGTCACCGGCGGCGCCGGATTCCTGGGCTCCCATCTCTGCGAGGTGCTCCTGCAGCGCGGGCAGCGCGTGATCTGCGTCGACAACCTCGTCGTCTCGACGCTCGAGAACATCGACCACCTGCGCGACGACGCGTTCACCTTCCTGAACCACGACGTCATCGAGCCGATCGTCGCCGAGGAGCCGATCGACTTCGTCTACCACCTCGCTGCGCTGGCGAGCCCGGTCGACTACATGCGGCTGCCGCTGCATTCTCTGAAGACCGGCTCGTACGGGACGCACCACGCGCTTGGCCTCGCGAAGTGGAAGCGCGCGCGGTTCCTCCTGGCCTCGACGAGTGAGGTGTACGGCGATCCCGAGGTACATCCGCAGCCCGAGACGTACTGGGGCAACGTGAACCCGATCGGGCCACGCGGCGTCTACGACGAGGCGAAACGCTACGCGGAGGCGCTCACGATGGCGTACCACCGCCAGCAGGGCGTGAACACGTCGATCGTCCGGATCTTCAACACCTACGGCCCGCGGATGCGGGCGAACGACGGACGGGCGATTCCGACCTTCCTGCGCCAGGCGCTCGACGGCAAGCCGCTCACCGTCTTCGGGGACGGCTCGCAAACGCGGAGCTTCTGTTACGTCGACGATCTCATCCGCGGGATCGTGGCGCTCGCCGAGTCGACCGAGCACCTGCCCGTGAACCTCGGCAACCCCGACGAGAAGACGCTGCTCGAGCTCGCGGAGATCATCCTCCGGCTCACCGGCTCGTCGAGCGAGATCGTCTACGAGGCGCTGCCGGTGGACGATCCGCAGGTGCGCCAGCCGGACATCACCCGCGCGAAGCAGACCCTCGCCTGGGAGCCGGAGATCGCGCTCGAGGACGGCCTGCGCAAGACGATCGCGTCGCTCGGGCACGAGGCCGCCGTCGGCTCCGCGTGAGTTCGCTCGGCGACCGCTATCGAAGAGCACCACCGCGAACGACGTGACGAGGGCGACTTCGTCTTCGTCCCCGAGCGCATCCCGCTGTTCGTCGCAGCCATCGGTCGCGGGAAGCGCGTGCTCGACCTCGGTTGCCGCTCGGGTGCGCTGACCGAGCACTTCCTCGAAGGCAACTCGGTCGTCGGGCTGGACGTCGACGCGGCCGCGCTGGAGAAGGCCGCAGCGCTCGGGATCGAGCCGGTCGAGGCGAACGTCGAGGATCCCCTTCCGTTCGAGGACGCGAGCTTCGACGCTGTCGTCGCCGGCGAGCTGCTCGAGCATCTCCAGTTCCCGGACGCGCTCGTCGCCGAGATCTGGCGGGTCTTGCGACGTGAGGGCATCCTCGTCGGATCGGTGCCGAACGCGTTCCGCCTCCAGAACCGGTTGCGCTTCCTGCGCGGTCGCGCGCCGGAAGACGATCCCACACATCTCCGGATGTTCTCGCCGCGCGAGCTGCACGGCCTCCTTGCCGGCTTCGACGACGTCGAGCTGAGCTTCGTCGGCGGCCGCTACGCGCGCGTGAACGCGCGGCTTCTCGCTCGAGACCTCGTGTTCCGCGCCGTCAGGCCGTAGGCGACTTCCCGAACCCGGCGCGCCGCTCGCTGTCGGCCTCGTCGACCATGTGCCCGTCTCGATCGACGTAGCCGTCCTTGCCGCCGACGACGATGATCACGAGATCGTCGGTCTCGCTCGCATTCGACACCCGGCGCGGGGTGGTCGAGTCGACGTGGAAGAGCCCGCCCGGCCCGACGATCCGGTCCTCGTCCTCGACGATCACGCGTGCCTGGCCCGAATGGACGAAGTAGAGCTCGTCCTGGGTGTCGTGGTAGTGGAAGAAACCCTCATAGCCAGGCGGATAGATGGTCGCGTTGACGCCGAACGCGGTGACACCGAGAGCCTTGCGGATCTTGCGGAAGCCGTAGCCCTCGCCGAGCTCGTCGAGCGAGCTGAATGCATATCCCATCGCTTACTCCTTTCCTCCGAGTAGGGAGTCGGCAGTGCGTCGCAGACCCTCCTCGAGCTCGACACGCGGCTCGAATCCGAGGAGGCTCTTCGCCTCGCTCACGTCTGCCCATGAGTTCCGCAGGTCGCCGGGGCGAGCGGGCAGATAGCGGCGCTCGACCGGCTTTTCGAGCAGGCGGCCGATTGCCTCGGCGAGCTCGTTGACGCTCGTGGGTGTTCCGCCCGAGATGTTGAAGATCCGTCCATTCGCGCCGTCGGCGTCGGCCGCGAGCAGGTTGGCCGCAACGACGTTGTCGACATACGTGAAGTCACGAGACTGCTCGCCGTCGTCGAAGATCGTCACCGGCTCACCCGCGGCGATGGCGGTGATGAAGAGCGGGACGACTGCCGCGTACTGCGATGTGGGGTCCTGCCGCGGACCGAAGACGTTGAAGTAGCGGAGCACGACCGTCTCGAACGAGTCGTAGACTCGGCTGAAGCTCACGCAGTAGCGCTCGGCCGCGAGCTTCGCGACGCCGTACGGCGAGATCGGGTCGGGCGCCATGGACTCGCGCAAGGGAAGCTCGGGCTGATTGCCGTAGATGGACGACGACGACGCGAAGACGACGCGGCGGACGCCCTCGTCGCGGGCGGCCAGCTGGACGTTGAGCGTGCCCTCGACGTTGACGGCGCTCGACGTCAACGGATCCTGCACCGAGCGGGGAACGGATCCGAGGGCGCCGAGGTGAAAGACGATCTCCGTACCGCGCACGGCGTTGTGAACTCGTTCGTAGCTCCGCAGCTCTCCCTCGACGACCTCGACGTCGAGCCCGGCGAGATTCCGCCGGCTTCCGGTGGAAAAGTTGTCGAGGACGCGCACATCGTCGCCTCGCTCGAGCAAGGCACG
>CAWGJJ010000005.1:0-17802 GCA_963822885.1 uncultured Gaiellaceae bacterium
GAACGCGAGCATGCGTGCCCAGTCGGCGCCGATGCAGATCGGCCTGGCATTGCCGCTCAGCTCGCCACGCAGTCGCTGTGCTGCCGTGCGGAGTGTCGCCCAGTTCGTGGGTACGGAAGCACCCGCGGCCGCGAACAGCCTCGTGTTCGTCTGCATGCCGAGCGGCGACCAGCCCTTCGGCAACCCGTAGGTCTTGCCCTCGACCTGGAACGCGCTGAGGAGACGCGGATAGAACTTCGCGGTGCTCGTCTTCGACCTCGAAATGTATGGGTTCAAGTCCTCGAGGAGACCCTGGCGAATCCAGTCGAGCGCGAAGTTCGAGTCGACGTAGAAGACGTCCGGCGGCTTGCGCGCCGCGAACTGCGCGAGCATCGAAGGCGAGTACGGATCGAGCGCTCGACGGCGAACCTTGATGCTCGGATACTTCTTCTCGAATCCCGAGACCATCTGCTTCAGCAGATCCGTCTCGACCGGCGACGAGGACCAGTGGGCGAACGTGATGTTCCCGCCGGCACTTGAAGCGGCTACTGCTTTCGGCTGTCCTTGTCCTGCTCCGGCCATCGCAGCGACCACGACGGCGAGCGATACGACGAGCAACCACAGCCTGAGGTGTCGGAGCCTCATGTAACCCCTTTCCTTTCTGTGAGGGCTCGCAGGTACGCAGAGCCCGGTTGGAACCGCTTCCAACGACCGGGTGAAAAACGCGACCCCATTGTCGACGGGGAGTTAACCAGGTGTGTCGATCCGGTTCAAGTCGTCCCTCCAGGCGGAGCGGTCGTGCTTCGCACGACGAGCTCGAGCGGCATCGTCTCGGCCGCGATCGCTCCCGGAGCATCGTCGAGTGCGTCGACCAGGAGCTGCGCGCCGCGCCGACCGCTCTCGAAGAGCGGCTGTCGAACGGTTGTGAGGCCGGCGTAGACGCCGACGTCGATGTCGTCGAAGCCCACGACCGACAGTTGGCCCGGAACGTCGAGCCCGGAGTCGGCGGCGGCCTCCAGCACGCCGAGTGCCTGCGTATCCGACGCCGCGAAGATCGCGGTGGGTGGCTCGGGGAGTTCCAGCATCTCGGCGGCGACCCGGTACGCGACGTTCCGGCCGTGAGGACCGTGGCGTACGTAGCGCTCGTCGGCGTCGAACCCCCGCTCGCGGAGCGTGCGTCGAAAACCGGCCTCGCGATCGGAGCTCGAGGTAAATCCGAACGGATTGTCCGACGGGTCCCCGATGAAGCCGATGCGGCGGTGGCCGAGCTCGAGGAGATGCGACGCTGCGAGCTTGCCGCCCTCGACGTTGTCGATCACGACATGCGACACGTCGTCGTGCTGAGCGTCAACGAGCACGACGCGGATATCCGCTCGGGCGAAGCGCGCGATCTCGGCATCGGTCGGCGGCAGCGAGACGACGAGAACACCGTCGACCCGCGCGCCCCGCGCGAGCGTGTGCAGGTGCTCGTCGCGGTGCTCTCGCGCCTCGACGTCGTAGACGACGAAGTCGTAGCTCGTCGCGCGCAGCCCGGCGATTACACCTCGCATACGCTCCACCGCCGACGGATGCGTCAGGAAGGGGAGCACCACAGCCACCATGTGCGTGCGTCCGCGCGAGAGCTGCCGCGCGACGGAGCTCGGCGTGTAGTCGAGCTCCTCGATCACCTCGAGGACGCGCCGACGCGTCTCGGCGCTGACGAGCGGGCTTTGGTTCAGTACCCGCGAGACGGTGCCCACCCCGACACCGGCTTCGCGAGCAACGTCTGCGATCGTGGCCATTCGTGCTCCGGGGTCGAGTCCGTTGGGTTCGGAAGACACTCGCAGCCTCACGACGCGCTGTCAACGCACGCGGTCGGGCCGAGCGCCAGATCTTTGGAACCGCTTCCACATCAGCTCCGTATCGTCTAGCCTCTTCGCTTCGACCGAGAGCGGTGCTCGCTCTCCCGAGGAGGCTTTCACGATGGCGCTTCGTCTCGACGACAAGTGGGTGTGGGACTTCTGGCACGCGAGCGCCGACGGGCTGCACCACCTCTTCTACCTCCAGGCGCCCCGCTCGCTCGGCGATCCCGAGCTCCGGCACTGGAACTCGACCGTCGGCCATGCCGTCTCGCGCGATCTCCTCGAGTGGCGGGTTCTCCCCGACGCACTCGCGCCGGGAGCCAAGGGCGCCTGGGACGACCTCAGCATCTGGACGGGGAGCATCATCGAGCACGCGGGCATCTGGCACATGCTCTATACCGGCACCTCCCAGGCCGAGCGCGGTCTCGTCCAGCGAGTGGGGCTCGCGACGTCGCTCGACCTCGTCGAGTGGCATCGCGTAGGCGACGATCCCGTCATCGAGGCCGACTCGCGCTGGTACGAGCTGCTCGACCTCGACGTGTGGCGTGACCAGTCCTGGCGAGATCCATGGGTGATGCTCGGGCCGGACGGAGCCTTCCACGTACTGCTCACGGCTCGGGCGCGCGCAGGAGATCCGCGTGGCCGAGGGGTCGTCGGCCATGCCGTCTCGGACGACCTACGGTCGTGGGACGTCCTCGAACCCCTGACCGAGCCCAACGGCTTCGCCGAGGTCGAGGTCCCGCAGGTCGCCGAGATCGACGGGAGCCACTACCTGCTGTTCTGCGGGAGCCGGCAAGACCGTGGTGGCCGACCGGAGACGGGCACGTTCTCACTCGCTGCGGCCGGACCCCTCGGGCCGTTCGAGAGCGCGTCGATCCGCGTCGTGGAGACGGATGAGCCCGGGTCGAGCTACGCGGGCAAGATCATCGAGCACCTCGGCGAGGCGTGGTTCCTTTCGTGGGAGCGCACCGCGCCGGACGGCTCCTTCGTCGGCGCGATCGGCGAGCCACGACGTGCGGTCGCAGGCCCGGGCGGCGAGCTGAGGATCGTCGAGAGCGCCGACGCCCGGGCAGCTATCACGCTGCGCGCGCGTACGTCCTAACGGGTTACTCGGCGGTGACCTACGCGCTCAGGCGCTCTGATTCCTCACGCTCGCGATCGCGCCTCCGGATGCGCGGGTTCGCCAGCTTGACGATCTCGAGCAGGTACACGACGTAGATCGAGAACGCAATCGCGAAGAGCCCGATCGCGAGAACGAGCAGCGACTCCCAGAGGTGCCAATCGCCTCCCTCGCGAAACGGGACGAAGCGCGTGGCGAGCGCGGCGCCGGCGAGGCTCGCGCACCAGAGCCACATCGTCACGGCGGCGCGCCGCTGCGAGAAACCGATGTTCAAGAAGCGGTGGTGGAGGTGGCCTCGGTCAGCCGTGTAGATCGGGCGCGAGTGCTTCAGCCGCCGCGCGACGACGAACGACGTGTCGATGATCGGCACCGCCAGCACCAGCAACGGCAGCAGCAACACGACGGTCGACGCGGTCTTCAGCAGGCCCTGGATCGAGACGGCCGCGAGGATGAAGCCGAGGCACAGCGCGCCCGAGTCGCCCATGAAGATGCGTGCCGGGAAGAAGTTGTGGCGGAGGAACCCGAGGCAGGATCCCGCGACGATGGCGGAAAGGATCGCCGGGTCCGGCTTGCCGAGCGAGAGCGCCAGGATCGCGTAGGTCGCGCCCGCGATCCCGCAGACGCCGGCCGCGAGCCCGTCCATCCCGTCGAGGAAGTTGACCATGTTCATCACCGCGACGATGAAGATCATCGAGACCGGCACGCCGATCCAGGCCGGGATGTCCAGCACGCCGACGAACGGGAAGGTGACGTGGTCGATCCAGACGCCGAACATCGGCGGGATCGACGCGGCGATGAACTGACCGACGAGCTTGACCGACGGCGACAGGCCGCGGAAGTCGTCGACGGCGCCGACGACCGTCGCGACCGCCGCGCCGAGGAGCACGCCGCGGCTTTCTCCCGAGAGGTCGAGGAAGGCGAGAGCCGGCACGAGGATCCCGAGGAAGATCGCGAGGCCACCGAGCCGCGGGATCGGCCGTCGATTGATCCGCGCGCGCGTCGGGTCGGTCGACCGCGCCGAGCATCCGCGCCATGCCGCCGACGGCGGGAGTCAGGAGCATCACGATGACGAATGCGATAACGGCTCCGTAGAGAACCTCCGGCGTCGCCCGCAGCTCGTCGAACACGCGCGCTTACTTCGTTCCGTAGAGCCGGTCGCCTGCGTCGCCGAGGCCCGGGACGATGTAGCCCTTCTCGTTCAGGCCACGGTCGACGGACGCGACGACGATGTGCACGTCCGGGTGCTCGCGATGGACGCGCTCGATGCCCTCCGGCGCCGCGATCAGGGCGATGAGACGCACGGACGTCGCGCCCGCCCGCTTCACGGTCTCGACCGCGGCTGCGGTCGAGTTCCCGGTCGCGAGCATCGGGTCGAGGAGGATGACGTCGCGGTCGGCCAGATCGTCGGGCAGCTTGACGTAGTACTCGACGGGCTCGAGCGTCTCCTCGTCTCGGAAGAGCCCGATGAAGCCGACGCGCGCGCCGGGCACGAGCGAGAGCACCGCGTCGAGCATGCCCATCCCCGCGCGCAGGATCGGGCAGACAGCGACCTTCTTGCCCGAGATCTGCCGCGCGGTCATGTGCTCGAGCGGAGTCTCGATCTCGACCTCCTCGTCGGCGAGGCCCTTCGTCGCCTCGTAGGTGAGGAGAAGCGTCAGCTCGTTGACGAGCTGCCGGAACATCTGCGTCGTCGTCGTGACGTCGCGCAGGAGGCCGAGCTTGTGCTGGACGAGCGGGTGAGTGACCTCGGTGACACGGGCGGTCGTCATGAAGCCTCTAGTCCTCGAAGGTCGGGAACGCCGACAGCCCCGGGTAGAGCGGGCGGCTCTCGACGAGCGCGGCGCTTCGACCCGCGAGCGCGGGGATGTCGGCGTCGCTGTTGAGCGCGTCGCAGATGATCCTGCCGACCTCGCGGAAGTCGTCCTCGTCGAGCCCGCGCATGGTCATCGCCGGGGTGCCGACGCGAATGCCCGAAGCGACCGTCGGCGGGCGCTCGTCGAACGGGACCGTGTTGCGATTCACGGTGATCGCGACCTCGGCGAGCCGCTCCTCGGCGTCCTTGCCGCTCCACTCCGTTCGACGCAGATCGACGAGCAGCACGTGCGTGTCGGTGCCCCCGGTCAGCACGTCGAGCCCGCCTTCCTGCAGCGACTCCGCGAGGGCGTCCGCGTTCGCGCGAACTGCGGCCTGGTACTCGCGGAACGGCTCCGACGCAGCGATCCTGAAGCACGCCGCCTTCGCCGCGATCACGTGGTTCAGCGGGCCGCCTTGCATCCCCGGAAAGACGGCGCGGTCGACCGCCTGCGCGTGCTCTTGACGGCAGAGGATGAATCCCGAACGCGGCCCGGCGAGCGTCTTGTGCGTCGTCGAGGTGACGAAGTCGCAGTGCTCGACGGGGTTCGGGTGCAAGCCCGCCGCGACGAGTCCCGCGAAGTGGGCCATGTCGCAGAGGAGGAGCGCACCGACCGCGTCGGCGATCTCGCGGAAGCGCCAGCTCTCGACCGTCCTCGGATATGCCGAGCCGCCGCACACGATGAGCTTCGGCCGATGCTGCTCGGCGAGCGCGAGGACGTCGTCGTAGTCGACGAGATTCGTCTCGCGCGAGACGCCGTAGTGGGCGATGTCGTAGAGCCGGCCCGAGAAGTTGACCTTGAGGCCGTGGGTCAGATGGCCCCCGTGCGAGAGCTCGAGCGAGAGGATCGTGTCGCCGGGCTTCAGTGTCGCGAAGTAGACCGCCATGTTCGTCTGCGCTCCCGCGTGAGGCTGGACGTTCGCGTGCTCGGCACCGAAGAGCGACTTCGCGCGATCGATCGCGAGCTGCTCGATCTCGTCGACAACCTCGCAGCCGCCGTAGTAGCGACGACCCGGATAGCCCTCCGAGTACTTGTTCGTCGGCACGCTGCCCACGGCTTCGAGCAGCGCGGGCCACGTGAAGTTCTCCGACGCGATGAGCTCGATCTCGCCACGCTGGCGCTCGAGCTCCCGCTCGAGGAGCGCCGCGATCTCGGGATCGACATCGGCGAGGCCTGCCGTACGGAGCTGGTCGAGCGTCGCAGGCGTCGTCGCCATGACCGCTGATGCTACTGCCGGCGCGCTTCGGCGACCCGCGCGAGCGCCTCCGCCGCCGGCACGGCCCCCTCGCGCAGGACGCGGGGCTCAGGCCCGGTCAGGTCGAGGACGGTCGACGCGATGCCCGGCAACTCACCGCCGTCCAGGACGGCTGCGACGCCGTCGAGGATCTCCTCCGGTACGTCGTCGAGACGGCAGGGATCGGAGCCGCCGTGCAGAT
Organism: uncultured Gaiellaceae bacterium; assembly: GCA_963822885.1. GTDB lineage: Bacteria > Actinomycetota > Thermoleophilia > Gaiellales > Gaiellaceae > GMQP-bins7. The sequence continues at coordinate 6,230 of CAWGJJ010000005.1, forward strand.
TCGCGCTCGTCGCAGCTACGACGGGGACGCGCGCGAGAACGTCCGCGGCCACGCCGTCGACAGCGGGGATGCGGACGCCGATCGTCTCGGCCCGACGTCCGACGAGCCACCGGAACCGCTGCGCGGGGTTGGGGACGACGAGCGTGAACGGGCCCCGAAGAAGCATGTGCGCGGGGAGCTCGGGAATCAGCTCGACGAGAGTCTCGGCGCTCGCGGCGACGAGCGCGATCGGCTGCTCGGGCGAGCGACGCTTGAGAACCGACAGCGCGCGGACGGCGTCCTCGCGATCCGGTCTGCAAGCGAGGCCGTAGACCGTATCGGTCGGAATGACGACGAGCTCCCCCGCCGAGAGAGCTGCGACCACGTCGTCGACGGCACTCACGGTCGGCGCACCCCCTCCACAACCCGATTGCGGTCGGCGAGATCCCGCGTCGTTGCGACGTCCGCATAGCCCAGCGCCGCGAGCATGGACGCGATGCGCACGGCGTCACCCGCCGCGACCTCGAGGACGAGAGCGCCGCCGGGTTCGAGCACGTCGACTGCGCCACGCGCGACGGCCTCGGTCGCCCCCACGCCGACGAGCGCCTCCCGCGGCTCCCAGTCGCGAACCTCGGGCGCGAGTGCCTCGATCTCCTCGGGCAGGACGTACGGAGGGTTCGAGACGACGAGATCCCAGGGCCCGTCGGGGAGGCCCGTGAAGAGATCCCACTCGCGCAGCTCGATGTCGAGCCCCGTCCGGAGCGCGTTCGCCCCGGCGACCTCGAGCGCGCCGGGCGACGCGTCGATGCCGGTCACGCGCGCGCCCGGATGCTCGTCCGCGATCGCGAGAGCGATCGCTCCGCTCCCCGTTCCGACATCGAGGACGCGGGGCTCGTCGAGCCCGCCGATCAGCGCGAGGCAGCGCTCGACCACGATCTCGGTCTCGGGCCGCGGGACGAGGACGCGCCGGTCGACGGAGAGCGTGAGGCGTCTGAACCCCCACTCGCCGAGGACATATGCGAGCGGCTCCCGGCCCTCTCGGCGGACAACCAACCGCTCGAGCGTCTTCTCCTCGGGGCGCGAAAGCTTCCGGGAAGCCTCCAGCGCAAGCTTCGACCGCGACACGTTCAGAACGTGCGAGAGAAGGATCTCGGCGTCGACTCTGGGAGAGTCGCAGCCGGCACTCGCGAGCCGTTCGCTCGTTTCGTCGAGCGCGCGCCTGGCCTTCACGCGGAGGCGACGGCGAGCGCCTGGCGCTGCTCCTCGGCGCGCAGCGCCTCGGTGAGCTCGCCCATCTCCCCGTCGAGGACCTGGTCGAGCCGGTGCAGCGTCAGCTTGATGCGGTGATCGGTCACGCGGCTCTCGGCGAAGTTGTAGGTCCGGATCTTCTCCGCCCGCTCCCCCGTCCCGATCTGCGAGCGGCGCGACGCGGCGAGCTCGGCCTGCTGGCGCTCGCGCTCGAGCTCGTACAGCCGGGCGCGAAGGACGCGCATCGCCTTCACGCGGTTCTGAAGCTGCGACTTCTCGTCCTGCATCGCGACGACGAGGCCGGTGGGAAGGTGCGTGATGCGGACCGCCGAGTCCGTCGTGTTCACGCTCTGCCCGCCGGGACCGGTCGAGCGCATGACGTCGACGCGAAGGTCGTTCTCGTGGATCTCGATCTCGACCTCCTCGACCTCGGGCATGACCGCGACGGTCGCGGTCGACGTATGGATGCGCCCCTGCGACTCGGTCTCCGGAACGCGCTGTACCCGATGCGTTCCACCCTCGAACTTGAAGATCGAGAACGCGCCCTGCCCCTTCACGGCGAACACGGCCTCCTTCACGCCGCCGCCCTCGCTCTCGCTCGTCGAGAGCGTCTCGGTCTTGAAGCCGATCCGCTCCGCGTAGCGCGTGAGCATCCGCTGCACGTCGCCCGCCCAGAGCGCGGCTTCGTCGCCGCCGACGCCCTGCCGGATCTCGACGATGACGTCCTTCTCGTCAGCCGGATCGCGCTCCACGAGGGCCAGCGAGAGCTCGCCCTCGAGGCGCTCGACCTCGCTCTCGAGCTCGGCGACCATCGGCGCGAGCTCCGGATCGTCGCGCGCGACATCGAGACTCTCGCGCACCTCCCTCCACTCGTCGGCGAGACGCTTTGGCGTCTCCAGCTCCTTGAGCCGCCTCCCCGCATCGGCAGCCTGGCGGTGGTCGTTGTAGACCGTGGGGTCGGACAGACGCTCCTGCGCCTCCGCGTAGGAGCGGTCCAGCTCGTCGACGAGCTTCTCCATGACGCTCACGCGCTAGATCGTATGCGGCCCCAACGCCTCGCTCGCATCGGGCGAGATATCTCTCGCCCTACGAGGTGAGCTGCGCGTCGAGCGTGATCTCCGGCACACCGGCGAGCGCCTTCGAGACCGGGCAGTTCGTCTTCGCGTCCTCCGCGGCATGCAGGAACGCCGGCTCTTCGATCCCCGGAACGACCCCGCGAACGGTCAGCGCACTCTTCGTGATCCCGGTTCCCGGCACGAACGTCACCGTCGCGTCCACGTCGAGCTTCTCGGCCGGAGTGCCGGCCTGGGCGAGACCGTGCGAGAGCGCCATCGAGAAGCACGACGCATGCGCTGCGGCGATCAGCTCCTCCGGACTCGGCTGGCCGGCGGTTTCGCCCGTCCGTGCCGACCAGCTCATGGGCAGCCCTTCGAGCGCGCCGCTGCCGACGCTGTCGACCGTGCCGCTCCCTTCCATCAACGACCCCGTCCAGGTGACGTGTGCGGTGCTGTCTGCCATTCAGCTTCCCCCTTCGAGGTTGGCTTCGTAGGTTACGGTCGCGCTCGCCTTGATGAGCGCCGAGAACGGACACCCCTCGTCGGCCGCTTCCGCTGCCCGTGCGAGCGTCTCGTCGTCAGCTCCCGGAGCGACGACCCGGGCGGAGAGCGCGGAAGCGACGATGAGATGGCCCTTCCCCTCGACCTCGTCCATCGTGATCGTGCAGTTGACGTCGACGCGCTCGGCCGGCGACCCGGCGCGGTGCAGCTCGCTTCCGAGCGAGGTGACGAAGCAGCTCGCGTGCGCCGCGGCGAGCAGCTCCTCGGGGCTCGTCTTGCCCTCGGGCTCGGCGATGCGCGAGGCCAGCGTCACCGGGAGCTCGAACGCCCCCGAGCTAGTCGCCCGTACCACTCCTGCGCCTCGGGAGACCGTGCCCTCCCACGTCACGTCTGCTTCGCGAACGATGCGAGGCACTAGTGGCCTCTCCAGGAGGTACGTGCCTGATTCGCCGGCGAAAACCGAGCAGGCCTAGGACGCAGGGAGGCTGCATACCGGTAGGTATGTGGCCGACTGAGGACGACGGCATGCGAAGCGTTTGCAGCCGCGCGAAGTAGGTGCGTACCTCCTGGAGAGGCCACTCAGGCCATCACCTCGACGCGCGCCTCGAGCTTGCGCTGCTCGGGCGACTCGGCGGCCTCCTTCTCGATCACGCGTTGGAGGGCCTGGATCGAGACCTCGACCTGGTCGTCGGTCGGCTCGCGCGTCGTGAGGCGCTGCAGCCACAGACCCGGCGCGAGCAATGTCATGAGCACGCGGTTGTCCTGGTGCTTCCCTGCGTAGCGGATGAGCTCGTAGGCGAGGCCCGCGATCACCGGCAGCAGGAGCACGCGGCTCGCGATGAGCCAGTACCAGTCGGGCCGCCCGACGAGTGCGAAGACGAAGATCGCGATCACCATGACCCAGAGCAAAAAAGCAGTTCCGCAACGCGGATGAATCAGGCTGAACTTCTGCACGTTCGCGGGCGTGAGCTCGGCGCCCGCCTCGAGCGCGTTGATCGACTTGTGCTCCGCGCCGTGGTACTGGAACACCCGGCGTAGATCCGGCAGCAGCGAGATGAGGAGGATGTAGCCGATGAACACGCCGACCCGGATGACCCCCTCGACGATCACGAAGAGCTCGGTCGACTCGACCGGAAGCCAGCTCGTGAGCAGGGCAGGCCCGATCTTGAACAGCATGAGCGCGAACCCGATCGCAATCGCGAACGAGAAGATGATCTGGCCGCGGCTGATCTGCGTCTGGATCTCGCCGTCCTCGTCGCGCTCCTGCGAGGCGACGTTCGCGGAGATGGCGAGCGCACGAAATCCGATCGCGAGCGACTCACCCAGTGCGATGACGCCGCGAATCACCGGGAGGCGCCAGATCTTCCGACGTTGCATCGGCGACGAGATGTCGCGAACGACCTCGGTGATGTCGCCCTCGGGCGTGCGAATTGCGACCGCCCATGAGGATGGGCTGCGCATCATCACGCCTTCGAGAACGGCCTGTCCGCCGTAGCTGACGGCCATGCGCCGGTTAGTCGTCGCTGCCGCTGCGCGAGCCGGCCTTCTCGAGCCGGCGCTGGAAGCGCTCCACCCGACCGCCGGTGTCGACGAGCTTCTGCTTCCCCGTGTAGAACGGGTGGCACTCGGCACAGATCTCCACGTGGAGCTCTTCCTTCGTCGAGCGCGTCCAGAACTCGTTTCCGCACGAGCACGTCACGTGCGCGATCACGTAGTCGGGATGGATGTCGGTCTTCATCGGCTGGCCAGGATACCAGCCACGACTTTCGGATCGGCGTTCCCGCCGGACACGACGGCGACGACGGGCGCATCGTCTGCGGCGTCGATTCGTCCGGCGAGCAGCGCCGCCACCGCTGCTGCGCCCGCAGGCTCGCATGCGAGCTTCGCGCGCGTGTAGAGAAACCGCATGCCGTCGGCGATCTCGTCGTCGCTGACGAGCACGACCTGGTCGACGCGCTCCCGGCAGACGTCCAGCGTCCCGGCACCGGTGAACGGCGCGTTCAAGCCGTCGGCGATCGTGCTCGGCTGTATGCGGACCGGCTCGCCGGCCTGCAGCGCCGCGGACAAGGTCGGCGCGTTCTCGGGCTCGACGCCGACCACGCGGCAGTCGACGGCCGATGCGACGCCGGCGATCAGCCCCCCGCCGCCTACCGGGACGACGATCGTCGCGACCGCCGGAACGTCCTCGACCACCTCGAGCCCGAGCGTTCCGTGGCCCGCCTGGAGCACCGGGTCGTCGAACGGATGCACGAACGTTCGGCCCGTCTCCTCGACGTACGCGAGCAGTCGCTCGTGCGCCTCCGCGGGACTCGACGCAGTGAGATCGACCTCGGCGCCGTATCCCCGCGTCGCCGCCACCTTGTGCGGGTTTGCGGTCGCCCACATGAACACGGTGCACGGAATGCCCTCGGCCGCAGCGGCGAACGCCGCTCCCTGCGCGGCGTTCCCCGCCGACCACGTGACGATTCCCCGCGCCTTCTCTTCCGGCGCGAGCGACGCGACCTTGGTCACCATTCCGCGCGGCTTGAACGAACCGGTCTTCTGGAAGAGCTCGGCCTTGAGAAACGCGTTCGGGCTCAGACTGCGACACGAGAGGAGCGGTGTTCGGTGCAGCCGACCGGCGATCAGGGTGGCCGCGCGCTCGATGCTGTCGCGGTCGATCACCGCAACGATCCTAGCCCTGCAGCACAATGGCTCCCGTGGAGAACGCAGAGCGCCTGCCGGTTCGACTCGTCGTCCGCGACGATCTCGCGCGGACCCGTCTCACGGTTGTCTTCCGGATCTTCCTCGCAATCCCGCTCCTCGTGTGGGTGCTGCTGCGCGGCGTGGCGGCATTCCTCGTCGGGTTCGTGAACTGGATCGCGGTGCTCGTCCAGGGCGAGGTTCCGGACAGCCTGCACGACTTCGTCGCGTCGTACATCCGCTATGCGACGCAGGTGAGCGCGTACGTGTTCTTCGCCGCGGATCCCTATCCGTGGTTCCGCGTGCAAGGGGACTACCCGATCGACGTCGAGATCGACCCACCGGTGCGCCAGGGTCGCTGGGGCGGCCTCTTCCGTCTCGTGCTCGCGCTCCCCGCGCTGCTCCTCGCGACCGCTCTCGGTGGCGGGCTCGCTAGCGGCTCGTCGGGACAGGGCTCGTGGACGGCGTCGTCGAGCGGCAGCGAGGAGGCCGTGTGGTGGAACGTCTCGTCGGTTGGCGGCGTCGCAGCCGTCGCAGCACTCCTCGCATGGTTCGCGATCCTCGCGCGAGGGCGCTCGCCGCGTGGACTGCGCGACCTCACGGCGTACACGATCGGGTACGCGGCGCAGGCGGGTGCGTACCTCTTTCTGCTCACCCCGCGCTATCCGACCTCCGATCCGGAGCTCGCCGAGCCGTACTCGGAGCTTCCCGAGCACCCGGTCCGCATGGTCGTGACCGACGACCTCGAGCGGCCTCGGCTCACCGTCCTCTTCCGCCTGTTCCTCGCGATCCCCCACTTCGTCTGGCTGTTGCTCTGGTCCGTCGCTGTGGTCTTCGTCGAGATCGCCGCCTGGGTCGCCGCGCTCGTGGTCGGGCGCGTTCCCGACTCGCTCCACCGCTTCCTCGCCGCCTACGTCCGCTACCTGACGCACCTCTTCGCGTTCGTCTGCCTGGTCGGACGCCGCTTTCCGGGGTTCACTGGGCGTGCCGGCTCGTACGGGATCGACGTCGAGATCGATCCCCCCTCGCGACAGAGCCGCTGGAAGACGCTGTTCCGGTTCATCCTCGCGATCCCCGCGTTCCTCCTGGCCGGCGCGCTCGGCGGTGTCGCGTTCGTGATCGCGCTCCTGGCCTGGTGGTACGCGCTGGCGACCGGACGGATGCCCGAGGGCATGCGCAACCTCGGCGCCTCCTGCCTTCGCTACTCGGCGCAGACGTATGCGTACTACCTGCTCGTGACGAGCCGGTACGCGTACGGCGGCCCCATCCTGCGCGAGCCGGAGCCCTCCGAAGCGCCGATGCGGCCACCAGGGACGGCGCCGCTCTTCGGAGACGCTTTCTGAAAGGGGTTCTCGCCGCGCTCGTCGTCGCGGCACTCGCAGTCGGGGCGTTCCTCCTCTATCCGACCGCGGTTCCGGATGAGCTCACGCTCCCCGCACTCGACGTCGGCGCCGTCTTCGGCGCGGAGTTCGTCGCGGACGCGAAGCGCTACGAGCGTGTCTTCTACGTCCTCTGGGTTCTCGCCCAGGTCGCGCTGCTGCTGACGCTCTGGTTGTACGCCCGGCGTGGCGCGGGGCTCGCGCGCGAGTCGTCGGCCGGCCCGATCGGGACGGGGATGCTCCTCGGGATGCTGGGGCTCGGCATCGTCTGGCTCGTCCACCTGCCGTTCGGCCTCGCCGCGCACTGGTGGGTCCGACGCAACGAGCAGAGCGAGCTGAGTTACGTGGACTGGCTGTTCGAGGACTGGGCGCTCCTCGGGGCGCAGTTCCTCTCGATCTGTATCGCGCTCCTCATCGTGATGGGCCTCGCGCGCCGGCTCGGAGATCGCTGGTGGCTTCCGGGCGCTGCGGTGTTCGTCGCCATCGCTTCTCTTTTCACCTTCGTCGCGCCGTACCTCGACTTCACGACGGATCCACTGCGCGACGAGGCGCTGTTGGCGGCGGCCAGTGAATACCGTGCCGAGCTCGGCGTCGGAGACATCCCGATCCGCGTGGAGGAGGTCAGCGTCGACACCGACCAGGCGAACGCGTACGCGTACGGGTTCGGGCCGTCACGCCGCGTCGTCTTCTGGGACACGATGCTGCTCGACCCGTTCTCGCAGGACGAGCAGAAGATCGTGCTCGCGCACGAGCTCGCACACCACTCGCAGCGGCACCTCCCCGAGGGCCTCGGCTGGTTCGCGCTGTTCGCGATTCCCGGCGCGTGGATCCTCATGCGATCGACGCGCGGACGCGGCGGGATGGGCGCGCCCGCGGCCGTCCCGCTCGCGCTCCTCGTCGTCGCGATCTTCCAGCTCGCGACGGCGCCGCTCGCGAACCACATCTCGCGGCGGATGGAGGCCGAGGCCGACTGGAAGGCGCTCCAGGTGACGGAGGATCCCGCCGCACTCGAAGGTCTCATGCTCGGTTTCTCCGAGACCTCGCTCGGCGATCCCGACCCGCCCGGCTGGGTGCAGCTCATGGTCGGAACGCACCCCGCGCTCGCCGATCGCATCGCGATGGCGCGTGCGTTCGCCGCAAACGGCGAGCGTCTGACAAGCGGCCTGTGGACAGCTTGGCGCAGTCTTGGCGCGCCACGAGTGCCAGGCACTCGGGCATGTCATTCGCAGACAGGTCGAGGGGCGATTGACGCACTCCGTCGACGCTTCGAGCGCGGTGCCTGCACTGCGCGTCTCTACGTGACGGTGTACTCCGGGCCCGAGCCGCCTTCGGGCGGCGTGAGCTGGCCGCCCTTCGCCGTGATCGCGCCGCACTGGACGCAATTCGAGGGCGTGATCTCGACCGCCACCATCCCGTTCCCGAGGTCGCGCCCGACCTCGTAGACGTGCGCGGGGCACATCCACTCCCACGCCTCGGCGACCGGCCGCCGCACGGTCGTCCGGAGCTTGAGGTGGTTGGGCTGGTCGTCGCGCGTGCGGTTTCCGGAGGCGAAGACGGACGAGAGCTTGTCGAACGTGTATTTCCCGTCGGCCGCCGGATAGCGCGACGCGCGGCCGGTCTTCTTCAACGGCGCGGCGGAGTTCGGATGCGTCGGGAAGCGCCCGTTCGGAGCACGACCCTTCGTGACGGTCATCATGCTCGCGAGCGCGCCGCCCACGAAGAACCCCTTGTCGAACACCTGGCGCATGTTGCGCACCTCGCGCAGCTCCTTCATCTGCGAGCTCGCGCGCAGCGACTCGTCGTAGGAGTCGAGCGCGCCGACCCGGCTCGGAACCTCGCCACGCTGCAGCGCGCGGAACGCCGCCTCGGCGGCGAGCCGCCCCGACTCGATCGCGTAGTGCACGCCCTTCAGGCGCGGCACGTTGACAAGCCCTGCGCCCCTTCGCCGACCAGCAGCAGCCCGGGCGCGTTGAACTTGCGAGGCAGCGAGTAGTAGCCGCCCTCGGTGATCGTCTTCGCGCCCCACGCGACGCGCTCTCCCCCGCCGAGGATCTTCCAGACGAGCCGATGCGTCTTGAACTCCTGCAGCACGTCGTGCACGGAGAACTCGACGTCCGTCGCCTCGAGCCCGGCGACGAAGCCGACCGTGACGAGGTCGTCCCCCATCGGGTAGATGAAGGAGCCGCCGAACTCGCCGAAGCTCGCGGACGTCCGCAGCGGCCAGCCCATCGTGTGGATGATCTTTCGCAGCGGCTTGCGGACGCGCCAGACCTCCTTGACGCCGAGCGCCCAGATCTGCGGGTTCTCGCCATGGAGGCCGAACTGGTCGACGGCGGCGCCGGTGAGATACCCCTGCGTGCCTTCCGCCAGCACCGTGAGGCTCGCGACGACATCCGAGCCGGGCTCGAAGGTCGGAAGCGGCTCGCCCTCGCGGCCGCGACCGCGATCGCCGGTGCGCACGCCGACGACGCGGCCGTGCTCGACGAGGAGCTTCGTGGCAGACGTCTCGGGGAGAACGACGGCGCCGGCCGCCTCGGCCTGCTCCGAGAGAAAACGCCCGAGCTCCGACAGGGAGACGATGTAGTTCCCGTGGTTGCGCATGGTCGGCGGCGGCGGGATCCGCAGCGCCGAGCGGCGAGTCAGCACGTACACCGCCTCGCCGGGCACCTCGCCGTAGGTCGGGAAGTCCGCGGTCTTGAGCCGGCCCCGGAAGAGCTCGCGAAGCGACGACGGGTTCAGCACCGCGCCGGAGAGAAGATGCGAGCCCGCCTGCTTGCCCTTCTCGAGCACTGCGACGGGAACGTCGCCGATCCGCTCGCGAACGTCTGGATGCTCCTCGAGCAGCTGCCCGAGTCGAATCGCGCACGCGAGCCCTCCCGGCCCGGCACCGACGATCGCGACGCCGACCTCGATGCGCTCGTCGCGCGGATCCGTCGGCGCGCCGACGGCGTCGCGAGCGCCGAACGGAGGAGCGAAGTCGATCGGCCTGGCCACGGCGACCTAGCGGGAGCGCACGAGCTCGGTCAGCTTCGGGACGATCGCGTGGAGATCTCCGACGACGCCGATGTCGCAGAAGTCGAAGATCGGCGCGTTCGGATCCTTGTTGATCGCGATGATCGTCCCCGAGCCCTGCATGCCGACCTTGTGCTGGATCGCGCCGGAGATCCCGCAGGCGATGTACAGCTTCGGGGAGACCGACTTGCCGGTCTGGCCCACCTGCGTCGAGTACGGGTACCAGCCCGCGTCGACGACCGCGCGGGTCGCACCGACGGCGCCACCCAGAGCGGCCGCGAGCTCCTCGAGCAGCGTGAATCCCTCCGGCGAGCCGAGCCCGCGCCCGCCCGCGACGATGATGTCTGCATCCTCGATGGACGGCCCACTCGACGCCTCGACCGTCGTTCCGATCAGCGCGGCACGCGTCGAGAAGTCGGAGAATTCCGTCTCGAAGCTCTCGACCTCGGCCTCGCCGCCCGACTCGACCGGGTCGAGCGCGCCTGCCCGCACGATGCCGAGCCTCGGACCGTCCTTCCAGCCGACGTCGACGATCACGGTGTCGCCGAGCGCGGGCCGCGTGCCGACGAGCTCGCCGTCCGCGACGGACAGGTCGGTGAGATCCCAGTTGAGCCCCGCGCCGAGGCGCGCGGCGAGGCCGGACGCGACGTCGGCGGAGAGAACCGAGGCGCCGAACAGGACAGCGTCGGCGCCGGTCTGCTCGACGAGGGTGGCGAGCGCATCGACACGCGGCTGGGGGAGCGGTGTCGCGAGCTGCACCGCGTCGCAGGCGTACACCTTGGTGGCGCCGTAGGCCCCCGCGCCGGCCGCGACTGACGGAGCGTCCTCGCCGAGGACGACGCCGACGGCATCACCCAGCGACGCGGCCTTCGAGAGCACTCCGAGCCCGCCCTTCTCGAGCGAACCCCCGTAGTGCTCGAGGAACACGAGAAACGTCATAGGAGCTTCTTCTCGACGACGAGGTCGAGGATCTTCTGCGCCGCCGAGCCGTCGTCCTCGATCTTCACCTGGCCGCCGCGCGACGGAGGCGGCGAGAGCTCGAGGACGGTCGTCTTCGCGCCGGCCTCACCCGCCGAGCCCGCATCGACTCCGACGTCGGCGAGCGACAGCGTCTCCTGCGGCTTCGTCTTCGCGCCCATGATTCCCTTGAGCGACGGATAGCGCGGCTCGTTGATCGCGTCGGACACGGCGACAACGGCGGGGAGCGGAGCCGAGATGGTGTCGTACCCGTGCTCGGTCTGACGCTTCCCGTGCGCCTCGCCGTCCTCGAAGCTGAGCGCTGCGACCTGCGAGATCACCGGGCGCTGCATGAGCTCGGCCACCGCCGACCAGAGCACTGCGCCGTCACCGTCCCCGGAGGACTGTCCGAACAACACGAGATCGGCCGACTCGCGCTCGAGCGCTCCCGCGAGAGCGCGCGCAGTGCCGAGCAGATCGGAGCCCGCGGCAGCCTCGTCGGACACGAGCACCGCCCGGTCCGCCCCCATCGCGAGCGCCTTGCGCAGCGAGTCGATCGGCCTTCGCCGGCCCGAGCGACACGAGCACGACCTCGCCGCCCTGCGCCTCCTTGATCTTGAGCGCCTCCTCGACGGCGTTGAGATCGGTCGGGTTGAGAGCCGCCTCGCCGGAGCGGTCGAGCCGCTTCGTGGCCGGGTCGATCCGCTTGTGCACGGTCGCATCCGGCACCTGCTTGACGCAGACGGCGATCTTCATCGGC
>CAWGJJ010000006.1:0-59692 GCA_963822885.1 uncultured Gaiellaceae bacterium
GAGGGAGCGTGTCGAGCCGGGCGGCGATGAGCGCCTGCACCGAGTCGGGAAATGGGATGTCCTCGAGCGTGCCGGAGAGCAGGTCCCGGTCGGCCAGCAGTCGGGCGAACTCCTCCGCGTAGAGGGGATTCCCGCCCGCACGCTCGAGCAGTGCCCTCTGGGTCTCTGCTGGCAGAACTGCTTGCTCGAGGAGCGACGACAGCAGGCGCGCTGTCTCGACATCCGAGAGCGGCGCGAGGTTGATCCGCTGCGCGTTCCTCGCGTCCGCTCCGAAGTGCGCGTGCTCCTCGTACAACTCGGGGCGGGCCGTGCAGACGAGGAGCAGGGGGACGCCCTCCGTCCAGTCGGCCAGATGCTCGAGGAAGGACAGCAGGGCGGCATCGGCCCAGTGCAGGTCCTCGAACACCAGCACCGTCTCGCGCCCCGAGGCAAGGAGCTCGAGGAAGCGGCGCCATGCAGTGAAGGACTCCTCCTGCGAGACCGGGTCGCCGCCGGCCCCGACAAGCGGCGCGAGGCGCGCCTTGAGCCACGCGATGTCGGGGTCGTCCGCGGGAAGGGCGGCCGCGAGCTTCGTTTCGGCCTCCTCGGGTGAGTCCGACTCGAGAATCCCGCATTCCGCCTTCACGATTTCCCCGAGCGCCCAGAACGCGATTCCCTCGCCGTACGGCAGAGAGCGCCCCTGCCGCCAGCGGACGAGGCCGGGACGGTCCTCGATGTAGCCGAAGAGCTCCCCCGCATAGCCGGCTCTTGCCGACGCCGGGCTCGCCCACGATCGTCACCAACTGGCATGAACGTTGCTGGACAGAGCGCTCGAACATGCCGATCAGGAGCGTCTTCTCGAGCTCGCGACCAACGAGCGGCGTCGTGTGGGTGCGCGTCACGTCCGACCCGAAGCGCGCGAGCGCTCGCAGCGGACGATAGATCGCGAGCGGCTCGGCCTTGCCCTTCACGGTCACGGGCTCGAGCTCCTCGTACTCGAAGACGCGCTCCGTCTGCCTGAACGTGTGCTCCGAGCACGCGATTCCGTCCACCGGCGCTTGACCCTGCAGGCGAGAGGCGGTGTTCACGACGTCTCCTGTGACGATCCCCTCACCCTGTTCGGGCCGCGCGCCGAGGGCGACTACCGCCTCACCGGTGGCGATGCCAATACGAACCTGGAGTGAGAGCGACGGGTCGTCCTCGTTCAGCTCGTCGATCGCCTCCAGGAGGCGGAGGCCGGCCCGGACGGCGCGTTCCGCGTCGTCCTCATGCGCTGTCGGAGCGCCGAACACCGCCATGACCGCGTCGCCGATGAACTTTTCGACGGTGCCGCCGTAGCGCTCGATGTCCTGCCGCAGGCGAGCGTGGTAGGGGCGGATGCGAGCGCGGACGTCTTCGGGGTCAGCGGCTTCCGAGGCGGCGGTGAAGCCGACGAGGTCGCAGAAGAGGACGGTCACGATCTTGCGCTCCTCCTGCACCGCCGCCGGCTGCTCGGTCAGCGACGCCCCACAGAACGGGCAGAACGGGAACTCGCCCGGAAGCTCTTTGCCGCAGGAGGGGCAGGTCGGCACGGCGCGCAGTCTATGGCCGTGTGCGTGGCGAGGGCCTCGCCAGCTCGACCGAGACGACTCGCACCTCAAGGAACATTTCTGATCACTGGCACATGCGAGCGAGACCTCGCGCAATAGAGCCGTGGTTCCAGGCGAAACCGTGATCGCAGCGCGGGGCACACCGTCGACCAGGACAAAGAGCGCGGTCAACGACGACCTCGCTGTGGCCCGAGTGGTCTTGACAGGCCCGGATCGACGCGTAGCCTGCACCCGCCGATGAGCGAAACAAGACAATGACCCGACCGGTCACGCTGTTCACGGGACAGTGGGCGGACCTGCCGGTCGCCGATCTCGCGGCCGCCTGCGCCGGCTGGGGGTTCGACGGACTCGAGCTCGCGTGCTGGGGCGACCACTTCGAGGTCGACCGCGCGCTGGCGGACGACGCCTATTGCCGCGAGCGGAGGGAACTCCTCGAGCGGCACGGCCTCGGATGCTGGGCGCTCGGCGCGCACCTCGTCGGCCAGGCCGTGTGCGATCGCATCGACGCGCGGCATCAGGCGATCCTGCCGCCCGACGTGTGGGGAGACGGCGAGGAGGAAGGCGTGAGGCGTCGCGCTGCCGAGCGGATGAAGGACACCGCACGGGCGGCCGCACGGTTCGGCGTCACGCAGGTGAACGGCTTCACGGGCTCGCCGATCTGGCACCTCCTGTACTCGTTCCCGCCGAACGACTTCGCCGAGATCGAGCGCGGCTACGAGGCATTCGCCGAGGCGTGGTCGCCGATCCTCGACGTCTTCGACGCCGAGGGCGTCCGCTTCGGCCTGGAGGTGCATCCGACGGAGATCGCGTACGACTTCGTGACGACGGAGAAGACGCTCGCCGCCGTCGGCCGACGGCCCGCGTTCGGCATCAACCTCGACCCTTCCCATTTCGCACACCAGCACCTCGACACGGCCGAGTTCGCACTCGAGTTCGCCGACCGCATCTACCACGTGCACGTCAAGGACTCGAAGAAGCGGCTCGACGGTCGCCGGTCGATCCTCGCCTCGCACCTGAACTTCGGCGAGGAGGCGCGCGGCTGGGACTTCGTGTCGCCGGGCCACGGCGATGTCGACTTCGAAGCGCTGTTTCGGGCACTCAACCGGATCGGCTACGCAGGCCCGCTCTCTATCGAGTGGGAGGACTCGGGGATGGATCGCGAGTACGGCGCCCAGGACGCTCTCGCTTTCGTGCGGCGCACCGACTTCCCCGCGTCGAGTCTGGCCTTCGACGCTGCGATGCAGCGCGACGCCGCCGAGAGGGCCGAGTAGCGCCGCGGAGCGTCGTGCGCAGGTCGGTGATCGCAGCGAGCAGCGCACCGACGGCGTGGGAAGTCCGAAGGCAGAGCGAACCTGACCCCCGCGACTGCTGGGTCTGACACGCCACGTCGGAGATCGCACGCGGTGTTGGGGATTTGAGGATCCCTAGCACCCGTTGAACCGGCGGGAGATCTCTAATCCCCCGCGGACGGCTCGTGAGTTCACTTCTGGGCCGCCGCTGCTGGCGGCGTGACCTAGTTCGGCGACGGCCCTAATGTGATGCGGGCGGGGGGCGGATCCTTCGATCCCTGCGCCATGGCGTCTAACGCCGACGTGGGTTGACGAGCGGGAGCCGAGGCACTACTCGGCGCTGTCGTCCCGTTCGTCCTCACCCACGATCCGGCCTTCCTCTCCCTGATCCTCAATCGTCCGATCACCACGGTCGGGATCGCGAAGCTCCTCGGCGAGATCGTCCAGTTGTTCCTCGAGTTCGTCGGGCACGTTTTTTTCGGCGTCGCTCATTGAGGGAGACTAGCCGTAGGGCAGTGGGCGACGTGGGTGCTCGACGTGGACGTCTCGCCGAAGCTCCGCACGCTCAAACGAGAAGTCGCGTGCGAACTCGAGGCCTCGCTCGGGGCGCGCTGCTCGTTCGACCCACATGCACCCTGGCATCTAGACCGGCCTCTCGCGCACAGGCCACTGGTGGCCAAAGGGAGAGCCGCGGCGAACCTCTGTCAGGCCGAGGCGGCGGCGCTGACGCTCTTCGCCTGTGGACCCTTCGGCCCGTCTTCGACCTCGTACTCAACCTTCGCGCCCTCAGCGAGACTCTTGAACCCTTCCCCGCTGATCGCGCTGTGGTGAACGAACACGTCTTTACTTCCGTCTTCCGGTGCTATGAAGCCGTAGCCCTTGTCGTCGTTGAACCACTTGACCGTTCCGGTCGGCATATCGTCACTCCCTCGAGTGGTCGAGAACGCGCAACGGACGGCCAAGAGCCAACCGATACGCTCCATCACAGGCACCTCACACTACAGCGCATAAGCCCGGCGGACCGGTAGGTGGGCGGGGGGTCGCAGGGGACACCTGTAGCGACAGACGAATCGAGTGGCTATCGCGACGTCGTGCGTTCGATCTGGCGCAACACCTTCACATCCTGCGATCGACCCGGAAGAGACTCGCGATCCAGCCATGCAGGAACACCCAGAAACTCTCTCCTTCGTTCCGCGCTCGGCGTGGGCCGCCGGCGATGAACCCGGCTCGCCTCTGGTCAGCCATGGCTCGATCGTATGTGGTCCTGCGCGCGAGGGATTGCTGATCCCCCGCGTTGCCGGCCCTAGCGATCTGAGAGCAACGTACGATGCCGGCCGAGCGGGGCGCGAGCAAGGAGGCTCATGAGGGTGAGTGATGATCCGGAGCGCACGGCAGAGACAGGTTGGGACGGGAGGCTGCCATTACCTGCCACGGCGCTTCCGAATCCAGGCGATGAAGTCGAGGGCGGTTGTACTGACGACGGCGGCGCCCTCGAGGACGAGCTACTGACCGATCGGGACGACCGCGGACCTGCAGACTGACGGCCCAGCGACGTTTCCACGTCGAGTCAGAGAATCAGTTGCAGACCGTCGCCACGATCGGCGTGTACGGCTTCACGGCGGAGATATTCCTCGACCGTCTGCGTGAGGCCGACGTTGGCCGGCTGCTGGATGTGCGCCAGCGTCGCGGAGTGCGCGGCAGCGACTACGCGTGGGCGAACTCCGCGCGACTGCAGGCCGCACTGGCTGAGGCCGACATCGAGTACCGACACCACATGGAGTTGGCTCCCACCACCGAACTGCGCCAGCTGCAGTACCGCGAGGATGACCGGCGTGGAGTCGGCAAGCGATCGCGCACGCAGCTTGCGCGCGAGTACCGCGAGCGCTACGTCGCGGAGATCCTCGACCGCGCGGACATCGATGCCGTAGTGGCCGAGCTCCCGACCGAGACGGCGACCGCGCTGATGTGCGTGGAGCGCGACCCGGAAGCCTGCCACCGGTCGTTGATAGCCGAGCGCCTGGCCGCCGTCTACGGGATCGACGTGATCCATCTCCGTCCCTAGTAGTTGACCGCGCACGCGCGCCGATTGCGCATCGTCACGGATTCGGACGAAAATCGCGAGGGCGCTTAGTATCGACGCCGCGCTGGCCCGAGTTAGCCGAGCCACTGAAGTTTCGGACGACCGGCTGCGCGGTCGTCAGTGCGCGCGTTGGGGAGCAAGCGCGAGCGCGTCGGCCACGGAGCGAGGAAGGCGCGCTCGTCAAACGGCGGCCTTTCGATTGGGCCTTGACTCATCGGCCAAGTCGGACGCTGTAGGGTCGTGCCAACAGCCACATGACGGGCTCGCAAAAGCCTAAGGGGAGGGTCATGCGCCGCCGCTCGCTTCGTTTCCTCACCATCTTCGCCGCCGCAGCAGCAGCGCTCGCCGCGATCGCCGGCGCCGCCACCCGTTCCGAGCCGCCGACCTCGACAGGCACCGGCGGGGCCGCCGGCACGGTCGATAGGCTCGCGAGTGAGGCGGCGCTCACGATCCTGCGTGCGGGCGGTAACGCAGCGGATGCCTCCGTTGCCGCAGCCGCCGTCCTCGGCGTTACGGAGCCGTTCTCTTGTGGAATAGGTGGCGGCGGCTTTCTCGTCTACTACGAGGCCCCAAAGAAGCCTAAGGCGAACCCGCACGTCTTCACGCTCGACCAACGTGAGAAGGCGCCGGCGGCGATGAAGCCGGACTCCTTCATGGAGAACGGCCGCGCGCTGGCATTTAACGACGCCCGCTATAGCGGTCTCTCCGTCGGTGTGCCGGGCACGGTCCGAGGCTGGGCCGAGACACTGCGGCGTTATGGCAGCAAGAAGATCACCCTCGCGCAGGCGCTTGCGCCCGCGATTCGAGTCGCGCGGAACGGCTTCGTGATCGACCAGACGTTCTTCGACCAAGTGAACGGCAACCGCGACTACTTCGACGACGTCCCTGCGACGGCCGCCCTCTACCTGGACGCGGACGGAACGCCGCGTGACGTCGGGACGATGCTTCGCAACCCCGATCTCGCTAAGACCTACGCGTTGATCGCGGCCAACGGGCCGAGCGCGTTCTACTCGGGCGAGGTGGCGAACGCGATCGTGAAGACGGTCCAGAGCCCTCAGGTTGCATCGACTGCGAATCACCGCTTCCGGCCAGGCGTCATGGAGTTGGCGGATCTCGCCGCCTACACCGCACCGCAGCGGGCGCCGACGCGCGTGCGCTACCGCGGCCTCGATGTCTTCGGCATGGGGCCGCCGTCGAGCGGCGGCTCGACCGTCGGGGAAGCGCTCAACATCCTCGAGGGGTATTCGCTCTCGACGCTGCCGCGCGAGCAGGCGCTGCACTACTTCCTCGAGGCCTCGCGGCTCGCGTTCGCGGATCGCGGCACGTACCTCGGCGACCCGGAGTTCGTCCAGATCCCACTGAAGGGACTGCTGTCGAAGGAGTACGCGGCGCAGCGGCGGGGATTGATCGGCGAGCGGGCGGCTGCCGCGCCGGTTGCGGCCGGTAAGCCGCCAGGCGCGCCGGTTGCGACCGCCTCCGTGACGTCGACTCGGCCGGGGACTACGACGCACATCACCGTCGCGGACAAGGCTGGGAACGTCGCCTCCTATACGTTCACGATCGAGTCGACCGGGGGCGCTGGGCTCGTCGTGCCGGGCTACGGGTTTCTTCTGAACAACGAGCTGACCGATTTCAACTTTGACTCGCTCACGCACGCGAACCGGGTGGAGGGGAACAAGCGGCCGCGTAGTTCGATGGCACCGACAATCGTCCTTCGCAGCGGCAAGCCGTTCTTCAGCGCGGGCTCGCCGGGCGGCTCCACGATTATCACGACCGTTTTGCAGATCCTCGTCGACCGGATCGATTTGAACCTGACGCCGCCGCAGGCGATCGCCGACGCGCGGGCGAGCCAGCGGAACACTGCTGCGGTCGCCGTCGAGACCGAGTTCGCGAGCGGGCCTGACGCCCCTGCGCTCCGCGCCCGCGGGCACACCTTCGGCACGCCGGCCGAGATCGGCGCCGCCAGCGGCGTCGAGTTCCTCGACGGCGGTCGCGTGCTAGCGGCTGCGGAACCCGTGCGGCGCGGCGGCGGCAGCGCGCTCGTTGTCACTCCGCGCTGAACCGGCAAAGGGCTCGTCAGACGAGCCGGCGCCAGCGGTGGCCCCGTCAACTTGATCGAAGATCTCGTATCCGTAGCGACGCTCGCTCTTCAGAGCCCGGAGGCCGATAGACGTCAGATGACTCGTCGGCTCGTCCAAATCGAGAGCGCGAGCCCGGAACTCGTCCTCGTCGACCCACTTCTCGCACTCGAGGCGCGAGCGCAACTCGCCGACCCCGACGACACACTCGCTCGACTCCACCCCGATCCCGCGCTTGGAATCGAAAGAACTGCCGCGCTCCGGCGACTCGTCGAGCTCTCCGACTCGGAGGAGTTCGCCGAACGCCCGCGGCGCTATCGCGCTTCCAAGTTCGCTGCAGCGGTGGCGAACTGGAGCGTAGCCCTCGCCCTGGTCGTGAACGAGAGGCTCTACGACTGGGACACCTGGCTGCCGTAGGAAAGCCACGCGTTCGCGCTTGGCACTGTTCCCTTGCGCGATTGAGGAATCGGGCTATGACCGCGTCGATCACATAGATTCAGGCGTGCCTCGACTGCTCGCGACCACACGCGGATACGCCACCGCCTCCCAGTCCCGCGCCGGACGATTACTCGACGAGCCGTCCATCGCCGAGGCGAGGCCACCTCGCGGAGAGCACAGCGATCGTGGCGAAGATCCACACGCAGGGCCACAAGGGGAGGTCACTGTATGTCGGCTTCCTTGTGACGGGCTGACCGCTAGGTGTCCTCGGCGATGAGCGTCGTGCGATCGTCATGCACGCAGGCAATTCCCAAAGCGACGAGAGCGGTGGCCCCTCATTCGATAGCCGGCCTGGCGATAGCGGGCGGCTCGCGGCCGGCGAGGAGCCAGCCGGCGGCGGCAGCCGCCAAGGGAACGCCGACGATGAGGAAGACGAGAGGAAGCGCCGGTATCCGTCCGAGATAGCCGAGGTCGTCGTAATACGTCGCCATCAGGACCGCGTAGGCGCCCGCAACGCCGATGAGAGCGCCGAGGAGGGCGAGAACACCAGCGGTCGCAGCGGTCAGGGTGCGGCGGGTCCTGCCCGTGGCTCCGGTCGCCGACAGGGTGCGGAGGTCACCGGCGCTCTCGCTGCGGATCAGCCCGACGGTCATCGCCAGGATCGCAAGAGCCAGGAGGGCTCCTGCGGCGGTCGCGATGGCGATGGGCGTCGCGAGGGACATGCGCTCGTGCTGTGTCTCGATCTTGAGACCGGCTTCGGCCGCGATGTCGCGCGCGGTCGCGATCTGTTCTCTCGTCAGCGGTCGGCTCGACTCGATGAGCCAGCCGCTCGGGACCTGCTCCCAGCCATGGCGACGCAGACCGTCGGGGGTGACGAACGAGGACGGCACGCGGCCGGTGTCCCCTTCCCCGACACCGAGGACGTGCTGGCTGTCGATCCTCTGGACGTTCGTGACGGGGAATGCCTTGAACGCTCGGCGGCTCAGGATGACGAGCTCGTTGATCGGGACGGTCGCGTCGGCCAGAAAGTCCGCGCTTGGGCGGACCGTCGCGGGGTCGATTCCGAGGTGACCGAGCAGGGCAGGCGTCGCGACGTAGAGACCCGATCCTGGTGTCCAAGACTTCGGGTTGTCCTGCTTCCTAAGACCGACGGCGACGAGGGCCCGGTCTCCTTCGAAGGTCACGATGGGCGTAGCGCCGAGCTGCACGGCCTTGTGAAGCGAGGTCACCGAGGCCGCCTGACTGAGACCGGAGGCAATCTGGCGGACGCGGGCAGCGCTCCGCTCGAGTTGGGCGGGCGTTTGGAGCGGGAGCGAGATCAGCTCCGGGTCTTGCGTCGCTCCCGTATACACGCGAATCTGGCGGTCGGACAGGTTGGGGAGCGACGCGGCCATCCGATCGTCATCCTTTTTCTCCTCGGCTGCCGCGATGACTGTGACCGCTGCAGCGATGCCGAGAGCGAGGGTCACGGCAGCCAACGCCGCCCCGGACCGGGACTGGTAGCGGACGAGGTCGCGCAGCGCCAAGCGCGTGCCGATCGGGGCGTGCCCAGCGGCTCCGGAGACGGTGCGGATTGCGACTGGGCCAAGGAGCAAGGTGCCGAGGATCGTCGCCATGATCCCGGCGATGATGAGCGGCACTCGGTCTCGGTCGGACAGTGCGAGACAGCCAATACCGACCGTGATCAGGGCCACGGCCGCGATCGCCGAGTGACGTGCAGGCCTCGGCGCAGGCGGACGCCCTGAAAGCGCGACCATGGTGGGAAGGCGGGCGACCGTTCGCCCTGGCCACCAGGCGGCTGCGGTAGCTCCGAGGACGGCGAGCAGGACGACCAGCGCGAGCAAAGTCCACGGAAGGCTGAGCCGGTCGATGCGATGGCCCATCGCGGATTCGAGAGTTGGCGCGAAGATGACCCAGAGCGCACCGCCCGCGAACGTGCCGAGGATCGCGGCGATCAGTCCGACGACCGCGCCGTTTATCAACAGCACGAGCCGCAGATGCTTCTGAGTAGCCCCGATTGCCGCCAGCATGCCGAGCTGGCGGAGCCGACGCTGCGCGACGACAGCGAAACCCGCGGCGGCAACGAGCGAGGCCAGGAGCAGGAAGACCGTCGCGACGGAGAACAGTGCGAAAGAGTCTGCGGCCTTGATCTCGCCGCGGCTCCCCAGTCCCGTAAGGCCCGAACGGAGGCGCGTCCCCGGCAACGAGTCTGCGAAGGCGCGGAGCTCCCGTTCGCTCGCGTCGACCAGAACGGTGACGTTCTGCGGCACCTGGGCTGACGAAGGGGAGACGAGAGCGAACTCATCAGCGAGATCGAGTGGGTTCTCGACGATGCCGACGACGATGCGGCGCCGCCCGTCGAGATCCAGCGTCGCCCCCAGCTCCAGGCCCAGGAGCTCCGCCACACCCTCGGTGAGCGCGACCTGGCCGTGCCTGGCCGGGTAGTTGCCGCGGCGGAGCGCGAGGAGATCGCCGCCGTATGGCCCAGCTGGGTCCTGCGAGCGAAAGTCCACCGTCTCGACGCCGCCGGGCACGGGCACCTTGCGGTGGCCGATGGCGTCCGTCGTTCCGAACGACTCCTCGGCTGATGCCAGAGCTGTCTTGAGCGCCTGCGGATCGGAGCCGTCGAACACGAGCAGCCCCCTGGCTGAGCCGAACTCGCCGTCGAACGCAGGGCCTGCGTTGTAGACGAGGGTGATGCTTCCGATCGCGGCAGCGACCGCGACCGTAAGGAGCGCGACGACCAGGATTTGCTGGCGCCACTCGCGACGAAACATGCGCCAGGCCCAGCGGACGAGCGCGCGGCGGGCGGCGACGCCGCCATTTGCGGGCCCGCGCAGTGCCGAGCCGTGCGAGAGCGTCGTCAGCGCCGCTCACCTGCCGCGAGCAGCGACTCTGGGCCCGCAGGCGCGACGGTCTGGTCGATGACCTGGCCATCACGCAGGAAGACGACGCGGTCGGCCCATGATGCGAGGTGCGCCTCGTGGGTCACGACCACACCTGCGACGCCCCGCTGCGTTGCGGCGCGCAGCAGGCGCATGACTGCTTCGCCGTTCACGGAGTCCAGTGCGCCGGTCGGCTCGTCGGCGAGTAGCAACCTGCGCTCGCCGACGATCGCGCGGGCGATCGCAACGCGCTGGCGCTCACCTCCCGACAGCTCGTCGGGGTAGCGATCGGCGAGGTCTGCCACGTCGAGCTCCTCCATCGCCTCGACGCCCGTCCCGCGCGCGGCCTTGGCACGAGTGCCGTCGAGCTCGAGCGGCAGGGCGACATTCTCGACCGCCGTCAGCCCTGGAAGCAGGTTGAAGTCCTGGAAGACGTAGCCGATCGACCGCCGTCTCATCCGCGCCTGTTCCGAGCGCGAGACGTTGGCTAGGTCGACCCCGTCCACGAACACATGACCGCTGGTCGCCTCCTCGAGGGTGCCGGCGATCGTCAGGAGCGTGCTCTTGCCGGACCCGCTCGGGCCCATGACAGCCACGAGCTCGCCGCGCTCGACCGCGAGATCGACGTGGCGCAGCGCGCGCACCTCGCTCGGTCCGGAGCCGTACACCTTCGAAACCTGTCGCAGTTCGAGCGCGTTTGTCATTGCGAAACCTCCATCGTGCGAGTCGATTCGAGAGCCATTTCAGCCACCACGGCCGGCGCCAGGGACGGCCGCTGCTTCAAGCGGACGTCGGCGGCATCGAGCCAGCGGACGATCGCCTCGAGCCGGAAGAGCTCTGCATCCGCGACGAGCGCCAGTGGGACGTCCTCCTCCGTGGCCGCCGCCTTGATCTTGGTGTAGCCCTGCATGACCTCGAGGACGTGGCGTCGGTGCACCTGCATGATCTCGTGGACGTCGGTGCCCGGGACCTGAAGGGCGACGAGCACTTTGATCACGAGCTCGTCGCGGGGGGGAGGCACTAGCTCGGGCGGCATGCGAAGCCACTCGGCGAGCTCGTGGTCGCCGGCCGATGTGATCCGGTATCGCTTCCGCGAGCGCTGGTCTTCTGCGTCGTCGGTCTCGACGAGCCCGTCGCGTTCGAGGCGCTGCAGCGTCGTATACACCTGCCCGACGTTGAGTGGCCAGACCTCGCCGGTCCGGGCCTCGAACTCGCTCTGCAGGCGCAGGCCGTACTTCGGTCCCTCGCTCAGCAGGGCAAGGATGGCGTGGGGGACGCTCATGGCCGGTGTCCAGAGATCGTCATACTGAGTAGTATACTAAGTATGGTAGCGGGCACAAGCGGGGCTGCCGAAGTGGCGCCTTGCCGATGGTCCGACTGTGTCCCGGCCTCGGAGTTCGGGGACGATCGAGGAAAGAGTGGAAGCAAGATCGTGGGTGGCGACGAACGGGAAGATGACGCCGCCAGCCCGGGCGACCAGACGGCTCCTGTCATGCCGCTTCGTGAGACTCGAATCACACGGCCGTCACCGCCGCTCGAACCCCCGCTGTCCTGACCGCGTCCGAGAGTGTCGCGATGTCGTAAGCCCCGTGGTGTCGACGGCCGTTCACGAAGAACGTGGGGGTGCCGGAAACGAACGAGAGGTCAGCTCTGTCGACATTCTCGGCAACTTGAGATACGGCGGCGTGTTCGGTGAGAGGTGACGATTCGGTTCCTCGGCTTCGGTTGAGCCAAGGTTCTACGATCGGTCGCGTGGCCGAGTTCGTCCCGCCCGACTTCGCGGTCCCGCTCGGTCGCGAGACTTCCGAGTTCGTGCTCGAACCGCTCGGGCCCGAGCACAACGAGCAGGACTACGATGCCTGGACGTCGTCGATGGAGCACATCGCGGCGACGCCCGGGTACCCCGACGGCTCCTGGCCCCGAGTGATGACGCCGGACGAGAACCGCGCCGACCTGCAGCGCCACGCCGACGACTTCCGCAACCGCAAAGGATTTACGTACACGGTGCTCGATCCGTCCAGCCGCGAGGTGATCGGATGCGTCTACATCTAGCCGCTGCCCGACAGCGACTACGACGCCTTTGCGCTCTCGTGGGTGCGGGAGAGCCAGCTCACCTGGACACCCCGCTCTGGCGCACCGCGGACGCAGCGTTCGAGAAGATTCGGTTGTGACAGCTGACATCCAATACGCGCGGAACGGTGGCGTCGCGATCGCCTACCAGCTAGTGGGCGATGGCGAGACCGATCTCGCCTACGTCCCGGATTTCGTCTCGAACCTCGTCTACGGCTGGGAGTCGCGGCACTGGCGCGACTTCTACGAACAACTCGCCCAGTCGTTTCGGCTGATTCTCTTCGACAAGCGCGGGACGGGTCTCTCGGATCACGGCGGCCAGTTCGCTGCACTCGAGACGCGGATGGAGGACCTGCACGCAGTCCTCGACACCACGGGTTCGTCAAGCACAGTCCTTCTGGCGTCGCACGAAGGCTGCTCGATGGCCGCGTTGTACGCCGCCACGTATCCGGAGCGGACGCGCGCGCTCATCCTCTTTCACCCGATCGCGTACGAACCTGACATGCAGAGCGAGTACTGGCGCGCCCGGGTCGCCGAGCTACGCGAACGCTGGGGCACGCAGGAACTCAGCGACGAGATTCTCGAAGACACCTCGCCGTCGCTGTGCGCCAACCCGGCCGAGCGGGAGTGGTTCGCCAACTGGCTTCGAGTCGGGGCCAGCCCGGCCGCCGCCTACGCGCTCCACCGCGCTTGGATCGAGACCGATCTTCGCGACGTTCTGCCGGCCGTCCGTGTGCCTACGCTCGTCATGTATCGGGCGGGCGTGGAGGCTGAACGGCACGCCCGAGCCGTGACCGACCTGATCCCCTCTGCACGCGCGCTGCGTGTCTCGGGGAGGGACTACCAACAGATCTTCTTGTCGCCGGAGATCCCCGAAGAAGTGGCGCGTTTCGTCGCCCGGAAAGCAGTGCCCGAGGTCCCCGACAGCGTTCTGGCGACCGTTCTCTTCACCGACATCATCGGCTCGACCGAGAGGGCGGCCGAGCTCGGGGATCGTGCCTGGCGCGAGCTGCTGGAGCGTCACCATGCGTTCGTCCGCCGAGAGCTGACCCGCTTCCGCGGGGAGGAGCGCGACACCGCTGGGGACGGTTTCTTCGCGACCTTCGACGGGCCGGCGCGGGCGATTCGCTGTGCCCAGGCACTCGTCGCCGGCATCCGTGATCTCGGCCTCGAGGTGCGCGCGGGCGTCCACACCGGCGAGTGCGAGCTTCACGACGGGAAGGTCGCAGGCCTCGCCGTCTCGATCGGCGCCCGAGTCGCCGCCTACGCCGGCCCAAGCGAGGTGCTCGTCTCGCAGACGGTCAAGGACCTCGTCGCCGGCACCGGGCTCCTCCTCGAAGACCGCGGAGAGCGGGAACTCAAAGGCGTACCCGGCAGCTGGCGCGTCTACCGTGCCTCCCCTATCGAGCCCGCTGTCGGGTCGCACTAGCGCGATCACCAAACCACCGCGCTCGGCGGTTCGAGTCTCGGAACACTGGCACCCAGTCGACCGCGTCTCGGCCAAGTGTTAAATCGTCAGGGGACATTCCCGAACGCTGGCCCACGCTGGTGAGCTCCCTAGTGGACGGCGTGCTCTAGCTCTTGGGCGAGCCGCAGTACGCTCCCGGGCGATGCCCTTCGGCGGACTCGATCCTGCGTGGCGGGCATCGTTCGAGCTCGCATGGGAAGCTTTTTGCGCAGGATCGATTCCTGTCGGAGCGGTAATAGTCGACGCGACCGGCCATACGGTGGCCGAGGGCCGAAACCGCATCTTTGAATCGGACGCTCCTCGTGGGCAACTGGCCGACTCATTCCTCGCTCATGCCGAACTGAATGCGCTTGCCAACCTCGAGCCCGTCCGCCGCTACGGCGAGCACTCGCTGTACACGACGCTCGAGCCTTGCGCGCTCTGCGTCGGTGCAGCCATCATGGTGATGGTCGGTCGAGTCTGCTTCGCATCGAACGACCTCTACGCCGGCGGATCCCGATTTCGGCTCGACAACCCACATACCGCGCGGCAACCGTTGGTCGTCGAAGGTCCACTCGATGGCGTCGTAGGCGACCTCGGCGAGCTCCTTGGCGGGCAGCGCGATACTAGGGCTTCCTCTCCCTCCCTTCGCCGTCATTGGTAACGCTCTTTAGGGGCGACTCAACGTGTGCTGACTGCGACCAGGCTGGGCCAAACACAGGGTTACGACTCAGCCGCGGGTCTGACCATCCAGTCGCACTTACGGGGAGGCTCTATGAGACGGATTCTTGTCCTTCTCGGTTCGGTCGTGCTCATGTTGGCCGTGAGCGGATCGATCGCGGCTGCCGGCAAGCCGGGTGCGGTATCCGGCGCCGCGGCCAAACCGCCCGACACAAAGGTTGCCGGTATCGACGTCGACGCGACGACGATTCCGGAGCTTCAAGAGCTCATGAACGCGAACCGGCTGAAGTCCGTGCAGCTGACCCAGTTCTACCTGCACCGGATCCGCAAGCTCAACCCGACCCTCAACGCCGTCATCACGGTCAGCCCGACGGCCCTCGCCGACGCACGAGCGGCCGACCGGGCGCGGCGACGCAACGGCGACGACCGTCCGCTGCTCGGGATTCCGATCATCGTCAAGGACAACATCAACACCACCGGCATGCCGACGACAGCCGGCTCCTGGGCACTCGCCGGGAGCACGCCCGACGATGCGTTCATCGTGGAGCAGCTGAAGGACGCGGGCGCGCTCATCATCGGCAAGGCCAACCTGTCCGAGTGGGCGAACTTCCGGTCCGGCCCATCGTCGAGCGGCTGGAGCGGCATCGGTGGCCAGACGAACATGCCCTACGTCCTCGATCGCAACCCGTGCGGCTCGAGCTCCGGCTCCGCCGTCGTCGCGGCTGCTGATCTCGCGGTCGCCGCCGTCGGCACAGAGACGGACGGCTCGATCGTGTGCCCGTCTGGCGCCAACGGCGTCGTCGGGGTCAAGCCGACACTCGGGTTGTGGAGCCGCGCCGGCGTCGTCCCGATCAGCGCCGACCAGGACACGGCCGGCCCGATGGCCCGGAACGTGACCGATGCGGCCGTGCTCTCGGGCGCAGCCACCGGCATCGATCCGGATGACGCCGCGACCGCCGACCAGGCCGGTAACGCCTTCACCGATTACACCCAGTTCCTCGGCGACGAATCGCTCGAGGGCGCACGTATCGGTGTGTGGCGCGCCGGAACGTTCGACCCTGGACTCACGGGCCCTGTGATTGAGCCAATCCTCGACGATGCCGTCGCCGCGCTGAAGGCGGAGGGCGCGACGGTCGTCGAGGGCATGGACATCGACCTGTCCGCGACGGCGGGCGAGTTCGACGCCCTGCTGTGCGAGTTCAAGACCGACATCGCGACGTACCTCGAGACCTATGTCGACGGGACGAACCCGGTCTCCGGCGAGGCCTATCCACAGACCCTCGCGGAGTTGATCGAGTTCAATCAGGATCATCCCGAGCTCGAGGGCCCCTGGAACGACCTCGTCTTCGAGCTCGCCGAGGCCACCGACGGGCGGGACGAGAAGTGCGCCGACATCCGTGCTGGCGTCACGCCACCGGTTCAGGACGCGATCGACGAACTCATGGCCGACAACGACCTCGATGCGATCATCGCTCTCACGAACGGACCTGCCTGGCCGACGAACGACAACCCGGACGAGGGCGACCTCGATGGCCACTTCGAGTACTTCGTCGGCTCGTCGGGCGCAGCTGCGGTGTCGGGCTACGCCGACATCACGGTGCCAGCCGGCTCCATCGAAGGGCTGCCAATCGGTGTCACCTTCATCGGTGGGCCGTGGTCGGAGGCGGAGTTGATCGGCCTCGCCTACGACTACGAGCAGGCAACCAAGGTCCGTGTCCCGCCGACGTTCATCCCGACGATTGGAAACGACCTGTTCCCGGGCGCCCCGAACCCGGCGGCGCTGGCGCAGCAACAGCAGACTAGCCAGCGTTCGCGCGATCTCGTCGCGCGCCTCCGGTAGACGCACGTCGCGGAGACAGCCAAGCCCGGCCACTCGGTCGGGCTTGGCTGTATTCCACACGCACGCTCGAGTAGTGCTCAAGCGCAACCGCTAGTTCAGCGCGTTCGCCTGTACCTGCGGCTCCTCGCTCGTCAGGTAGCTCGCGAGCGCGGGGCCACTCGCCTTTGCAGACGAAACGTCCCCGGACGCTGACAGATGCAACGTCGGAGAGCCGCACGATACGGAAGACAGTGTCGCGGCCGGATGCCTGTACGGAAGGTGTTACGCATTGCGCAAAGCCAGCCCGACCCCCTCGTCCACGCTCATGCTCGCCCCCCGCGCGAAAGGGTGTTCGGAACCCATTGTCGCCGAGCGCGAGCCGCGCCCGTTCGAGAGAGGAGCGCTTGGCTCCTCCTCGAGCGGGCCGAACAGTGTGAGATCGCCGTCTCGGAGATGGCCCTTGGCCGCCCCGAGGAGCACCGCAGAAACTCCGAATCGCTCGACCCGGTCAGGGCCGCGGGTGACCCCGGCCGAGAGCGGAGCGAAGGGCAAACCGCGGACTGAGCTGGACGCCTGGCAGGCGGAGCAGCGCGGGTCAGGATGCCGGTCTTGGCGTCGCGACCAGCCACGAGAAGCAGCCGGTCGCCGCTGCGCACGCGGAGTGTGAACCCGGCCCGAGTAAGTCTGTCGGCCAGGGCCCGGAGCGAGCGACGCTCGACGACGCTGATCAGCGTCGAGGGTTCGTCGACGTCGAGGACGAAGTGTTGTCCCTGCGCGACGAGGCGACCACGACCAGCGCCGAACTCGATTTCGACGTTGGCGAAGACATCCAGCACGACGGAGCTACGTTCCTTTCTCCGACGTGCGGATCCGGACGGTCCCGTTCAGTTTCCACTTGGCCTGGGGCGTGTTGTCGTTCGCATTCCGTGGAACGAGGATCTCGAGCTGGTCGAGGTTGTACTCGATCGTCGCGCCGCGACCCGTGAGGAAGCCGTACAGCCCCTCGGCGAACTCGGGCCACGTGGTGGTCGTCTCCGGCTGCATTTCTGTGGTGCTCATGCTGCTCTCCTCCTAGTTAGACAAACTATCAACATAGACTATACAACGTTCGCGGCTCGCGCGTATTCCCGACTGCTCTTCAGGCTGGGCCCGTAGCGCCGGCCGCGCCAGACGACCCCGCCTCGGAGCCTGTCGACCGAGCTGAGCAGCGAGAGGATCGAAAGCCCCAGTGCGCCCGCCGGGAAGAGCGCCCACGCCCGCCGGGGCGTCGGGCACAGCTCGTTCGAGGCAGCCCGGGCGGCGAGCTGAAGGACAAGTCCTAGGGCGCCCGCCCGACGCGGACCTCGTACGATCGCGACCGCGGGCGCGAGGGAGGAGGCGCCGCCCGCGCACGCGAGGATCGCCGCCACGGCGACGGAGCCGCCCAGTCCCGCGGAGGTGTTCTTCCGCCACCCGCGGAGCGTCTCCCGGGCGCCGACGTACATCCGCACGCGAACCCGGCCCGCCGAGCCCACAAGCGCCAGCGGCGTCCCCGCCGCCTTGAGCCGGATCGCGAGCATCTGGTCGTCTACGAGCTCGTGTCGCATCGCCTCGTGCCCGCCAACCCGCTCGTAGGCGGCGCGCGAGACCAGGATGAACCCGCCGGCGGCGATCGCGACCCGGCTGCCGGGTGAGCGCACGAGCGGGCCTGGCGCCACGAACGAGCGGATCAGGACCGCGGCAGCCGGCTGCATCGCCTGCTCCACGACCCCTTCGGTCTCGATCACGGGAAGTATCGACACTCCCCCGACGTGCCTGCGCTGCGCCAGGGCGAGCGCGCGCCCGACGGTGTCCGGGGCGTGGCGCACGTCGGCGTCTGTAAACAGAAGCCACTCTCCCTGTGCGACCTCGTATCCCTGGTGGCACGCCCACGACTTCCCAACCCAGCCGGTGGGCATCGGCTTGCCCTCGAGTACCCGGACGCGATGTGTGGCAGCTGCTCGAGCCTCGGTTGCGGTCGCGTCTGCCGACTCGTCGTCGACGACGATCACCTCGAGCGCGCGGTACTCCTGCGCCGCGAGCGAGGCAATCGCCGCCCGCACGCCCCGCCCCTCGTCGCGAGCAGGCACGACCACAGACACGAGCGGACCGTCATGTGCGGGCTCCACGTCGTCCAACGACACCCGCTGTCGTCGGTCGAGCTCTGCCACGAGGACGCTCCACGCCCACGGCACGACAGCAAGCAGTGTGAGGACGCCACGCATCCGATCAGCAGCGTTGATGCGGAAAGCCTTCGAGGGCCTCCACGATTCCTCGGCCGTCACGGTCCAGGCTGCCCGGGAAAGCTTCGCGCCTCACGCTGGACAAGAGCCGCGCGGCGAGACTTGCGCGAGCTCCGGGCTCGGGTTGCCGCCACAAGCGGAGAAACGCGGCTTCTACGGCGCGCTCGGCGCCGGGCACGTCATCCGAGTACGTGAGAGCGACCCTCCAAGCGGCTTCGATGTGGCGGTCATAGATCACTTCGAAGGCGCGGAGATCACGCCGCGAAATCAGGCCGAGTAGATCGGAATCCGCCAGCTTGTCTAGACCGTTGGCGTTTGACTCAGTCGCTGGTGCACGGTAGGCCACCGTCTCCGCCGGCCAAGGATGTTCCAGACGCCTGGCTTCGCTGACAGCCACTACAAGCTCACGCTGCGTCGATTGCATGCAGTGCCGGGTCGCGCCTGGCTCGCGTCGATGCGTCTTCTGCCGCTGCCCGCTGCTCGTTGTCGTAGCGGCCGTCCAGAATCGCCCCCCAGACGAGGAGCCCGAGCGCAGCCAAGACGAGCAGGGTGACGGCGACTCCGACAGCAAAGAGGCCGAGGTTGCTCATGATCGCACGCTCTGCGGGAGCACGATGGCTCCAAGTGCCAGTATCGAGGGCACCCAGAGCCCTACGAAGATCCCCTGCAGCTCGTTGCCTGCGAACCAGAGCGAAACCGACAGGACAAACGAGGCGGCGGCCGCGAGGAACAGCAGCAGCCGCGCCGTCATTTCCCGTGATCGTGCGCCATCGCCCAGGCTCCGCGAAGGCTGGTCTGTCATTGCGAAGAGCTTCATGGATATTCCTTTCAGTTGAGGTGGGCGAGCGTCGACCCACGTCCACTGGAGAGGCTGTCTGGACTTTGTCGAGTGACTGTACAGACGAGTGGGGAGTTCGTCAAGGCTTTGTAGATGGTGTGTACACTGTTGGATGTGACCGCAGTAGTCCGCATCGGCGAGCTCGCCCGGCGCACGGGCGTCAGCCCCGAACTTCTTCGCGCTTGGGAACTCCGCTACGGCTTGCTCCGGCCCGAACGCTCTTCGGGTGGCTACCGGCTTTACTCGGCCGAAGACGAACGACGTGTCGGCACGATGACCGGCGCGCTCGGGCGGGGCATCTCGGCCGCGGAGGCAGCAAAGCTCGCCCTTGGCGACGCGATCGAACTACCCACTGCCAAGACGCTATTCGAGGCCCTAGTCGGCTTCGATGACGCCGGGGCGCACGCGGCACTCGACCGGCTGCTGTCGTCGCTCACGCTGGAGAGCGTCCTGCGCGACTCGGTCCTGCCGGCGCTCCGCGAGCTGGGCGAGAGCTGGCAACGTGGCGAGATCACGATCGCGCAGGAGCACTTCGCCAGCAATCTGCTGCGGGGGCGGATGCTCGGCCTGGCTCGCGGCTGGAATCGGGGCTCGGGCCCGCGTGCGCTCCTCGCCTGCCCCGCGGGCGAACAGCATGACCTCTCCCTGATCGTGTTCGGGCTCGCCCTGCGCGAGCACGGCTGGCGCGTCACCTACCTCGGTGCGGACACGCCGCTTGCCACGATCGACGAAACCGCGACCACGCTTCGGCCCGACCTCGTCGTCATCGCAGCCGTCGACTCCGCGCGTCTGAGCGGGCAGGCGGACGAGCTGCACGGCCTGGCCACGCGATTCCAGCTCGCCCTCGCGGGCGCCGGCGCGAGCGCGACGCTCGTGGCCGAGATCGGCGCCATCCATCTGGACGAGGAG
This sequence comes from uncultured Gaiellaceae bacterium, assembly GCA_963822885.1. Taxonomy (GTDB): domain Bacteria; phylum Actinomycetota; class Thermoleophilia; order Gaiellales; family Gaiellaceae; genus GMQP-bins7. The sequence continues at coordinate 20,364 of CAWGJJ010000006.1, forward strand.
CCGATCGAGGCCGCCGCAACCGTCGCTTCGCGCAGCTAGACGCTGACCGTGCGTCGCTCGCCGAGCGGGCGACCGGGGCAACTGCAGCGAGTGCTCGCCGTAGCGGCGGACGGGCTCGAGGCCGGCGGGAATGTCCCTTGAAGACCTACACGAGCGAGCGCCTAACCCGCGTCAGCGGGGACGAACGAATGCTCGGCGTCACCCGGTGAGATGACGATGAGCCCACGCACGGGACCGGAACCAGAATTCCAGACAGTGTGCGCAGTTCCGCGCGGTACGAAGACGAGCCCGCCCGTCGTCACCGTGAGCTCGCGGTCGCCGAGCAGAAACGTCGCGTCTCCCTCAGCGACGTAGAACGCCTCATCGGTGTCCGGGTGTAGGTGAAGGGGAGGCGCGGGCTGGCCCGGCGGGAAGACCCCGACAACCGCGACGTAGGCACCGGCCATATCGGCCGGACCAAAGTGGGTTGCCTCAGCCGAGTCGTGGGAAGCGATGACGGTGCATCCGTTGACCGTTTCCATCGTACGCAGCCTATGTCGCCTTACCCCGAGATGCACGAGTGTGCTCTCGCCAGAGAGGAGTACGGGTAGGAGTACCGGCTCGTCTCCAGTGCGTGCAACAGCCCGCAGTTCACTGCGGCCACGATCTCTAGTCCTTGCAGGCTATTTCAGGTGGTCGCTGTTCGCCGCAGACAATCCCAAGGTCGCAGGTTCGATCCCTGCCCGGCCCATCCGCGAAGAACCTGGTAAATGCGATTTCTATGTCCGCAGGACCTCTCGTCGACTCGACGACGCGGAACGGCTCGTACGGCGGACGCTGGTACGCACCGGGAGGAGTCAAAGCACACTCCTCACGCCTTTGCCGGTGGCCTGCGTGTCAGGGCAGCTTGCAGACCTTCTTCGAGGAGACGACGGCTAAGAATCCGGACACAGGAGGCATTTGTTAGATGCGGAAGGGAACAGTCGCGGCCAGGTTGGCTTTTGGCGTCCTCGTTCTTCCCCTCTCCCCTGAGGGCGAGGATTGGGTTGCTGGCCTGGCCGCGACAAAACGGCACGCTCATAAGTTGGGCGGCTTTGCGTGAAGCCACCCATGTACTTGCCCGAGTGCGAGCGGCACCCGCTGCTGCCGCAGAGCGCGGAGCGCCGCTCGTCTCTCGGGTTACTGCTCCCTCCCCCACGAGATAGATGCGCGCGCCGCGCGAAACTTGCGCACTCGCGCTCGGTTGCAGCCGTCCGGGACGCCTATAACGCACCCGAGTGGTGAAGATTCTGTGAGTAGGCGGCGGAGACGAGACGCCTGCCGGTCTGCGACAGGCAAGGTAGGTCGATGCTGAGTAGCGTCGGTATCTCGCTCCTGTTGGGAGCGCCCTGGATCCTCGCGAGCATCTGGGCATGGTCGCGAGCGCCGCACTCCGATGCCGTGCCGCCGTCGATGGGGCAACGTGCGCTCGAGCGTCTCTCCGAATAATCCTCGCGCTCCCAAACTACGACGGATCCAGAGTTTGGAGCCGGCCATCGAGTACCGTCTTCTCATGGAAGACGCTGATCGTGATGTGCTCGAATTCGTCGGCGATCAGGGGAAGACGGCAGCGGAGGTGGTCGAACGCTTTCCAGCGTTCGACCTAGAGCACCTCGTTCGAGCCGAACTGATACGGCCGCGTCGAACCAACCCGTTCAAGTCGCAGTCGCGTCGCGCTGCACCAGCGCCCGACCCGACGTTCTACGTGCTCACCTCTCGCGGAGCCGAGGCAATCGGCCTCGATCCGCACACGCTTCACTCGGACTGATTCCCCCTCGCGCCTGAGGAGTGCCTGAGTGCCTTTCCATGGGCTAGCAACCGGCACTTGTTCCCATCAAGGCGGGTTGAACTAGCTCGGAACCGGTTCAGGTTCACCACAGATTCCGACGCGTCGTGTCGTTTACGGGCGAACCGCGAGGGTTGTGTCCGTCCAAAACACGCGACCTTTATCGCGACATTGAGCGAAGCGGACGCGTGAAGCAGAGAGCGGGGGCCTCGCGAGGAGTACGGGTGGGAGTACAGGCGTGTCCCCGTTAGCGTCAGCCTCGGTACAGCCACGACCGCAGCCGTTCCGGCAGAGGTGTCCGGTGGCGTTCAGGGCGATCTCGGAAGGAGCTTGACTTCGGGCTCATCCTTTGGTCAAATGACCTAGTCAGGTGACTAAAGGAGGTTTATGATGGCGTATCACCTTGAGGGTCAGCTGCTCGAGGTCTGCACCTGCAACATTCTCTGCCCCTGCTGGGTGGGACAGGACCCGGACGGCGGCACGTGCGACGGTGTGCTCTCCTGGCACATCGACAAGGGCAGCGTGAATGGCACGGACGTGTCGGGCCGTACGTTCACGATCCTCACCCACATTCCCGGCAACATCCTCGAGGGCAACTGGCGCATCGTCGTCTACGTCGATGACGGGGCCAGCGACGACCAGCAGCAGGCGCTGATCGACGTCTGGACGGGAAAGCTCGGTGGCCCAATGGCCGACTTGGCACAGCTCGTCGGTGAAGTGATCGCCGTCGAGCGCGCGCCCGTGCAGTTCCAGGTCGAGGGCAAGGGTGTCGCGGGGCGGTTCACCATCGGCAAGACGATCGAGGCGGAGCTCGAGCCGTTCACGGGGGCGACCGGCGAGCCGAGCGCGCTCTACGACACGATCTTCACGACGATCCCCGGCTCGCCCGCCTATGTCGGGAAGGCGTCGATGTACAAGGTGGACGCGCCGCAGCACGGATTCGAGATCGACCTCGACGGCCACAACGCGATCTCGGGCGTCTTCAGCTTCGAGGGGTGAGCGGAGCGCGCGCACCGGGAGCGACGAGCGCCTCGACGGTCACCCCGTCCGGCACGTTGGGCTTGTGGCCGCGAGTCCGCGCGATCGGCTCTTCTTCGGGCTGATCGGCGGGCTGATCGTCCTCGCGTGGCTCAGCCTGTGGCTCTGGCAGCAATCCCCGTACGCCCGCTTCCTGGGCCACGAGGAGATCGGCGGCGCTGCGGTCGATCGAGCGACGGCTACCTCGTGCTGTTGGCGCTGTTCGTCGGCGGCTGGACACTGATGACCGTCGCGATGATGCTGCCGACGAGCATGCCGCTCGTGGCTTTCTTCCGGGCGCTGGTTCGCAGGCGCGCCGGATCGCGTCTCGCTCGTCGCCCTGCTCGTGCTCGGGTACGTCGGCGTCTGGGTCGCGTTCGCCGGCCTGGTGCACATCGGCGATCTGGGCATCCACACGGCGGTCGAGCGCGTCGGCTGGCTCCACGAGAACGCGTGGGTGATCGCGGCGTCGACGTTCGCTTTCGCCGGTGTGTACCAGTTCAGCTCGCTGAAGTACCGCTGCCTCGACAAGTGCCGCTCTCCGGTTTCCTTCGTGATGCAGAACTGGCGCGGCCACGACGCGCTGGGACGCGCTGCGCCTCGGGGTGCGGCACGGGGTCTTCTGCCTCGGCTGCTGCTGGGCGCTGATGCTGCTGATGTTCGCCGTCGGCGTGGGGAGCATCGGTTGGATGCTGGTGCTCGCAGCGGTCATGGCGACGGAGAAGAACGCCTCGTGGGGACGGCGGCTGAGCGCGCCCGCTGGGGATCGTCCTGATCGGGGGCGGCGTCGCCACGGCGCTCGCGGGAATCGTCGGGGGCTACGGCACGTGACGACGCAGGCCGAGGCTACGCCCCGCCAGGAGGCCGAGGACGCGCTGCTCGACGCCGCCGAACGCCTGCTCGTGGAGGTCGGCCACGCCCGCATCACGACCCGGCGTGTCGCGCAGGAGGCCGACGTCAACCTGGCGCTCGTCCACTACTACTTCGGCTCGATGGAGAACCTACTCGTGCGGGTGCTCGAGCGATTCACCGAGCAGCTGATCGCGCGCCAGCGAGCGATGTACGCGGATCCGGAAATGTCCTTCATCGACAAGTGGCGGCAGGCAATGCGCTATCTCGACGCGGATCGCGACTATCAGAAGGTCTGGTACGAGCTGCAGGCGCTCGCATGGAATCGTCGCGAGCTTCGCGCGCGCGTCTCACACGTGGACGACGAGTGGCGGGCCGTATTGCGAGACGCGCTCCGGGAGCCGCGGGAGCGCTACGGGATCGAGATGCCCCTCGAGGCGTTGGTCGCGCTCGTGATCACATTCAACGAGGGGATCATGCTCGAGCGGCTCTCGGGGATCGAGACGGGCCAGGCGGAGCTGCTCGATTGGATCGACGACTGGTTGGAGGGCGCGAGATGAGGGCGGCGACGGATGTGACGAGGGATCTGCCTCGTGACCAGACGCGCGCCTGTTACCCCGACGAGGAGGGGCATGTCGAGCGCGACGGCGTCCGCGTCTTCTACGAGGTCTACGGGGACGGCGAGCCGACGGTGCTCCTCATGCCTGTCTGGACGCTGATCCACTCGCGGCACTGGAAGATGCAGATCCCGTACCTCGCCCGCCACCACAAGGTGGTCACGTTCGACCCGCGAGGCAACGGACGCTCAGACCGCCCGGCCGAGGCCAGCGCGTACGCCGAGCGGGAGTTCGCGCGTGACGCCGAAGCCGTGCTCGATGCCACCGGAACCGAGCAGGCCGTCGTCGTAACCTCTCGCTGGGTGCCAGCGCTCACTGATCTGGCCGCGGATCATCCCGAGCGCGTCAGCGGCCCGCCTTCATCGTGCCGACGCTCCCGATCACGCCGGGCCACGACTACCGCAACGTGCATGCGTTCGACGAGCCGCTCGACACCGACGAGGGGTGGGCGAAGTTCAACACCCACTACTGGCTGCGCGACTACGCCGGCTTCGTCGACTGGTTCATTCGGCAGTGTCTGACCGAACCTCACTCGACGAAGCAGATCGAGGACGTCGTCGGCTGGGCGCTCGAGACCGACGCCGAGACGCTGATCACTGCGTCGACGGATCGCTTCCTGAGCGAGCAGGACATCGGAGATCTCTGCGGCCGAGTGCGGTGCCCGGTCCTGGTCGTCCACGGTGACACCGACCCCATCACTCCACATTCGCGCGGGGCAGCACTCGCCGAAGCAACCGGCGGCAGTCTCGTGACGCTCGAGGGAGGCGGCCACTTCCCGCACGCGCGCGATCCGGTGAAGGTCAATCTGCTCCTGCGCGACTTCATCGCGCCATCGAAGCCGGCGAGTCGCTGGGTGCGCGGCAGATCGCGTCGGAAGCGCGCGCTCTACGTCTCGTCGCCGATCGGGCTCGGTCACGCGCAGCGCGACGCCGCCATCGCCGACGAGCTGCGAAGCTCCACCCCGACCTCGAGATCGACTGGCTCGCGCAGCATCCGGTGACCGCGGTGCTCGAGGCACGCGGGGAGCGCCTGCACCCGGCGAGCGCAGTTCCTCGCGAACGAATCGCACCACATCGAGTGCGAGTCGGCCGAGCACGATCTGCACTGCTTCCAGGCGATTCGGCGGATGGACGAGATCCTGCTCGCGAACTTCATGGTCTTCCACGACCTCGTGCGCGAGGAGCAGTACGACCTCTGGATCGGGGACGAGGCGTGGGAGCTCGACTACTACCTGCACGAGAACCCTGAGCAGAAGCGGGCGGCATACGTGTGGCTGACGGACTTCGTGGGCTGGCTGCCGATGGCGGATGGCGGCGAGCACGAGGCATTTCTCACGGCCGACTACAACGCCGAGATGATCGAGCACATCGCGCGCTTTCCGCGCGTCCGCGACCGCGCGATCTTCGTCGGCGACGCCGACGACATCGTGCCCGACTACTTCGGGCCGGACCTCCCCCTGATTCGGGACTGGACTGAGGAGCACTTCTCGTTCGCGGGCTATGTCACGGGCTTCGACCCGCAGGAGCTCGGAGACCGCGAGCGGCTGCGGCACGAGCTGGGCTACGGCGACGACGAGCAGGTCTGCGTGGTCACCGTCGGAGGCTCGGGCGTCGGGGGCGACCTTCTGCGGCGCGTGATCGCGTCGTTCCCGGAGGCGAAGGAGCTCGTGCCGGCGCTACGGATGGTCGTCGTCGCAGGCCCGCGGATCGATCCTGCAAGCCTTCAGTCACACGACGGCCTCGAGGTCCGCGCCTATGTTCACGAGCTGTATCGGCACCTTGCGGCGTGCGACCTCGCCGTCGTACAGGGCGGGCTCACGACGGGAATGGAGCTGACCGCGAACCGACGGCCGTTCCTCTATTTCCCGCTTCGCCACCACTTCGAGCAGAACTTCCATGTTCGGCACCGGCTCGACCGCTACGGAGCGGGGCGGCGCATGGACTTCGAGACGGCGACGCCGGCTGTGATCGCCTCAGCGATCGCCGAGGAGATCGGCCGAGAAGTCGACTACCAGCCGGTCGAGACCGATGGTGCGGCACGCGCGGCCGCCCTTATTGGTGAGCTTCTCTAGGAAGGGGAGAACCATGGCCACCGCTCACGGCTCGCAACCTCGCGCACTGGCATCCCGCGCGGGTCTTTCCCCTCCGCGATCGCTCGGATGACGATGTCTCGGTCTGTAACCATGCCCGACAGTTGCTCTCCATCGAGAATGGGGAGCGAGCCGATGTCGTCATTCTTCATGAGCACCGCAGCGTCGGAGACTGTGGTCTCCGGAGTTACGGCGCGCGGGCGATCAGTCATGACCTCATGCACTTTTGTTCCCATCATCTTCCTCCTTAGGTGTCTCGGTCTCGTACGTGCTTACCCGCCTCGTTCCCCGACAAACCGAGTGCGGCCACGATTCACCCGAGCTCCTTGTCGCGACAGCGTGCGTTAGCTCGCCTCGGAATTCGGGAAAGCCCTCTCGATGGCGATCAATCGCAACGAGTTCCCCGTCGCGTTCGCCGAGGACGGGGCCGTCGTCGTCAACTTCGGCATTCTCTCTGGGCGCGAGGCCACTCAAGCTGAGTTGGATCGGCTCGCTCTAGCCTTTCGCCAAGCAGGAGCGGGCGCCGAGATGACGATCACTGCAGAGCGCCGCCAGGATTACGCTCGAGACTTCGAAGGCGTCATCCACCAGGTGCGCGTCACGCTCGCCGGGTCACCGACCGAGTGGGTGGAGGCGATCTGCCGCGGGTGGGCGCTGAGCTGCGCCGAGGACAGGACCGTCGAGCCTCTCGACATGATCTGAGACTCGATCCCGAAAGAACCGTGCGGAGACCGCTCGCGTGGTCAGCCGTCCGCCCGCATGAGCGAGCTCGGGCCGAGCTTCTTGGCCGCGCGCTTCTCGCTGCGTTTCTCCTTGAGCGTCTTCGTCGCCTTCTGCTTTCCCTGCTTCTTCGGCTTCTCGGATCGCTTGCTCATGATTGCGAGCTCCGGGTGGAGGGTCTCGCGGCTCGCCGCCACGTGACGATGACATGACCACTGCGGTCTTCGACCGCTGTCGTGACGACCCACTTGCCGCCGCTTCGTTGCAATGTGTCGCCGGTCTTCGGGACGTTCTCGCTGAGCTCGAGCTCCCACGCATCATCTGGATAGCGAACGGTGACGAAGGGTGAGGACATAGCCTCGCTCTCTTTCCGCTCGACCTGGCGCAATGGCTCAGGACTGGGTCACGACGGGAGGAGGAGCTGTTGAAGTTCGTCCAGTGTACCGCTGGTCGACCGGCGCAACACGGGGCGCACGATTCGCAGCTAGGGTGGCTCGGAGCGCGTTGGGTGTCTTTGAAGTCGTCGAGGCACATGCCTCTTCGACTGATGCACCGACCCGAGCGCAGCAGGGAGTTCGTTCGGACTCTCCTGTCCCGATAGGAACGAAGGAGCACCACATGCATGCCACCATTCGCCGCTACGACGGTGTGGACCAGAATCGCACGACCGAGCTCACGAGCAAGGTCAACGAGACCCTCGTCCCCAAGCTCAGCAAGCTCCCCGGCTTCGCCGGCTACTACCTGATCGAGGCCGGCGACGGCATCTTCAGCTCGCTCGGTCTCTTCGAGACACCCGAGCAGGGCAAGGAGTCGTCGAACGTCGTCGCGACCTGGATCCGCGACGAGAAGCTCGAGACGTTGATCCCGAACACGCCGAAGATCACGAGCGGCAAGGTCATCGCTCACAGCAACGGCGTCACGGTCGCCTAGCTCGACCCGACTCGCATTCGACGGAGGGCCCGGCTTGCCGGGCCCTCAGTCGTTTCCGGCGGAGCGCTCCGGTTCCCCTGTGGAGGCATGTGCCGCTCGGTCGTTCCCGCGTAGGACGTGTGCGGGGAGAGTCGAGAAGGAGGTGGGCGGCAGGCAGGCACATCGCAGCAGTTCCCGCAGCGGCCGCAAGACTGCGGACGGCGGCCTGATCCCGCTAGCCAAGGGGGAGTTCCAGATGAGTAGGAAGACGGCCGGTCACAGGCGCCTCCGCCGGTGCGCGGTCATCGTCGGCGCGCTTGCGCTGACAGCCATGCCAGCGTTCGCCGGCTCGAACTCGACGACACTGCCGAACGGAGCACAGCTCGCGGTCTCGCTCGACAGCCCGGCGGCCGGGACGGAGTTTCTCGCCGACGGTGGCGAGCACGTTGCCGACGGGTGTCGACCCGGTGAACGGCGTTGTAAGCCAGCGCGAACTGTGCGAATGAGTGGCCCATGCGTCACGCGCTGGTCGCACTTCGGGACACCCCCACGAACGAGTCGCTGACCCGTGCGGTCATGGACGAAGGCCGCTGGGAGCTGATGTCACCGGAGGAGGCGCTGGCGGCGCTTCGGCCGGGCGATGCCGCGCTCGGTCGCCTCGACGTGCTACAGACGCTCGACGGGATCGACGACGGGGTGTGGGCGCTCGGCGCGCTGGAGGCCTCCGGGGTCGTCGTCCTCAACCACGCCTCGGCGCTCTACGCGACGCACGACAAGCTCCTGACCGCTCGCCTGCTGCGACGGGCCGGCGTGCCGCACCCGAGAACGGCGCACGTGCGGCCCGACCGGCCGTTCGCGGCCTTACGACCTCCCGTCGTGGTGAAGCCACGCTTCGGGAGTGGAGGCGAAGGAGTCGCCTGGTGCGCCGACGAGTCCTCTCTGGTCGAGGCGCTCGCATCGCTCTCCGACCTGCCGTGGTTCGAGCAGCAGGGCGTACTCGTCCAGGAAGCGGTCACGCCGCAGGGCTACGACCTGCGCATTCTCGTCGCCGCCGACCGCATCGTCGGTGCGATCTTCCGGGTTGCTGCGGACGGCGAGTGGCGCACCAACATCGCGCTCGGCGGAGCTCGGCGACCCGTCGCCGATCCTCCTCGGCAGGCGTGCGAGCTCGCGCTGATCGCGGCGCGCGCAGCGGGAACCGCCCTTGTCGGCGTGGATCTCGTCCCGGAACTGGACGGCACCTGGACGGTGATCGAGCTGAACGGCGCGGTCGAGTTCACCGAGGAGTATCTCCCCGCGGGTGACGTCTTCGTGGACGTCGCGTCCGAGCTGATGCGAGCGGCGAGTGCCGGGCTCGTGCCGGCCGAGCCCGCGTCCTCCGCCGCGTAGCGCTACCAGCCGGGCGGCGAGACGACGTAGACCGCGACGCCGAGCGGCGCGAGCTTGTCGGCGACGAGATCGCCGAGCGGCTTCACGACACGGCCGTCGCGGAAGACCTTGAGTGAGCGCCCGCCGAGGCCCGGCAGCGTGAACGACGCGGTCGCGGGAGCCGTGGACGTGTTCACCGCGATGACGTAGGTCGCGCCGTTGTAGCGGCGCGCGCCGATCCGCACCGGATTGTCGGTCGACCAGTTCGCCTTCGTCACGGGCGCGAGGAGGGCAGGGGCGAGCGCGAGGATCTCGCGGTTCACGAGGCGCACCTCGTTCCGGATCGACTCCTCCCACCAGTCGGGGAAGTAGCCGATGCCGCGTGCGCCGCCGGCGATGGCGAGCCAGGTCTCGGCGCGGACGATTGTCGGCGTCGGATCCTCGTTCTGCCGGCAGTGCTCCATCGGCCCGGCTTCGATCCACTGGAACGTCGGCTTGCCGCGGGTGAGCGCGACGAGCTCGCGCTGCATCCAGTAGACGTTGTCGATCTGCGCGACCGTGCAGCGCACCTCGACCGGGTACGTGTCGAAGCCGATCACGTCGGCGCTGTCGAAGAAGGCCGGGTAGATCTCCTTGCCATACGGGCCGGCGGCTGCGTTGACCGAGAACTTGTCGGTGAGCGTGAGGAAGGTCACGCGGCCGGCGCCCTTGGGCTGGGGGAGCTTGCTCGCGTTCCCGACGGCGACGTCGGCCTCGTCCTGCAGGTGCCAGCCGACCTGGCCGGGGCCGGAGACACCGGGCGTGTGGGCGTCGACGGTCGACATGGCGCGGCCGGCGAGGCGGTCGAACTGCTCGTCGGTGTCGGCGCAGCTCACGCCGAGGAAGAGGTTGATCCCCGCTCCGATCGACGTCGGATAGTACGTCGGGCACTGCCGCCAGACCATCCGCGGGAAGACGGCGTTGCCGTTCACACGGAGCGGCGACGAGCTCTCGACGAGGGGCGTCCCGGGCGGAAGTGCGCCAGATGCGGGAGTCGGGGACGGAGCCACGCCCGGCGGGAGCGAGGGCGGGAGCACGAACGGCGATCCGCTTCCCGCGGCTGCGGCCGCCTCGACGGCGGCCGGGACGGCGGTTGCGGCCGTTGCACCCGGCCAGGGGCTGGTGCGGAAGGATCCGCGCGCCTCGGAGGTCATCCCGTTACGCCAGCGCGTGACGATCCGGAAGCGATAGCTCGTCGCGGGCTCGAGGCCTGCGAGGGTCGTGCGTGACGTGAGCGCCGAGTGCGCGACGGTGGTCGGCGACCAGATGCCGAAGCGGTCGTCGATGCCGACCTCGAGCACCACGCGACCTGCGTCCGGGACGCGCCATTTGACGACGGCAGAGAACGGATACGTGTCGATCGAAACGACATCCGGCACCGGCGTGCGGGTGGCGTTGGCGCCGCTCGACGCGAGCGCGGCGACCGCGCTCAGGCAGAGCAGGACGAGAGCAGCCGAGCGCCGCAGCATGCGAAGAACGTCGGCACCCGGGAGAGTGCGTCGTGTCCCTCGAACGAGGGACGCCTGACCGTTTCAGACATCTCAGGTGTCAGACACGGTGTCTGACACCTGGTTGGCGGTTTCGGCCATGGCTCGGCGTGCCTCGATCTCGTACGGGTTCGACCTGTACCGCGTGGTCAGCTGCTTCCACATCGAATCGAGCGCGCGGTGCTGGCCTTGCCAGATGTGGCAGAGCTCGTGGGTGACGAGATCGTCCGACGGATCGGCATCGCGCACGAGGATCGTCCGCCAGAGCGCGTAGCCGTGGTAGCGCCGGAAGCCCGGGATGCGGAAGAACCAGGGAGCGACGCGGATCCGGACGCGATCGATCCGTACGGGCTCGGGATAGAGATCGAGCGTGTCGAGGCGGGCCTTCGCGCGCGCGACGGCGCCGGCGAGGTCGGCGTCAGGCACTCACGACGGGCGCGAGCACCATGACCAGTGTCCCGTCCTGGGACTGGAGCCACCCGTACTCGTAGAGCCGCGACCTCGTCGTGCGGTCGATCACCGACTGCTCGTCCGCGGCGATCTCGCCGAGACCGGGCGCGAGGGGCGCGGTGAGCGTCCGGTCGAGTGGTTGTCCCAGCTCGCGGCGCAGGTCGTTCTTCGTCAGGAAGATCGTCGTTGCCTCCTGACCGTCCGCGCGCCGGGGAAGGAGGATCAGCGTCGAGTCGATCCCGTCGACGTAGTGAAACGAGTAGAGCGCCAGCTCGAGCGCCTGTCGCCGAAGGAGCTGGGCTCGCGCGTTGCTCGGCTTTCCGACGATCGAGCAGTTCTTCCCGAGCCCGCAGAGGCTGTACTGGACGGTGTTGCGCGCGTCGATCGTCGCGATGTCGCTCGCGTCCGCGCGGCCGCCGGTCGTGTCGGGGCGAACAGCGATCGCGCGTACGGCCTGGGCGGTGGTGCCGTCGAGGGTTCCGATCGGCGGGCCCTGGTACGTGACCGCGACGAGCGCGTTTCCGCTGGGCAGGCGGTACTGGCCGCTCACGTGATCCGCGATCTGCGCGGTGCGCTGCTCGGCGGTTCCGGTCGGCTCCCACGCCGACCAGGCGGGAGCGGGGGCGGGGCTCCCGCGGCCGACGAGGACGAGCAGCGTTCCCACGCCCGCTCCCGCGATTACCGCGAGCAGGACGTAGAACGCCGCAAATCGGCTTCGGTAGGCGAAACGCCGCGCGCGATCGGCTCGCGACTCGGGGATGGTGACGACCGCCGCGCCTCCGGCGTTCGTGGGCCGCGGGTTTGCGTCGGCGGCGGCCTTGTCCATCACATCGTCGGCCACGAGCTCTCCTCCGACAGATCGACCTCCGGGATCACGATCTTCGACTCGTCGAGCAGGTTCAGGAGCTCGTCGCCGAAGAGCTCGCGCCGCGCGGCGAGGACGTCGGCGATGTGCTCGACTGCCTCGCGGTTCGCGATGATCAGGTTGTAGGCCGCGACGTACGCCTGCCCGACGAGCTGGCCGACGATCGCGCGCTTGTCTGCGTCGGACATGACCGAGGCGATCGGGTTCTCGCCGAACGGCCCGCCGCCGCTCGTGCGGTTGACGATCTGAAGGCCGATCTTCTCGAAGCGCTTGAGGATGCGCTCGCGTGCATCTTCTTCGGTCTCGTCCTCGCGCGGCGTCACGGCGAACGGCTCGGGGCCCATCGCAGAGGCGCCGACCATGTGGGCGGCCTGCGCGGTGACGCTCATCACGTCGCCGCCGACGCCGTTCGAGTTCTCGCCGTAGAAGACCCGCTCCGCGGCCATCGCGCCGAGCGCCCAGACGAGGCGTGCGAACTCCTCCGAACGGAAGCGGCTGAACCGCTCCTCCTTCTCGAGCGCCTGGTGGTGGCCGAGCGCGCCTCCGCGCATCCGGATGGAGAGCCGCGTTGACTCCGCGCCCTTCAGGTAGACGTGGCCGGCGGCGGCATGGCCCGCCTCGTGAATGGCTACGGCACGGCTCTCCTCCGGGATGTACTCGATGCCGACTGCGGTTCCGGCCTCGAGAGTGGTCATCGCCTCGACCAGGTCGTCCCAGGTCAAGGCGTCGCGATTCGAGTGGTGGGCGATCGTGAGCGCCATCGACGTGACCTGCTCGAGCATCGCCGGCGCGTAGCCGTTCGTCACTCGCGCGATCTCCTCGCGGCGATGCGGCTGGTCGAGCTCCTGCTCGTGCGAGACCTTGCCGAGGTAGAGGTCGAGGATGTCGAGGCGATCCTGCTTCGTCGGCGTGCGGAACCAGACGTGGCGGCCCATCCGACCGGGACGCGTGAGGGCGGGATCGAGGCGGTCGACGGGCACGTTGGTCGCGCCGATGAAGTAGATCTGCTCCTTGCGCGGCTTCGCTCCCGGGAAGCGGAGCGAGCGGTTCCCGACCCGGCGCGGGACGATGTAGATCCCGTCGAGGAGCGTGTTCGTCTTGTTCGTGAAGAACTTCTTGAAGAACGGCGGGTTGTCGATGCCGTCCATGACGACGAGCAGCTGGTTGAGCGCCAGCGAGCCGCCGCCCATTCCACCGGGGAACATGAAGTTCAGCATGCCGTTCATGCGAGTTGCCACCGTGGGCCCGGACTGCGATGCGCGCTCCGCGAAGAGCCGGTCGCGCCAGCGGTGGTTCTCGAGGATGAGGTCGCCGGACGGGTTGAGCGCCCCGAACGGGCCGTACCAGAGGAGCTCGTGCACGTCGACGGGCTGGAAGCCGCCGCCGGCTCCGCCGAAGCCGGGGTTGAGCGCCTGCCGGCGCATCCCGACGGCGTCGATCTCGTCGATGAAGACGATGCACTGACCGCCCCACTTGCGGGCGAGCCGCTTCGCGCGCCGGGCGAGGACGCGGACGACGATCGCGTCGATGCCGATGAACGTCGCGGCGAAGCCGGATCCGGGAATCGAGACGAACGGCGAGTTGAACCCGGTCGCGAGCGCCTTCGCGAGCATCGTCTTGCCGGTGCCCGGTGCGCCGAGAAACAGGAGTCCACGTTCGCGCTTGCCGCCGGCGCGGTCGAATGCCTCACCGGACTGCCAGATCGAGACGACTCGCCGAACCTCCTCCTTGGCCTCGGCCTGGCCGCGGACGTCCGAGAGCTTGACGCCCCACTCCGCGTCTCCCGGCTCGAAGGCCTGGATCTGCGAGAGGTTCATGATGAGCAGCGGTCCGAAGAGGATGAGGAAGTTCATGACGAGGAAGAACGGCAGGATCACGAGCAGGGGAACGATCTGCATGAGGAGCGCCGCGTCGAGCCAGAGGTAGAACGGAAGGAGGACGATCGCGATGACGATCGCCGCCTTCACCCAGAATCGCCAGAACCAGACGCGTCGCCGCGCGACGACGTCCTCCTCGCGAAGCTGCTGGCTCTCGAGGCCGAAGAGGCTCGGCCGCGGGATCAAGCGGTGGAAGACGAGGTCGATGACGCCGCGGAAGCAGACGACGAGCCCGAGCGCCGCGACGATCGACCAGAGCCACGACCAGCCTTGCGTCTGGTTCAGCCAGACGACGACGGCGGGGGCGGTGAGGAGCGCGACGGCGGTCGCCGCTCGCGTCAGACGGCGCCACTGGTTGGCGAGCTCGTTCGAGAGCTCGACCTGCTGGAAACCGCCCACGGGCTGCGCTTCGGTCGCCACTGCCTTCGGCGCGAGTGTTAAGCGGACGCACTTGTCGCTCCGGGGCCGAGTTGGCGGGGCCCGCTGGTAGCGTCGCGGCCGTGTCCGCAGCGGTCATGACCACGAGTGAGGGGACGATCGAGCTCGAGCTCTTCGACGCCGACGCCCCGAAGACGGTCGAGAACTTCACGAAGCTCGCGGGCGAGGGCTTCTACGACGGCCTCGCCTTCCACCGGGTGATTCCCGACTTCATGATCCAGGGCGGTTGCCCGCGCGGAGACGGGACGGGCGGGCCCGGCTACTCGTTCGAGGACGAGTTCAACGACCACCCGGTCGCGCGCGGCTATCTCGCGATGGCGAACTCGGGGCCGAACACGAACGGCTCGCAGTTCTTCATCGTCACGACCGAGGACGCGTCCTGGCTGAACGGCAAGCACACGGTCTTCGGGCGAGTCACGTCCGGGCAGGACGTTGCCGACGCGATCTCGAACGTCGACCGCGACGGCCGCGACCGGCCGCTCGAGCCGGTCGTCATCGAGTCGCTCAGCGTTTCCTAGCGCAGATCCGAATCCGCGAGCGCGGATTCGGATCGCGAGTAGATCCCTGAAGGCGTCCGCTTCGCGGCCGCGTGTCATCGTCTCCCCCGCCTCCGGGCCTGGCTAGGCTCCGGCGCGTGGAGCTCGCGGGGAAGACGGCTGTCGTCACGGGTGCGTCGAGCGGCTTCGGGGCCGCGACGGTGCGGAAGTTGCGAGAGGCCGGCGTGCGCGTCGTCGGCGGCGCTCGGCGCGTCGAGAGGATCGAAGCCGACGTCGCGCTCCCCCTCGACGTCACGGACGAGGAGAGCTGCGCCGCGTTCGTCACGCGCGCGGCGTCCGAGCTCGGCGGGATCGACATCCTCTACAACAACGCGGGTCTCGCTCTCGGTCGCTACCCGTTCACGGAGTCGATCCCGGAGGACGAGGCGACCGTCCTGCACACGAACGTCGACGGCGCGATCCGCATCACGCGCCTCGCGCTCCCGCACATCCGCGACGAGGGCCACATCCTGTTCACGGGCTCGATCGCGGGCCGGCAGGCGTACCAGAACGCCGCCGTCTACGTCGCTGCGAAGTTCGCGATTCGCGGATTCGTCTACGGCCTGCGCGAGGACCTCCTCGGCCGCCCGATCCGGATCACGACGGTCGACCCGGGCCTCGCGAAGACCGAGTTCTCGCTCGTCCGCTTCAAGGGCGACGAGACGGCGGCGGAAGCGCCGTACGAGGGAGTCGAGCCGCTGACCGCGGACGACGTCGCCGACTGCGTTCTCTTCGCGATCACGCGACCGCTGCACGTGAACATCGACGAGATCGTGATCAAGGCTCTCGCCCAGTCGAGCGGCGGCCGGATCGTGCGCAGCGGCAACTGATGCTGACGATCCTCGAGGGATCGACCTTCTGCATCTGCGACGACCGTGGCGACATCGCCGCCGAGACGAGCGGCTTCTTCGCCCACGACACCCGCTTCCTCTCGCGGCTCGTCTTGCAGGTCGGCGGCTCGAGCCCGCTCCTGCTCTCCTCCGGGCGCGTCGAGCACTTCAGCGCCGCGTTCTACCTTCGGAACGGCGCGGCGGACGGCCTTCCGCACGATGCAGTCTCGATCGCGCGCCAACGCTTCATCGGCAGCGGAATGCAAGAGCGCGTCTCGCTTCGCAACGAGAGCCCGAACCCGCTCGAGCTGACGGTCGCGCTCGAAGCAGAAGCCGATTTCGCGGACATCATCTCGGTGAAGCTGCACGACTTCTCGCTCGGCGATCCCGCGCTCGCGCAGCCGCTCCCTCCGCCGGCGCCCACGTCGTACGACGAGGCGACGCTGCAGGTCTCGATCGTCGATCCACGCGGAGACATCGGGACGCACCTCGTGCTGTCCCGGCCAGCCCTGCTCGAGGGGAACGCGATGACGTTCCAGTTCACGCTCGACCCGCACGAGAGCTGGGATCTGAGCGTCGACGTCTTGCCATGGCTGAAGGCGGAGCTCGAGATCTTCGAGCTCGACGAGGAGCGCGAGAAGGCCGGCGACGTCGTCGCGGCGTGGACGCTCCGTGTCCCGCGCGTCCGCGGCGGCTGGGACAGCCTGCGCCGGGCCTTCGATCGCTCGATCGGCGATCTCGCAGCGCTCCGGATGCGGACAGGCGAGACGCGGCGGCCGCTCTTCGCCGCCGGGATGCCCTGGTTCATGACCGTGTTCGGGAGAGACACAGCGATCACGTCGCTGCAGACGCTCCTCCTCGGACCGGAGATCGCGATCGGCGCGCTCGATGCGCTCACCGAGCTGCAGGCGCAGGTGGAGGACCCCACGATCGACGCGGAGCCGGGCAAGATCGTCCACGAGGTGCGCGAGGGCCGGTGCGCCGAGTTCTGGTTCCCGCGCTACTACGGCTCGATCGACTCCACACCTCTCTATCTGGTGCTGCTCGCCGAGACCTGGCGCTGGACGGACGACGCGTCGTTCGCGCAGCGCATGCGCGAGCCGGCCCTGCTCGCCCTCGAGTGGATCGACCGCTACGGCGATCGCGACGGTGACGGCTTCGTCGAGTACAGCCGCATGGTCGACTCGGGGCTCGCGAACCAGTCGTGGA
Source organism: uncultured Gaiellaceae bacterium (assembly GCA_963822885.1). Lineage (GTDB taxonomy): Bacteria > Actinomycetota > Thermoleophilia > Gaiellales > Gaiellaceae > GMQP-bins7. The sequence continues at coordinate 37,468 of CAWGJJ010000006.1, forward strand.
AGGACTCGGGCGACTCGCAGCGCTTCCAGGACGGGTCGTTCGCCGAGGCGCCGATCGCGTCGGTCGAGGTGCAGGGCTACGTCTACGACGCGAAGCGGGGTCTGGCCGAGATCGCGCGCGAGGTGTGGCGCGAGCAGGAGCTGGCCGATCGGCTCGAGCGCGAGGCCGACGAGCTGCGCGCGCGCTTCGACGAGGCCTTCTGGGTCGAGGAGCGCGGCGGCTTCTACGCGCTCGCGCTCGACGGACAGAAGCGCCCGGTCGACGCCCGCTCGTCGAACATGGGCCACCTCCTCTGGAGCGGGATCGTCCCACCGGAGCGCGTGAGCAAGGTCGTCGACCAGCTCCTCTCGGAGGAGCTCTGGTCGGGCTGGGGGATCCGCACGATGGCGTCGGACGCAGCGGCGTTCAACCCGATCAGCTACCACAACGGCACGGTGTGGCCGCACGACACATCCCTCGCCGCGTGGGGTCTCGCACGGCACGGCTACACGGCCGAGGCACGACGAATCGCGCGCGCGCTGATCGAGGCTGCGGCGCACTTCGACTGGTCGCTGCCGGAGGTGTTCGCCGGCTACGCGCGCGCCGAGACACCGTTCCCGATCGCGTATCCGACCGCCGCACGCCCGCAGGCCTGGGCGGCGGGAACCCCGATCCTGCTCGTCCGCGTCCTTCTCGGAATCGAGCCCGACCGCGCGCGTCAGCGACTCGTCTCGACGGTGACGGACGAGCTTCCGAGCTGGCTCGACGGGCTCCGGATCGAGGGCGTTCGCGCGTACGGCCGGACCTGGACGGTTGCAGTCGAGCGCGGCCATGTCACGATTGCCGAAGGCGTATGAGAATCGGCCTCGTCTGTCCTGTGTGGTTCCCGGTCCCGCCGGAGGCGTACGGCGGGACAGAGCGCGTCGTCGCGCTCCTCGCCGACGGCCTCGTCGACGCGGAGCACGACGTAACGCTCTTCGCCTCGGGCGATTCGCAGACGCGCGCACGCCTCGAGTCCGTCTTCCACACGGCGCCGAGCGAGTGGATCGGCCATACGTACTGGGAGCTGCAGCACGCCATGCACGCGTTCCTGAAGGCGGACGAGTTCGAGGTCGTGCACGACCACACCGGGATGCTCGGGCTCGCGCTCGGCGGGCTCATCGACACGCCGTTCTGTCACACGGTGCACGGGCCGCTCGACGGGCAGCCGGGCCGGATGTACGAGCAGGTGCTCGAGCTCTCGCCGCGCGCGAAGCTCATCTCCATCTCGATGAACCAGCGCAAGCCGAAGCCGCACCTCCCCTGGATCGGGAACTGCCCGAACGCGCTCGACCTCTCCATGTACCCGTTCAGGCGGAAGCCCGGAGGCGACTATCTCGTGTTCCTCGGGCGCATGAGCCCGGACAAGGGTGCGCATCGCGCGCTGGCCGTCGCGCTCGAGACCGGGATCCCGCTGAAGATCGCGGCGAAGTGCCGCGAGCCTCTCGAGATCCGCTACTTCGACGAGTTCATCAGGCCCCACCTCGGCGGCTCCATCGAGTACGTCGGGGAGGTCGGCCATGCGGACAAGGTCGAGCTCCTCATGGAAGCTCGGGCGCTGATCTCTCCGATCGACTGGGAGGAGCCCTTCGGCTTGATGATGATCGAGGCGATGGCGTGTGGGACACCCGTCATCACCACGCGCCGTGGCGCCGTTCCCGAGATCGTCGACCACGGGCGCACCGGGGTGATCGTGGATCGCTACCGCGACATGGAGGATCCGGCCGTCCTCGAGCTCGCCGACTCGCTCGATCCCGTCGTGATCCGCAAGGAAGTCGAAGAGCGCTTCTCGCCCGAGAACATGGTGGCGAACTACGTCGCCGCGTACGAAGCCACCATCGCGGCCTCTGCATAGGCGACATAGATGTCGCCCCTACGGCGTGAGCGCGAGCGGCGTGAGGCTGCGCTCCCGGTACGACCGCGAGATCCTCGGGCTCGCGCTGCCGGCGCTCGGCGCGCTGGCGGCCGAGCCGCTCTACCTCCTCGTCGACACGGCGATCGTCGGGCATCTCGGTCGGCCTCAGCTCGCTGCGCTCGGGATCGCATTCACGTCCTCGGCGGCACCTTCGCGATCTTCAACTTCCTCCAGTACGGGACGACTGCGCAGGTGGCGCGCGCCGGCGGAGCGGGAGAGGAGGAGACCGCGCGGAGGCTCGGCGCGCAGGCCGTCTGGCTCTCGCTCGCATTCGGCATCGCCGTCTCCGCGCTGCTCGCGCTGCTCGCGGAGCCGCTCGTGTCGCTCATGGGCGGGGACGGACAAGCCGCGGACTACGCCGTGACGTACCTGCGCATCGCGGCGATCGGCTTCCCGGCGGCGTTCCTCGCGCTCGGCGCGCAGGGGTACCTCCGCGGCGTCGCGGACCTGCGCACGCCGCTCGTGATCCTCATCGCCGGGAACGTCGCGAACGTCTTCCTCGAGCTGCTCTTCGTCTACGGCTTCGACTGGGGGATCGCGGGCTCGGCGTGGGGGACGGCTATTGCGCAGCTCGGGATGGGCGCGGCGTTCGTCGTCGTCGTCCTGCGGCGACTCGAGCCCGGCGAGGCTCGGGTGCGACTCGCGCTCGCGCGGCGCGTGCTGTCGCTCGGCAAGTGGATCTTCATTCGCACGAGTGCGCTGATGCTCTCGTTCGTCCTCGCCGGCGCGGTCGCGACGCGCTTCGGCGATGCGTCGATCGCCGCGCACCAGATCGCGTTCCAGCTCTGGATCTTCCTCGCGCTCGTGCTCGACGCGGTCGCGATCGCGGGCCAGATCATCGTCGGGCGCGAGCTCGGCGCGGGGCGACGGGAGGAGGCCTACGGCGCGAGCGCGCGGATGATCTGGCTGTCCGTTGCGCTCGGCGGCGTCTTCACAGCGCTGATGCTCGTGCTCGCCGGTGTGCTGCCGCGTGCGTTCACGGGCGACGCGTCGGTGCTCGACGAGGCGGCGCTCCTCTGGCCGATCTTCGCGCTCATGCAGCCGCTCAACGGCGCGGTGTTCGCACTCGACGGGATCCTCATCGGCGCGAGCGACGGGCCGTTCCTCGCGCTGTCGATGGTGGTGGCGTTCGCCGTGTGCGCGACGATGCTTCTCGTGACGCTCGAAGCCGACTGGGGGATTCGCGGCGTGTGGGCTTCGCTGCTCGTGTTGATCGTCGTGCGGCTCGGGCTCATGACGACGCGCTTCCGTCGAGGTCGCTGGCTCGTCACGGGGTGGGCTTCGTGAACGTCCTCGGCGGCGAGCTCGAGCCGTGCTCCGTCGATCCCGTGACTGGCTACTTCCGCGACGGCTACTGCCACACGGCCGGCTCCGACCTCGGGTTCCACGTGGTCTGCGCGGTGATGACCGAGGCGTTCCTCGAGTTCTCGGTCCGCGCGGGGAACGATCTCGTGACGCCGCAGCCGCAGTGGATGTTCCCCGGCCTCCGACCTGGCGACCGCTGGTGCGTGGTGGCCGCGCGCTGGCAGGAGGCGCTCGAGGCCGGTGTCGCTCCGCCCGTGGTGCTCGAGGCGACGCACGCGTCGGCGCTCGAGTTCGTCTCGATGGCGGATCTCGAGGCGCACGCGGTGCAGGGCTAAGTGTCGGAGACCGCGCGACTGGAAGGGCTCGTCGCGGCGGGCATCGCGCTCAGCTCGGAGCTCTCGCTCGACGCAATTCTGTACCGGCTGGTCGAGCTCGCCGTCGCTCTCACGGATGCGCGGTACGGAGCGCTCGGCGTCATCGACGAGGAGGGCGTCGCTCTCGAGCGGTTCCTCCACGTCGGGGTCGACAAGGAGCAGGCGGCTGCGATCGGCGAGCTTCCCCGAGGACGCGGGATCCTGGGCGCGCTCATCAGTGACGCCACCGCACTACGGCTGGATGAGCTGAGCAGCGACGGGCGCTCGGTCGGTTTTCCGGAGCACCATCCGAGCATGCACACGTTCCTGGGCGTTCCCATCGCGCTCCGCGGAAGCGCCTACGGGAACCTCTACCTGACCGAGAAGAGCGCGGGGGCGAGCTTCACCGCCGAGGATCAGCGGCTCGTCGAGACGCTCGCGAGCCAGGCTGCCGTGGCGATCGAGAATGCGCGGCTGTACGAGTCCGCAACGCTCTGGGCGCGTCAGCTCGAGGCGCTCAACGAAGTCGGAACCGCGCTCGCCGCCGAGTTCGAGCTGCCCCGGCTGCTCAGTCTGATCACGCGGCGCCTGCACGAGTTGCTCGACGCTCGGCTCGTCACGATCGCGCTGCCCGCGGACGACGGCCGGCTCGTCGTCGAGGCGGCCGACGGCGAGGCTGCCGAAGGCATGCTGGGCGTACCCCTCGACGCTGCGGGGTCGAAGAGCGGGCGCGTGCTCGCGCGCGGGACGCCCGAGCGCGTGGACGCGCTGGCAGAGGATCCGGAAGTCGACCAGGAGACCGTCGGGCGTCTGCGACTACGGACGGGTCTGTACATCCCGCTGACCGTCGGCGATCGCCAGATAGGGATAGTGGTCGCACACGACAAGCGAGGAGCCGACCCGCGCTTCACCGACGACGACCTCCGGATCGCCCAGGCGTTCGCCACTCGTGCCGCCGTTGCCGTCGATCTGTCCGAGCGGGTCGCGGTCGATGCGCTTCGACACGCGGTTGAGGCGCAGGAGCTCGAACGACGTCGGCTTGCGCGGGAGTTGCACGACCAGACGGGACAGGAGCTCACTTCGATCCTGCTCGGCCTGAAGGCGGTCGAAGCTGCGGTCGATGCGTCGGACCGTGAGCGTGCGATTCAGGCGGTGCGGGAGCAGGTGCTCGAGACCCTGCACGACGTCAGGCGGCTCGCCGTCGAGCTACGCCCGAAGGCGCTCGACGACTTCGGGCTCGTCCCCGCGGTCGAGCGGTTGCTGGAGAGCTTCGGCGAGCAGACCGGCTTGCGCGTGGACCTCGAAGCCCGTCTCGACGGTCGACTTCCCACGGAGGTCGAGACTGCCCTCTATCGCATCGTGCAGGAGGCACTCACGAACGTCGTCAAGCATGCGCGGGCCCGCTCGGTCAGCGTCGTACTTGCGAGGAGCGGTGAGGCAGTCACCGCACTCGTCGAAGACGACGGCCGCGGCTTCGAGCGCGATCCGAACGGCAGCGGGCTGGGCCTGACGGGCATGCAGGAACGCCTCGCACTTCTCGGGGGCAGGCTGAAGATCGAATCCGCGCGCGATCGTGGCACCACGATCGTCGCCGAGGTTCCTCTCTCGTGAAGACGGTCCCGATTCGGATCCTGCTCGTCGACGACCACGCTGTCGTGCGGAGCGGCCTGCGGCGTGTGCTCGAGGCCGAGCCCGACCTCGACGTGGTGGGCGAGGCCGGCGACGCTCAGCGGGCTCTGTTCGAGGCGCTCGAGACGAAGCCCGACGTCGTCTTGATGGACGTCGTCATGCCGGGGAAGAGCGGCATCGAAGCGATTCCCGAGCTGCTGGCGCGCGTTCCGGATACCCAGGTCCTCGTGCTCTCGATGCAGGACGATCCGCACTACGTGCGCGAGGCATTCGCCGCGGGTGCACGTGGCTACGTGCTCAAGGAAGCGGCTGACGTCGAACTCGTCGCCGCGGTGCGCGAGGTCGCGGCGGGGGGCCAGTACGTTCACCCGGCACTCGGTGCCCGTCTCGTCGCTGCCGACGTCGAAGAGCGGAAGCGCGTGGCCGACGATCCGCTGTCCGAGCGGGAGCGGGAGGTGCTACGGCTGTTGGCGCTCGGGCACACGAACCAGGAGATCGCGAAGCTCCTCTTCATGTCCGTCCGCACGGCCGAGACGCATCGCGCTCACGTGATGCAGAAGCTCGGCGTGACGTCGCGCGCGGAGCTCGTGCGGTACGCCATCGGAGAGGGAATGCTCGACGACGTGTGAGAGCCGGGATCCGCGCGAGCGGATACCGGCCTGAGCAAGGTCAGTGCGTCGCCTTCCCCTTCGGGTTGCCGACCTTCAGCAGCCCTACCTGTCCGAGGTCGACGTCCGCGAAGGCGTGGCTGACGAACGGGTACATGCCCACCTTGTCGACCTTGACGTCGAACACGGCGCCACCTCCGGCCGGCACGACGGCCGTCTGGATGTTCCGCTGGAACTGCGTCAGGTCGCTGTTGATCCAGGCACGGTCGAGCATGGCGCCGACGACGTGGAAGTTCACGTTGTTCGTCGGCCCTGCCGCGACCACCCAGAAGCGGGTCGTGTCGCCCGGGTCTGCGGTGAGCGGGTGGGTGACGTACTGGTTCGCGTAGCCGTTGAACGTCACCCAATCGGCCATGCGTGCGCGCGCCTTGGACATGTCGAGCGAGGCGGGCTCCTCGATCCCGGCGCCGTTCATGTACCACTCGCTGCCGACGAGGACGTACTCGTTGTCCACGAGCGGCAGGCCCTCTTTCGGCTCGACGACGATCGCCCCGTACATGCCGTTGGCGATGTGCGCGAGCACGGGCTTCGTGCCGCAGTGGTACATGAAGATGCCGGGGTCGCCGGCCTCGAAGCGGAAGGTGAACGACTCGCCTGGCGCCGCGTCGCGGAATGCGACGTCCGGGGCGATCCGGGCGGCGTGGAAGTCGATCGAGTGTGGGATGGCACCGCCGTTCGTGAGCGTCATCTCGACGGTCTGACCCTCTCGCACGTGCACGACCGGACCCGGGACACCGTGCCCGTCGAACGCCCAGGTGTTGTAGCGAACGCCTGGAGCGATCTCCACGACCATGTCCTTCAGCGTCATCTCGATCTTCACGACGTCACCCGCCGGAATCGGAGGCATCGCGGCGTCGTAGGGGGCGTGCGCTTCCGCGAGATCGGTCGCGTTGGCTCCGACCTGCCCGGCGAAGCTGGAGAGCGGCAGCGCGACATTGTGGTCGCCGTGGTCGGAAGCCGTCACCGCTCCGTCGCGGGCGTCACGGGCGTCTGCCCACATCAGCAGTGCGAAGAACCCGAGGACGGCGACCAGGATGCCGAGCATGAGCGCCACGACCTTGGCCGTGACGCTCGACTCGGCTGGCGTCTCGCGGCGTGCGTACGTCGACGCCATCGCAGTCAGCTCGCGATCGCCGTCTGCTGTGAGCGAACGGCGACCGTGGACTCGGCCCTGGCTCGGCCGAACACGGCGAACGCGAGGATGACGACGCCGATGCCGGTCAGCAAGAGGGCGAAACCGACCACGATGCCGAAGAGCGCGAGCTGCTCGGCCATGTAGCTCATGTTCAGAGCCGTGGAGAGCGCCGTCGCGGTGACCCACGTGTTGCGTGCCGTGTTCGCTACGGGATTGCCATCTTCGTCCATGAGCGCGGCCTCGGGATCGCTCGTTCCCGCAAGGTTCTCCGGGTCGTCGGCTGCGACGAAGCGTCCCATCTGCGCGTAGGTCAGGCCCTCACTCCCCTCGAGCGCGTGCTCGCGCATCACGAGCGCGAATGCCCGCGCTTGGTCGCCCGTGCGCACCTGCTCGCCTGCCCACTGCGAGGCATGCTCCGCAACGGCGGGATCCTCGGCCGAGCCGAACACGATGTTCTCCTGCGCGATGCTGTCGCGCACGGTGGCGCGGCCGTCGACGCCCATGTAGATCGCCGCGGCTCCCAGCAAGATCAGGACCGCTCCGGCGGCGAAACCACCGATCTCGAGCATCCGTCTCATGACTCTCCTCCTTCGCTTGTTGTCTCGAGAGGGACGCTAAGCCGGGCTCGGGCAGCAACCATCGGAGGGGACTCGCATTCTGGCTGCGGGTTTTCCGCAGGCTGTAGGGGGTGCTCCCCGACGGCGAGATCGGTCGGCGCGAACCACTGTGTCGGAATGGCGCGCACCTACGCTGTCGCGTGGCGGACCGATCGCGGGTCGATCTGCGTCGGTGAGCTCGAGCTCGGGACCGATGTGCGCTTCGGGGGTGCCGAGGCGAGCGGACGCCCTGTTGGCCTGCGTCTCCGCCGCAACGAGATTGTTGCCGTACGACAGGCGGCGAGTGGCGAGCGGCTACGTCGTCGCCGAACGCTCGTGCTCGTCCGTCGCGATGGCATGGAGATCTCGGTCGCATCGCTCGACCGACCGGGAACCGCGCTCGAGTTGCACGAGGGGCTCCGTCAGGCGGACGTGCCCGCCGCCGCCGCTTCGCGGCGCTTGCGCCAGTAGCGCTCGATGCCACGGAAGTGGTGCCAGTACGGCGCGGCCCGGTCGTAGGCGTCGGCCAGCTCCGCGTCCGTCTGGGACACGTCGTGACGCGCGGCGGCGACGAATGTCTGCTCGTCCATGCCGTTCTCGACCCAGTCGGTCCAGCGCGCGAGGGTCTCGCGCAACTCGGCCAGATGCGCGTGGACGTCCTCGTATACCCCGAAGTGGATGAGGGCGATCCGGTCGGGCCCGCGGCGCTCGATCTCGAGGATCGTCTGCTCCCACGCCTCGAGGTCGAACTCCGGCGGTGGGCACGGTGGCATCACGAACGCGCCGCCTCCGACTCGCACGCCGGCCGCGTCGCCCGCGTAGAGGGTGCCGCTGCCGTCGAGATACGACACGTGATGCCAGGCGTGGCCTGGTGTAGGAAAGCATTCGAGGCCGACGACGTCGTCGCCGACGATGTGGACGTTCTCTTCGGGCACGGGCACGAGCTCGCCCCAGAGCCCGTCGAACGCGTCGCCGTAGAGCCGGCGCGCGCTCGCTTCGAGCTTCGTCGGGTCGATCACGTGCGGGGCTCCGACCTCCGACACGTGAACCTGGAGGGCGGGGTGCTCGCGGACGAGCGCGCCCGCCGCACCGGCGTGGTCGAGGTGGATGTGCGAGAGGAGAAGGTGCCTGATGTCGCCGAGCTCGAGCCCGCGCTCGCCGAGGCCGGCCTTCAGGTGCTCGACGCAGGTCGTCGGGCCGCAGTCGAAGAGCGCGGGACCGTCGTCCGTCTGGACGAGGTAACAGCCGATGATCCCCGGTGCCGAGTGGTGGAGGTCGATCGGATCGACGGTCATGGGCCGGTTCCCGGCCCATGAGCGTGGAGGGGTGTGGGGAACCGGGAGGTTCCCCACGATCTACAGAAGAAGGGGGCACGCGGGGGAAACATGGTTTCCCCCGCGAACGTGAGCCGGAGGCGAACGTTGGTCATCCTGCGAGCGCGGCGTCGAGGTCCTCGATGAGATCCTCGGCCGACTCGATGCCCACGGAGAGCCGGATCAGCGTCTGCGGGACAGCAAACGGCGAGCCGGCCGTCGACGCGTGCGTCATCCGGGCGGGATGCTCGATCATGCTCTCGACCCCTCCGAGGCTCTCGGCGAGCCGCCAGAGCTTCGTGCGCGCGACGAGGTCGACCGCCTCCTGCTCGTCCTCGAGGAGGAAGGAGACCATCCCGCCGAACTTGCGCATCTGCTGCGCGGCGAGGGCATGTCCAGGATGCGCGGGCAAGCCCGGATAGAGCACCTGCGCGACGCGAGGATGCCGCTCGAGGTGGGCGGCGATCGTGGCGGCGTTCGCGCAGTGGCGATCCATCCGCACGGCGAGCGTCTTCACGCCGCGCAGCACGAGCCACGCGTCGAACGGCCCGGGCACCGCGCCGAGCGACTTCTGGAGGAATGCGAGCCGCTCCGCGAGGGCGTCGTCGTTCGTCGCGATGAAGCCGCCGATCACGTCGGAGTGCCCGCCGAGGTACTTCGTCGTCGAGTGGAGCACGGCGTCCGCGCCGAGGACGAGTGGCTGCTGCAGGTACGGCGTCGCAAAGGTGTTGTCCACGACGACGAGGGCACCGACCGCGTGGGCCGCCTCGGATGCGGCCGCGATGTCGACGATGTTGAGCGCGGGATTCGTCGGCGTCTCGAGCCAGACGAGCTTCGTGCTCTCGTCGACGTGCTCGGCGAGCCCGGTCGAGATCTCGTCGGGCGTCAGGAACGTGAAGCGGTAGCCCTTCGGCTCGTAGACCTGCGTGAACATGCGGTAGATCCCGCCGTACACGTCGTTCACCGCGACGACGTGATCGCCGGGCGAGAGCAGGTGCATGAGCGTCGTCGCCGCGCCGAGGCCGGACGAGAACGCGCGACCGTGGGCGGCGCCCTCGAGCGACGCGATGCACTCCTGCAGCGCGGTTCTCGTCGGGTTGCCGACCCGTGCGTAGTCGTAGCCCTTGTGGACGCCGACGGCCTCCTGCACGTACGTCGAGGTCTGGTAGATCGGCGTCGTGATCGCGCCCGTCGCCGGGTCCGGCTCCTGGCCTTCGTGGATCGCACGCGTCTCGAAGTGCAAGAGGAGGATGCTACTGACGCGCTTGGGCGCCGAGCCAAGTCGGCGAGGCTCGCGAGCGCCTCGTCGGCACGCGACGTGTCACCCCACGCACCGAGAACCTCGAGCGTCTTCGTCCTGCGATCGAAACGCGGCTCGATGCGCCCGACGAGCCGGTCGCCGACGAGGATCGGCAGCACGTAGTAGCCGTACTCGCGCTTCGCCTTGGGCACGTACATCTCGAGGCGGTAGTGGAAGTCGAACAGCGCCTCGGCGCGGTCGCGATCGTGGATGAGCCGGTCGAAGGGGGAGAGAAAGGTCACTCGCTCGGGCACGGGCTCGCCCGCGACCTCCGGATGCGCCTCCCAGCCCGCCTTCGTCAGCCGCACGCCGAGCGCACGAAAGCGCTGCTCCGCGAGCAGACGGTCGGCCTCCCGCACGGACATCGTCTGGCTCGGCGGATACCAGCGCTCGGCGAGGTCCCACAGCCGCTGCTTTCCCTGCCTGCCCGCGACCGCGACGACGCCGTAGGCGTGGAGAATCTCGAGCATGAGCGTGACCTCGCGGCTGCCCCACCAGCGATGCGGCTCGTCCGGCCGCGGAACGGACTCGTGCTCGAGCTCGCGCGACGGCATCGGCCCGTTGCGCTCGAGCTCGCGCAGCACATAGCGCTTGAAGCGCGCGTTCTGGACGAGGAACTCGGCGCTCCAGCGCTCGTGCGCGTAGCGCCGACTGCGTCTGCGGCGGCGCATTCGAGCCTGTACGAGCGGCAGCGACTCGATCGGCCAGATGTACGCGTTCCACTCGAACAGCTTCCGCTCGTCCCAGAGGAGCCGGTCGAGCTCGGCGACGTCGTACGGGCCGAGTCGGCTCCAGAGGACGAGCTGCTGCGGTGGAGCGACGGTCGAGATCGGGTCGATCTGGAGGAAGCCGAGCGTGCGAACCGTGTCGAGAATCGTCGTCGCCGAGCCGTCGAGCAGCTGTGCGCGCACCGCGACCCGGCGGGCTTCGTCCGGAGATACGAACCTCACGATGGCTCGTGCTCGAGACGCCAGCGAACGTCGGCCGAGTCATCCGACTCGGGCGCCGCGTTGCTGCGGACGGAACGCGCGTCGAGCCAGTCGGCGTAGCGCGTCGAGAGCGGCGCGGCGGTCACGCCGTGCGCCAGCACCGACAGCCCGACGGTGACGAACGCAGTCGTCAGGATCACATCCTGGTTCGGCAATGCGCTCTCCTCCTCGAGCAGCAGGAGCGCGAAGACGATCGACGCCGCGCCGCGCGGGCCGAACCAGCCGAGGAATGCCGACCGTCGGCCGGCGAGCGCTCGTGCCCAGCATCGAGATCGCGACGGGCACCATCCGCACGAGCGTGAGGCTGAGGACGGCGTAGAGCGCGATCTGCCAGGTCAGGTCGCGGAGCGCCGGGCCGAGGAGAATCGCGCCGAAGACGACGAAGGTGACGGCGGCGAGCACCGCGCCCGTCTGCTCCATGAGGTACGAGACGTCACCGCCGCGATGCCGCCGGAGCCCGCCGAACACCATCCCGCCGACGAAGGCGGCGATGAAGCCCGAGCCGCCGATCGCCTCGGCGAGGCCGTAGCCGAGGAGCGCCCCGGCGAGCGGCACGACCTGGAGCCAGGTGGCATCGATGAAGCGCCGACCCGCCGTGTAGATAACGACGACGGCCGCGAGGACTCCCGCGACCACACCGCCGAGGACGCCGTAGCCGATCTTCTCCAGCACGAGCTCGGCGGCGGCGCCGTCTCCGATCGCGCCGTCCTCCGCCAGCGCAACGGCAAGCGCGATGAAGAAGAGCGGGACGCAGATGCCGTCGTTCAGCCCGGCTTCGACGTTGAGGCTCTGACGGATGCGAATGGGCAGGCGCGGCGACGTGACCACGGCCTGGCCGAGTGCCGCGTCGGTCGGCGCGAGGATGATCGCGAGGACAAGAGCCTCGGGCCAAGCGAGATCGCCGAGGAGCGCGACACCGGCGACGAATCCCGCGAGGATCGTGAGCGGCAATCCGACTCCGAGCAGGCGCGCGGGAATTCCGAGCGTCCGGCGAAGCGCCTTCAGGTCGATACGCGACGCGTCGGAGAAGAGAACAACCGCGAGCGTCGCCTCGGCGAGCGTCTTGACCTCGACGCCGGTCGCCGACGGATCGATGAGCCCGAGCGCCTCGACTCCGACGAGGAGGCCGGCGGCGGTGAAGACGATCGGGGCGGTGATCCACGTGCCCTCGATGCGACCTGAGACGGCCGCGAAGCCGAGGAGGATGGCCGCGAGCGTGGCGAGCTGCCAGTGCACGCGCGGAGCTTCGCAGAGGCTGCGGGCAACCGGATAGGTTCGCGCGATGCCGGAGTGGGATCCCGACATCACGATCGACGAGGCGCTGGTTCGGTCGCTCCTCGCCGAGCAGTTTCCGGAGCTCGACGCAAGCTCCGCCCGATTGCTCGGCGAGGGCTGGGACAACTCCGTCTGGTTGGTCGAGGAACGGTGGGCGTTCCGCTTCCCACACCGAGAGATCGCGGTTCCGGGTGTCGAGCGGGAGCTGGCCGTTCTTCCGCAGCTCGCACCTTTGCTCCCGGTGCCGATTCCCGTGCCGACGTTCGTCGGGCGCCCGGGCGAGCGCTTCCCGTGGCCATTCTTCGGAGCCCCGCTCCTGCCCGGGCGCGAACCGGCGGACGTGCGGCTCGCTGACTCCGACAGAGCGCGCCTCGGGGTCCGGTTCGGCCGCTTCCTCCGCGTGCTGCATGCGCCGGAGACGAGACGTACCGTCGATCCCGACAGCCGGCTCCCGCGCGATCCGAACCGACGAGCCGACATGGCGTACCGCGTCGGGATGACGCGTGAGCGGCTCGATCGCCTCGGGGATCTCGGGCGCGAGCAGCGACGAGCTGTCGATCGGATCCTGCGCGCCGCCGAGACCCTCACGCCGAGCACGACCGAGGTTCTCGTCCACGGCGATCTCCATGTCCGCCACGTCCTGGTCGAGCAGCGCGAGCTGAGCGGCGTCATCGACTGGGGTGACGTCTGCGTCGGCGACCCCGCGATCGATCTCCTCTTCGTCTGGAGTGCGCTACCTCCCGACGCACGAAACCGATTCTTCGAGGTCTACGGCTCGGTCGACGACGAGGCGCGGCTGCGAGCTCGCGTTCTCGCGATCTTTCTCTCCGCCGTCCTCGTCCTCTATGCGCGCGACCAAGGGCAACCCGCCCTCGAGCGTGAAGCACTCGCCGGCCTCGGGCGCGCGCTCGTCGACTAGGTCGGAACGCGGCCGTCGAGGATCGCTGCGAGGCGAGCCGAGTCGATGTTCCCGCCCGAGACGATGCACACGACACGGCCCTCTCCGGCTCGACCTGCGAGTGCGGCGGCGACCGCGAGCCCGGCTGCGCCTTCCGCGACGATTCGCGCGCGTTCCATCAGGAGACGCACCGCCGCGGCTGCGTCCTCGAGCGTCACGGCGAACGATCCGGCGAGGAGCGGCTGCGCGTGCTCCCACATCCGAGGCAAGAGGCTGCCCGAGCCGGCGCCGTCGATGAACGACGGCCGGAACTCGACCGGCACCGGGGTTCCGCGGGCTGCGAAGGCAGCAGTGACCGGCGCGCCCGTCTCCGGCTCGCACACGTAGATCTCCGTCTCCGGGCGCAGCTGCTTGAGCGGCGCTCGCGATTCCGGTCGTCAGCCCGCCGCCGCCCCAGGGGATCAGCACCGCGTCGATGTCGTCGAGCTGCTCGACGAGCTCGAGGCCGATCGTCCCGTTGCCGGCCATGACCGGCGGATCCTGCACCGGGTGAACGAAGAAGCCTTCGACGTCGTCGCCGAGATCGCGCTCCTCGTCGGCCTCGACCGCGGCCCACCACTGCTCCCACGGCACGCGCACGATTCGGCCGCCCAGTCGTTCGACGGCAGCGAGCTTCGCCGCGGAGGCGTTGTCGGGAACGACGATCGTCGCCGGAACGCCGAGCTCGCGGGCCATCCACGCGACGCCCTGGGCCATGTTGCCGGTGCTCGTCGTGACGAGGCCCTCGGCGAGCGCATCCCGCGGAGCGCTCAGCACCGCGTTCGCCGCGCCGCGCAGCTTGAACGAGCCGATCGGCTGCAGGTTCTCGAGCTTGAGCCAGATCTCGGCGGGGGCATCGTCGATCTGCAGCCGAACGAGCGGTGTGCGGATGATCGTCTCCGCGATGCGCTCGCGGGCAGCCACGATGTCGGCGAGCGGGATCAGAAAGGAACCTCGACGCCCATGCCTCGCTCACGCGCGCGGCGGACGACGAGCTCGGCCGAGGCGAGGTCTTCGACCGCGATGCCGAGCGACTTGAAGACGGTCAGCTCGTCCTCGTGCTCCCGGCCGGGGTGCGCGCCGATCAGCACCTCGCCGAGCTCTGCCTTGATGTGGTCGGGGCCGAAGACTCCCTCCGCCGCGGGGATCAGGTAGTCGCCGGATTCGTTCAGCGTGGACTCCCGCCGATCGACGAAGAGCGACGCGTGCGCCATCGTCTCCGTGTCCAGTTCTCGCGTTGTCCGGATGCTCGACCCAACGGCGTTGACGTGCGCGCCGTGCGCGAGCCAGCGCTTCTCGACGATCGGCTCGACCGATGCGGTCGTGGTGCAGACGACCTCGGCGCCGAAGAGCGCCGCGTCGACGGACGGCGCGACGGTGGCGCCGACCTCGCCGGCAAGCGCTTCGGCGGCCTCGATTCGCCGCGCCCAGATCCGGATCTCGGGATCGTCGAGCACGGCTCGCATCGCGTGGACGTGGCCGCGTGCTTGCGCGCCCGCGCCGAGAATCGCGACGCGCTGTGCGTCGGGATGTGCGAGAGCGCGGGTGGCGACGCCGGACACGGCCGCCGTGCGGATCTCGGTGATCGGTGACGCATTCATGATCGCGACGAGCTCGCCCGTCTCGCCGTCGTGGAGGAGGACGCCGCCCATGTGCGTGTCGAGGCCGCGCGACGGGTTCGTCGGCACGATGACGATCTCCTTGAGCGCGTACGAGGCCGACGCGCCACCGCGGTAGGCGGGCATGAGCCCGAGCAAGGTGCCCGCACCGTCCGGACGCGCGATCGAGCGGAGCGGGTTGTAGAGCTCGCCGCGCGCGAGCGACGCGAGTACCTCGGTCATCGCTTCGACGCACGACTCCATGTCGAGGAGCTCGCGGACCTCGTGCTCGTTCAGGACGATCACGGGAACAAGCCTCCCAGATGCGCGTGCTCCTCGGCCGCGAGCTCGAGCGAGATTGCTTCACGCACCGGCTCGAGCTGCTCGGCGCGGGTCGGTCCGACGACGACGGCGCTCACCTCCGGCGTCGCGAGAAGCCAGGCGATCGCGAGCCCTGCCATCGAGACGCCGCGCCCGAGCGCCTCGCGCTCGAACGCCTCGAGCGCATCGAACATGGCGTCGACTCGAACTGCGCGGTAGCCCTCGGGACGCTGCGTCATCCGCGAGCCCTCCGGGTAGCTCCTCGCCACGCCGGTAGCGGCCCGGCGAGCCAGCCGCCTGCGATGCCGGCAGTGCACCTCGTAGCCGAGGCCCTGCTCGTGGCAGAGCGGAAATACCGTGTCGGCATCGCCGCGGTCGAGGAGCGAGAACGAGTTCTGCACCCACTCGTAGCGCGCCAGCCCTTCGAGCTCGAGACCTCGACGGCCTCCGCGAGCTGCGTCCGCCGCGTAGTTGGACGCGCCGACGGCGCCGACCTTGCCCTCGCGGACGAGCTCGTCGAACGTCGCGAGCGTCTCCTCGAGAGGCGTTTCCGAGTCAGGTGCGTGCGCCATGTAGAGGGGAATGCGCTCGATGCCGAGGCGCTCCAGGCTCGTCTCGATCTGCCGGCGAATGCGGTGGCGGGACAGCCCACGGTCGTGACCCTCGGCCATCGGGTTGAAGGTCTTCGTCTCGATCGACGATCGTGTCGCGAACCTCCGGGCCCTTCGCCGCGAGCCACTCGCCGATCCACGTCTCGCTCCGTCCGCCGCCGTACGCGTCGGCGGTGTCGAACGTCGTGATCCCGAGCTCCCAGGCGGCGTCCATGATCCGCGGCGCCTCCTCCCGTGCGATGCCCTGCCCGAAGAACGCCGGAGCCGAGCCGACGCCGCCGAAGTTCCCGCAGCCGAGAATGATCCGCGAGACGGAGATCCCGCTGCGGCCGAGCTCGCGCGTCTCCACCGCGCGATCCTAGGTCGGCGGCAGCGGCCTGGGGCGCAGTTCGGGCAGCGGGAAGGATCGAGGTCACAGCGACGGCCCGACCCTCGGTGGCCGACGTCGTGATGGCGTCGAGGATCTCGACGATGTGCGCCGCGTGAGCGCCGGTGGCGCGGTGTGGCCGGCCGGTCACGATCGCGTCGCTCAGGTCGCCGAGCGCCCGTCCCCAGTCGGTGCCGCGGAACGCGTTCGCGACGGGTACCGCCTCGTACGAGCCGCCGAACGGCGCGAGCTCGACCGTCGCGTCGAACTCCTGCCAGCTCGAGAGGAAGACGGAGCCCGTGTCGCCGTGGAGCTCGATCCCGCTCTGCTTCGAGTGGTGTCCGACGTAGAAGTTCGCGGTGAGCCGCACGACCGTTCCGCTCTCGAGCTCGACCACGGCGACGCCGAAGTCCGGCGCGCCCGGCGAGAACGGCTCTCCGGACGTCGTCGTGCGATCGGGATACACGATCGTTCCGAACGCCGTCACCCGGCGCGCTGGGCCGAACATGGCGGTGAGGATGGTCAGCGGATACACGCCGACGTCCGCGAACGGACCGATGCGGTAGAAGGGCTCGGGGCGAGGGTGCCAGCTCTCGATGCGGCTCCAGTTGACCTCTGCGTAGGCGACACGCACCGTGCCGATCGCTCCCTCGTCGACGAGGCGCCGCATCGTCTCCTGCGCCTCGCCCATGAACGTGATCGGAGAGCACGAGAGCCGGAGGTTCCGCTCGGCGGCCAGGTCGACGAGCGAGCGGGCGCTCGCGTAGTCGGGTGCGAGTGGCTTCTCCGAGTGCACGTGCTTTCCCGCCTCGAGGGCCGCCGTCGTCACCTCGGCGTGGACACCGGGGTAGGTGAGGTTGACGATCGCGTCCACCGCGGGGTCGCCGAGAACGTCGTCGAGCGAGGGGTAGTCGACTCCGCCGAACCGATCGACGAACGCCGCGCTGAGCGCGCGGTCGACGTCGGTGGCGCCGGCGATGCGCACGGACGGGTACGCGCCGATCGTCTCGCCGTAGGCGCCGGAGATGTTCCCGCACCCGATCACCGCAACGCGAAGTTGCTCAGACATCGCTTCCCACCCCCGCCTCCGAGAGCTGCTCCCGGACGAGAACGAGCATGCGTGCGCACTCGCCGGTCGGATCGCGGTCGAACGTGTGGTGCTCGATGCTCACCGGCCCCGAGTAGCCGATCGCGAGCAGCTTCTCGACGCAGGCTGCGATGTGCGCGCAGCCGTCTCCGTGCATGCACGCGACGTGCGTACCAGGTGCCTCGACATCCTTCAGGTGGACGTGGAAGAGCCGATCGGAGAGCTCGTCGATCGCGGCCACCGGGTCGTACCCCTGGGTCGCCCACCAGCCGGTGTCGACCGCTGCGCCGAGCACGTCGGCGTCGTCGCCGATTGCCTCGAGCACCTCGCTCGGTGTTCTCTCGGGATGGTTCTCGAGCCCGAAGCGGACGCCGTGCGCGCGAAGCACCGCGACCGCGCCTTCGCGATCGCGATGGATGACCTCGCCGAGGCCGCCGATGAGGTCGACGTCGAGGTCGTTTGCCAGGCGGCAGGCGGCAGCGAGATCGTCCGTTGTGGCACCGATGCTCCCGGCGAGGCTGGCGACGCGAACGCCGCGGCGAGCGAGTGCCTCGCGCGCGAGCGCGACGTGCTCCGGCGTGGCCCAGCGCCAGTTGAGATGGCCGAACCACAGGTCGACGGCGTCGAACCCGATACCGGTGATCGCCGCGAGCAGATCGTCGAAGCGCGTCGCGAAGGTCTCGAGCGGCTCGAACGCCGCGTTCGTCGCGTCGTCGAACGGGCCCCACTCGGTCGCGGCGCCGTAGCCGAGCTCCTTGGCGACGTAGTTGGCGCTCATGAACGAGAGAGCGAATGGACTCGTTGTCGTGTGCACTGGGGTTGTCACCTCTCTGCGTAGTGGTCGTCGTCGACGAGCTGCAGCGTCCCCGTCGCTGCCGTGGCGGCACGCGGATCGAGGTCGATCGGAGTTGAGTCCCACTTTGCGGTGAGCTGTGGGACGCAGGTGAGGAGCATGCGGGTGTAGGGGTGGACGGGATTCGCGAAGACCTTCATCGTCGGACCCGTCTCGACGATGCGCCCGCGCTGCAGGATGACGACGCGGTCCGAGATGTAGTTGCCGAGCGCCAGGTCATGGGTGACGAACAGGACACCCAGGCCGCGCTCCTTGAGGTCGCCGAGGATGTTCAGGACGTCGATCCGGGTCGACGCGTCCAGCATGCTGATGATCTCGTCGGCGACGAGGAACTCGATGTCGAGGATGAGCGCGCGCGCGATGAGCAATCGCTGGAGCTGGCCCCCGCTCAGCTGGTGCGGGTACTTGCCGAGCACGTCGGCCGGCTCGAGCCCGACGTCCTCCAGGCCCCGCTGCCTCCTCGTGCTCCACTCGGCGCGGGTCAGCCCCGAGAGATACGTGTTGCGAACCATCTCGAACACACGGTCGATCTTGAAGACGGGGTTGTACGAGCTGAACGGATCCTGGAAGACGCCCTGCACGCGGCCGTAGTAGCCGCGGAGCTCACGCCGTCCGAGCACCGAGACGTCTTGCCCGTCGTACGTGATCGAGCCGTCGGTCACGTTCGTCAGCCGCAGGATCATCCTTCCGACCGTCGTCTTGCCGCTCCCGCTCTCGCCGATGAGGGACACGATCTCTCCGGGCCGGATGTCGAACGTCACGTCGGAGACGGCGGTGACGGCGGCACCACCGAAGGTGCCGGTCTTGAACACCTTGGTGACGTTCTCGAGCCGCAGCATCAGGCAGCTGCCTTCCAGCACGCAGCGAACCGACCGGGCGCGACCTGGACGAACGGCGGCTCCTCTGCGCACTTCTCGAACGCGAGCGGGCAGCGAGCGCGGAACCGGCAGCCGGACGGCGGGATCGAGCAGCGACGGCGGCCGGCCGGAGATGCCGCTGAGGCGCTTCTCCGAGATCCGCACGCCGACCTCCGGGAGCGACCCGATCAGGAGCTTCGTGTAGGGATGCCTTGGGTCGGAGGTGAGCTCGCCGGCAGGCCCCTTCTCGACGAGCTTGCCCGCGTACATGACGAGGATGGTGTCGGCGATCTGGTACAGGATCGACAGGTCGTGCGTGATGACGATCGTGCTCTTCACGAACTCCCGGTCGCGGAACTCGACGAGCATCTCCGCGACCGCCTTCTGCGTCGAGACGTCGAGCGCCGAGGTGAGCTCGTCGGCGATCAGCAGCGAGGGGTTCAGAAGCGTGGACAGCACCATGACGACGCGTTGCTTCTGCCCACCCGAGAGCTCGATCGGATAGCGCTCGAGGACGCCGTCGTCGAGTCCGACGAGCGCGAGCCGCCTCGACAGCTCCGGGCGGGTCGTGTCGTAGGAGACGCCGCGCGAGTCGAGGAGCTCGGAGATCATTCGGCCGATCTTGCGGATCGGGTTGAGCGCGCTCATGGCGTACTGCGGGACGATCGACACCTTCTCGAAGCGGAAGACGTTCATCGCGCGGTCGTCGGCGATCGGAAGCTCGACGCCGTCCAGCGAGACGGTTCCGCCGATGTGCTGCATGCGCCCGTCGAGTCGGATCAGGCTCTTGCCCAGCGTCGTCTTTCCGCAGCCCGACTCCCCGGCGAGGCCCATGATCTCCCCGTCGGCTACGGAGAAGGTCGCCCCGTCGAGGGCTTGAACGTCGCCCTTGAGCGTGCGGTAGTAGACGCGCAGGTTGTCGACGGCGAGACTCACGAGCCGGTCTCCGGCTCGTGAGCGTGGAGGGGTGTGGGGAACCGGGAGGTTCCCCACGATCTCAGGAAGAAGGGGCACGCAGGGGAAACATGGTTTCCCCCGCGACCGCGAGCCGAAGGTGAGCGGTGCTCATGTGCGGCGCAGCCTCGGATTGAAGACCTCATCGAGCCCGACGTTCATCACGTAGAGCCCGCCGACGATCGCGGTGATCCCGACGCCGGGCGGGATGAACCACCACCACATGCCGAGCTGGAGGGCCGCGTTCGAGACGGCGGTGTTCATCATCAGCCCGAGCGACATCACCTGCGACGGACCGAGGCCGAGGAAATCGAGGGTCGCCGCGGTGAGAACGGCTCCGCCGAAGAGCAGGATGAACGTGAGGAAGAGGTAGGAGCTCATGTTCGGTGCGATCTCCCGCAGGATCACCTTCGTGGTGCTCTGGCCCGACAGCCGCGCAAGGCTGACGAATTCCCGCGAGGCGAGCGAGAAGGTCTGGGCACGGATCGCCCGGGCCGCCCACGGCCACGACGTGAGGCCGATCAGGATCGCCTCCGACCGCAGGCTCCCGACGCTCAGGTACGCCGAGACGATGATCAGCACCGCGAGCGTCGGGATCACGAGCACGATGTTCGTAAGCATGCTCAGCACGTCGTCGATCACGCCTCCGCGGTAGCCGCCGACGAACCCGATCGCCATCCCGATGGCCGACGCGATGACGGCAGCCAGCGCGCCCACGATGAAGCTCGAGCGCAGTCCGTAGACGAACTGCGCGTACACATCCTGTCCCGGAGACGTGGTCCCGAGCCAGTACTCCCGCGAGGGAGGCTCCCCGAGTGGATAGCCGAACTCGAACGGCGTGGCGTCGGTGAGCCACGGGCCGACGATCGCGAGCACGAGGAAGGCGAGGACGACGCAGGAGCCGATGACGAGCTTCGTGTTGCGGACCGCGAAGTGCAGCGTCTCGAAGCGCTTTCCGCGCGGGCCGGGTGCGAGCTCCCCTGCGCCCTCGCCGGTCATCGCGACTTCCGCCGTCGCGACGAGGTCTGCCCTTGGCTCGACGGTCTCCACCTACGACCCCTGGATCCCCGTGCGCGTTCTCGGGTCGACGAGCACGTAGAGGATGTCCACGATGAAGTTGGCCAGCAGGATGCCGACGATGATGAAGAGGAAGAGGCCCTGCAGCAGGAAGTAGTCGCGGTTCTGGAGTGCGGCGAGGATCAGCGTGCCGACTCCTGGGTATCCGAAGACGATCTCCGTGACGAGCGCGCCGCCCACGACCGCGCCGAGCGCGAGGGCGAGCCCCGACATCTGCGGGAGGACGGCGTTCCCGTACGCGTACTTCCGCACGAGCTTGCTCGGGGCGCCGAGGGACTGCAGATAGTTGGCGTACTCGGCCTCGAGCTCGTAGATGATCAGGTTCCGCATCCCGATCGCCCAGCCGCCGAAGGCGACGAGGAACAGCGTCAGAAACGGCAGGAACCAGTGGCTGAGGAAGCTCCTCGCGAACTCCCACGTCCAGGAGGGCTGGAGCGAGAAGTCGTATGCGCCCGAGACGGGGAGGAGCTCCCACCGGAAGGAGACGACGTACACGAGCACGATGGCGAGCCACATGTACGGCGTCGCCGTCAGGACGTACGCGGCCGGGAGCACCGTGTTGTCGAGGCTCTTGCGCCGTGCAGCCATCGCGCCGACACGGTTGCCGGCGACGTAGCTGAGGACGATCGCCGGGATGAGGAGAGCGAGGGTGTATGGGATGGCGGCCCAGATCAGCTCGCTGACGGTCGAGCCGACGTAGGTGATGCTCGGCCCGAGATCGCCCTGGATCAGTCCTCGCCAGAAGTTCAGGTACTGCTTCCAGAGCGGCTGGTCGAGCTCGAACGACTCCGTGAAGTAGCCGTGGAGCTCCTGCGACGCCGTCGAGTCCGCCTGGATCCTGCCGATGAGGCCGTCGATCGGGTCACCCGGCATGAGGCGCGGGATCATCCAGTCGATCGTCACCGCGAACCAGAAGGTCAGCAGGTAGAGCAGGCTCTTTCTGGCGAGGTAGCGGGTCATCGGGTCTCCGTCGGTCGTGCACGGCAGCCGGGGAGTCGGGGAGCACGCCCTACGGAGTGCTCCCCGACTCGTCGACTCGGACAATCGGCGTCGACCTACTTGTTTCG
>CAWGJJ010000007.1:0-180847 GCA_963822885.1 uncultured Gaiellaceae bacterium
CGCGTCGGGCCTACGCGGCCGCGGCGGCGCCTTCTTTCCCACGGGCCGCAAGTGGTCGTTCGTTCCGAAGCCTGACCAGCTCGCAAAGCCGCACTACCTCGTCGTGAACGCCGACGAGTCGGAGCCTGGGAGCTTCGAGGACCGCGAGATCATGCTGCGCGTCCCGTTCCGTTTCCTCGAAGGCTGCCTCATCGCGGCGCACGGGATCCAGTCCCAGCACGTCTTCGTCTACATCCGTGGCGAGTACGAGCGCGAGTTCGAGATCCTGCGCGACTCGCTCGAGGCGATGCGCAAGGCCGATCTCCTCGGTGGCGTCACGGTGGTTCTCCACCGCGGCGCGGGCGCCTACATCTGTGGCGAGGAGACCGCGCTGCTCGAATCGCTCGAGGGCAAGCGCGGGCAGCCGCGGACGAAGCCGCCGTTCCCCGCGATCGCGGGCCTCTACGCCGCCCCGACGGCGGTGAACAACGTCGAGTCGATCACGACCGTGACGCCGGTGCTCGAGATGGGCGGCGCGGAGTACGCGAAGCTCGGCGTCGAGAACTCAACCGGCACCCGCGTGTTCTCGCTCTCGGGCGATGTCGCGAACCCCGGAAACTACGAGCTTCCGCACGGCATCTCGATGCGCGAGCTGATCTACGACGTCGGCGGCGGCGTGCCGAACGGACGCGAGCTGAAGGCGGTCATCCCGGGCGGCTCGTCGACGTCGGTGCTCACGGCCGACGACATCGACACCGCGATGGACTTCACCTCGCTCGTCGAGGCCGGCTCGTCGATCGGCTCGGCAGGCGTGATCGTCATCGACGACCGCTGCTGCATGGTGCAGCTCGGCATCCGCGTGTCGCAGTTCTACGAGCACGAGTCGTGCGGCAAGTGCACGCCATGTCGTGTGGGCACGAAGTGGGTCACGCAGATCCTCCAGAAGATCGAGGACGGCCGCGCTGGGCAGGCGGATCTCGACCTTCTCCTCTCGGTCTGCGACCGGATCATGGGCAAGTGCCTCTGCCCTCTGGGCGACTCGGACGCGATCGCGGTGCTCAGCTACGTCGACCGCTTCCGCGACGAGTATCAGGCGCACATCGACCTCGGGCGCTGCCCCTTCGACGGCGAGTCGTCGCTCGAGGGGATCCTGGCGCCGTCCGAGATGCACCGAGCAGCACGGCCACGAGGCGGCGCATGTCTGAGCTGTTCACGGTGACCGTCGACGACCGCCAGGTCGAGGTCCCGAAAGGAACGGGCCTCGTCGAGGCGGCGCAGGCAGCCGGGGTCGAGATTCCGGTGTTCTGCTACGAGCCGCGCCTCGGGCCCCCGGTCGGTGCGTGCCGCATGTGCCTCGTCGAGATCGAAGGAATGCCGAAGCTCCAGGCCGGCTGCACGCTCACGGTGACGGACGGGATGATCATCAAGACGAGCGCGACGTCGGCGAAAGCGGCGGAGGGGCAGGAGGCGACGCTCGAGTTCATCCTCGTGAACCACCCGCTCGACTGCCCCGTCTGCGACAAGGGTGGCGAGTGCCCGCTGCAGGACCTGACGTTCCGCTACGGGCCGGGCAACACGCGCATGTCGTTCTCGAAGCTCACCGTCGACAAGCCGATACCCGTCTCGCCGCTGATCGCGCTCGACCGCGAGCGCTGCATCCTCTGCTACCGGTGCACGCGATTCTCCGAGGACGTGGCCGAGGACGGCCAGCTCATCGCGCGAAATCGCGGCACGCGCACGGAGATCGCGACCTTCGACGACGAGCCGTACCGCTCGCCCTTCTCGCGGCAACGTCGTCGAGCTCTGCCCCGTCGGCGCCCTCACCTCGACCCTGTACCGCTTCGACGCTCGGCCCTGGGACATCCAGAACGTGCCGACCGTCTGCACCGGCTGCGCGGTCGGCTGCAACACGTCGGCCACGATCCGCGAGGGCAAGGTCCGGCGGATCCTCTCGCGGAACCATCCCGAGGTCGATCGCGGCTGGCTCTGCGACAAGGGCCGCTACTCCTACCCGCACCTTCGAGCCGAGGATCGAATAACGACGCCGCTGCGGCGAGGAACGAAGGGGCTCGAGGAGATCTCCTGGGACGACGCGCTCGACGAAGCCGAGGCGATGCTACGCGAGTCTGCCGGGTCGGTCGTCACCGCATTCTCGGGCTCGGAGACCACCGAGATCGCCTACGCGCTCGGGCGCCTGCTGCGTGCTGGAGCGGGCGCTCATTCGGCCGTCCTCCCCGAGGCAACGTCCAACGTGCTCGAGGCGTTCCGGCTTCCACTGAGCGGAATCGCCGAGGCGGAGATCGTGGTCGTGGTCGGCGACGATCCCGTCGTAGAGCGCGCGCCCATCGTCGACCTCTGGATCAGGGAAGCACGGAGACGCGGTGCCGAGGTCGTCACCTTCTCGCCGACGGGCACGGAGAAGGTCGCGCCGGGCTCGGCGGCCGAGGTCTGCCGCAAGCTGGCGTCGGGACGCAGCGAGCTCGCGCAGAGGCTCGCCGCCTCGGACCGCGTGATCCTGGTCTGGTCGGGCTCCGGCGGAGGCGGCGGCGCCCGGATCGCAGAGCTCGCCCATGACCTCGGGCTCGATACGAAGCCGGGGAGTGGCGCCTTCCACCTTCCGGCCGCGTCGAACCCGCATGGCGTCGCGCTCGGTTGGGCGGTTGCCGCGGACGCCGACGAGACGAATCCCGAGCCCATCGAGCTCCTGCTCGTCTCGGGCGACGAGGCGGCGGCGAACCCCGACGTCCGCGTACTCGCCGAGAAGGCCAAGCGCGTGATCGTCCTGACGATGTTCCACGAGCTCGCGGGCGGCTGGGCCGACCTGATCCTTCCGGCGACCGCCTCGCTGGAGCGTGACGGAACCTCCATGAACCTCGAAGGCCGCGTGCAGCGCCTCCGCCGCGCCGTTCCCCCTCCGTGCCCCGACGAACTGGCCTGGATCTCGAAGCTCGCGGCACGCTTCGACGTCGACGTCGCGCCGCACGCGATGGGCGTCTTCGCCGAGCTGTCCGAGCACCTCTTCCGCGACCTGACCCACGAAGACATCGGGCTACACGCACCCCTTCCAGCACGGCAGGCGTACGTCGCGCCCGAGCCGGCGACCACGCCTGCTCCGCCCGAGGAGGTGGGAGGAGCCATGAGACTTCAGCGCTACCGACCCCTGTTCTCAGGCCCAGCCGTCGAGCGCGTGCCCGAGCTCGGATTCCAGCGTCCCGGTCGCGATGTCGAGCTGTCCGCCCGCGACGCCGAGTCACTCGGTGTCGCGAGCGGAGACCAGGTCTTGGTGCGGTCGAACGGAACTTCGGTCGAGCTCCGCGCGCGCGTCAACCGCAAGCTGATCGAAGGCGTCGCACGCGTCGCCGACGAGCACGCCGCCGACCTCCACCCGACGGTCGAGGTCGTAAAGCCGTGACGCAGCCCGTCGAGTGGTGGGTAAGCCTCATCCAGGCGTTCGTGATCATCAACCTCGTGATGGTCACGTTCGCGTACCTCACGCTCGCCGAGCGAAAGGTCATGGCGCGAATGCAGCTTCGCTACGGGCCGAACCGTGCGGGCCCGCGCGGAATGCTGCAGCCGATCGCCGACCTCCTGAAGCTGCTCAACAAGGAGAGCTTCCAGCCGACGGAGGCCATCAACTGGGCATTCATCCTCGGGCCGTTCCTGGCGACGTTCACCGCCCTCGTGACGTTCTCCGTGATTCCGTTCGGCCCCGGCTGGGAGATCGGCGGCGTGTACGTCCCGGGCCAGGTTGCCGACCTCGACATCGCCCTGATCCTGATCTTCGCCGTCGGCTCCATCGGCGTGTACGGATTCATCCTCGGCGGCTGGTCGTCGGACTCGAAGTACGCGCTCCTCGGCTCGATGCGCACCTGCGCGCAGCTCGTCTCGTACGAGGTCTCGCTCGCGCTCTCCGTCCTCGGCGTCGTGATCATGGCTGGGACGCTCTCGCTCACGGAGATCGTCGCCGCGCAGGACGACACGTGGTGGTACGCAGCCCCGCAGTTCATCGGGCTGATCGTCTTCCTGCTCGCGGGCACGGCCGAGACCGCCCGTGCGCCGTTCGACCTTCCGGAGGCCGAGCAGGAGCTCGTCGCCGGCTACCACACGGAATACGGGGGCATGCGCTTCGGTCTCTTCTCGATGTCCGAGTACATCAACCTGATCACGCTTTCCGCGCTGTGCGTAACCCTCTTCCTCGGTGGCTGGCACGGCCCCGGGTTCGACGGCCCGTCGTGGACTGGCCCGCTGTGGTTCATCGGCAAGCTCGTCTTCCTTCTCTTCCTCTTCATCTGGATGCGCACGACGCTCCCGCGGCTGCGATATGACCAGCTGATGTCCTTCGGCTGGAAAGTGCTGCTCCCGGTGGCGACGATCAACGCCGTGATCACGGCGATCGTGGTGGTGGCGCTGTGACCTCCCGCTCAGTCGGCACGCTCAAGGGGTTCGGCGTGACCTTCCGGCAGATCTTCCGGAAGCCGATCACGCAGCAGTACCCGGAGTACAAGCGCCCCGTGTACCCGCGCTTCCGCGGCCGGCATCGACTCTGGAAGCACGAGAACGGCCTCGAGAAGTGCGTCGGCTGCTCGCTCTGCGCGGCCGCCTGCCCGGCCGATTGCATCCGCGTCGTCGCTGAGGAGAACACCGACGAGAACCGCGTCTCGCCCGGAGAGCGGTACGCGCGCATCTACGAGATCAACATGAGCCGCTGCATCTTCTGCGGCTACTGCGAGCTCGCATGCCCCTTCGACGCGATCACGCTCGGCAACGAGTTCGAGATCGCCGAGTACTCGCGCGACGACCTCATCTACACCAAGGACATGCTCCTCGCGGAGCCGATCAAGCGCGTCCCGGTCGCGGATGCCGAGCGCTTCGACACGCCCGAGCCTTCGTACAAGACACATAGCTAGATGCGCCAGAAACCGACAACCACCGAGACCGCGGCCGCGAAGCGGACGCCTTCAGGGATGTTGAGCGAGCGGAATTCGCGCGAGCGGATTCTGCTCTGCGGAGAGTAATGGGCAACTGTGATCGTTTGGATCGTGTGGTTCGTCGCCGCCGGGGCGTGCCTCGGCACCGGCGTCGCGGTGGTGAGCATGACGAACCCGTTCTACTCGGCGCTCGCGCTCATCGGAAACCTCGCCTCGCTCGCCGTGCTCTTTCTGCTGCTCTCGGCCCAGTTCCTCGCGGCAGCGCAGGTGCTCGTGTACGCGGGCGCCGTCATGGTGATGTTCCTCTTCGTGGTGGCCTATCTCGGCGGCCGCGCGGACGCGCCGTGGGCCGGCGGGCCGCCGCTCCTGCGAGGGGCCGCCATCGTCGCCGCGGTCGCGCTGCTCACCGAGATCGTCGTGGTGCTCGGGCTCGCCTGGGGCGACAACCTCACCGACCCCGCCGAGGTCTCGGACTCGTTCGGGAGCCCAGCCGCGATCGGGGAGGCGTTCCTCACCGACCATCTGCTCGCGTTCGAGATCACGTCGATCGTGCTGCTCGTCGCGGCGATCGGCGGCGTCATCCTCGGGACGACGCGCGAGAAGGACGAGGAGGTCGCCTGATGGACGGCCCAGACGTCGGCTGGTACCTGATAGTCGCGGCTCTCCTGTTCGGCATCGGCGCGCTCGGCGTGATGATGCGGCGCAGCCCGCTCATCGTCCTCCTCTCCCTCGAGCTCATGCTGAACGCGGCGAACCTCACGCTGATCGCGTTCGCACGCCAGCAGGGCGACCTCGGCGGGCAGATCTTCGCGCTCGCAGTGATGGCGGTCGCCGCCGCAGAGGTCGCGATCGGCCTCGGCCTGATCGTCGCGATGGC
The DNA here is from genome assembly GCA_963822885.1 of uncultured Gaiellaceae bacterium. Taxonomy (GTDB): domain Bacteria; phylum Actinomycetota; class Thermoleophilia; order Gaiellales; family Gaiellaceae; genus GMQP-bins7. Next base: position 5,785 of record CAWGJJ010000007.1, read on the forward strand.
CCGACGGCACATGCTCCTCGACGTCGACCAGGCAAGCGCGCTCCGGGGCTGAGTCGATGGTCGCCGGCGCCTGGGTCTGCCTTCTCTCACCGCTGGTCGGTGCGCTCGCGATCACGCTCGCCGGAACGCGCATCTCGCGCAAGACGGCCGCGTGGATCTCGACGCTCACGACGTTCATCGCCTTCGCTGGAGCGCTCGTCGCCTTCTTCGGACTCTGGGCCGAGGGGCACGGCGACCGCGAGGTCGTCTCGACCGCCTACACCTGGCTCGAGTCGGGCGACTTCCAGGTCGAGCTCCAGATCCTGCTCGACACGCTCTCGAGCACGATGATGCTCATCGTCTCGGGCGTCGGCGGGCTCATCGTCTGGTACTCGATGGGCTACATGGAGGGCGACGACGAGGAGCGTCGCTACTTCGCGTACATGTCGCTCTTCGTCTTCTCGATGCTGCTGCTCGTGCAGGCGGGGAACTTCCTCCTCCTGCTCGTCGGCTGGGGCCTCGTCGGCCTCGCGTCGTACCTGCTGATCGGGTTCTGGCACCACAAGCCGGAGGCCGTCGCGGCCGCGAAGAAGGCGTTCGTGATGAACGCGATCGGCGACGCCACGCTCGCACTCGGCCTCGTGCTGCTCATCTGGGAGACGGGCACGCTGGAGTTCCTCGGCGTGTTCGAGGACGTCGACTCGATGTCGTCGACGACGGTGAACCTCGTCGCGCTCGGACTGCTCGGCGGTGCTGTGGCGAAGTCGGCGCAGATCCCGCTCCACACGTGGCTTCCCGACGCGATGGAGGGCCCGACGCCGGTCTCGGCGCTCATCCACGCCGCGACGATGGTGACGGCCGGCGTCTACCTCCTCGTGCGCGCGAGCCCGATCTTCGAGGCTGCGCCCGACGTGCAGCATCTCGCTGCGATCCTCGGCGCGATCACGTTGCTCGTCGCCGGCGTCGTCGCGCTCGTGCAGTGGGACATCAAGCGCGTCATCGCGTACTCGACGATGTCGCAGATCGGCTACATGTTCCTCGCGGCCGGGATCGGCGCGTACGGCTACGCGATCTTCCACCTGATGACGCACGCCTTCTTCAAGGCGCTGCTGTTCATGTCGGCCGGCGTCGTGATCCACCACCTCGGCGGCGAGCAGGACATCCGCAAGATGGGCGGGCTGAAGGACGTCATGCCGCGAACGCACATCGCGTTCCTCGCCGGAGCGCTCTCGCTCGCGGGGATCCCGATCTTCGCCGGGTTCTGGTCGAAGGACGGCATCGTCGCGGCTGCGTTCGCGAGCGGCGACGCGCTCGGGTACACGCTCTACGCGGCCGGCCTCATCGGCGCGCTGCTGACCGGGCTCTACACCTTCCGCCTCTACTTCACGGTGTTTCGCGGCGAGCCGAGCGAGCTCGTGAAGGAGCACACCCACGAGGGGCACGGCGAGGGGCCGCTCTCGATGCTCATCCCCGTCGGCGTTCTCGCGGTGCTCGCGACGATCGGTGGGCTCGTCGTGATCCCAGGCGTGTGGGAGCCGTTCCTGCACTGGATCGACGAGACGGCCGAGCCGCTCGTGCACGCCACCGTCGCCGAGGACTACGGGACGAGCGCCATCGCGGTCTCGCTCGGCCTCATCGGCTTCTTCCTCGCGCGTCGCGCGTTCCACGCCGGTCGCCAGCTCGTCACGAGCCCCGCGATCTGGCGCGTCCTGGAGCACAAGCTCTACTTCGACGAGGCGTACGACGCGCTGTTCCATCGCCCGGCCGCCGCGCTGTCGGTGGCCCTCCGGCGTAACGTCGAGGAGCCCGTCGTCGAGCGCTCGCTCGACGAGATCGGGTCGGGGACGATCCAGGTCGGCGGCGAGGTCGCGCGTGTTCAGTCCGGCCTGCTCCGCACGTACGCCGTTGCGATCGCCTTCTCGGTCGCCGTCCTCGTGGTCGTCTTCGTGGCGGTGCGCTAGGTGCTCCGGTGCTGACGACCGCACTCATTCTCTTGCCGATCGTCGGCGCGCTCGTCGTCGCGATCCTCCCGCTGCCGCGCCAGACGACTGCCGGCCTCGCGTTCCTCGTCGCGCTCATGGAGGTCGGGCTCTGGATCGTCGCGGCCGGCCGGTTCGACTTCGACGACGGCGGCCTGCAGCTCGGGACGTCGCGGGAGTGGGTCGAGAGCGTCGGGATCTCCTACTCGGTCGGCTTCTACGGCTTCTCGCTCTGGCTCACAGGCGTCACGGTGGTCGTCTTCGCGGCGGCGATCGGCTACGCGCTCTGGGTCGGGCGGGAGCGCACGCGCGCCTACCACGCGCTGATGCTCTTCCTGCTCGGCGCGGTCGTCGCCACGTTCGCCTCGCAGGATCTCCTCCTCTTCTACGTCTCGTTCGAGGCGATGCTCATCCCGCTCTACGTCCTCGTCGGCGTGTGGGGAGGCGAGCGCCGGCAGGCCGCAACGGTGACGTTCGTCATCTACACGATGGCGGGCTCGCTGCTGATGCTCGCGTCGGTCGTCGCGTTCGGGGTGACGCAGGGGACGTTCTCGCTCACCGAGTCGGGGACGAGCGACAACGTCTGGATCTTCCTCGGCTTCGCGATCGCCTTCGCGGTCAAGGCGCCGCTCTTCCCGTTCCACGGCTGGCTGCCGCTCGCGTACCGCGAGGCGCCGGTCGAGGTGGCGGCGGTGCTCTCCGCGGTCGTCTCGAAGACGGCGATCTACGGCTTCCTGCGAATCGGAATCCCGAAGTTCCCGGAGCCTGCGGACGATCTCTCGGGACTCATCCTCGTCCTCGCCTGCGCGGGGCTCGTCTACGGATCGCTGCTCGCCTTCCGCGCGCCGGATCTCCGCGGCGTGATCGCCTACTCGTCGATGGCGCAGATGGGGCTCATCACCATCGGCGTCTTCGCGTTCGACGACCTCGGGCTCGACGGCGCCGTCCTGCTGTCGGTCGCGCACGCGCTCATCTCGGCGAGCATGTTTCTCCTCGTCGGCATGGTCGAGCGGCGTTGCGGAACGGGCGAGCTCGACGCAGCTCGGCGGCATGGCGCGCGGGCGGCCGACGCTCGCGACGGTCGTGCTCGTGGCCGGGATGATCGCCCTCGCCGTGCCCGGCTCGGCGACGTTCGCCGGCGAGTTCCTGATCATGGCCGGCGCGTACGACCAGGGCTGGGGCTACTCGGTCGTCGTCGCGCTCGGGATCGTGCTCGCGGCGATGTACACGCTGCGCGTGATCTCGGCGATCCTGCACGTGAAGCCGGGACGAGCTGTGCGCGACGAGGCGCTCGACCTGCGTCCCGGTGAGCTCGCGCTCGTCCTTCCGCTGTTGCTCATCCTGCTCGGCCTCTCCGTGTGGCCTGCGCTCGTGAGCGAGAGCGCGTTCGCCGCATCCACCATTGCGGAGTTCCTGCCGTGATCGACACGCCGACCGTCGACTGGCTCGCGCTCTCGCCGACGATCGCGCTGCTCGGTGCCGCCGGCGTCGCGCTCCTGTCCGCGCTCCTGCCTGCCTGGATGCGCAAGGGAGTCGCCGCGAGCGCGGCGATCGCCGGCTTCGTCGTCGCAGCCGTGCTCGCCGGCTACGTCTTCGACGAGAGCTCGACGCCCGAGGTCCTGCTCGAGGGCACGATGGTGCAGGATCGACTCGCCGCCCTGGCGCAGGTGATCCTCGGCGTGACGGGCGCAGTCGTCGTCCTCGCGTCGTGGGGCGAGCGGCGTCGCGAGAACCACGCCGAGTACTACGCGCTCCTCGCGACCGCGGGCGCCGGGATGGTGTTCTTCGTCGGCGCCGAGAACCTCATGACGCTGTTCCTCGGGCTCGAATGGTTCTCGCTCTGCCTCTACATCCTCGTCGCCATCGACTCCGAGCGCGAGACGTCGCTCGAGGCGGGGCTCAAGTACCTGATCGTCGGCGGGTTCGGGTCGGCCGTGCTCCTCTTCGGCTCGGCACTCGTCTACGGCGCGACGTCCGAGCTGAGCTTCCCGGCGATCGCCGCCGCCGACCCCTCGAGCGACTCCTTCCTCTTCGCCGGGCTCGCGATGATCCTCGCCGGGCTCGCATTCAAGGTCTCGGCGGCGCCGTTCCACATGTGGACGCCGGACGTGTACCAGGGCTCCCCGACGTCCGTGACCGCGTTCATGGCGGCGGCGACGAAGACGGCCGCGATGGTCGTCCTGCTCCGCGTCCTCGTCACCGCGTTTCCGGAGCAGAGCGACGTGTGGACGATCGCCGTCGCCGTGCTCGCCGCGATCTCGCTCGTGTGGGGCAATCTCGGCGCGCTCGCCCAGCGCGACCTCAAGCGCATCCTGGCGTACTCCTCGATCTCGCACGCCGGCTTCATGCTCATGGCGATCGCGGCGAACTCGGAGCTCGGCGGCGAGGCGCTCCTCTACTACCTCGTCCCCTACTCCGCGATGTCGGTCGGGGCCTTCGCGGTGGTCGCAGCACGCGAGCGCGAGCTGCAGGCGCCCGTCACGCTCGACTCGCTCGCGGGCTTCGGCTGGGAGCGCCCGTACCACGGCGTCGCGCTGTGGATCTTCATGCTCGGGATGGCCGGATTCCCGCTCACCGGCGGGATGTTCGGGAAGCTGTTCGTCTTCTCCGCCGCCTACGACGCCGGCGACTGGTGGCTCGTTCTCATCGGAGTCGCGGCGACGGCGGTCTCGCTCGGCTACTACCTGAACGTCGTGCGTTACCTCTACATGCGCTCGGGCACCGAGCTGCGGCTCGCACCCGCCGGCGGCTCCCCGCCCCGCGACTCGGCGCTGAGCGTCGCAATCGGAGCGGCGGTCGCCGTGACGGTCGGCTCGTTCTTCGTCGTGCAGCCGATCCTCGACGCCGCTTCCGACGCCGCGGCCTCTCTCCCCTTCTGAGGGAGGAATCCGTCCGGCCGGTATCGAGAAGGATCGCTGCGGCAGGAACGCCGTCAGCGAAGGAGAGCACATGAGAGCACGCTTGATCGTCACGACGATCGTCATGGCCGGATTCGCGCTTGCCGTGGGCGCAATCGCGCTCGCGGGGAAGCCAGCGCCATCCGACACGTCGAAGTACCCCGACCTCAGGGCCGTGGTGCCGGATCACCTCAACCTCGTCAACCAGCAGCAGAACGAGTACCTGCGCTTCTCGAACGGGATCGCCAACACGGGCGGCGGGCCGTGGGCGATGCGGCCCGAGAACCAGCTCGGATCCACGCCCACGACGACCGCGATTCAGGAGATCCGCTCGAACAACTCGCAGCACCTGTGCGGAACGCAGCCGAAGCCGAGCGACCCCTGCTACACGATCGTCTCCGAGCAGGCCGTCTCGATCTTCGAGTACCACCCGACGCACAACCACTGGCACACGGCCGACGTCGCGCGCTTCGAGGTGCGGAGAGGCAGCCCGACCGGCACCGTCGTCGGGGGCAACTCGATCAAGGTCGGCTTCTGCCTCCTCGATCTCTACAACCTCACCGGCAACGCGCCGACGAGCGAGAAGGTGTTCTGGGACTGCTACACGAGCTACCAGGGCGTCTCTGCAGGCTGGGTCGACCAGTACCACCAGGCGACCGACGGTCAGCAGGTCGTTCTCACCGGGCTCCCGAACGCCGCGGACTACTACCTCGTCTCGACGACGAACCCGACCGGAGCCTTCCTCGAGACCGACAAGACGAACAACGCCGCGTGGGTGAAGTTCACGCTGTCGAGCGAGTCGAACGGGAACCGGAAGGTCACCGTCACCGCCCACTCGCCGTGCGAGAGCCCCGGCATGTGCGGCGATCTCTCGCCGAATCGCTGAACTCCGACGCGCTGCGCGGCCGGGTCGCTGCACTCGGCCGCGCAGCATCCTGCAAGATGCAGACCGTGCGTGAGCGCTGGTTCGGAGCCACCGGGCGCAAGGTGCCGGCGATCGTCCTCGAGGGGACGGTCGACCTCGACGGCGCTCTCGTGCTCGACGACGTCTCCGACGTCGCGGCGATCCACGAAGCGCACCACACGGGCACTCCGGTCGTGGTGCGGTGCTCGTCGCCAGAGGACGTGTACGCAGCTCTCTCGCTCGGCCCCGTCTCGTGCGCGCTCGTGACGGACGAGTCGCTGCTCTCGCTCGACCTCGCGGAGATGACGTACGGCTCACCAGCTCGCCCAGCGTAGGAGCGAGACGTATCTCGCCCTACCGGAGTCGCCGGGAAGGCGACGACCGGCGGCGAGCTCGCGAAGCGCCGGAACGGGATCGTGATCCGGCCGGGCCACGACGAGCACCGCGCCGTGCTCGGGTCCCGCGAGCGCCGAGACGAGCAGCTCCAGCCCGACCGCCAGTGCGAAGGCCTTGTGCGCATGCTCGCCGCCGAACGGGACGAGCTCGTCCGCCGTTGCGCGCCCGGCGAGCACGTCACCCGCCGTCACCGCGCCCATCGAGACGTCCGCGACGACGGGCGCGCCGTCGCTCGACGGCACCGCGATCGCGAGAGGGTTCGTCCCGGTCAGCGGCGGGCCGCCGTCGGGATGCGCGAGCCGGCGCGGCGACGTCGCCGTGAGCGCGGCGACCAGCCCGCCCTCGGCGAGCCGGCGCACCCAGTAGCCGAGCGAACCGGTGGGAAAGCAGCGGCGCGCAACCACCACCCGCGCACGTTCGGGCGGATCGTCCAGCGTCGCTCGCACGATCTCCTCCAGCACGAGGTAGCCGAGGGCACCGTGGCCGTCCCAGCGCTCGAAGCCCTCCTCGGACTCGACGAGCACCGGACGCGCCGCGCGATCGAAGTCCAGCGTCGCCAGCCACTCGACGCGGACGAAGCCGTGCCCTGCCTTGCCACGCCGTTCCGCGTCCGCGAAGTGTGCAACGAGCGTGTCCGCGGCCCGTGGCTCCAGGCCGAGCTCTCCCAGACGCCGTCGCGCGTCGGCCTCGGTCATCGACCGTGGAACGCCTTGGCGCGGAACCGGAGCACGCGCCAGCCGCGCTCGGCGGCGATCCGGCGCAGCCTGCGGTCGGGATTCACGGCGACCGCACGACCGACGGCCTCGAGAAACGGCACGTCGCTCGCCGAGTCCGAGTAGGCGGTCGACTCGGAGAGGTCGATGTCCTCCGTCACCGCGAGCTCCGCGAGCGCGGCTGCCTTGGCAGGTCCGTCGAGGCGACGCTCGACGCGCCCCGTGTACACGCCGTTGTCGACCTCGGCCGTCGAGCCGAGTCCGCCGTCGAAGCCGAGCTCGGAGACGAGCGCGTCCACGATCTCCTGGAGCGCGGCCGACACGATGAACGAGCGCTCGCCGCGTTTCCGATGGAGCTCGACGAGGCCGAGAGCGTCGCGGTAGACATGCGGCCTGAACGCGAGCTCCACTGCTTCGTCGACGATCCCGCGCATCTCCTCGACAGGCAGCCCCTTCAGGAAGAGCATCGCACTCTCGGCCGTCTGGCCGACCCGCGACGTCCCCGCCCCGTAGCGCATGAACACGAGCTGGGCCACCATCGCCTTCGTGCGGTCGCGGCGACGAAGAAGCCCTCGCCGGTGGAATGCCGGAGCGAGCGACAGCGAGCTCGAGCGCGAGATCAGCGTTCGGTCGAGATCGAAGAACGCGGCGCCCGGCACGCAGTGACCCTACGAGAGGACAGTGAGCGGCTTGCGGATCGAGCCGGCGCGCATTGCGGCCACCGACTCCGCGAGGGCGCCGATTGCAGCCGCAGCCTCCGAGTCGGGGGCCACCTCGGCGACGGGGCATCCGTCGTCGGCAGCCTCCCGCATGGTCGGATCGAGTGGGATCCGCGCAAGGAGCCGAACGCCCATCTCGTCGGCGAGCGCCTGGCCGCCGCCGGAGCCGAAGAGCTCCTCGCCGGTTCCGACGAGATACGACATGTTCTCGACGACCCCGAGGACGCGCATGCCCGTCTTCTGCGCCATCTGCGCGGCACGCACAGCGACCTGCTGGGCTGCCGGCTGCGGCGTCGTGACGACGAGCGCCTCCGCGCGAGGGAGGAGCTGGCCGAGCGACATCGCGACGTCACCCGTGCCTGGGGGCATGTCCACGAGCAGCGTGTCGAGCTCGCCCCAGTGCACGTCCGAGAGGAACTGCTCGAGCGCCTTGTGCAACATCGGCCCGCGCCACATGATCGGCGCGTTCTCCTCGAGGAAGAAGCCGATCGACATCAGCTTCAGATCGCCGCGGACCGGCGGCACGATCATCTCGTCGACCGCGATCGGCTTCTGGTGGACGCCGAGCATGTGCGGGATCGAGTGGCCGTAGATGTCGCCGTCGAGGATGCCGACCTGCTCGCCGAGCGCCGAGAGCGCGTACGCGAGATTGGCGGTGAGCGTCGACTTCCCGACGCCTCCCTTGCCGGATGCGACTGCGATGACGCGCGTTCCTGGCGAGAGCGAGATGGTGCGCTCCGCACTGTTCCCGCCACGCAGCCGCGTGACGAGCGCCGACTTCTCCTCCGGCGTCATGACGTCGAAGCCGAGCCGCACCCGCGTGACGCCCGGAACCTCGCCGACGAAGCGCGAAACCTGCTCCTGAAACGAATCGCGCAGCGGACAGCCCGCGACCGTGAGGACGATCGTCACCGAGACCGAGCCGTCGTCCTCGACGAGGACGTCGCGCACCATGTCGAGCTCCGTCACCGGGCGCCGCAGCTCCGGATCGATGACGTTCTCGAGCGCTTTCAGGATCGCGTCGCGGTCGGGCCTCATCACGGCGAGCGTACCTGCAGTGCCGCCGCAAGCCGCTCCACGAGCTCAGGGGAGGCTGCCGCTGCCAACCGTGAGCGGGTGCCGAGATCGAGCGGTGCGGCGGCGAACGGCGGATCCTCGAACAGCTCGATGGCGAGGCCGCACTCCCGGACGAGCAGTTGCGCGGCAGCGATGTCCACGGAACGAGCAGGCTTCAGCGAGACGACGCCGTCCACGCGACCTGCCGCGAGGTGGCAGAGCGAGAGCGCGAGCGAGCCCATGACGCGCACCCGCTCGGCGACGTCGAGCATCGCGCCGATGCGGTCGACGATGATCGGCGTGGTCGTCCCCTCGAAGGACAGGATCTCGATCGTGTCCTTCGGTCGCAGCGCGCCGAGCCGCACGCCGTCGAGGAACGCGCCTCCACCGCGTTCGGCCGTCCACTCTTCACCCGATCCGAAGTCGTAGACGTAGCCGAACGTCACGTCGCCCATCGCCGGCCCGTCGGCGACCGCGAGCGAGAACGAGAAGAACGGGATCCCGCGCTTCGCGTTGACCGACCCGTCGATCGGATCGACGACGACTCTGGTCGCCCCTCCGGAGCCGAACACGCGCTCCCCGAGTTCCTCTGATACCAGCACGAAGTCGTCGCGCAGCGCAACGAGCCGCTCGACGACCGCGTCCTCCGCCGCCTGGTCGATCGCCGTCGTGTCGTCGCCCCCCTCTCCGCGCTGTAACACGGGCTCCCGTTCGATACGCGTCGGCAGTCGCTCGAGCACGTCGCGGATGTCCGCGACGCAGAGGCGGCACGTCTCGAGCCAGCGCGTCATGACGTCACCGGATGGAACAGGAGACCGGACAGGGGCTTGGGATAGAAGTACGTGCTCTTCGGAGGCATACGCTTGCCATGCCGCGCGGCGGCGAACACATCGACGACACGGGGCCGGCGGAGGACGAACGCGGCGTCGGCGTCGCCGCTGTCGACAGCTCCGACCGCGTCGTCCCGCCGTTGCACGTACCGGATGCCGTCGAGGCCGTAGCGGTCGACGAGCTCGACATCGAGCTCGCCGGGCGCGCCGTGGAGCAGTCCAACGTGGCCCTGTCGATACCTGATCACGGCAGCGCTTGCGTACGTCGCACCTTCGAGCCGGGCAAGCGCATCCTCGAGGCTGGACGCCGGCTCGTCGTCGGCTCCGCTCGCGGCATCGGGGCGGTTGACGAACACGCGGTGGGTGGGGTAGAGCTGGAGGCCCGCGTCGTCGGTCGGTACGACGAGCGCCATGATGCGAATGGTCGAGCCGAGCTGCTCGCCGAGCTCGACCGCGCTCTCGTAGCGATGGTGGCCGTCGGCGATGAGGAGCTGCGCCTCGCGAAGGTCGCCAGCCGCGTCAGGCGGAAGCCGCCACAAGCGCGTGCCGTCCACCTGCAGGTCTGCCGGCGCATCCGGCACGGCAAGCGTCAGCGAGACGTCGGCGAGCAGGAGGATCGGCTCGGGCTGGACGCGAGTCTCGCGAAGCAGCCGGCGGCGTTCGTCCCGAATGGTGGGATGCGTGCGCTCGTGCGGCAGCACCGCGCCCGTCGCGTACGGCTCCGCCGCGACCGAGGCGATCACACCGTGACGCTCGCGCGCCGACCCCGTCCGGGCCGACGAACTCCTCGACGGCGAGCCAGACCGCGGGCTCGTCGTCCTCGACGAGGACACCTTCGCGACGCCACTCGCGGTAGAGCCTCCCGGCCTCGCCGGCCGACTCGGGCAGCGTCACGTGGAGGACGTTGTACGGACTCCGCGCGTAGAGCGCTCGCACGCTCGTCCTCGTCGACGGCGTCGTACGGGGGAGCGACGAGGTCGGCCAGCGAGCCGGCCGCGCCGGCGTAGCGGACGGCGCGAAACGGCTGGATGTCGCCCATCGCGGCGAGCGTACCAATGGGCTCGCGCCCTATAGTCGAGACGTGACGACGATCGCCGAGCTCGTCGAGGACAGGACCGTCGAGGGCGTGTTCGCAGTGGCCAGGAAGGAGCGGCGACGCACCCGCGCAGGCGCCTCGTACCTCGCGCTCGAGCTCGTCGACGCGAGCGGTCGCGTCGAGGCGCGCGTCTGGAACGACGTCGATCTCCTCGACCAGCGCTTCGACGAGGGCGACGCCGTTCGCGTGCTCGGGCGCGTCGAACGCTTCGGCGGGAGGCTCCAGGTCCAGGTGCGAACGGTCGAGGCTGCGGAGGACACGGATCCGTCCGCGCTCACTCCCTCCCTGCGCCGGGATGCAGACGAGCTCGACGGATTCTTCGAGTTCCTCGCCTCCGAGATCTCGCACGCAGGCCTCGCCGCAGTCGTCGACTCGTTCGTTCGCGATGCCGACGTCAGGAAGGCGCTCCGCTCGCTGCCGGCCGCCTCCGCCGACGGTCATCACGGCTACGCAGGTGGCCTCCTCGAGCATTCGGTGGGCGTGGCGACGCTCTGCCGCGAGACGGCGCAGCTCCATCCTCGGCTGCGTCACGACATCGTGCTCGCCGCCGCGCTCCTGCACGACGTCGGCCGGATCCGCGAGCTCGGGCCAGGGCCGGCATTCCGGCCGACGGACGAAGGGCGCCTGCTCGGGCACGTCCATCTCGGACTGCGGATGATCGAGGAGCGCGGACGCGACCTCGATCCTGCGGTTCTCGCCGAGCTGCTGCACGCCGTTGCGTGCCACCACGACCGCCCGGCCGCCAAGACCGCCGAGGCGGCCGTGCTCTACCACGCGAATCAGCTCGACGCGCAGGCCGCAACGCGCCCTGTCGGCGACGACTGACGCGTGGCGGTAGTTCTGGCGCTGGCCGGCGCTCTCGGCTGGGGCGTCGGCGACTTTCTGGGAGGGCTCGCGGCGCGACGCCTGGCGCGTGCTCACCGTGCTCGCGGTCTCACAGGCCGTCGGCCTGGTCGGCGTGCTTGCGTGGGCGATCCTCTCGGGTGATGCCCTGCCGGGCGTCACTGAGCTGCTCCCCGCAGCGGGGGCAGGCCTCGCGGCGATGGTCGGCCTTGCTGCGCTCTACCGCGGGTTCGCGATCGGCGCAATGGGGATCGTCGCTCCCATCTCGGCAGCCGCCCCGATCGTCCCGCTCACCGTCGACGCGTCCCGCGGAGACGTGCCCGGTGCGCTGCAGTGGCTCGGGGTGATCCTCGTCCTCACGGGCATCGCCGTCCTGTCACGTGAGCCACGCGCAGACGGACAGCGTGTCATTGCAGCAGGGGCCGGCCTCGCCGTTGTGGCGGCGCTCGGCTTCGGGTTGTTCTTCGTCGGCATCGACGCGGGTTCGGACGAGAGCGCGGCGTGGGCGGTGACAGCAGCCCGTTGCGCGTCGGTTCCGGTCGTGCTCCTTGCGGCACTCATCACCGCGACGACGCTCAGGCCGCCGCGGGCACTGCTTCCGATGCTCGTGGGCGTGGGTGTGTTCGACACGCTCTCCAACGTGTCCGTCGCAGCCGCGACGACGTACGGAGCGGTCGGCATCGTTGCCGTGCTCAGCAGCCTCTATCCGGTGGTCACGGTCGTGCTGGCGCGGATCGTGCTCCGAGAGAGGCTGAGCGCGGTGAAGCGCGTGGGCGGCGCGGTCGCTCTGGCAGGAGCCGCGCTGGTCGCGGGGGGCTAGACGTTGAAGCGGACGTTGACCACGTCGCCGTCCTCGACGACGTAGGTCTTCCCCTCGAGGCGCTGGAGCCCTCGCCGAGCGGCCTCCGCGTGGGTGCCGCACTCGAGGAGATCGTCCCAGCGGATGACCTCGGCACGGATGAACCCGCGCGCGATATCCGTGTGAATCGACTCGGCGGCGTCGAGAGCGGACTGGCCGTGTCGGAGCGTCCACGACCGAGCCTCCGTGTCGCCGATCGTGAAGAACGTGATCAGGCCGAGCGCCTCCTTCAGGCGGACGACGACGTCGTCGAGCGCAGACGGTCCGGAGCGAAACTCGGCCGCCTCCTCGTCGGAGAGCTCCGAAAGCTCCATCTCGAGCGCGCAGTCGATCCCGTTCGGGCCGTTCTCCAGCGGAATGAGCGCCTTCGTCGTGAGCGGCTCGAGCTCCAGGGGCAGCTCGCCTACCCACTCCGAGAGAGGATGCCCCTCGTCGAGGTGTGCGAGCAGGCGCTCGGTCAGGTCGGCCTCCTGCTGCTTTGCGCGATCGCCCGACTTCGCCTCCTTGCGCACGCGTTCGAGCCGCCTGTCGACGTGCTCGCGATCGGCGACGACGAGCTCGAGGCGCAGCGTCTCGAGGTCGGCGCCGGGATCGGCCTCGTCGGAGAAGCCGTCGAGCACCGCGAGCAGCGCGTCGGCCTGACGAAGCTCGCCGGGAATCTCCGCACGCCCGGCCACGTCCACGATTCTGATTGCTGCAGGCGTCGTCTTCTTCGAGCCGATGACCTCTGCGAGCCGGTCGAGCCGGTCGTCGGCGATCACCGCCATCCCGAGGTTCGGCTTCCCGGCGACGTCGGCGTAGGCACTCACCTGCGCGCCCGCATGGGTCAGCGCATTGAAGAGCGTCGTCTTCCCGGAGTTGGGAAGGCCGACGATGCCGACCCGAAGCGCCATGACTGTCTAGGCGTCGAAGCCGACGCGGGTCTCGCGCGCGTAGCGCTTCGCGTAGAGGACGCGCGAGACGACGAGGAGGAGCGTCCCGTCCTCGGCCTGCAGCTCGACGGTCGTGACCGAGCCGGCCCGGAGCGCGGCGTCGAGCGACTCGGCACTCGAAGCCGACACGAGCGCGCTCAGGATCTGACCACCGTCGAGGCCGACCTCGATCCGTACGAGATCGTCAGCCACTCGCAACCACCTCCGTGAGAACGCCGTGTAGGGAATCCGGATGGACGAACGCGACCTCGAGCCCGAAGAGGCCCTGCCGCGGCGTGCGGTCGATCAGCTGCGCTCCCGCGGACTCGAGCTCGTCGAGCGTGGCGTGCAGGTCATTCGTCTGGAGAGCAACGTGGTGCATTCCCGGGCCGCGGCGTGCGAGAAAGCGGCCGACCGGCGTGTCGTCTCCGGTCGGGCTGACGAGCTCGAACCTGCTCTCGCCGACGAGCATCGACGCCGCCTCGACGCCTTGTTCGCGGAGCGGCTCGCGATGCTCGAGCCGTGCGCTGAACAGCCGCTCGTACGACGCGATCGCCTCGTCGAGGTCGGTCACCGCGACGCCGAGATGATGGATCCCGCGCACCGGGGCGATGCTACCCGCGTCCTCAATCGCGCATGGGAAGCGCGCGCACGGTGCCGACCGTCTCGGACGAATGCGACTCGGGTACCACGTCGGCGAGCAGCGCCTCGAGCTCGGCGCGGTCGAGTGTCTCCTTCTCGAGGAGCGCAGTCGCGACGCGATCGAGGGCCGAGCGATGCTTCACCAGGAGTCGGAGTGATTCTTCATAGGCGTGATCGGTGAGGCGTGCCTGCTCGGAGTCGCGGAGACGCTTCGTCTCCTCCGAGAGCGCGTAGTTGTCGGCCCGCATCGTCCGCGAGGGCGCGACCTCCGACATGCCGAACTCGAACACCATCGAGCGGGCGATCTCGGTGACGCGCTCGAGGTCGTTGGCGGCGCCGTTCGTGATGCGACCGAACACGACCTCCTCGGCGGCACGCCCCGCGAGGAAGACCTTCATGAGGTCGACGAACTCCTCGCGCGTGTGCATGTAGCGATCTTCGTTCGGCGTGTTGAGCGTGTAGCCGAGTGCCTGCCCGCGCGAGACGATCGTCGCCTTCTGCACCGGAAAGAGATCGCCGACGAGATGCGACATCACGGCATGCCCGCCTTCGTGGTACGCGAGGATTCGCTTCTCTTTCTCCGAGACGACACGCCGCTGCTGCAAGCCGGACACGATGCGATCCATGGCGGCGTCGAAGTCGACCTGCCGGACGTACTGGGCGTTCGAGCGGCCGGCAAAGATCGCGGCCTCGTTGCACAGGTTCGCGAGGTCGGCTCCCGTCAGACCGGCCGTCTGCCGCGCGATGACAACGAGGTCGACGTCGCCTGCGAGGGGCTTGTCGCGCGTGTGAACCAGAAGGATCGCCTCGCGACCGGCGACGTCGGGTGCCGAGACGAGCACCTGGCGGTCGAAGCGACCGGGGCGCAGGAGCGCCGCATCGAGGTCCTGGAGACGGTTGGACGCAGCCATGACGACGACCTCGTCGCGCGCGTTGAAGCCGTCGAGCTCGACGAGCAGCTGGTTCAGCGTCTGGTCGTGCTCGCGGTGAAACCCGCCGCCCATCCGCGCCGTGCCGACGGCATCCAGCTCGTCGATGAAGACGATCGCAGGGGCATGCTTGCGCGCCTCCTCGAACAGCTTGCGGATGCGCGCGGCGCCGAGGCCCGCGAACATCTCGACGAACGACGACGCGCTCTGCGAGTAGAAGTTCGCGCCGGACGCGCTCGCGACCGCCTTCGCGACGAGCGTCTTGCCGGTGCCGGGAGGACCGTGGAGCAGGATCCCACGCGGAACACGTGCGCCGAGGCGCTCGAATCGTTTGCGATCACGCAGGAACTCCACGACCTCGCGCAGCTCCTCCTTCGCCTCGTCGAGACCCGCGATGTCGTCCCACGAAACCTCCACCTGCGATCCGCGCACGACCGGCGCGGGCTTCGCACGCGGCATGAACTTGAGCGTGTAGAGGAGCAGCAGGATGACGATCCCGAAGAACACGATCGGAAGCCAGGTGAGGAGCGTGTTCTCGAGATCCACCTCCGCTGCTATCGGCATGGCCGCGAGCGCTCTGAAGCCCTGCCTGCGAGACCGGGCCTGCGTTTAGGCTGCCGGCGTGCTGACGGACGCCGCGACTTCGGAGCTTCTCGCGACCCAGATCCGCTTCGAGGCTACGGAGGAGATTCGCGACGCGCTCGCGGTGTTAGGACGGACCGAAGACGTTCGCTTCTCCCCGAGCCGCAGGCGCCTCGCCTTCGTTTGCTACGCACTCGAGCAGATCGCGGTCGCGGACGTGACGCTCAGCCGCACCGCGGCCGGTGTGGACATCGCCGTGACGAGCCTTGCGCTCTGCAGTTCGGTGCCCTTGCGGGAGCCACACGGCCTCGACTTCGTCGACGAAGAGACGGTTGTCGTCGGGACTCGCGCCGGCGAGATCGTCCTGCTTCGCCTGCCGCCCCCGGCACCGAGGGCGAGGCGATGCAGATCGGATCGCTCCGCAGCGAGCTGGGTGCGCCAGGCTCGGTCGCGGTTCGTCCGTTGACGACCGGCGCACACGAGCTCCTCGCCGTGCACAACTGGGCGAATGCGATCACCGGCAACCAGGTCGCCTCCGATGGCACCCTCGTCGAAGGGGACGTCGTTCTTCGCCGCTGGCTCGACCTGCCGGACGGGCTCGCGCTCAGCAGCGATGGCCGCTGGCTCGCCGTGAGCAACCACAACACGCACGACGTCCTCGTCTTCGAGCGCGCAGGGCTCCACGCAGACTCCGACCCGGTCGGCGTGCTTCGAGGCGTCGGTTATCCCCACGGACTGCGCTTCGTGCTCGACGATCGGCTCCTCCTCGTCGCCGACGCCGGTGCTCCGTACGTGGAAGTCTTCGAGCGCGCCGGCCACACGTGGGCAACGGCTTCGTATCCGATGACGAGCATTCGCGTCATGGACGACGAGACGTTCGCGAAAGGTCATCGCAACCCGCGCGAGGGCGGCCCGAAGGGGCTCGACCTGGATCCGCGCACCAACACACTCGTGATCACGGCGGAGACGGTTCCACTCGCGTTCTTCGATCTCGACGTCGAGCTCGAGCGGGGAGAGGGCAGACCTGCGAGCGACCGCGTTGCCTACGAGCTCGACCGATTGCGCGACCTCGAAGACGGCAAGCTGGCGACGTCAGACGCGGTGGGGCAGCTCAACGCGGTTCTCGACACGAAGGCGTGGCGCCTGACGAGCCCTCTGCGCTCCGTGTACGGGATGGGGTTGCGCCTGCGACGCCGGGGCTAGCTCGGGCGGCGTTCGAGCGCGAGGCAAGCGTCGCGTGCGGCGTCCGCGACCTCGAGCTGCTCGACGGACGGCTCGGCCGTCGAGACGCGGCGCTGGATCTCGAAGCCGGGACGCGCGAGCACCCGCGCGAGCAGGTTGGTCGGATTGCGAGCAACCCAGGAGAAGACCTCGACGGACGCACCGATCGCGCCCGCTGTGCCGACGAGGCGCGCGAGCGAGCGTGTCCCGGCCGGAGCCTTCGCCGCGACGACGTTCGCCGCGAGCGAGGATGCGACCATCGGCGCGATGAGCTGCGAGCCGCAGCGCGGGTGTTCCTTCGGCGCGAGCTCGCCGCCGTTCTCGTACGTGCCGATCGAGATGTGCTCGGCTCCGTGGTAAGCCGCGAGCCCAGGCCCGCGCAGCGCGAGGGCGGCCGGGAGGAATGCGACTCCCGCCGCGGCGATCTCCCGCGTTCCCGCGGAGAGGCGCGAGCGTCGGAGGGCACGGGCTACGACCGCCGTTCCGAGGATGGCGCCGAGCACGCTCGGCCGCTCGAACGGGAAACGCGCCTGCGGGATCGCGCGCCGAACCGTCGGCAGGAGCGCAAAGGCCTCGGCGAGTGCGATGGGCCCACGCAAGACCGGCACGCGCTGGCGGGCGGCCGGTGCGAGCTTGGGCTTGCGCCCCGACGCGATCCGCAGCTCGCCGCTTTCGTCGCGCACCGCGCAGCCCCACGACGTCGGCCCGTGCACGAGGACGCCGTTCTGCAACGCCATGCCGCCGAGCCGAACCGGGTGTCTCGCTCACGCTCATACCGTAGCGGTGAGCTCGCGGAGCGCCGCCTGGAGCGTGTCGGCCGCGGGCCCGCGTCCGAGCTTGCGGCCGTCGATCTCGACGAGCGGCATGAACTCCCGCACGGACGACGAGGTGAACGCCTCCTCCGCGGAGAGGAGCTCCTGGAGCGGGTACTCGCCTTCGTCGACGGTGAAGCCGCACTCGGGCGCGAGTGCGATGACCGTCGCGCGCGTGACGCCCGCCAGGATCCCGAGGTCGAGCGACGGCGTGAACAGCGTCGAGCCGACGCGCCACCACACGTTCGTCACCGTGCCCTCGAGGACGATGCCGTCGGGGTCGACGAAGAGCGCCTCGTCCACACCGCGCCGGCGCGCCTCGGCCTCCGCGGCCATGTTCACCGCGTAGCTCGTCGACTTCACCCCGGGGAGGAGCCATGGTGCCGAGGCACGGATGCCGAGCAGCGAGACGGCCGTCGCGCCGCGCTCCCGGGCAGGCTCGATCCACTCCGGGATCTCGTTCAGCAGCGCGAGCGCCGACGGGATCCCGCCGGTGGGTCCTGCAGTCCAGACGAGCCGCAGCGAGGCGTCGCCCCCTGCCGCCTTCGGGAGCACGAGCCCGACGAGCACCTGCAGGCGCCGACGCTCGACCGCGGGCAGGCCGATGCTGGCCGCGGACGCCGTCAGCCGGTCGAGGTGCGCTTCGAGGCCGAACGGCCGGCCTCCGTACACGCGCAGGGTCTCGAACGCGGCTCGACCGCGAAGGAGGCCCTCGTCGTCGGCGCGGATCACGGGCTCCGACGGATCGACGAGGCCACGTCCGGTCACGCAGCGCGAGCACGGTCATGGGCCGGCCTCCGGCCATGAGCGGGGAGGGGTGGGGAACCGGGAGGTCCCACGTCTTCAGAAGAAGGGCACGCGGGGAACATGGTTTCCCCCGCGACCGTGAGCCAAAGGCGAGCGTGGTCATACGAGGCGCCTCGGGAACGCGCGACCCGATCGCCGCGAGCAGAGGCCTCGCCTTCGTCCACGACTCCTCGACCTCGGCGGCCGGATCGGAGTCCCACACGATGCCGCCACCCACCCAGAGGTGGATCGCGCCGTCGGCGACCGCGAACGTGCGGATGGTGAGGGCGAGGTCGAAGTCGCCGTTGCCGTAGACCCGTCCGATCGCCCCCATTGACGCGCCGCGACCGACCGGCTCGAGCTCGGCGATGAGATCCACGGCTGCGATCTTCGGCGCGCCCGTCACGGATCCGCCCGGAAAGGTCGCGCGGAGGATCTCGGCGAGCCCGACTCCCGGACGCAGAGTTCCCTCGACCGTCGACACCATGTGCTCGACGCCCGCGAGCTCCTGCGTCGCCATCAGCTCCGGCCAGCGCACGGTTGCCGGCTCGCAGACACGGGAGAGGTCGTTCCGCTCGAGGTCGACGATCATCACGTGCTCGGCGGCGTCCTTCCCGGACGTACGCAGCTCGGCCGCAGCCCCCCGCGGCCGGGTTCCCTTGATCGGCATCGTCCGGATCCGGTCGCCGCGTCGCGAGAGAAAGAGCTCGGGCGAGGCGGAGACGACCGCCCACTCGTCGGTGACGAAGGGATCGCCGTGGAGCGGCCGCAGCGAAGCGAGTCGCGCAGCGAGCGCACGGGGATCTCCGGCGAAGGAAGCCCGAAGATGCTGGACGAGGTTGACCTGGTACACGTCGCCCCGTGCGATCGCGTCGCGTACCTCTTCGATCGCGGCGCGGTACTCCGAGGCCGTCCACGTCTGCTCCCAGTCGCCGATCGTGACGAGCCGCCTTGTAACAGTCTGCTGCAAGCGACCTCGCACTGGCGGCACGGCAGGCGGCGAACGGAAGCGCGGGACAGGGCTCGGGCGGAACTGGAGCTGCAGAGCGCCGGAGCGCCCGGGAGAGCCCGTAGCCGAGATACACGTCGGCGACGATGTCCTCGCCACCGGGCGCGAAGAAGCCGCGCGCGCTCAACCACTCCTCGATGCGCTCGAACGCGGCATCCGCGTCGCGGATCTCGAGGAGCTCCTCAGACATGCGCGCTCTCGGTGACCAGATCGACGAGCTCACGATAGGCCGCCGCCGGATCGTCCTTCCAGAAGATCGCGCTGCCGGCGACGAGCAGGTCGGCTCCCGCGTCTC
The DNA here is from genome assembly GCA_963822885.1 of uncultured Gaiellaceae bacterium. GTDB lineage: Bacteria > Actinomycetota > Thermoleophilia > Gaiellales > Gaiellaceae > GMQP-bins7. The sequence goes on from CAWGJJ010000007.1 coordinate 25,243, forward strand.
GGGCAGCGCGGGCCGTGTCTCGGTTGATCCCGCCGTCCACCTGCACGCGCACGTCGGCGGGCAGGAGCTCTCGCAACCGTGCGATCCGGTCGAACGCGTCGGGCATGAACGCCTGGCCCGAGTACCCGGGATGAATCGACATGCAAAGCACGAGATCGGCACCCTGCGCGGCGGCGGCCGCGTCCTCGACCGCGGTCTCGGGGTTGAAGGCGACACCCACTCCCAGCCCGAGCTCGCGCGCCCGCGCGATGGCCTGCGCCGGCTCGTCACACGCCTCGACGTGGAACGTGACGCTGTCGCCCCCGGCCTTCGCGATCGCCTCGAAGTGCTTCTCCGGCTCGCTGACCATCAGGTGACAGTCGAGCCGCGCCCCCCAGCCGCGCACCAGCGGCGAGATGGACGAGGCGACGATCGGCCCGATGGTGATCTCGGGGATGAAGTGCCCGTCGCCGACGTCGAAGTGGAAGACCCGTGCGCCCGCCGCCTGCACTGCTCCGAGCTGCTCGCCCAGCCGCGAGAAGTCCGACGCGTAGATCGACGGCTCGATCTCGACTTCGACTGCCCACTCGGCCCAGCTCATGTCTTCAGGGTGCCACGTCCGGGCGAGAGATATCTCGCCCCTACGACGGCTCGCGCCAGCCGCCGACTGCTCCGGCGAGCGCATGGGACGAGGACGGGCCCCAGGTGCCCCGCTCGTAGCGCTCGATCGGCGGTGGGTCGTCGAGCAGAGGCTGGACGATGCGCCAGGTCTCCTCGATCACGCTCCAGCGCGGGAAGAGCGTCGGGTCGCCACGGAGCGCGTCCGAGAGCAGGCGCTCGTAGGGCTGCGGTGGCTCGCCGAGCTCCTCCGCAAAGTCGAGGTCGAGCGAGACCGGCTGCGAGACCGCCTTGCCCGGCGTCTTCGCGCGCAGGTAGATGGAGATGCCCGCCTGACGCCCGATGCGCAGGACGATGTCGTCGTAGCCCGGCGAGTAGAGGCGGTGGCCGCCCCACTGCAGCTCGGGGACGCGCTGCAAGCGGATGACGATCTCGGTCGCCGTCTTCGGAAGCGCTTTGCCCGCGCGAACGAAGATCGGGACGCCGGCCCAGCGCCAGTTCTCGATCTCGAGCTGGAGTGCGACGAACGTCTCCGTGTCCGAGTCCGGCTTCACGCCCTCGGTGTCGCGATAGCCGACGTACTGGCCGCGCACTGCCTCCCGCGGATCGACAGCCGGCATCGCCCGGAAGACGTCCTCGCGCCGTCGCGGGATGGCGTCGTGGTCGCCGGAGGGCGGCTCCATGGCGACGAGCGCGAGCACCTGCAGCAGGTGGTTCTGGACGACGTCGCGGATTGCGCCGACCGGGTCGTAGAAGCCACCGCGATCCTCGACGCCGAAGTCCTCGGCCATCGTGATCTGCACCGAGGCAACGTGCTCGCGGTTCCAGAGCGGCTCGAACATCGCGTTCGCGAAGCGCATGTACATGATGTCCTGCACCGGTTCCTTCCCCAGGAAGTGGTCGATGCGGAAGAGCCGCTCCTCGGGGAAGATCGCCGTCAGCTGGCGGTTGAGCTCGCGCGCGGACGCGAGATCCGTTCCGAACGGCTTCTCGACGACGAGGCGGCTCGCGTCCCCGACGAGATCGGCGGCTGCGAGCTCCTGGGCTATCTCGTCGAACATCGACGGAGGCGTCGCGAGATAGAAGACCGGAAGCTCCGAGCCTGCGAGCGCCTTGCGCAGGCCTTCGTACATCGCACCGTCCTCGGCGTCCCCGCCGACGTACTGCAGGCGACCCAGGAGCTCCGAGAGAACCGCGTCGTCGACGTTCCCCTCCTCCGCGGCCTCGATCGCCTCCGTCGCGTGCTTCCTGAGCTCGTCGTCGGACACCGGCCGCCGGCCGACTCCGATCACGGGGCAGGTGAGGATGCCCTGCTGGGCGAGCGAGTAGAGCGCCGGCAGCGTGCTTCGCCGAGCGAGGTCCCCCGTGATCCCGAAGACGACGAGTGCGTCGGCGGGCACGCCGGTCACGACGCGAGTAGGGAGTGAGCCAGCGAACCGGTAGCATCTCGACCCCCAGTTCGAGATCGTCGACTGGAATCCGCTCGTTCGCGGAGTGAATCAGTGTGACGCGAGCTCGCGTGTCCATTGTCCTGAGCGGGAAGTACCCATACGCCATCGGTGCCGAACGCATGGCGGAGGATAGTGGCTGTCGGTGAAGCCCGGGCAAGCCGTCGGCGCCATCTGCGCGCCCGGCTCGATCTCCGCGGTGAACCTCTCGAGCGCCGTCCAGAGCGGAGTGTCGATCGCCGAGCGAGTACCGCCGACCGCCTCGAGGAACTCGAGGTCGTAGTCGCCGTCACCGAGCGCCGCGCGGAGCAGCGGATCGATGTCCATCGGAGTCGTCTCGGGAAGCAGTCGGCAGTCGACGGTGATCTCGCAGACCGCGGGAACGACGTTGCGCTGACGCGACGCGTCGATCATCGTCGGCGAGAGAGTGAAGCGAGAAGCGGCTCGACGAGTTCGGCGAGCATCGGGTCGAGCTGCACGCGCACGAGCCACAGCCTCGTCGAGCGGCGGCATGTCGCCGAGCGTGGCCGCGAGTAGGCCTGCTGCCTCCGGGATGAGCTCCATCGGGGGCTCGTACGAGCCCAGAACCTCGAGGTAGCGCGCGGCCTTCACGAGCGCGTTGTCGAGATGCCCGGCATTGACGCGTGGCCGCTGCGCCCGTATACGCGGACGCGGAACGGCGCCGACATCTTCTCCGCCGTCGTGCACAGATAGAGCGGCGGCTCCGTCGATGAGGAGCCGCTCGCCGCCTCCCTCGTTCACCGCGTAGTCGCAGCGAGCCGCGTCGGGATGCTCCTCGACGAGCCAGCTCAGGCCGACACCGGCGCCGACCTCCTCGTCGGCGACGACGAGGAGCACGAGATCACCCGCGGGGACGAACCCTTCGCCGGCGAGCGAGGCGAAGGCGACCGTGCTCGCCGCCACCTGATCCTTCATGTCGAGCGCGCCGCGGCCCCAGACCTCGCCGTCGACCAGGTCGCCCGACCAGGGATCGCGCTCCCACTCGGCGGGATCCGCGAGCACGGTGTCCGTGTGGGACAGGAACGCGAGGGAGGGACCGTCGCCGCCCTTGATCCGGGCGACGAGGTTCGCGCGATGCGGCTCGCGGGCGAAGAGCTCGCACTCCACGCCGTGTTGCGCGAGGTAGTCGCGCAGGAGCTCGGCGGCCTGCGTCTCGTTCCCGGGCGGGTTGACGGTGTCGAGCCGGAGCAGCGCCTGTAGGAGCGCTGTGACCTCGTCCCGTCGCGACATCCGGCCGGGAGCATACTTCGCGCGTGGCCGACCTCTTTTCCGAAGCAGCGCGCGAGCGGCAGGCCGAGAATGCGCCGCTCGCCGTGCGTCTGCGGCCCTCGTCGCTCGACGATCTCGTCGGCCAGCAGCACGTGCTCGGCCCGGGCTCGGCGCTGCGGCGAGCGATCGAGGACGACCGGTCGCCGTCGATGATCCTGTTCGGTCCGCCCGGCACCGGGAAGACGACGATCGCGCGCATCGTCGCCGCGCGAACAGGAGCTGCGTTCGAGGAGATCTCGGCGGTCTCGGCTCGCGTCGACGACGTGCGCGCCGTGATCGCACGGGCGCGCGACCGGCTCGGCGGGAACGACCTCAGGACGATCCTCTTCATCGACGAGATCCACCGCTTCAACAAGGCGCAGCAGGACTCGGTGCTGCACGCGGTCGAGGACGGCCTCGTCACGCTGATCGGCGCGACCACGGAGAACCCGTACTTCGAGGTGAACGCGGCGCTGCTCTCGCGGTGCACGGTGATCGAGCTGACCGCGCTCTCCGACGAGGAGCTCGTCGAGATCCTCGGGCGCGGAGCGGCGACGCTCGAAGCGGAAGCGTCACCCGAGGTGCTGCAGCTCCTCGCGACCCGGGCGGGAGGCGATGCGCGCGCCGGCCTCCAGATGCTCGAGCTCGCGCACGCGACCGCCGAGGCCGAGGGCACGACCCTGACCGAGGAGCACGTCCAGGATGCGGCCCGCAAGCGCCCGCTCCTCTACGACCGCAAGGGCGACCAGCACTACGACTTCGCGTCGGCGTTCATCAAGTCGATGCGCGGTGGTGACGCGGACGCGTCGGTCTACTACCTCGCGGCGATGCTCGAGGCGGGCGAGGATGCCCGCTTCATCGCGCGCCGGATGGTCATCCTCGCCTCCGAGGACGTCGGCAACGCCGATCCCAACGCGCTCGTCGTCGCGGTCGCAGCGGCCCAGGCGCTCGAGCACGTGGGCCTTCCGGAGGCGCAGCTCAACCTCGCCCAGGCGGCGATCTACCTCGCTCGGGCTCCGAAGTCGAACGCGTCCGCGGTCGCGATCTGGGACGCCCGCCGCGACGTGCGCGAGCACGGGAACGCTCGACCTCCACCCATGCTCCGCTCCACCGGACACAAGACCGCCGCCGAAGGCGCGCGGCCACGGCGAGGGCTACGCCTACCCGCACGACGACCCCGCCGGCTTCGAGGTCTCGTACCTCCCGGAGGAGCTGCGCGGCCGACGGTACTATCGGCCGTCCGGGCAGGGAGAGGAGCAGGAGGATGGCGGTGAAGACGGGTGACGTGGCACCGGAGTTCGACCTCGAGGTCGGCTACCGCGAGCGCGTGACCCTCGCCGACGTCCGCGGCCGCGCGAACGTCCTCCTCGTGTTCCACCCGTTCGCGTTCACGCCGGTCTGCGAGGACGAGGCGCGCGACCTCCAGGAGAACCTGCAGTCGTTCCGCGATGCGGGAACGGAGATCGTCTTCGTCTCGTGCGACCCGTCGGCTGCGCGCCAGGCGTGGAAGAAGGAGCTCGGTGCCGAGTACACGTTCGCGTCCGACTTCTGGCCGCACGGCGCCGCCGCGAAGGCGTACGGCGTGTTCAACGAGACGAACGGCGCGGCGCATCGCGGCACGTTCCTGATCGACCGCGACGGAGCCGTGATCTGGTCGCTCGTGCAAGGAGCGCGACGAGCGACGGACGGAGATGGTGCCGGACTCGCTCGAAGTGCTCGCTGCCTCGGAGTGAGGCTCGCGCTCCACGAGTGGGGCGATCCCGCCGCGTCGCGCATCGTCTGCCTGCACGGCGTCCGTAATCACGGAGGGCACTTCGCGCCTCTGGCAGCGCGGCTTCCCGGATACCACGTCGTGGCGCCCGACCTCCTCGGCCACGGTCACTCGCCGTGGGAGCCCCCGTGGGACATCGGCGCGCACATCGACGCGATCGTGGAGACGGTCGGCGTCCGCCAGTCGATCCTGATCGGGCACTCGTTCGGTGGGCGCCTCGCGTTCGAGCTCGCTGCACGTGCGCCGAAGCTCGTCCCGAGGCTCGTGCTCCTCGATCCGGTGGTCGTCATCCCGGGCCACGTGGCGCTCGCCGCCGCCGAAAACGCGCGGCTCGACAAGTCGTACGTCTCGTTCGACGAGCTGATCGAGCGGCGCTACGACGAGAGCCAGCTCCACTTCGCACCGCGCGAGCTCGTCGTCGAGGATCTCGCGTCGCACGTCGACACCGGAGACGACGGCCGGGTTCGGTACCGCTACAGCCAGTCGGCCGTGGTCGCGGCCTACGGCGAAATGGCGTCGACAGCCGCCGCGCTTCGAGGACGTGCGCGTGCCGACGCTGCTCATCCTCGGCGAACGCTCGTACCTGCCGTACGACCACCTGCTCGATGCGCATCGCGAAGCGCTCGGCGATCTGCTCGAGGTCGTCGTCGTGCCGGGCGGGCACTCGGTGACGTGGGACGCACTCGACGAGACGAGCGCCGCGATCTCCGCGTTCCTCGGTCAGCCGCAGAGCTCGGCGGCGACACTCTCGTAGATCCCCACGCAGTGCTCGAGCGACGCGAGGTCGACCCACTCGACCTCGGCGTGCGCGCCCTCCCCGATCGGGCCGAAGAGGACGGTCGGGATGCCTGCGGCGGCGAGGAGCGCGGAGTCCGCCCAGAACGAGACGCCGACTGTCTCCGGCGCCGATCCGAGAACGGCCGTCGCGTGGCGACGAACCGCCGCCACGATCTCTTCGTCCTCGGCCACCTCGAACGGCTCACGTGAGATCGGAGCCCGCACGTCGGCGGAGAAGTCCGTGTCGCCCTCGCCGGCGCGCGCGACGATCTCCCGCAGCTCCTGCTCGGCGAGCTCCGCGGTCTCACCGGGAATCGTCCGCCGCTCAGCCTGGAGAAGACAGCGCGCCGGGTAGCTCGAGAACTCCTGCCCGCCGTCGATCAGCGACGCGTGCACGCTGCCGCTTCCGAGATACGGGTGCCGCGGATCGGCACGCAGACCACGGTCGAGCTCCTCGATGCCGACGAGGACGCGGCCCATCTTCGCGATCGCGTCGATCCCGAGATGCGGCCGCGAGCCGTGCGCCGCTCGGCCGTGCACCTCGACCTCGAGATGGACGAAGCCGCGGTGCGCAACCGCGAGCTGAAGCTCTGTCGGTTCGGTCACGATCGCCGCGTCGCCCTGGACGGTCGCGGCGACCGCTTCCGTGCCGACGCTCGCGAACTCCTCGTCGGAGACCGCGGTCAGGATCACGTCGCCGCGAAGCCCGCGACGTGCGGCGGCCGCGGTGGCGAGCATGCACGCTGCGAGGCTCCCCTTCATGTCGTACGAGCCGCGCCCGTAGAGACGACCGCCTTCGAGCCGGGCTACGAATGGGTCGGTCATCCCCGCGACGCCGACCGTGTCCATGTGCGCGTTCAGCATCAGCGAGCGGCCGCCTCCGCTGCCACGCGCGACAGCGACGACGTTCGGCCGCCCAGGAGCCGGCTCGGAGACTGTCGTCTCCAACCCCGCGCGCTCGCACCACTCGGCCACGAACCGAGCCACACCGACCTCGCCAGAGCCACCCTCGACGATGTCCGGGTTGATCGACTCGATCTCGACGAGTCGCGCGGTGAGCTCGGCGACGTCGCTCATGGTCGCGATCCTAGAGCGACGCCGCTTCGCCCTCGGTCAGTCGGTGCCGTCCTCGTCCACCTCGCGCAGGAAGCCCTCGAACAGCCTCCGGTGAGCCTGCTCGTCGCGCAGGATGTCGATCACCATGTCCTGCGTGACCGGATCGACGCCGTCGGTCACCTCGATCAGGCGCGTGTAGTGCTCGATCGCCCCGGTCTCGGCAGCGATGACCCCTTCGATCACGTGCCTGATGTCGGTCTGCTTCTCGGGCGGCTGGAGCGCGGTCTGCTCGGCCGTGAACTCCATCGAGCCCGGCACGACGCCATAGAGCTCCTTGATCCGCTTCGCGAACTGCCGCGCGTGGCCCAGCTCCTCCTCGATGTCCTGCTCGAGCGCTTCCACGATCTCGCGGGCGCGCAGCCCGTCCGGATTCGTCGAACCGGCCACATAGGACATGACCGTCTCGATCTCCATCCAGTACGCCTTCTTCAGGAGCTCGATCACCTCGTCACGCGTGTCACCGGCCGAGTCGGCCAGGATCCCGAGCGTCTCGGTCTTCGTCGCCATCTCATCCTCCTCGTTGTTTCATAGAGGCATACCCGCCCACCCGTCGGGGCGAAACGAACGGGCGTTTATGCCTTGGCGTGCTCGTCGGCGATCGCGAGGGTCTCGTCGAGAATCGCGAGCCCCTCGTCGACCTCGTCCCGCGTGACCGTCAGCGGCGGCACGACCATGATCACGTTCCAGTGCGTCATGAGATAGAGACCGCGCTCGAGCGACGCCTTCGCGAGCCGCGCCACCGGGGCCGCCGCGTCGCCAGAGGCGTTGAACGGCACGAGCATCTCCCTCGTCTCGCGGTTCTTCACGAGCTCGAGACCCCAGAAGCAGCCGAGCCCCCGCACCTCGCCGATCGCAGGGTGCCGCGCGGCCAGCGCGCGCAGGCCGTCACCGAGGTAGGCGCCGACCTCAGCCGCGTTCTCGACGACGCCTTCCTCCTGGAACGCCTCGATCGAGGCGACCGCAGAAGCACACGCGAGCGGGTGGCCCGCGTATGTCAGCCCGCCGGGGAAGTAGCGGCTGCGCACCCACTCCTTCAGGTGCTCGCGGATGATCATCGCGCCGAGTGGGACGTAGCCGGAGTTGATCCCCTTCGCGACGGTGATGATGTCCGGGACGACGTCCCAGTTCTCGCACGCGAACCAGCGGCCCGTGCGCCCGAAGCCGCACATGACCTCGTCGAGGATCAGCAGGATCCCGTGCCGGTCGCAGACCTCGCGGATCGCCTGCAGGTAGCCGGGAGGGGGCGGGATGATCCCGTTCGTCCCCGTCACGGTCTCGAGGATCACGGCCGCGACGGTGTGCGCTCCCTCGTACTCGAGGATCTCCTCGAGATGCGGCGCTCCCGTGCAGACCGGGCACGGATCGGGATGCCCGGCGGGGCAGCGGTACGTGTACGGATCGAGCATCCGCACCACGCCGCCCATACCCGGCTCGTTGGGCCAACGGCGCGGATCCCCGGTCAGGACGATCGAGCCGTGCGTCGCCCCGTGGTACGACCGATAGCGCGCGACGATCTTGTGTCGCCCGGTCGCAAGACGTGCGAGCTTGATCGCGTTCTCGTTGGCCTCCGCACCCGAGTTCGTGAAGAACGACATGCAGAGATCGCCCGGCGTGACCTCCTCGAGCAGCCGGCCGAGGCGCGACCGTGACTCCGAGGCCATCGGCGGCCCGATCGTGCAGAGGCGGTCGGCCTGCTCCTTGATGGCCGCGATGATCTTCGGGTGGCCGTGACCGATGTTGACGTTGACGAGCTGCGAGGCGAAGTCGAGGTAGCGCTTGCCCTCGTAGTCCCAGAAGTAGCGCCCCTCGGCACCGGCGACCGCGATCGGGTTGATCGCATCCTGCGTCGACCACGAGTAGAGGACGTACTCCTTCGCGTCCTCGACGATCTGCGCTCCGAGGTTCGGATTCGCCTCGACTGTTGCCATCGCCCGCGATCCTAGATGCTGACCTTGCGCATCACCGTCGAGACGCGCAGGATCCGAGGGTGCCGGTAGCCGAGCCCACGGCGCTCCACGAGCGCGAAGATGCCCTGGAGCGCTGGATGCCGACCTCGAGCGCGCGCGACTCGGATCCGGGCGAGTCGTGCTCGTCGACGGCGAAGACGGTGTCGGAAAGACGTCGCTCGTGCGCCGCTTCGCCGAGATTCACGAGCGCGAGATTCGCGTCGTCTGGGGCACGTGTGACGCGCTGTTCACCCCGCGCCCGCTCGCACCGGTGCGGGAGATCGCGGAGGGGCTCGAGGGTTGGTCGCACGAGCCTCCGGCGACGGATGCCGAGCGATCCACCTTTGTGCACACGCTTGTCGACGACCTCAGTTCTCGGCCGACCATTGTCGTCGTGGACGACCTCCACCGCGCGGATGGCGCCACGCTCGACACCGTGGAGTTCCTCGCACGAAACATCGACGCCTCGCCGGTCCTGCTCCTCTTGACGTACCGAGACGACGGCGACAAAGCGTACGGTGAACGCGTCCCGCTCCAGAATCTCGGCGAGCCGGCGCGAATCTCACTGTCACCGCTCAGTGCCCACGGGGTTGCCGCGATGGCCAGTCATGCTCAACGCTCGGTTCACGGTCTGCATGAGGCGACTGGCGGTAATCCGTTCTTCGTAACCGAAGTGCTAGCCGGTGACGGAGGAGACGTCCCCCCAACGGTCGAGGACGCTGTGCTCGCTCGTGCCAGCCGCTTGAGCCCTGGTGCAAATAGCTTGCTGGGAGCCGCCTCGATCGTCCCCGGTTCGATCGAGATCTGGATGCTCGAGGCGCTCGCCGGCGAAAACTTCGGGCACTTCGCAGAATGCCTCTCCACGGGCATGGTCGTCCCGACGGGCGCCGGAGTCGCTCTTCGTCACGAGCTCGCCCGTCTCGCCGTCGAGCACTCACTCGCGCCGGATCGTCGGGCCTCCTTGAACGCCATGGCGCTTCAGGCGCTCGCCGCCGGTTCTGATCGTCGGCACGATTTGGGAGCATTGACACATCACGCCGATGCCGCGGGCGACGCAGACGCCGTCCTCCGCTTCGCACCTCTGGCGGCAGCCGAGGCAGCGCGGATGGGTGCACACCGTGAGGCGGCCGAGCACTACGCGCGGGCGCTGAGCTATCACTCCACGCCGGATCACGTTCGCCTCGCGCTGCTCGAGAGCTACGCGACCGAGCTGGATCTGACCGAGCGACCGTCGGACGCGCAGGGCGTGCGCGAAGAGCTGGCGACGCTGCGAAGCGTCCTCGAACCGTAACAGCGAGCTGTGCGCGGAGGGCGCCGGGCAAGGAGAAGGTGTCGGCGCCGCTCCGCGCAGCTTGTCGCATAGCGAGCGGCGGCGGGATCGCCAGTGACGTACGGCCTTCGGCGCCGGCGACCGCGAGCGGGTTGATCGCGTTTGCGTCGATCAGGAGTAGAGGACGTACTCCTTCGCGTCCTCGACGATCTGCGCTCCGAGATTCGGATCCACGACGACTGCAGCCATTTCCGCCCCGATCCTAGCGCTGCTTGAACATACCTCTCGGACACGCGACGATGTCTCCGTGAGCCAGGCGTCCGCCCGTCGATCCCAGGTACTCGAGCTGCTCGAGCGCGAAGAGGCGCTCGAGGCGCTCCTCGGAACCTTCACCGACGCGAGCTCGGGCACGAGCCGAGTTGCGGTCGTGAGCGGCGAGGCAGGAGTCGGGAAGACCGAGCTCTTGCGCCGGTTCTGTGACAGCCAGCGCAGCTCCGTACGTGTCCTGTGGGGCGCATGCGACCCCCTCTTCAGTCCCCGCCCTCTCGGGCCGCTCCTCGACATCGCCCAGTCGGGAGGCTCCGAGCTCGCCGACCTCGTACGAGGCGATGCCGTACCCTTCCGCGTCGCCGCAGCGCTCCTCCGCGAGCTCGCCGGTCGACAACCGACGATCCTCGTCATCGAAGACGTGCACTGGGCGGACGAGGCCACGCTCGACGTGCTTCGACTCGTTGCCCGAAGGCTCGAGACGTTGCCTGTCCTGCTCGTCCTGAGCTATCGCGACGACACTCTCGACATCGCTCACCCGCTGCGGATCGTCCTCGGCGAGCTCGCCTCGGGCGGGCGGGAGATCGAGCGCGTCCATCTCGTGCCTCTCTCGCAGGCAGCCGTGCAGCGGCTCGCCGAGATCCACGGCGTCGACGGCGCCGACGGCGAGGAGCTTCATCGCATCACGGGCGGCAACCCGTTCTTCGTCACGGAAGTGCTGGCAGCCGGGGATCAGGACATCCCGGAGACCATCCGCGATGCGGTGCTCGCACGAGCGGCGCGCCTGACGCCGGAGGCGAGGGCCGTGCTGGAAGCGGCGGCGATCGCGCCGCCGGAGGCCGATCCGTCACTGCTTGCGGCGCTCACAGACAGCACCGACGACGGCCTTGACGAGTGTCTGGCATCCGGAATGCTTGCGGTTACCGCAAGCGGAGCTGTCGCCTTCAGGCACGAGCTCGCCCGACTCGCGGTCGAAGCATCCATCATGCCCCGAAAGAGAGTGGCGCTCCATCGGCAAGCGCTCGAGACACTATCCGCACAGCTCGAACAGCAGCCCGACCTGGCCAGGCTCGCGCACCACGCCGAGGAGTCCGGGGACAAGGACGCTGTCCTACGCTTCGCGCCCGCGGCGGCCGCGCATGCATCGTCACTGGGTGCCCACCGCGAGGCGGCAGACCAATACGCTCGAGCCCTGCGCTTCGCCGACGACCTCGACCTCGAGACGCTGGCGACACTCCTCGTGCGGCGCTCGCACGAGTGCTACCTCACAGATCAGGCGGATGACGCCATCGAGGCGCTGCGCCGAGCCGCCGAGTGCTATGGCCGTCTGGGCGATCGTCTCCGGGAGGGCGACATGCTCCGTCGGCTTTCGAGCACTCTTTGGTGCCCCGGCCGGGGTCCGGAAGCGCGAGAGACCGGCCTCGCAGCTGTCGCGCTCCTCGAGGAGCTACCGGCGGGGCGCGAGCTGGCGGAGGCGTACGCGAATCTCTCCTACCTGTTTCGCAGCCTCGGGGATGGTCGCGCCGCACAGGAGTGGGGTGAGCAAGCGCTCGACCTGGCCGAGCGCCTCGGCGATCCGGAGGTCTTGAGCGGCACGCTGCTCATGGACGGTGCGCTGCAGCTCTTCCGAGGGCGAGAGGAGGGCCGACAGGCATTGGAGCAGGGCATAGCTCTCGCAGAGCGGGAAGGGCTCGAGGAGCTCGTTGCCGATGGTCTCTGCCTTCTCGCCTCGTGCAACGCGTTTCGGAGGTCCTACGACCTCGCCGACACGTACTTCGACATCGGGTTCGCGTACTGCATGGAGCACGGCTACGACCTGCTGCAGCTCTACTTCCTCGCCTACCGGGCGCGCACCGAGCTCGAGCGCGGTCGGTGGACGGAGGCGGCCGAGTCCGCTCGCCTCATCCTCCGCGAGCGCGAGATCTCGACCTTTCCTCGAACGGTGGCACTCGTCGTCCTCGGCCTCGTGCGGGCTCGGCGCGGGGATCCGGACGTCCAGCTGCTGCTCGACGAGGCGCGCGCGCTCGCGGAGCCGACCGGTGAGCTCCCGCGCGTGGCTCTGGTCGCCGCCGCTCTAGCCGAGGCCGCGTACCTGCGGGGTGACAATGCCGTGGTTGCCGAGGTCACCGACGATGCTGTCGACCTCGCGCTCACGCTGCGAGGAGCACGCGCTCTCGGAGAGCTCAGGGCCTGGCGAAGACGCTGTGGAGTAGAGGAGTCGACCGAGCCGTTCGTCGAGGAGCCGTACGCGAGCGAGCTTGCAGGTGACTGGGAGGGCGCCTCGGCGAAGTGGGCGGAGCTCGGGCTGCCGTACGAAGCTGCTCTCGCACTCGCCGGCTCGGACAGTGAGGAGCCACTCCGACGTGCTCACGAGCAGCTCGTTGCTCTAGGTGCTCGTCCCGCAGCGGCAATCGTCGCCCGGCGACTGCGCGACCGTGGCGCACTGGACGTCCCGCGCGGCCCGCGGGCGACCACCCGAGCGAATCCGGCCGGGCTGACGGGCCGTGAGGTCGAGGTGCTCGACCTCGTGGCCGAGGGGCTTCGAAACGGAGACATCGCAGAGCGGCTATTCCTGTCGCGACGAACCGTGGACCACCACGTCTCGGCGATTCTGCGAAAGCTCGAGGTGCGTACTCGCGTCGAGGCGAGTGCTGAGTTCCACCGTCTCCAGCTCGACCGGCAAGATAGGTAATCGAAACGCCCGAACTGGGCAGCTCTTCCGATGTCCACGTGGGCGTCGCCGCCTAGCGTGATGGCGTCATGTTCGACACGTACAGGATGCTCGGCGCCGAGCGCGAGAGCGAGCTGCTCGACATCGCACGACGAGCGAATGCGCCATCGGTAAGACGCATCCGCGCCGGACTCCCGCTTCGTGATCGCTTCCGTGCAGTCCTGGGCACAGGGATCCGGAGAAAGGAGGTCCGATGGAGACCTATGTGATCCTGCGACGCGGCGGGTGGCGCACGTCGAGCGACCTCCGGGAGGCAGCTGTCCGCTCGACCGCGGAGGGCGAGCGGATGCCCGACGATGTGGCCTGGATCCGGAGCTACGTGCTGGAGGAGTCCGACGGCAGCGTCGGCACTGTCTGTATCTACCAAGCGTCGAGCCCGGAGGCGGTTCGGCACCACTCGGACGCAGCCGAGCTTCCCGTCGACGAGATCGCGAAGGTCGCCGACACCATCGTTCTGCGACCGGACCCCGCCGCGACCGCGGCCTGAGAGAGGGGAGACACACGCATGAGTACTCGAAGAAGACTGCTGGTTGCCGGTGTGGCTCTGGTGGCGATGATCGTGCCGCTCACTGCCAGCGGCGCACCTCCTGCCGGAGAGCCGGGTGATCCCGAACTGCTCGCAGCAGTGCCGGGTGGGGCTGGCTCCGGGAGCGCCATCGGTCCCGGCGGCGCACTGTACGTCGCCCAGCCCGCGACGGGCGAGATCTGGCGCATCGATCGCGAGAGCGGCGAGAAGACGCTGTATGCGAGCGGTCTGCCGCGGCGATTCAGTCAGCTCCCGTTCGGCGGCGTCATGGACGTCGCGTTCATCGGCTCGACCGCGTACGCCCTCGTGAGCGTGGTCGGATCCGCATTTCCGGACGACCTGTTCGCCTGTAACCCCTCAGCACGGTCGGGATCTACCGCGTGGACGGGCCTGACGAGCTCGACCGTCGTCGCGGACATCGGCACGTTTGCGTGCGAGAACCCGCCGTCCGGGTTCCCGTTCGTCGTCCCAACGGGAGTCCAGTTCGCGCTGGAGACGTATCGCGGCGGATTCCTCGTGACGGACGGACACCACAACCGCGTGCTCCGCGTCACGCTGGACGGCACGATCACGCAACTGATCGGGTTCGGAGACGACCGTCCCGACCGGACTGGCCACCTCCGGGAACACGATCTACCTCGCAGAAGCCGGTCCTGTTCCGCATGCGCCGCAGAACGGCAAGATCGTCTCGTTCGAGCCAGGGTCGTCGACGGCGACCGTCGTCGCGTCCGGCGCTCGACTCGCCGTGGACGTTGAGATGGGCCGAGGGCGGACGCTGTTCGCCCTCTCGCAGGGCCTCTTCCCGTGCGGCGGCGATCCGGCCTGCTGCCGGTGCTCCGGCGTCACACGACACCGGTGCGCTCATGCGGGCGAACGGAGCCGGCGGCTTCACGACGATCGCGGACGAGCTCGATCAGCCGTCGTCGCTCGAGATCATCCGCAATACCGCATATGTCGTCACCCTCGGCGGAGAGGTGTGGACGATCGACAACGTCGCAGGCCCGCCCTACGGCTAAATCGAACGTTGCGCGGAGGGCGCCGGACAAGGGGGAAGGTGTCCGGCGCTCCTCCGCGCACTGATCGTCTAACGAGCGGCGGTCGGCAGAAGTTCCTGCCCGAAGGCGGCCCGCTCGACGAACTCGCCCACTCCCGGCTCCGCGACGAGCTCGCCGCCGTCGACGAGCACGTTCCCGCGGAGCAGAACGGTCTCCGGCGACCCGGTGACCTCGGTGCCCTCGTAGAGGTTGTAGTCCACCTTCGAGTGCTGTGTCTCCGCGGTGATGAGGTGTCGCCTCTCCGGGTCGAAGATCACGATGTCGGCGTCGGAGCCGGGCGCGATCGTGCCCTTCCGCGGGATAGAGGCCGAACAGCTTCGCCGGATTCGTCGAGAGCAGCTCGACCATCCGGTTCAGCGAGATGCGACCGGTGCGGACGCCGAACTCGTGGATCATGTGCAGCCGGTTCTCGAGGCCCGGTCCGCCGTTGGGGATCTTCGAGAAGTCGTCGCGGCCCATCGACTTCTGGCCGTCCCAGAGAAACGCGCAGTGGTCGGTCGAGATCGCCGAGAGGATGTCCGAGCGCACCGCGTGCCAGAGGATCTCCTGGTTCTCGATCGCCCGCGGCGGCGGCGTGTAGACGTACTTCGCTCCCTCGAAGTCGGGTCGCTCGAGGTACGTGTAGTCGATGAAGAAGTACTGCGTGCAGGTCTCGCCCCAGACGTCCCAGCCCAGCTCGCGCGCACGCGCGATGGGATCGACGGCCTCCTTGCACGACACGTGGACGACGTACAGCGGAGCGCCCGCGACGCGGGCGAGCTGGATGGCGCGGTTCGTCGCCTCTCCCTCGGTCTCCGGCGGACGCGTGAGCGCATGGAAATGCGGCGCAGTGTTCCCCGCTGCGAGCGCCTGCTTCACCAGCACGTCGATCGCGTCGCCGTTCTCGGCGTGCACCATCACGAGCGCGCCGGTCTCGGCGGCGACCTCCATCGTGCGGAAGAGCGTCTCGTCGTCGACCATGAGCGCGCCCTTGTAGGCCATGAAGAGCTTGTACGAGGTGATGCCCTGCTCCGGCAAGCGAGCGAGCTCTTCGAGCGACCCGCCCTCGCGCAGGTCGGTCACTGCGATGTGGAAGCCCATGTCGATGATCTGCTTCCCCTCGCGCTTGCCGTGCCAGGTGTCGAGCGCCTCGGCGAACGAGCTGCCCGGGTGCCTGGATGCAGAAGTCGACGTGGCAGGTCGTCCCGCCGAACGCCGCCGCCGTCTGCCCCGACGTGACGTCGTCGATCGTCGTCGTGCCGCCGAACGGCATGTCGAGGTGCGTGTGCGGGTCGACGCAGCCAGGCAGGACGTACTTGCCCGACGCGTCGATGACGCGGTCGGCATCGACGTCGAGCGACTCGCCGAGCATCGAGATGCGCTCGCCGTCGACGAAGACGTCGCCGACGTAGTCGTCGGCGGCCGTGATGATCCGCCCGCCCTTGATCAGTGTCGACACGTCATCTCACCTCCGTCTGCAGGGAGAGCTCCGGACCGGACCGTCAAGAACCGGCCCGGAGCCCACGCCTCGTCGTTACTTGCCGCCCTCCTTGAGGATGACGACCTTCTTCTTGAAGCTCTTGCCGGTGACGTCGCAGACCGGCCTTGCGCAGGTTCGCGACGGCCTTCTTCGCGAGATCCGTGCGGTAGGCGGCCTTCGTCGCTGGCTTCTTGATGACCTTGTACGTCTTCGCGATCGTGGCCGTCCTCTTGAACTCGACCGGATCCATGATCCCGATGCCGAGCCTGTTCGGCCAGACGAGCGCGTTGACCTCGTTCATCTGCCAGCGCTGATGCCCCTTCGGCAGCGCCGGCCCGTTCTTCAGGACGATGTTCGTGCACTCGGCGAGGTGGTCGCGGCAGTAGATCCACCCCTGGAACGACGCCTCGAGGAACTTCACCGCGGTGGCCTGGTTCGTCGGCGTCCTTGATCCAGTCGCCGCGGACGATGATGCCGTCCTGGAGCATTCCGGTGCCGAGATCCGAGTACTTGAACACGTTCAGGTCGGACAGCTTGTAGAGCTTGCCCGTATCCGGGTTCTTCACCTCGAGCACCTGCGCGAGCTCGTTGTAGGTCATCGCGGAAGCGGCGTCGATCTCGCCGCTCAGGAACGCGAGCATGTCGAAGTTCTGCTTGACGAGCGTGACGTCCTTGTCCGGGTTCATGCCGTTCTTGACGAGCGCGGCACGCTGCTCGAACTCGTTCCCGAAGATCCAGACGCCGAACTTCTTCCCCCGCATCTTCTTGAACGTGTTGATCCCGCTCGACTTGAACGTGACCTCGGTCGTTCCCGAGCGCGCATAGACCTGCGCGATGTTGACGAGGTCGTTGCCCTGGTCGCGGTTGCGCGAGCAAGCTCGGCATCCAGTTGATGCCGAATTCCGCCTGCTTCGAGAGGACGGTCTGCTCGTTGACGATGTCGGGCCCGCCGACCTTGAGATTTACATCGAGGCCCGCCGCCTTGTAGTACCCCTTGTCCTTCGCCGCGTAGTAGCCGGCGAACTGCGACTGGGTGACCCACTTGAGCTGGATCGTGACCTTCTTCAGGCCCTGCCCCTGGCTTGATCCCGCCATCGCGAGCCCCGCTGCGACGGCGACCGCCGCCACACACACTGCTGCCCCGGCGATGTACCACCTGCGTCTCTTCACGTGCCCTCCTTCTCGGATCCGAGCTGCTCGGAGCCGCTTACGATCATTGCTAGGACGCCCTCCGGCTCACGGAGGGATGCCACCGCAGCACATAGCGCTCGACACCGGCGATCGCGGCGTAGAACACGATGCCGAGAATGCTCGCCACGAGGATCGCGGCCCACGCGATCTCGTATCGCGAAAGCGCGACGGAGCTCAGGATCACGACCCCGAGCGCCTCGGTCGATCCTCCGAAGTAGTCCCCCACGACAGCGCCGATCATCGCAAGGACGCTTCCCACCTTCAAGGCGGTGAAGACGAACGGGAGCGAGTTCGGGATCCGCACTCGCCGGAAGACCGTTCGCTGGGGCGCCGCGTACGAGCGCATCAGCTCGATCGACTCGGCATTCACTGACGTGAGCCCGCGCAACGTGTTCACGAGGACGGGGAAGTAGCAGAGAACGGCCGAGATCGCGATCTTCGACCACGGGCTCAGCGTCCCGAACCATGCGTTCGTGATGGGCGCGAACGCGATGATCGGGATCGCGTTCGCCGCGATCATGTACGGCATGAGCGCATTCCCGAACGGGCGCCAACGTGCGAGGACGAGCGCGCTCACGAAGGCGAGGCCGCTTCCTATCAGGAAGCCGCCGAACGCTTCCTTGAAGGTGATCCAGGCTCCGTCGGCAAGCTGCGCGCGCTCGTTCCACAGCGCGGAGACGACGTCCGAGAACCGCGGCAGGAGGTACGCGCTCGACATCAAGGCCGTCGGGAAGGAGCCACTGCCACGTCATGACGGCGAGGGCGAGCACGACGAAGGCCGGCAGCCAGTAGCGGATTCGTTGCCCGAGCCGCAGGTCGGATGCGGGTGTCGCCGTCGCGGTGCTCATTTGACGACGTCCTCCAGCGGGAGCGGCTCCTCGATCTCGTCGGCACCCGAGGCATGGAGCGTCTCTCGAACTTGTGTCACGAGCTCGAAGTAGCGCGGCGCCTCGCGTGTCTCGAACGTCCTCGGCTGTGGAAGGTCGATCGGGACGACTGCGGCGATTCGTCCGGGGCGCGCGGACATCACGGCGACCCGCGTCGAGAGGAACACCGCCTCCGAGATCGAGTGCGTGACGAAGATCACGGTCGACCCCGTCTCGGCCCAGATCCGGAGCAGCTCCATGTTGAGACGCTCGCGCGTCATCTCGTCTAGCGCGCCGAACGGCTCGTCCATGAGCAGGAGGGCGGGCGAGAAGGAGAGCGCCCTCGCGATCGAGACGCGCTGCTGCATCCCGCCCGACAGCTGCCACGGATGGTGGCTCTCGAATCCTGAAAGCTCGACGAGCTTCGACCATGTCGCTGACGCGAGCCTGGCGTCGGCGCGATCCCACCGGAGCATCTCGAGCGGGAGCGCGATGTTCTTCGCGACCGTCCTCCAGTCGTACAGCACCGGCGCCTGGAAGACGATCCCGTAGTCGCGATCCAGTCGAGCACGCGAGCCGTCTTCCCGTTGACCGCAACGTCGCCCGCTGACGGGGCGACGAGGTCGCCGACGATGCGCAGAAGCGTCGACTTGCCACATCCGGACGGCCCGATGAGCGAGACGAACTCGCCGCGCTCGACGTCGAGGTCGATGTCCTTCGAGCGCAGTGACTCCCTTGCCGAACATCTTCGAGACGCCCTGTAGCGAGACGACCGACGGTTCGCTCATACGAGCTGCTCGGGGGCACGTGGACGACGAGCTTCTCGACGACCACCACCACGAGGAAGAACGAGATACCGAGAAGCGCGGCGACGAGGTTGGTCGCCCAGAGGTTCGCGGGCTCGAGGACGTAGTACTGGTTGAAGCTCATGATCGGCGCCGAGCCCAGGTCCTGAGCGATCGACGCGGGAGCCTCGCCGATGATCGCGCCGACCACGCTCGCGGTCGCAGCGATCTTGAACGCGGTGAAGAGGTACGGCAGCGCGGACGGAACGCGAAGCTTCCAGAAGATCGTCCAGCTTCGCGCGGCGTACGACTGCATGAGCTCGACTGCCCAGGGATCGGCCGAACGGAGCCCGCGGACGCGTGTTGACGGTGACGGGGAAGAAGGTCAGGTACGCGGCGATCACGGCGACGCGCACCCAGTCCGGCGGGGGGTTGCCACCGAGCGAGACGCTTCCCGAGACCGCGGACGATGATCGGCGCGAGCGCGAGAATCGGGATCGTCTGCGACGCGACGACGTACGGCATGATCCCGCGTCGCAGCACGTCGAACTGGGCGAGCACGACGCCGAGGAGCGAACCCGATGAGCGCACCGATGACGAATCCGACCACCGCAGCCCGAGCCGTGAAGAGCGTCGCGTCGAAGAGGTAGAGCCATAGGTCGTCTCCCGTCGAGGTCGGCTCCCGAAGCTGCAGGACGATCTCGTGTAGATGCGGGAGCGTGTACGCGTTGACCCGGAACGGCTTCGTCCAGCCGGTGCGTCTCCCAGAGCCACTTGTACCCCTCCCAGAGCGCCCAGAGTCCTCCGAGGACGAGAAGGAACACGAGGATGCGCTGGAGGCAATCGGGCGGACCGCCACCGCCAGAATCGTCATACGCCCACTCTCGTGCGTGAGCTGCGGGGTGGCACTAGGCTCGTCCCATGGCGGTCGATCCGAAGCGAACCGTCACCGAGCTGAAGGAGCTCCGCGAGCTCACCGGAGACGAGAACGGCGCACAGCGCGTCGCCTGGACGGAGACGTGGGAGCGCGCGCGCGAGTGGCTCCGCGAGCTCGTGGCGAGCACCGGGGCCGAGGAGTCGATCGACGCCGCCGGCAACCAGTGGTTCACGCTCGCGCGGCGAGTCGGATCGTGCGCGTGCTCATCGGCGGGCACATCGACTCGGTGCCGAACGGCGGCTGGCTCGACGGGTGCCTCAACGTCGTCGCCGGCGTCGAGGTGCTGCGACGCGTCGCGCCGAGGACGGCACGCCGCCCGTGACGCGTCCGGCTCGTCAACTGGGCCGACGAGGAGGGCGCGCGCTTCGGGCGGAGCCTCTTCGGCTCGAGCGCGGCCGCCGGCTCGATGGCCGACCAGGACGAGCTGCGACAGCTCACGGACCGCGACGGCGTCGCGCTTCCCGATGCGCTCGCCGCGTACGGCGTCGATCTCGACACTGCGCTCGACGCGCGGCCGGAGCTCGACTCGCGCCGCCGCGTACCTCGAGCTCCACATCGAGCAGGGACCCGTGCTCGAGTCGCTCGACCTGCCGCTCGGAGTCGTCCTCGGAACGTTCGGCGTCGAGCGCCACCGAATCACCTGGCGCGGCCAGGCCGCTCACGCCGGATCGACGCCGATGGACAAGCGCCGCGACGCGCTCGCCGGTGCGGCGAAGCTCGCGCTCGAGATCCGCGACATCGCACGCACGCACCGGCGGTGGCGCGGTGTGCACGTCGGGCGGCGTCGTCTGCAAGCCCGGAATCGTGACCTCGGTCGTGGAGACCGCCGAGCAGCTGCTCGACCAGCGCCATCTCGACGGCACGAAGCTCGCCTCGATGCTCGCCGATGCGAAGTCCGCGAGCGAGCGCTTCGCCGCGGAGGAGTCGATCGATGTCGAGTGGGAGAAGATCTGGTCGATCGAGCCGATCCTCTTCGACGAGACGCTCGTCGGATTCTGCGACGAGGCGATCCGCGAGGTCGCCGGCACCGCGCACCACCTCCCGTCCGGCCCGCTCCACGATGCCGCGGAGGTCTCTCGCGCCGGAGTTCCGACGGTGATGCTCTTCGTCCAGAGCCTCCGCGGTCTCTCGCACACGAAGCTCGAGGACACGAAGGAAGAGCACCTCGAGCTCGCCGTTGCGGCGCTCGACCGGCTCGCGTCGAAGACGATCGACTGGGTCGCAGCCGGCGGCGGTCGCTGAGCTGACGTCGTCAGGGCGTGGCGTCGTCGCAGGTCTCGCCGTCGGCGGCTGTCTGACCTGGAACATCTCGAACGTCGGAGCGGTCGCCGATCCGCTCGCAGACCACTACGGCGTGTCGCTCGCGGCCGTCGGCCTCCTGACGACCGCGCTCTTCGTGACGCACCTCGCCGTGCAGCTTCCTGCCGGGCGTGGCGCGGATCGGTACGGCTCGCAGCGCATTGCCCTCGTCGCGATCGCCGCCGCGACAATCGGCAACGGGATCCTGCTCGTCGACGCCGGGGTCGAGCTCGCGCTGCTCGGTCGAGCCGTCGTCGGTATCGGGTCGGGTGCGGCCTTTGTCGCCGGTCTCGACCTCGTGCGCGCCGGTGGAGGGGGAGCAGCGCTGCAAGGCCTCTACGGCGGCGCGACGATGGCAGGCGGCGGTCTCGCGCTCATGGTGGTGCCACCGCTCACGGACGCAACGAGCTGGCGCGCGGCCTACTGGAGCGCAGCGCTCCTTGCAGTCCTCGCTGCGATCCCGACGCTCATGGCGTCAGGCCTCCCCCGCATCGGCCACGCAGGAGCGTGGGTGCTCCGCGACCGCGCGCTCCTGCCGATCGGCGTCCTGCAGGCCGCCACGTTCGGGCTCGCGGTGATCGCGGGGAACTGGGTCGTACCGCTCCTCGAACGTCAGGGCGTGTCGTCGGCCGCCGCAGGGCTCGCCGGCGGCCTCGTCCTCTTCATCGGCATCCTCACCCGTCCGCTCGGAGGAGTGCTCGCCGGTCGCGTTCCCGGTCGCGTGCTCGTCGGCGTCGGGCTCGCCGGAACGTCCGTCGGCGCGTTCCTGCTCGCGCTCGGCGGCCCGCTCGCGGTGTCCGCCCTCGGAGCCCTCGTGCTCGGGCTCACGGCCGGAGTTCCC
Source organism: uncultured Gaiellaceae bacterium (assembly GCA_963822885.1). Classification (GTDB taxonomy): domain Bacteria; phylum Actinomycetota; class Thermoleophilia; order Gaiellales; family Gaiellaceae; genus GMQP-bins7. Next base: position 47,394 of record CAWGJJ010000007.1, read on the forward strand.
TTCGCCGTGATCTTCGCGGCCGCGCAACGTACGCGTCCCGATGCGCCGGCAGCGGCGATCGCGCTCGTCAACGCATGTGCCGTTCTCGCGATCCTCGTGGGGACACCGCTTGCCGGGCTCGCCTTCGAGCTGCCGAGCGACGGTCGCCTCGCCTTCGTCGTGATCGCCGTACTCGCCGTTGCCGCGCTCGTCCCACTGCGCGCCGCGCGTCTCTAGCGTCGATAATCCCGCTTTCCGAGCGAGCCAAGGAGAACCCGAGATGGCACTGAGCTTCGGCGTCACCGTCCTTCCCGATCCGCCTTCGAGTCGCTTCCTCGAGCTGATCCAGCACGCAGAGGCGAACGGCTTCGAATACGGCTGGACGTACGACTCGCACGTGCTCTGGCAGGAGTCGTTCCCGCTGCTCACGATGGCCGTGCAGGCGACGACGACGATGAAGTTCGGGCACTGCGTGACCAACCCCGGCACCCGCGAGCCGACCGTGCTCGCAAGCGGGTACGCGACGCTGCACGACATCTCGAACGGACGGATGGTGATGGGAATCGGTCGCGGGGACTCGGCCGTGCGCTACATCGGGGACAAGCCTGTTCGTGTCGCCGAGTTCGAGCGGCGCTGCGCGATGATCAAGGCATTCATGAACGGCCGCGAGGTCGAGTGGAACGAGAAAGAGCTCAAGCTCGCGTGGGTACGGCCGGAGCTTCCGGAGATCCCGATGTGGGTTGCCGGCTACGGGCCCAAGGCGCTCGCCGTCGCGGGCCGCGTCGGTGACGGCGTGATCATCCAGCTCGCCGACCCGGTGATCATCGAGTGGATCATGGACACTGCCCGCAAGGCTGCGGAGGAGGCCGGACGCGACCCCTCCGAGCTCAAGTGCATCGTCTGCGCGCCGAGCCACATCACGGACGACATCGCCGACGCGCGTGACCAGGTGCGCTGGTTCCCGGCGATGGTCTCGAACCACGTGATGGACCTCATCGAGCGCTACGGGTTCGAGTCGGAGATCCCGCACGAGCTCACCGAGTACGTGCGCGTGCGCAAGTTCTACGACTACGACGAGCACTCACGCGTCGGGGCGAAGCACGGCGAGTTCGTCACGGACGAGATCTGCGATCGCTTCTGCGTCCTCGGCAACGCCGAGCAGGCCACCGCGAAGCTGAAGGAGCTCGAGGCGATCGGGGTGGACCAGTTCAACATCTACCTCATGACGCACGGCCAGGAGGAAGACCTCGCCGCCTACGGCAAGGACATCATTCCGCAGTTCGGCTAGATGATCGTCGCGCCAAGAGCACTCGCAACGAGCTCGACGGCCGTTGCTGCGGTGGTGTTCTCGCGATCGAGGATCGGGTTCACCTCGACGACCTCGAGGGAGCCCGCGAGGCCGGACTCGGCGACGAGCTCCATGGCGAGGTGCGCTTCGCGGTAGGTGAGCCCTCCGCGAACGGGCGTTCCGACGCCAGGCGCGATCTCGGGATCCAGCACGTCCATGTCGAGGGAGACGTGGACGAACCCACCACCCGCGATCCGGTCGAGCGACTCGCGGATCGCGCGTTCGATGCCGATGCGGTCGACCTCGCTCATCGAGTAGACCCGCACCCCGGCTTCGCGCAGGAGCCTTCGCTCCCCGTCGTCGAGGAGTCGCGTCCCGACGAGCGCCACCCGCTTGGGATCGACCGCGGGCAGCGGCCACACCTCGCTCTCGAAGCCGTGGCCCGGCGAGGCCGAGCGCCGCGGCGAGCGCCATCCCGTGGACGTTCCCGCTCGGGCTCGTCTCGGGCGTGTTGATGTCCGAGTGCGCGTCGATCCAGAGAACGCCACCAGCGCCGTGCACCGACGCGAGCCCTCCGAGCGTGCCGAGCGCGACCGAGTGGTCTCCGCCGAGCACGAGGGGCACCGCTCCGCGCGTAGTGACCTCGGCGACGCGCGCTGCGATCAGCTCGCACGTGTCGTGGATCTCGGGGAGGAAGCGCGCGCGCTCGTCCCGCAGCGCGGTGGCCTCGGCCACGGCGGTCTCGACGTTCCCCTCGTCGCGCACGGTGTACCCGAGACCGACGAGTCGCTCCTCGAGCCCCGCGTACCGGATCGCCGACGGCCCCATGTCGACGCCGCGTCTCCCCTGCCCGAGGTCGAGCGTCGCGCCGATGATCGCGATCTCCGGCTTCGTGTTCACGCGCAGAACCTAACGGCAACCGCGGCTACACTGGTCGCCGCGGCGAGGTAGCTCAGCTGGTAGAGCACACGGCTGAAAACCGTGGTGTCGCCGGTTCAAGTCCGGCCCTCGCCATTTTCGAGGCTGGTAGGTTCGCCGCGATGGAGCTCGCGTTCCTCTCGGCCGTCGAGCAGGCGCGGCTCATCCGGAACGGCGAGGTGTCGTCCGTCGAGCTCGTCGAGCTGTACCTCGAGCGGATCGCCCGGATCGATCCGTCAGCTGAACGCATTCGTGACCGTCTGTGGCGAGGAAGCGCGCGCCACGGCGCGCGTACTCGACGAGACACCCGGCGACGCACCGTTCCGCGGCGTTCCGATCGCGATCAAGGACCTCGCCGCAACCGCCGGCATCCGCACCACCTACTCGTCGCGCGCCTACGCCGACTACGTTCCGGACTTCGACACCGCTGTCGTCCGACGAATCCGCGAAGCCGGATTCGTGATCGTGGGAAAGACGAACACGCCGGAGTTCGGGACGGTCGCGTTCACGGAATCCGAGCTCAACGGAGTCACCCGCAACCCCTGGAACACCGATCTCACGCCTGGAGGATCGAGCGGCGGAGCGGCAGCGGCTGTCTCCGCCGGCCTCGTGCCGATCGCGCACGCCTCCGACGGAGGCGGATCGATCCGGATCCCCGCGTCGTGCTGCGGACTCTTCGGGCTGAAGCCATCTCGAGGGCGCGTATCGAGCGCCCCGTTCGGCTCGTTCGAGGGGCTCTCGACCGCCGGGCCGATGGCGCGCACCGTCGAGGACGCGGCGCACTTCCTCGACGTCGTCGCAGGCTACGAGCCCGGCGATCCGTGGTGGGCTCCTCCTCCAGAGCGGCCGTTCGCCGTGACGACCACCGAGTCGCCACCGCCGCTCCGCATCGCGGTCACCTCCACCCCTCCGATCGACGTCTCGGTCGACCCCGAGTGCGTCAGCGCGCTCACTGCCGCCGCCGAGCTCCTGGCACACCTCGGCCACGATGTCCGCGAGGAGACACCTCCCTGGTGTGAGCCCGACCTCTTCAACCGGTTCATCGCGGTATGGCAGGTAGGACCGGCGCTCCATCCCGTCGACGAGGCGCTCATGACGCCGCTGAATCGCGGGCTCGTCGAGACCGCGCGCGCGAGCACCGCCGTGGACTACGCGCGGTCCGTGAGCTCTCTGCAGCTCCTCGCGCGACAGATTGTCTCCTTCTGGAACGACGTCGATGTCGTACTCACGCCCACGCTTGCGCTCCCACCGGTGCCGATCGGCTGGCAGGACGAGGTCGACGGCCCGATCGAGCAGCTCTTCCGCAACACCGAGTTCACGCCGTTCACCGCAGTGGCCAACCTGACCGGACAGCCGGCCATGTCGCTTCCGCTCCACTGGAGCGATGCCGGCCTCCCGATCGGCGTTCATGCGATCGGACCGCCGGCCGGTGACGCGCTCCTTCTGAGCCTCGCAGCACAGCTCGAAGCAGCGCGACCGTGGCGGGACCGGCAGCCGCCCGTCGCGTGATCAGCCCGCGATCGTGATGCGGATGTCCTGACCGGGCGACGCGTGCAGCATGCGCGCAGCGCTGCCGCGAGAGATCGCCAGGGACATGTTCTTGTAGCTGTCCTCGTAGAGAATCACGTCGCCCGCTCGTGCGTCCGCGAACGTGCGCGCCATCACCGCGTAGTAGCGCTCGCCCGCGAGCTCCAGCTCCACGCGGGTTCCGGAGACGATCCCCAGCGACGCGACGTCGTCGCGGTCGAGGTTGAGCGCGATGTTCCCGAAGCTGTCGACGTACAGCAGCGTGGCGGAGATGGCGTCGTCGGCGATCGTGGGCTCCGGAAGGTCGAGCCGGATGAGTCCCTCCGGATCGACTGGCGGGCCCAGCTCGGCGAGCGGAACTCCCGTCGCGAGATGGGCCGCGGCGGGCGCAAAGATGTCCCGGCCGTGGAACGTCCGCGAGATCGAGTCGAGCGCGTACGTCGGATTCGCGAGCTCGTGCGCGGCCTCGATCCCAGTTCCGGCCCGCTGCCGGCAGCAAGAGTCCGTTGTCGGGGCCGACGTAGATGCGCCCCTCGGCGTCGCGTAGTGCGAGCGCGCGTCGAGGCCCGCCCACGCCGGGATCGACGATCGCGAGGTGGACGCCGAGTGGCATGAAGTCGACGGTGTTGGCGAGCACGAGAGCACCCTCGAGAATCGAGGTCGCAGGGATGCCGTGCGTGATGTCGATGATCTGCGCGTCAGGAGCGATGCGCTTCATGACCCCGTGGCACGTGCCGACGAAGTCGTCCTTGAGCCCGAAGTCGCTCAGGAACGTGATGAACACGCGCGGAGCGTAACGCTGTTCGGCGCGCCGGTTCTACCTGCGGGCGGCGACGGCGGCGGAGCACCGACGCATGCGAACGCGGCGGGACTCCCCGCAGATGCGGGCCCCGCGTGGTCGAATCCGAACGAACGCCGTCGGCGCCTGCACGGGCAGCGGACGTCCGACGAACAGCGGACGCGTCACGATGCCCCGACCTCCCCTTCGCGAACCCCGGACACGGTCGCAGCATAGTCCGGCTCCCGGTCGCTGCCGGCTCGTGCGCGCGCGAGCTGAACGAGCTCGGCCGTCTCGCGCTGCAGACGAACGAGCTTCGCCGCGATGATCGCAACGTAGACGAGCACGAAGACGAAGACGACCGCGTACGCCGCCGCGACGAGCTCCTCCTGGCTCCAGCTCATTCGAGCGCCTCGCGCAGCTCGCGCAGATCCGCATCGAGGCGCTTCCCGGCGAGCTCGACGCGATAGAGAACGTACGCGAGAAGCGTGACCGCGCCCCATGACACGACGAAGGTGGCGAAGATCGAGCCGGTCATCTGCGGGCCCTCTTGTGTGAACACCGTCGGGTGGATGAAGTCCTCGGCGAGGCGGATCGCGAGGAAGCTCACAGGGATCAGCGCGACCCCGAAGAGCGCGTAGACGGCCGACGACCGCGCGCGGCGGGGGCCGTCCTCGATCGAGAACCGCAGCATGAAGTAGGCGCAGTAGAAGAGGAACAGGACGAGGAAGAGGACGAGCTGATTCGAGCTCCACGTCCACCACACTCCCCACGAGGCCTTCGCCCAGATCGCGCCGGTGATCAGCGTCAGCGCGCCGAAGATCGTGCCCTGGTGAATCGCCACATAGCTCTCGAGGTCATACCGCTCGTCGCCGCGCCAGAGCAGCAGGAGCGCCTTCACCGCACCGAGCCCGAAGCAGAAGTACGCCGTCAGCGCGATCGGAACGTGGATGTAGAAGATCCGCTGGGAGATGCCCTGATCCGCGTCCTCGGGCGCGACGATGAGCGCCAGCACGAGCGCGAGACCCATGGCGGCGGCCGTGATCCAGGCGAGGCCTTGCAGGCTGCGAAGAGACGAGAGAGTCAGGCTTTACTCCGTAACGACGTACTCGAAGGACGCCCACGAGAGTACAGCGAAGACCCCGTCATAGAGCAGGAGAAACAGCAGGAAGCGTTCTCCTTCAGCCGAAACTGCCGCACCGACGCCGCCCACGATCAGCGGGATGGACAACGGAAGCATGAGCAGCGGGAGCAGCACCTCGCGGGCTCGTCCAGCCGCTGCCATCGCCGACATGAGCGACCCGACAGTGCAGATACCGATGTCCGCGAGCAGGACGCCGGCGAGGGCAGTCGCGTCGAGCGGCTCGAAGAAGAGCACGAAGGCGGGAAGCGCGACCGCTTGCGCCGCGAGCAGGAAGGCGAGCGTCGCAAGTGTCTTGCCGAGCCAGATCGCGCTGCGGTCGCAGGGCGCGAGAACGAGCGCGTCGAGGACACCGTGCTCCTGCTCGGGCACCCATGCCCGAGCGAGTCCGAGGAGCGCCGTGAAGACGATCGCGACCCACAGCAGCCCGTAGGCCGCGTCGTCCCCCGCACCCTCCGGGATCGCGAAGTGGAACACGACGAGGGTCGTGAGAACGAAGAGGAGCATCGCGGGCAGCGTGTCGCGCCCGCGAAGCTCGACGCGCAGATCCTTGCGCGTGAGGGCCACGACGTCGGCGAAGTAGGTCATGCGAGGGCGAGGCGAGCGGTCTCGAGCGCCGCGACTCGATCCGGCGCGTGCGTCGTCAGCACGACGGTGCACCTTCCCGCGAGACCTGCGAGCTCCCGATCGAGGAGCGTCGCGCCGCTCTCGTCGAGGGCCGAGAACGGCTCGTCGAGAACGAGCAGGTCGGGCTCGTGCAGAAGGGCCCGGCACAGCGCGAGCCGCTGCGTCATGCCACGCGAGTACGTCGACACGCGTTCGTTGCGCGCCTCCCAGAGCGTGAAGCGCTCGAGGAGCATCCCGATGCGCTCGCGTCGCTCCGGGAATGCGGTAGAGCCTGCCGAAGAGGTCGAGGTTCTCAACGGCGGTCAGCTCCCGATAGACGAGCGGTTCGTGGGCCAGGTACCCGATGCGCGAACGATCGGCGTCCACGAGGAGATCGCCTCGCGTCGGATGCGCCAGGCCCGTGAGCAAGCGGAGGAGCGTCGTCTTCCCGCTGCCGTTCGGCCCGGTCACCACGGCAAACCCACCCCGTGGAACCGCGATGTCGACTCCACGCAGAACGCGCTTTCGTCCGTACCGCTTCTCGACTCCGCGGCCTCGGATCATCCGACGAGTACGTCCAGCGCCACGAAGGCGAAGAACACGACGCTGATCACGCCGTTGAGCGTGAAGAAGGCCGCATCGAGCCTGCGGAGGTCTCCCGGCCGGACGATGGAGTGCTCGTAGAGGAGCAATGCCGCCGTCACAACGACGCCGAGCCAGTAGTAGAGCGACACGCCGACTCCGGCGCCCGCCGCTGCCAACAGTCCGACGGCTCCGGCATGGAAGACGCGAGCTCCGGCGAACACGCCGCGTTCCCCGAACCGGACCGCCCACGAGTAGAGGCCCTCGGCCCGGTCGTGTTCGAGGTCGAAGAGCGAGTAGAAGAGATCGAATCCGGCCACCCACAACGCGACCGCGCAGCCGATCGCCCAAGCTTCCCACGGCGCCGTTCCGGAGACGCCAAGCCAGGCGCCGACTGGTGCGAGCCCGAGACACGCACCGAGCCAGAGGTGGCACAACCACGTGATCCGCTTCAGGTACGGGTAGACGACGAACAGCGCGACGGGAATCGGCCAGAGCCACCGGACGATCGGCTCGAGCTGCGAGACGGCGAGTAGGAACACCGCGAGCGAGGCCAGGCAGAGACCGACAACCTGGGCGCGCGAGAGCGCGCCCGCGGGGAGCTCACGACTCACGGTCCGCGGATTCCGTCCGTCGAGCTCTGCGTCGACGAGCCGGTTGACCGACATCGCGAGCGTTCGTGCGCCGACCATCGCCACGGTCACCCACGCGACGTTCGCGACGCCAGGCCAACCGTCGACCGCGAGGAAGGCACCGACGTAGGCGAACGGCAGCGCGAAGACCGTGTGCTCGATGCGAACGAGCGACGCAAGCCGCCGCGGAAGCGGAACCGTCGCGACCGTCACGTCTGGCGGTGTGCGGTCGTCTTGTCGCCCGCGGCGAGCTCGAGTCCGTGCCGGAGCGCGGGCTGGATCACGGCGAATCCGTCGCGGCACCCGCCTGGCGAGCCCGGGAGATTCACGACCAGAGTGTTGCCGCGGAGCCCCGCGATCCCGCGCGAGAGCAGCGCATGCGGCGTTCGCGTGATCGCGTCCGCGCGTATCGCCTCGGCCAGACCAGGCGCTTCACGATCGAGGACGGTACGAGTCGCCTCGGGCGTGACGTCTCGTGGGGCGAATCCCGTGCCTCCAGTTGTCAGTACGAGCAACGCATCGGAGTCGGCGAGCTCCTTCAGCGCAGCGGCGATGAGCGGGGCGTCGTCGGACACGACTCTGCGCACGACGTCGAATTCGTCCGCGCGCAGGAGCTCCTCGAGGGCGTCGCCGCTCGCGTCGTCGCGTACGCCCGCGTTCACGCCGTCGGAGATCGTGAGCACGGCGGCCTTCACACGACCTCCTTCGTCTTCTCGACGAGCCGAATCTCCTCGACGACCATCCCCTTGTCCACAGCCTTGGCCATGTCGTAGACCGTCAACGCAGCAACCGACGCGGCGACGAGAGCTTCCATCTCGACGCCGGTCTGCGCCGTCGTCGACGCCGACGCCTCGATGTCGACGACGCCTTCGCCCACCACCAGATCGACTTCGACGTGCGTCAGCGGAAGCGGGTGGCAGAGCGGGATGAGCTCCGACGTGCGCTTCGCGGCCATGATCCCCGCGAGCCTCGCCGTGCCGAGAGCGTCGCCCTTCGGCAACGCCCCGAGCATCGCGGTCGTCTCAGGCGCCATCCGCACCCTTGCGCTCGCGCGAGCGCGACGCCGCGAGAGCGGCTTGTCCCCGACGTCGACCATGCGGACGTCTCCGGATGCATCGACGTGGCTCAACTCTCCGGCGCTCTCGGACACGCCGTGATCGTAGTCGGCTACCCGAGCGAGGGAACGCCGACCGAACCACGCAGGCGCGTGTGCCTCTACTACCCGCCGCTGACGTGCTCGGGCAGCCGCGGAGCGTTTTCACGTGAAAACGGCACTACGCCCTCGGGAACCGCCTCGCCGGGCAGATCGACCACGAACACGGTTGGCCGCGCCTCGGACTCGAGGATGACCTCACCACCCATGAGCCGCGCGAGCTCGCGCGCGATCGACAGTCCGAGTCCGCTCCCGGAGGCCATCCCACCCTCGACGCGGTAGAAGCGGTCGAAGACGGCATCGCGCTGGCTCGTCGGAATCCCCGGCCCGTCGTCCTCGACGACGAGTTGCGCGCGGCCGTCTCTGCGTCGCGCCGCCAATGTCACCCTGGTTCCGGCCGGGGTATGCGTTATCGCGTTCGTCGCGAGCGCGCGGCCGATCTGCAGGATCCGTGCGTCGTCGCCGAGACACCACACGCCTTCGTCCACATCGACGACGAGCTCATGCCCGCTCGACGCCGCAAGATGCTCGATCTCCCGTGCGAGCATCTGAACCACGGAGCCGAGATCGACGGGCTCGCGCACGACGTCGAGCTGGCCGGCATCGACCCGAGAGAGGTCGAGGAGGTCGATCGACAGCTTCGCGAGCCGCTGCACTTGTCCCTGCATCGTCTCGATGAACCCTCGCCGGGTCACCTCGTCGAGCTCCTCGTCGGCGAGCAGCTCGAGGAACCCGCCGATCGAAAAGATCGGGGTGCGCAACTCGTGGGACGCGTTCGCGACGAACTCCTTGCGGGCGTTGTCGAGCTGTGCGAGCCGAACTCGCATCTGATCGAACGCGCGGGCCAGCTCACCGATCTCGTCGTTTCCGTGATCGACGATCGGGGCTCCGAAGTCGCCGCCCGCGATTCGCTCCGCCGCGGCTTCCAGTCGCAGCAGCCGGTGCGAGAGCATCCCGGCCGCGGTGAGCCCCAGGACGAGCGCAAGCACGAGAGCGAATGCCGTCGCGAGGAGCAGTCGCTCGCGGACGAGACGAACAGTCGCAAGAGAGTCAGCGAGCGGCGCCTGGAAGAGCACGACAGCTTCGTCCCCGAGCGGCACGGCGACATCCGCGTAGTCGTTGCCCGCCTGCAAGACTCGGCCACGCTTCACTTCGCCGCTCACGAGCGCGGCGAGTGCGATGGGATCGTCGGCCACGTCCTGCGTGTCGCGCGCCTGCGAATCGGCGAACGAGACCAGCGCCGGCCGGGTCGTCGAGAGAACGTCGAGAGCAATGACCCGCGTGTTCGTCACGACCGCGAAGCTCTCGATGCGCTCCTGCCACAGCACCCGATCCTCCGACAGCGACCGCGCCAGTTGTGTGGCGCGGGGCTCCAGCTGGTCGAGGCGAGCGTCGACGAGACGCCGTTCGAGCGAGGGCACGACGATCATGTACGCCGTCCCGAGCGCGCCGGCGACGATCCCGACGAGAACGAGCACGATGCGGATCCGGATTCCGCCTGGGAGCGACACGAATGCTTACTCCGGCCTGAAGCGGTACCCGGCGCCGCGCATCGTCAAGATCAGCTCCGGATTGCTCGGATCGCTCTCGATCTTCTCGCGCAGATGCCTGACATGGACGTCGATCGTGCGTGGCTCTCGGTAGTCGGCCCCCCCGCGCAGGCGCTCGAGGAGCTCGCGGCGAGAGAACACGACACCGGGGCTCTGAGCAAGGACGACGAGCATCTCGAACTCGATGAAGGTCAGCTGTGCGGGCTCTCCGCGCACCTCGACGGTTCGTCGCGGCACGTCGATGCGAAGCTCGCCGCGCTCGATGAGCTCCTCCCGCTCCCCGGCGAGGTGCGGAGACGACGCGCGCCGGAGAAGCGCCCGCACGCGGCTCCGAAATTCGCGGATCGAGAACGGCTTCGTGATGTAGTCGTCCGCGCCGAGCTCGAGCCCGAGCACCTTGTCGAGCTCCTCCCCCCGGGCGGTGAGCATGATGATCGGGACGTTGCTCTGACCGCGCAGTCGCTTGCACACCTCGAGCCCGTCGAGGCGCGGCAGCATGACGTCGAGGACGACGAGATCGAAGGGCTGCTCACCGAACAGGCGGAGCGCCTCTTCGCCGTCACGAGCCTGAACCACGGCATAGCCGTCCCGCTCGAGCGGATACGTGAGCAGGGTCTGGATCGATTCCTCGTCGTCGACGAGGAGGATGGTCGAGGTCGTGGGCATCGGAGCGTTCGCGCGGGCTCGCGGTCGCCGGCGCGCTTACTATAGCCCGGCGATGGAAGCCGCTCGGCCCCGGACGCGCGGTCGCCGGTTGCGTCGCGGCACTGTTGAACGCCCGCTTAACGCACGCTTGGTGCGGGTCGGCTTCCTCGTCGTCGCGCCCTGCCATCCTCGCATTTCTGTTCTCGATCTCGACAACGGCAGCGCTTCCTCGCTTTCCCCTCGACCCGCTCTTCGATGCCGAGTCGGCTGCGTCGTTCGCCGAGTCGCTTACGACGGTCTACCCCTCGCGAGTGCCGGGCTCTGAGGGCGCTACGGAGGCCACCCGCTGGTACCGCGAGACCGTCGGTGCGCTCGGCCTCGAGACCGAGGAGGACGTCTGGACGGAGGATCTCGCGGACTTGGGCTCGGTCGAGCTCCGAAACGTGGTCACCGTCGTGCCGGGACGCTCGGAGGAGACGATCGTCCTCGTTGCTCATCGCGACAACGCAGGAGCCGAGCAGCCGTTGGGAGAGAATGCATCCGGCACCGCAATCCTCATCGAGCTCGCGCGCGGGTTCGCTCCGCAGGAGCTCGCGCCCGATCCCCGCCTGCAGCACACACTCGTGCTGGTGTCGACGGACGCCGGTGCATTCGGAGGCGCCGGTGCGGCACGTTTCGCAGCCGAGTCACCACTCGCACAGAGCGCCATCGCAGTCGTCGTGCTCGACGACCTGACGCAAGGACGCCCGCGCCTGGCGATAGCGGGCGATAACCCCGTGTCTCCCGCACGCACGCTCGTCCGTACGGCGGCCGACCGCATATCCGAGGAGGTCGGAGTGAACCCCACGCTTCCGTCGGTTGCGTCCCAACTCGTCGATCTCGGCATTCCGTTCGCGCTGAACGAGCAGGGGCGCTTCCTCGCGGCCGAGCTCTCCGCCGTCACGCTCACGACCGATTCCGACGGCGCGAGTGCAGCGGCGCCGACCACGGACCGACTGGGGCAGCTCGGACGAGCGACGGAGGCACTCGTCGGCTCTCTGGACACCAGCGTTGGTGGAGCGTTCCGCACGCCCGACAGCATCTTCTTCTCCGACCGCGCAGCGAGCGGCTGGACTGCCCGGCTCGTCCTCGTCCTGGGCATCGTCCCGTTCGCTCTCGGAGTGGTCGATCTGATCGTTCGCGGACGACGACGCGCACTTCCGTTCAGGCCCGCGCTGCGAGCACAGCGCGCTCGTCTCGGCGTCTGGGCGTTCGGCGGGCTGCTCGTCGCGATCGGCGCGCTCACCGGGACCCTCCCGACCGGCGCACCGCTCCCACTGGCTCCGTACTCGGCGGTCTTCGAACGCCGGCCGGTCTTCGGCATCGTCGTCCTCCTGTCGGCGTTCGCCCTCGGCTGGCTCGTTGCACGACGACACCTCGTGCGAGCGGCGCCTCCGACGCCCGACGAGCGGCTGGCCGGGTTCGTGGTGGCTCTGGCGACGCTCGCCGCCGTCGCGATCGGTCTCGCCGTGCTTCAGCCCTACGCACTCGTCTTCGTGCTGCCGTCGGTTTACGCGTGGCTCTGGCTCCCGCTCGACGGCCGTCCTGCAGTGCGCGCACTCGCCTTCGCCGCGGGCCTGCTCGGACCGATCCTCGGACTGTTCCTCCTCGGGCACGAGCTCGGCCTGTCGGTGCTCGACGCCGGGCTGTACGTGATCGGTCTCTTCACCGTCGGGTACCTCCCACTCAGCTCGGCACTCATCGGGATCTTCTGGGCAGCAGCTGCGACCCAGCTCGGTGCTCTGGCACTGGGGCGCTACGCGCCCTATGCCGCCGGAATGGAACCTCCGCCTGCAGGCCCGTTCCGGCGGGTCGTCGCGCGCGTTCGCTAGTCGAGGGCGAGGAAGCGGACGAGACTCCCCGCTTCGAGCGCGCCCTCGCCGCGCGGCACATGGACGAGTGCGTCCGCTGCCGCGGCTCGCGAGATCATGTGCGACTCCTGACCGACGATGGCCTCGAGCCGCACGACATCTCCGTCGTCGACCCGAGTCGCGCGCACGAACTCGTCCCGGTGTGGGTTCTGACGAAACGCGGTCGCTGTGACACCCAACCCGTAGCGTGGAAGGCTGTTCGTCGCCCCCTGAAGCGCCAGGAGCGCGGGCGTCACGAACACGAGGGCCCCGACCAGCGCGGACACCGGGTTCCCGGGAAGGCCGAAGACGAGCGTGCGCTCGCGCATGCCGAAGGACAGAGGCTTCCCGGGCTTGACCGCGACGCCCCAGAAGATCTCCCGCACGCCGAGATCGGCCGCGGTTCGGCGTACGAGGTCGTGCTCTCCCATCGACACGCCCCCGGAGGTGACGAGCACATCGACCTCGAGACCGCGTGCGATCGCCTCGCGGTGAGCATCTGCATCGTCTGCGACGACGGGCAGCACGTCGACCTCGGCGTTCGCGCGTGCGAGAACGGCCGCGACCATCGCTCGGTTGGACTCGTAGATCTGCCCCGGTGCGAGCACGTCTCCGGCCGAGCGCAGCTCACTGCCGGTCGCGAGGACGGCAACCCGAGGACGCCTCGAGCACGCGACTTCCTCCACACCGGTCGCAGCCAGCGCACCGACCTGTGCGGCGCCGAGACGCACGCCGACCTCGACGACGGTCGCTCCTGCGCGGATGTCGCCGCCACGCGGGCGCACGTGCTGACCGGCGACCGCCGCGTTGCCGATCACCACATGGCTACCTCGGTCCTCGACGAGCTCGACGGGAACAACCGCGTCGGCCTCGACAGGCACGCTGGCGCCCGTCGATATCCCGGCAGCCGCACCCGCTGGTAGCGGGCCGAGCACCGGCGCTCCCGCGGCAACGCGGAAGGCGACCGGTAGCTCGCCAGGGGTCTCGGAGGCGCGGACTGCGAAGCCGTCCATCGCCGAGCTCGGAAACGGCGGAAGATCGACCTGTGCCGTCGCCGGCTCGCGCAGTACGCGCCCCAGCGCATCGGACACCGCGAGGCGCTCCACGGGTACGAGTTGGGCACTCTCGACGATCCGCGCGAGCGCAGCGTCGATCGTCAGCAGGTCGGACACGCGGTGCGTCAGCGACCCGATGCGGGCGGCGGAGGCGGCCGCGACGCGGAGGAGTCGGTGTCGATCGTCTCGGTCGTGTACGCCGGAGTCGGGTCGTACTCCAGTGCGTACTCGCCGCGCGTGAACGGCTTCCACTGCGGCCACACCTTCGGTTCGGGGAACGCCGCGGGCTCGATGTTGGCAAGCGCAGGCTCCATGAAGAGGCGCCACATCTCGGCAGGGAAACTTCCGCCGGTCACGGCAATCCCGTGAACGCTGTCGAGGGGGATCTCTGCCCGCGTGTAGCCCATCCAGACCGCTGTTGCGAGCTCGGGGGTGTAGCCGGCGAACCAGGCGTCGACGTTGAGCTCCGCAGTGCCGGTCTTGCCTGCCGCCGGCCGACCGAATGCCGCGCGCGTGCCCGTGCCTGACTGGACGTTCTGCTCGAGTATGCGAGTCACGATGGCGGCGGTACCCTCGGAGATGGCTCGGCGGCGTCGGGGAACGCCCCAGCCGGCGTCGGTGTCGACCTTTCCGTCCTCGAGGACGACGCGACGGATCGCCATCGGCTCCGCGTATACGCCTCCGGCGGCGAGCGTGGCGTACGACGACGCGATGTCGAGAGGTGACACCGCGATCGAGCCGAGGCCGATCGACGGGACGTATGCGCCCTTGACATCGAGCTGCGAGCGGACGCCCATGCGACGGGCTACGTCCGCGACCTTCTCGGGGGTCAGGTCGAGAGTGAGCTGGGCGTACACGGTGTTGTCCGAGCGCAACGTCGCGCTGCGGACGGAGCTCCAGCCGTAGTAGTCGTTCGCGTAGGTCTTGACGCACCACCACGAGCCGTCGTCGCAGTTCCCTGCGGGGTGAAGCCGCGCCGTGAAGGGCGCCGAGACGTAGTACGTCGAGTCGGGATTCACGCCCTGCTCCACCGCAGCCGCCAGCACGAACGTCTTGAAGGTCGAGCCTGGCTGCCGCCGTGCCTGCGAGAGCAGGTTGAACTGGTTCTTCGGCCGGTTCGGCACGACCGCAGCCATCGCGCGGATCGCGCCGGTTCGAGGGCTGATCGAGATCAGCGCCGCCGCCGGATCGTCCGACTCGTCCAGCGTGTCGCGGATCGCGCTTTCGGCGAGGCGCTGGTAGCGCGGAATGATGGTGGTGTAGACCTTGAGGCCCCCCTCGCGGACGCCCTGCGCGCCGTAGACCTCGATCAGCTTGTCCC
The DNA here is from genome assembly GCA_963822885.1 of uncultured Gaiellaceae bacterium. GTDB lineage: Bacteria > Actinomycetota > Thermoleophilia > Gaiellales > Gaiellaceae > GMQP-bins7. Next base: position 62,458 of record CAWGJJ010000007.1, read on the forward strand.
GGACGTACCCGAAGAAATACGGCTCGCGGATCGCGTCGTAGAGCTGGCCTCGACGAAGCCCGAGCGGCGCATCGACTGCCTTGCGGTAGATGCGCCGCGTGATGACGCCCGTGTCCAGCATCGACCGCAGCACCTCCTGCCGCCTCGCGAGCGCCCGCGCCGGAGCCGTGAACGGGTCGTGGATCGACGGCGCTTGCGGGAGTCCGGCCAGGAGCGCCGCCTCGGAGACCCTGAGATCGGCCGCCGACTTCGTGAAGTAGGTCTGCGCCGCCGCCTCGATGCCGTACGCGCGATTGCCGTAGAAGCTCTGGTTCAGGTACGAGGTCAGGATCCACTGCTTCGTGCGCGCACGATCGAGCTTCGTCGCCAGGCACGCCTCCTTCACCTTGCGCTGGACCGTCTGCTCCCTCGAGATGTAGAGGTTCCGCACCAGCTGCTGCGTGATCGTCGAGCCTCCCTCGACGATCTCGCCGGCGCGGAGGTTCTCGACCGCTGCGCGCGCGATGCCCTCGACGTCGACGCCGTCGTGCGCGAAGAAACGCCTGTCCTCGATCGCGATCGTCGCCTTGCGGACCCACAGCGACATGTCCGCCGCCGTGACGGGCTCGCGATTCCGCTCGGCCGGAATCGAGCCGAGCAGCGATCCGTCGGCTGCGTAGACGAACGTGTTCGCCCCGATGTCGACCGACCTGAGCGAGTCGAGGTCGCACGACGATCCGTATGCGACAACAGCCGCGGTGCCACCCACGCCTGCGGCGACCGCGATCGCGGCGATCACGCCGACGGCGAGGATCGCGCCCTTTCGCCTGCGGCGCTTGCGCAGCGCTCGCTGGTGCCGTCCGCGGGGGCGCAACGTCTCCGGATCGAGTGGCGTGCGCCGGCTGGGAGGCGGGCTCATGACGGGATGCTAGCCACGGTGCGACGCAGCTTCGGCGACGGCGGCTGTGCTCCTCGTGCTGGAATCCCGGCGTGTCCGAGACCGCGAGCCACCAGCGTCACCCCGGGCGACTCGCCGGCTGGCTCGCGTTCGTCCTCGCTCTCACCGCGCTCAACTACCTCGGCAGGTACGCGAGCGACGAGACGCCGGACGACGTCGCGTACCAGTGGGCGTCGTCGGTCGCGATCGTGGTGCAGTTCGGGCTCATGCTCGGAATCCTTCTGCTCATCGCGAAGGGGCTGCCGAAACGAGAGCTCTTCGCACTCAGGCGCCCCGACTCGTGGAAGCGAGCGCTCGGGCTCGCGCTCCTTTGCCTCGTCCTCATCTACATCGTTTCGCTGGCCTACACCGGCGTGCTCTCGCTCCTCGGCGACTTCGATCCGACGGAGGAGCAGGGCCTCGTCCCCGACGAATGGGACTCGAGCCGGGCCGCCCCGTTCGTCGCGTTCTTCCTCGCGGTGACGTTCCTCGCCCCGTTCGTCGAGGAGATCACGTATCGAGGGCTCGGCTTCTCCCTGTTCAGGCCCTATGGCCTGACGCTCGCGATCGTCGCCACGGGGGTGCTCTTCGGGCTCACGCACGGCCTCCTGATCGGGCTTCCCGTGCTGGTGTTCTTCGGCATCGTGGTCGGCTGGCTACGTGCGAGAACCGACAGCGTGTACCCGGGGATCGTGCTCCACTCCGCGTTCAACGGGATCGCTCTGCTCGTTTCGGTCAGCGGCGCCGCGTAGCTACTTCTCGTCGTCTTCGTCCGAGAGCTCGTCCTCGGGATCCTCGTCCTCGCCATCCTCCAGAGCCTCGCGAAGGCTCGAGGCGAACTCCTCCGGAGTCACGCTCTCGATGAACCGGCTGAACTCCTCCGGATCGAGATCCGCGAGGTTCGAGGCTGTCACGAGACTGACCTGCTCGTCGTCTCCGGCCTCGAACTCGATCCCCAGCTCCTCGACGACGTCGTCCGCCGCGAATATCTGCGCCTCGCAGCGCACCGCGAGAGCGATCGCGTCGGAGGGCCGGGAGTCGATCTCGAGCTCTTGCCCGTCGTGGACGATCGTGATCTTCGCGAAGTAGGTGTTCTCCCGAAGCTCGGTCACGGTCACGCGAACGACCTCGCCCTTGAGCTCCGAGACGACGTCGGTCAGCAGATCGTGGGTCATCGGGCGCGGCGGGCTCGCTCCCTGGAGCTTCATCAGAATCGCCGCCGCCTCCGGATGACCGATCCAGATCGGAAGGAAGCGATCCTCGTCCAGGGCCTTCAGCAGCACGATCGGCTGCTTGCCGATCGGTTCGAAGCTCACGCCGTAGAGAGTCATCTCGCGCATCCGTGGCCACGCCCATCTTAGTCAGGGCCTGCTGTACAGTTTTGCCCTCGGGCGATTAGCTCAGTCGGTTAGAGCGCCGCTCTGATAAGGCGGAGGTCCGTGGTTCGAGTCCACGATCGCCCATGCTTGTCCGCAGATCGGGAATCTGCGAGTGCAGATTCCCGATCGCGAGGATCCCTGAAGGCGTTCGCTTCGCGGCCGCGGCGCGGCTACGTCTGAGCTCGCGTCGATCGTTCGCTTTCAGGCTGCTCGGTCTTCGATGAGGCTGCCGGCCACCGCCTCGAGCGCTTCGGCGAGCTCCTCCAGCCCTCTTTCATCGTCGAACCGAACCTGCAAGGTGCCGGCGCTCACGCGAGCAGGCATTCCCGTGATCGCCTCCGCCGCTCGCCGCGCTCTGTCGACGAGAGCGGGGTCGACCGCCGCAACTCGGCGCGGACGGCGCTTTGCGCCACCTTCGCGCGCCGCGCGCTCGGCAGCACGCACGGTCAGGCCCTCCTTGACGATGCGTCGCGCCAGCCGGCGGCGGGCGTCGTCGTCGGGCAGCGACAGGACTGCACGTGCATGACCCTCGCTCATGTCTCCGCGCGCGAGCATCCAGAGAACCTCCTCGGGCAGCTCGAGCAGCCGGAGACGGTTGGACACTGCGGGCTTCGACTTGCCGACGCGATTGGCGACGTCGCCAAGCGAGAGCTCGAACTCGTCGACGAGAGACGCATAGGCTCGCGCCTCTTCCACCGGCGAGAGCTGCTCGCGGGCGACGTTCTCGACCAGCCCCAGAAGGAGCGAGTCGCGATCGCCGACATCCCGCACGACAGCCGGAAGCGTCGCGACGCCTGCCGAGCGCGCTGCTCGCCAGCGGCGTTCGCCCGCGATGAGCTCGAAGCCTCCCTCGCCTCGGCGCCGGACGACGATCGGCTGGAGCACACCCTGGAGCCGGATCGAGCTGGCGAGACCGTCGGCAGCCTCGGGCTCGAAGCGTCGGCGTGGCTGGCGCGGGTTCGGATGAATCGTCTCGACGGGAAGATGCATCAGCTCCGGCTGGCCCGCCTCTCCGAGCAGCACCTCGAGGCCTCGGCCGAGCCCTCTCCGCTCCTTAGGAACGCTCGACAAGCTCCATCGCCACCTTCCAGTAGGCCTCCGCACCGGCGGAGCGCCGGTCGTAGGCGATTGCAGGGACGCCATGGCTCGGCGCCTCGGCGAGACGCACGGAGCGTGGGATGGTCGTCGTGAACACGAGCGACCCGAAGTGCCGCCGCAGCTCGGCCTCCACCTCGGCGGCGAGCCTCGTGCGTCCGTCGGCCATGGTCAACAGGATCCCCGCGACGGCCAGCTGCGGATTGAGCTGCGCCTTGACGAGGTTGATCGTGCCGAGTAGCTGCGAGAGGCCCTCCAGGGCGTAGTACTCGGCCTGAACCGGAACGATTGCGCGATCGGCGGCAGCGAGCGCGTTGACGGTGAGCGGGCCGAACGACGGCGGGCAGTCGAGGAGAACGTACGAGTAGGCGTCGAGTTCGCCGGTGAGCGCTTCGGCGAGGTACCGCTCCCCGCCCGCGCGGCTCGACAACTCGACAGCCGCTGCGGCGAGATCGCTCTTCGCCATGACGACGTCCAGGTTCTCGAAGGCTGACGGCTTGGCGAGCTTGGTCAGCGGCACGCCGTCGAGAAGATCGTGCGTCGAAGCGCCGTTCGCCCGCATTCCCAGCCCCGAGGTCGCGTTGGCCTGCGGGTCGAGATCGACAAGGAGCACGCGCTCTCCAGCCTCGGCGAGGCACGCGCTCAGGTTGACGGCGGTCGTCGTCTTCCCGACGCCGCCCTTCTGATTCGCAACGGCATAGACCCGGGCGGGCACGTGGTCAGACTAGAGACGGCCCCGGCTAGAGTCGGTGCATGCGCGAACCGGCGCCGCCGTACCTCGGCGAAGGCCCGCACGCGCTCTGGCACGTGAGCGAGAACTCAGCGATCGAGCGCTTCGAGCCGCACGTGAGCGCAACTGCGGCGAGCGGCGAGGCTCGCGTGTGGGCCGTCGACACGCGGCATCTACCGCTGTACTGGTTCCCGCGCGAGTGCCCGCGCGGCACGTTCTGGGCCACGGCGCAGACGACACGGCACGATGCGGAGCTGCTGGCCGGCTCCAGCCGAGTGCACATCGTCGAGACCGGGTGGCTGGGTCGCCATGCGTGCGGCTCGCGTCGTCGCATACCGCCTTCCCGAAGCGACCTTCGAGCCGGATCCCGACGTCGGCGGGTACTGGCTCAGCCGAACGGCGGTCGAGCCGCTCGACGTCGTCGAGCTCGGTGATCTCGTCGACAGGCACGACGCCTCCGGGATCGAGCTCCGCGCGGTGTCGAACCTGTGGCCGACCTGGAATCGCGTCGTCGCGTCGTCGCTCGAGTTCAGCGGCATTCGCCTTCACAACGCGCTGCCGCCGGCTGGTTCGATCTAGGCGAGGGGACGCTTCTTGGCCATCCCGGGCCGGCGGGGGAACCCGGACGGTGTCGGGCCGAGCTTGCGGAGAACCACGAGACCCTCCAGATCACGCTCCAGCCGCGCGTTGAGCTTCTCCGCGACCTTCTCCACCGCATCGAGGTCGGCCGACTCGCCGAGCCACAGGACCGCGATGCCGCCCGACGCCACCAGCGGAAGGCAGAGCTCTGCGGCGACGGGCGGCTTGGCCAGTGCCTTCGCGAGCGCGACGCCGTAGGAGTCGGTCGACTGCTCCTCGGCCCGTCCCCACACCACCCTGACGTTCGCGAGCGTCGCCGTGACGCGCTCGAGGAAGTCGCACTTCCGACGCTCGGCCTCGAGCAGGGTGAACGAGCGTTCGGGGAGCGCGACGGCGAGCGGAACTCCGGGCGTTCCCCCACCCGAGCCGACGTCGACGACCGCGCCTGCGACCTGTGCCACGAGCGGCTCGGCCCGGAGCGCGTCCTCGAGCAGCGACCGTCGTGCGCTCTCGAGATCGTCGATACCGGTCATGCCCGGCGTCGCGATCAGCTCCTCGAGCCAGCGCTCGAGGTACGCGGCCGCCGGCTCAGTCGGCGATGTGTCGCGGAAGGACGACGACAAAGCGGTTGGGCTCGGAGCCTTCGCTCGAGGTCTCGACCTCCGGATCGTCCTTGAGCGCCTCGTGGACGATCTTGCGCTCGATCGGCGTCATCGGCTCGAGCTCGGACCGATGGCCGGTTGCAGCGACGCGCTGTGCGGTTCGGCGAGCAAGCCCCTCGAGCGTCGCGGTTCGGCGTGCCCGATATCCGGCCGCGTCCACGACCACCCCGTGCTCGCCTCCCTGCGCGCGGGTGATTGCGTTCGCCAGGTACTGGATGGCGTCGATCGTCTGGCCGTGCTTGCCGATGAAGAGCGCCACATCAGGCCCGGAGCAGCTCACCGTGACGACACCGTCGCGTTCGCGAGCGGAGATGGAGACGTCGACCGCGATGCCGGCGGCGATTCGCTCCACGATCTCCCGCGGGCCTGCGGACGCAGTACCGTCCACGGGAGGATCATCGACGGCCTCTCCCGGCTCCGCGCTCGCGATCACATGGGCCGGAGTGAAGCCGACGCCGAGCAGTCCGCGCTCACCCTCGGAGACGACCTGGAACTGCACACGCTCGCGGTCGAGACCCGGCACGATCGACTCGAGCTCGCGGAGCGCGGCCCACTTCGCCTCGCCCACGGTCTCGCCCGTGGCCTCGACGGTGATGACGCTCGCCTCGCTCATCGACGCGGGCGGCCGCTACCGCGCTTCCGCTTCACACGCTTGGGAGCACCGCTCGATGCCGCAGCAGGCCGCGGCTGGCCGTCGGTCGAGCTCTCGCCGTTGGCGGACACCTCTGCCTCCTTCGGTGGCGTTCGGCTCGACCGCTTCGGTGGGGCGACGGGCTTCGGCATGAGCCGGCGGGTCACGAGTCCCTGTCCGGTCGTCCACAGGTTCGTCGTCAGCCAGTAGATCATCAGCCCGGACGGGAAGCTGAGGATGAACGGGAGGAAGACGATCGGGAGGAACATGATCATGTAGCGCTGCGCCTTGCTCTGCATGGCCGTCGACATGAGGTACGTCGACGTGAGCTGGCTCGCCACGTAGACGGCGATGAGCACCGGACCCCAGGCGTCGATCGTCGGCTCGGTGATGTTCACGAGGCTGAGCCACTCGAGCCGGGAGACGAAGTCGGGAAGAACGTTGAGATCGCCGTCCACCGTCTCGCAGAAGTCGCCGCGCGCGCAGAAGATCTCCTTCTTGAAGTCGCGAAGGACGAAGAAGAGGCCGATGAAGATCGGGATCTGGAAGACGATCGGAAGGCAGGAGGCGTACGGGTTGATCTTGTTCTCCTTGTAGAACTTCATGAGCTCTTCCGACTGACGCTGGCGATCGTTCTTGTAGCGCTGCTGGATCGCCTTCATCTCCGGCGCGTGAATCTGCAGGCTCTGCATCGAGTGGATCTGGCGGACGGCCACCGGTACGAGCAGCACACGCACGATCACGGTGAGGGCCACGATCGACCACGCCCAGGTCAGACCACCGGTTTCGTGGAGCCAGACGAGAACGTCGGTCAGGACGTTCTCGAGCGGGGAGAGAATCCCGCCGAGGATCACGTTCGCGCCTTTCGCGACCCGATCACCGGGAAGATCGTCTGATCCTTCGCGTAGTCGACGCCTCCGTGGCTCCACGGGTTGCAGCGCAGGATCCGCCACCCGGAGAGAACGGTGCCGCGGAGAAGACCGAAGTCCCGGAACGCGTCGAGCGCGTACTGGGAGCAGCTCGGGTGGTACTTGCACGTGCCCGGGGGCGTCAGGAGACCGAACGTCCACCTCCACGCGTGCACGAGAGCGATGCCGAGGTGCCTCACGGGCGCGCCTTCTCGAGGACCTCGCCGATCTCGGCGACGAGCCAGTCCTTGCCGCGCGTATCTGCCGGCTCCGCCAGGCCCGGGCGGGCGGCGAGCACGTAGTCCTGCCCCGCCGGCACCGACGGGAGGAGCTCCCGCCACGCCTCGCGGAGCAGTCGCTTCACGCGGTTTCTCGCAACCGCGGTGCCGACCGAGCGTGGGACGGCCAACCCGAGCCTCGGCTCGGCGTCGAGCTCGTCGTCCCGCGTGAACCAGTGCAGGACGAGGTAACGGCTCGAGGCGGAGCGGCCGCGGCGATAGACGGTGTCGAAGTCCTTCGACCGTGAGAGCCGGTTGCGGCGCTGCACAGGTGCGTCTCAGGCCGAGAGGCGCTTGCGGCCTCGCGCGCGGCGGCGCTTGAGGATCGCGCGTCCTCCGCGCGAGGACATTCGCGCTCGGAACCCATGACGCCGCTTGCGACGGCGGACGTTCGGTTGATAGGTGCGTTTCACGTGGTGATCTCGGCTGGCTCGGGTGCGGGAGTCGCGAGTATAGACGACCCGCCTTGCCCACCTCGCACCCATGTTTTCCACAGTGCCGGCGGAGAGTCGGCCGATCGAAATCGCTGCTTACCAGGCATCCGTGTTGTCCATAGCAGCAACGTAGCTATCAACTTCCCACACCTGTGGATAGAAGTGTGGATGAGTAGAAATGCCTGCAAATAGGGTACATTTTCATCCACAGTCGCGGCTCTCGGCTCGTTGAGGCCGGTCGGCGATGGTGCTATGCTCGCCGCCTTCTCCGACGACCCCTAACGGACCGCGAGGACGGGTGGAACACCCCGGCGAGACACGAGCAGACGACCTCTGGAATGCCATAGCCGGCCGGCTTCGGGACACCCTTACCGAGACCACTTACGACACGTGGTTCGGACAGGCTCATCCGCGGTCGTACAACGGGGAGCAGCTCGTCGTCGAGGTTCCCAACGACTTCACGCGCGACTGGATCGAGGGGCACTTCAGCGACCTCGTGACGCGAGCGGCCGGCGAGACCGCGACCACCGGCGCAGCGGTGAGCTTCACGGTCGGCGAGCGCGTCCACGGCGGCCGGTCGCAACCTGCACAGCCGGAGGTTCTGGCGCACAGCCCGCCGGCGACGCCCCCCGTCGCGAAGGCGGAGGCCCGACACCGAGAGTCGGCCGAAGTCGAGCTCAACGCGAAGTACACCTTCGACCTCTTCGTCATCGGCTCGTCGAACCGGTTCGCGCATGCAGCGGCTCTCGCCGTCGCGGAGGCGCCCGCACAGGCGTACAACCCGTTGTTCATCTACGGCGGCACCGGGCTCGGGAAGACCCACCTGCTCCAGGCGATCGGGCACTACGTCCGCCAGCACTCTCGCCGTCTCACGACCAGATACGTCACGAGCGAGATGTTCATGAACGAGTTCATCGACGCGGTTCGCGATCGCGGAGCTCGGATCGAGGGCTTCAAGCGCCGGTACCGCAACTACGACGTGTTGCTCGTCGACGACATCCAGTTCATCGAGGGCAAGGAGCGAATCCAGGAGGAGTTCTTCCACACGTTCAACTCGCTCTACGAGGGCGGCGCGCAGATCGTCCTCTCGTCCGATCGCCCCCCTCGCGAGATCGCGACGCTGGAGGAGCGGCTTCGCTCACGGTTCGAGTGGGGACTCCTCACCGACATCCAGGCGCCCGACCTGGAGACGCGGATCGCGATCCTCAGGAAGCGCGTCGAGACCGAGGGGATCGCGATCGACGACCCGGAGGTCCTCACCTTCATCGCCGGGCGCGTGTCGGCGAACATTCGCGAGCTCGAAGGAGCGCTGACCCGCGTGGTCGCGTTTTCGTCGCTCACGGACCGTCCGCTGACCGTCGAGCTCGCCGAGGACGTCCTTCGCGACGTCTACCCGCAGGGCGAGGCGGCGCCCGAGGTCACGATCCCGCGGATTCAGGAGGCGGTGTCGCAGCGGTTCGGCGTGACGCTGGACGAACTCGTGAGCCCACGGCGCTCGCAGGCCGTTGCGTACCCGCGCCAGGTCGCGATGTACCTCTCGCGCGAGCTCACGGACGCCTCGCTGCCGATGATCGGCAAGCAGTTCGGAGGCCGCGACCACACCACCGTCATCCACGCGAAGGACAAGATCACGCGGCTCATCCGCGAGGACCGCTCTGTGTACAACCTTGTGCAGGAGTTGACTGCGCGCATCAAGCAGGCCCGCTGATGTTGGGGGTCCAGCGCATCGGGTCGCGTGAGGCTGTGGAATGCGTTGGCGGGGACCCACATGTCCGTCAACAGACGTTTTCCCCGCTCCTCGCGCCTAAATGGGCCGTCTTCCCCACTACTCACACTCCTACTACTTCTACGATCTTGTTTTTCCAGTAATGAGCACAGACATGGCGACCGACACCGCGCTTCGCATCACCTGCTCGAAAGCCGAGCTTGCATCCGCGCTCGGCGTGGTCGCTCGAGCCGTCTCGACACGTGGAGCCGTGCAAGTCCTCGGCGGGATCCTGCTGCGCGTGGACGAAGGAAGGCTGACGCTCGCCGCAACCGACATGGAGATCTCGCTGCGGTCGTCGCTCTCCGGCGAGCTCACGGGCGACGCCAGCGTCGTGGTCCCGGGCCGCCTGCTCACCGACCTCGTTCGCCTGCTCCCCGACGACACCGTGACGCTGGTGTACGAGGAGGGCGACGGGGTGCTCGCGGTGACGTCCGGAAGTCATGCGTCTCGCCTCAACGTCTACAGCGCGGAGGACTTCCCGCGGCTTCCGCCGCTCGACGTACCGCTTCATCGAATCGAGGCCGGCGCGCTGCTCGAGACGATCGACAAGGTCGGACGGGCCGCGTCACGCGACGAATCCCGGCCGGTGCTCACCGGGATCCTCGTCCGCTTCGAAGGCGACAAGCTCGTCATGGCCGCGACGGACTCCTACCGGCTCGCAGTCAAGGAGACGCCCTTGTCGACAGGCGGAGTGGATCTCGAGGCGATCATCCCCGCGCGTGCGCTACAGGAACTCGTTCGCATCGCCGCCGGCTCCGAGGAGATCGAGCTCGGAGTCCACGAGAACCACGTGATCTTCCGTGCCGGCGACGTCTGGCTCACGAGCCGCCGCATCGACGGGCAGTTCCCGAACTACAAGCAGCTTCTCCCCGAGACCTTCGAGATCGAGATCACGACACCGCGAGCACCGCTGCTCGAGGTCGTACGCCGGGCAGGCCTCATGGCCCAGCGAAACGCGCCGCTCAGACTCAAGTTCGCGGACGGCGAGCTCACGATCTCCGCGCAGACGCAGGATGTCGGAGAGGCGGTCGAGTCTCTGCCGGTGGAGTTCTCCGGCGAGGAGCTCGAGATCGGCTTCAACCCGGACTTCCTTCGCGACGGCCTCGAGGCGGTGGGCGGCGACACGGTGCAGCTGAGGCTCATCAATCGGCTGCGACCCGGCCTGATCGCGGCACCGGAAGAGAGCTTCTCGTACCTGATCATGCCCATCCGGCTCGCGGGCTGATCGTCCGAGACGTCACGCTCCGCGACTTCCGCTCGTACGCCTCCGCCGAGCTGAGCCTCGAGCCGGGAATCGTGCTTCTCCACGGTCCGAACGGCGCGGGCAAGACGAACCTGCTCGAGGCGCTCCATGTCGGAACACAGGGGTTCTCTCCGCGATCGCGCCGTGACGGGACGATGATCCGGTTCGACGCAGACGCCGCTCGCGTGCGGCTGTCGGGGCGCCTCGGGGACAACGCGGTCGCGACGGACGTCGTGCTCGCGCGTCACGATGCGAGAAGGATCGACCTCAACGGCGAGCGGCTGAGCTCGGGTGACCGTCTTCGGCAGGAGCTCACAACCCTTGTGTTCACGCCGGATCGGCTCGCTGTGGTCAAGGGCGGCCCCGCCACGCGCCGTGCGTACCTCGACCGCGCAGTGGGGCGTCTTCTGCCCGCACGATCCACGCTCGCCAACGAGTACGCGAGCGCCGTCGGACAGCGCAACGCCGGACTCCGGCGCATGAGGTGGGGCTCGTCGACGCGAGCGGCCCTCGAGCCGTGGACGGCCAAGGTGGTCGAGCTCGGTGAAGCGCTCGTGCACGCCCGCCTCGCCGCGATCGAGCTCCTCGCGTCGCCGTTCGCGCAAAGCGCAGGCGAGCTCGGCCTGGAGGCGTCGTCACTGCGCTACGAGGGCGAACCGCCGACGGCGAATGATCTCGCGGCCCGGATCGACGCGGATCTGGAGCGCGGCGTGACGAGCGTCGGTCCACATCTCCACGACCTCCGAATCGAGGCAGGGGAGCGGGATCTACGGTCGTTCGGGTCCCAGGGTGAGCAACGGATGGCAGTACTGGCGCTCGTCCTCGCCGAAGCCGCTGCGCTCCGAGAGCGCTCGGGCCTCTCGCCGCTCGTGCTGCTCGACGACGTGCTGTCCGAGCTCGACGGCGATCGCCGTCGCTCGCTCGCGCACATGCTCGAGCGCGGCTCGCAGACCGTCATCACTGCGACGGCCGCCGCCGCTCTTCCGATCGAGCCCGCCCAGACGCTCGCGGTCACGCCGGGAGAGGTGCGGTGATGGAGCGCATCGGCCGCGAAGTCGAACGAGAGCTCGGCCGCGGTGGGAGCCGCGACGCGATTCCGCTCACCGCGCTGACCGCCGCCTGGCCCGAGGTCGTGGGGGACGCCGTCGCCCGCAACGCCTGGCCGCTGCGGCTCGCCAGGGACGGAACGTTGCACGTCGCGACGGCATCGGCGACCTGGGCGCAGGAGCTGGGGTTTCTCTCGGACGAGATCCTCGAGCGGCTCCGGGCGCACCTCGGCGCAGATGCACCTACGAAGGTGAGGTGCGCAGTCGGCCCGATCCCCGCAGCCGGCAGTATCCATGAGGAGGTGCCGGAACCACTGCCGGCGCCCGAAGACATGCCGCCCGAGGTGCGCTCCGAGGCCGCTGCCGCGGCCTCTGCGATCAGCGATCCGGAGCTTCGCGAGGTCGTCGCCCGAGCGGCTCGAGCGAGCCTTCTGAGAGCCCGGTCCGGCCGCGACTTCTGATAGACTTGCCGAGCCCCGCAATATGGCGATTTGCAGGGCTTTTTTAATGGCCGAAGCAGCCTACACCGCAAAAGACATCACCGTTCTCGAGGGTCTCGAGCCCGTCCGTCTGCGCCCGGGGATGTACATCGGGTCGACGGGCTCCCGCGGCCTGCATCACCTCGTGTACGAGGTGGTCGACAACGCGGTGGACGAGGCGCTCGCCGGACGCAACGACCTGGTGGACGTGACTATCCATCCCGACAACTCGGTGACCGTTCGCGACGCAGGTGCGGGAATCCCCGTCGACGTGATTGCCGAGCAAGGATTGCCTGCACTGACGGTGGTTTTGACCAAGCTGCACGCAGGCGGCAAGTTCGGCGGGGACGGCTACAAGGTCTCCGGAGGCCTCCACGGCGTCGGCGTCTCGGTCGTGAATGCGCTGTCCGAGTGGCTCGTGGCGGAGGTGCGGCGCGACGGGAAGGTCTATCGCCAGGAGTTCGCGCGAGGCGAGCCGACCACCGACATGACGACAGTCGGCGTGGCCGCGAAGGACGAGTCCGGCACGACCATCTCCTTCCTGCCCGATTCGGACGTGTTCGAAGAGACCGAGTACGACGCTGCGACGCTCCTCCAGCGACTGCGCGAGACGGCCTTCCTCACGCGTGGGCTGCGAATCGTCATCCGCGACGAGCGCGCGGGCGGACGGACGGACGAGTTCTACTACGAGGGCGGGATCAGGGACTTCGTGGCGCACGTCAACGAGGCGAAGGACCCGGTGCACAAGCACATCGTGTACTTCGAGGGCGAGAGCGACGAGGGTGCCGTCGAGGTCGCGATGCAGTGGAACAACTCGTACGTCGAGTCGGTCTTCTCCTTCGCGAACAACATCAACACGACGGAGGGCGGGGCACATCTCCAGGGATTCCGCGCCGCACTGACGCGCACGCTCAACCAGTACGCGCGGCAGGAGGGGCTGCTGAAGGAGAAGGACGACAACCTCGAGGGCGAGGACGCCCGCGAGGGTCTCGCCGCGGTCATCTCCGTGAAGCTCCGCAACCCGCAGTTCGAAGGACAGACGAAGACCAAGCTCGGAAACCCCGGTGTCGCCGGACTGGTCGAGAAGGTCGTCAACCAGCGGCTCGGAGAGTTTCTCGAGGAGAACAAGACGGAAGCTCGCCAGATCGTCTCGAAGGCGATCGCGGCGCGGAACGCGCGGCAGGCGGCACGGAAGGCGCGCGAGCTCACGCGCCGCAAGAGCGCCCTCGAGAACGCGTCGCTTCCCGGGAAGCTCGCCGACTGCACGATCAAGGATCCCGAGTCGGCCGAGCTCTTCATCGTCGAGGGCGACTCCGCCGGCGGCTCCGCGAAGCAGGCCCGGGATCGCACGACGCAGGCGATCCTGCCGCTGCGCGGCAAGATCATCAACTCCGAGAAGAACCGCATCAACAAGGTGCTGTCCAACACGGAGATCCAGGCGATGATCACCGCGATCGGCACCGGCTTCGGCGACGAGTTCGACATCACGAACCTGCGCTACGGGCGCGTCATCGTCATGACGGACGCCGATGTCGACGGCGCGCACATCCGAACGCTGATCCTCACCTTCCTCTACCGGACGATGCCCGAGCTCTTCGAGCGCGGGCATATCTACATCGCCGTTCCGCCGCTCTACCACGTGAAGCTCGGAAGCAGAGGCATGTACTTCGAGAAGGACGCCCAGCTCGAGGATCTCCTTGTGCGCGAGCGCGTGAAGGACATGGCCGTCACGGCGCGGGACGAGCGCGAGACGACGCTGACCGAGGCTCGCTGGACACGCCTCGTTCGCGATGTCGGCCAGCTGGAGGCATGGACGGCGAAGCTCGAGGACGAGTTCGGTCCGGCCGCTCGCTTCGCGATCTCGCACGGGCTCGTCGAAGCGGAGACCTCCGAGACGCCGGACGCCGCCGCGCTCATTTCGGCGATCCCGCCGAACGGCTACGAGCTGACGGTCGAGCGGGAGGTCGACGAGGTGCTCCACGTTCGCGTCGTCGAGACGGAGACGAGCACCGCGCACAGCGTGGTGTTGCCGACGGCGATGCTCTCCTCGACGACGTATGCGTCGGTGCAGCGTGCGTACGCCAAGGTCGGTGAGATCGTCGGTCTCCCGCCGTTCACGGTCGCCTTCGGGAACAAGTCCGCGCGAGCGGAGACGTTCGGCGATCTGCGCACGAGCTCTCTCGACCTCGCGAAGGAGGGCATGACCATCAGCCGCTTCAAGGGTCTCGGCGAGATGAACCCCGAGCAGCTCTGGGAGACGACGATGGATCCCGCGAAGCGCATGCTCATTCGCGTCGAGGTCGAGGACGCCGCGGCCGCCGACCGGGTGTTCTCGACGCTGATGGGCGACCAGGTCGAGCCGCGCCGGCTCTTCATCGAGCAGAACGCGAAGGACGTGAGGTTCCTCGATGTCTGACGTCCTCGAGCCGCTCGGCGCCGGACGCATCGAGCCCCGCGAGCTCGAGCAGGAGATGCGCTCGAGCTATCTGGACTACGCGATGAGCGTCATCGTCGGGCGCGCCCTGCCGGACGTCCGCGACGGCCTGAAGCCCGTCCATCGGCGAATTCTCTGGGCGATGCACGACGCCGGTCACCAGCCCAGCCGGCCGTACGTGAAGTGCGCGCGCGTGACAGGCGACGTGATGGGCAAGTACCACCCCCACGACTCGAGCTCGATCTACGACGCCATTGCGCGTCTCGTCCAGCCCTTCTCCCTGCGGTACCCGCTCGTCGACGGCCAGGGCAACTTCGGATCGGTCGACGACGACCCGCCCGCAGCCGAGCGCTACACGGAGTGTCGCCTCGCGAAGCTCGCGACGGAGATGCTGCGCGACATCGACTCGGACACGGTCGACTTCGGCCCGAACTACGACGAGTCGCGCCGCGAGCCGCAGGTACTCCCGTCGCGCTTCCCGAACCTGCTCGTCAACGGATCCACGGGCATTGCGGTCGGCATGGCGACGAACATCCCGCCGCACAACCTCGCCGAGACGATCGACGCTGTCGTCGCGCTCATCGACAAGCCCACCGCGAGCGTCGAAGACCTCATGAGCTACGTCAAGGGCCCGGACTTTCCCACCGGCGCCATCGTCGTCGGGCGATCTGGCGTTCGCGACGCGTACCGAACCGGCCGCGGACGGATCGTCATGCGCGCGCGCGCCCACGTCGAGGAGCTGCGCGGAGGCAAGAACGCGATCATCGTCACGGAGCTGCCTTACGGCGTGAAGAAGGGCGGAGACAGCGGCGTGATCTCGAAGATCGCCGACCTCGTCCGCGAGAAGGTCATCACCGAGGTCTCGGATCTGCAGGACTACTCGGACAAGACGGGCATGCGCATCCAGATCGAGCTGAAGCGCGAGGCGGTGCCGCAGGTCGCGCTCAACAAGCTCTTCAAGCACACCGCGCTCCAGACGACGTTCGGCTACAACGCCGTCGCGCTGGTCGACGGCGTGCCGCGGACGCTGTCGCTCCTCGAGTTCGTCCGCTACTACCTCGACTTCCAGCGCGAGGTGGTCACGCGGAGGTCACAGTTCGAGCTGCGCAAGGCGCTGGCGCGCGCCCATGTCCTCGAGGGCTATCTCATCGCACTCGACAACCTGGACGAGGTCATCCAGCTGATCCGGGCCTCCGACGACGCGGACGAAGCCCGCACCGGACTGATGGAGCGCTTTGCTCTCAGCGAGCTGCAGGCGCAGGCCATCCTCGACCTGCGGCTGCGCGCGCTCACCGGGCTCGAGCGCAAGCGCGTCGAGGACGAGTACGCCGACCTCCAGGAGCGAATCGCGGAGCTCCGCGTACTGCTCGGCGACGAGGCGAAGATCGCCGCGCTGATCAAGGAGGAGCTCCTCGAGCTCAGGGAGATCTACGGGCGAAACGACGAGCGGCGCACGGAGATCGTGGCCGGCGATACCGACCTCGAGCTCGAGGACATGATCGCCGAGGAGGACATGGTCATCGCGATCACCAAGTCCGGCTACATCAAGCGTCTGCCCGTGACGACCTACAAGGAGCAGCGCCGCGGCGGGATCGGCGTCATGGGCATGGACATGAAGGACGACGACTACATCGAGCACCTGTTCGTGGCCTCGACACACGACTACATCCTTTTCTTCACGACCGTCGGCAAGGTCTATCGGCTCAAGGTGCACGAGCTTCCGCTCGGCTCGCGCCAGTCGAAGGGGCGCGCCATCGTGAATCTCCTCCCGTTCCGGCAGGACGAGGACGTGCAGGCGGTCATCGCGACGCGCAACTTCGAGGAGGCCAAGTACCTCGTCTGCGCAACGCGCAAGGGGATCGTCAAGAAGACCGAGTTCGGCGCGTACAACACGCCGCTCAAGGCGGACGGGATCATCGCGATCAAGCTGCGCGAGGACGACCAGCTCATCGGAGTTCGCCTCGCGGGCGACACAGACGACGTGCTGATGGTCTCCAGGATGGGCCAGGCCGTGCGCTTCCACGCGAAGCAGGCCCGCGCGATGGGCCGCGATACGACGGGCGTCGCAGGTATGAAGCTCCGCGCGGGCGACGAGGTCATCGAGCTCGACATCGCCGACGACGAGGCCGACCTGCTCGTGGTCACCGAGAACGGCTACGGCAAGCGCACACGGGTCGGCGACTACCCCGTCAAGGGTCGCGGCACGATGGGCGTGAAGACGGTGCAACTCGTCGAGAGCAAGGGACGTCTCGCCGGCGCCCGCATCGTCCGCGACGGCTACCAGGTGATGCTGATCTCGGACGGCGGCACCGTGATCAAGATCCCGGTCGACGGGATCCGCCGTGCCGGTCGCTCCACGCAGGGCGTGATCGTCATGCGCCTGCGCGAGGGCGAGCAGGTCGCCACGCTCGCTCCCGTCGTCGGGTCGGACGACGACGTGGACGAGATCGAGCTCGGCGAGCCGATCTCGGGCGATCCGCTACCCGACGCCGAGCCGGTACCGGACGAGCCTCAGGACTGATCGTCCCCTGCCGCCAGCTTCGAGAGGGCGGTGAGGAGGTCGATCGGGATCGGGAAGACGATCGTCGAGTTGTTCGACGCTCCGATCTCGAGCAGCGTCTGCAGGTAACGCAGCTGCACGGTGATCGGCTCCTGGGACATGACCGCCGCCGCGTCCTTGAGCCGCTCGGAGGCCTGGTACTCGCCCTCGGCGGAGATGACCTTGGCGCGCCGCTCGCGCTCGGCCTCGGCCTGACGCGCCATCGCGCGCTGCATGCTCGCCGGGATCTCGACGTCCTTCACCTCGACGACCGAGACCTTGATCCCCCACGGCGAGGTCGCCTCGTCGATGATCGCCTGCAGGATCGCGTTGATCTTGTCGCGCTCGGAGAGGAGCTCGTCGAGGACGTGCTGGCCGAGCACCGACCGCAGCGTCGTCTGTGCGATCTGCGAGGTCGCGACCATGTAGTTCTCGACCTGCGTGATCGCGTTGTTCGGGTCGACGATGCGGAAGTACGCGACCGCGTTGACGCGAACCGGAACGTTGTCCTTCGTGATGACCTCCTGCGGCGGGACGTTCAACGTCACCGTGCGCAGGTCGACCTTGACCATCCGGTCGACGAGCGGGATGAGCAGGAAGAGACCCGGCCCTTTGGGCGTCGGGAGCAGCCGGCCGAGTCGGAAGATGACGCCGCGCTCGTACTCCCGCGCGATCTTGACCGCCGCGAAGAGGAAGAGCAGAGCGAGAACGAGGACTACGACGAGCACGATCAGGCCGGCGGACACGTTCATCAGGCGGGTTCCTTCCCGGTTGGCGTCGAAGTGAATCCTACGACGAGCCGGAGGTCATCCTCGACCTCCTCGACGCGGACGTGCTCTCCGGGGACGAGCGCCTCGCCGTCCGCGCTGCGCGCGCGCCAGAGCTCCCCGTTCACCTGCACCATCCCGTTGCCACGAACCACGGCCTCGTTGCCCACCATCCCGTGAACTCCCACCGCGACCGGAGCTCGCGCCGCACGGAGCGCCCGCGTCATCGCGAAACCGAGGAGAAGTGCAAGTCCGGCGGCGATGCCGATCGCGACCGGCATGGACACCTGGTACGCGTCGCCGGCCGGGTCGAAGAGGATGAGCGCGCCGAGGACGAACATGATCGCTCCCGCGACGGAGAGCGCGCCGTGCGTCGGCACGAAGGCCTCGGCTATGAAGAAAGCCGCGGCGAGAAGCATCAGCAGCAGGCCCGCGAGCGAGACCGGGAGCACCTGAAGGCCGTACAGCCCGAGGATCAGCGAGATGGCGCCGACGGTGCCGGGGAAGACGAGACCGGGGTTCCAGAGCTCGACCACGATCCCGATCAGCCCGATCGAGAGCATCAGTGCGATGAGGTTCGGGTCGACGAGGAAGTCGCGCGCGCGCTGCCAGAAGCTCATCTCGACGTCCTCGATCTGGGCCCCGGCCGTCTCGAGCACGAACCCCTTCGGCACCGTCTTCATGCCGTCGATCTCGTCGAGCAGCGCGGGCAGCGTCGGCGCGATCACCTCGACGAGGCCGATGCGCTTCGCCTCGCGCGCGCCGTAGTTGGACGCCTTCGTGACCATGTCCCGCGCGGCCTCGACGTTCCGGCCGTGCTCGCGGGCGAGCTCGCCCGTGTACGCAGCGGCGTCGTTGACGATCTTGCGTCGGAGGTCTTCCGAGATGTCCTCGCCGTTGAGCGAGATCGGCGTCGACGACCCGATGTTCGTCTGCGGCGCCATGGCGGCGATGTCGGCGGCCATCGTGATCACGGCACCGGCAGAGTCCGCGCTCGACCCGGGCGGTGCGACATAGACGACCACGGGGACGTCGGCGGCAAGGAAGCGCTTCACGATCCCGCGCATCGACGACCCGAGCCCTCCGGGCGTGTCGAGAACGAGCACCATCGCTGCGTACTCGCCGTCCTCCGCACGATCGACCGCGTCCTCGACGAATTCCTGCGTGACCGGGTTGATGTCGTTCGCGAGATGGACGGCGAGGACACGGGGGGCGCCTTCCTGCGCGAGAACGGCCGGTGCTGCCACAAGCGCTCCGAGAACGAGCGAGAGGGCGAGAACTCCCCGCAAACGAGTGCCTGGCACCGGTGTAAGGATTCTATCTGCGGAGGTTCCGCACCCTTGTCCGCGAAGTCCGCACGGGTCACCCTGGATCTCTCGTGCGCCGCCTCCTCCTGATCGCTTCTGCTCTAGTCGCCCTCGCCGCGGCTCCGTCCGTGCACGCGGCGACGGGCGACAGCGTCACGACTGTCGAGCTGAAGCGCGTCGGTTCACGCACGTTCGAGTCGCGCGCTGCGGTTCCGCGGTTCACGCTCGCCGGGATCCACTGGCGCGGGTCCGGACGGGTCGTCTTCCGAACGCGCTCGCAGGACGGCAGGTGGAGCCCGTGGCGTGCGGGCGCGCCGGAGGCCGAGGACGGTCCGGATCCGAGCTCGTCCGAGCGCACCGCGAACGGCTGGCGAACCGGAAACCCGTGGTGGACAGGGGAGTCGGATCGGATTCAGGCGCGCGTGACCGGACGCGTCGCGCGGGTCCGTGCTCACCTCGTCTGGAGCCCCGAGACGCTCATTCCGTTGCGAGCACCGACCGCGACAACGACGCCTCCGATCGTGCCGAGGTCGTCGTGGGGTGCGGACGAGAAGATCCGACGCGGACCGCCCGCGTATACGTCCGCGGTTCGCTTCGCGATCGTGCACCACACGGCGGGCCGCAACGGGTACTCACGGGCCGAGGCGGCCGCGATCGTCAAGGGGGTTCAGCTCTTCCACGTACAGGGGAACGGCTGGAACGACATCGGCTACAACTTTCTCGTCGACCGCTTCGGGACGATCTACGAGGGGCGCTACGGCGGCATCGACCGGAACGTCGTCGGCGCCCATGCGCAGGGGTTCAACACCGGCTCGGTCGGCATCGCGCTGCTCGGGAACTACGAGGGCTTGTCACCGACTACCGCTGCGCAGGATGCGATCGCGCGGCTCATCGCCTGGCGGCTCGACCTCGCGCATGCCGATCCGACAGCGTTCCTCACGTTCCTTTCCGGTGGAAGTGACCGCTACGCCAGCGGTGTGCCCGTTCTCCTGAACGGTGTGTCCGGTCACCGCGACACGGGCTTCACGGCATGTCCGGGCGACCTCCTGTACGGCCGGCTCGGCTCGATTGCAGCGGCAGCACGACGTACGGGAGGGCCCAAGATCTTCGAGCCGAGGGCGACGGTGGCCGGATCGTCGGTCCGCGTCAGAGGCCGGCTCTCGCAGGCGCAGAGCTGGTCGGTGGCGTTCAAGAGCTCCGCGGGCGCCGAGGTCGCTCGTGGGGACGGCACAGGGACGGCTGTCGACTGGACGTGGCAGTCGGCGGGCACTCCGGCAGGCCCGTACACGTGGACGATCTCGGCCGGAGCTGCGCGCCCGGCCTCGGGAACGCTGCGAGCCGGCGGTGGGCTGCCGCCTCTGGCGATCGAGACACTGGCCGCCGAACCCGAGGCGATCAGCCCGAACGGCGACGGCCAGGCCGACACGACGACGCTTACCTACGGGCTCTCGGCCTCGGCGAACGTCACCGTCGAGGTCACGGATGCTCTCGGCGGTGTCGTCGCGACCGCGGTCGACCGCGTCTGGACGGTTGCCGGGCGACATACGCTCGAGCTCGGTGCCGACGCGCTTTCCGACGGCACGTACAACGTCGTGGCCACCGCCAGAACGGCGACCGGTGTCTCGGTTCAGAAGGTGGCTCCGCTGAGCGTGAACCGCACGCTCGGCCTCGTTTCGGCGGCACCCGTGGTCTTCTCGCCCAACGGGGACGGCCGCAAGGATCGCCTCACGTTGACGTTCGCGCTCACCGCGCCGGCGGACGTACGCGTTCGCATCGAGCGCGACGGGCGCTGGGTTGCAAGTCCGCTCACGGCGAGCTACCTCGCCGGAACGCACTTCTTCACGTGGGACGGCGCCCGCGCGGCGGGGATGCTGCGCGACGGCGAGTACGAGGCCGTCGTGGAGGCGACGGGAGAGATCGGCACGATCTCCTACGGCGTCCCGTTCGCCGCGGACTCGACTGCTCCTCGCGTGCGATTCCTCGCCGGCACCGGTATCCGTCTCGACGTGAGTGAGCCGGCCGTTCTGACGTTCGTCGTGGACGGCCAGGCGTTCCGGCGTGAGGTGAAACGCGCCGGCGTCGTCCGCATCCCCTGGGCCGGTCCGGCGACCCGCGTTCGCGTGGTGGCCTGGGATGCCGCCGGGAACTCGAGCGGCCCCGTTTCGCGTATTCGCCGCGGTTAGGGGCCTAGAGACGGCGAGTAGACTCGCCCCGTGCAGACGCCTGCCGTTCCGTTCGGGAAGGACGCGATCGAGTCGATTCTCCCGCATCGCGACCCGTTCCTGCTCATCGACGAGGTGACGGAGCTGGAGCCCGGCCGACGCGTGGTTGCGCGACGCACCGTGAACGCGGACGACTGGTGGTTCGCAGGTCACTTCCCCGAACGGCCTGTCATGCCGGGAGTCCTGATCGTCGAGGCGATGGCACAGACGGGCGCGATCGCCGTTCTCGTCGAGGAGGAGAACCGCGGGAAGATCGCGTTCTTCGCGGGGATCGACGACTGCCGCTTCAAGCGAGTCGTCGAGCCGGGCGACGTGCTCACGCTCACGTGTGAGATCGACACGCGGCGAGGACCGATAGGACGCGGTAAGGCGACAGCTCACGTCGGCGACGCGCTCGCAGCGCGCGGAACACTGACCTTCGCGGTGGAGCGGTAGTGCCCTGATGCTCGGCGCCACGCAGGGTGCGCGGATCGGGATCACCGGCCTCGGTGTGTACGTGCCCGAGAAGGTGATGACCAACGAGGAGCTGTCGACCATCGTCGAGACGTCCGACGAGTGGATCAGGGAGCGGACGGGGATTCGCGAACGACGGATCGCCGCCCCCGACGAAGCGCTCACGGACATCGCGCTCCCGGCCGCTCGCGCCGCGCTCGAGGATGCCGGCGTCGATGCGGCGGACATCGACTTCCTCGTGTGCGCCACGGTGACGCCGGACATGATGTTCCCGACCTCGTCGGCGCTTCTCGCGGACAAGCTCGGGATGCGTCACGCCGCGGCCTACGACCTGCTGGCAGGCTGCACCGGCTTCGTCTACGCGATCGCGCAGGCGTACGCGATGCTCGCCTCCGGTCTCTCACGGCGCGCGCTCGTCGTGGGCGGCGACGTGCTCTCGAAGATCCTCGACTGGGAGGATCGCTCGACACTGGTGCTGTTCGGTGACGGTGCCGGAGCTGTGGTCATGGAGCCGGTCGATCGTGGCGGCTTTCTCGGGTTCGAGCTCGGCGCGGACGGGGGCGGTGGCGAGTACCTCTGGTATCCGGGCTCGGGCTCGCGGCACTTCGAGAACCCCGAGTCGTTCGTGAAGATGAACGGCCGCGAGGTCTTCAAGTTCGCGACCCGCGTCATGGTCTCGTCGGCGGGCGAGATCCTCGCCGAGTGTGGGAAGACGGTCGACGACGTCGACGTCTACGTCCCGCACCAGGCGAACAAGCGGATCATCGACTACGCGGCCGCTAAGCTCGGCATCCCTTCGGAGAAGACCATCGTGAACGTCGATCGCTTTGGAAACACCTCATCCGGCTCCATCCCCCTCGCGCTCGCGGACGCGCGCGCCGAAGGGCGGCTGCAGGATGGTGCGCTGGTACTGATGACAGGAATGGGAGCCGGTCTCACGTGGGGATCGGCACTCATCGAATGGACGAACGGGAGGCCCCGATGAGCAAGGTTGCATTCTGTTTCCCCGGCCAGGGGTCGCTCGAGGAGGGCATGGGCCGCGAGATCGCCGAGGCCTTTCCCGCCGCCCGGGAGGTGTACCGCGTGGGTTCGGAGGCGACCGGGCTCGACCTCGAGGCCCTGTGCTTCTCGACGCCGCTCGACCAGCTCGTGGAGACGGAGATCCAGCAGCCGGCGCTCGTCGCGACGAGCCTCGCGATCCTCGCAGCGATGCGCGAGCGCGGCCTCCAGCCGGACGTCGTCGTCGGGCACTCGGTCGGCGAGTTCGCCGCGCTCGCGGCAGCGGGCTCGCTCGAGACCGGCGCGGCCATCGGGCTCGTCCGCGAGCGCGGGCTCGCGATGGCGGAGGCGGCTCGCCAGCGTCCCGGCGCGATGGCGGCGATCCTCGGGCTCGCCGACGAGGAGGTCGAGAAGCTCTGCCGGAGGATCGTCGGAGTGTGGCCGGCGAACTACAACTGCCCGGGTCAGATCGTCGTCTCCGGCGAGCACGATGCAGTCGAGGAGTGCTGCGCCGAGGCCGCAAGCCTCGGCGCCCGACGAGCGGTGATGCTGAAGGTCTCCGGGGCGTTCCACAGCCCGCTCGTCGCCAGGGCGGCCGACCGGCTGCGCCCGGCGCTCGAGCGCGTGCGCTTCACCGAGCCGCTCTCGCCGTTCATGTCGACGGTAACGGCCAAGATCGAGCCTGCGCAGAAGATCGCGGCTCTCCTCGTGGATCAGCTCACCGGTCCCGTGCGGTTTACGCAGGCAGCTACCGAGCTCATTCGTACGGGCGCGACGACGTTCGTCGAGGTGGGGCCGGGGAACGTGCTGTCGGGCCTCGTCAAGCGGATCGACCGCGGTGTGAAGACGATGTCCGTCAACTCGCTCGAAAGCCTGGAGCGGGCGCAGGAAGCTCTCGCTCGGTGACCTTCTGCTCACTCGAAGGCCGGACGGCGCTCGTGACGGGCGCATCTCGCGGGATCGGCCGGTCGATCGCGACCGAGCTCGCGGCCGCAGGCGCGACGGTGACGATCTCGTATCGCTCCGGCGCCGACGAGGCTGCAGCGCTCGCATCCGAGATCGGAGCTCGCGCGGTGCACGCCGACGTCTCCGACCCGGACTCCGCGAAGGCGCTCGTCGAGGAGGCGGGCGATCTCGACATCCTCGTCAACAACGCGGGCGTGACGCGCGACGGGTTGCTCGTGCGAATGTCCGACGACGACTGGAACACCGTCATCGACACGAATCTCGCCTCGTGCTTCTACACGTGCCGAGCGGCGGCGCGGGGCATGATGAAGAAGCGCGGCGGGACGGTCGTGAACATCTCGTCGATCGTCGGGATTCACGGCAACTGGGGCCAGACGAACTACGCGGCGTCGAAGGCCGGCATCATCGGCTTCACGAAGTCGCTCGCGCGCGAGCTGGGCAGTCGGAACGTCCGCGCGAACGTCGTCGTTCCCGGATACGTGAAGACGCAGCTCACGGACGTCCTTCCGGAGGAGGCCACGGGGGCGATGCTTCAGGCGACGCCGCTCGGCCGTCTCGGCGAGCCCGATGACGTCGCGGGTGCTGTTCGCTTCCTGTGCTCGGACGAGGCCGCGTTCATCACGGGCGCGGTCTTGCTCGTCGACGGCGGGCTGGGGATGTAGCGATGGTGAACGGCTCGCAGAACGGGCGCCGTCGCGTCGTCATCACCGGAGTGGGAATGGTTTCCCCCCTTGGGAGCGACGCCGAGTCGACGTGGACGAGCCTCGTGGCGGGAGAGTCCGGCGCGGGCCCGATCACCCGCTTCGACCCGACCGAGTACGCGGTGCAGTTCGCCTGCGAGCTGAAGGATTACGACCCGACGAGGTGGATCGATCGAAAGCAAGCGCGGCGAATGGACACGTTTTCGCAGTTCGCCCTCTCGGCGGCACGGATGGCGGAGGCAGACAGCGGGATCGTCATCGCGGACGAGCCAGACCGCGTCGGCGCGGCCATTGCCACCGGGATCGGGGGCCTCACCGCATTCGAGGACTGTGTCAGGAGACTCATCGAGCGTGGTCCCGATAGGACCAGTCCCCTTGCCATCGTCCAGATCATCCCCAACATGGCGGCAGCCTGGGTGTCGATGGAGCTGGGGGCGCAAGGACCGCTCGCTGCCGAGTGCACGGCCTGTGCGGCATCGAACATGGCGATCGGAGACGGGCTGGACGCGATTCGCCTCGGCCGCGCCGAGGTCATGCTCTGCGGAGGAACCGAGGCGCCTGTCACGCACGTCGGCATCGCCGGCTTCAGCGCCATGCGCGCGCTCTCGATGCGCAACGACGACCCGAAAGCGGCCTCGCGGCCGTTCGACTCCGGCCGTGACGGGTTCGTCATGGGGGAGGCCGCCGCTGTCGTGGTTCTGGAGGAGCTCGAGCATGCACGCGCACGCGGCGCGAAGATCTACGCGGAGCTGCTCGGCTACGGCGTGTCGTCTGACGCGACGCATGTCACCGAGCCCGATCCGAGCGGCACCAATCCGGCGCGAGCGATGAAGATGGCATTCGCCGACGCTGGGATCTCGCCCGACGAGGTGGGCTACGTCAACGCGCACGGCACGTCGACGCCGCTCGGCGATTCGTCCGAGACCCGTGTGCTCAAGCTGGCGCTCGGCGAGGAGAAGGCGTTCGCGACCCCGGTCTCGTCCACGAAGGGCGCGACGGGACATTGCCTGGGCGCTGCGGGCGCGGTCGAGGCCATCTTCACGATCTTCGCCGTCCAGCGCGGGGTACTTCCACCGACGATCAACTACGACGTCCCGGATCCCACCTGCGACCTCGACTACATCCCGAACGAGGCGCGTCAGCAGCAGATCGAGGTCGGAGTATCGAACTCGTTCGGTTTCGGCGGCCACAACGCGTGTGTGGTCTTTCGTCGCTGGGACGAAGCCGCCTAGGTCAGAAGCGGAGCTCGAGCAGCACGGTGTCGCGCCAGACGCCGTCGAGCTGCGCGATCCGCTCGAAGCGACCGACGAGACGAAATCCGAGGCGGTCGTGGAGCGCAAGGCTTGCGGCGTTCTCCGGGAACATGCCGCCTGGATCGTCCAGATCCCGCCGGCCTCGGCGCTCGCGATCACGGCCTCCATGAGCGCGCGACCGACTCCACGGCCGCGAGCGAACGCCGCGACGTACACCGAGCTCTCGGCGACCCCTGCGTAGCACTCTCGACCGGAGGGTCGACTGCGAGCCAATCCTCCTCGGTCAGCGCGCGGATCTCCACCACGACCGCAGACTAGGCTTGCGCGATGGAGCGGTGGGCGACATTCGACTGCTACGGGACGCTCGTCGACTGGAACGCAGGCATCCACTCCGAGCTCGAGAAGCTCTTCGGCGTCGAGCTTGCGGACGGGCTCCTCGTTCGCTACCACGAGCTCGAGCCGCAGATCCAGGCATCGAATCCGGGCGCGTCGTATCGCGAGGTGCTCTCGATCGCGCTCGAGGCGCTCGCCGCCGAGACCGGCTTGACGCTCCCCGAGGGCGAGACGAGCATGCTCGCACGGTCGCTCCCGGAGTGGCCGGTGTTCGACGACGTGCAGTCCGGTCTCGGCGAGGCTCACGAGCGCGGCTGGAAGCTCGGGATCCTCTCGAACACGGATCGGGATCTCATCGACGCCTCGGTCGAGGCACTCGGTGTCCCCTTCGAGCTCGCGATCGTCGCGAGCGAGATCGGCTCGTACAAGCCTGCGCACAAGCACTGGGAGGTCTTCTACGAGACGACCGGGGCGGATCGGCGTGGCCACGTCCACGTCGCGCAGAGCCTCTTCCACGACATCGAGCCTGCGAACGAGCTCGGCATCCCGTCGATCTGGATCAACAGGCTCGGCGAGGCCGACGACCCGCGCCCGTCGGTGACACTCACAGGTGTCGGAGAGCTCGCGGACGCGCTCGATGCGCTCGTGCCTGCGTGAACGGGACGCTTCGCAGCCCGAACGAGAACGACGCGGAGGAGGTCGCGCAGCTCCTGAGCGCGGGCTCGCCGGAGCCGATCGGTCCGGACAGCGTCCTGCGCGACTGGTCGTTTCCCGGAGTTCGGATCGAGCTGGATGCGCGGCTCGGACCCGGTTCGTATGCATTCGTCGACGGCTTCGGTGACGGCCGCGTCTGGGTCGACCTCGCCGGCAAACCGACCACGGAGCTTCTCGACTGGGCGGAGCAGCGCGCGCATGAGGTGGGTTCGCGTGTTCTCTCCGGCGGTTGGACGACACACGAGTCGCTGCTCCGCGAGCTCGAACGACGCGGATTCGCTCTCGTCCGCACCTCGTATCGGATGGCGGTCGATCTCACCGCGCCGACTCCGGAGCCCGTATGGCCCGATGGAGTCGAGGCACGCGCGTTCGAAACGGGAGACGAGCAGGTCTTCTATGACCTGCACCAGGAGGCGTTCAGGGACTCCTGGGAACCGATCGAGGAGACGTACGACGAGTGGGCTCACCAGTTCCTCGCACCCGAGGTGCTAGCTCCGGCGTTGTGGACTCTCGCGGTCGCGGGCGACGAGCCCGCCGGCGTTGCGATCTGCCATCCGCACGCTGTCGCAAGCGAGCTCGGCTGGGTGCACGTGCTCGGTGTCCGTAAATCGTTTCGAGGACGCGGACTCGGGCGCGCGCTTCTCCTCCGCGCGTTCGGTCAGTTTCGCCGCCTGGGCCTGACACGCGCCGGGCTCGGGGTGGACGCGACGAGCCCGACCGGCGCGAACAGGCTGTACGAGTCGGCCGGGATGCACGTCTCCGCGGAGTTCGCGATCTACGAAAAGGCCGTTACGTGAGCTCTCTTCGCGCGCGCTGTCCGAACTGCAGGACGTTCACGGCGGTGGCGATCGGCGACGGCTACGAGTGTCACAGCTGCGGGAGCACGTTCGCGGCCGGGCTCGTGCGGGTGCCAGCGGCCTGGGGCTCCGGCGGAGAAGCAATGGCGGAAGGTGCGCGAATAGCCCTTCCGTATCCGGAGGTCGCAGTCGTCGAGCGCGACACGCTCGTCGAGCAGATCGCCGCTGTGGCAGAGTCGCTCGCCGCCCGGCCGATCGTGGTCGGTGGGTGCTGCTGCACGCACGTGGGTGGCGTGCGCGGCATCTCTGGACGAGTCGAGCGCCTCGGCATCGTCTGGATCGACGCTCACGGCGACCTCAACACGCCCGAGACGTCGCCGTCCGGAAACCAGTGGGGCATGCCGTTCCGCATGATTCTCGACGCAGGCTTCGTCCGTCCCGAGGACGCCGCGCTCGTCGGGGCACGAAGCCTCGATCCGCCCGAGGTCGAGTTCATGGCGGAGAACGGGATCGACGACTCGCTCGACCGTGCACTCGC
Source organism: uncultured Gaiellaceae bacterium (assembly GCA_963822885.1). Classification (GTDB taxonomy): domain Bacteria; phylum Actinomycetota; class Thermoleophilia; order Gaiellales; family Gaiellaceae; genus GMQP-bins7. The sequence goes on from CAWGJJ010000007.1 coordinate 90,629, forward strand.
GGGTGTCGACGCCACGTACGTCGCGCTCGACCTGGACGTCCTCGATCCGAGCGAGGTCGACGTTCTCATCCCTGAGCCGGAGGGTCTGTCGGCCGACGAGATCGAAACGCTTCTTCGCGAGATCGCCGGTCGAACGACGCTCGCCGGAATCGGCGTCACGGGGTTCCTCGCGACCGAGCGCAACGCTGTGCTCGCGACGCGCATGCTCGCCGCGGCCGGCTTCTAGACGGGGTCTGACCCCATGACCACAAGCGTGTGGACAACCGCGCGATCGGCGGGGGTCTGACCCCGCATAAGATCCAGCGCATGTCTTCCGGGCAAGGTCGCGTCGACGTCGAGGTCGAGAGCAAGCGCCCGGACGAGCCCGCGCAGGGCAAGGCTCATCCCAACACCTGCCCGAGCTGCGGCTCGCACTACCGCGACGACGAGCTGGCGCAGACGCTTCGGGTCTGTCCGCAGTGCGGGCATCACTTCCGGGTCGGAGCACGCGATCGCATCGAGCAGCTCGTCGATCCGGGGTCGTTCGTCGAGGGCGACGCGGATCTGCGCTCGGCCGATCCGCTCGAGTTCTTCGACTTGCGCCCGTACACGGAACGGCTCGCCGAGGCGGAGATCGAGACCGGTCTCGGCGATGCGATCGTGTGCGGCGCTGGAGAGATCGAGGGTGAGGCCTGCGATCTCGCCGTCATGGATTTCGCCTTCATGGGCGGGTCGATGGGCAGCGTGGTCGGTGAGAAGTTCGTGCGGTCGTGTGAGCGGGCGACGGAGAACCGCGTCCCGCTCGTCTCCGTCGCCGCCTCGGGCGGTGCGCGCATGCAGGAGGGAATCCTCGCGCTCATGCAGCTCCCGAAGACGATCTGCGCCATCGACGAGCTGCACGAGTCGGGCGGCGCGATGCTCTCCGTGCTGACGCATCCGACGACGGGTGGCGTGCTCGCGAGCTTCGCCAGCCTCGGAGATGTCGTGCTGGCGGAGCCAGGTGCGCTCATGTCCTTCGCAGGCCCGCGCGTGGTCTCGCAGACGACCCGCGAGAAGCTTCCCGACGACTTCGGCCTCGCCGAGTCGAACTACCGGTACGGACATCTCGACGCGATCGTCCCGCGCCCGGAGCTGCGCGCGACGCTGGGACAGCTCCTGCGCCTGTTCGAACGCACCTGATGGCGAGCGAAGCGGAGATGCGGCTGCGCGAGCGCCTCAGTAAGCTCGGCGGCATGAAGCTCCTGCGCGGCACGAAGCTCTCCGGCGAGCTCGCGCGGCTGCAGGATCAGCTCGACCAACTCCAGGCGGATCCGACGGCCGAGGAGATCTGGCAGTCGGTCGAGCTCGCACGTCATCCCGACCGGCCGTACACGCTCGACTACGTCGAGAGGATCTTCGACGACTTCTTCGAGCTGCACGGGGATCGTGGTCGAGCGGACGATCCCGCGCTCGTGACGGGTCTCGGGAGGCTCGACGACCAGACGGTCGTTCTCGTCGGTCATCAGAAGGGGCGCGACCTCAAGCAGCGCGCGAACCGGAACTTCGGGATGGCCTATCCGGAGGGGTATCGCAAGGCGATGCGAGCCATGGCGCTCGCCGGGAGGCACGGCTTTCCGCTCGTGACGATGGTCGACACTCCCGGTGCGTACCCGGGCGTCGCTGCGGAGCAGCACGGACAAGGCGGTGCGATCGCGCGCTCGCAGGCTGCGATGGTGCGTCTCGGCGTGCCGACGGTCGCCTGCGTCATCGGCGAGGGCGGATCCGGCGGCGCGGTCGCGATCGCGGTCGCCGATCGCGTGGTGATGCAGGAGAACGCGATCTACTCCGTCATCTCCCCGGAAGGGTGCGCGGCGATCTTGTGGCGGGACGCGGGTGAGGCGCGCAAGGCGGCAGCTGCGTTCAAGCCGGACGCAGCGCACTGCCTCGAGCTCGGCGTCGTGGACACGATCGTCGCGGAGCCGCCGGGAGGCGCGCACGCGGACCTCGACGGCGCCGCAGCGCTCCTCGAACAGGCCATTCTCGCCGCATTGGAGGAGATCGAGTCGCTCGAGCCCGACGAGCGCCGCCGTCGCAGGCGTGCGAAGTACCGCGTGATGGGCGTCCTGGCCTCCACCTGACGTTTTCCCCACCTTCCACAGGCTTATCCCCCGCCCGTATTTCGGCCTGAGCAGGGAAAAGGGTCAACGTGCAGCCAGTTGGTAAAGAACGCGTTGCGAATCGGGCGACAATCCACAGGTGAGCCTCGACGAATATCGGCGGAAGCGCCGTCCGGGGAAGACACCGGAGCCCTTCGGCGAGCCTCGACGAACCGGCGCGCGAGCCGCGCTTCGTGATCCAGCGACACGACGCGAGGCGTCTCCACTACGACTTTCGGCTCGAACGCGACGGAGCACTCGCCAGCTGGGCGGTTCCGAAGGGAATCCCGCTCAGGCGCGGCGAGCGGCACCTCGCGGTGCACGTCGAGGATCACCCGCTCGAGTACGGCGACTTCGAGGGCGAGATCCCCGCCGGCCAGTACGGCGCCGGCACGGTCGAGATCTGGGACCGCGGAACCTACGAGCTTCTCGAGGAGAAACGTGACGGAGGACTGACCGTACGTCTGGACGGCGAGCGTCTCGACGGGGTGTGGACGCTCGTGCCGGCCTCGCTCGACGGCGATCCGAAGAACTGGCTGCTCCTGCGGAAGGACAGCGGCGCAGCCGCGGGCGGGACGTACCAGCCGATGCTCGCCACGGCGACCGATGCGCTGCCCGTCGGCGAGGGCTGGGTCTACGAGCCGAAGTGGGACGGCTTTCGCGCGATCGTGACGGTCGCCGGCGGCGAGGTGACGCTCACGAGCCGTAACGGCAAGGATCTGACGGGTCGGTTCCCCGACGTCGCTCGCGCCGTCCCGCTCGCGATTCGCTCTTCCGACGCAGTGCTCGACGGGGAGATCTGCGCGCTCGACGAGGACGGCCGCTCCCGCTTCTCGCTGTTGCAGGAGAGCGGCGGCACCTCCATGCTCGTTCTCTTCGATCTGCTCGAGCTCGACTCCGAGCCCCTGCTCGACCAGCCGCTCGGCGAGCGGCGGAGGCGTCTCGAGGAGCTCGTCGGAAGCAGCGCGGGAGTCGTCGTCTCGCCGCAGTTCGACGACGGGCCGGCGCTGCTCGCGGCCGCGCGCCAGCAGGAGCTCGAGGGCGTCGTCGCCAAGCAGGTCGGGTCTCCGTATCGCCCGGGACGGCGTACGCCCGACTGGCAGAAGCTGAAGCTCCGGCAGACGCAGGAGGTCGTGATCGCGGGGTACACGCGCGGCCAGGGGCGCCGGACGGGAGGGTTCGGCGCGCTCGTCGCCGGGGTGCAGGACGCGGGGGTGCTGCGCTGGGCGGGCAACGTCGGCACCGGCTTCTCGGACGACGAGATCGAGCGCTTGCGCAAGGTGCTCGCACCACTCGAGCGGCCCGACTCGCCGTTCGCGGAGGTTCCGAAGATGCCGCGCGTCCGCCGGTCGGACGTCACCTGGGTCGAGCCTGCACTCGTGGCCGAGGTCGAGTTCGTGGAGTGGACGCACGAAGGACGCCTGCGCGCGCCCTCGTATGTGGCACTTCGTGAGGATCGAGCCGCCCCGGATGTTCGCCGAGAGCGCGTGTCGCTGCCACCGCTGATCAAGCGCGGGCGGCGAGAGCTGCGCTTCTCGAACGTCGACAAGCCGTTCTGGCCGGAGCTCGGAATCGCGAAGGGCGACCTCATCGCGTACTACCGCGACGTCGCCGAGGTGCTCGTCCCGCACCTGCGCGGCCGGCCGTTCACGATGAAGCGCTACCCCGACGGCTGGCAGGGCAAGAACTTCTTCCAGAAGAACGCGCCGTCGCACATGCCCGACTGGATCGAGCGCGCGCCGTTTCCGGCGTCGACGCGCGACGGCGAGAAGCGGATCATCGAGTACGCGGTCGTGAACGACGATCTCGCGCTGCTGTGGATGGCGAACATGGGGTGCATCGACCTGCACACGTGGGCGTCGCGCGTGGACAAGCCCGAGCGACCGGACTGGGTGATGTTCGACCTCGACCCGTCGGAGGGCTCCGGGTTCGAGGAGGTGATCGAGGTCGCGCAGCTCGTGAAGGCGACGCTCGACCTGCTCGAGCTCGAGAGCTACCCGAAGACGTCCGGGCTCGCGCGGGATCCACGTGCTCGTCCCGATCGCACGGCGCCACACGTTCGAGGAGGTGCGCGAGTTCGCGGGCATCGTCGCGGGCGCGCTCGCTCGCGCGCACCCGGGGCTCGCGACGACGGAGTGGACGAAGCAGAAGCGCCGCGGCGTGCTCGTGGACGCGAACCAGAACGGGCCGGGGCGGACGAACGCGACGGTGTACTCGGTGCGACCGCGTGCCGGAGCGACCGTCTCGACGCCGCTTCGCTGGGACGAGGTGAAGTCCGGGCTCGACCCGCTCGGGCTTCACGATGGAAGCCGTGCTCGACCGCGTCGCACGGCACGGCGATCTCTACGAGGGCGCGCTCGCCGGCAAGCAGTCGCTGAAGACCGCGTTGAAGTCGCTTGCGCTAGTCGCCGAGCTTCTTCGCGTGCCCGAGCATCGAGAGCTCGACGATGTCGCGGCGGAAGAACAGCGCCACCGTCCAGTCGACGACGACGCGCAGCTTCCGGGTGAGCAAGGGCAGCTGGTACAGGTGGTACGTGCGCGTCACGAACCAGCCGGGGAAGCCCCAGAGGTGGAGGCCCGGAACCTCGGCGATCCCCTTGAAGCGGCCGAGCGTCGCGACCTGCCCGAGCATCCGGTACCCGTACGGCTTTCGCTCGCCGCGTCGAGGTTCTTCGCAAGCCGCCGCGACTGGCGAAGCGCGTGCTGGCACGTCGGCGGGTCGAGGGCTCCCGGTGTCTTGGTGTTCCTCACGGCGGCGCAGTCACCCAGCGACCACACGTCGTCGCTTCCCTCGACCTGAAGCGTGTCGTCGACCACGACCCGCCCACGCTCGTCGAGCGGGAGACCGAGCTGTGTGAGCACCGGGTTTGCGCGAACCCCCGCGGTCCAGACCAGCGTCCTCGCTGGAATGCGCGTGCCGTCGGCGAGCACGGCTTCCCGGCTGTCGTACGACTCCAGCGTGGTGCCGACATGGATCTCGATTCCGCGCCGAGCCAGCCGACGCGCTGCGTACTCGCCGAGCCGACGAGGGATCTCCGGGAGGATCTTCGGTGCAGCGTCGACGAGCACCCAGCGTTGGGGGACGTCACGTAGACCCGGGTACGAGCGCAGCGACGCCTGCGTCATGTCGTGCAGCTCTGCAAGCGCTTCGACGCCGGCGTAACCGGCTCCGACGAAGACGAAGCCGAGCTCTGCAGGATCGTCGGGATGGATCGACGCGCGCTCGAGCTGCAGGAGCACGCGGTTCCGCAGGGCGATCGCATCGGCAAGATCCTTGAAGCCGACGCCGTGCTCGAGCAACCCGGGCACCGGAAAGGTTCGTATGGTCGCTCCGAGGGCGACCACGAGCCTTTCGTAGCCGATCTCGAGCTCGCCGGCGAGCGACTCGACGGTGACGGCCTTGTGCTCGCGGTCGAGTCCTGTGACGCGCCCGAGGACGAGCTCGGCATGCGGGCACATCTCGCGCAGCGGCACCACGACGTGACGTGGCTCGAGCGTCCCCGAGGCAGCCTCGGGCAGGAGGGGCGTGTAGAGCATGAAGTTCTCGAGTGAGACGATGGTCGCGCCGCGGCGCTTGAGGAGCCGCGCGACGTAGCTGCCCGCGAAGCCTCCGCCCAGGATCAGTGTTCCCCCACGTGCCTCGCGTCGCTCCACGGGTCATGCTTACCACGATGGCGCGGCAGGTGTCGGTGATCGGGAGCGGGGTGGAGTGGGAGACCGCGGCGGAAGAGGTCGGGCGCCTGCTCGCTGAGAGTGGTTGCACGGTGATCACGGGCGGCCTCGGTGAGGTCATGGCCGCGGCGCATCGTGGCGCGAAGTCGGCCGACGGGACGACGATCGCGATCCTTCCGGGCGAGGATCGAACGGCTGCGAATCCGTGGGCGGATCACGTGGTCGTGACCGGGATCGGGCACGCGCGGAATCTCGCCGTGGCTGCCAGCGGCGATGCGGTCGTCGCGATCGGTGGGAGCTACGGCACGCTCTCCGAGATGGCGCTCGCGCTTCGGCTCGGCCGAACGGTGGTCGCGCTCGAGGGCGCACCCGAAGTGGCCGGAGCTCTCCGCGCCACGACTCCGGCCGACGCGGTCGAGCTCGCCCTACGACACCTCGGCTAGCCGCTGTTCGAGGAAGCGGCTCTCCGACGCGTTCGTCGCCAGCTCGAGGGCCCGCCGGTAGGAGCTCGCCGCCTCGTCGCGCCGCTCCAGGCGACGAAAGAGATCCGCCCGTGCGGCATGGAAGAGGTGGTACGCGTCGAGCCCTTCGATGCCCTCCAGCAGCGCGAGGCCACCTTCGATGTCTCCCGCGAGCGCCACTGCGACTGCGTGGTTGAGCTCGACGACCGGTGACGGATCGAGCTCCGCGAGCGCGGCGTAGAGCCTGACGATCTCAGCCTTCGGCCGGTCCTCCGCGTGCGCGGCTGCGATGGCTGCCTGGAGCTGGTACGGCCCAGGCCGTCGCAGTGACACCGCGCGCTCGAGGACGCGCGTGCCCTCGTCGATGCGCTCGCGATCCCACAGCGAGCGGTCCTGATCCTCGAGCAGGACGATCTCTCCGTCACCGTCGACGCGAGCAGCGCGACGCGAGTCCTGGAGCAGCATCAGCGCGAGCAGGCCGAGCACCTCGGACTCGTCCGGCATCAGCACCGCCAGGAGCTTCGCGAGCCGGATCGCCTCCTCGCACAGTTCGTCGCGCACGAGAGCGGATCCCGCGCTCGCGGCGTAGCCCTCGTTGAACACGAGGTAGAGGACGGCGAGGACCGAGCGCAGGCGCTCGGGGAGGAGGTGGTCGGGCGGAACCCGGAACGGAATGCCCGCTCCGCGGATCTTGCGCTTTGCGCGCACCAGCCGCTGCGCCATCGCCGGCTCGGCGACGAGGAACGCCCGCGCGATCTCACCCGTGGTCAGACCTCCGACCTCGCGCAGCGTCAGCGCGACGCGGCTCTCCGCTGCCAACGCCGGGTGGCAGCACGTGAACACGAGCGCGAGCCGCTCGTCGGGAATCGCGCTCACGTCGTCCTCCTCCGCCGGAAGCTCCTCGAGCCGGCCGATGAGCTCCGCCTTGCGCTGGAAGACCTTCTCGCGGCGGATGCGGTCGATGGCGCGGTTGCGCGCGGTCGTGACGATCCAGGCGCCGGGCGTCTGCGGGAGCCCGTCGCGGGGCCAACGCTCGAGCGCAGTCGCGAATGCGTCCTGCACGGCGTCCTCGGCAAGCTCGAGATCGCCGAGAACGCGCGTGAGGATGCCGACGGCGCGCGCCCATTCCTCGCGGAAGACACGCTCGACCTCCAGCTGCATGCCGCCGTTATTGCAGAACCGGGCGGATCTCGATCGCCCCGGCCCCGGCCGCCGCCGGAATGAGCGCCGCGAGCCGGATCGCCTCGTCCAGGTCGGGAAGCTCGGTGACGAAGATGCCGCCGACGACCTCCTTCGTGTCGGCGAACGGGCCGTCCGTGACGATGCGCTCGCCGTCGCGGACGCGAACGACCTTCGCGGTCGTCCTGCCGTCGAGCTCCTTACCCGACACGTTCGGGTCGGCCTTGCCGAGCTCCTCGAACAGCGCGATCCACTTGGGCATCTCCTCGGCACGAAGCGCCGCTTGCTCGTCCTCGGGCAGGTGCGTCCACGTCGAGTCGTCGTCGTAGATGAGCAGCGCGTAGTTCATAGCTGCGCCTCCTCTGGGTCGACGTAGACCGGGCGCACCTCGACGGCTCCGTGCTCGGCTCCGGGAATGCGTGCTGCCCAGTCGACCGCCTCGTCCATGGACGCGCACTCGAGGACGTAGTAGCCGCCGAGCGCCTCCTTCACCTCCGCGTACGGCCCGTCCGTGACGAGCGTCTCGTCGGCGCGGACGCGGACGGTGGTGGCGTCCGTCGTGGGAGCGAGCTCGCTGCCGTCGACGAGTACACCGGCCGCGGCGGCCTCCTCACCGAATGCGCGATAGAGCGCGTAGGCGGCGCTGCGTTCCTCGTCCGAAAACGACGCCCATCGGTTCTGGTCGCCGTAGATCAGTGCCATGTACTGCACGTGTCCTCCTTCTCGTCGCTTGTACCCCTGTGACGAACGGCGCCACGCGAGATCGACACGCTACGCGAGCATTCTCTCCAGGAGTGTTCGCGCGCCTGCTTTGTCGAGCGGCTCATTGAGGTTCCCGCACTTCGGACTCTGGACGCACGACGGGCATCCCGCCGCGCACGGGCAGCGCTGGAGGAGGCGGGCGGTGTCCTCGACCCAGTCCTCGAAGCGCTCGAAGCCGCGCTCGGTGATCCCGACGCCGCCCGAATGGCCGTCGTAGACGAAGATCGTCGGGCGACCCGTCTGGTAGTGCAGGTTCGTCGAGAGGCCGCCGATGTCCCAGCGGTCGCACATCGCCCACAGCGGGAGCAGGGCGATGAGGCTGTGCTCGGCGGCGTGGAGGGTTCCGAGCAGCTTGGGCATCTGCTCCAGCCCTTCGAGCTGCGCGGGCTCGGGGCAGAACCAGACCGCCTCGGTCTCGAAGGTCGTCTCGGGCATGAGCAGCGGGACGACGTCGATCGTCGCGCCGTCGCGGATCGCCTTGCGCGCGTAGCCGACGACTTGCTCGGTCACGGACACGCGTCCGAAGTGGAGATCGACGCCGAGCCGCTCGGCCGACTTCAGCGACTCCTCGATCGTCGTCTCCGACTCCTTCTTCACCTGGGTGTACCAGTCGACGCGCGCCGAGCTGACGACGGCGACGCGATCCTCGAGCGAGAGCGCATCGACGAGGTACTGCTCGCCGAGATGGAGGTAGACCGCGCCCTCGTGCACCGTCGAGTACGCGCGGTCGCGCTCGACGAGCCCGAGGAGCGAGCCGGTCTCGCCGTCCACGACCGTGAACGAGTCCATGTCGCCCGAGCGCAGCGAGATGCGTGCCGCCGGGTAGTCGCGACCCTTCCAGACGTATCCGGCCGGTGTGTGCTCGAGCTCGGGTAGGAGCGGCGCGCGCCGCAGAGCCTCGCTGCCGAGCGTCTCGGAGTCGCCCGCGTCGATGGGCGCCTCGAACGCGGCCGCGAGCACGTGCGGGTCGAGGATTCGGGGGTTCGCGTGGTCGACGATCGCGGCCTCGACGCGGCGCGACAGGAGCGCGTCCGGCTCGCGCGCGAAGAACTGGTCGAGCGCGTCGTCCGACGCGACGAGGATCGCGAGGCCTCTGTCGCGCCGGCCGGCGCGTCCCCACTGCTGGCGCAGCGACGCGACGGTTCCGGGGAAGCCGACCGAGATCGCGCAGTCGAGGAGGCCGATGTCGATCCCGAGCTCGAGCGCGTCCGTCGCGGTCACGCCGAGGAGCTCGCCCTCGACGAGTCGCCGCTCGATCTCACGTCGCTGCTCGGGTGTGTAGCCGGCGCGATAGGGGGCGAGTCGGCTGGCGGTCGCGGTGTCGACGCGCTCGGCCGCGAAACGGTGGATCAGCTCGGCCGCCTTGCGGCTCTTCGCGAAGCAGATCGTTCGCAGTCCTCGTGACGTGAGCTGGGCGAGGAGCCGCGCGGCGTCGCCGAGCGGGCTGGCGCGGAGTCCGAGCTCCTCGTCCAGGAGCGGCGGGTTCCAGATGACGACCTCGCGCTCGGCGCGACCGGAGGTGTCCGTGTCGACGACGGTGGCCGGCTCGCCGGTCAGCTCGAGCGCGAGCTCACCCGCGTTCGCGATCGTCGCCGAGGCGAGCAGGAACTGAGGCTCGGCGCCGTAGATCCGCGCGAGCCGCCGCAGGCGTCGCAGGACGTTCGCCACGTGCGAGCCGAAGACCCCTCGGTAGACGTGCGCCTCGTCGACGACGACGAAGCGCAGGTTCGAAAGGACGTCTCCCCAGCGGTCGTGGTGCGGGAGCACGCCCACGTGGAGCATGTCCGGGTTCGTGAGCAGCGCGTTCGACCACTTTCGGATCTGCCAGCGCCGCTCGGTCGGCGTGTCGCCGTCGTAGATCGCGGGCCGGAGCCCCTTGAGCCGAAGCTCCGCGAGTGAGCGTGCCTGGTCCTGGGCGAGCGCCTTCGTCGGGTAGAGGTACATCGCCCGCGTCTTCGGTTCTCGCGCGATCGCGTCGAGCACGGGAAGGTTGAACGCGAGGGACTTGCCAGATGCGGTGCCGGTCGTGACGACGACGTTCTCGCCACGCCGAGCTGGCCTCCCAGGCCTCGGCCTGGTGTCGGAACAGCGCGGTGACCCCGGTCGCGATTAGTGCTGATGCGACGAGGGGGTCGAGATCGTCGGGGAGCGGCTCGAGCATCGGCTCGCGCGACGGCTCGACACCCGAGTACGCGATCTCCTCACCTTCGAGCAGATCGGCCCACGTCGCCGCGACTGTTGTCACAGGTGCGGGGCGAACTCGCGCTCGAACCGCGCTCGCGGCTGCGCGCCGTAGACCGTCGCCTTCGGCTCGCCGTCGGCGAAGAGGATTACTGTCGGCAGCGAAAGCACGCCGTACCGCGCAGAGAGACCCGGCTCCTCGTCGACGTTCACGCGCACGAGTCGCGCCCGCTCGCCCCACTCTTCGGCGAGGGCGACGAGGTGCGGCTCGATCGCATCGCACGGCTTGCACCAGGGCGCCCAGAAGTCGACGACGACGGGCAAGGACGACTCCAGCACCTCAGCTTCGAACGTCGCAGCGCCGACCGTGTCCACCCCTACAGCTTGCCGGTGAGCGCGCGCAGCCGGAGCAGCGGAACCCTCCAGATCGCCTCCGCGACGATCGAGCCGGTCATCTTCGAGTCTCCGGCACGTCGCTCGACGAACGTGATCGGCACCTCCTGTACGCGCAGGCCGGCCCGCTTCACGCGGTACGTCGTCTCGATCTGGAACGCATAGCCGTGCGCGGAGAGCGCGTCGAGATCGATCGCGCCGAGCGCCTCGCGCCGGAAGCACTTGAAGCCTCCGGTGAGGTCGCGAACGCTGAGGCCGAGGATGACCTGGGCGTAAAGGCAGCCTCCCCGGGAGACGATCCGGCGCAGCAACCCCCAGTTCGCCGTCCCACCACCCGGCGCGTAGCGCGAGCCGAGCACGAGGTCGGCATCGTCTGCGGCCGCAATGAGTCGTGGCACATCGGCCGGCTCGTGCGAGAAGTCGCAGTCCATCTCCAGAACGAGCTCGGCGCCTTCCGCGAGCGCATGACGGAACCCGGCGATGTACGCGGGACCGAGTCCCTCCTTCGTCTCGCGGTGGAGGACGGAGACCCACGGAAGCTCGGCTGCGAGCCGATCGGCGATCTCCCCCGTCCCGTCCGGGGAGCCGTCGTCGATGACGAGGACGCGATCCGACGACGTCTCCAGAACCTCGCCGAGCGCTCGAATCATCGCCTCGAGGTTCTCGCGCTCGTTGTACGTGGGGAGGCAGAGAACCGCGCGAGGCATCGCCGTATCATCGCGGGATGCCCAAGACGTTGCCCCGCAACGGCGCGCTCGCGGATCAGCTCGACCTTCTCGCAGACCTCTCGGAGATCCTCGAGGAGGAGTCGTTCAAGGTCATCGCGTACCGGCGGGCAGCGGGACGGATAAGGGAGTCGCCGCTGCCGATCGCCGAGCTCGCGCTCGACGGGAAGGCAAAGGAGCTGCCGGGCATCGGGAAGACGATCGAGGCGAAGGTCGTCGAGGTCGTGGAGGACGGCGAGATGCACGCCCTCACGAAGCGCCGCGGGCTCGTCCCGGCCGGCGTCGTCGAGTTTCTCCGGCTTCCCGGGGTTGGCCCGAAGACGGCTGCCCGGATCTGGACGCAGCTCGGCATCACCTCCCTCGACGGCCTGAAGACGGCAGCAGAGGCCGGCCGGCTGCGCGATCTGTCGGGCATGGGCGCGAAGAGCGAGGAGAAGATCCTGAAAGCGCTCGAGGCCGGCGTCGGCGACAAGGTCGAGGAGCGCCGCCTTCTCGCCGTGGCATTGCCAGCGGTACGTCGTGTCGTCGCGGAGCTGCAGGCTCATCCTGCGGCGATCGCCGTCTCGGAGGCCGGAAGCGTCCGGCGTCGCCGGGAGACCGTGCGCGACCTCGACCTCATCGCGACCTCGAGCGACGCAGCAGCGCTGATCGACGCGTTCTGTACCGGCGACTGGGTGGCCGAGGTCGTGGCGCGCGGTGACACGAAGGCGACTGTCGTCGCCCACGACGCGCTCCGTTTCGATCTGCGCGTCGTTCCGGAGGAGTGCTACGGGAACGTCCTCCAGCACTTCACGGGCTCCAGGGATCACAACATCGCGCTTCGCGAGGACGCGCAGCGGCGCGGGCTGTCGATCTCGGAGTACGGAGTCACGACTGTCGAGACCGCGGAGGTGGTCACGCACGAGAGCGAGGACGAGCTCTACGCGTACCTCGGCTACCGCACTCCGCCGCCTGAGCTCCGCGAGGGAACGGCGGAGATCGCCGCGTCGCGCGACGGCGAGCTCCCCGCTCTCGTCGAGGTGGGCGACCTCACCGGCGAGATGCACTGCCACTCCACCTGGTCGACGGACGCGAGGGGCACGATCGAGGAGATGGCGCTCACGGCGAAGGGGCGCGGCTACAAGTTCCTCTGCATCACCGATCACTCGCACTACCTGCGCGACGGACGGCTCGAGGCGCAGTGGGAGGAGATCGACGAGCTCAACGGCCGGCTGAAGTCGTTCCGCGTGCTGCGCGGGATCGAGGCGAACATCCGCGCCGACGGCTCGCTGGACGTCGACGACGACGCGCTCGCGCAGCTCGACTGGGTCGTCGCATCGCTTCACACGTCGTTCGACCGCAGCCCGACCGAGCGGATTCTCGGCGTGATGGACAATCCGCACGTCGACTGCATCGGGCACCTCACCGGGCGCCGGCTCCTGAAGCGGGCGGGAGCGCCGGTCGACGTCGAGCGGGTCGTCGCCCATGCCGTCGAGACCGGAACGGCGCTCGAGATCAACTCCCAGCCCGACCGCCTCGACATGCGCGACACGCACGCGCGACTGGCAGGCGAGGCCGGGGTGCTGATCCCGATCACGACCGATGCGCACTCGATCGGCGCGCTCGGCTATGCGGAGCTGGGCGTCGCGCAGGCGCGGCGCGCCTGGCTCACGAAGGAGCAGATCCTGAACACCCGCTCCTGGCGTGAGATCAAAGCGGGGAGACGATGAATTCCGTTCCCGTCGAGGCATCAACCTTTCGGGAAGACGGCGCGCTCGCGGTGGAGTGGGTCGCGTCCTATCTCGAGCGGGTCGGCGAGCTTCCGGTGCTCGCGCAGGTCGAGCCAGGCGACATCCGCGCTGCGCTTCCCGCCTCGCCGCCCGACGAGCCAGAGCCGTTCTCGGCCGTGCTCGCCGATCTCGACCGCGTGCTCATGCCGGGGCTTACGCACTCGCAGCACCCGCGCTGGTTCGCCTACTTCGCGATCACGGGCTCCGAGCCCTCGATCCTCGCGGAGATCCTCATCGCGGGACTCAACCAGCTCGGAATCCTCTGGCGCACCTCGCCCGCGCTCCAGGAGCTCGAGGAGGTGACGCTCGACTGGCTCGCACAGCTGCTCGGTCTTCCACCCGGACTGCGCGGCCAGATCGAGGACACGGCGTCGACGAGCACGATCGTCGCGCTGGCCGCTGCTCGCGCGGCCGCTCCGGGCCGGCGCGTCGTCCTCTGCTCGGAGCAGGCGCACTCGTCGGTCGACAAGGCAGCCAAGCTGCTGGAGCTCGAGCTTCGGAAGGTTCCGGTAGATGCCGATCTGCGGCTGCGTCCCGAGCTGCTCGAGCTGGATGACGTGTGCGCTGTCGTCGCGACGATCGGTACGACCGCTTTCGCGTCTGTCGATCCCGTCGCCGAGATCGCCGAAGCCTGCGCTGATGCGGACGTGTGGCTCCACGTCGACGCGGCCTACGCCGGCTCGGCGGCGATCTGCCCCGAGTTGCGCGACCACTTCGCCGGCTGGGAGCGCGCCGACTCGATCGTCGTGAATCCCCACAAGTGGCTCGGCGTGACGATCGACTGCTCGACGCTCTGGACTCGTCATCCCGATGTGTTTCGCGACACGTTCAGCCTCGTGCCGGAGTACCTGCGCGTCGGCGAGGACGTCGTGAGCGCCAGCGAGTACACCCAGGTCCTCGGTCGTCGTTTTCGCGCCCTCAAGCTATGGGCCGTCCTGCGCTGCTACGGGCGGGCGGGGCTCCAGGACCGGATTCGCGAGCACATCCGGCTCGCCGAGCTCTTCGAAGGCTGGGTGCGCGCCGAGCCCGGCTGGGAGGTCGTGGCGCAGAGGCACTTCTCGCTGGTCTGTTTCCGACTCGACGCCTCCGACGAGGAGAACGAGCGGCTCCTCGAGCGGGTCAACGGCTCGGGTGAGATCTTCCTCTCGCATACGCGGCTCGACGATCGCTTCGTTCTGCGACTCGCGATCGGCAACTTCCGCACGACGGAGGACGACGTGAGGCTCGCCTGGGACGTGCTCAGGCGCGAGGCTACGGCGCTCTGAGGTAGAAGCGCGACGCGTAGAACACGCGACCACCGTCCGGCGTCGACGCGATTCGACCGCGCGCCAGGACACCGTTCCTGGTCGCAAGCGCTCGCGAGGAGCGTGCTTCTCCAGCTTCTCGTCGCTCCGCAAGGTGTTCAGCACGAGCCCCGAGGTCGTCGTCCCGTACGGGCGGTTGAGGCGCGACGCTCGCGTCGAGAAGCACGGCGCGCGAACGCAGCGGATGCCGTTGTCGACGAGGCGGTAGAAGCCGCCGCGAGCGATCGCGCCTCGCCGGCAGGAGCGAACACTGCGGACACGGCGAGCTCACCGAGGTCGTCGCGTCCCAGGTCCATGAGCTCCGCGGACGAGTGCTCCTTCCGGGATGCCGGCGAGCGGTGCTGCCCGCGACGCCGACCGCTCGCGCGACGTAGCACTGCGGATACCGGAGTCCGTTCGCACAGCGCGTGCGGGCCGAGTTCGCGACGGCGACCCAGTAGCCACCGCACAGCGGGCTCGGGCACAGCCGCTTGTCGGCGCGAACGACGTAGATGGCGCTCCGAGTCTGCGGCTGGCGCGCGGGCGCGCTCGCGACGGCAACCGCCGTGACGACGACGAGAGCCACGAGGAGGCCGACCCGACTGGCCATGCTCGTACGATACGCACGTGCGCCTTGTCGCCATCGGGCTCGCGGCGGGGGTCTTCTCCGCGTTCTTCGGAGTCGGGGGCGGCATCATCGCCGTCCCGCTGCTCATCCTCGTTGCCGGTCTCCCCGAGCGCGCTGCGACCGCGACTTCGCTCCTCGCGATCGCGATCACGGCCTCCGCCGGTGTGATCGTCTTCGGGTTGAGGGGGGAGGTCGAAGTCGGCTATGCGGCACTCGTCGGGCTTCCTGCAGCCGCCGGCGCGGTGGCGGGGTCGGCGTGGCAACAGCACGTCCGAACGAGCACCCTGACCTACGGGTTCGCGGTGCTCCTGACGGCCCTCGGTGTCTGGCTGCTCGCCTCATGAGCGCAACGACGATCACTCTCGCGATCCTCCTGGGCGTCGTCGCCGGAGTCTTCGCGGGCATGTTCGGAGTGGGCGGCGGCATCCTCTTCGTCCCCGTGCTCGTCGCGCTCGGGCTGGGCCAGCTCGAGGCGCAGGGGACGTCGCTCCTCGCGATCCTCCCGACCGTGCTCGCCGGCGCGTGGACGCAGCAGCGGTACGGAAACCTGCGCGTTCGGACGGCGCTCGTGGTCGGTCTCGCATCGGTCTTCGGAGTCGAAGTTGGCGCGCGCCTCGTCACCCAGCTGCCCGAGAGCACCCTGCGGCGGTTGTTTGCCGTCCTTCTGTTTGCCGTCGCGGCGCAGCTCGTCTGGAGGACGCGTCGGAGAACCTCGCGCTACCCTGAATCGCCGTGATCCGCATCGCAGTCGCGATCGCAGCTGTGCTCGTCGGCTCCGCGACGCTCGCAGCCGCGGCGCCCCCTCCACGCAGCGCGACCACAGGCGCGAGCGCGTTCCTCCTGAGCATCACGATTCCGGGACAGGACAGCGTTGTTCTCGGCGCCCTCGAGTGGCCGACGTCGACCACGGCGGACGTGCAGTCGTTCCAGTATCCGGCCGACGGCTCGATCGTCAGCATCGGTCGCTCGCGGGCCTCCGTCTTCGCGTCGCCCGGTGCAGCTGCCGCCACGCAGTCCTTTGCCGAGGCGATCGTCGTCTCGCTCTTCAACGGAGAGATCGTTGCCGGGAAGATCACGGCGTCCGCGTCCGCCGGCGCGAGCGCCCGCTCGGCCGGGGCCGAGACGAAGGCATCCGAGGTGCAGGGACTGCGCGCGCTCGGCCGCGACCTCTCGAGCGTCCCAGGGAGCGCATCCCTCGACGACTGGGGCACGCTCACCGTGCTCTCGTCGGACAGCGGAAGCCGTAAGGCCGGACCGCCGGGCGCACAGGCGTCGGTGACGGCGCTACGCGTTCGCGTAAACGCGACACACGGCGGACTTCCAGCGGGCAGCGAGATCGTCATCGGGAATGTGCAGGCGACCTCGGTGGCCAACCTTTCGGCCCCGCCGCGGCCGCCCGTCTCGAACGCTCCCAATCGTCCGACCGGCCCCGACGGGCGCCCCGACAGCTTGCCCCGCGCCCCCGAGCCCGACGTCGGCGGCGAGGTGGCCGGAGGACCGGTCAAGGTTGCCCCGGAGGTTTCGGCGAGGCTCTCGTCCGGCGGCTTCGTCTTTCCCATCTACGGGACGGCGTCGTTCGGCGACAGCTTCGGCGGCCCACGTCCGAACGTGCCGGGTGGCTGGCATCACGGAGAGGACATCTTCGCCGCTGCAGGAACGCCGCTTCTCGCGGTCGCCGACGGAACGCTGCACACCATCGGCTTCACGAAGATCGGCGGCTACCGCCTGTGGCTCCGCGACACGCAGGGGAACGAGTTCTACTACGCGCATCTGTCCGCGTACTCGCCGCTCGCCGTCGAGGGCCGCAGCGTTCAGGCGGGAGACGTCGTCGGCTTCGTCGGCGATACCGGAGACGCCGAGGGCGGCTCGCCGCACCTCCACTTCGAGATCCATCCCGCAGCGATGGCGGGGCTCGGGTACGACGGCGTCGTTGCGCCTTACTCGATCCTGCTCGCCTGGCGCCGCGCCGACGACATCTCGTTCTCGGCAGGGAGGATCTTCGTGCCGACCGGACCGGGAAGCAGCACGTTGCCGCCACCGGGGGCCGTGCTCCTCGAAGCCGACGACATCGCGTCCACGAGCGGGCTCGTGCCGGGCGCGCTCGAAAAGGCTCTCAAGGACTGAGAAGTGGACCGGGACCTGGCTCGAGCCAGGTCCCGGTCGCGTCTCCTACAGCTCTTTGCCGTTGCCGGCGGCGTCGGTCTGTACGCCGAGCTCGGCTTCGAACTCCTCGAGCCCGTCACCGTCTCCGCCCGTGACGCGCTCCATGATCCACTCGCGCGTCGACTCGCCCGTCCACGGGTTGTAGAGGACGCCGAGCGTCACACCGGTGAGCAGGATCACGCGGTTGCGCGTCTTGTGGCCCTTCGACTCCTTGCCCTGAAGCTTCTCCGACGCTTCCGACAGGTCGTCGACGAGCGACTGGAGCTGCTTCTGGAAGTTCTTGTCGGAGACCTTCTCCGCCTTGCCCTTCACTCCCTGACCCTTGGCCATCTGGCCGTAGAGGCTCCGGGCGGCAACGAACGCGGCGAGAAGATCCTCGCGGAGCTCCGGGTCGTTCATCGCGCGCTGGACGTACGGCTTGAGCGCGTCGGTCGAAAGCACCGGGCTCTTCGTCTTTGCCATCTGTAGTACCACCTTTCTTCGAATCTGGTTCCAGAGTATGTCGGCTACGATCGCCCGCGTGCTGGCCCTGCTGTCCCTGCTCATGCACCCCAAGCGACTCTTCGCGGTGCTGGGAGGACTGCTCGGAGCCGTTCTCTACGTGTGGATCGCAGCTGTACGTGCAGTACCCGGAGTACGCGCGCGCAAAACGGCCCACCGTCGCGCATGGCGCGCACGCCCTCGAACACGACCGTAGTCACCGTCTAGGCTTCCCGCGTGCAGCCCAAGGGCCTCATCTGCGCCGGAGGCGAAGCGACGCGCCTGGGGGAGCTCACGCGCGTCGCGAACAAGCATCTGCTCCCGGTCGGCAGCTGGCCGATGATCTACTACCCGCTCCAGCTCCTGCAGCTGGCGGGAATCCGGGACGTTCTGCTGGTCACGGGAAAGGGTCATGCGGGCCAGATGATCGACCTGCTCGGAGACGGCCGGCTCGCACCCCGCGGCGGCGGCGACCCGATCCTCGAGCTCGATCTGACCTACAAGGTGCAGACGGAGCCAGGAGGAATCGCTCAGGTCGTCGGGATGGCCGAGGACTTCGCCGGGGGCGCGCCGCTCGTGGTCGTTCTCGGCGACAACATCTTCGAGTACGCGCAGTCCGCGAGCCTGTCCGAGTGGGCGGAGACCCCGAACCGGGCCCGGATCTTCGTGAAGGAGGTCGACGACCCCGAGAACTTCGGCGTGGTGGTCTACGGCGAAGAGCGCGACGTTGCGGACATCGTCGAGAAAGCAGGTGTCGTCGACATGCGCTACGACACGCCTCCGACGAGCGACGCCGTGGTCGGTCTCTACTGCTATCCACCTGACGTGTTCGACGTCATCGCGACGCTCAGCCCCTCGGCTCGGGGAGAGCTCGAGATCACCGACGTGAACCGGCACTACGCTCTCGCGGGACGGCTCGACGCCGCCGAGGTCGTGGGCTGGTGGGAGGACGCGGGCAAGCACTGGCAGCACCTTGCGGACATCGGTCGCCGCATCGACGAGACGGGCGCCAACAAGGCGGATGCCGCGTGATCGACGGCCTGCTCCGCGTCCCGCTCCGACGCTACGAGGACGAGCGCGGGTGGTTCTGCGAGCTTCGCCGCGACAGCGCGCTTCCGAAGCCGATGCGGCAGACGAACCTTTCGTTCTCGCGCGCCGGGGTGATCCGCGGACTCCACTTCCACGAGCGCTCCCAGGACGACCTGTTCGCATGCATCCAAGGAACAGCCAGGGTCGTCGTCCTCGATCGGGCGACCGGCGAGACGTTCACGGAAGACATCGGCGATGACAACCCGGTCGCGATCTACATCCCGGGCGTGAACGCCCACGGCTTCGAGGCGTTGACGGACATCCTGTTCTGCTACCACGTCACGGTCGAGTACGACCCGGCTGATCCCGACGAGCAGACGATCGCCTGGAACGATCCCCGCGTCGCACACCTATGGAGCTCGGAAACGCCGATCCTGTCCGCGCGGGACGCAGCCGTCGAGTCCTGATCACGGGCGCGGGCGGCCAGCTCGGCAGCGCGCTCCGGCAGGCCTTCGCGTCGGATGACGTCGTCGCGCTGACGCACGCCGACTGGGACGTCGCCCAGCCGGCAAGCAACAGTCTGTTGCAAGGCGAGTTCGATCTCGTCCTGCACACGGCCGCCTGGACGGACGTCGACGGTGCGGAGGCCGACCCGCAGAGCGCCGCCGCCGTCAACATCGGGGGAACGGCTCACGCAGCCGCGCTGCGTGCGCCGCTCGTGACCTACTCCACCGACTACGTCTTCGACGGCCGCAAGCGCTCGCCGTACGTCGAGTCGGACAGCCCGAACCCGGAATCGGCCTACGGACGGACGAAGCTGCACGGCGAGGCAGCGGCGGGACACGGAGCGTGGGTGATCCGGACCTCGTGGCTCTTCGGGTCGACGGGCCACAACTTCCTCCGCACGATGCTCCGCCTCGGCGCGGAGCGCGAGGAGGTCGCGGTCGTGGACGACCAGCGCGGCTGTCCGACCTTCGTCGGCCATCTCGCCGAGGCCACGCGCGAGCTCGTGGACGCAGAGCTCCCGACGGGCCTCTGGCACCTCGCGGCCGACGGCGAGTGCACCTGGGCCGACTTCGCCGAGGCCATCTTCGAGGAAGTCGGTCTCGCCACACGCGTGCGGCGGATCTCGTCAACCGAGCTCGAGCGGCCAGCCCCGAGGCCTGCCTACTCCGTCCTGCGCAGCGAGCGGGCAGGCGCGCCGCAGCTCCCGCACTGGCGGGAAGGTCTTCGCGCGTGCCTCGCCGAGATGGACGGCTAGCCTTCCGTCCCATGCGCCTCCTCGTCACCGGCGGAGCCGGGTTCATCGGCTCGAACTTCGTCCACTACTGGCTCGAACGTCATCCCGACGACCACGTGGCCGTCTACGACCTGCTGACGTATGCCGGCAACCGCGAGAGCCTCGCGTCCGTCGACGATCGCATCGTCTTCGTCGAGGGTGACATCTGCGATCGCGAGCTCGCCGAGACGGCGCTGCGGGAGAACGACATCGACACCGTCGTCAACTTCGCGGCCGAGTCGCACAATTCGCTCGCCGTCGTCGATCCGACACGGTTCTTCCGCACGAACGTCCTCGGCACGCAGACGCTTCTCGATGCCGCGCGCGCCGCCGGGGTCGAGAGGTTCCACCACGTCTCGACCTGCGAGGTCTACGGCGACCTCGACCTCGACACGGACGAGGTCTTCACGGAGGACTCGCCGTACCGTCCGCGCACTCCCTACAACGCGTCGAAGGCCGGTGCAGACCATGCCGTCCGCGCGTACTTCGAGACGTTCGGGCTTCCGGTGACGATCACGAACTGCTCGAACAACTACGGGCCGTTCCAGTTTCCCGAGAAGGTCATCCCGCTCTTCACGACGAACGCGCTCGACGACGAGCCGCTCCCGATGTACGCATCGACCCAGAACAAGCGCGAGTGGCTGCACGTGCTCGACCACTGCGAGGCGATCGACCTCGTGCTCCACGAGGGTCGCGCGGGGGAGACGTACAACGTGGGCTCCGGCGTCGAGGCGACGATCGAGGAGATCGCAGACCGGGTGCTCGAGCTCACGGGCAAGCCGGCGTCGCTCAAGAAGATCGTTCCGGACCGGCCCGGCCACGACCGGCGCTACCTCCTCGACGCGACGAAGATCCGCGACGAGCTCGGCTGGACGGCGTCGCGCGGGTTCGACTCGGGGCTGGCCGAGACCGTCGCCTGGTACGAGACCAACCGCGACTGGTGGGAGCCGCTCAAGGCACGCGCACCGGTCGAAGAATCTGCCTGGAAATAGCGGATTTCGCTCAAGGTCGGGTTCGTTCGGCCGAAAAGTGAGTACGGAGCAGAGGTCAGACCGAAAGTCTGACCCGGCACAATTTTCATAACCCTGCGGAGCTACCCTGAATCTTCTCGTGCGCCCACTTCTCGCTGCATTCGCCATCGTTCTCACACTCGCCGCCACTGCGGCCTCGGGTCAGCAGATCCCGGCTGCGTCGTACGGCGAGGCAGCCTTCGTCGTCTCGGGACGCGGCTACGGGCACGGCGTCGGGATGAGCCAGTACGGCGCGTACGGACAGGCGCTCGCGGGACGGACGTACGACCAGATCCTCGGCCACTACTACACGGGGACGGAGCTCGGAAAGGCCGGCAGGAAGGAGGTGCGCGTGCTCCTCGCCGAGGGCCGACGGGCGGTGACGGTCGCGTCGGCAGTGCCCTACACCGCCGTCGACGCGACGGGCACGACCTTCAAGCTCCAGAAGGGTACGTTGACGCTTCGACCCGACCTCGAGCTGCCGACCGAGGCAGGTCCGGCTAAAGCCGTCTCCCCACTCGTCGTCAGGCCCGCGAAGAAGGCGCTCCTCACCCTCGACGGCCGCGCCTACCGGGGCAAGCTCGAGCTCGTCGTCCAGGGCGGGTTCCTGCGCATCGTCAACATCGCGGCGCTCGAGAGCTACCTCCAGGGCGTCGTCGCGGGTGAGGTGCCGTACAGCTGGCCGGCCGAGGTGCTCAAGGCGCAGGCCGTGGCAGCGCGCTCGTATGCGCTGGCAAACCTGGTGAAGGGCAAGCCCTTCGACCTCTACTCGGATGTGCGCAGCCAGGTCTATCTCGGCGTCGCGGGCGAGAGAGCATCGACGTCCAAGGCGGTCACGGACACGGCCGGCGAAGTCGTGCTGTACGGCGGCAAGGTCGCGACGACCTACTACTTCTCGACGTCGGGCGGTAAGACCGCGAGTGCCGCCGACGTCTTCGGAACGAGCGTCCCGTATCTCGTGTCGCGACCGGATCCGTGGGACAAGGCCTCGCCATATCACCGCTGGGGCCCAGTCCTCCTCGGCGCGCGAACGCTGCAGTCGAAGCTCGGCGTGGACGCACGAGTCATCGACGTGACGGCGACGGCCACGCCGTCAGGTCGCCTTCGCTCGCTCGTCGCCCAGACGACCGACGGCCCGGAGACCGTTCCGGCATCGCTCGTCCGGACGGCCCTTGGCCTGCGCTCGACGTGGATCGCGGTCGGCGTGCTCCGGCTCGACAAGCCCACACCCACCGCCGTGACGTTCGGCTCGGCAGCGCGACTCGGCGGAGTCGTTCGCGGCCTCGGCACTCCGCGGCTGGTCTCGTCACCCGACGGGACGGCCTGGTCGGGCTCGACCGAGGTCACGTTCGACAAGACGGGAATCGTCATTGCGGACGTCAAGCCGGTGCGCATGACGAGATACCGCCTCGACGCGGAGGGCAGCTCGTCGCCGGCCGTCCTTGTCCAGGTCGCACCGCGCGTCCAGCTGACCAAGCCGACTGTCCTCGAGCCGACCATCCTGCGGGGGACGGTGCGACCGAAGCTCGCCGGCGCCGTCGTCGTAGAGCGGCGCAAGGGCACCGCTTGGGTCGCGGTCGGCGACACCACGTCGAACGCGTCCGGCGTGTTCGTCCTCGAGCTCGACGCCGTCGTGCCGAGGGGCGCCTACCGCGCTCGGGTCGCTCCAGTCTCGGGTTTCCTGGAGGGAACGTCGCCGGTGGTTCAGGTCACGGCATGAGACGCATCGCCCTCGTCGCCGCGCTCGCCGGTGTGTGGCTCGCGTTCCCGGCGGGGGCGGACGCAGCTCGCGTCGCCGTCGGGCTCTCGCGTGGAGCAGATGCGCGCGTCGTCGCCCAAGCGATCGAGCGGCGAACCGGGACGAGGCCCGAGAGCCTGAAGCCGATCCCCGCACTCGTCGTCGAGCTTCCGGCCGGCAGGTCGCTGAAGGGAATCCGCGGGATCCGCTATGTCGAGCCTCTTCTCACCCGTCGCCTCGCGTTCACTCCAAACGACCCGCTGGTGTCGAAGCAGTGGTACCTCGGCTACAGCGGCTTCTACGAGTCCTGGGTCACGCTGCCGTCGTTCGAGCCGATTCCGGTGGCGGTCATCGACTCGGGAGTCGACGCATCGCACCCCGACCTCGCATCGAGAATTCTCGATGCGAGAAGCTTCGTCGGCGGGTCGGCCAAGACGGATGCGCTCGGGCACGGCACGTTCGTCGCGGGCCTGATCGGCGCCGAGATCAACAACGGCGTGGGCATCGCGGGGCTCGCGCCGTCGGCGCAGCTGCTCGTCGCGAAGGTCGTCACGAAGTCTCGGACGATCCCGGTGGAGGCGGAGGCAAGGGCCATCCGCTGGGCCGTGGACAACGGCGCGCGTGTCATCAACATGAGCCTCGGCGGGATTCGCGATCCTCTCGATCCGGAGCGCGACACGTACTCGCGGCTCGAAGCAGACGCGGTCGCGTATGCGGTCTCGAATGGTGTCGTCGTCGTCGCTGCCGTCGGAAACTCCGATCAGGCGCCGACCAGCCCGTGGAAGTACGCGAGCTATCCGGCGGCGCTTCCCCATGTGCTTGGCGTCAGCGCGATGACCGACACGGGCGCGATCCCGACGTTCTCGAATCGAGACGCGATCTACAACGACGTAGCTGCGCCGGGGCTACGGATTCTGTCGGCGCTCCCACGGCCGTTGACCTCACGCTTTCCGGCGTGTTCGGAGCAGGGGTACTCGAGCTGCGGGCCCGAGGAGTATCGCGAGGCGCAGGGGACGTCATTCGCCGCGCCGCAGGTGAGTGCGGCAGCCGCGGTCCTGCTGAGCCTCCGCCCGACGCTGCGCTCGGAGCAGGTCACGCAGCTGCTGCAGTCGACCGCGGTCGATCTCGAGGCCGCCACAGGGTGCGCCGCCTGCGGGCTCGGTCGCGACGCGTACTCGGGCTGGGGACGGCTCGACGTTGCGGCTGCGATCGCGGCGCTCGGGAAGCGCTTGCCCGAGCGGGACTTCTACGAGACGAACGACGATCTCGGCACGAGGGCGTATACGGCGTACGGCTCCAACCGGCGCATCCAGGCGACCGTCGACTTCTGGGACGACCAGGACGACGTCTACGCGATCGAGCTCGGCCGGAATCAGCCCGTCTACGTGGGCCTCACGGGAACTGACACGAGCGTCGATCTCAGCCTCGCGTTCTGGCTACCGCAGGCGCGATCGATCGAGCGCGTGGCCGACTTCCGCTATCGCGTCCGCACCTCCGCTCGCGATGGTTCTCGCCAGTACCTCTCGTACAGGCCGAGCCTGGGCGGGACGTTCTACGTCCAGGTGCGCATGTCGAGCCCGGGCGCTACGCGCTATCGGCTCACCGTCGTCAAGGGCTAGGGCTCCGACAGCAGCTCGTCCGGCGGAACGTCGCGCAGCACGCGCGCCGGGTTCCCGACGACGATCACGCGCGGTGGAACGTCCTTCGTCACGACTGCGCCGGCACCGACGAACGCCTCCTCGCCGATCTCGACACCGGGGCACAGGATCGCGCCCCCGCCCACGCGCGCGCCTCGCCGGATCGTCGGCCCTGCCATGAGATCGTGCCTTCGCTCCGTGCGGCCCATGAAGTTGTCGTTCGTCGTGACGACGCAAGGAGCGATGAAGACGTTCTCCTCGAGCGTGGAGTGGGCGGTGATGTACGCCTCCGCCTGGATCTTCGTCAGCGCGCCGATCGTCGTGTCGTTCTCGACCAGCGAGCCGCGACCGAGGACGACGTCGTCCCCTACGGTCACCCGCTCACGCACGCACGACTGGTCGCCGAGGATCACCCGCGCGCCGATGCGCGTTCCGGCGAAGACGATCGCGCCGGTGGAGACGATCGTGCCGTCGCCGATCTCGGTCGGCGGCAACGGATCGCGGCTGGCGGTGGAGCGCGGCGAGAGCGACGGCTGCTTTCCGACGACCGCGTTCTCGAGCACCTTCACGCCCTCTCCGAGCACGGTGCCCGGGTACACCGTCGCAGTCGGGTGAACCTCAGCTGCCATTCAGCGAGATCGTGAGCATGTCGAGCGCGCGGACGACGCGTGCGCCGTCCTCCGCGACCTTCCGGCGGTCGCCCTCGCCCGAGACGAGACGCAGGAACTCGCGACACTCGAGCCTGAGCGGCTCGTCGGTGGGGATCTTCGGGATGTGGATGTCACCCGTTCGCGTCTGCCATTCGCCGTAGGTGTTGACCGGCTTCCACGGCGACTTCTCGTAGACGGTGACCTTGCGGTCGAGCTCCATGTCGTCGAAGACGGCCATCTTCTCCGTGCCGACCACGGTCATCTTCCGCATCTTGTGCGGGTCGAGCCACGAGAGATGCATGTGCGCGATGCGGCCCGACGGGAAGCGGAGGTAGCAGAAGACGACGTCCTCGACACCCGGCTGGAGGAAGTCTCGCCCGAGCGCGGTCGCCTCGACGGGATCCTCGTCGAGCAGGAACAGGATCACGGAGAGGTCGTGCACGCCGAGCGACCAGAGGGCGTTCTCGTACGGGCGGATGCGGCCGAGGTTCTGCCTGTTGCCGTACACGCAGAGCACCTCGCCGAGAGCTCCCGAGTCGACGAGCTCCTTCAGCTTCTGCACGCCGGGGTGGTAGAGCAGCAGGTGCCCGGGCATGAGCACGAGGTCGCGGTCCTGTGCAATCGCGACGAGCTCGTCGATCTCCGCCCCGGTCATCGCGGGCGGCTTCTCCACGAACACGTGCTTGCCGGCCTCGAGCGCCTGCTTCGCGAGCTCGAAGTGGGTCGGGACCGGCGTGGCGATGACGACCGCGTCGAGATCGGGATCGTCGAGCATCTCCTCGAAGCTGTCGGCCCAGCGCGCCTGCGGATAGCGCGCCTGGAACTCCTCGTGCTTGCCGTTCGCGGGATCGCAGAGCCACGTGAGCTCCGTCAGCTCACCGAAGTTCCGGGCCAGGTTCTTCCCCCACTCGCCCAGGCCGGCCTGGCCGACACGGGTCGTCACAGCTTCCAGACCTTGCCCGACCGCCGTCCCTTCGCACCCGTGGCGTTCCGGAGATCGACGACGAGCACGGACTCGTCCACGAGAGCGCTGTAGTCGATCCCGGAATGGTTCGTCACCACGACGACGCAGTCGTATCCAGCTGGCTCGAGCGGCGACGAGCTCATCGAGACGCCGTTCTCGGCAAACGGAGGGGACATGCGGATCGTGGTACGCGACGTCCGCACCCGCATTCTCGAGGAGCGCGATGAGCTTGATCGCCGGCGACTCGCGGGTGTCCGCGATGTCGGGCTTGTACGCCACGCCGAGCACGAGGATCTTCGAGCCCGAGAGCGAGCGCTGGCGGACGTGGTTGAGTGCCTGGGAGACGAGTGAGCGACAGAAGTACGGCATCGACTCGTTGACCTTCCCCGCGAGCTCGATGAACTCGGTGTAGAAGCCGAACTCGCGCGCCTTCCAGGTGAGATAGAACGGGTCGATCGGGATGCAGTGGCCTCCGAGCCCCGGCCCGGGTTTGAACGACATGAAGCCGAACGGCTTCGTCGCGGCGGCCTCGACGACCTCCCAGACGTCGATGTCCATGCGGTCGCACAGCTGCGCCAGCTCGTTGACGAGTGCGATGTTCACCGAGCGGAAGATGTTCTCGAGGAGCTTCGTCAGCTCGGCCGCCTCGGGCGACGAGACCGGATGCACCGTGTCGATCGCCCTCGAGTAGAGCGCGACGGCGGCGGCTGTCGAGCCCTCGTCGATCCCACCCACGACCTTCGGCACGGTCTTCGTCGTCCAGTCCTCGCGACCCGGGTCGACGCGTTCGGGCGAGAAGGCGAGGTGGAAGTCCTTCCCGGCTACGAGACCGCTGCCCTGTTCGAGAAGCGGCTGCACCTGCTCGCGGGTCGTCCCCGGATACGTCGTGGACTCGAGCACGACGAGATGCCCCTCGCGAAGACGCGTCGCGATCTGCTCGGTGGCTGAGACGAGGATCCGGAGATCCGGCTCGCGCTGGCGCGAGAGCGGTGTCGGCAGCGCGACGATGATCGCGTCGGCCTCGCGCAGCTCGTCGTAGTCGGTCGTCGCCGCGACGAGGCCGCTCTCGACGAGCGGCTTCAGAATCTCCGTCGGGACGTCTTCGATGTAGCTCTCGCCGGCGTTGAGCTGCGCGACGCGATCGGCGTCGACGTCGACGAGCAGCACGGAGGTACCGGCGTCGGCGAAGGTCCGAGCCAGAGGCAGGCCGACGTAGCCCGCCCCGACGATGGCGACGTCGCGCTTCATCGGCTCGGGATCGTAGCGGCGAGCACTTGCGCGATCCGCTCCGAGGCGTGTCCGTCACCGTAGAGAACCGGCCGATTCGCGGGCATGGAGGCGACTGCGACCGCGTTCGCGATCGCTTCGGGGTCGGCGTCGACGAGGACGTTGGCACCCTCGTGCACGGTGTCCACCCACTCGGTCGACGGTCTCACCGTGACGCAGGGAACTCCGTACCAGTACGCCTCCTTCTGCAGACCGCCGGAGTCCGTCACGATCACGCGCGCCTGCGAGGCGAGAGATGCAAGCTCGAGGTAGCTGAGCGGCTCGATGACGCGCACATGTGGCCCGAGCCCGAGACCCTCCTCCTCCATGCGGGTGCGCGTCCGGGGATGCACCGGAAAGATGACCATCTCGTCGATCCTGTCGAGACCGCCGACGATGCCGCCGAGCCGAGGCTGCTCGACGTTGGCCTGACGGTGGACGGTCGCGACGACATACGAACGCGGCTCGTGCGGGACGGGAAACGCCGAGCGTGCGATCGGCGCGAAGAGGCGCGTCGCGTCCGCCATCACGTCGCCGACCATGTAGATCCGCCCCAAGACGCCCTCGTCTTCGAGCGTGCGACGGGAGCGATGATCCGGGCAGAAGAGCAGCCACGCGAGGCGGTCGGTCTCGATCCGGTTGTGCTCCTCGGGCATCGAGAGATCGCCGCTGCGGAGTCCCGCCTCGACGTGAGCGAGCGGAATCGACGCGTCTGCCGCCGCTCGCGCGCCCGCGAGCGTCGAGTTCGTGTCGCCGTAGACGAGCACGATGTCGGGCGACTCCGCGGCGATCCGCTCGGCGATCGCGGGCTGCATCCGCTCGACGTCGCCGGTGTGTAGATCCAGGCGGTACTGCGGCTCGGCGAGACCGAGCTGGTCGAAGAACACCTGCGAGAGCGTGTGGTACCAGTGCTGCCCCGTGTGCAGGACGACCTCGTCGATGCCCACGTCGCGCAAAGCGGCGGAGAGCGGAGCGGCCTTGATGAACTGCGGGCGGTTCCCGACGACGGTGAAGACCTTCACGCGTCGAAGCCTACGAGCGGAGCGAGGTTGGATCCGTCGCGACCCTCGTCCGAGGGATACCCATATGGGGGGTGACGGCCTAATGTCAACGAGAGGTGGCCAGCATCTCCGTTGTGGTTCTCGATCCTCAGATCGCCCCTCACAATCAGGCGGCGTGGGCGTTTACCGACGGTGACGACGCGTTGGCGATGGCAGGGTTTCTCAACGCCCGCGTGGGCGGCGGCGAGGAGGTCGCCTGGGTCGAGGTCGTGCCGCTCGCCCGCAGGCTGAACAACAAGGCCTTGCGCTATCTCGACCGCTGGGCGAGCCTGGCGGAAGAAACGCGGCCGGAGGACGAGCGCAGCGACTGACACATCGGGCGGTCGCATGGGCCGTGAAGGATTCGAACCTTCGACCTTGGGATCAAGAGAGGCTCGACGGACCAAAGTAGCTGTCGAAGATCGCAGGATCAGGAAGGTCTGACGTCCAGATGGACGTACGTGCGAGCAGTGAAGCCGGGGTCATGGTGGCCAAGCCAAAGCTGAGCTTGGTTCGCAGAAGCACCCACCCGAATCAGCGCAAACGGAGACGACGAGGATCGCTTGACATGCGGAGGGAGGTACTCGCGTATCTCCACCAGTCCCACCGATCTGGCCGCAGGGACACTGGCTGTGTCGAGGCGTGCTCAGTTCGGCCCGCCCACCTCGAGCTCGCGCTCCTCGTTCGGCAGGAAAGCCCGTGCTCGTCATCGCAGCCTCAAGGGAGTAGCCTCGTTCGGACATATGCCTACTCGTCGCATTCCCCATATTCGTGCAGTGAGTGTGGCCGCGTGCATTGCCGTCCTGGCCGTCACGGCGGGCGCACTTGCAGCACGGGAGGCTGGAGGCGCGATCGATCCAGGAACTCGCGCCAACGGAATGCTCGTCGTCCAGGGTGACAAGCGAGAAGCCGACGGATGGCTCTTCGACACGATCTGCGATCCGATCGTTCGAAGTCCCGGCCGCCGAACGAGAACCTGCGGTCAGCTACCTCCCCTGAGACGCCTCTTCGTCGGATACGGGATCTATGCGCCGGAGAAGCAGATCGAGAGTGCGTGGCGAAGTCTGTCGTGGAAGCTGTGGATCGACGGCGAGCAGGTCAGTCTCGGTCGGTTCGGACACGGCGATCGCTGGATTCAGGCGGATGGTCGGAACGTGGTTCTGCGCGAGTGGTCGATCATCCTCGTGGGAGCCAAGGGACGGCACTCGATCCGCTACCGAACGTGGGGGCCCCAAGGCGCAATGGACACGACCTGGCGGTTCTCGCTCGCCAAGACCTAGGCGTCGCTAGTTCAGGCCGCCCGGCTCCAGCTCCCGCTCCTCGATCCGCAGCTTGGCCGCGACCTCGGAATCGTCGCCCCGCACCTCCTCGATGAAGCGCTCGGCGTCCTCGCGGCGGATGAACACCTCCAGCGAATCGCCGAGCGGGACGTCGGGCGAGAGGGCGTCATCGACGAGGGCGTGGACGACCACGGTCGCCTACAGAGGGGGGTTGGCCGTACTGCGCGACCCGAGCAAGTCAAATACCGTAGAGCCATGCTTGCTTTCGTCGCAACCGCGTACGGCATCGTAACGGCGCTGGCGGCGTTGCTCCAGGCGCGTCAACTTCTCGTGCGGCGCCGATCCTGCGACATCTCCGCGCTCCTGTTCGCCATCTATCTCGGTAGCTACGGGGTGTGGCTCGCCTACGGACTCAGCATCGGAAGCGCACCTATCGTCGCGGTCAACGCCGTTGGCCTCGTCTCGATCGCATTCGTCCTCGCAATAGCGCTGTCCCTTCGCGGCTCGATGTGGGATCCGCACAGCTGGCGCAGCTGCCCCATCTGAAAGACGGCGTAGACGACAACGGCAAGTCCGTGATGCGAGCGAGCTGGCCGGCGAGGCTTCTAGGGAGGGCGGAACTGCAGGCAGGGGCTCAGGCTTGGCTGAGAGAGTACGGCTGGGATGAGTTCTCAGCCGCCGCGTCGTGCCTTGCGGGCGACGTCGCGCCAGTGTGCATCCTCGGCAGGGCCTCGCTCTGCCGCGACTGCCAGGGCCTCTCGCTCGGG
This sequence comes from uncultured Gaiellaceae bacterium, assembly GCA_963822885.1. GTDB lineage: Bacteria > Actinomycetota > Thermoleophilia > Gaiellales > Gaiellaceae > GMQP-bins7. Next base: position 121,099 of record CAWGJJ010000007.1, read on the forward strand.
TCGTGTGAGCTCGCGGACCAGGCAGAACTCGTTCCCGAACGGGTCCTGCATCACTGCCCAGTCGATCAGCGGTCGAGCGCCTTCGTACGCGTGCGGCACGGGGTACACCGTCGGTGGGTACTTCAACCGGCCGCCGATCGCTTCGATCTGCGCGATCGCGACATCGACGTCTTCGATATCGATGTCGATGTGCGCGCGGTTCGACGCCGGATCGAGCCGCCGCGACGCGTCGACCGCGTCGGAGTCGGAGCTCTTCGCCGTCGGGACGCGGTGGAGGATGATCTCGTGCTTCCAGGTCTTCTCGTCCTGGTAGCCGAGGTACGCAAAACGGTCGGGCCAGGCGGACGAGATCCGTGGAATCCCGGTCACCTCAGACCAGAACGCTGAGCCGACCTCGAGGTCTTCGACGTCGATCACGAAGCAGCGCAGCGTCCCGATTGCCAAGACGCATGGGATTCTGACCGATCCGCTGATCGAAAGCTGGTTCCCGTCGCGCTCAAGAGAGACATTCCCGCACACTCGCGCAGCCAGCGACCGGCGCGGAAGTTCACGAAATCTGCCGCGTACTGTCAGGCGGGTCGCGCCGCCGAAGGCACCCCACCCCCTTGCAGTAGTAGTGGAGTTCTTGAACGTCCGAAGGGTCCGAATGGGCTGCTTGGCGGGCGCCTGTTGGCCCCGTCTGTTGCCCCCACACCTCCGTAGGGGCAGGGCCGCTCAGTAAAAACGCACGCGTTTGCGGGCATTTCTGCGATGGGCCGTGAAGGATTCGAACCTTCGACCTTGGGATTAAGAGTCCCCTGCTCTACCAACTGAGCTAACGGCCCGCGGCGCGGAAGTGTAGCCCCGCCTTCGCGCGGGTGAGATGTGCCCCGCCTTTGTAGGGGCGAGATATATCTCGCCCTACGGCTTCAGGCCGGTGCAGCCTCGGAGCGAGCGCCACGAGGCGAGTTCGCTCCGGCGAGCCGATCCCGTCAGCGGGCGCGGGACGCCGTCCACGATCCGCGCAGGCACCCAGCGGTACGACAGCACGCGGCGGCCGTCGACGGTCACGAGCAGCACGCCGGTCTGCGTGGACAGCTCGCTGGTGCCGTACCAGACGAAGTTCCCGAGGCCGTAGCCGACGAGCGCCTTGCCCATCCTGCCCGCACCCTGCACGCGGTGCGCGTGCCCTCCGACGACGACATCCGCACCCGCGGCGACCAGCTGTTTCGCGAGCGTGCGCTGGTCGGTCGACGGACACTGCTCGAGCTCGATTCCCCAGTGGAGGAACACGACGACCGTGTCCGAGGTCCTGCGTGCCGCGCGCACCTCCTGCAGCAGTCGGGGCACGTCCTTCGCCGACGCGAGGCCTGGCTTTCCAGGTCCTGCCGTCCAGGCGGAGATGAGCTCGTCGTCGAGAACCTGCGTCGCGCCGATGACGGCGATCCGCTGTCCGTTGATCGTGCGCCGGAACGGGCGGTACGCCTGCTTTGCATTCAGGCCGATGCCGACGACGGGGAAGCGATATCGCTTCGCGGCGGCGAGCGAGTCACGGAGACCGGTCGCGCCATAGTCGAGCCCGTGGTTGTTCGCCATCGATGCGACGTCGACTCCACCGCCGCGCAGGGCAGCGAACGCGCTCGCGGGAGTACGGAACACGAATGCCTTCGACGTGGGGGAGCCGCCGGTCGTGACTGCGGTTTCGAGGTTCACCACGGACAGATCGGCCTGGTGGAGGACCGGCTCGATCGGATCGAGCACGCCGTCGGGATCCGCTGCCAGCTTCGTTGCGAGGACGCCCTCGAAGTGCACATCCCCGCCGAACGCGAGAACGACAGGCGTTCCTTTCGGCCGGGCTGCTTCGGCCTGCACTTGACTCGAGTGCGGCGCGACTTCCCCACCGCCGCCGAGCACCGCGCCGGCGAGCACTGCCACGGTCAGCCCTAGGAGAACCACGGCGACCGTGAGCTTGGCGATTCGTGCCATCGAGTCCACGATAGTCGCGCGCTCGTCGGAGAACGCAAAAGGGCCGGGCTACGTGCCCGGCCCTTTCGCGTGGTGCGATGTGAGCTCTACTTGGGAAGGTCCTTCTGCTTCGAGATCGCGCCGGCGAGCAGATCACCGGTCATGAACATGTGCGCGTAGGCGTCCTGGTAGAGACCGGCGGCCTTCGCGTACTGCTTGTTGGCGTACGCATCCAGCTGACCCTTGAGCTCGAGGACGTGGATGAGCAGGTCAGCCGCGACGGCCTTCGGAGGAAGACCGGTGGCACCGCCGAGCAGCTTGCCGTGCTCGACCGTGTAGCGCTTCAGGTTGGCGACGGCCTTGTTCTGGCCGGCCTTGTCCTTCTTGGCGACGGCGACCGTGTAGTCCACGAAGAAGCCGATGTGGGCGCGCCACTGGAACTTCCCGTCGAGGAACGCCTTGCCTGCGGGCTCACCGTAGACGGCGGCGATCGACTTGGAGAGCGCGACCGAGTTGCGGTCGAGGGCCTTCGCGGCTGCCGGGAAGGCGGGCGAGCCGATGACGCCGAGGTTCGTTGCGTTCATCGCGAGCGCGGCATGCTCACCGAGCTGGCGGCCGAGCAGGGCGCGGAGGTCGGACTGGGTCAGACCCTGCGCCATGCGACGCGTGCGTCGAGTGGCTCATGGGCGCGGTAGCCGCGCTGGGCGACGACGACGAGCCGGCGGTTGCCGATACGACGCCGAACACCAACAGCGACATCGCGGCGACGAGTGCGGAGATTGCATATGTGGTTCTCTTCACGAGGAGATCCTCCTGATGCGATGGTTGACGGACGCGCTGGTTCGTCCGGACGCGCGCGAGACGGTTCGACAGGCCGATCGTCGACTTCGTTGGAGTAGGCTCGGAGCCGGTGCGCAAGGGGATCGTGCAGCTGGTCGCGATCGGCGTCGTGATTGGCGTTGCCGTCACGCTCGTCGCAGTCCTCTTCCAGTGGCTGCCGACCTCCGCGAGCGAGGAGTTCGACCGGATTCAGGACATCTACTGGTTCGCGACGTGGATGTCGGTCGTCATCTTCGCCGTCGTCGGAGCCGTGGTGATCTTCTCCGTCTGGAAGTGGCGGGTGCCACCGGACGACGACGCCGAGGGCCCACCCATCCACGGTCACACCGGCCTCGAGATCGCGTGGACGGCGATTCCCGCGATCCTCGTGATCGCGCTCGGGATCGTCAGCGCGGTCGTGATGTCCGAGAACGGGAATGCTCGCGCCAACGCCCTTCAGGTGAAGGCGATCGGCCAGCAGTTCGCGTGGCGGTTCGAGTACCCCGACCACGGCGACTTCCAGTCCGGCCAGCTCGTCCTGCCGGTGAACCAGCAGGCGCAGTTCACGATGGAGGCCGTGGACGTGCTCCATTCGTTCTGGGTTCCGAACTTCGGCCAGAAGATGGATGCGGTTCCGGGCATCGAGACGACGATCCTCGTGACACCGACTCGCACGGGGGAGTACGAGGTCGTGTGCGCCGAGCTGTGCGGGCTGGGGCACGCGACGATGCGGGCGAAAGCGCGAGTCGTGACGCAGCGTGAGTTCGACGAATGGATCGAGGAGCAGCGCACGTGACGGCGACGCAGCACGAGTCCGACCTCAACCGGTACCCGACTCACTTCGAGCCTCCGCACGGCTCGACCTGGAAGGCGTTCTTCGGTCCGGGCCTCCTGCGCGGCGCGTGGATGGCGCTCGCGGGGTTCGCGCTCGGGGCGCTCCTCGTCATGGCGCTACGCGCCTGGTGGGGCTGGGACCCGATCTGGACGACGGAGGTGATCCTCGTCGTCGGCGGGATGGTGCTGGCGCCGATCGGGTTCCTGGCCGGGATCGGGTCGTTCGACTACTGGCTCCACTACATCGCCGGCCGCCCCACGGAGCCGGAGGATCACTCGGGTCACGGTGCGACGTCGTGGAAGGACTACTTCCGCGTGAACACCGACCACAAGGTGATCGGGATCCAGTACCTGGTCACGACGTTCGTCTTCTTCACGATCGGCGGGCTCATGGCGATGTTCTTCCGCGCCGAGCTCGCGCAGCCGGGCCTCCAGTTCGTCGACTCGCAGACGTACAACGGGCTCGTTTCCGTGCACGCGACGCTGATGATCTTCCTGTTCATCATCCCCGCGTTCGCCGGGCTCGCGAACTTCGCAGTGCCGCTCATGCTCGGTGCGCCGGACATGGCGTTCCCGCGTCTGAACGCCCTCTCGTTCTGGCTCCTGCCCATCGCCGGGCTCATGTTCGTCGCGAGCTTCCTCGCCCCGGGCGGCGCGTTCGGGGCCGGCTGGACGGGCTACGCGCCGCTCGCCGAGGGGCAGCCGCTCGGCCAGACGTTCTTCAACATGGGCGTCCAGTGGGCTGGTGCGTCCTCGATCATGACGGCCCTCAACTTCCTGGTGACGATCATCACGATGCGCGCGCCGGGGATGACGTTCTGGCGCATGCCGCTCCTCGTGTGGGCGAACTTCACGACGTCACTGCTCGTCGTGCTCGCGACGCCGTTCATCGCCGGCTCGCAGTTCTTCGTGATGTTCGACCGGATCATGCACACGAGCTTCTTCGTGCCCGAGGACGGCGGCTACGTGCTCGGCTACCAGCACATCTTCTGGTTCTACTCGCACCCGGCCGTCTACATCATGATGTTGCCCGGCTTCGGGATCGTCTCCGAGGTGATCTCGTCGATGTCGCGCAAGCCGATCTTCGGCTACCGCCTCATGGCGCTCTCGCTGCTGGGGATCCTCGTCCTCGGCTTCTCGGTGTGGGCGCACCACATGTTCGTCGCGGGGATGGCCGACTGGCTGCGCGTCCCGATGATGATCACGACGCTCCTGATCGCCATCCCCACCGGGATCAAGGTGTTCTCCTGGATCGCGACGCTCTGGCGCGGTCGTATCCACATGACGACGCCGATGCTGTTCGCGCTCGGGTTCGTGACGATGTTCGTCATCGGCGGCCTCTCCGGGATCTACCTCGGGTCGGTGCCGATCGACATCGCGGCGTCGGACACCTACTTCATCGTCGCGCACATCCACTACGTGCTCTTCGGCGGATCGGTGTTCACGATCTACGCGGGCGTCTACTACTGGTTCCCGAAGATGACCGGGCGGATGTACTCGGAGGTGCTCGGCAAGTGGCACTTCTGGCTGACCTTCGTCAGCTTCAACGCGACGTTCTTCCCGATGCACTACGTCGGGTTGCGCGGAATGCCCCGGCGCGTCTTCGACTACGACTCTGCCTTCGGAAGCCTGAATCTCTTCATCTCGATCGCGTCCTTCGTCCTCGGTGTCTCGTTCGTCCTCTTCGTCTACAACATGATCGTGAGCTGGCAGCGGGGGCCGATCGCCGAGGCGAACCCGTGGCGCGCCCGGACGCTGGAGTGGCAGGTGTCGTCGCCGCCACCGATCTTCAACTTCGACGAGATCCCGCAGGTCGTCGGCGGGCCCTACGAGTACGGCGTTCCCGGCGCTCGCCACGCAATCCTCAGCCCCACCAAGGAGGCCCAGGAGGTGCAGGAGGAGGTGCGCGCATGACCGACGAGACGACGTCGGTACTCGTCGTCGCGAACGAGACGCTCGTCGGCGCCGAGCTGGTCGACGCGCTGCGCGCGCGGGCGGAGCGAGGCCCCATTCGCGTCTCCGTCGTCGCACCGGTGACGCAGCCTCGGGAGGGCTACGTCGTCTACCGCGACTCCCGTCGCGCTGCCGCCGGCCGCAGGCTCGACCGCGTGCTCGCTGCGTTGCGGCTCGCCGGGATCCCTGCTCACGGACGGGTCTTCGACGACGAGCCGCTCGCAGCCGTGAAGGACGTGCTCGTGTCGGAGCACGTGGACGAGGTCGTCGTGTGCACCCACCCCGCGACGAAGTCCGGCTGGCTGCGAAAGAACCTCGTCGAAGAGATCCGCAGGGCGGCGGGCGATCGTCCCGTCGAGCACCTCGTGTCCGACGTGAGCGGGCGAGCGAGCGCGAACGTGCTCGTCGTCGCAAACGAGACCGTGCTCGGCGAGCCGCTCCTCGACCGGATTCGACAGCGTTCTCACGAAAGCCCGGCGAGCTTCCTCATCGTGTGCCCGCAGAGCGATCCCGGGCGCGGAGAGCATCCTGAGGCCGAACGGCGGCTCCGCGCGGCGCTGTCCATCCTCCGCTCCGAGGGTCTCGACGTCCACGGCCAGATTGCGCACCCCGACCCGTTCGTCGCTGCGATGGAGCACGTCGAGGACGAGCGAACCGACGAGATCATCGTGTCGACGTTCCCGGGCGAGCGTTCCGGCTGGCTCCGGCGAGACCTCGTCGGGCGGCTCCGCGCGCAGACCGGGCTGCCCGTCCAGCACGTGGTCGTCGAGGAGCTCGTGGGGGCCGGCATATGACGGCGCACGCCGAACCGCTCCACGGCCACGACGACCACCACGGCCCGCCCCCGGCGAACCAGAGCTCACGCGTCGACCCGCGCACGCTCGGGATGCTCCTCTTCATCGGGTCGGAGATCATGCTGTTCGGCTCGTTCTTCGCTGCGTACTTCTTCGTACGCGTCGTGAACCCCGGCGCTCCGGATCACTGGCCGCCTGAGCCGTACCACTTCCCCGTGTTCGTGGCGGGCGTGAACACCGCGATCCTCGTGACCTCGAGCTTCACGATGCACTGGGCGCTGCAGTGCATCAAGCGCGGCGAGCGCACCGGGTTCCTGGCCGGGATGGTGCTGACCTTCCTCATGGGCTTCGCGTTCCTGCTCACACAGGTCGTCGAGTACCTCAACGTCGGTTTCAACACGGGCGACGGTGCGTTCGCGTCCGTCTTCTTCGGCCTCACGGGGCTCCACGGCGCGCACGTCTTCGTGGGTCTCAGCCTGCTGCTGATGGTGATCATCCGCGGGTTCCGCGGCCATTACTCGCCCGAACACCACCACGGGGTGGAGCTGCCTGGCATCTACTGGCACTTCGTCGACGTGATGTGGATCGTCGTGTACGCGACGATCTATCTCCTCTGATGGAGAGCCCGTTTCGGAGCGAGTCTGCGGCGTTCCGGTTTCTGCTGATCACGATCGGTGCCTTCGCGCTCATCGTGATCATGGCCGCGATCTCGACCGTGCTCGGGTTCCTCACGTTCCTCGCGCTGTCAGCCGTAGCAGTGGCCATGTACCTGCGCCAGCGCGATCCCGCTCCTGAACGCGAGCAAGTACGGACCCTCGGCGGGTCGGACGAGCGCCGGGTCCTCGTCGTCGCCAACGAGACGGTTCAGGGCGAGGAGCTCCTGAGCACGATCAGCACGCTCGCGCTGGTCGAGCGCACGCAGTTCCTCGTCGTGTGCCCCGCGCTGAACTCGCGCCTGAAGACGTTCACCTCGGACGAGGATCCCGCACGCGAGGCGGCGAGGGCGAGGCTCGACGTGACCCTTGCACGTCTGCGGTCGGTCGGAATCGAGGCGCGAGGCGAGGTCGGCGACGGCGACCCGCTCGTTGCCGTCGACGACGCGATGCGCACGTTCGGCCCGAACGAGATCGTCATCTCGACGCACCCGCCGGGGAGGTCGAACTGGCTCGAGCGCGGCATCGTCGAGTCCGTGCGCGCACGCTACGACGTGCCGGTGACGCATGTCGTGGTAGATCTCGCGGAAACCGACGAATAACGCCTGGTGCGTGGCTTCAGCCGCGCATCCTGCCGGTCGCACGAAGCAGAGGCGGGCGAGGCGCTGAAGCGCCTCGCCAGTGGCCCTAACGCCCAGCGGCGCCGGCGACGTACTCGGCGACGGCCTTGATCTGATCCGCGTCGAGCGAGTCCTTGAAGGACGGCATCGCTCCCTGACCGTTCGTCACGCGATCGACGGCCAGCTCCACTGACGGCTTGGCGTCGTCGAGGTTCGGGCCGACCGCTCCGGACGTGCCCGCGTCGGCGAGAGCGTGGCACGAGCCGCAGTTGGCCGTGAAGATCGACTTGCCGTCCGTCGGCTGCTCCGTGGTGATGCCCGTTCCGGCCACGGCGCCGACGTAGACGGCGATGTCGGCGATCGCCTGGTCTTGATCGTCGACGCAGAACGCGTCGCCCTCGACGTCGCCGCAGTGAGGGAGCGTCTGATCGGGACCGGGCATACCGGGGGCTTCTGTCACGGGATCCTCGATTGGGTAGCGAATCTGGCCCGCCACGACTTGCGTGAAGGTGTCTGACGTCATTCCTGCCTCGCGTGCCTGCGCGAACGCGTCGTCGAGATTCGGCCCGATCGCGCTCGTGGTTCCCGCGTCGGCAAGTGCATGGCAGCCCCCACAGGACTGGAGGAAGAGATCCTTTCCGGCACCTTGGCTGCCCTCGCTCGTGTAGCCACCCGTGCCGCAGCCCGAAAGTGCGAGTGCAAGCGCTCCCGCGCACACGGCGACGACGAGTACGACGGGCCTCACGAGGGCCGAGTCTAACCGCGTGGTGCTAGCCGCTCTGACCGAACTGCTTGTACTGCTTGAGGATGCGGCGAACTTCGGGCGCCGTCGGATCATCCGGTGCGAGCTTCAGGAACGCTTCGTAGGCGGCGATCACGGTCGCGGTGTCGTTGGCCGACTGCGCGGCCTGGGCGAGCTCGAGCTGGACGGTCGGGTCGGTCGGCTGGATCTCGGTGATCTTGCGATACGCCTCGACTGCCTGCGCGGACGCGGCCTGGATCTCCGAGGCCGCGGCCGAGATCTCGCGGTCGTACGACGTGCTGACGGCGTTCGTGATCGGATCGGGAGCCAGAGGACTGCCGCCCAGCTGGAAGATCGTGTCCCGAACAGTCCCGGGTGCGAGGTAGTCCGAGCGCACCTGATAGATCTGGGCGCGCTCCTGCGCGGTGGAGGCCTTCTGCAGGTGCAGCGCCGCGAGTTCGCGAAGCGCGTCCGCGTCCTTCGGCTTGAGCGCGATGTAGCTCTGCATGGCCTCGACTGCCTGGTCGATATTGCCCTCGGCCTGGTAGGCGGTGGACAGGTCCTTGAAGGCCTGCGCGTCCTTCGGGTTGTCGAGCACCTTCTGTTCGGAGTCCGAGATCGACGGGACGCCGGTGCCGCCCGCGGCGTCGCGGAAGGCGTCGCCGATGCCGATCCCGCCGGCCCCGACGCCGAAGCCGACGAAGCCGAGACCGAACGCGAGCGCGAGGAACAGGAACATCCACTTCGCATGCCTGCGGAGCCTGGGGAAGAACATGGTGTCCTCGATTACGACCTCGGATCTGCGTGCAGCAGCCGGTCTCGTGCGCTGCGCGCTGCGCCGATCAGCTCGAGCCATGCCTTCCCTCCCTTCTCATACCGCGGTTTGCCGGACACGAGGGTAGCGATGACGCCGTGAGGGGATCCGCCGAGGACAATCCCCGTAACAGGATCTTCCCACGGGATGAACGACGTCTCGGCGAGCGAGAGAACGGTCAGATCGGCCTTCTTTCCAGGCACGAGCGACCCGGTCGTTTCGTCGAGTCCGAGAGCACGCGCGCCGCCGAGCGTTGCGAGCTCCAGCGCGTCTGCCGCAGACAGCGCGTCCGGGCGGCCTTCGCGGGCCCGCGCTCCGACGATCGCGGCGCGCATCTCGTCGAACATGTCGAACGACGGCGTCGACGCAGGGCTGTCCGTGGCAATGCAGACGCGGATCCCCGCTTCGCGAAGTGCCGTGAGGGGAGCGACCCCGCAGCCGAGAACCCCGTTCGAGCGCGGGCAGTGCGCGACCGCCACGTCGTGCTCGGCGAGGAGCGCGATCTCCTCCTCGTCGACCTTGACGCAGTGCGCGGCGACGACGTTGGAGTCGAGCAGTCCTGCCTCGGCCAGCGCGCGGATTCCTGTCGTTCCCGGCGGCGGAACGAGCATCTCCGCGAACGACTCCCATGCGCCGGCGCCGGTACGGAGGAACTCGGTCTCGGCGTCGCTCTCGGCGAGGTGCGTCGCGACGGGAAGCCCGAGAGCAGCGCATGCCTCGTAGAGCTCGATGGTGCAGGTGTACGGCGCATGCGGTGAGATTCCGAGCCGGAGGTCGTCGGAGAGCGCCTCGGAGATGCGGTCGCGCATCGGTTCGAACCGTTCCTGGATCGAGGCGGCGGTCGCGCCGAAGACCTCGAGGTAGATCGTCCCGCGGAGGCCGAGGTCGGCGCACGCCGTCGCTGCAGCCCCGCTGAAGCTGCAGTCGCCGACGGTCGTGATTCCCGAGCGGAGGCAGTTCAACGCGCCGAGTCGCGCGATCGCGTCCATGTCGTGCTGGTCGATGCGCTGCTTGCGCTGCACGTGCAAGCCGATCCAGTCCGCGAAGCCGAGCCCGTCCCCGAAGCCCGCGTACATCTCGTACTCGAGATGGGTGTGGGCGTTGACGAAACCCGGAAGGATCACCGCCTCCTCGTAGTGCACGGAGTCGCCGAGATCCTCGCGTCGGCCGACCGCAGCGATCGTGCCGGTCAGGTCGTCGATCTCGACAGCACCGTCCCTGATCGGTGGCCCCTCGATGGGAACCACCCAGTCCGCCGAGAGAACGGTCACGACAATCCGGCTTCGGCGTACTCCTCGTCCCAGCCGCGGTCCCAGCGACGCTCCATGAGCACCGAGAGCCAGATCGACAGCTCGAAGAGGATGAGGAGCGGGACGAGCTCGAACGCGAGCGAGACAGGGTCGACCGTCGGCAGGAGGATCGCGAAGCAGAGGAGCCCGACGAACGCGATCTTGCGGTTCTTGCGCAGGCGAGCAGAGGTCAGCACGCGCAGGCGCACCAGGCCGAGGATGAAGATGGGCATGAGGAACGCGAGGCCGCCTGCGAGCAGGGTCATGGCGGCGAAGGTGTAGTAGTAGCTCGCGCGGATCTGGATGTCGTACAGCTCGTCGTCGTACGACGTGAGGAAGTCGAGGGCGCGCGGGAGCACGACCGTGTACATGAACGCGACGCCAGAGATGAAGAGCGCGGTCCCCAGGACGACGAGCACGAGGACGACGCGCTCGAAGTGCGGCTGGACCGCCGGCGCGAAGAACGCCCAGGCCTGCCAGAGCAAAACCGGGAGACAGAAGGCGAGCGCCGCGATGAAGCTGACCTTGACCGACGTCGTGAAGGGCTCGGTCACACCGAGCGTGACGAGCCGCCTGTCGTCGGGAAGCGGCGCGGTGAGCCACTCCATGATGTGCTCGTGGAACGCGAACGTGACGATGAAGATCGGGATGATGGCGAAGAGCGAGACCACCAACCGGGAGCGGAGCTCATCGAGGTGCTCGACGAGCGTCGCTTCCTCACCGTGGTCGAGACGGCGCGGGAGCCACCGGCGAAACACGCGGAGGAGCTCCTAGCTGACGGTTTCCCGCTCGGTCCGGGCTTCCGTCTCGTCCGACGGGACCCGGGTGGCGGGCGTGGCGGAAGGAAGCTCGACGCGTGTGGGAGTCGGAGTGGTCGTCGAGACCGGCTCGTCGATCCCGGACACCGAGTCCTTGAACTCGCGCATGCCCTTTCCGAGCGAGCGCCCCATCTCGGGCAGTCGCTTCGCGCCGAAGACGAGCAGGAGAACGACCAGCAAAATCAGAAGCTCTGGCAGTGAGATGCCGAACGGCATGTGCCTCACCTTACCACCGGGCCGCGCGCTGAAACCAGCGGCTACCATGGGGCAGGCGGGCGATAGGCCTGTCGACAAGACCCGAGGAGGCTCCTTTTTCGCATGGCTCAGCTCGAGATCAGGAATCTGCACGTCGCTCTGGAGGACGGCACCGAGATCGTCAAGGGTGTCGACCTCGAGGTCGACCTCGGGCAGAAGCACGCGATCATGGGCCCGAACGGGTCGGGCAAGTCGACCCTCGCGTACGCACTCATGGGTCATCCCGCATACGAGATCACCGAAGGCCAGATCCTCTTCGGCGGTGAGGATCTGACCGAGCTCGGCGCCGACGAGCGTGCGCAGCGCGGCCTCTTCCTCGCATTCCAGTACCCGCATGCGATTCCCGGCGTCACCGTGACGAGCTTCCTGCGGAGCGCGATCAACGCGAACCGCAAGGCGGCGAGCGGTGGCGAGGAGGATCCGGTTCCGATTCCCGAGTTCCGGACGAACCTGCTCGCGGCCATGGAGGAGCTCAAGGTTCCGCGCGAGCTCGCGTCGAGATATCTGAACGACGGCTTTTCCGGAGGCGAGAAGAAGCGTGTCGAGATCCTGCAGATGGCGATGCTGAAGCCGAAGATCGCCGTGCTCGACGAGACCGACTCCGGTCTCGACATCGACGCGCTCAGGATCGTCGCGAACGGCGTGAACAAGCTCGTCGGTCCCGAGACCGGCGCGCTCGTGATCACGCACTACCAGCGAATCCTCGACTACATCACCCCGGACCATGTGCACGTTTTCGTCGACGGGCGCATCGTGGCGGACGGCGGCCCCGAGCTCGCACACAAGCTCGAGGCCGACGGCTACGAGGCGTTCATCCCGGCCGGCGTGGGAGGTGGCGAATGAGCAGTACGCACGAGACCGAGGTCGTCCGCGACATCAGATCCGAGTACAAGTACGGATTCTCGAATCCCGACGCCGCGAAGGACTACTTCTTCAAGTCGGGCCGCGGGATCTCGCACGAGGTCGTCGAGGCGATCGCGGAGCACAAGAACGAGCCCGACTGGATGCGGCAGTTCCGGCACAAGTCGCTCGACTACTTCTTCGCGCGCCCGATGCCGAACTGGGGAGCCGATCTCTCCGGCATCGACTTCGAGAACATCTACTACTACATCAAGCCCACGGAGAAGCAGGCCGAGTCCTGGGAGGACCTGCCGGCCGAGATCCTCGACACGTGGGACAAGCTCGGGATCCCCGAGGCCGAGAAGAAGTACCTCGCCGGCGTCGGCGCCCAGTACGAGTCCGAGGTCGTGTACCACAAGCTCCAGGCCGACCTCGAGGCGAAGGGCGTGATCTTCCTCGACATGGACACCGCGCTCCGTGAGCACGAGGACATCGTCAAGCAGCACATGGGCACGATCATCCCGCAGAACGACAACAAGTTCGCGGCGCTCAACTCCGCGGTCTGGTCGGGCGGGTCGTTCATCTACGTGCCGCCCGGAGTGCGGATCGAGATGCCGCTCCAGGCCTACTTCCGCATCAACGCGGAGAACATGGGCCAGTTCGAGCGCACGCTGATCATCGTCGACGAGGACGCGTACGTGCACTACGTCGAGGGCTGCACGGCGCCGATCTACTCGTCCGACTCGCTCCACTCCGCGGTCGTCGAGATCATCGTGAAGAAGGGCGGGCGTTGCCGCTACACGACCATCCAGAACTGGTCGAACAACGTCTACAACCTCGTCACGAAGCGCGCCGTCGCCTACGAGGGCGCGACCATGGAATGGGTCGACGGGAACCTCGGCTCGAAGGTCACGATGAAGTACCCGGCGATCTGGCTCATGGGCGAGCGCGCCCACGGCGAGGTGCTCTCGATCGCGTTCGGCGGAAAGGGCCAGCACCAGGACGCGGGCGGCAAGGTCGTCCACGTCGCCCCGCGCACGTCGTCGGTCATCACGTCCAAGTCGATCTCGAAGGACGGCGGCCGCGCCGGCTACCGCGGGCTGCTGCAGGTGGCGAAGGGCGCAGTCGGCTCGAAGTCGAAGGTCGTCTGCGACGCGCTCATCCTCGACGACGAGTCGCGCTCGGACACGTACCCGTACATCCAGGTCGACGAGTCGGATGTCGACCTCGGGCACGAGGCGACGGTCTCGAAGATCGGCGAGGAGCAGCTCTTCTATCTCATGAGCCGCGGCCTGTCCGAGGCCGAGGCGAGCGCGATGATCGTCTCCGGGTTCGTCGAGCCGATCACGAAGGAGCTCCCGCTCGAGTACGCGGTCGAGATGAATCGCCTCATCCAGCTCCAGATGGAAGGCTCCGTAGGTTAGGAGCAGGGTTGGCTAGTCCGATCAGCAGGGTCGATGTCGTCGGCATCCCGTCGTCGGATGCCGAGCGCTCACGCGCGTTCTACATCGACACGCTCGGGCTTCGCCCCGACGAGAACGCCCGCTACGAGTTCTGGGTCGGTAGCACGTGCTTCGCGATCTGGCAGCCGGCGCAGTTCGGCGTCGAGTACCAGCCGCAGGCGAACAGCATCGTCTTGCTTCACGTGGACGACGTACCGGCTGCGCGCGCCGAGCTCGAGGCGAAAGGTGTGCAATTCCAGGGTGAGACGTTCGACACCGGCGTGTGCCACATGGCGAACTTCGCTGATCCAGACGGCAATCCGCTGACGCTGCACAAGCGGTACGCGCCGTACAAGGAGGTGCAGGCGTGATCGTCGAGCGCACCGACTTCGTCTCGGTGCCGGTCACCGACCTCGAGCGTTCGGCGGCGTTCTACCGCGAGACGCTCGGGCTCGAGCAGACAGGTGAGGGCCAGTGGCCCGAGTTCCGGCTCGGCGAGAACGCGTTCCTCTATCTCCTCGATCCGACGAACATCGGTCAGGAGTTCCGCGGCCCACACACCGCGCCGATCGCGCTCCGCGTAGTCGATGTCGAGGAGGCGCGCGGCGAGCTCGAGGCACGCGGCATCACCTTCTTCGGCGAGACGTTCGACTCCGGCGTCTGCCATATGGCCCACTTCGCGGATCCGGACGGCAACGTGTTCATGCTCCATCGGAGGTACGGGTGATCGGCGTCGAGCGAGTCGACTACATCCGCGTGCCGGTGGACGACATCGACGCTGCGAATCGGTTCTACGGCGATCTCCTCGGCCTTCGGCGGAATCCGAACTCACCTGGCGACGATTGGGTCGAGTACGAGGTCGGCAACGTCACGCTCGCGGTCATGACGCCGCTACACCGACGACGAGTTGCGCCGCTCCCGCTCGACGATCTCGCTGCGCGTTGCCGACGTTGCGGCTGCGAAGTCGGCGCTCGAGGCCGCAGGTGTCGAAGTGGGCGAGATGTGGGATTCCGGCGCCTGCCGCGGCGCGGGAGTGAGCGACCCTGCGGGAAATCGCATCCTCCTGCACCGCCGCTACGCGCCGTACCCGGACGGGACGACGCCGTGAGCGGTCGAGCGCGTCGATTTCGTATCCGTTCTCACGCAGGACATTTCGCGAGCGAAGCACTTCTATGCCGGGGTGCTCGAGCTGAGATCGAGACCGAGGGCGAGAGCGACCTTGAGCTTCGCTGCGGTCAGGTGACGCTCGACGTCTTCGATCCGTCGAGCATCGGGCAGCCGTTCGCACCGAGTCCTGCCGGCCTTGCGCTGCGCGTGCGGACGTCGACGCCGCACGGGCTCGAGGCCAAGGGCGTCAGTTCGACGGCGAGACGATCGAGACCAGCGTCTGCCGGCAGGCCGGTCAAGGACCCCGACGGCAACGCACTCATGCTGCATCGGCGGTTCGACGCATGAGCAGCCGAGCTCCTCGAGCGCTACGCCGCGCTCCCACTGCCGACGACGAAGGACGAGCACTGGCGGTTCACAGACCTCAAGGACTTCGACCCCGACTCGTGGACGGCAAACGGCGCGGGTGAGATCGCCTCGCCTCCGACGATGCTCGACCTCGATGCGTCCGGCGTCGTCCACGTCGGCGAAGCTGGGCTCGAGATCGTCTCGGCCCCCGACGGCATCCGCTTCGAGCAACTCCCGGAGGATCACGAGCTCCTCTACTCGCTCGTCGGGTTCGACGAGAAGTTCGCCGCGCACAACGCCGCGATGTGGACGCACGGGCTCCTCGTCCACGTGCCGCGCGGCGTCGTCCTCGAGAAGCCGCTCTACGTGCGGATCGCGAACTCGGTCGAGGGAGGCTCGGTCTTCTGGCGACTCCTTGTCGTCGCCGAGCCCGAGAGCCGCTTCACGCTCATCGAGGAGTACGTCTCGAGCGACTCCCGAGCTGAGCGCGCTACACGAACGCGGCCGTCGAGATCGTCGTACGGCAGGCTGCGAAGGTCGAGTACGTGTCCGTGCAGAATCTCTCGCGCGGCACGTGGCACTTCGCCTCGCACCACGCAACGGTCGAGCGGGACGCCGAGCTCGACTGGGTGGCCGGTGGGTTCGGCTCGGCGAAGGGGAAGATCCGCATCCAGAACGACCTCGCGGGACAGGGTGCGACGTCGCGCGTGACCGGCGCGTACTTCGCGGACGGCACGCAGCACCTCGACTACGACACGTTCCAGGAGCACATCGCGCCGTCGACGACGTCGGACTTCGCGTTCAAGGGCGCCCTCCGGGACACGGCGCGGGTGGTCTGGCGCGGGATGATCCGCGTGGAGGAGGGTGCGCAGAAGACGAACGCGTACCAGGAGAACCGCAACCTGCTCCTCTCGAAGTCGGCCCATGCCGACTCGATCCCCGGGCTCGAGATCATGGCCAACGACGTGCGCTGCACGCACGGAGCGACGCTCGGCCAGGTCGACCGCGAGCAGCTCTTCTACCTCATGTCGCGCGGCCTCTCGCGCTCGGAGGCGGAGCGTCTGATCGTGCGCGGCTTCTTCCAGGACGTCCTCGATCGCGTCGAGCTCGAACCGGTGCGCGAGGCGCTCGCGGCGGCGCTCGAAGCGCGCATTCCGCAGGTATAGCGCCGGTCCGGCATCATCGGCCGATGTCGCACGTCGACGTTCCCCGCCTACGCGGCGTCTTTCACCAGTACGCGTTCGTCGCGGCGGTCGTCGCCGGAACGCTTCTCGTCGTTCTCGCCGACGGGTACCTGGAGCGCTTCGCGGTGTGGGTGTACGCGGTCGCACTCGCGGCCATGTTCGGGGCGAGTGCCCTGTATCACCGCTTCCCGTGGCGCAGCGCGACCGCTCGGCTTCGCGCGCGCCGGCTCGACCACGCCATGATCTTCGTCTTCATCGCGGGCACGTACACGGCGTTCGCACTCGTCGCGTTCGACGGGACGGCACGTCTCGTCGGGCTCGTCACCGTGTGGGTCGGAGCCGCGTTCGGGATCTTCCTGAATCTCGTGTGGATCGACGCGCCGCGCTGGCTCACCGCGTTCGCATACCTGGGCGTCGGGTGGGTCGGCCTGATCCTCGTCCCGCAGCTCTTCCCGTCGCTCGGCGTGGCCGCGGCGGTTCTCGTGATCGCGGGGGAGCGCTCTACAGCGTCGGAGCTCTCACCTACGCGACGGCATGGCCGAATCCATTTCCGGGCACGCTCGGATTCCACGAGATCTTCCACCTGCTCGTCGTTGCGGCCGCCGTGACGCAGTTCATAGCCTTGTCACTCGTCGTCCTCTGACTCGCAGCTACCCTCGAGGCATGGAGCCGAAGACCGAGCTCACCGACGAGGAGTGGCGGGCGCGCCTCACGCCCGAGCAGTACGAGATCCTGCGGCGCAAGGGCACCGAGCGTGCGTTTAGCGGCACCTTCTGGGACGAGCACGGCGACGGCGTGTACCGCTGTGCCGGATGCGGCGCCGAGCTCTTCCGCTCGGACACGAAGTTCGAGTCCGGCAGCGGCTGGCCGAGCTTCTACGAGCCGACGTCGCTCGACAGCGTCGTCACGGAGACCGACACGAGCTACGGGATGTCACGCACCGAGGTGATGTGCGCGACCTGCGGCGGCCACCTCGGGCACGTCTTCGACGACGGGCCGCAGCCCACCGGCCTTCGCTACTGCATCAACTCGGCGGCGCTCGACCTCGAACGAACTGCCTGACACCGTCACAGGCGTAGGCTTCGCGTGAGCGTGACGACGCGTCAGGCTCTGCGGGAGACAGATGCGGATGGACGAGCTCGGACTCTTCCCGCTCGGCATCGTCCTGCTCCCGACCGAGCAGCTTCCGCTCCACATCTTCGAGGAGCGCTACAAGGAGCTCGTCAGCGAGTGCCTCGACCAAGAGGCCGAGTTCGGCCTCGTCTACGCGGACGACGACGGCCTCCGGGACGTCGGCACGCGCGCGCACATCGTCGAGGTGCTCACCCGCTTCGAAGACGGCAGGCTCAACATCCTCGTCGAAGGTGGCGAGCGCTTCCGGCTCACCGAGCTGACGGACGGCAGGTCCTTCAACACGGGACTGGTGGCACCGATCGAGGATGCCGACGACCCCGCCGAGACCGCGGCCGTGGACGAGGCGCTTCGGCTGTTCGAGCAGCTCCGCGAGGTCACCGAGAGCGAGGTCGACGCGCCCGATCGTGACATCCCGCAGCTCTCCTTCGCGCTCGCCGGAAAGGTCGAGCTTCCGAGCGACGAGAAGCTCGCACTCCTCGCCGAGACGTCGGAGCGCCAGCGGATCGAGCTCGTGCAGGAGTTGCTCGCGCACGCCGTGCTCACGGCTCAGCGGGTTCGGCGAGCGGCGGAGCGTGCCTCCACGAACGGCAAGGTCGACCTCGGGTAGCCCGACACGCCAGGGGTACGATGCTTCTCGTGGCCGTAACGCCGGAGACGAAGCTGGACGCGAACCGCCTGCGGGCCGACTTCGCAGTGTTCGACGAGCTCGTGAACGGCCGCTCGGTCGCATTCCTCGACTCGGCGGCCTCGACGCAGAAGCCGCGTCAGGTGCTCGACGCGATGCGCGACTTCTACGAGCACTCGTACGCGAACGTCCATCGCGGGGTCTATCGGCTCGCCGAGCGCGCGACGACGGGCTACGAGGGCGCGCGGGGGAAGGTCGCAGGCTTCGTCAACGCGCCGTCGGAGCGCGAGGTGATCTTCACGCGGAGCGCGACGGAGGCGTTGAACCTCGTCGCGTACGCGTGGGGGCTCGACAACCTGGGGCCCGGCGACGTCGTCATCGTCACCGATCTCGAGCACCACTCGAGCTTCGTGCCGTGGCAGTACGTCGCCGGCCGCACGGGCGCGTCGTTCAAGGCGATTCCGATCGACGAGTCCGGCGAGCTCCAGCTCGACGCGCTGGACGAGATCGAGCGGGCAGGAAAGGTGAAGGTCGTCGCGTCCAACCTCGTCTCCAACACGCTCGGGACCGTGAATCCGGTGGCCGAGCTCGCGGCCTGGGCGCATGAGCGAGGCGCGATCATGGTCGTCGACGCAGCACAGGCGGCTCCGCACCGCCCGCTCGACGTGCAGGCGCTCGACTGCGAGTTCCTCGCCATCTCCTCGCACAAGATGTGCGGCCCGAGCGGCATCGGGGCGCTGTGGGGACGCAAGGAGCTGCTCGAGTCGATGGCGCCGTTCAACCTCGGCGGCGAGATGATCCGCTCGGTCTCGATGGAGCGCACGACGTGGAACGAGCTTCCGTACAAGTTCGAGGCCGGAACTCCCGCGATCGCGGAGGCGGTGGGCTTCGGCGCTGCCGTCGACTACGTGCTCGACGCGGGCCTCGACGCGATCTCACAGCACGAGCACGATCTGGTCGAGTACACGCTCGAGCGGCTCGGCGAGCTTCCTTGGGTCACGACGTACGGCCCGCCGCCGGAGCGGCGCGCGGGGATCGTCTCGTTCAACGTCGACGGCGTCCACCCGCACGACGTCGCGCAGGTCCTGGACTGGGAAGGTGTCGCGGTGCGTGCCGGGCACCACTGCACGCAGCCGCTCATGGCCAAGCTCGGCGTCTCGGCCACGGTGCGGGCGAGCTTCTACCTCTACTCGATCCCCGAGGAGATCGACCGCCTCGTGGACGGTCTCCACAAGGCGAAGAGCTCTCTCGGCTGATGAGCGAGTTCGACCAGCTCTATCGAGAGCTGATCCTCGATCACTACAAGAACCCGCGGAACCACGGGCTGCTGGATCCTGCCGATGCGCAGGCCGAGGGCCAGAATCCGCTCTGCGGCGACGAGATCTTCGTGTCGGTGCGACTCGGCGAGGACGACGTCATCGAGGAGGTCGGCTTCGACGGTCGTGGGTGTGCGATCAGCCAGGCTGCGACGTCGATGCTGAGCGACCTCGTCAAGGGCCGCACGGCCACAGACGTGTCCGCGATGCCGACGCAGGAACTTCTCGACGAGCTGGGCATCCCGCTGACACCGGTGCGTCTCAAGTGCGCGATCCTCGGGCTCGGCGTGCTCAAGCTCGCACTGCACAAGTCACGCGGGACGCCGCTTCCCGAGGAGTGGGGTACGTCGAGCCGCGATCTCGTGCTCGAGTAGTCGTGGAAGTCGAAGTAGGCGCGCTCGAGGAGCTTCCTCCCGGCTCGATGCGACTCGTCGATGCCGGCGCGCTCACGATCGGCGTCTACAACTGCGCGGGAAGGCTGCACGCCATCGAGGACCGCTGCTCGCACGACGACGGGCCCCTGTGCGAGGGCGACTGGGAGCCGGAGGCGTGCGTCGTCGTCTGCCCGCGTCACGGGTCTCGCTTCGATCTCGAGAGCGGCATACCGATGTCGCTCCCCGCCTTCGCAGCCGTGGCGATCTATCCCGTCTCGGTCCGTGACGACGGGATGGTGGTCGTCGAGGTTCCGGATGCTTGACGAGCGCGTCCGGACCGTGCTCGCGCGTCTCGAGCAGGAGGATGCCGCCGAGCGCGAGGCAGGCGTGCCGGCGACGCAGCGCTCGCGCCAGGTCGCCCCGACGACGGGGCGCTTTCTCTTCGCCCTTGCGTCAGCACAGGCAGGCGTCGAAGTGCTCGAGATCGGTGGTTCACGCGGCTACTCGTCGATCTGGCTCGCTGCGGGAGCGCGCGTTCTCGGTGGACGTCTCGTCTCGCTCGAGCACGATCCCGCCAAGTGCGAGGCGTGGCGGAAGAACGTGCTGGACGCCGGCCTCGAGGAGTGGGCGGAGCTCGTCGAGGGCGACGCGCACGCGACGCTCGCCTCGACGGAAGACACGTTCGACCTCGTCTTCCTCGACGCGGAGAAGGACGACTACGAGACGCTCTTCGCCCTCGCCCGGCCGTTGCTCGAGCCGGGCGGCCTCGTGGTCGCCGACAACGTCCTCTCGCATGTCGAGACGCTCGGGGCGTACTCGGCCGCTCGCCAGGCCGACACGTCGCTCTCGAGCGTCACGGTGCCGCTCGACCGCGGCCTCGAGCTGTCCGTCGTGCTCGGCTCGCGACCGTGAGATCTTCGCTCGACGTCCATCCGCTTGGAGTGCGTATGCTGCGCGTACCGCGGAAAGGAGGTGGTCCGGCTTGAGCGATGACAGTACGGGCAGTGGAGGTACCGGCGGGTAGAGGCGTGTCCCCGGGACCACCGGGAACCGTCTAGCCAGCGTAGGGGGCTCGCGATTCGCGCCGTGCGTCGTCTCTTTCGGGAGGCACGTGCCGGAAGCGCCTCTACCAAATCCAACGCTGGTATCCGTTTCGAGGGGCCGCGGAAACGCGGCCCCTCGGCGTTTCTTTCGGCGCAGACCGGAAACCGGCTAGCGCCGGATTTCCGGTCGCGCAAGATCCCTAAAGGCGTCCGCTGTCGCGGCCGCATCGCAGCTACCGACGAACGTTCCGGTGGCTCAAGCAGCGACCCGGATCGGTGCCGCCTCGCGGACGAGCTCGGCCAGATGCGTGCGCAGCCGCTCGCACACGAGCGGGCTCGGGGCGCCGGACGGATCGCAGACGGCCTGTGCGCGCGCGACCGGGAGATCCGGGCAGACGACTCGGGCACCGGCGACACCGAGCACGCGGCGAAGATCCTGTTGAGCCCACATGGCGCCGTACTGACCGGTGCTCGCGCCGGCGACGGCGACCGTCTTCCCGCGGAGCGGTGCGTCGTCGCGTGGCCGCGACGCCCAGTCGACGGCATTCTTGAGAACGCCGGGGATGGAGCCGTTGTACTCCGGAGTCACGAAGAGCACGGCGTCCGCGGCGCCGATCTCGTCGCGAAGATGCTGCACGGCCTCGTGCGCGTCGCCCTCGAGGTCGGCGTCGAAGAGCGGGAGGTCGCCGAGGCCGTCGAACACCTCGACGTCGACTCCCGCGGGCGCAAGGTCGACTGCCGCCCGGGCGAGGGCCGTGTTGTACGACCCTGCCCGGAGGCTGCCGGAGATGGCGAGGAGGCGCATGACCGCTACGCGGCCCGCACCGCGGCGAAGTACGCCCTGAGGACGATGTCGTTCGGAAGGAGGAAGGCGCCGCCAGGAAGCGGAGCGTTCCAGTCCAGCCCGAAGTCGGTGCGGTCGATCGTGCCCGAGAGCTCGAGCCCGATGCGCTCGTTGCCCCAGGGGTCGTTGGCCGGTCCGCCGAGATCGCCGGTGAGCTCGACCGGCTTCGTGACTCCCTTGATCGTCAGGTCGCCCGTGACGATCAGCGAGTCGCCGCGGGCCGCGACCGACGTCGAGACGAAGCGGAGCTCCGGATAGCGCTCGGTGTCGAAGAACTCCGGCGACTGGACGTGAGCGTCGCGGTCGCCGTCGAAGGTGGTGATGCTGGTGGCGTCGACCGTTCCCTCGATCGACGCGCTCTCGCCTCCCTCGAGTGTGCCCGTGAATCCCGGGACACGGCCCTTGATGGTCACCAGCCCGAGCTTTCGAACCTCGAACTCGAGCGACGACCACGAGGGGTCGATCGACCAGGTGCCGGCCGGGATGACGGTGGCCGAAGTCTCTGCGAGGATTGACATGGACATCTCCTTTGCGTCCGCTATTATTGAGTACGCAAACAACAGTACAGGAAAAGGATGACAAGTCAAGTATTGAGCGAGCAATCAACGTGCGTGGGTGCATTCGTGGCTCTGCTGCGTGCGCATGCAGGCATCACGCGCGATCTGAACGCCCAGCTGACCGTCGAGCACGGCCTCACGCTCAGCGACTTCGAGGTGCTCCTTCGGCTCTCGCGCTCCCCCGACCGGCGAATGCGACGCGTCGATCTCGCCGATCAGGTTCTGCTCAGCGCGTCGGGCGTGACGCGGCTACTCGACGGCCTCGAGCGACAGGGGCTCGTCGAGCGTGCCTCGTGCGTGACCGATCGCCGCGTGGTGTATGCCGTGCTCACAGACACCGGGCTCGACCGTCTCAGAAACGCTGCGGAGAGCCATTTTGGTCAAGTGGACTCGGTCTTCGGCGCGCGGTTCGACGACGAGGAGCTCGCGGAGTTGACAGCTCTCCTCGACCGGCTCGGCACGGGCGAGACGCTCGACTGCTCGCCGGGCTAGTGCGCACGACCCGGGATCTGCTGACGCTCCGATACCCGCGTCGAGTTCAGTCGTCGCGGAAGTTCTGCCAGTACCGGCTCGGGGTCGGGCCGCGCTGCCCCTGGTACTTCGACCCGATCCCCTCTGACCCGTACGGCCGCTCGGCGGGCTCGGAGAGCTGGACGAAGGAGATCTGCCCGATCTTCATCCCCGCGTAGATCGTGATCGGCAGGTTCGCGACGTTCGAGAGCTCGAGCGTGACGTGGCCGTCCCAGCCGGGGTCGATGAAGCCGGCAGTCGAGTGGATGAGCAGCCCGAGCCTCCCGAGCGAGCTCTTGCCTTCGAGCCTTGCCACAAGGTCGTCCGGGAGCGTGACCCGCTCGAGCGTCGAGCCGAGGACGAACTCCCCGGGATGAAGGATGAACGCCTCGTCGCCCGAGACCTCGACGAGCTCGGTGAGATCCTCCTGCTGCGCCTTCACGTCGATGAACGGGTAGCGGGAGTTGCGGAAGACGCGAAAGTAGCGGTCGACGCGCACGTCGAGGCTCGACGGCTGCATGAGCGCCCGGCTCGTACGGATCGATGCCGATCCGTCCTTCGTCGAGCAGGCGCCTGATGGTGCGATCGGAGAGAACCACGCGGCGATTCTACGAGGGCTGCGGTAAGGTCCACGCCCCGGTGTCGATGCTCTACCCACCCATCGACCCGAACGAGCGGTTTCGCGAGCGTCGGGCTGCGGAGAGGCGGAGGAAGCGCCTCCGGCGTAGTGCTGCGGTCGCGAGCGTCCTCGTCGCCGTACTGCTGCTCGGAATGGGCGCTCAGTTCGTCGGCTCCGATTCGAGCCCGGAGCAGGTCGCAGATCTCGCAACGCTCGCGGCAACGCCGACCAGCGGGCCACGCACGCTGCCCATCGAGCTTCGTGGTGTCCACGTGACGATGGGCCTTGCGTCCCTCCCCGGGAAGTTCGAGGAGTACCTCGACCTGGAGAGCGAAGGCTTGACGGCGGTCGAGCTCGACGTGAAGGACGAGAACGGTGAGGTGGGGTTCATGACCCGTTCTGCGCCGCTTGCCGTCTCGATCGGCGCGGCGCGCGACTACTACGACGCGCGCGAGGCCGTACGCAAGGCGCATGCTCGGGGCATCTACGTGATCGGGCGCATCGTCGTCTTCGAGGATCCGGTGCTCTCTCGCGCGCGGCCCGATCTCGCGATCCGCCGCACGGACGGCTCCGTGTGGCGCGACGCCGCGGGCCTCGGCTGGACGAACCCGTACGACCGGCGCGTGTGGACGTACAACGTCGACATCGCAACCGCTGCGGCCAAGGCGGGCTTCGACGAGATCATGTTCGACTACGTCCGCTTCCCGTCGGACGGCGACGTCGCGGGTGCCGTCTACCCTCGCAAGGGTTCGCTCGAGAAGCGGGAGGCGATACCGGCGTTCCTGCGCTACGCGAAGAGTCGTCTCGAGCCGTCCGGAGTGAGGATCTCCGCCGCGGTCTTCGGCCTCTCGGCTGCTCGCGATCTCGGGATCGGCCAGCTGCCGCGGCAGATGGCGCCGTACCTCGACACCGTCTACGCGATGACGTATCCGTCGCTGTTCGGCGCCGGCGAGCTCGGCCTCGAGGATCCGAGCCGCGCACCCGGTGCGACCGTCTCGCGCGCGCTCCGCCGGTTCGAGCTGACGCTCCGCGACCGCAATGTTCTCGTGGTGCCGTGGGTGCAGGACTTCAGCTTCTCCGTGCCGTACGACATCGACGAGGTGCAGGCCCAGATCGACGCGGCCCGAATCTCCGGCGCGAAGGGCTACATGCTCTGGAACGCGGAGGGCCTGTACACGGACGGCGCTCTCACGCCACCCTCGTAGTCGCCTACGGCGCGAGCCGTTCGCTGCGCCAGCCAGTCCCGTCACGCGAGTAGCGGACGCGGTCGTGGAGCCGGTCGTCGCGATGCATCCAGAGCTCGACCGACTCCGGCACGAGCCGGTAGCCGCCCCAGAAGCGGCGGCAGCGGAACATCGACCGTCCGTCGAACCGCTCCTCGATCTCGGCGACGCGTCCGTCGAGCTCGTCAGCGGCCGCTCAGCGGCTGTGACTGCGGCGATGCCCAGGCGGCGATCTGGCTCGCTCGTGGACGCGTCTCCCAGTACGCCGTCGACTCGTTCCACCGAGATCATCCTCGACGGCGCCCTCGACGCGCACCTGTCGGCCGAGCTCCCACCAGTGGATGGCGACGGCGGCGTACGGGTTCAGGCGGAGCTCCTCGCCCTTGCGCGAGGTGCGGTTCGTGAAGAACGTGAGGCCATGCTCGTCCAGCCCGCGCAAGAGCACGACGCGTGCCGACGGCCGCCCGTCGGGCGTCGCCGTGGCCAGTGTCATGGCCTGTTGCCCCCCGACGAGGTCACGTGCCTCGTCGAGCCACGCGCGAAGCTGCTCGATCGGGTCGTCGGCGAGTGCGTGGTCGCTCATCGGGCGACAGGATGCTTCACCGGCAGGTCGGACGGATAGGCTCCCGCGCGTGGCTGCCACCCGCGTCATCGAGATTCGCACCGAGATTCCCGGCCCGCGTAGCCGCGAGATCCTCGAGCGCGAGCGGCACGCTGTCGCCCGCCCGCTGATCGTCCACGAGCCGATCGTCGCCGATCGCGCGCGCGGGTCGACCATCACCGACGTCGACGGAAACACCTTCGTCGACTTCGTCGGAGGCGTCGGCGTGGCGAACGTCGGTCACAACAATCCACGCGTCGTCGAAGCGATCTCCGAGCAGGTCGACCGGTTCCTCCACACGGACTTCACGGTCGTCCCGTACGAGGGCTACGTCGAGCTCGCGGAGCGGCTCGGCGCGTTGGCTCCGATCGCCGGGGAGACGCGTGCTGCGTTCTTCAACGCCGGCGCCGAGGCGGTCGAGAACGCCGTCAAGCTCGCGCGCCTCTACACGAAGCGCCAGGCGGTCATCGCGTTCGAGGGCGCATTCCACGGCCGGACGTGGATGGCCCTGACCATGACCTCGAAGACGCATCCGTACAAGAAGGGGCTCGGGCCCTTCGCGCCCGAGGTCTACCGCACGCCGTACCCGAACTCCTATCGCGGCCCGGACGCCGCCACCGCGCTCCGTTCCCTCGAGCGCCTGTTCATGACGACGGTGTCGCCGGATCACGTCGCGGCGATCGTGTTCGAGCCGCAGCAGGGCGAGGGCGGCTTCCTGCCCGGCGCCCACGGAGTTCGTGGAAGGCCTGCGCAGAATCTGCGACCGCGAAGGCATCCTGCTCGTGGCGGACGAGGTGCAGACCGGGTTCGGGCGGACTGGGCGAATGTTCGCGATGGAGCACTTCGGCATCGAGCCCGACCTCATGATCGTGGCGAAGTCGATGGCGGGCGGGCTGCCGTTGTCGGGTGTCGTCGGCCGCGCCGAGATCATGGACGATCCGCACCCCGGCGCCATCGGCGGAACGTTCATCGGCAACCCGGTCGCGCTCGCCGCCGCGTGTGCCGTGCTCGACGTGTTCGAGGAGGAGCAGCTCGTCGAGCGCGCGCAGCTTCTCGGCGACGCGATCCGCGCACGCATGCTCGAGTGGCAGTCGCGCTGGCCGCAGATCGGAGACGTCCGCGGCATGGGCGCGATGCTCGCGATCGAGCTCGTTCGCGAGCCGGCCACGAAGGAGCCCGCTCCGGAGCTCGTCGAAGCTGTTATCGCCGAGGCGTTGCAGCGAGGGCTGCTGCTGCTCAAGGCCGGGGTCGACGGGAACTGCATCCGGGTGCTCTGCCCGCTCACGACGTCGGACGCCGAGCTCGACGACGGTTTGCACGCCTGGGAAGAAGCGCTCGCAGCGGTTCTCGGCTGTAGGGCGAGATACTCTCGCCCCTACGGCTCAGTACTCGAGGCGGCTCCGTCTCTCGTGGCGCTCCAGCGCCAGCGCGATAAGTCGGTCGAGAAGCTCCGCGTACGGGATTCCGGCGGCCTCGAACAGCTTGGCGTAGACGCTCGTCGACGTGAAACCGGGGATCGTGTTGATCTCGTTCACGACGACCTGGCCGTCCGGTCGGACGAAGAAGTCGATGCGCGCCATCCCCTCACACTCGGTCGCGACGAACGAGTCGACCGCGAGGCGTTGTACCTCCGCGTCCGACTCGGCTGAGATGCGGGCCGGGACGACGAGATCCATGCCGCCCTCGTCGTACTTCGCCGAGTAGTCGTACCAGTCGGCGTGGGCGACGATCTCGCCGACGACCGACGCGATCGGGTCGCGGTTGCCGAGCACGCCGCACTCGACCTCGATGCCGTCGATGCCCTCCTCGATCAGGACCTTGTCGTCGTGGCGTCGCGCCAGCTCGACCGCAGCCTGTAGCTCGTTTTCGCCTCGCACCTTCGAGATGCCGACGGACGAGCCGAGGCGGGCGGGTTTCACGAACACGGGGTACTCGAAGTCGTGCGCAGGGTCGTCGCCCTCGCGCAGCGTGACGTTGCGTGCGACGGGGATGCCGCGGTCGCGGAGCACCGCCTTGAAGAGATCCTTGTCCATGCAGAGGGCCGACGCGGCGACCCCGGCACCGACGTAGGGCACACCGGCGAGCTCGAGGAGGCCCTGCACCGTGCCGTCCTCGCCGAACGGGCCGTGCAGGATCGGCAACACGACGTCGACCTGGCCGAGCGTGGCCGCCGCGGCTGAGTGCGCGACCACGGGCAGCGTCTCCACGCTCGTAGCGCCAAGCGCTCGGTCGCCGCTCGCGAGCTCCCACCGGCCTGCCTTGTCGATTCCGACGACGACGGTCTCGTAGCGCTCGGGATCGAGTGCCGCGACAACCGAGCGCGCCGATGCGAGCGAGATCTCGTGCTCGCTCGAGCGGCCGCCCGCGAGCACGGCCACGCGAACGCGTGGAGTCACGGGATCGGCGTGGTCTCGGTCGTGGTCGGCTCGACGAAGCGGCCGACGAAGAGGGTGACGATCGTGTTCGGCTCCGCTTGCGACCCGCCGACCGGATCCTGCGCGTTCACGATGCCGTCCTGTGCGAAGTCGTCGGTGTCCTCGTAGACGATGCGGAACCGGAACCCGGCCGCCTGGAGCGTCGTCTGTGCGATCGCGACGTCCTGCGTCGTGACGTCGGGCACGGCCGACGTGGACGGGCCCCTCGAGACGGAGACCGTGACCGTCGATCCTCGCGAGCCTTCCGACCCGCCGCTCGGCGTCTGGCGCGTGACGATGCCTGCTGCCTGGTCGGAGTCCTCGTCGATGCGCGACACGACGAAGCCGGCGCGCTGCAGCTCCGAGGCCGCCTGGTCGTACGGGAGGCCGACGACGTTCGGGACGTTCACGGGCCTTGGCCCCTTCGACACGTTTATCCGGACCTGCGTGCCCTCCACGACCACGGTGCCCGCGCTCGGCGACTGCGCCGTCACCGTGCCTTCGTCTCGATCGGAGTTGACTTCGACGACCTGCGCGATCAGCCCTGAACGCGTGATCTCGGCGACCGCGTCCGCGACGGACTGCCCGACGACGCTCGGAATCGCAACCTCCGGCTTGCCGGAGGAGACGTCGATGCGCACGACGTCCCCCTCGTCGACGCGTGTCCCTTCGGTCGGAGTCTGGGAGAAGACGACGCCTTCCTCGACGTCCGAGTTGGATACCTGCCTGACGTTCGGGATGAGTCCCGCCTCCTCGATCTGCTGGACGGCAAGGGCCTGCGGGATGCCGACGACATACGGGACGGCCACCGTGTCGCTTCCCTGGAATTGATCCTTGATCGGTTCGTAGAGGAACCAGCCCGCAACGAGCAGCGCGAGCAGAACTCCGATCCCGAGAAGCCACGGCCAGATCGGCCGTGAGCGGTCGGGCGGGTCGTACTGCTGCAGCTGCGCTCGGCGCACCACTTGCGTGGCCGCGGTCGCGTCGATCGCGCGCTCGCCGGAGAGCACCATCGTCGCCGCCTCGGCGGTCTCCGCCGCCACTCGCCCGCCACGTGCGACCGTCTCGAGATCGGCGTCCATCGCTGCGGCGGACTGGTACCGATCCGCCGGTTCTTTCGCGAGCGCTCGCACGACGACGAGATCGAGATCGCCGGGAACGTCCGGACGGAGCTCGGACGGCACCGGCGGGGTCTCCGAAAGGTGCTTCATCGCGATCTCGACCGGGCTGTCGCCCGTGAACGGAACCTCGCCCGTAAGCAGTTCGAAGAGGACGATGCCCGCGGAGTAGAGGTCCGAGGTCTGGTCGACCGGGGCACCGCGTGCCTGCTCGGGTGAGAGGTAGTGCGCGGTGCCGATGATCGCGCCCTCCTCGGTCATCTGGCTCGCACCTGCGCGCGCGATCCCGAAGTCGGTGACCTTGACGACGCCCTCGGAGTCGACGATGACGTTGTGCGGCTTGATGTCGCGGTGGACGACGCCGTTGCGGTGGGCGTAGCGCAGCGCTGCGAGGATCTGGCGTGTGTAGGCGATCGCGACCGGCACCGGGCAGAGGCCGCGCGAGCGGATCAGCTCCTTGAGCGTGCGCCCCTCGACGTACTCCATGACGATGTAGTAGGAGCCGTCGGCCTCGCCCCGGTCGAAGATCGAGACGATGTTCGGGTGCGAGAGGCCGGCCGCATGCGTCGCCTCGCGGCGGAAGCGCTCGACGAACTGCTCGTCGTTCGCGTAGTGCGCGTGGAGCATCTTGACCGCGACCCTGCGTCCGAGCTCCTGATCCTCGGCGAGGTAGACGTCGGCCATGCCGCCACCGCCGAGCTTGCGTGACATGCGGTAGCGCCCTGCGAAGAGGGATCCGGAGAGTGTGTCCTGGGTCGTCATGGATTCACGAAACGATCTAGAGGTTAGGGATTCTCCGCGCCCTGCAGGATTGCCTGCATGACCTCGCGGGCGATCGGGGCGGCCGTCGAGCCTCCGGTGCCGCTCTGGTTCTGCAGGACGACTGCGATTGCCAGCTTCGGAGGGCTCTCGTCGTCGTCGCCGGCGAATGCGATGAACCACGTGATGTTCGAGCCCGGGACGCCCGTCTCGCCCGTTCCGGTCTTGCCGCCGATCGAGTAGCCGGGGATCTGCGCGGCCGTTCCGGTGCCGCGCTCGACCGCGAGGCGCATCATCTCCGCGACCTCGTCGGCGGTTTCCTTGCTGACGGCCTCGCGGATGAGCCGGGGGCGCTGCCTGTCGATGACCTTTCCGCCCGGGCCGACGATTCGGTCGACGACGTGCGGCTCCATGAGCCGCCCGCCGACGCCGATCGCGCCTGCGACCATCGCGTTCTGGAGCGCGGTCACGAGCATGCGTTCCTGGCCGAAGGCCATGCGCCCGGCGTCGACGTTCGCATCCACTCGCGGGTAGAAGAGCTTCCCGTTGCGATAGAGACCGCTCGCGATCCGCTCGTCCGTCGGCGTCTCGAGCGGAGGACGCTCGTAGAAGCCGAAGCGCTTCGCCGTGTCCAGGATCGCCTTCGCACCGAGCTTCTTCCCGATGTTGCAGAAGACGGAGTTGACGGAGTAGGTGAGCGCGGTGCGGAGGTCGACGGTGCCGAACGGGCGCGACGTGTCGAAGTTGTTCACGCGCTTTCCGTACACCGTGCAGTAGCCCGGGTCGACGAAGGTCGAGTCCGGCGTGTACTTCTTCGACTCGAGCGCGGCGGCGGCGGTGACGACCTTGAAGGTCGAGCCGGGAACGTAGAGGCCCGCGCTCGCACGGTTGAGAAGCGGAGCTGCAGGTGTGCACTCCGCCGTGATGCTCTCGATCTGCCCGAAGTTCTCCTCGACGAGATTCGGGTCGAACCCGGGCGACGAGGCCATCACGAGGAGCTTCCCGGTGCGCGGGTCGAGCGCCACGACGGCGCCGCAGTTCGTCCCGAGCGCCTCGTTCGCGACCTCCTGCGCGTCGAGGTCGAGCGTCGTGACCACGTCGTTTCCCTGCACCGGCTTGCCGCGCAGCTCGTCGAGGGTCTTGTCGAACACCGTTGAGAGGCTCGCGTTCGAGGCGGTGAGGTAGTCGTTGAGCGAGCGCTCGAGCCCGGTTCGCGAGCGCCCGACCGTCGAGTAGCCGACGACGTGGGCGGCGAGCGGGCCGTACGGATACCGACGGAAGAAGAGCGTCCTGTTCTCGACCTCGCGCTCGCGGTTTCGCGCGAGCCGTCTCCGCGGCTCGAACGAGAAGATGAGCCCACGATCGATCGAGAACTCGGCAACGCGCCTGATGGAGTTGTCCTGCCTCGCGGCGAGGCCTGCGGCCGCCCACGTCTGCCAGTACGTCGTCATGACGACGAGTGCGGCCACGAGTCCCAGCGCGACGTACGTGAGGCGGACGATCTGCCCGTTCATCGCGGCTGGTTGGCCCGGTTCGAGACGAGGAGGAGCAGCGCGAGCAGAACAAAGTTCGCGACGACGCTCGTCCCGCCGTAGGAGACGAACGGCAGGGTGATCCCGGTTAGCGGCACGACGCGCAGAACGCCGCCGACGATGATGAACGTCTGCAGCGCGAAGCCGAACGTCAGCCCGGCTGCGAGGAGCTTCGAGAAGCCGTCGTCGGCCTGGAGCGCGACGCGCATCCCGCGGACGACGAAGAGCATGAACACGAGGAGGAGCGCTGCGGCCCCGATCAGTCCGAGCTCCTGCGCGATCGCCGAGAAGATGAAGTCCGTGCGGAGATAGGGGATGAGCTGCGAGCCGTCCACGGAGGTGAACGTCCCCTGGCCGAGCCCGGTGCCGCCGAAACCGCCGTTCGCGATCGAGTAGAGGCTCTTCACGAGCTGGTACGAGGCGCAGTCCTGGCGCAGCTCGAGCTCGCCGTTCAGCGAGCAGTACACGCGCTCGTCCGTCCACGGCTGCAGCCAGATCGTGATGCGATCCTGGACGTGGTCGATCGCGTTGTAGAGGACGGCCGCGCCGCCGACGAACAGCGCGAGGCCGATCGCGACGAAGAGCGCTCGGCCCGTCGCGACGTAGAGCATCGCGAGGAAGATCCCGAAGTTGAGAAGGGCGCTCCCGAGGTCGTTGGTCACGAGGATGACGAGCATCGCCGCGCCCCAGATCGCGAGCAGCGGCCCGATGTCCTTCAGCTGCCAGCGGGCGAGCGACTCGCGCTTCTCGCGCAGGTAGCCCGCGAGGAAGAGGATCAGGAAGATCTTCGCGAGCTCGCCCGGCTGGAACTGGATGACGCCCAGGTCGACCCACAGCCGCGCTCCGTTGACGGTCTGCCCGATCCCCGGGACGGAGGGGAGGAGCAGCAGCGCGATCGCGGTGACGCCGAAGACGTACCGGTACGACTCGAGCACGCGGTAGTCGTGGCGAAGCCAGGTGAGCGTCGCGGCGAGGGCGCCGACGCCGACGGCCACCCACACGGCCTGGCGTCCTCCGTCGTCGGAGTCGAGGCGGTAGATCGTGATCATGCCGAACGCGGTCAGCACGGCTGTCAGCGGCAGGAGCGCTCCGTCCGCGTACGGGGCCGTGCGGCGGACGACGACGTGGGCCACGACGTAGAGCACGAGGAAGAGCGCTCCCCAGATCACGACGTCCGGCGACAGCGCCGCGTCGCGCGCGAGCGTGACCGTCGCGAGCGCGACGCTGGCGATGAGACCGGCGAGGACGAGCCCGAAGAGCTCGCGCCGCCGTGCGTTCACCGACTGATGCCCCAGTACAGGACGAGCGCACCGAGGATCAAGACGAGCGCGACGAGCGCGATGGCTGCGAGCCTGCCGCCCGGGCCCGCGCCGTGCGTCCGCACCTGCGCGGACTCGTCCTGAGACGGCGTCTCACCCGTGATCTCCGGATCCGACTCTGCTTCTGACCGTTCGCTCGCCACCGGGAGCGGATCCGGCTCGCCGTCCACGACCTCGAAGAGCACGACGGTGATGTTGTCCTCGCCGCCGTGTGCGTTTGCGGCTGCGACGAGTGCGGCTGCTGCGGCGTCAGGGTCGCGCTCTGCGCCGACGATGACCGCGGCGATCTCGTCCTTCGTCAGCATGTCGGTGAGCCCGTCCGAGCAGAGCAGCACGAGGTCGTCGAGCTCGGCGGGCGTCGTGAACACGTCGACCTCGATCGCGCGCTCGGTTCCGACGGCACGCGTGATGGCCGAGCGCTGGGGATGCCGCTCCGCCTCCTCGGGCGTCAGGACGCCGCTCTCGACGAGCTCCGCGACGAGCGAGTGGTCGGTCGTGACCTGCTCGAGCACGTCTCCGCGCAGCCGATAGGCGCGCGAGTCGCCGACCTGGCCGAAGACGATCTGCGCTGCAGGGGCATCGACGAGCGCGACCGTCACCGTCGTCCCCATGCCGGCCGTGGACGGATCCGCGACCGAGCGCTCCCAGACGCGCCGGTTGGCCTCGGCGATGGTGGCCTCGAGACTCGCTTCGTCGACGACACCGAGCCGCTCGTCGCGGAGCGCGGCGGCCGCGATACCCGCGGCCACCTCGCCTGCACGGGCACCACCCATGCCGTCCGCGATCGCGAACAGCGGTGGCTCGAAGACGTACGCGTCCTCGTTGCGCATCCGTCGCCGACCCGTGTCGGTCTTCCAGGCCGCGCGCCCGATTCTCATGCCTGCACCTGGAGCTCGGTCTCGCCGATCCGGATGACGTCGCCCGCCTTCGCGAGCCGTGCCTTCTTCAGCCTGGCGCCGTTGAGGAAGGTGCCGTTCGTCGACCCGAGATCGTCGACCCACGCTCCGTCGGGCCGAGGCTCGATGCGCGCATGTCTCGACGAGGCGAACTCGTCGTGCTCGAGGCGGATGCCGCTCGTCGCGTCGCGACCCACGACGGTCGGCGCCGTCACCTCGATCGTGCGCCCCTCTCCGAGCTCCGAGCCGGCGAGGACGAGGAGGCGTGTCGGAGGCAGTCCGTGCTCGGCGCGCAGCGCATTCGCTTCCGCCGCGCCGAGGATGATGCTCTCCTGTGGCGCCTGCGTCATGCCCTTCGTCGCCGACCGCATCACGAAGAGGATGAAGGCGTACAGCAGCACGAGGAAGGCGATCTTCCCGATCAGGAGCGTCTCGTCGGTTTCGAGCGCGAGCACCGTCACGACGGCAGCGAGCGCCCGAATACGACCTCCGTGGAACCGAGCGTGATCCGGTCGCCGTCACGCACTCGCGCGCGGTCGACGCGCTTTCCGTTGAGCTCCAGTCCGTTGGTCGAGCCGAGGTCGACGATCCAGTAGCCGGCGCCTTCCTGGCGTAGCTCCGCATGCCGGCGCGAGACGTTGACGTCGGAGACGCGCACATCGGCCTCCCGCGAGCGGCCGAGGACGACGCTCGTCTTCGTGACCTCGTGCTTCGTCCCGGCGACCGTGAGCGTGACTACCTCGCGCTGCGGCTCCGGCAGCGGCGTGTCCGGAGCGACCGGCTCGACCGGGACAGGCGCCTTGTAGATCATGGTCTGCGCAGGTGCGTCGACCGGAAGCGAGGGCGGAAGGTCGGCCGCCGGCGCTCCCTCGCCGGCGACGAGGCGGGTTGCGATCCCGAACTCCCCGACCGCGAGGTCGTCGTCGACCTCGACCAGCACGCTCGGGCTGTCCAGCAGCGCGTACTTCTCCCGCCGCGCGTGCTCGGCGAGGTACTCCTGGAGCTCTCCGACGAGCGCGTCCTCGTACCCCTCGAACTGCTTGCGGTCGTCGGGGGACAGGTAGACGGTGTACTCGTTCGGGACGTACACCTTCGAGACGGAGACGCTGCGGTGGTCGTCCATCTCCTTCACGAGCTTCCGCGCGAGCTCGATCGGCTGCACGTGGGTTCGGAAGGCACGCCCGAACACGCCTTCGAAGAGGCCCTCGATCTTCGATTCGATGGTGCGCAGGACAGCCATGAGCGTGGGTCGCGGACGAGTGTAGTGGTCGTCTCGGGGAGCACGGGCGCGGTTTGTCGCGCAGTGCGAGACCTAGACTGGCGCGCATGGCGAAGACGTCCGAGGACGCCTCTGTCCGCGATGCCGGGCGGGGGAGTACGTCGGGGCTTCGCGACCGCGAACGGGCGGAGTCCCTCTGGTCCGTGAGCGTCGATCGCGCTCCTGCGCAGCGGGACGGCGCGCGCGGGGTTCTCTCCGCTCCGGTCAAGGCTCTGCTTCGTCCCTTCATCCGGTGGTACGTGGCGCCTCTCGTCGACGCTCAGCGCGACTTCAACGACGTCACGCTCAAGCTCATCGACGATCTCCACGAGCAGCTGGACTTGCAGCTCGACGAGCGGCTCTTGCACGAGCTCGAGGAACGGGTCTTGCGGCTCGAACGCCTCGGGCGTACGGCCGTCTCTCAACCGTCACTGGAAACGCCGCCATCAGACGTCAGCAGCGGTCTCGGCGACCCCACCCTTCGACTACTTCACGTTCGAGGCACGGATGCGCGGCTCACGCGACGACGTGCAGGCGCGCCAGCAGGTGTACGTCGCCGACTTTCATGGCTCGGCCCCCGTACTCGACCTCGGCTGCGGGCGTGGCGAGTTCCTCGCGCTTCTGCGCGATGCAGGCATGGACGCATCCGGAGTCGACAGCGACCACGACATGGTGGAGGCGTGTCGTTCCGAAGGTCTCGAGGCGACCCACGGGGATGCGCTGACGCATCTCGAGAGTCTCGACGACGAGTCCTTGGGCGGCGTCTTCGCAGCACATCTCCTCGAGCACCTGTCACCGGCGCCGCTCGTCCGGTTGCTCGAGCTCGTGGTCGCGAAGCTTCGGCCGGGAGGGGTGCTCGTGGCGGAAACGCCGAATCCTCTCTCGTTCGTCGCGCTCAAGAACTACTTCGCCGATCTCACGCACGCGCAACCGCTGGTACCCGAGACCCTCGTTCTTCTCGCGCGCCAGGCCGGGTTCAGTCGGACGGAGCTGCGCTTCCTGAACGAGCCGCCCGCGGACGAGCGTCTGCGGCCTGTCGAGCTTCCGTCCGGAGCCCAGTTCGACCAGGCGCGGGTCGCGCTGGCGGCCAATGTCGCGCGTCTCAACGACGTCGTCTTCGGCCCGCAGGACTACGCGTTGATCGCACACCGATAAGGGCCTGCGATTTCCGGGCTGCTGGCGTCAGGTGCGGCGTGCTGCGAGGCCGAATCCGGCCCATACGAGCATGACGACGATCGTGCTCGCGATCCCGGCTCCCGCGAGAACCGAGGCAGCGGTGACGGCGAATCCGATCGCCGCGACACCGAGCGGTGGATGCCGCCGAGCCCACGGGACGAGCGCGGCTACGGCGCCGACGACGATCGCTGCGACGAGCACGACCGGCTCGTGCATGAGCCAGCTCCAGACGGCAGTCGCCGCCGAGCCGACGGAGTCGAGCGGGCCGACGTCCACCGGTGGTGCGTCGCCTCCCGCGATCGGCAGCTGCTCGCCCGCAACGCCGGCGAGAAGAACCGTCGACAGCACCGCGAGGACTCCGTGTGCGGCACGCCTCGCCGTGTTCCGGACGGGAATGAGTGCGAGTGGCACGAGCGGAAGGAGCCCGACGGCGCCGAGTAACGGCCCGACGACGAACCAGAGTCCGTGCCGCGAGTCGCGCCAGTTGGCCGCGAGCCAGGCCAACGCGAAGATCCCGTAGAGCGCCGCGACGGCGACGGCGACGTTGCCGAGGGGAAAGATCGGGATGGCCAGGGCGAGCGCGAGCCCCAGCCGTGGATCGAGCCAGCAGGCGAGGCCGGTCGCGATGACGAGGAGCGCGACGAGCTCGGGCGGCCAGAAGGGAAGGAAGGTCGCCCCGAGCGCGGCCGTGACGACACCGAGAGCAACGGGCAGGACACGGCGCGCGTGGCGGCGTGCGGGGGCGACCGACTCCTCGACCTCGATCTCGGCCCGCTTCCTCTGGCGCGGCTCGCGACCCTGGGGCTTGCGTGCGGCGTTACGTAGCTCCGCGGCCAGATCCGACGCGCTGGGACGCCTGCTCGGGTCGAGCTCGAGCGCCGCATCCACCGCCGCGATCAGCCGGCGGGGCAGCCCACGCCGTTGCGAGGCGAGCGGGGGTGCGCCGGCCTGGATCGCCCGCGCGACCTCCTGGATCGGCATGCCCCAGAACGGGTGCCGGTCGGTGAGGGTCTCCCAGAGGAGCACGCCGACCGACCAGACGTCGCTCTGGGGGCTCGCGTCCGCGCCGGCGAGTCGCTCGGGCGCGATGTACGCGAGCGTGCCGGGGACGTCGCCGACGGCGGTCAGCGTGTCCGCGCCGTCGAACTGCGCGAGGCCGAAGTCGAGTAGCCGTACGGCGATCTCGTCGCGGTCCTCGAGCAGGATGTTCGCCGGCTTCACGTCGCGATGGACGATCCCGGCGCGGTGTGCGTGAGCGAGCGCGTCGAGCACCTGGGCGGCGGCGGTGATCGCGTCCTCGTCCGAGAGAGCACCCGAGCGGATCGCGTCGCGCATGGTGCGCCCAGGCACGTACTCGTAGGCGATGTAGACGTGCCCCGAGTCGTGACCGACGTCGTAGGCGCGTACGCAGCGGTCGT
Source organism: uncultured Gaiellaceae bacterium (assembly GCA_963822885.1). Classification (GTDB taxonomy): domain Bacteria; phylum Actinomycetota; class Thermoleophilia; order Gaiellales; family Gaiellaceae; genus GMQP-bins7. The sequence goes on from CAWGJJ010000007.1 coordinate 158,291, forward strand.
GTCGCAGGCGACGGGCGGCGAGCGCCTCGCGCTCCGCGCGAGCAGCCGCCTTGCCCTCGCGCGGGATGATCTTCAGCGCGACATCGAGGCCGTTCTGCTCGTCGAGCGCGAGCCAGACGGAGCCCGATCCGCCCGTTCCGAGCGGCCGCATGGGCCGATAGCGGCCGAGGACGAGCTCCTGGGTGGACGGGACAGCCGCGACGGAGGACACCGGTAGACACTCTTTGCCGTGGCGTCCTCGACTCCTTGCGCGCCGGAACGCTCCGATCAAGCGTCTAGAGTGGCGGTGCGGCGCAATGAGTACGCGCGACGAAGACATCCTGGATTTCGACTTCTTCGAAGAGGAAGACGCGCCGGCCTGGGAGGAGCCCGAGGGGCTCGAGCCGCTGCCTCCGACCGAACGGGGACGACGCGGTGGAGGCTCTCGCTTCGGTGGGCCGCGCAACCTCACGCCGCTCCTGCGACTCATCGGGCTCGTCGCGCTCGCGATCCTCGTCGTCGTCCTGCTCGTCGTCTGGGTCGAGGGCTGCACGGCAGACGCGAAGCGGGACCGGAACGAGACGTATCTCGCCGAGATCGGCGCGATCGGCAACGCGTCGGCGAGGCTCGGGCAGGACGTGAGCGTGCTCCTGACCACGCCCGGGCCTCAATCAGGAGGATCTCGACGCGAAGCTCGGCGGCTACGCGCAGACGGCCGACAATCAGGTGCAGCGCGCGCAGGATCTGAATGCGCCCGGGCCCATGGTCGGACCGAACACGGGTGCAGTCGAGGCGCTGCGCTATCGCGCGAACGGCCTGCGTGGCCTGCAGACCGCGTTCAAGGACACCGTGGACGAGACCGACGCGAGCGTGGCCGGCGAGGCGCTCCTGGCCCAAACACAACGTCTTCTCGCGAGCGACATCATCTGGACGGACTCGTTCCAGGAGCCGGCCGCGGCGGTGCTGCAGGAGGAGGGGATCGAGGGTCTCGCCGTCCCGTCCTCCGAGTTCCTCACGGCGGACGACCTCGTGACCCAGAGCGACCTGGCTGCGGTCTGGCAGCGCGTCCAGGGCGCGTCGACCGGCGGGACGCCAACCGGCCTGCACGGCAACCAGATCTCGTCCGTCAAGGCGCTTCCGAGCGGCGTGCTGCTCTCGACGGACGACCGAGACGACCATCAAGGTGACCGACGAGCTCGCGTTCGAGGTCGGCATCACGGACTCGGGCGAGAGCCAGGAGGTCCGCGTCAAGGTCACCCTGACGATCCCGAAGCAGCCCGATCCGATCGTGAAGACCGCGATCATTCCGATCATCGACGCGGGCGAGACGAAGACCGTGACGTTCACGATCGGCGCGCTCGTGCCGTTCGGTGAGCAGACGACCGTGAAGGTGGACGTCGACCCCGTTCCGGGCGAGACGAACACGTCCAACAACTCGTACGAGTACCCCGTCATCTTCACGCTGTGACCGCGTCGCTCGCGGTCGCGATAGCAGCCTGCGTGGCGGCGGGGATCGCGCTCGTCGTTGCGCTCTTCCTCTGGCGCCGTACCTCCCGGCTCGCCGCTGCGCAGTCGGTGGTGCTCGGAGAGGCCTCCGGCGACCTCCTCGAGTTCGCGGTCTCGCTCCAGGGGCGGATCGACGATCTCCACCGGGCGGTCGACGAGGTGGCTGCGGGTTTGTCGCGGGTCGATCGCCGCGTCGATGGCGCCGTGACGAACACCGCGGTGGTGCGCTACGACGCGTACGAGGGGACGGGCGGCCAGCAGTCGGCTTCCGTCGCGCTGCTCGACGCGACGCGCACCGGAACCGTCGTCACGGCGATCCAGGGGCGCGACTACGCCCGCATCTACGTCAAGGATCTCGACCGCGGGCGTTCGTCGGTCGCGCTCTCGCCCGAGGAGCAGGAGTCCGTCGACCGCGCGATGGCGCGCTAGGGCGGAGCGCCTACGCAGCGGCGACGGCCGCTTCGAGCCCGGGGAGGTACGTCCGCCACACGTCGGGCACGTGCTCGGTCGCGAGCCGGATGAACAGCACCGCTGTCGGCGGTCGCGGTGGCGTGTGGAGCTTCATCGACGTCTCCTCGAGCAGCCGGTCGCCCTTGCGATGGTTGCAGGGCGCGCATGACGTGACGACGTTCTCCCACACCGACGTGCCACCTCGCGAGCGCGGGATGACGTGGTCGAGCGTGAGCCGGTTGCCCTCGGTCCCGCAGTAGACGCACTTCCAGCCGTCGCGGGCGAAGAGGACGCGGCGCGAGATGCGCTTCGTGACGCCGCGCGGCACCCGAACGTACGTCACGAGCCTGATGACGTGCGGCCGCGTGAAGGTCGAGGACGACGTTCGCAGCGGCTGCCCGTGGCTCTCGAGCACCTCGGCCTTCCCCTTCCACACGAGCACGTGCGCGCGACGGACCGAGCACACGTTCAACGGCTCGTAGCTCGCATTCAGGACGAGAACCCGCTCCACCGCGCGCGCAATGTAGCACCCGACCTGGCGCTCACCTAGGCGGAGCGGCTGCATGATACGCAAGCAATGTGCATAATACGATGCATGCCGAGCGTGGCGATAGTGGGAGCTTCGGGGTACGCCGGTCAGGAGACGCTCGACCGGGTGCTCGCGCACCCGGCGCTCGAGCTCTACGCGCTGGGGTCGGACTCGCTCGCGGGAGAGCCGGCCGGCACGCTCGATCCCCGGCTCGGACGGAACGGCTGGAGTCGCATACCGCGGTTCATCACCAACGAGGCGGCACTCGCTGCCGGCGCGGACGTCACGTTCGTGTGCCTCTCCCATGAGGATGCCGCGGCGCTCGACGTTGCGTCGCGCGGCGTGATCGTCGACCTCTCCGGCGCTCATCGGCTCGTCGATGCGAGTGCGTACCCCGAGTGGTACGGCTTCGAGCATCCGCAGGCGGCCGGCCTGGCCTCCTGGTCGTACGGACTGCCCGAGCTGATCCCACCGAGCGGCCGGCTCATCGCGAACCCCGGTTGCTACGCGACCGCGGCGCTGCTCGCGCTCGGCCCGATCGCCGCCGAGATCGAGCAGACCGGCGTCGTCGTCGATGCGAAGTCGGGGATGACGGGCGCAGGCCGGGCTCCGCGGGCGTCGTCCCACGCCGGAGTCGTGCTCGAGAACGTCGCGCCCTACCGCGTGGGCGAGCACCAGCACGCGCCGGAGATAGCCGCACAGCTCGGCTTCCCGGTGACCTTCGTCCCGCACCTCCTGCCCGTGCGGCGCGGCCTGCTCGCGACGTGCGTCGTCCGCTCGCGCGGCGCCGATCTCCGGGCGCTACTCGAGGAGCACTACTCGGAGAGCCACGTCGTGGACGTCCTGCCGGAGGGCGTCGTTCCCGAGCTTGGCGCGTGTGCAACAGACCGATGGCGCCGAGATCGGTGTCTTCGAGGACCGGCTGACGGGCGCGACGATCGTGATCTGCGCGCTCGACAACCTCGGCAAGGGCGCGGCGGGCCAGGCGATCCAGAACGTCAACCTGCTCTTCGGGCTCGACGAGACGACGGGGCTTCGGCTCTCGGGAGTGCTCGTCTGATGTCGGTCACGGCTGCGGCCGGTTCCTCGCGAGCGGCGTCCACGCCGGGATCCGCCGGTCGGGGCCGGATCTCGCGATCGTGCGCTCGGCGGTTCCCGCTGTCGGCGCGGCGGTCTGGACGACGAACCGCGTGCTCGCGGCGCCCGTGGTCGTCTCGAAGCGCCATCTCGAGACCGCAGAGCCGCAGGCAGTCGTGATCAACGCGGGCGTCGCCAATGCCGCGACCGGCAGCACCGGGATCGCCGACGCCGAGCTCACGGCGGCGGAGGCAGCATCCGCCCTGGGCCTGGCGCCGGAGGAGGTCGTCGTCCTCTCGACCGGCGTCATCGGCGTTCCGCTGCCGATGGATCGGGTGCTCGCCGGGGTGCAGGCGGCCTCGGCGGCACTCGCTCCCGGCGGCGGGGACGCAGCGGCCGCAGCGATCCTCACCACGGACCGCTGGCCGAAGCAAGCCGTCGTGGACGGAGACGGGTTCGTCGTCGGCGGGATGGCCAAGGGTGCCGGGATGATCCATCCGCGGCTGGCGACGATGCTCGCCGTCGTCACAACCGACTACCCGCTCGAGCCCGGCGAGCCGGCGATCTTCCTGCGCACCGCGGTGGACGCGAGCTTCAACCGCATCTCGGTCGACGGCGAGTGCTCGACGAACGACGCGGTCGTGCTGCTCGCGAACGGCGCGAGCGGCGTCGAGCGGACGGCGGCGCGGGACGAGCAGTTCGCGGCCGCGCTGGGCGACGTGTGCGCTGCGCTCGCGCGCGAGATCGTCGCCGACGGGGAAGGCTCGACGGTGCTCCTCGAGATCGCGGTGTCGGGTGCGGTCTCGGACGCGGAAGCAGAGGCTGTGGCGCGGAGGATCGCGACGTCGCCGCTCGTGAAGACGGCCGCGTTCGGGCGCGATCCGAACTGGGGACGCGTGCTCGCCGCAGCGGGATCGGCCCCGTGGAACGGAGGCTTTGCACACGTCGACGCCGAGCAGCTGTCCGTCTCCTTCGACGGGTCGCCGGTCTTCGTCCGAGGAGAACCGACCGGCGCGAAGCCCGAGCTCGGGGGCACGGCAGTGAACATCGACCTCGACCTCGGCCTCGGCGCGGGGAGCGCGTCGTACCTCGCGTCCGACCTCACCTACGACTACGTGCGTCTCAACGCGGAGTACACGACCTGATGCGCGTCGTCTTGAAACTCGGTGGCCGCGTCGCCGGCGACTCGATCGGCCTCGCGCTCGAGCGCCACGCGGCCGGACACGAGGTCGTCGTCGTGCACGGAGCCGGGCCGCAGATCACCGCCGAGCTCGAGGCACTCGGGCTCGGCACGACTTTCGTGGCCGGTCGTCGGGTCACGGATCCAGCGACCCTCGCCGTCGTGCGCAGGTCGCTGGTCGCCGTCGGGGCCGAGCTGTCCGCCGCACTCGGCCCGGCGGCCCTTCATCTCGTGGGCGACGAGATCGGCCTCGTGGCGACGCCCGTGCCCGAGCTCGGACTCGTCGGCGAGCCGCTTCCGTGCCGTCCGGCCGCGGTCGAGGCGGCACTCGCCGCCGGGCGCATCCCGATCGTGACGCCGATCGCGGTCGGGCCGCTGAACGTCAACGCGGACGAGGCCGCCACCGCGCTGGCGGCGGGTCTCGGCGCCGATCGGATCGTCTTCGTGTCGGACGTCCCGGGCGTCTATGTCGAGGGCGTCGTCGCGACGCGGCTTCACGCCGACGACGCGGACGAGCTGCTCGACGCGGGAGTCGTTCGACGGCGGCATCGTTCCCAAGCTGCTCGCGGCTGCCCGCGCGGCTCGGCTCGGCATCGCCGCGCAGATCGGCGAGACGGCGGTGGTCGCGTGAGCGTCGTGGCAGGTCTCGACCGGCTCCTGCCGACCTACGCGCGCACCGATCTGACGATCGTGCGTGGCGAAGGCTGCCGGGTCTGGGACGCCGCCGGCAGCGAGTACCTCGACTTCGGTGGCGGGATAGCGGTCGTCTCGCTCGGCCACTGCCACCCTGCACCGCTCGCAGCGGCGCAAGAGCAGCTCGAGAGGCTGTGGCACGTCTCGAACCTCTACCGCACGGAACCGGCGGAGGAGCTCGCGTCGCGGCTCTCCGCACGGTTTGGCGGCGCGCAGGCGTTCTTCTGCAACTCGGGCGCCGAGGCGATCGAGGCGGCGCTCAAGTACGCGCGCAAGGCCACGGGCAAGCCCGGTGTCGTCGCGCTCGAGGGGAGCTTCCACGGCAGGACGCTCGGAGCTCTGTCGGCGACGGGCCAGCCGGGCAAGCGCGCTGCGTTCGAGCCGCTCGTGCCCGGCGTGCGCTTCGTTCCGCCCAACGACGTCGACGCGTTGCGGGTCGCGGCGGACGAGGACGTGGGGCTGATCCTCCTCGAGCCGATCCTGGGCGAGGGCGGTGTCGTGCCGCTCGACCCGGAGTTCGTGGCGGCCGCGGCGGCGCTTCCGCCGCTCCTCTGCTTCGACGAGGTGCAGACCGGAGTCGGCCGTACCGGTTCGTTCTTCGCGTTCGAGCAGCTCGACGTGCGGCCCGATCTCGTGACGCTCGCGAAGGGCCTCGCGAACGGCCTCCCCATCGGTGCGCTGCTCGTCACGGACGACGCGGCCGGCGCCTTCGCGCCTGGCGACCACGGCTCGACCTTCGGCGGCAATCCGGTCTCGTGCGCTGCCGCGTGCGCCGTCGTCGACGCGATCGACTCGGATCTGCTCCACAACGTGGGGCTGCGAGGCGCCCAGCTCGCCGAGGCGCTCACAGCTCTGCCGGGAGTGCGCGCCGTGCGCGGACGCGGGCTGCTCCTCGGCATCGACGTGGAAGGCGCCGCGGCCGATGTCGTCGACGCGGCGCGTGAGAGCGGCCTCCTCGTCCTCACCGCAGGCGAGAGCACCGTCCGGCTCGACGCCTCCGCTCACCGTGACAGCCGGCGAGGTCGACGAGGCACTCGACGATCCTCGCTCGCATACTTTGCTAATCTGCCGCATACTATGAATCGCCGCGAGAGACAGAACGCCATCCTCGAGCTCGTCCGCGAGCGGGCTCTCTCGACCCAGGCCGAGGTCGCATCCGCGCTCGGGGAGGCCGGATTCGACGTCGTGCAGACCACCGTCTCTCGGGACATCGCCGACCTCGGTCTCGTCAAGGTGCGCGCGCCTAGCGGCCGGCTCGTCTACGCGCCGCCCGGAAGCACGGACGGAGACCGCCTCCGTGCGCTCGGAGCCGCGATGCGCCGGTACGCGATCACCGTCGAGGCGGCCGGGTCGCTCGTCGTCGTCACGACGCCCTCGGGCTACGCGAATGCGCTCGCGCAAGCCGTCGACGAGGCAGCGCACCCTGCCATCGCGGGAACGATCGCCGGCGACAACACGATCTTCGTCGCGGCCCGGGACGGCATCTCCGCGCAGTCGCTGGAGGACGAGCTCGCCGGCTACCTCCTCCAGGGCGCCGCATGAGCAGGACGGCGGTCGTCGCGTACTCGGGCGGGCTCGACACGAGCTGCATCCTCGCCTGGCTCAAGGAGGACTGGTACGGCTTCGACGAGGTCGTCGCCGTGCTCGTCGACGTCGGCCAGGAGTTCGACCTCGAGGAGTCGATCGTGCGCGCGAACGCAGCCGGCGCCGACGACGTGCTCCTCGTCGACCGCAAGGACGCGTTCGCCGACGAGCAGTGCGCGCGAGCGATCCTCACGAACGCTCTGTACGAAGGGAAGTACCCGCTCGTATCGGCGCTCTCGCGGCCCGTGATCGCGCAGGCGGTGGCGGAGATCGCACTCGACATCGGCGCGGAGGCGGTCGTCCACGGCTGCACCGGCAAGGGCAACGACCAGCTCCGCTTCGAGCTCGCTTTCAAGGCGCACTACCCGGGCGTGAAGGTCATCGCGCCGCTGCGCGACCGCATCTGGACGCGCGACGAGGAGATCGAGTACGCGATCGCCAAGGGCATTCCGGTCGTGCAGACGGCCGCGTCGCCGTTCTCGATCGACGAGAACCTCTTCGGCCGCGCGATCGAGGCGGGCGTGCTCGAGGATCCGTGGAACGCGCCTCCCGAGGAGCCGTACGCGCTCACGTCCGACCCGGCGAGTGCGCCTGACCCGATCGAGATCGTGGTCGGCTTCGAGCAGGGCATCCCGGTGTCGCTCGACGGCGAGGAGCTGTCGCTCGCCGACCTCATCGCGCAGGTGAACCGGCTCGCCGGCGCGTACGGGATCGGGCGGATCGACATGATCGAGAACCGCGCCGTGGGCATCAAGAGCCGCGAGGTCTACGAGGCGCCGGGCGCGATGACGCTGATCGCCGCGCACTCGGCGCTCGAGGACGTCGTCCTAACGAAGGACGAGGCGCGGCTGAAGCGCCCACTCGAGCAGCGCTGGACGGAGATCGTCTACGAGGGTCGCTGGTTCAGCCCTGCGCGCGAGGCGATCGACGCGTTCGTCGACTCGACGCAGGAGCTCGTCACCGGCGAGGTGCGCGTGGAGCTGCGGCCGAACGCAGCGGTCGTGACCGGGCGTCGCTCTCCGCACATGATCTACGCGGCCGAGCTCGCCTCGTACGGCACCGGCGAGACGTTCCCGCACGAGGCGGCAGAGGGCTTCATCCGGATCTCGTCGCTCGAGACCGAGCTCCACGCCGCGAGAGCGCGCGCCGCCAGCAGGGCATAATCGTCCGCGTGACGACGTGGGCAGGCCGGGTCGAGGGTGCTCTCGACCCCGACGTGTGGCGGTTCCTGCGCGTCGACGACGTCGAGCTCCTGCCGTACGACTGCGAGGCGACGGCCGAGCACGCACGACGCCTTGCCGCTGCGGGCTTTCTGACTGACGCGGAGCTGGACGAGGCCGAGTCGCGCCTCGCCGAGATCGCGCAGGATCCCGACGCATACCTCGACTCGGACGAGGACGTGCACTCGGCGATCGAGCGTCTGCTCGGCGACGTCGGCCGCAAGATCCACGCGGGCCGCTCACGGAACGACCAGGTCGCGGCCGCGTTCCGCATGTACGTGCTCGACGCGTGCGCCGAGGCGCGCGAGGCGATCGACGCGCTCGCGCTCGTGATCCTCTCCTTCGCCGAGTCGGAGGCCGAGACGGTGATGCCCGGCTACACGCACATGCAGCGTGCGCAGCCCGTGACGCTCGGCCACCACCTCCTCGCGTGGGTCGAGATGCTCGACCGCGACCGGACGCGCTTCGCCGCTGCGGCGGAGGCGGCGTCGGAGAGCCCGTTGGGCGCTGGTGCCCTCGCCGGCTCCACGCTCGAGCTTCCGCCTCCGCCGCGCCAGCTGCGCAACTCGATCGACGCGGTCGCCGATCGCGACTTCGCGCTCGACTACCTGTATGCGGCGGCCGTGCTCTTCACGCATCTCTCGCGCATCGGCGAGGAGATCGTGCTCTGGGCGACCTCCGAGTTCGGCTTCGTGAGGCTGCCCGAGTCGGCCGCGACAGGCTCGTCGATGATGCCGCAGAAGCTGAACCCGGACGTGGCGGAGCTCGTGCGCGGCAAGGCCGGCACCGCGATCGGCCGGCTCACCGGCCTCCTCGCGACGGTCAAGGGCCTCCCGCTCGCCTACGACCGCGACCTGCAGGAGGACAAGTCGCCGGTCTTCGCCACGCGACGCGAGACGCGGCTCGCGCTCGAAGCGCTCACCGTGCTCGTGAGCGGGCTCGAGGTCGATCGGGACCGGATGGCGAAGGCCGCGTCCGATCCGCTCCTGCTTGCGACCGACGCGGCCGAGGCCCTCGTGCGCGAGGGAGTCCCGTTCCGCGACGCACACGAGCAGGTCGCTGAGAGCGTGCGCGCGGGAACGTTCAAGAAGCCGCGAAAGGGTGCGAAGCGCGCGTCACCTGGCCCAGATGGCATCCGTGAGGCGCTTTCAGAGACGCGCAAGCGTTTCCTGGACAACATGTAGGGGGTTGCGTCCGCGAAGCGGACGCCTTTAGGGATATTCGCGCGACCGTAATCCGCGCTCGCGGATTACGGTCTTGCGCTAACCAAGTCGTGCACGCGGCGCTGGAAGTCGGCGATGAGCTTCTCGCTCTCGCCCATCAGCCGACCCTGCGGCACAGCGCCCGACTCGAGGCCGCGCTGCACGGACTGGACGAGCGAGACATCCTCCTCTGCGACCTGGTTGTCCCAGACCATGAGCTCGTCGATCTCCTCGCGCCGACGCGTCGATCCCGAAGTAGTAGTCGGTCACCTCGATCGTCCGGCGCAGCCCGTCCGGGTTGTAGCGCTCGACCGAGATGTTCGGGATGCCCGGCGCGATGTTCAGCGTCGTCGACGGAAAGAGAAAGTGGTACTGCGACTGGGCGACGTCCCCGCGCGCCTCGTACGGCGCCTTCCCGTTGCCGGCGAGCGCGGAGGCACGAACGGGCCCGATCTGGCTCGAGAAGGTGGGGTGCACCTGCAACAGGTAGGAGTCGGGGTTCACGTCGATCACCTTGCTGAACCCCGGATGCGCGGTCGGGCAGTGGTAGCACTCGAGGAAGTTCTCCATGACGATCTTCCAGTTCGCCTCGATCGGCCACTCGTGGTGCGAGTGGAAGCGAATCGCGTCGATGTCGAGCCCGCTCCCGGCGACGATCTCCGGAAGGCGGCCGAGCGCCGCCTCGAGCGGCGCCGCCTCGGGATCGGGGTTCACGAAGACGAACGGGCCCCACGCGTCGACTGAGACCGGGGCGAGCGCCAGGCCGGAGGGGTCGAAGCCGGGCTCCCGTTCCGAGCGTGGCGCGCGTCGCAACGAACCGTCGAGGTCGTACGTCCACGCGTGGTACGGGCACTGCAGAGTCTCGCGACAGCCCGTTCCCTCGACGACGAGATGGCCCCGATGGCGGCAGACGTTCACCAGTCCGCGCAGAACTCCGTCCGAGCCGCGCACCACGGCGACCGGCACGTGACCGATGTGCGCGGCGAAGTACGAGCCCGGTTCGCTGACCCACTCGGCGGGTCCGGCGTACGTCCATGCGCCGGCGAAGATGCGCGCCCGCTCGCCCTCGTACACCCCGTCGTCCGTGTACCAGGCCGCCGGCAGCGTCCAGCCTTCATCGAGCGGATGCTCGAACTCGGGGATCGGAGGTGTCGCTCGGGTCGTCTGCACGCTTGCTCCTGACTGTCCTGTCAGTCAGGATACTGCGCATGCCGGGAACGGAGCAAGCCTCGAACGCGCCGGCTGCGGCGAGCCGTGTCGACGAGATCCTCCGCGCGGCCTGTCGTGTCGTCGTCAACGGTGGCGCCAGCGATCTGCGCATCGGCACCGTCGCGCAGGAGGCGGGCGTGTCCCGGACGCTCGTCCACTACTACTTCACGACACGACAGGAGCTCATGCGTGCAGCGTTCGCGTACGCCGAGAACCTGAGGATCGACGCGCTCGAGGCGGAGCTCGCTCTGCTGCCGACCGGCGCCGATCGCGCCGAGCGCGCGCTCTTGCGAACCATCGATCCCGAGCTCGAGGAGACGCCGGCTCTCTGGAACGAGGTGTGGTCGAGCCTTCGCTACGACGAGGAGCTTCGGCCGCTCGTGCAGGAGCGCTATCGCGCCTGGACAGAGCGGATCGTGCGCCTGCTGGAGGAGGGGCGCAAGGACGGATCGGTTCCGTCAGTCGTGGATCCGGAGGGTGCCGGCTGGCGGCTCGCGGCGGCAGCGGACGGGCTCGACTCGATCCTCTATCTCGGCCTGCTCGATCGCGACGAGGCTCGCGTCCTGCTCGCGTCGTGCGTCATCCGCGAGCTCGAGCGATGACCCTCCGCTCGCAGTCCGTCGTCCTCGAGGGCGTGAGCAAGCGTTTCGACGGCGTCGCTGCGGTCGACGACGTCTCGCTCGAGATCGGCAGCGGGGAGTTCTTCTCGCTGCTCGGGCCGTCCGGCTGCGGGAAGACGACGACACTGCGGATGATCGCCGGGTTCGAGCGTCCCGACGCCGGCCGCATCGTCATCGGCGACGTCGACGTCACCGAGATGCCGCCGCATCTGCGTCCCGTGAACACGGTCTTCCAGAGCTACGCGCTCTTTCCGCACCTCTCCGTCGAGCAGAACGTCGGCTTCGGGCTGCGCTTCAAGAGCATCGCGAAGGACGAGGGCCGCCGGCGCGTCGCCGAGGCACTCGAGCTCGTGCGGCTCGGGGAGCTGGGTCAGCGTCGCCCGCATCAGCTCTCCGGTGGCCAGCAACAGCGAGTCGCGCTCGCGCGCGCACTCGTCTTGTCGCCCTCGGTCTTGCTTCTGGACGAGCCGCTCGGCGCCCTCGACGCGAAGCTTCGGCGCGAGCTCCAGATCGAGCTCAAGTCCATCCAGCGCGAGATCGGGATCACGTTCCTCTACGTCACCCATGACCAGGAGGAGGCGCTGACGATGTCCGACCGGCTCGCGGTCATGGCGGCGGGGAAAGTCGAGCAGCTCGGTACGCCGCGGGACGTGTACGAACGCCCGAAGACGGCGTTCGTGGCCGACTTCCTCGGGGTGTCGAACCTCATGCGCGCGCGCGTGCTCGACGAGTCGCGGGTCGACGTCGGAGGCGTCACGCTGAGTACCGGAGACGGTGCGCCGCGCCCCGTCGGCGTCGTTCGACTCACGATCCGGCCTGAGCGCGTCCGCATCGAGGCGCCGTCGACGGAAGGAGAGAACCGCGTGCCGGCCACGATCGAGCGCTTCGTCTACCTGGGCTCGACGACGCAGGTGTTCGTCTCGCTCCCCGGCGGAGACCGCGTTCAGGCGCTCGTCGCGAACTCGGGTGACGTCGAGGAGTACGACGTCGGTGCTGCCGTCACGGCGCATCTCCCCGCCGACGCGCTGCGCGTGCTCGCCGACGACGAGGGGGCGGACGGATGATCGACGTGGTCGTCGTCGGAGCGGGTCTCGCCGGTCTGGCGGCTGCACGAGATCTCGCCGGTGGCGGCGCCGATGTTCTCGTGCTCGAGGCACGCGATCGCGTGGGCGGCCGCGTCGAGCAGGTCTCGGTCGACGACGAACGGCCCGTTCAGCTCGGCGGTGAGCTCGTCGGGCGCGCACACACCTCCTACCTCGGGCTGGTCGAGGAGCTGGGTCTGACGCTCGCGTCCACCTACACGTCGATGGCGGGTGCGACGACGTACGACCTCGTCGACGGTGTCCTCCGCTCAGAGGACGGTTTTCCGTTCGCGACCGATGCGGAGCGAGCCGACTACGAGCGCGTCGAGAGGCTCTTCGGCGAGCTCGTCTCGACCGTCGATCCGGACGACCCGTGGTCGCACCCGGACGCCGCCCGCCTGGACGGCGCGTCCTGGGCGACGTGGCTTCGCTCCGTCGATGCCCTGCCGACGACGTTGCGTGCGGTCGAGGCAGGCGCGCTCGGGCTCGCGGCCGGATCCAGCGAACGGACGTCGCTTCTCGCGGAGCTCCGGAAGGCGGCCGCGGTCGGTGACGACGGCTTCTACTCCTACGACCTGTGGGAGTCCATGCAGGTCGCGGAGGGCTCGGCGGAGGTGGCTCTGCGAATGGCCGGCGAGCTCGGTGCGCGCGTCCGCCTGGGCGCACCCGTGGCGAGGATCTCGGTGTCGGCAGGCGACTGCCGCGTGGTGCTCGACTCGGGCGAGGAGCTGCGAGCCGAAGCGGTCGTCAGCGCCCTCCCGGTCAGCGTGCTCCACGGAATCGAGATCGAGGGTGTCTCGCAGGCGCGGCTCGGCTCGCTCCGCGCCCAGCGCCATGCGCGGGCGGCGAAGGTCGTCACCGTCTACGAGCGCTCCGTCTGGCAGGACCTCGGTGCGAACGGGCTCTCCGAGGGAGAGCTCCTGCTCGGCTCGACCTGGCCGCAGCGCGACGGCGTCCTCTCCGGGCTCGTGCCGCCCGAGCGGGTCATGTGGCTCGCCGCGACCGCCGAGGAGCACCGGCTGCCCGCGCTCTACGCGGAGCTCGAGCGGATCTACGGTTCAGAGGCTGCCCGACCGCTTCACTCGTTCCTGCGGATGTGGGCGACGGATCCGTACACGCTCGGCTACACGACGCACTGGTGGCCGGGCGACGTCCTCCGCGTCGGCCCGCTGCACGGCACGCACGACCCGCCGTTCTATGTCTGCGGATCGGATCAGTGGGCGGCGGGGTACATGGAGGGAGCGGTGCGTACAGGCCGGGCCGCGGCGGCCGCGGCGTTGAGGAGCGAGGCGTGGGCGCCCGCGTGATCGAGACCGACGTCGTTGTCGTCGGCGCTGGGGTCGCAGGGCTCTCGGCGGCACGTCGTCTCGTAGGCGAGGGTCGCGAGGTCGTCGTCCTCGAGGCGCGCGACCGGGTCGGCGGGCGGCTGTGGAACACGGAGATCGGCGGTGAGGCGAACGAGCTCGGAGGCGAGTGGATCGCGCCATACCAGTCGCGGATGCACGAGCTCCTGGACGAGCTCGGGATCGACCTCTTTCCCGCGTACCGCGATGGCGACGACGTCTACGTGGACGAGGCCGGGCGTACGCACCGTCACGCGGGCGACGTTGGCGCGCTGTCCGCCGAGGACGAGCGTGAGCTGAAGGAGGGCGACGCGAAGCTCGACGCCCTGGCGAAGGAGCTCGATCCCGAGGCGCCCTGGGAGCACCCACGCGCGCGCGAGCTCGACACGATCACCTTCGACGAGTGGCTCCGCACGGAGGTCGGCACCGAGGCAGCGCGCGAGAACCTGCGCTCGTACCTCGCCGACGGCTTCCTCACGAAGCCGGCGCACGCGTTCTCGCTCCTGCACGGACTCTGGACGATCGCGGGCGCGGGCGGCACGTACGAGCTGTTCGCGCCCGAGCAATGCCTCGCGTATCGCGTGGTGGGCGGCTCGCAGCTGATCCCGATCCGAATGGCCGAGGAGCTCGGCGAGCGGGTCGTGCTCGACGCTCCGGTTCGCACGATTCGCTGGCGTGACGGCGGTGTCGAGGTCGACGCGGGGAACGTGCAGGTCGTCGCGCACGCGGCGATCGTCGCGGTCGCGCCGAACCTCGTCGGCGCGATTCGCTTCGAGCCCGCGCTCCCCGCATGGCGCATGAGCCTCCAGCAGGCGAGCTCACAGGGCGCCGTGACGAAGTTCCTTGCCGTGTACGACCACCCGTTCTGGCGCGAGGACGGGCTCTCCGGCGAGGGGTTTGCTCCGTACGGGCTCGTCCGTGAGCTGTACGACAACACGCCGCCCTCGGCCTCGGTCGGGGTGCTCTGCACCTTCCTTCCGGGCGAACAGGCGGATCTCGTCGCTCGCCTCGAGCCAGAGGCGCGTCGGGGCGCGATCCTCGAGGGCCTGGCCGCCTTCGTCGGCCCCGAGGCGCTCCGCGCGACGGATCTGATCGAGACGAACTGGGCGGCGGAGGAGTGGACGCGGGGCGCCTACGCGTCGACCTTCGGTATCGGCGGCCTCACGCGGTTCGGGCCTGACCTGCGTCGACCGGTCGGCCCGATCCACTGGGCGTGCTCGGACATCGCCGGCTTCGGCCACATGCACATGGAGGGTGCCGCGCGCTCGGGCGGCGCGGCTGCCTCCGACGTTCTCGCTCTGTAGTCCTTAACAGTGCCTGGCACTGAGAAGTAACGATTGCGTGCCGAGCTATCCACAGGGCCTTGCTAGCGGATCGTCTCGGCGTCGAGCGTCGCGAACTCGCCGACCGTCGACCCCGCCTGGCCACGACGCGAGCGCACCGCGCGCCACAGGAGGAAGCCGACGAGAGCGATGACGATCGTGAGCGCGAGCGTCAGCGTCGCGAGTGCGTTCAGCGCGGGGGTGGGAGCGGTGCGTCCCGTTGCGTAGATCCGCACGGGCACAGTGTCGGTCGAGGTCCCCGCCGACAGGAAGGCGCTGATCACGAAGTCGTCCATGGAGATGGCGAAGACGATGATCCCGCTGGCGACGATCGCCGGAACGAGCATCGGCAAGAGCGCGAGGCGCACGGCCTGCAGCTGCGACGCACCCAGGTCGCGAGCAGCCTCTTCGTACTGCGGCCCGATCGAGAGCAGGCGACCTCGCACGATGATCACGACGAAGACGAGCGAGAACGTGATGTGGCCGATCGCCTGCGCGACGGTGCCGAGCTGGACGAAGGTCAGCAGGTGGACGAAGACGAGGAGCAGCGCCGTTCCCATCACGATCTCCGGCGTGACGAGTGTCGCCAGCGAGACGGCTCGCGACGTCCCCGAGCCGCGACCGCGCCAGCGCGTCAGCCCGATCGCGAGCGCGACGCCGAGCGGAACGGTGACGAGCACCGCGATGGCTGAAAGCCGCAGGCTCTGCAGGAGCGCCGAGCTCAGCGCGGGATCGTGGAGCACCGAGAGGTCGGGATCCTCCGTGTACCAGCGCAGCGACCAGCCCTGTGCGGTCGATCGCGACCTGCCCTCGTTGAACGAGAACCGGATCGCGACCAGGATGGGAACGATCGACCAGGTGAGGTAAAGCGCCGTGAAGAGGATGAGAAAGCGCGGCTTCCCCCACGGATTCGCCCACCAGTCGCGCAGCCTCGTCAACGTCCGAGCCTCCGCTGCGTGCGCGCCGTCGCATACAGGTAGTAGCCCATGAGCACCGAGAGAAACAGCATCAGCACGACGACGAGCGCGGCGCCGACAGGGATCTGCTGACCGCCCTGGATGTAGAGGACGATCTGGTTGCCGATCGTGCTCGTCGACGGCGACTGCGAGAGCAGGTCCGGCGTGTAGTAGTCGCCGAACATCGGCAGCGCGATGATCACGATCCCCGCGAGGATCGCCGGCATCGAGAGCGGCAGCGTCACCATCCGGAACGCCTGGAACGGGCTCGCCCCGAGGTCACGCGCCGCTTCGAGGAGGCTCTTGTCGATCCGGTCGAGGAAGGCGTAGAGCGGCAGGATCATGAACGGCACGTAGCCGTAGACGAGCCCGAGGATCACGGACGACGCGCGGCCGTCGAGCCAGTTCCGCGGCACGTCGAGGATCCCGACCCAGACGAGCACGTCGTTGACCCAGCCGTCGTCTTGGAGGAGGTTGATCCAGGCCAGCATCCGCATGAGGTACGAGATGAAGAACGGCGCGATCAGGCCGACGAGCAGGAGGCCTTTCCAGCGCCCGCCGTAGCGCGCGACGTAGTACGCGACCGGATAGGCGATGAGGAGCGAGAGCGCGGTGGCTATGGCGACGTACGCAAGCGTCCTCAAGAACACGGTCTGGAACGCGGCGCCGCTCGTGAAGAGCCCTTCGAAGACGAACTCGAACGCCGCGGTGTTCCAGTACAGAGGGTTCCACTCGGGCGCCGGCGTCTGGAAGATCGGGTCGACCGTGCCGAAGGCGACGCAGAGGATGACGTAGAACGGCAGCAGGAAGAACAGCGCGAGCCATGCGACGCCGGGCAGCGCCAGGCCGGCCCAGAAGCCGTCGCCGCGTTTTCCCTCGCCTACCTGGCGGTCGGAGTCAGACACCCGCCTTGAACTCGGCCCAGGCGTTCTGCCATTCCGTCTGGCCGGACGGAGTCAGCTCCGTGAGGAAGTAGCCCGCGTCGAAGTCCGACTCGCGGACGATGGCGGTCCTCAGGTTCGCCGGCACGACTGCCGTCCTTGACCAGGCGATCGGGATCGAGCCGTGTGAACGGCGGCTGGTAGCCGACGTAGTTCGAGAAGTTGTCGTAGCCGTGCTTGTTGTCGAGCAGGTAGTTCAGGAAGTGGTGCGCGAGCACCGGGTTCTTCGCGTTGCGCGGGATCGCGATGTTGTCGTTGCCGATGGTGCCCGCGCCGTCCTCGGGGAACCAGAACCCGAGCGCATCTGCGCCGGTTCCCTCCGGGAGGTACCACTGCGCCGAGATCGCGCTGCCCGACCACATCTGGTGCACCCAGGCTCGCCCCTCGGGAAGGTTCGTGTAGTCGTCCGTCGAGACCTTCACGTTCAGGTCGTAGAGGGACTTGAGCTCGTCCTTCGCGAGCGTGATCTGCTCGATGTCCTCCGTGTTGATGTCCTCGATCCCGTTCTTCAGCAGCATGTGCGCCGGCGCGTCGCGGCCGTCGTCGAGGAGGTAGAGCTTGCCGCGGTTGGCCTCGTCCCAGTAGATCTCGTACGGGTTCGAGAGGCTGTCCGGGCGTCGTCGAGACCTTGTCCGTGCGGTAGCCGATGCCGGTCGTCCAGGTGACGTAGGGCACCGTGTACCGGGACTCCTTGTCGTACCAGGGGTCCTGCACGGAGGGCCAGACGTTCTTCAGGTTGGGGAGGTAGTCGTGGTTGAGGGGCTGGAGCACCTTGCCCACGACGAGCCGGCCGAGGCGATCGGGCGTCGGGAAGAACACGTCGAAGTCGACTGCGCCCGAGGAGATCTTCGAGACCGCTTCGTCGAGAGTCGTGAAGAACGTCTCCTCGACCTTGACTCCGTACTCCTTCGCGAAGTCCTTCTTGATCTTCGGCCAGAGGTACCCGTTCCAGTTGTAGATGCGAAGCGTCCCGCTCTCCGGCTCGAGGCCGGAGGCGATCATCGGGTTGTCGTCGAGGAGCGGCCAGGTGACCGGGCTGTCCGGCCGCGCGAGCATGAGCTCCGGCGGTTTGAAGTTGCCGTTGTCGCTTCCGCCGCAGGCCGCGAGGAGCGTGCTCAGGCTCGACAGGCCGAGAACGCCGGCCGCCGAGCGCCCGAGGAACTCGCGCCGCGCGTATCTCGACTCACGTGGATGACCCATCCCAACCTCCCGGGCCCGATGGGCCCCTCTCCGAGTGAACCAGAGTGGGGCTCCTTGGTCAATCCGAAACGACTACCAGGGCGTCGACTGCCACGGTGTCGGATTCACCGACGATGAGCGGGTTCACCTCGACCGACTCGATGCGAGGGTTCGACAGTCCCACCTCGCCCAGCGCGACCAGGGTTCGGGCGACGACACCGTGTGGATCGTCGATGCCCGCTTCGGCGGCGAGGGCCGTCGCGCCGGCTGAGCTCAGTGGTGCGCTCGAGAGCGCGACCTGGTCGAGCTCCTCCACTGCAAGGCCACCCCGTCCGACCGCGACGATCGGCCCGTAGTCGGGATCTCGGGTCATCCCGCACAAGACCTCGGTGCCGCTCTCGACCTGGCGCGCGACGAGCACGGGTCCGCCGAGTCGGCGGGCGACCTCCGCGGCTTCCTCTGCCGATTCGACGCCGAGCACGACGCCTCCGCCGCGGGCCTTGTGCGCGGGGCCGTCGAGCTTGACGACCACGGGCGTACCGATCTCCTGCGCTGCAGCGGCTGCCTCGTCCGGCGTCGCTGCGCGCCGCCGCGCCGCGAACGGCACGCCATAGCGCTCGAGGACGAAGGTGGACTCGTGCTCGGGGAGTGCGCCGGCGGTCGTCAGCAGGTCCGAGACGTTTGGGGCATCCGCGCGGCCGGGTGCATGCTCGAACGACGGGCGGCGCGCGACCCTCGCGAGCGCGAGCATCGCGTCACGCGGTCCGCGTAGGAGGGCGACGTCGAGCTCCCGCGCGAGCTCCTGGAAGTGCCGTGGTGGATCGGCGCTGTGCACCGTCGTCATCGCGCAGAAGAGCCCGTCGTGAGCGTCTGCAAGACGGGCGAGCGTTCGCAATGTCAGCTCGCACCACTCGTCGTTCGTGCGGTCGCGAAACTGGGAGAGGTCTGCCTGAGCGACCAGGATGTCGAACTCGCCCGACGCGGCGAGGAGCTCGAGCGACCGCGGGTAGACCTCCGTCTCGTCGGCGATGCCCCAGGCGTCGAGCGGATTTCCGGGAGCGAGGTAGTTCGGGAAGGCGCCGGTGAGTCGCGCGGCGAGGTCGGCCGACAAGCGGCTCGAAGGGGATTCCGGCTGCGTCCGCCTGGTCGGCCAGGAGCGCGCACTCGCCTCCGGATTCGGAGATGCCGGCGACGCGTGGGCCGCGGGGTCGGCGACGCCGTCCGAGGATCTCGAGCGTCTCGACGAGCTCGTGGAAGTCGTCGACCTCGATGGCGGAGTAGCGACGAAGCACCGCCGAGAACGCGCGATTCGAGCCGACGAGGGCGCCGGTGTGGGAGAGCGCTGCCCGCGCCGCCGCGTCCGAGCGTCCGACCTTGAGACACACGACCGGCTTGTCGGCCTCCGCGCAGCGGCGCAGCGCATCGACGAACGCATCCGGCCGTCGCACCGTCTCGAGAAAGAGCCCGACCGCTCGCGTTTCCCGATCCTCCGCGAAGAACGCGAGGAAGTCGGCGGCATCCGTCACCGCCTCGGCACCCGACGACACGACGCAGCGCAGCCCGATCCGGCCGCCGAGAGAGAGGAACGCGTCGGCGATGGAGCCCGACTGGCAGAGCACCGCGACGTGGCCGGGCGCCGTCGTGTCCTGCGGGCCGCCCGTTCCAGGCGGCCGGCCCGCCCGGCACGAAGACGCCCATGCAGTTCGGGCCGAGGAGCGCGGCGCCGACCTCGCGTGCGCGCGCGGCAAGCCGCTCCGTCGTCGGCCTGGCGGCAGCCCCGGCCTCGGCGCCGACGCCCGGCACCACGAACGCGCGAACGCCGACCGCCACCGCGTCCTCGAACGCGTCCTCGACCCGCTCGTGATTCACCATGAGGAACGCGCACTCGGGCACTTCGGGCAGCTCGGCGATGCTCGGGTAGCAGCGCAGCCCCGCGACCTCGTCGCGATTCGGGTTGACGCCCCACGCGGTGACGCCGCTCGCGACGACGGTCTCGACCGCGGCGAGGTTGCGCGGCGACGCGCCGACCACGGCGATCGAACCGGGGAAGAGGAGTGAGCGGACGCTCGTCACGGGGCGCATTCTCTCCATTTAGGATCGCGTGCCATGCCCCATGAGAAGCGTGTCGAGATCCGGTGGAGCGACGTCGACGCGTACATGCACGTCAACAACGCCGTCTACGCGACCTACTTCGAGGAGTGTCGCGACGAGTGGGTCGAGCGGACGCTCGGCGATGCGGGCGACTCGTGGGATCTCGTGCTCGCGCGCGTGGCGATCGACTTTCGGCGCGAGCTTCGGCTCGAGGACGAGGAGGTCGTCGTCTCGTGCTCCCTCGAGCGGATCGGCAATTCGAGCCTCGCGCTGCGCGAGCAGATCCGCACGCGTGACGGCGAGCTTGCCGCCGAGGCGGAGGCCGTCCTCGTCGCCCGCGACCGGAAACTCGGCAGGTCGCGGCCATTGAGCGAGACAGAGCGCGAAGCGTTCGAGCGCGCGCTGTAGGCTGCCCCGCCATGATCGTGCCCGAGCTCCCCGAGGACGTCCGCGCGCTCAAGGAGGCGGTCGGCCGGTTCGTCGAGGCGGAGGTCTACCCGCTCGAGACGCGCATCGCGGAGCGCGGCTCGATCGACCCGGCCGAGCTCGACGCATTGCGAAAGAAGGCTCGCGAGGCCGGCTTCTCCATGCTGAACATGTCGCCCGACCTCGGCGGTCGCGACCTCTCCATGCTCGGTCAGGTCGCGCTCGAGGAGGAGTCGGGGAAGGCCACGAACGGGCTCGGCTTCGCCGTCGTCGACCGCGGCCCGCGTGAGCTCCACGAGATCGCGACGCCCGAGCAGGTCGAGCGCTACGTGCGGCCGATCGCGAACGGCGAGTACCGCGAGGCGTGGGCGCTCACCGAGCCGGATGCCGGTTCCGATCTCACCGCGCTCGCGGCGACCGCGACGCGCGACGGAGACGAGTGGGTGCTGAACGGCGAGAAGTGGTTCGTGACGAGCGAGGGCGAGCCGGGGGTCTACATCGTTCTCGCCGTTGCCGACGGCGAGCAGGTGCTCTTTCTCGTCGATCCGGGCACGCCTGGGATGGAGATCGTGCGGACTCCGTCCTTCCTCCACGACCCGTACATCGACCACCATCCGGAGATCGTCTTCCGCGATTGCCGCGTTCCCGATTCGAACCGCGTGCCGGCGAGCGGCGATGCCGGCGCGAAGGAGTGGATCCTCGTCGAGCGCCTGTTCATCGCGGCGCGCTGTTGCGGCGCCGCACTCCGCCTCGTCGACCTCACGGCCGAATGGGCGCAGGAGCGCGAGGCGTTCGGCTCGCCGATCGCCGAGTACCAGGGCATCTCGTTCCCGCTCGCCGACTCGCTCACGGAGCTCCATGCCGCCCGGCTCCTGACCTACCACGCCGCGCATGCCTTCGACGAGCTCGAGGACCGCAAGGTCGTGCACGGGAAGGTCTCCATGGCGAAGCTGTTTGCGTCGGAGATGGCCGGGCGCGTCGCCGATCGTGCGGTGCAGGCACTCGGCGGCCGCGGCTACATGCTCGAGAATCCCGCCGCCCGCTTCTACCGGGAGCTTCGTGTCGACCGCATCTGGGAGGGCACGAGCGAGATCCAGCGCTCGATCATCTCGCGCGGCGTCTTCAAGCGCGGCGCGGCGCCATACCTCGGTTGGCGCAGACCGGAAATCGGCTAGCGCCGAGTTTCCGGTCGCGCAGATCCCCAAAGCCGGCCGCTTCGCGACCGGGTCGCTGCGAAGCACCGTGTGTGACATCAGGCCGCTCCTGCGGCGTACTCGCTTCGTCACCAACTCAGCGGAGGTTCCTCGATGAAACGCCTGCTTCTCCTCACTGCCGCCGGGCTCACCGTCGTCGCGCTCGCCGGTGCCGTCGGCCTTCCCGAACTCGCAGGCGCGCAGGACGCCGCTCCTGCGGAAGACTCGGTTACGGTCTCCGGCGTCGGTTCCGTCGACGCGGTGCCGAACGAGGCCAAGATGTCCTTCGGCGCCGAGACGCGCCGGCCGACGGCCCAGGCAGCGGTTGCGGCCAACGCCGACGCCATGCGCAAGATCATCAACGCGCTGCGTCAGGCCGGCGGTCGCGAGCTCGCCACACAGTGGGTCAACGTCTACCCGTACACGGACGAGACGGGAACCGTCAACGGCTATTCGGCGTCGAACAGCGTCTCGGCGGTGAGTGATGTTGGCGACGCTCCCGCGCTCATCGATGCAGCGGCCGAGGCGGGCGCGAACCAGATCTCTGGCCCCGGCCTCAGCTCGTCGAACGCCGAGGCGCTCTACCGGCAGGCGCTCGCGAAGGCAGTCGCCGACGCGCGGCTGAACGCCGAGGCGCTCGCGAAGGCGGCGGGCCGCTCGCTCGGAGCGATCACCACGATGGTCGAGGGCGGCGCCTCCTCGCCGCAGCCGCTCTACCGCGAAGCCGCGCAGGCCGCGGACTCGTCGACTCCGATCGTGCCGGGCGAGCAGGAAA
>CAWGJJ010000008.1:0-70780 GCA_963822885.1 uncultured Gaiellaceae bacterium
GGCGGCCCGATGCCTCCGCGCTGGCCCGCGGCTGCCCGCCGACGCCGACGCCGGCGACCGGACGCTCCTCGAACGCGTCGAGCGTGATTTGGATGAGGCGCGAGCGCCCACTCGTAACATCGCGTGCCGAGCGATCGCCGATGGCGGCTCCCGCCACCCCGGCGGCGACGAGGGTCGCGAGGAGCGTGCATCCGAGGAGCACGACCCGCGTACGCCGGTCGCTGCCCACGATCGCGATGGCGAACGTCACCACGAAGAGGGCGACGAAGCTCGATTGCGAGTACGAGTAGAAGAGGCCCCAGAACAGGAACGCGACGAAGCCGGCCGCGATCAGCCAGTCCGTCGTTCGGCCGCGCCGAGACGAGAATCGCGACGAGCAGGACGGCGATCGCGATCACGAGGTGCCGTCCGTACAGACTCGGATCCTTGAAGAGCGAGGTAACCCTGAAGAACGATGTGTACGCGTTCGCGACCTCGAGGTCGCGCGCGAAGAACAGCGTGCGGGTGTGCGCTTGCCAGATTCCGATCGCGGCGAACAGCGTGCCGAGCGCGACGAGCGTGACAGAAGCGCCCGCGGGAGCCAGTCCGCGAGTGGCGCGCGAGCCACGACCGCGAGCCCGGCGACGAACGGGAACACGAAGAACGCGAGCGCGCGTCGCTCCCGCGCGGTCGTCCCACGTCCACAGGAACGACGTCGCGGCGAGCGTGACGAAGGCGGCGAGCGGAAGTGCGATCAGAAACGGGGGCGGCGCGGGCCGCTCGCCACGGAAGATCTGGTAGCCGAATGCGAGGACGGCGGCTGCGATGGCGAGGTAGAGCGGAAGCAGCAAGAACGCTTCCTCGTCGCCGAGCTGCACGGGAACGCGAAACGGAGCGAAGGCGAGGAGCACGACGGGCACGACCGCCGGGTAGCGGGCGAGCGGCACCGCACCGGCAACGACGGAGACGACGCCGACGGCGAGAAGCGCCATTCCCGTGGGCTCGTCCACCAGCAGGCGGAGATCGTCACCGCCGACGAGAGACCACGCCAGTCCACCGCTCGCGGCGCCCAGGAGCACGAGTCCGGCCAGGGGCGCCAAGCGTCCCCTGGGCACGAGGACGAGGAGTGCACCGAGCGCCCCGACGAGCGCAGCCACTTGAGCGGCGTCTGTGTGCTCCACGGCGGGAGTACGTTACGCCGTCGGGCGCTCGACGGAGTAGCCGAGGAGACGCTCGGTCTGCGCGAGCTGGGACGCCACCCGGGCGACTGCGTCGGCGTTTTGGTCTCGCCACTTCTCGGCGCCGGGTGCGGTCAGCGTCGAGCGTGACGGGTTCTCTGCGAGACCCCGCGCGAAGCGCTCGGCCTGCTCGGTGAACGCGAGGCCGAGCTCGTCGTACGACGCGACGAAGCTCGTCGACCGGCTCGGCCACGAGACCCTCGTAGCGGACGTCGACCCACTTCGAGCCGGGAAGCGCAGCGCGATCCTCGAGAACGGCGCCGTTGCAGGCGACGTACTGCTGCGCGCAGATCTCCTCCAACGGAGCCTCGCGAAGGTCGCGCCAGCCCGGCACGAGCACGAGGCTCCAGCGATCGCCGCTCAGCTCGCCGAGGCCGGTGAGCGGCTCCGGAAGGCGGTAGCGGACGAACCGCGGCCTCGCGCGCCAGGCCTCCATCAGCGAGCTCACGTTGTCGGCTCCGCGCCGTCCGAGGAAGACGAAGGTCGCTTCGGGAAAGAGCTCTGCGAGGTAGTCGACGCGCAGGCAGTTCGCCGGCGTCTTGTCGACGAACCGGCCGCCGCGTGCGAACAGGCGCACGGCCAGGTGAACATACGCGCGCTCGCGATCGGAGATGTCGCCTGCCCGGAGTGTGTCCGAGTCCCAGCCACGATCTCGCGGGTGGTGGAACTCGTCCCACAGGATGTGGCCCTCGGTCTGCACGAGCGAGAGCGCGCCACCCGCACGCAGCGCGTCGAGGAGGACGCTGGTACCGGAGCGCGGACAGCCGATCACGAAGATCGGATCGCGAGGTGGGCCGGCCGGCACGACGCGCGACAGCGGTCGTGCGACCCGCGGGATGCTTCGGCGCACGCGCCAGACGCGCCGGCGCAGACCGTAGAACGCCGTCGAGTTCACGCGCTGCAACCTACGTGCTGGTAGGAATTGCGCGGTGATCGAGCAGGAGCTCGTCATGGGGCAATGCCGATGTCGATGAGCCGCGCTGGACTCCGCGAGGCTTTGTCTCGGTCGCGCCCAATGCCGCTGCGTCCGCGCCTCGCGGAGTCCATCGTCGGCTCCTCGACGGGCAATCGCCCCATGACGAGCTCCTGGAGGAAAGCGCTCGTGCTCGCGCCGCACACCGACGACGGCGAGCTCGGCTGTGGTGGAACGATGGCGCGGCTCGTCGACGGCGGCTGCGAGGTGCGCTACGTCGCGTTCTCGATCGCGACCCGCTCGCTTCCGCCGGGCTTCGAGCCGGACACGCTCGCGCGCGAGGTGCGCGAGGCGACGGGCGAGCTCGGGATCCCTGAAGCGCAGCTGACGGTGCACGACTTCGACGTTCGGACGTTCCCGGAGCGTCGGCAGGACATCCTCGAGCTGCTCGTCGCCCTGTGGGAGGAGTGGGAGCCCGACGTCGTCTTCCAGCCGTCGCATCACGACGTGCATCAGGATCATCAGACGATCGCGCAGGAGGGTCTTCGTGCCTTCAAGCGGACGACGATCCTCGGCTACGAGGTCCCCTGGAACAACTTCGACTTCTCGTACGGCGCGTACATCTCGCTCGAGAAGCAGCACATCGAGCGCAAGGTCGCGGCGCTCTCGCGGTACGCCTCGCAGCAGCATCGGCGCTACGCCGACCCCGAGTACATCTGGAACCTCGCGCGCGTCCACGGCGTCAACGTGAACCGCGAGTACGCGGAGTGCTTCCAGGTGTACCGGATCGTCGCGTAGCCTGGATCCATGGCCGAGCTCTCTCGGCGTGAACTCATCGCTCGTGCCGGTCTGACGGCCGGTGCGCTCGCGCTCGGCGCGACGCCGGAGTCGGCGAGGCGGCTCCCGATCTCCGCGACTGGGGCTCGGTGCGCTCGCAGTTCGCGCTCGATCGGAGCCGGATCCACCTGACGTCCTTCCTGCTCGCGACCCACCCGCGGGCCGTGCGCGACGCAATCGCCGCTCACCGCACGCGGCTCGACGCGAACCCCGTCGAGTACCTGCACGGCCCCGGAGACGGTCTGAGCGCCGCTGCGCGCGACGCAGCCGGTCGCTTCCTCGGTGCGCCGGCGTCCGAGGTCGCCCTGACCGACTCGACGACGATGGGACTCGGGCTCCTCTACACGCGGCTCGCGCTCGGCCCGGACGACGAGGTCGTGACGACCGAGCACGACTTCTACGCGACGCACGAGTCGCTCCGGCTCTCCGGCGTGCGAGTTCGGCGCATCCGGCTCTACGATGACGCGCGGCGCGCCTCGGAGGACGAGATCGTGAGCCGCGTCCTGCGGGCCGTCACGGGCCGAACGCGAGTCGTCGCCCTCACGTGGGTCCACTCGAGCAACGGAGTCCGGCTGCCCCTGCGGGCGATAGCGCAGGCGCTGCCGGAGCGGGTGCTCGTGTGCGCCGACGGCGTGCACGGCTTCGGCGCTCGTGCCGAGACCGTTGGTGACCTGGGCTGCGACGCGTTCGTCTCCGGCTGCCACAAGTGGCTCTACGGGCCGCGCGGGACGGGCGTCCTCTGGGCGAACGGGCGCGTGCGCGAGCTGATGCGGCCGACCATCCCGTCCTTCGACGGCTCGAGCTACGGCGCCTGGGTCGCGGGCGGCGAGCCGACGGGCGTCCCCGACGGACCGACCCTCACGCCCGGTGGGTTCAAGCCCTACGAGCACCGCTGGGCGCTTCCCGAGGCGTTCGCCTTCCATCAGGGGATCGGCCGCGAGCGCGTCGAGGCGCGGATCCGCGGACTCGCGTCGCGCCTGAAGGCGCAGCTCGCGGAGGTGCGAGGCATTCGGCTGCGTACCCCGCAGTCGCCGGGCCTGTCCGCCGGCCTCGTCTGCTTCGAGGTCGCGGGCCGCGATCCGTCCGAGGTCGTCTCCCGTCTTGCGTCGAGGAGGATCGTCGCGAGCGTCACCCCCTACGCAACGCGGTACGTGCGCCTCGGCCCGGGCATCGTGAACACGCCAGAACACGTCGACGCGGCCGTGCGGGTGATCGCCGCGCTCTAGCCCGCCAGCCGCAGGCGACGACCGATCGCCCTGCGCTCGGCGGGAAGGTAGAAGCCGAGCGGGAGGAGAACGAACGGGTAGACGAGTGCGAGCGGGAGCGCGACGGCGAGGCCGCTGTCGGTGAGCTTCCCGACCGCGACCAGCGCGACCCCTGCAGTCGCCGCTGTCACGACACGGCGCCACTGATACGGCACCGGGTAGATGCGCTGCGACCACCAGACCATCCCGACGAACATCGTCGAGTAGGCGGCGACGGTCGCGATCGCGGCGCCCATCATCCCGTAGCGCGGGATGAGGAGGAGGTTCAGCGCGATGTTCACGGCGGCGGCTGCGCCCGTGACCACCCAGTTGAACTGCGTCCGCTTTGCGCGACCCACTCCAATGGCGACGACGATGTACGCGGCGAACGCGACGGTCGAGAATGCGAGCGGGCCGACGACGCGCGACGACTCGGCGAACGCGGGCGCCGCGATCCAGTCCACGATCCACGGCGACAGGAGCGCGAGCCCGGTCGCGACCCAGGTCGTGAGTGCGACGAGGTAGGTGAGGACGTACGCGTACGTGCGCCGTGCCTCGCCGTCGTCGTCGATCGAGTACGCGAACGCGGGCCACGCGAGGCGGAACGCGGTCAGCAGCAGCACCATCGCCGAGGCGATGCGGACGCCGACGGAGTAGAGCCCGACCTCATCCGTGTCCGCGAGCTTCACGAGAAAGAGGCGGTCCGAGAAGTTCGTCACCCACAGGAAGAGCGCGGTGGGGATGAGCGGCGTCCCGAAGCGGTTCATCTCGCGCAGCAGGCCGCGATCGAACTCCAGTCCCAGCTGCTCACGCCGGTAGCCGACAAGCACGACGTAGACGATCAGGGTTCCGATGAAGTTGCCGACGATGACGCCGATCGGTCCCTTGTCGAGCGCGACGACGAGGAGGAGCGTCGCGCCGATCGTGAGAAGGATGTTCGCGAGGCTGGCCGAGACGAAGGCGACCGAGCGCTCCTCGACGCGGAAGAGCGACGTGAGCTGCTCGTAGTTCATCCCCGCCCAGAGCCCCACGAACGCCGCCATCACGAGCTCGGAGTCGCCCGACGATCCGAACAGCAGGTCGGAGATCGGCGCGGCGAGGAGGAGCCCGCCGGCGAGCCCTGCGGTCGCCATCGCCATCGTGAACCAGAAGGACGTGCGGACGACGCGGCGCCGGTCGGCCGGATCCTTCGAGTCGAAGTAGAAGCGGAAGAAGGCGCTGTGGATCCCCATGCGCAGCACGATCCCGATGACCGTGGTCAGCGCGATGAGCGTCTCGACCTTCCCGTAGTCGGACGGCGAGAGGTAGCGCGTGTAGAGCGGCAGGAGGAGGACGGCGAGGATGCGCGAGACGAGCCCGCCGAGCCCGTAGATCGCCGAGTGCTTGCCGAGCCGCCGGAGCTGGCCGCCGAGGGTCACACCAGTGTTCTAACGTGCGCCGAGGACAAGCCGCGGCCGCGGCCGCGAAGCGGACGCCTTCAGGGATTTTGCGCGGCCGGGATTCGCGCTAGCGAATTCCGGTCTTGCGCATGAGCTGAGCGTAGAGCGCGAGCAGGCGGTCGGCGACGCGGTCGAGATCGTGCACCTGCTCGACGTATGCGCGCGACTCCGCACCGATGCGCTTGCGCTCGGAGGCCGACGCGACCAGCGGCTCCAGCCGCGCGCGGAGATTCTCCTTCGTCGCGCTCACGATCGGCACGCGCGTGCCGAGCTCCTTCTCCGTGCGGGCGACCGCTTCATCGTGGAGGAACGTCACGACCGGCTTGCCGAGCGCCATGCACTCGATGGCGAAGAGGCCGTACCAGCCCGGCGTTGAGCTGGTCGACCACGATGTCGGCCTCGCGATAGCGCTCGAACGCTTCGTCGTGGTGGAGCCCCTCCACGAGCACGAGATCGGCGTCGAGCCCTTCGCACGCGGCGATGACCTCCTCCGTTCCCTTGCGTCGGCGCGACGACGGCGCGTGGAGGATGACCGGGCGCGCGCGGTCGCTCGGCGGCGACGGCTCGATCGCCTTGACGTCGATTCCGGGCGGGATCATCTCGGCCTCCGGAACCCAGCGGATCGCGTCGTACGAGCCGACGACCTCGGCTCCCGCCTTCTTCCCGAAGGCGAGCTCCTCCGGCGACTTGCCGCGGATGTCGGAGCCGAGGTAGTGCATGACCGACTTCTTGCGGAGCGCGCCGAGGATCGGGAACTGCACCGACTGTGGCACGAGCGTGAGGCCGAAGTAGAAGTGGAAGACGTCGGTGCGGGGCAGGAGCCGCGCGAGCGCCGACCACTGCGTCGCCTGCTTGCGCGCAAAGCCGCCGCGACGCTCGAGCGACCAGTCGGCCTCGGAGTGGAGGGTGTAGCGATTGAAGACGACGAGCTTCGCGTCGACGCCGCGTCGGCGCAGCGCCTCGACGTTGGCCCACGGCACGCCGGCCGTGTTCACCGGGCAATGGACGACTCGCATCGGCGCTAGTCGAGGTCGATGCCGTCGGCGGCCAGCTGCTCGAGCCGGCGGGCCTTCTCCGCGTTCAGCATCGAGCGCATCGTCAGCCCCATCGTCGCGCCCTGGTACACCCAGATCTCGGGGTGGACGAGGATCTGGAGCCACGGGAAGCCGCCGCCGCGCAGCTCCTCGTGCGGGCAGCCGGAGCGCCAGTGCTGGTTCGAGTCCGAGCGATACGTCGGCGGGTCGAAGAACGGCTCGGCGTAGACGTTGACCGCTCCCGGGATCGACCGGGACATGTAGTCAGCGCCGGGGTTGTGCCACGAGACGACCGGATCGAAGCGTTCGTCGAGCTCGACGTTCGGATGGACGGCATGCAGGCCGACCGTGTGGCCGAGCTCGCGCAGCCGCGCGATCGCGGCGACGCCCTCGCTGGACGCGAGGTTGTAGAAGACGGACTCGGTCATCAGGAGGTACGTCGTCACGACGTCGTGCTCGGCCTCGAGCTCGGCCATCGGCGAGCTGCGGCGTCGAGCGAGAGGTCGATGTCGTGCCGGAGGTAGATCTCGCCGCGCTCGGGCCCGTTTCCGAACGGCGCGAACCGATATCCGCCGCGCTTGCCGGCCTCGAGGATCTCCGCGTAGTGCGCCAGGTCGAAGGAGCAGCTCATGCGGCGACCTCCACGTCCAAGCGCGTCGCGGCGAGCTCGGCGCGTGCAAGGGCCTCGGCGGGCGTGTCGCCCACGGCGATGACGTAGCCGCGGCGGTCGCCGTCGCGGCGGACGGGGCGGATCGTCTCGCCGATCTGCAGGTAGGTGTCCGCCTGCACGACGCCCTCCGACGCCAGCACTGCGTCGAGGCTGCCGATCCTCGTCACCTCGCCGGTCGGGAGCGGCCCGGGCTCGGCGGTGAAGAAGCGGATCGCGAGCGGCTGCGTGAAGCGCGGGAGGCGCGACCTCGTCCGGGACGTCCTCGCCGAGCGCCTGCCGGAGCGCGACCTCCACGAGATCGACGCCGACCGCGTGCCGCACGAGGTCGGCCATCTGTCCGCCCGGGATACGGGCGGCGACCTCGACGACAGCGACGCTTCCGTCCGGCGACGCGATGAGCTGCGGGAACGCGATCGCGTCACGGAGGCCGAGCGCGCGCACGGACTCGACCGCGACTTCCTCGGCGAGGCGCAGCTGCTCGGGTGGGATCGACGGCGGGTACACGTGGATCCAGCCGACACCGAAGCCGATGCCCGGCGGGCGCAGGCGATCCGAGAGCGTGATCGATGCCGGCTCACCGCCGCGAGCGATGACGATCCCGTTCAGCTCGATCCCGTCGACGAAGCCTTCGAGCAGCGCTTCGCCGGTCGGCGACTCCGTGATCGCTTCGGGGAGATCGCGCTCGAGCTCCTCGCGCGTCTCGATGCGGAAGACGGCTCGCTGTCCACCCGAGTCGACCGGCTTCAGCACAGCCGGGAAGGGGACGGCGCCCAGCGCGTCGTCGATGTCTGCGCCCGTGCGCAGAGTTGCGTACGGCGGCTGCGGAAGCCCGCCCGCTCCGAGCGCGTCGCGCATCGCGCGCTTGTGGGTCAGGAGACGCGCCGTCTGCGTTCCGATTCCTGGCAGCGCGAGCTTCTCCGCGACGGCCGCGACAACGGGAACGGCACGATCGGCCGATACGGTGAGCACTCCGTCGACGCCCTCACGGAGCGCAACCTCGACGACCTCGTCGACAGACATGAAGTCGACGACCTCCGCGATGTCGGCCGAGGCGAGGCCAGGCGCGTCCGGGTTGCGGTCGACAGCGGCAACGCGCAGCCCGCGCGCGCGTGCTTGCTCGATGGCACGGCGCTGGTGGCGTCCCGCGCCGACGAAGAGGACCGTTGTCACCGCGGCCGATGCTAACCGCGACTCGTGTCGACTACGTCACGCCGCCCGGAGGCAGGAGCCACGGAGAAACGCGAGCCCAGCGGCTGATCTCGCATCCGTTCGTGCGGGTGAACGTCGTCCACACCCGCTTTCCGGCGACCGTCCCGACGATTCGCGCTCGTTGCGGGCCGCCGTAGATCTCGGTGCAGACGGTGTCCGGGGCGAATGACGCGAAGAGCTTCGCGCCACCGCCCGCAAGCTTCGTGCATGCGCGTGCCGGTCGAGCGAGCGAGCCGCCGGCGGGATTGCAACGCAGCGTCCACACGGCGTCGGCTGTGCCGCCGGAGCCGTCCTCCCAGTAGCTGATTCGAAGCGACGTGCCAGCTGTCGTGCCCGCCTGGAGCGACGACGAGGCGACGAGTGCGAGAGCGCTGAGCGCGAGGACGGCGAATCCGCGCATGCCCTCAGGGTAGCGCGCAGTGCCCGTCTAGACTCGCCCGCGTGGCACTGAGCGGAAAGCGCATCGTCATCACCGGCGGCGCGGGCTTCATCGGCACGACGCTGGCGCGTCGCCTCGTCGAGGCGAACCAGATCGTCGCCGTCGACAATCTCCACCGCGACACCCTCGGCGGCACGGCGCTCGCCGATCACCCGAACTTCGACTTCGTCAATGGAGACGTCCTCGATCCCGGACGGGCTCGCCGACGCGTTCGCGGGTGCGACACACGTCGTCCATTGCGCGGGAATCGCCGGCGTGGACACGGTTCTCGCGAGCCCGGTGCGGACGATGCGCGTGAACGTGGTCGGGACGTACAACGTCCTCGAGGCGGCGCTCGGAGCGCAGGCGACGCTCGAACGGCTCGTCGACTTCTCGACGAGCGAGGTCTTCGGCCAGCACGCGTTCAACGTGCACGAGGCGCACGTGACGACGATCGGCTCCGTCGGCGAGGCTCGCTGGACGTACGCCGTCTCGAAGCTCGCAGGCGAGCACATGGCGCACGCGTACCACTCCGAGCTCGGCCTGCCGACGACGTCGGTGCGCCCGTTCAACGTCTACGGCCCGGGTCAGATCGGCGGAGGCGCCATTCGCGCGTTCATCGAGGCCGCGCTCGCGGGACGCGACCTCACGATCCACGGAGACGGCTCGCAGATCCGCGCGTGGTGCTACGTGGACGACATGGTCGACGGCGCCTTACTCGCGCTCGAGCATGAGAGCGCGGTCGGTGAGAGCTTCAACATCGGAAACGCCCGCTCCGCGGTCACGATCCACGACCTCGCGCAGCGCGTGAAGCGCCTCACGGGGTGCCCGGGCGACGTCGTGTTCCAGCCGCTCCACTACACGGACGTCGAGCTGCGGATCCCGAACATCGAGAAGGCGCGCGATCTCCTCGGCTTCGAGGCGAAGGTCGACCTCGACGAGGGGCTCGAGCGGACGATCGCGTGGTACCGCGAGAACCCGTCCAGATGACGGAGCCGATCCGGCTTGCGCGGCCGGATGTCGGGGACGCCGAGCTCGCTGCTGTCGCGGAAGTCGTTCGCACCGGGCAGCTCACGATGGGCCCGAAGGTCGAGGAGTTCGAAGTCGGCATCGCAGCGGCCGTCGGTACGGCGCACGCGGCTGCGGTCTCGTCAGGCACGGCAGCGCTGCATCTCGCTCTGCTCGCGCTCGAGATCGGGCCGGGCGACGAGGTGATCGTCCCCGCGTACACGTTCCCCGCGACGGCGAACGCGGTGGAGCTGTGCGGCGCGAAGGCGGTTCTCGTCGACATCGACCCCGACACGTTCAACCTCGATGTCGCGGCCGTCGCGGCAGCGGTCACGCCGGCGACGCGCGCCGTGATGGCCGTGCATCTCTTCGGGCGTCCGGTCGAGTGGGAGGCGCTGCAGACCGCCGTGCCGCAGGAGGTCGTGCTCCTGGAGGATGCCGCCGGCGCGCTGGGCGCGCAGTACCGCGGAACTCCGTGCGGCGCGCTCGGCGTCGCCGCGTGTCTCTCGTTCCACCCGCGAAAGATCGTGACGACGGGGGAGGGCGGCGCGGTCACCACCGACGAAGCCGCGCTCGACGCAGCTGTTCGACGCTTCCGGCATCACGGCTGGGCGACGCTCGGCGACATGCCGTCTCCAGGCTTCAACTACCGCTTGCCTGACCTTCTCTGCGCGATCGGGATCCCGCAGCTCGCGCGGCTCGAGGAGCTGCTCGCGGCCCGCGAGCGGGTCGCGGGCTGGTACACCGAGCGTCTCGAGCATCACGTGCTGACGCCGTCGGCCGCCGACGGCGATCGCCATGGCTGGCAGGCGTATGTCGTCCAGCTCGACCGCCGCGACGACGCGCTGGCTGCTCTCCGTGACGCGAGCATCGAGGCCCAGATCGGTACCTGGGCGCTCCATCGTCTCGAGCCATATCGCGCCCAGGGCGCGTTTCCAGGTGCCGACAGAGCCTTCGAGCGCGCGCTCGCGCTCCCGTTCGCGACGACGACGACCGAGGACGAGGTCGATCGCGTCGCGAAGGTCTTGACCTCGTTGTGAGTGAGTGCTAACTTACTCCAGCATGGCGACCACGACTCCACGACAGACGGCAGGCGAGCGACGCATCGCGGTCCTCGAGGCGGCGAACGTCGAGTTCGCGCTTCGGGGGCTGCACGGAGCGTCCACGGATGCGATCGCGCGCCGCGCGGGCATCTCGCAGCCCTACCTCTTCCGGCTCTTCGGGTCGAAGAAGGAGCTCTTCATCGCCGTCATCGACGACTGCTTTGCACGCACGCTCGACTCGTTTCGTGACGCCGCCTCCGGAACCTCCGGCTCGGACGCGCTGGAGGCGATCGGCCACGCCTATGCGGAGTCGCTCGAGAGCGACAGCACGATGCTCCAGGGTCAGTTGCAGTCGTACGCCGCTTCCGTTGAGGACGACGACATTCGCGAGGCTACGGCACGCGGATTCGGCCGGCTCGTCGACTACGTCGAGACGGTCTCCGGCGCCGATCGCGTGACGGTCGCGCAGTTCTTCGCCAAGGGAATGCTCATGAACGTGCTGGCCGCGATGCAGTACTCGATCGCGAACGAAACGAACGACGCCTGGGCCGTCCGCCTGGCCGAGGGCTGCAAGGAGGACGAGTCATGAAGGCGCTTCTCTTTTTTCTCCAGATGCTGAGTAATCAGTCACTAGATCGCAACAATGCAGGCTCCGGGAGGCACCGATGAAAGCCGGCTCGCGCACGCTCTGGACGTTCGTCATCACGTCGATCGCGCTCTTCATGGTCGTGCTCGACAACCTCGTCGTCTCGACGGCGCTTCCCGTCATTCGCGTAGACCTCGGCGCGACCATCGAGGAGCTCGAGTGGACGGTCAACGCCTACACGCTGACGTTCGCCGTGTTCGTGCTCACCGGAGCGGCGCTCGGCGATCGCTTCGGGCGCAAGCGCATGTTCATGATCGGCGTCGGCATCTTCACCGCGGCGTCGGCAGCAGCAGCGATGGCGCCGTCCGCCGAGTGGCTGATCGCGGCTCGCTCGGTCCAGGGATTCGGCGCGGCGATCGTGACGCCGCTGACGTTGACCATCCTCAGCGCTGCCGTCGCGCGTGAGAAGCGCGGTCTCGCGCTAGGTGCGTGGTCCGGGATCGCAGGTCTTGCCGTCGCCATGGGTCCGCTCGTCGGCGGCGCCGTCGTCGACGGAATCTCGTGGCAGTGGATCTTCTGGCTGAACGTCCCCGTCGGGATCGTCCTGCTGCCGCTCGCCTCGCTCCTCCGTGAGAGCACCGGGCCGGACAAGGCGCTCGACATCCCGGGCCTCGCACTGGCGAGCGGAGGGCTGCTCGGGATCGTCTGGGGGCTCATCCACGGAAACGGCGACGGCTGGACGAGTCCGTCGATCGTCGCCGCACTCGTCGGCGGCGCAGCACTCCTCGCGGCATTCGTCGTCTGGGAACGCCGGACGCCTCAGCCGATGCTCCCGATGCGGTTCTTCCGCAACCGGGCGTTCGCGGCCGCGAACGGCGCATCCCTGCTCATGTACTTCGGGATGTTCGGCTCGATCTTCCTGCTCAGCCAGTTCTTCCAGACCGCGCAGGGCTACTCGCCGCTCGGCGCCGGGCTGCGCATCCTCCCGTGGACGCTGATGCCGATGTTCGTGGCTCCGATCGCGGGAGCGCTCTCCGACCGCATCGGCGGCAGGCCGCTCATGGCGACGGGGCTCGCGCTGCAAGCTGTCGGCCTCGCCTGGATCGCTGCGGTTTCATCTGCGACGGCGGGCTATCTGTCGTTCGTCGGGCCGTTCGTCCTCTCCGGCATCGGGATGGCGCTGTTCTTCGCGCCGGTCGCCAACGTCGTCCTGTCGGCCGTGCGGCCGCAGGAAGAGGGCAAGGCGTCCGGGGCCAACAACTCGATCCGCGAGGTCGGTGGCGTTCTCGGCGTCGCCGTCATGGCATCGATCTTCGTGAGCTACGGCGGCTACGAGTCGCCCGAGGCGTTCAACGACGGAATCGTCCCCGCGCTCTGGGTGGGGGCGGCCGTTCTCGGCGCGGGCTCGCTCGTCTCGCTCCTGATTCCGCGAAAGAGCCGTGCCGTGCCGGTCTCCGAGCACGAGCCCGAGCTCGTCCCGCAACTCGAAGCAGCCTAGGGCCGTCAAACGAGGAAGGAGGCGACGTCCATGAAGCTCTCGACTCAGAACATCACCGCAGCCAGCGCCAGGCACCCGTGGCGGACGATCGGAGCGTGGATCGTCACCTTCGTCCTCGCGATCGCGGCGATCGGGATCCTCCTCGGCGACAGCCTGACCACCGAGGGCGCGCCGACGAACAACCCCGAGTCGGAGCGCGCGATCGACGCCATCGCCCGCGCGTTCCCACCGGATCCTGAGACGCTCACGACGGACGTCGTGGTCGTCCGCTCCGAGCGAGTTCACGGTGGACGCGCCGGAGTTCGAGGCGTTCGTCGGCGGTCTGCTCGAGGAAGCCGATGAGCAGGCGCTGAACGCGCGCTCGTACCTCACGGAGCCGTCGAGCCGCTGCGATCTCGGCCGACCGCAGGGCGACGCTCGTCTCGATCGCGATCCTCGACGACGGCGACACGCCGGCAGTGATCGACGCAGCTCGAGGCCGCGAACGAGGATCCGGCCTTCGACGTCGTCGATCGCCGGAGACACGAGCGCTCGACCACGACTTCAACCTCCTCTCGCAGGAGGATCTCGAGAAGGGCGAGCTGCAGTTCGGGCTTCCCGCCGCCCTGATCATCCTGCTGCTCGTCTTCGGCGCGGTCGTCGCCGGGCTCATCCCGCTGCTGATGGCGATCATCTCGATCGTCGTCGCGCTCGGGCTCACCGCGATCCTCGCCCAGCAGTTCGAGCTCTCGATCTTCGTCGTGAACATGCTCACGGGGATGGGACTCGCGCTCGGGATCGACTACTCGCTGTTCGTCGTCTCGCGCTACCGCGAGGAGCGGGCGAAGGGACTCGAGAAGACCGACGCGATCACCGCGTCCGGTGGCACCGCGAACCGTGCCGTCGTCTTCAGCGGAACCGCGTTCGTCGTCGCCATGTTCGGGATGCTCCTCGTCCCCAACTCGATCATGCGCAGCCTCGCCGTCGGCGCGATCCTCGTCGGGATCGTCTCCGTCGCCGCAGCGACGACGCTGCTTCCGGCGCTCCTCGGCCTGTTGGGAGACCGCGTGAACGCGCTGCGCATCCCGTTCGTCGGCAAGAAGTCGTACGACGCCGAGAATCCCGAGGGACGGTTCTGGGGCGCGATCATCAGGCGCGTCCTCCGGCGCCCGGGCCTCAGCTTCGCCCTGTCGACCGCATTCCTCCTGCTCCTCGCCGCGCCCGTCCTCGGCATGAAGGTCGGGACGAACGGGGTCACGACCCTCCCCGACCGCTTCATCTCGAAGCAGGGCTTCATCGCGCTCGAGAGCGAGTTCCCGGGCATCACGACGGATCCGGTCGAGATCGTCGTCACGGGTGGCGCGTCAGACGCGGACGTGTCCGCGGCGCTGGCCGACCTGCAGTCGCGGCTCGCTGCGGACGCGCGCTTCGGCGAGGGCGCGGTACGCCGATCCGACGACGGCGAGTCCGCGGTGCTCGCAGTCGCGCTCGTCGGCGACCCGTCGTCCGACGACACCGTCGCCGCCGTTCGCGAGCTCCGCGATGACGTCATCCCGGAGGTCTTCTCCGGCACCTCCGCCGAGGTTCTCGTCGCCGGCACGTCCTCGGAGAACGTCGACTACTTCGACTCGGTGATCGACCCGGCGCCGTACGTCATCGCGTTCGTGTTGCTGCTGACGTTCGTGCTGCTGACCGTGGTCTTCCGCTCGGTCGTCGTCGCCGGAACCGCGGTGCTGCTGAACCTGCTCTCCGTCGCCGCGGCGTACGGCCTGCTCGTCGCGGTCTTCCAGTACGGCTGGGGCGCCGATCTCCTCGGCTTCCAGCAGACGGACTCGATCGAGGCCTGGGTGCCGCTCTTCCTCTTCTCCGTGCTGTTCGGGCTCTCGATGGACTACCAGGTGTTCCTGCTCAGCCGGATCCGCGAGCGCTACGACGAGACGGGCGACACCACCGATGCCGTGACGTTCGGCGTCGCGTCGACCGCGCGGATCATCACCGGCGCGGCGCTGATCATCGTGGCCGTCTTCGCGGGCTTCGCGCGCGGCGACCTGATCATGTTCCAGCAGATGGGCTTCGGCGTCGCCGTGGCGCTGCTGCTCGATGCGACGGTCATCCGCTCGGTCGTGCTCCCGAGCCTCATGAAGCTCCTGGGCGAGTGGAACTGGTACCTCCCGCGCTGGCTCGACTGGCTGCCGCGGCTCGAAGTCGAAGGGCCCTCGCCGGCTCCACGGTCGCGTACCGCGCTCGATTCCTAGTCGCTTGCGGCGCGCGGATGCGCGCTGCAAGCGCTGGTACCGTCGCCGCGTGAGCTGCGCGGCCGCACGGGCTGCATGACACGTAGGACGCGGCAGGTCGGGACGCTCGTCCTGACGGCCGCGGCGCATCGCGTACCTCGTGTGGAAGATCGAGCTCGTCGACGACGCTCGACGTCCTCGCGGACACGAATCTCGCCTGGTTCGCGCTCGCGCGTAGCGATCATGGTCGTCACCGTCCCGGTCCTCGCGCTGCGCTGGGGCTGGCTCCTTGCGTCCCACGCGATCCACGAGGGCGTGCCGTGGATGACCCGCGCGTACTTCGTGGCGTACACCGCCGGCCAGGTGCTGCCGACGTCGCTCGGCGGCGACGCCGTGCGGGTCGTCGAGACCGGAAGGCGGCACCCGGGTCGCACCACCGTGATCACCGGAACCGTCCTCCTCGAGCGTGCGCTCGGGGGCGCGGCCACGCTCGGGCTCGGCGCCATCGGCTTCCTGCTGTCGATCGGCGAGTTCGACGTGAGCGCGTATCTGTGGCTCGAGGGCGTCTTCGTGTTCGGGACCCTCGTGCTCGCGTTCCTCTTCTTCGCTCGCTCGGCGCGCCCGCTGCTTGCGCCGAGCTCGGCCGCGTGCTCGAGCGGTTTCGCCTCGAGAAGCCGTTGCGTCACTTCTACGAGGGCATCCATCACTTTCGCGGTCATCCGGGTCTGCTCGGGAAGGTGCTCGCCGTGACGTTCGTCGTGCAGGCGGTGCGAATCCTCGCGATCTGGGCGGCAGCCAAGGCCGTCGGCATCGACCTCGACCCGCGGATCTACTACGTCTTCGGCCCGCTGCTCTTCCTCGTGATGCTCGTGCCGTTCACGCTGAACGGCCTCGCCGTGCGCGAGGCGTTCTTCGTGAGCTTCCTCGGAAGCGTCGGAGTCGGCGCGAACCAGGCGTTCGCGGCCGGCTTCCTGTACTTCCTCGTGACGCTGCTCCTGCTGCGTTCCCGGGTGCGGTGATCATGCTGCGGGACGGGCTTGCGCGAGGGTGCTCGCGGCGAGGTCGAGCATGGCTGAGCCGCCGCGCGTGGCCGCCGTCGTCGTGACCTACGACGCGCTGCCGTGGATCGAGCAGTGCCTCGACTCGCTGCGCGGGGTGGAGACGGTCGTCGTCGACAACGGCTCGAGCGACGGCACCGCGGCGTTCGTGCGCGACCGCTATCCGGAGGTGAGACTCGTCGAGGCCGAGAACCGCGGTCTCGGCGCCGGCTGGAACATCGGGCTGCGCGAGACCTCGAGCACGTACGCGCTGCTCCTCAACGCCGACGCGTGGCTCGCCGACGGCGCGCTCGAGCGACTGTGCGACTTCGCCGACACGCGTCCGCGCGCTGCCGTGGTCGGGCCGCGGCTCCTCAACCCGGACGGGACGCTGCAGCGCTCGGTTCGCGGCTACCCGACGCTCTGGCGCCTCGCGACCGAGTACCTCTTCCTGCGCAAGCTCGCACCGGGGTCGTCCGCGCTGAACGCGTTCTACGCCGGCGGCTTCGACCACGACGAGGTGCGCGAGGTCGAGGTCGTCATGGGCGCGTGCATGCTCCTGCGCCGCGAGGCGATCGACGCAGGTCGGCGAGTGCGACGAGGACTACTTCCTGTTCAGCGAGGAGACGGACTGGTGCTACCGGTTCCGCGAGGCCGGTTGGGAGGTCGTCTTCTTCCCCGACGCGGAGTGCGTGCACGTGCGCGGCGCGTCGCACAGCGGGCGGCTCTACCGCGAGAACCTCCGTGGCCATCTGCTCTTCCTCTGGAAGCACCGCGGCGCGAAGGAGGCCGAGCGCGCACGACGCCTGCTCCTGGCGTCGCTTCGGCTTCGCGGGCTCGTTTTCAGAGGGGAGCGTGGGCGCGTATACCGCGACGGCGCGGCGTGGCTCGCGTCCGCTGACGCGGCCACGTTGCTCGGGCGCTGACGATGGTCTGGCTCTACGTCAAGCTCGCGTTCGCCACGGCGGTCGTTCTCGCACCCGGCTGGCTCGTCGCGCGGACGCTCGGCGTGCGCAGCGCGTCCGCGAGCCTCGCCTGGTCACTCGTCGTCGTGTTCGGGGCGCTCGCGCTGACGTTCGCGCTCGGCTCGACGCTCACCCTCGCGCTTGCGCTGATTCTTCTCGTCGCCCTCGCTCTGAGCGTGCTCCGCCGGTTCCGGCGCTGGCCCGAGGCACAGGAGATCCCGCGCAGCGCGTGGGCGCTCTTCTGGGGGGCCATCGTCGGCGTGCTCCTCTGGGTCGCCGCTCCGTCCGTGCAGGGAGACGGTCTGTTCCACCTCGCCCGTGTGCGGAAGCTGCTCGAGCTCGACGACCTGTCGCTCGAGCGCGTCTCCGAGTTCGCCGACGGCAGCCTGCACCCGGGCTACGCGTTCCCGCTCTGGCACGGCTTCATCGGGCTGATCGCGAAGGTCGCCGGCGAGGATCCCGAGCGCGTCGTCACCCACCTGCCGTCGATCCTCGCGCCGCTCGCCGTTCTCGTCGCGTTCGAGGCCGGCTGGGCGCTCTTCCGGCGGACGTGGGCCGCCGGCGTGACGGCGGCCGCGCAGGTGGCGATGATCGCCTTCGCGCCGGGCATGGGCGGGGCGTACGTCTTTCTCTCGCTCCCCGCGACGTCGTCGCGGCAGCTGCTCGTGCCGGCGGCGCTCGCGCTCGCGCTCGAGTCCGTGCGGTTGCCGTCGCTCGGGCTCCTCGCCTCGACGGCAGCCGCGGGATTCGTGCTCGCAGTCGTGCACCCGACGTACGCGATCTTCCTCTGGATCCCGTTCGTCGGCTTCCTCGTCGTGCGCGCTCTGTGGGAGCGGGCGGACGTGCGCGCCGGCCTGTTGGCCCTCGGGGCGCTCGTCGTTCCTGCGTCGCTGTTCCTGCTCTGGCTGCGGCCGATCGTCAACGACACGCGTTCGGTCTCGCCCGACGCGGACGAGCTGCAGCGGGCGTTCGAGCAGTACGGCAGCCAGCTCGTCGTGCACTCGGAGACGTCGTACAACCTCGCCGCCGAGGTGTTCACGCGCGCGGGTGCCGTCGCGATCGGCGCGCTGCTGCTCATTCCGCTCGCCGGCTTCGCGGCGCGCCGGCGGTGGGCGGCGTACGTCGTCGGCGGCTCGCTTGCGGTCTTCGCCGTGATGCTCGTGCCCTTCCTGTTCACCTCGCTCGCCGATCTCGTGTCGATCTCGCAGGCGCGCCGCGCCGCGGGGTTTCTCCCCTTCGCGTTCGCCTTCGCCGGCGGGATGGCCGTGCTCGCGCGCCTGGTCGGGCCCTTGCTGCTCCCGCTCGCTCTGGGCTTCGGGATGTTCCTGCAGATCGTCTACCCGGGCGACTTCGACTACGTCCTCCGCGAGCCGGCGCCGGCGTGGATCGCGTGGTTCGCGGTCGTGGGTGCCGCTGTGGCCCTCGTCGTCGGGTTCGTTCGGCGGCGTCCCGCGCTCGAGACCGGCGCCTCGCTTGCCGCGGCCGCGTTCCTCATCCCGGTGTACGGCGGCGGCCTTCTCGACTGGAACCGGCCGGCGCCGCCGGAGATCGCGACGCTGTCGCCGGGCCTCGTCGCTGCTGTGCGCGACGAGGTCGCCGCGGGGACGATCGTCTACTCCGATCCGGAGACGAGCTTCCGCCTGGCGGCGTTCGCCCCCGTGTACATCGCGGTCGCGCCACCCGGCCACGTCGCGGACACCGAGGAGAACCGGCCGTACGAGCGAGCGCGCGCTGCGCGCCGCTTCAATCGCACGGGCGACCTCTCGATCCCGCGGGGCTACGGAGCGGAGTACGTCGTCGTCGACGCGCTGCGTTCCGACCTCGAGCTCGACCTGCCGGTCGTGTACGAGGACGAGCGCTTCACGGTCTACCGCCTCTAGGCCGGCCTTCCCCAGCCGCCGCCGCCCGGGGTCTCGATGCGGAGCAGGTCGCCCGGCTTCAGGTCGAGGTTCGCGATCGCGGGAAGCTCCTCGCCGTTCAGGAAGTTCCGGCCGGGCTGACCGTCCTCGCCGCCGCGCGCTCCGCGCGGTGCCGAGCGCACGGCGCTGCGACAGGAGCGAGAGGCGGCAGGGCTCGAGGATGCGCAGCTCGCGCACGATCCCGTCGCCTCCGCGATGGAGCCCGTCCCCTCCCGAACCGCGTCGCAGCTCGTAGCGCTCCACGCGGAGCGGGTACGCGAGCTCGAGCGCCTCGGCCGGGGTGTTGAAGGTGTTCGACATCGCGACGTGCACGCCCGACGGCCCGTCCGCCGACGGGCAGGCGCCCTGGCCGCCGCCGATCGTCTCGTAGTACGTGAAGCGGTCGTTTCCGAGGACGGTGTTGTTCATCGTCCCCTGCCCCTGGGCGGGCACGGGGACGCCTTGGAGAAGGCGTCGAAGACGACGTCGGTGATGCGACTCGACGTCTCCGTGTTCCCGGCCGCGACGGCGGCCGGTGAGCGCGCGTTGACGAGAGAGCCCTCGGGGGCGCGCACGGTCACCGGCGCGAAGGCGCCTCCCGACGCGGGCAGGTCGGGCGCGGTGAGGCAGCGCACGACGTAGAAGCACGCCGAGCGCGTGACCGCGAGCGGGCAGTTCAGGTTGCCCTCGTACTGGGGGGCGGTGCCGGCGAAGTCGATGTCGATCGAGTCGCCCGCGACGGTCACGGCCGCACGGATGTCGAGCAGGCCGAGCGGCGTCTCGAGCTGGTCGGCGCCCTCGAAGCGGCCGTCGGGCAGCTCGCGGATCGCTGCGCGCACGACGCGCTCGGAGTAGGCGAGGAGCTCGTCCATCGCCGCGGTGACGCGAGCCCGGCCGCGCCGCGCGCAGAGCTCGGCGACTCGCGTCTCGGCCAGGCGGTTCCCGGCGAGCTGCGCGCGAAGGTCGCCACGCCGTTCGTCCGGGTTCCGCATCCGCGAGACGAGCGACTCGAGCGTCGCGTCGTCGAGCCGGGTCGGAGGAATGATCACGCCCTCCTCGTCGAGCGTGCGCGAGCCGGGAGGCAGGCTTCCGGGCTCGGAGCCGCCGACGTCCGCGTGGTGCGCGCGCGTCACGGCATAGCCGAGCTCGGTGCGCGTGACGATCGTGAGATCCGGCAGGTGCGTTCCGCCCGCGTACGGGTCGTTGAGGATCCACGGCTCCCCCGGCGCCGGGTCGTGCGCCATCACCGCCGCGACCGCTTCGGGCATCGCTCCGAGATGGACGGGGATGTGCTCCGCCTGCGTGACCATCCTTCCGCGCTCGTCGAACAGGGCCGTCGAGCAGTCGCGGCGCTCCTTGATGTTCGCCGAGAAGGCCGAGCGGATGAGCGCCGCCCCCATCTCCTCCGCGATCGCGCGCAGCGACGCGCCGATCACCTGCAGCTCGATGTCGATCACGACGCCTGCTCCGGAGGATCAGCGTGCCGTGGCCGTCCGTCTCGCCCGACCACCCTGCCGGAACCCACGCGGTCGCCCCGTCGAGCTCGAGCACCTGCGGCCCTCGCGCGCTCAGCTCGGGCTCCGCTCACGGTGAGGGGTGGTGCGGAGCGGATCTCGGCCGTTCGCACCGCGACGAGCTCGATCGCGCGGTCGCGATCGGCGTAGCCGTACCGCGCCTCGTGTGCTTCGTGGAAGCGCTCGACGAGACCGGGACCGAGCGCGACGGGGAGCTCGAACGACTGGCCGACGTAGCGAAGGTCGGCCTCTCCCTCGTCGGGGAGCTCGCCTGCGTCCGCGAGAGGAGTGACGTAGCGTGCGCACCGCGTCGCGCCGCTCGTCGGCCGCGACGAGGCCGAGCGCGGAGAGCACCCCGGCTGCGGCCGGCACGAGCACGGTTCGCATCCCGAGCTCCTCCGCGAGCGCGCACGCGTGCAGTGGCCCGGCGCCGCCGAACGCGACGAGCGCGAAGTCGCGCGGGTCGAGACCCTGCTCGACCGAGACGACGCGCAGCGCGCGCACCATCTCCGCGTTCACGACGTCGATCACGCCGGAGGGGTCGACGCCTCCCAGCGCGCGCTCGGCGGCTGCCGCGTCGAGCTCGATCCCGCCGGGCAGGGTCGACGGCAGGCGTCCGAGGAGAAGGTTCGCGTCGGTTACCGTCGCTCGCGTCGCCGCCCCTCCCGTAGCACGCAGGGCCGGGATCGGCACCTGCACTCTCCGGACCGACGCGCAGCGCGCCGCCTTCGTCGAGCCGGACGATCGAGCCGCCGCCTGCGCCGACGGTGTGCACGGCGAGGGTCGGCAGACGGATCGGCAAGCCGTCCACCAGGCGCTCGTGCTCGCGCCGCGCCTCGCCGTCGACGATCGCGCAGACGTCCGTCGACGTGCCGCCCATGTCGAATGAGAGCGCGTTCTCGAAGCCCGCAAGCGCCGCGAGCTTCGCGGCGCCGACCACGCCGGCGGCCGGCCCGGAGAGGAGCGCGAAGGCGGCGTGCTCAGCTGCCTCCT
Organism: uncultured Gaiellaceae bacterium; assembly: GCA_963822885.1. Lineage (GTDB taxonomy): Bacteria > Actinomycetota > Thermoleophilia > Gaiellales > Gaiellaceae > GMQP-bins7. The sequence goes on from CAWGJJ010000008.1 coordinate 21,737, forward strand.
CCAACGTCGCGAGCCCGCCCGACGAGCGCATCACGAGCGGCTCCGCGAGCCCGGCGTCGGCACAGGCTCCCCCGAGCGCGCGCAGGTAGCGCGAGAGAACCGGACCGAGGTACGCGTCGACCGCGGTGGTCGAGGCGCGCTCGTACTCGCGGAACTCGGGAGCGACCTCGTGCGACGCGACGACGTGCGCGGACGGATACCTGCGCCGGAGCTCCGCGGCGACGCGGCGCTCGGGCTCCGCGTCACGGAACGAGAAGAGGAGCGACACGGCGATCGCCTCGGCGTCGATCGGCGGGAGCGTGTCGAGGTCGAGCGGGACGAGCTCTCCGTCCGGGCCTGTGCGTCCTCGCACACCGACGCAGCGCTCGAGCGGGACGAGCGGCGGCGAGTGGTGAACGCACGGGCGATAGAGGTGCGCCCGAGTCTGGCGTCGCAGGTGGAGCACATGCTCGAAGCCCTCGTTCGTCACGAGCGCCGTGCGCGCACCGCGCCGCTCGAGGAGCGCGTTCGTCGCGATCGTCGTTCCGTGCGTGAAGCGGTCGACGTTGGCGGCACCGACTGCAGCGGCAGCGCTCACGACCGCGTCCTGCTGCCGTGCGACGGTCGGCACCTTCGCGATGCGGATCCGCCCGTCCTCGACCAGCACGGCATCCGTGAAGGTCCCGCCGACGTCGACTCCGAGCGCACGCATGTTCAGCATTCTGGTGCCCGGACCGAAGTAGAGTCTCGGCGACGTGCACCGCCTCGTCTGTCTCGGGCTCAGCCATCGCACCGCTCCCGTCGAGCTGCGCGAGCGCATCGGCGCGCTCGGTCCCGGCGCGGAGCGCTGCCCGGCAGTCCTCGAGCACGCGGTGCTGCAGACCTGCTACCGCGTCGAGCTCTACGCGCGGCTGACCTCTGGCGTCGAGGACGCGCGCGACGAGCTCGTCGACGCGCTCTCCACGGCGCACGACGTCTCCCGCGAGCTTCTTCTCGACCATCTCTACGTCCATGCCGGAGAGGACGTCGCGCGCCACCTGTGCCGTGTCGCTGCCGGCCTCGACTCGCTCGTTCTCGGCGAGACCGAGATCCTCGGGCAGGTCCGCGAGGCCTTCGAGTCGGGCGTGGCGAACGGGACGGTCGGATCGGGCCTGACGCTCCTCTTCCGCACCGCGATCTCGTCCGGCCGGCGTGCGCGGTCGGAGACCGCGATCGGCGCGAATCCGGCTACCGCGAGCTCGATGGCGCTCGCGCTCGCCGAGGGGGCGCTCGGCGATCTTCGCGAGAAGCACGTCCTCGTCGTCGGGGCGGGTCGAATCGGGCTGCAGACGCTGAAGGCGGCCGAGGGCCGCGGGCTGACGAGCATCGCGGTCGCAAACAGGACGAAGGATCGCGCGGTCGAGGTGTCGGAGCGCTTCCGGGCGGTAGCGCACGACCTGACCGAGCTCGAGACGGCGCTCGCGTCGGCCGACGTCGCGATCACCGCGACGTCGTCCGAGGCTCCGGTCGTCGGCGCCGACGTCGTGCGCGCCGCGATGTCGAGCCGCGCCGAGCGCCCGCTCGTCCTCGTCGACCTCGCAGTACCGGCTGACGTCGAGCGCGAGGCAGGCGAGGTTCCGGGCGTGAGTCTCTTCGACGTCGACGATCTCCGCGCGGGTCTCGACGGCGCGATGGCGGCGCGGCTTCGGGAGGTTCCGAAGGTCGAGGCCGTCGTCGAGAGCGAGGTCGAGGACTTCGGTCGTCGCTACCGCGAGCTCGAGGTCGAGCCGCTTCTCTCCGAGCTGCGCAAGCAGGCCGAGACGATCCGCGCGCGCGAGCTCGAGCGGGCCCTGAAGGACCTGGGCGAGGTCGACCCGGCCGTCGCGGAGCGGATGGAGCACCTGTCGCGCACGCTCGTCAAGCGGCTGCTCCACGACCCGACCGTCCGCGCGCGCGAGCGAGCCGGCACCGGGAACGCGGACGAGATCGCCGACGCGATGCGCGACCTGTTCGGCCTCTCCGCCCCGAGCGATCGGTGAGCGCTCCGCCGCGGCCTGCGGCGGTCATCCTCGGAACCCGGGCCTCGGCGCTCGCGCGGGTGCAGACGGATCTGGTCATCGGGCTTCTGACGAGCACCTGGCCGGATCTCGCCTGCGAGACCCGCGTGATCTCGACGGCCGGTGACCGGACTCAGGCGAGCGGCGAGCCGCTTCCGGAGATCGGCGGCAAGGGGCTCTTCACGGAGGAGCTCGAGCGGGCGCTCCGCGACGGCGAGATCGACCTCGCCGTGCACTCGCTGAAGGATCTGCCCACGGAGGACGCCGAGGGTGTCGTCGTGGGCGCGGTGACGCGGCGTGAGGACGTGCGGGACTGCCTGGTCGCGCGGGGTGGCAGCTCGCTGGAGGGTCTCCCGGAAGGCGCCGTCGTCGGGACGAGCAGCCTGCGTCGCGCCGCCCAGGTGAGGGCACTCCGCGGAGATCTCGAGATCCGCTCGATCCGCGGGAACGTCGACACGCGGATCAGGAAGGTCGCCGCGGGCGAGTTCGACGCGGCACTGCTCGCGGCCGCGGGCATTCGCCGGCTCGGCCTCGAGCACGAGGTCTCGGAGTGGCTCGCGCCCGAGGCGATGCTGCCGGCACCGGGCCAGGGTGCGCTCGCGATCCAGTGTCGCGCCGACGACGACGCCCTGCGCGCGCGTCTCGTCGAGCTCGACGATCCCGCCGCTCGCGCGGAGACGACGGCCGAGCGCGCGTTCCTACGCGCCCTCGGAGCCGGCTGCGCAGCCCCGGTCGCTGCTCTTGCGAGCGTCACGACGACCCCTCGTGTTCGTCTCCAGGGGCTCGTCGCATCCGTCGATGGAGGTCTGATGGTTGGCGTCCACGGCGAAGGAGAGCCGGACGAGCTGGGCGACCGGCTCGCGCAGGACGCACTCGCTGCCGGCGCAGACCGCATACTGGCGGCGATTCGTGGCTGACCAACCGCTAGCCGGACGGCGCATCGTCGTCACACGACCCGAGGCGAAGTCGCTCGCGGAGGCGCTCGAGCGCCTCGGCGCGGAGGTGACGCTCGTGCCGCTCATCGAGATCCGCGACGCGGAGGATCGCGGCGCGCTCGCCGACGCGATCGCCGGCTTTTCGAGCTACGACTGGATCGTCCTCACGAGTGTGAACGGCGTCGCGGCTGTGAGCGAGGGGCTGTCGGGGCTCGCCGGACCGCGCGTTGCCGCCGTGGGTCCGGTGACCGCGGACGCGATTCGCGAGCGCGGAGTCGAGCCGGCATTCGTCGCCTCGCGTGCCTCCGAGGACATCGCCGCCGGACTCGGAGAGCTCCAAGGCAAGCGCGTGCTCATGCCACAGGCCGACATCGCCGAGCCGGCGCTCGCCGAAGAGCTGCGAGGCCGCGGAGCGGAGGTCGACATCGTCGTCGCCTACCGGACGGTTCTCGTCGAGCCGCCGATGTGGGGGATCCTGCCGCTTCGAATCGCTGACGCTGTCGTGCTCGCAAGCGGCTCGGCCTGCCGAAGCCTCGCCGCCGCCGGTGGCGCAGGAGGGGGCGCGATGCTCGTCTGCATCGGGCCGAAGACCGCGAAGGTGGCGCGCGAGGTCGGGCTGAAGATCGGTCTCGTCGCCGACGAGACGACCTCGGACGGCATCATTCGTGCGCTCGTGTCGCACTTCGGGGATAGCTCATGACGTCGTTCCAGCCGCTCGATGCCCTGCGCACGGCGCCGGGGGCGAAGCGGCCGCGTCGGCTGCGGCGGACGGCAGCGCTTCGCGACCTCGTGCGCGAGACGACGCTCGAGCCCTCCGACTTCGTTCAGCCCCTGTTTGTGGTGCCGGGCGACGGCATCCGGAACCCGATCTCCTCGATGCCCGGTGTCGAGCAGCTCTCGGTCGACCGGCTCGCGGGCGAGGCAAGCGAGCTCGCGGCACTCGGCGTGAAGGCGGTTCTCCTCTTCGGCATTCCGAGCGCGAAGGATTCGCACGGCTCGGAGAGCTTTGCCGAGGACGGTGTGGTTCAGCAGGCGATCCGGGCGCTGAAGGACGCGAGCCCGGAGCTCGTCGTCGCGACGGACGTTTGCATGTGCGAGTACACCGATCACGGCCATTGCGGCCTGCTCGATTCCGAAGGCGGCGTCCTGAACGACGAGACGCTCGAGGTGCTCGCGCGCATCGCGATCTCGCACGGTGAGGCGGGCGCGGACGTCGTCGCGCCGAGCGGGATGATCGACGGCATGGTCGGCGCGATCCGCGGTGGGCTCGATGCGGAGGGGCTTCACAGCGTGGCGATCCTGTCGTATGCCGTGAAGTACGCCTCCGCGTTCTACGGGCCGTTCCGCGAGGCGGCAGAGGGTGCTCCGATGTTCGGCGATCGGCGCTCGCACCAGATGGATCCCGCGAACGCGCGCGAGGCGCTGCGCGAGGTCACCCTCGACGTCGAGGAGGGCGCGGATGCGCTCATGGTCAAGCCGGCGCTCGGCTACCTCGATGTCGTTCACTCCGTCCGCGAGCGCTTCCCCGAGCTCCCGCTCGCGGCCTACAACGTCAGCGGCGAGTACGCGATGGTGAAGGCGGCGGCTGCGAACGGGTGGCTCGACGAGCGCGCGGCCGTCCTCGAGGTGCTCACGGGGATCCGCCGCGCCGGAGCCGATCTCGTCGTCACGTACCACGCGAAGGACGCTGCGGCGTGGCTCCAGAGCGGGCGGTGAAGGCGCGGGTCGACGACCGGCCCGAGGGAGACGAACGCGAGGGCGTCGACGTCGCGGAGCACGGCCGCTCAGCCGACGGTGAGGTGACGTCGCTCGACCGCCGGCTCTACATGCAGCTCCATGCGTACGGCGATGCGCGTGACAGCGCGGCGCTGACCGCGGCGCTCGAGGCTGCGGGGTTCGCGAGCGTGCTCTACGAGGACGTGAACGATCCCACCGGGGTTGCGTTGCTGACGCTGAGCGAGTTGCCGGAGGCATTCGTCTCCGAGCACCGCGCCTTCCTGCAGTCGTCGCCGTTCGCCGAGCTCACGCCGAAGCCGGAGCTCACCATGCTCGGTCGCACGTACGCGATCGGGTACGAGCAGGATCTCGAGGAGACGCTCGTCGACCGGCCGCGCCGGCGCGTCCTCGATCCGGCTCTTCCGTGGGCGATCTGGTACCCGCTTCGCCGAGCCGGCTCGTTCGAGCAGCTCTCGCGGCGAGAGCAGGACACGGTGCTGATGGAGCACGGCGGGATCGGCATGGCCTTCGGGCGCGCCGGTCTCGGCTACGACATCCGGCTTGCATGCCACGGCCTCGATCGGGACGACAACGACTTCGTCATCGGGTTGCTCGGCCCCGAGCTGGCTCCACTCTCGATCATCGTCCAGCGCATGCGCAAGACGAAGCAGACCTCGCTCCACCTCGAGCGACTCGGGCCGTTCTTCGTGGGCAGGGTGGCGTACCAAAGCCCCATGCCCTGACTGCCGGGCTAGGCTGGCCGCGTGGACGAGGAGACCAGGCCCGAGGCCGATGACGAGCGACCGCCCATCTGCCCGGCGTGCGGCGTCACGATGGGGATCACCCTCGACGAGGACGATACGACGCGCTACGTGTGCCTGGAGTGCGGGTTCTCTGACGAGGTGACCCCGGGGCGAGTGGCGTGGCAGAGCAGTCCGTAGCCGAGCCGGCGGCCCGGCGCCGCGGAGATCGAGCCGACGTCCGTGTTCCTGCGGGCGTGCCGCGGTCTTCAGGTCGAGCGGACGCCTGTGTGGCTGCTGCGCCAGGCGGGTCGATACCAGCCCGCGTACCGCGCGATTCGCGAGAAGCACTCGATGCTCGAGGTCATCCGCACGCCGGAGCTCGCCGCGCAGGTGACGCTGCTGCCGATCGACTCGTTCGGTCTCGATGCTGCGATCGTCTTCTCGGACATCCTCCCGCCGCTCGTCGGCATGGGCCTCGATCTCGACTTCGTGAAGGGCGACGGGCCACGGATCGGCAACCCGATCTCGACGCGTCGCGACGTCGACATGCTCGGCACGCCGCCCGGCGGAGGAGACGATGGCCGGGACGCTCGGAGCGATCCGCATCGTTCGTGCCGAGCTCGAGCCGCGCGACGTGCCCGTGATCGGCTTCGCCGGGGCTCCGTTCACGCTCGCGAGCTACGCGATCGAGGGCGGCACGTCGAAGGACTTCACGAAGACGAAGGCGTTCATGCTCTCCGAGCCCGCTGCGTGGAAGCGGCTGCTCGGAAAGCTCGTCACCGTGCAGGCGGACTACCTGCTCGCGCAGGCGGCGGCGGGCGCGCAGGCGCTGCAGGTCTTCGACTCGTGGGCAGGGCGGGCGCTCGGCCGCGAGGACTACCTGCGCTACGTCGCGCCGCACAATCGCGAGCTGTACGCGAAGGTGGCAGCGGCGGGTGTGCCGGTGATCAACTTCTCGCTCGGCGTGAGCGCGTACCTCGAGGAAGCTGCGGGATGCGGCGGCGACGTCGTCGGGCTCGACTGGGCGCTTCCCCTCGACGAGGCGTGGGAGCGCGTCGGCTTCGAGCGGCCCGTGCAGGGGAACCTCGACCCTGCGTCGTTGCTGGCGCCGTGGCGCGAGCTCCGGTTCCGGATCGACGACGTGCTCGACCGTGCCGGCGGCCGCCCAGGACACATCTTCAACGTGGGTCACGGGGTCACGCCGCAGACGCCCGAGGACAGCGTGCGCCGGCTCGTCGAGCACGTGCGAGAGCGAACCTCCGCGTGAGCGTCGGGATCCTCGTCATGGCGTACGGCGGCCCGGCGTCGCTCGACGAGATCCCGGGCTACCTCGCGGACATCCGCAGCGGTCGGCCCACGCCACGCGCGGTTCTCGACGAGATCACGGAGAACTATCGCGCGATCGGCGGCAGCTCGCCTCTGCTTGCCGTGACGGAGCGCCAGGTCGATGCGCTCGCGGCCGAGCTGGGCGAGGACTACCGCTGCTACCTCGGGATGCGGCACTGGGCGCCGTGGATCGAGGACGTCGTCGCCGAGATGGTCGAGGACGGTGTGACGCGCGCCGTGAGTCTCGTCCTCGCGCCGCACTTCAGCGCGCTCTCGGTGGCGAAGTACCAGCAGAAGGTCGCCGACGGGCTCGAGCTCTGTCGCGGGCGGATCCACTTCGAGCATGTTGCGAGCTATCACGACGTTGCGGGGCTTGTGGAAGCGTTCGCGTCGCGAGTCCACGAGGGTCTCTCGCGCTGGGCGGAAGCGGAGCGCGAGCGCGTGCACGTGATCTTCAGCGCGCACAGCCTTCCGCAGCGCGTCCTCGCCTCGGGCGATCCCTACGCCGAGCAGTGCCTCGAGACCGCGCGCCTCGTCGCAGAACGCGCCGGGCTGCCGGCGGATCGCTGGTCGTGGGCGTACCAGTCCGCGGGTCGCACGCCCGAGCCGTGGGCGGGACCGGATCTCGGTGAGCACCTCGCCGCGCTGGCCGCGGACGGGATCCGGGACGTCATCTCGATCCCGGTCGGGTTCGTCTCGGATCACGTCGAGATCCTCTTCGACATCGATCACCGCGCGGCCGAGATCGCTGCCGGCCTCGGGATGCGGCTCGAGCGGCCACCGGCACTGAACGACGACCCCGTCTTCATCTCCGCGCTCGCCGAGCTGGTCCGTGACCGCGCGAAGCCCTGGCTGGCGGGAGCGCAGGCGGCGTGAAGGTCGTCGTCGTCGGCGGTGGAATCGCCGGTCTCGCGGCGGCACGGCGTCTCGAGACAGTGGCATCGGACGCCGAGATCGTCCTGATCGAGAGCGACGCGATGCTCGGCGGGAAGCTTCGCACCGAGCACGTCGACGGATTCGCGATCGAGGCCGGGGCCGACAGCTTTCTCTCGCGCAAGGAGCGCGGCGTCGGGCTCGTGCAGGAACTCGGCCTCGGTGAGGAGCTCATCGCGCGGCGGCCCGAGCACCACCACACGTACGTTCGCCGCGGAGACGATCTGCACCCGCTCCCCGAGGGCCTGACCGGGATGATCCCCACGAACCTCGAGGCGCTCGAGCGCAGCGACCTCCTGTCGCCCGAGGGCAAGCTGCGCTTCGCCGCCGAGCCGGACGTTCCGCCGGCTGCGGGCGACGAGGACGAGTCGGTCGCATCGTTCGTCTCCCGTCGTTTCGGACGCGAGGCGTACGAGTCGCTCGTCGAGCCGCTGATGACCGGGATCTACGGCGGCGACGGCGATCGGCTCTCGCTCCGCGCGACGTTTCCGCAGCTGCGGGTGCTGGAGCTCGAGCACGGCAGCATCCTGCGCGGCCTGTCGGCGCCGCCGCCGAGCGAGCTGCCGCCGTTCGTGTCGCTTCGCGACGGAATGGGCTCACTCGCGTCTGCTGTCGTGGACGGGTTCGACCGCACCGAGCTGCTTCTCGGCCGGGCCGCCGTTCGCGTGTCTCGCTCCCCGGAGGAGCTTCGTGGTCGAGCTCGCCGACGGAGAGGTGATCGAGACGGACGGGGTCGTCATCGCGACACCTGCATACGTCGCGGCGGAGCTGCTCGCGGATCTCGATCCCGAGCTCGCCGCGGCGCACGCTGCGATCCCGTACGCGTCGTCGGTCGTCGTCACGCTCGCTTTCTCACGCGCCGATGTGACGCCGCTCGACGGCTATGGGTACCTCGTTCCGCGCGTCGATGGCGCGGACGTGCTCGCATGCACGTGGACGTCGCAGAAGTGGGACGGCCGCGCGCCCGACGAGTCGGTGCTGGTTCGCGTGTATGCGGGGCGGTTCGGCGGACGCGATCTGACGGAGGACACCGACGACGCGCTGGTCGCGCTCGCTCGTGCCGAGGTCAGGCTCGTCGGTGGCGTGGCGGAGCCGGTGCTCACCCGCGTAGACCGCTGGCCACTCGGGATGCCCCAGTACCTCCTCGGTCATCCGGAGCGTCTCGCGCAGATCGATTCCCTCGTATCGGAGCATCCCGGGCCTCGCGGTGGCCGGTGCTGCGTACCGCGGCGTCGGGATCCCCGACTGCATCCGCTCCGGCGAGCTGGCTGCGGAGTCGGTCGCGCGAGCACTTGCCGGAGCACGGGCGTGACGCGCGAGACCTCCGAGCGGCTCTTCGCCGAGGCGCTCGAGCTGCTGCCGGGCGGCGTCAGCTCGCCTGTGCGCGCGTTCAAGGCGGTCGGCGGCTCGCCGCTCTTCATCGACCGCGGCGAGGGCGCGTATCTCGTCGACGTCGACGGGAACCGCTACGTGGACTACGTCCTCTCGTGGGGCCCGCTGATCCTCGGCCACGCGCATCCGCGGGTCGTAGCCGCGCTCGAGGAGGCGCTGCGCAAGGGAACGAGCTTCGGCGCGCCGAGCCCCCTCGAGCTCGACCTCGCGCGGCTCATCCGCGACGCGATGCCGAGCCTCGAGCTCGTCCGCTTCGTGAGCTCCGGCACGGAGGCGACGATGAGCGCGATTCGCGTCGCGCGCGCGTTCACGCAGCGCACGAAGATCGTCAAGTTCGTCGGCTGTTACCACGGGCACGCGGACTTCCTGCTCGTCCAGGCGGGCTCGGGTGTGGCGACGCTGGGTCTGCCGGACTCGCCGGGCGTGACCCCCGGCGCGGTAGCCGACACGCTCACGGCTCCCTTCAACGATCTCGCCTCCCTCGAGCAGCTGTTCGACGCGCACGACGACATCGCCGCGGTGATCGTCGAGCCGGTCGTCGGGAACATGGGGCTCGTCCTTCCCGAGGCAGGGCTTCCTGCAGGGGCTGCGCGAGATCACGACCGCCAACGGCGCGCTGCTCGTCTTCGACGAGGTCATGACCGGGTTCCGCGTGCATCCCGGCGGTGCGCAGGCGCTGTACGGCGTCACGCCCGACCTGACGACGCTCGGCAAGGTGATCGGCGGCGGACTTCCCGTCGGCGCGTACGGCGGTCGCCGCGAGATCATGGAGCTCGTCGCGCCCGCCGGTCCCGTCTACCAGGCGGGGACGCTGTCCGGGAACCCGCTCGCTATGACGGCCGGGATCGAGACGCTGCGCGCGATCTCGGAGCCCGGTGTGTGGGACGGGCTCGAGCGCAGCGGTGCACGGCTCGAGGCAGGTCTGCGCTCGCTGGGTGACGACGTTCAGGTTGCGCGTGCGGGAACGATGTTCGGCATGTTCTTCTCGGACGTGCCCGTCACGAGCTGGGACACGGCCAGTCGGGCCGACACGAAGTCCTTCGCCGCCTTCCACCGCGCGATGCTCGACCGAGGTGTCTACCTCGCCCCGTCACAATTCGAAGCCGGGTTCCTGTCGACGGTTCACGGCGATGCCGAGATCGACGCGACGGTCGCGGCGGCCCGCGAGGCGTACGCCGAGACCTGTCCCGGGACCTGACCCCGGACCTGACCCCTGAGCTGTCCGCAGCGGACACGTGTGAGGACATGACCTCTCGGGTCGGGCGCCTTTACCCTTGGCAGCCGTGAAGGTGCTCCTCGTGACGATGTACTTCCCGCCTGCCGGCGGAGGTGGCGTGCAGCGCTCGCTGAAGCTCGCTCAGTACCTTCCGGCGCTCGGGATCGAGACGCATGTGCTCGCGCCGGACGACCCGAAGTGGGTACACACCGATTCCGAGTTGCGCGTGCCCACACAGGCGTGGGTTCATCGCGCGCGCTACCTCGGGCCGCGAGCGCGGAAGCCCGCGGAGGAGCTCGCCGCGGCCGACGGATTCGATCGCGCGCTCGTCCAGGCGCAGGTCACCGCGCGGCGTCTCCTTCTTCCCGACGCGAGCGTCACCTGGAACCTCACCGCCATCCCCGCCGCGATTCGCATCGCACGGCGTGAGGGGATCGACGCGGTGATCACGACGTCGCCGCCCCCCTCCGTGCACTTCGTGGGCGCCGCCGTCCAGAAGGCGTCCGGCGCGCGCTGGATCGCCGATCTGCGCGACCCCCTCGTCGCGAACCAGCACCGGCGTGACGACACCGCGGCTGCCCGCGCCCGGCAGACCGCTGTGGAGCAGGTAGCGCGGCTCGTCGCGCGTCACGCGGACGCCGTCACGTGCGTGTCGGAGGCGATCGCGGACGAGATGCGGGGCCTCGACGCGCGCGGCACTGTCCGCGTCGTCGCGAACGGCTGCGACTTCGACGACTTCGCCGGGCTCGAGTACCGGCCGGCGGAACGCTTCCGAATCACGCACACCGGAAGTTTCTTCGGGAAGCGGGATCCGAAGCCGTTCCTGCAGGCCTTCCGCGACGCCGACCTCGACGCCGTCGCGCGGTTCGTCGGCGACTTCCGCTCGTCCGACCGCGAGTGGGCGGCGACGCTCGGACTCGGCGACCGTCTGGAGCTCGTCGACTACCTGCCCCGCGCAGACGCACTCCGCGTGCAGCGCGACTCGGAGGCGCTGCTGCTGCTCATCCCGGAGGCAGGCGGACGCGGCAAGGGCGTCCTCTCGGGGAAGGTCTTCGAGTACATCGCGGCCGGTCGCCCGATCCTCGCCGTCGTCCCGCCGGACGGCGCCGCGGCGCAGCTCATCAGGGAGACGAGCTCGGGCGTCGTCGTCGCACCCGATGACGTCTCGGGCATACGGGACGCGCTCGTGGAGATGCACGCTCGCTTCTCGAACGGCGGGCTCCCGTCCGTGGAGCTCGCGAAACGTGACGAGGACCGACTCTCGCGAGCGCGCGCGCGTCGAGGAGATGGCCGCGCTCCTCCGGGAGATCACGTGACGAGCCACGCTGTTCCGCTCTCGCGAATCGCACGCGAGCGCGTCCTCGTCCAGCCGGTTCTCGACGGCCTGTTCCTGCTCACGATCCTCACCGTCACGTTCCACAAGCTCCAGTGGGAGCTGGCCGGATCGCTGACGCTCTCGGACGTCCTCACGTCCGTCTTTCTCGTGCTCTTCGCGTGGGACCGGTTCGTGCGGGACGACGGTCGCTTCACACGTACCGCGATGATCGCGCTCGCGTTCTTCCTCGTCTTCGCGCTCGTCTACCTCGCCGGTTTCTACAACCTCGACACGGCCCAGGCGCTCGCGCAGTGGGCGAAGGGGATGGTGAAGTTCGTTCTCCACTTCGGGTTCCTCGTCGCCGGAGTCGCGCTGCTCGCGCGTCGCGGGATGCGCTTCTACTGGTACGCGCTCGCCGCGTTTCTCGGTGGAATCGGCCTGAACGCGGTGTACGGGGTCATCCAGCTCGTTCTCGCCGAAGGCGGCGTCAATCTCGACGAGCTCCTCATCGAGCCGATCACGTCGCGGCAGACGGGGATCAACGTCTTCGGGGCCGTCGGGGGAACGCAGGAGGTGTTCCGCCCGAACGCGCTCACCGGTGATCCGAACCACCTCGGCATCGAGCTCGTCATCCCGCTCCTCGTGCTGACGCCCCTGTACCTCCGGCTCGAGGCCGGGCACCGGTTGAAGACGCCTCTCGCCATCTCGCTCGCCTTCCTGCTCGTGGTCGAGCTCGCGACGCTCTCGCGCAGCGCGCTCCTCGGCCTCGGCTGCGGCGCGCTCGTGCTCGCGCTCCCGTACCGTCGCCACCTGCGCAGACCGGCGTTTCTCGTCCCGCTCGCGGCCGTCGGTCTCGTCGTCGCGGCGGTGATCCTCGTGCGACTCGACTTCTTCCTGACGGTGCTGCGCGCGCGCACGAATACGAGCCGCGGTGCCGCCTCGCCGCACTTCGAGGTGTACTCGTTCATCCCCGACGTGCTCTCGACCAACCCGTTCCTCGGGCTCGGCCTGAACAACTTCGCCGTGTACTACGAGTTCGTGACCGGCCGACCGGACTTCGGGCCGCACTCGTTCTACGTGGCGACGATCGTCGAGACCGGGATCGTCGGCGCGGCGCTGTTCGCAGTGTTCGTCGTCTGGCTCTTCCGCAGGCTCGGCGCCGCGCGCCGGATCGGCCGCGCACTCTCGGTCGCCGGCGACCCGCTCGCCGCCCGCGTTCGGCCCGTGGCGTGGGGGATGACTGCCGCGCTCGTCGCAACGCTCGTCGCGAACGTCTTCTACCTCACGATGACCTTCTACTACTTCTACGTGTTCGCGACGCTAGCGGCCGCGCTGCCCGTGGTCGCACGCGCGCGGCGCGAATGAAGGTCCTCGTCCTCACGACGTCGTACCCGCGCGGGCCCGACGACGTCGCGGGGGCGTTCGTACGGGATGCGGTCGAGCACCTGCGGGCGGCGGGCGTCGACGTCGACGTGGTCTCGCCCGCCTCGTTCCGGCACTTCGGGCTCGCGTACGGGCACGGCATCGTCGGGAACCTCAAGCGGCGCCCGTGGAAGGTGCTTGCTCGTGCCACTCTTTCTCGCCTCGTACTCGCATGCCGCGCGTAGAGCAGCGCGCGACGCCGATGTGGTGCACGCGCACTGGCTTCCGTCGGCGCTTCCCGCGATGAAGACGCGCAAGCCCTTCGTGCTCCAGCTCTGGGGAACGGACGTCGAGCTCGCGCGACGGGCGCGCTGGATCGCGCGGAGGCTCGTCCGCCGGGCGCGCGATCGTGCTCTGCCCGTCGGAGGCGCTCGCGCGGGCAGCGCGTGAGCTCGGCGCGCGAGACGTCCGCGTCGTTCCATCGGGTGTCGCGATTCCCGCTGGAGACCGGCGAGCCGGACGACCCGCCTCACGCTCTCTTCGTCGGGCGCCTGTCGGAGGAGAAGGGGATCCTCGACTTCGTCGAGGCGACGGACGGCATGCCGCGCGTGATCGTCGGCGACGGGCCGCTTCGTGCGCGCGTCCCCGACGCGGTCGGGTTCGTACCGCCATCCGAGGTCGGTGCGTACTACGAGCGCGCAGCCGTCGTGGTCTGCCCGTCGCATCGGGAGGGCTATGGCGTCGCAGTGCGCGAGGCGATGGCCCATGGTCGCCCGGTGGTCGCGTCTGCCGTGGGCGGTCTGCTCGACGCTGTAGAGGACGGTGTCACCGGTCTCCTCGTCCCACCCCGGGATCCGACCGCCCTCCGAAACGCGATCGAGTCGCTCCTCGGCGACGCCGATCTCCGACAACGACTCGGGACTGCCGCGCGCGTCGCTGCGAGCGAGCGGTTCACGTGGGAGGTGGCGACGACGGAGACGCTCGCGCGCTTACCGCGCGGCGACAGGAGCAACGTCGGACGGAACCTCCGGGTAGCGCACCGCCTGCTCGTACTCGACCGGGAGACCGACACCTTTCGCCTGACGGGCGAAATCGGCCTGGACAGCCTCGTCCAAGGGGACGCCGGTCACGACGACGCGGAACGTCGAGCACCCGATGCGCTCGAGCTTCGTGCCCGCGAACCCGACCTCGAGTGCGCGTGCCTGGAGCGCGGACGCGTCTCGGTACGAGAGGTCTGTGCCGAAGACGGCGTCCACGAGCTCACCCGGGGTGCCCACGATGTGGCAGTCCTCGGGCGTCGACGCTCGACTCGGCGGTCCGGTCACGACGAACGCGGCATAGATGCCTTCCTGCTGTCCGACGAGCTCGAGCGGCGGATCCGCACACTGGAGCCATCCGAGCGGGTCGGTCGGTTGCTGCTCGAGCTCTGCGAGTTCGAGGCTCTCACCCGCGGTGAGGAACGAGAAGAAGCGGAAGTCGGCGAGCTCGGCGCACGTGCGCGCGTAACGCACCTCGAGGCGCCCGGGGAAGAAGAATGACAGGCGACCGTCGCTCGAGACGATTCGGTCACCGCTCGAGACGTTCTCACGTGCCAGGTTCAGGTGGTACGAGAACGGTCCGTAGGCGAAGTTCTCCATCTCCGCCCGATTGCTCCAACCGGACGGGCCGAGGTCGAGCAGGTCGCGCCAGCCCGAGCGCCCGAGGCCGTCCACGGTCACGATGTTCGCGAGTGCCACGACCGAGAGTGCAGCGGCGGGAACGAGGGCTGCGGCCGGTCGCACGCGGAGGAGCGCCAGCGACACACAGGTCAGTGCGGCCGCGGCGAGCATCGCCAACGCGGGCCACGCCGGAGCGAGCAGCCGGGTCTCGTCGGGTCGCTGCCAGGCCCAGAGCACCGCGACGGGCGCGAGCCAGACGAGTAGGGCGACGTAGGTGCGCCGCGACACCGAGTCCTCCTCGACCACGAAGGAGGCGGCGACCAAGGCCGCCGCGACCCCGAGCCAGCCTGCGATCCCGACGATGCTCCCGTCGAACGGATATCCGAGCGAGCCGTCGGCGATCAGCGGCCCGGCGACCGACCACGCGAGCGCGGCGCCGGTTGCGATCTGGAGCGAGAGGCGCGGCCCAGCGCCGGCGGCACGCCCGATTCCGTACGCGAGGCCGAGAACGACGAGCAGGCGAGCCCCCTCGCCGATCCAGTCGCCGCCCGCGAGCGCGTCCAGCCGCGCCGCGTCCCCGCGCGCGAGCCAGAAGTCGTCGTTCCCGGCCCGAACGAGTGCCGTGAGCGAGACGTCGAGCCGCGAGGCCTGCCAGGCGTCGTAGGCGACCGCGACCGCGGCCCCGGCCGCGAGGCCGCCGAGATCGGGCAGGGACGCACGGCCCGAGAGCACCCATGCAGCCGCGGCCAGGCCGACGAGCGCGAGGAGGCCCGACGGTTTGGCGAGGATGGTGGCGCAGGCGCCGACCGCCGCGAGCGGTACGGCGAGTCGCGCCGGTAGCCGAGACCAGAGCACGAGCGCCGTGGCCGCAGTCGCGGCGGCGACGGGGACGTCCGTCATCCCGGCTGCCACGAACGTCGCGAAAACGCTCGACGAGAGCGCGACGAGCACGGCGAGGGGCGCGAGGAGGGCACGCGACGAGGGATCCCGTGTCAGTCGTCGCGCCAGGAACCAGACGCAGACGACGAGCACTGCGCCGAATGCCGCGGAGAACATGCGGCCGAGCCACACCTCGTCGGCGAGGCGCCAGATGAGGCCCTGCGGAACGTAGAAGAGCGGTCTGCTCACCTTCAGCGCGTCGGCCGTTGCCCACAGATCGCCGGTCTCCGTGATCGAGCGCGACCACGATCCGAATGCGAGCGAGTCCCAGAAGCGGTATGGCATCACGGCCGCCGCGAAGGCGGCTGCGAGCGCGAAGAGCGCGGACACCGCGATCGCGAGTACCGAGGCAGCTCGCGCGATCCAGCCGGGGAGCGCCACGGCGGAGGACGATAACGACGGCGGCACCCGCTCAACCGATAGTGGCCGAACGCCCGGATAGATTCGGTGCCCGATGTCGTGTGGGCGCCTCCGCACCATCGTCGCGCTCGCCGGAGTTTTTCTACGAGATGACGGTAAGCGGCGTCGCAGTGAACAATGTCCTCCCGGGCCGCATCGGGGATTTCCTCCGCGCGCGCTGGCTCGGGCTCGACTCCGGAATTGGCTTCGGGAAGGCGTTCGGGACGGTGATCCTCGACCGTGCGTTCGACCTCGTCGTTCTGGTGGGCTTGCTCATCGTGGGAATCGCCGCCGTTGCGAGCTCCGAGTGGCTCATGGAGCTAGCGGCTGCAGGGGTCGTGGCGGTCGTCGGCCTCGCCGGTGCTCCTCTTCTCGCGCAAGTACATCGAGCGCCGAGATCGCGAGCGCCGAGAGCGAGGACTCGTTCGCCGGCTCGTCCGCGACACGGTGGAACGCCTCGCCGAGCCTCTCGGACGTCGGCATCTGCTTGTGTGGCTAGGGCTCAGCCTGGGCGCCTGGGTTACGTGGGCGGTAGCGGCGCTGCTCGTTGCGCGCTCCCTCCACGTGGAGCTCTCGCTGACCGAGGCGCTCTTCGTCACCGCCGCCCTCAACCTCGGCTCGGCAGTACCCTCGTCGCCGGGCTATGTCGGAACCTACGAGTGGATCGGCGTTGCATCGCTCGGTCTCCTGGGCATCGACAACGAGCCGGCGCTCGCGTTCACGATCCTTCTCCATGCAGCCTGGTACGTTCCGACGACGCTCTTCGGGGCGGTGGCACTTGGCGCGCGCGGGATTCAGAGCATCCGTCGCCGGCGAGCGGGGCTATCTCGACCGGCGTCAGGCGACGCGAGCGAGCGGCACTCCGGTAGGCGGAATCACTAGCGTCCCACGATGTGAGGGCAAGCCGGTGGACGCGCGAGCGAGCCGCGACGGTGGTCATAGTCGGGGCAGCCGTCTACACCCTCGTGCTGTCGACGGTTTCGGTGGCCAAGTACGTCACGTTCACCACGGAGTGGGATCATGCGATCTTCACCCAGTACCTGTGGCTCCTCGGGCACGGCGCGCGTCCGCTGAACACTCTGAACGGGCGCTTCCTCCTCGGAGATCACGTCGAGCCCGCCCTCGCCCTGCTCGCGCCGCTCGGAGTGGTCGATGGAACCGCGATCGGACTGCTCGTCCTGCAATCCATCGCTCTGGCTCTCGTGGCGCCGATCCTCTACACCCTCGGACGCCATGTCGGTGTCGACCCATGGCTGAGCGCCGTTGTACCCCTGCTCTGGCTCGTGTCGCCCGCCGTCGTGCGACCGAATCTCTGGGAGTTCCACCCGGAGACGGTCGCGGCTCCGCTCATCGCCCTGAGCACTCTCGCCGCGGTGGCGGAGCGTTGGAGGTGGTTCGTCGTCCTCGCGATCGTTGCCTGCACGTTCCGAGAGGACGTCGCGCTCCTCTACATCGGGGGTGGGGTGCTCTTGTTTCTTCACGGCCGGCGCGGTGCCGGAGTTGCCGTCTCGACTGCCGCTGCGCTCTGGTATGCGGCCGCTGTCCTGGTGCTTATCCCTTCGTTCGGGCCTGCTGTCGAGGAGGATTACGGCCCGCGGTTCGCCGGTGACCGCGGGGACTCCGTGTCCGACGTCCTCCGCTTCGCGATTGAGAACCCGCTCCAATTCCTGAACGAGACATTCGACGTCGCGAACCTGGGCATCCTCGCTGTCCTGGTCCTGATGACGGCCGGCTTGTGCTGTCTCGTACCCAGGTGGATCGTCGTTCCCGCTCCCATTCTGTTCTTGAACTTCGCGTCCAGCTACGAGAGTCAGCACACGCTGCGCTTCCAATACTTCGTGCTGCCGGCCGTTGCGATCGCCGTTGCGGGGGTGATGGGCGCGAAGGTGTTCACGCGGCTCGGCGTGGGGCGCCGAAGCCTCGTGCGCTTCGCCATGGTCACAGGAGTTCTGCTCGCGTCGATCAGTCTTGCCGAGATCCGGTTCGCGGTGCACGTCGTCTCGTCCGCGCGTGGTGCGCAAGCAGACCGTGAGGCCGTCTTGGCGGCAGTCCCCCCTGGAGCAGCTGTTGCCGCGTCCGTGAACCTCACTCCCCACCTCGCACGCAGGCGAGAGGTCTATGCGCTTCCCGAGCCGTTCTCCGCGGCGCTGGTCGGCACGCCGTGGGATGCGATCGACCGCAGCGAGCGTGCCGCCGCTGTCGACTACGTCGTCCTCGATGCTCTCCTCCCAGCGGGTTCTCAATGGGGCAGAGACAACGCCTCCCTTGAGACTCTAGTTCGCTCGAACGGCTTCAATCCTGTGTTGAGCCGTGGAGCTGTCACGCTGTTCGGCCGGCCGTGATCGGCAGTTCCCGTGCAGCTCCGTCAGGTACTCGGCGATCGTTGGGACGCCGCAGCGCCCTCTCAGCGTGCATCACGGGGGTCGTCTTCGTCGGCGCATTGGTGTATCGGTCGGCCTGGCTTCGCGACGCGCGGTTCCATCCCGACGAGAGCACCATCCTGTGGATGGCGCTCGATGCGGTGCGGGACCTCCAGCTCCCGGATCACGGACTCGTCTCCAGCTACCACGTCTTCCAACCCCCGGGTCTTGTGTGGGTGACGATGCCGTTCGTTGCACTGGGTGGCGGCCGTCCGGAGGTCGTCATCGTCGCCTTCGCGTTGCTCAACGCCGCGGCGATCGCCTTTCTGGTTGCCACTGTCGGACGGTTCTGGGGGCTCCTCTACGCGTCCGTGCTGGGAGCGTTTCTCATCGTCGGCCCGGACGCGTTTTTCTCCGCCTCTGTGTGGCACCCCAGCCTCTACACGGGAGCGATGGCGCTCATGCTGGGAGCAGGTATTCGGTTGGGTCGAGGTTCTGCCTGGTGGGCTCTCCCACTCGTAGCGGTTCCCGGCTGGTACGCGCTCATTCACTACTCAGGCTTCATCCTCTACGCGCCTGCGGTTGTGCTCCTGGCGTTGTCGCGCCGGAAGTGGGGGAGCCTGATCGTTCCGGTGCTGACCGGAGTCGTGGTCGTTGCATGTGCTTGGGGGCCGTTCCTGTCGTTCGAGATCGATCGCGGCTGGAAGGATCTGACGACGCTCGCGGACACCGCCGACTCGTCCAGCACGGTCGGAGCAAAGTTTCACGAACGGTTTTCGGCGTTCGTGTACGCGGCATCTCATCTTGGGCAGTCCCTCGACGGCGCCGTCCACTTGACGGGCGTGATTTGGGCGTTGGTGCTCCTTGCGTTCCTCATCGCGGTGATCCGCAGGCGCTGGCGGGATCCTGGTTTCGCCGTGCCCGCGGCGACGCTCGTCTCTGGAGTGACCGCTCAAGTGGTCGTTGATCAGGGAGAGCGCGTCGATGTGTTGCTCGTATGGCTCGTGCCGTTGTACGCGCTCGCTGCGTGGGCCGTCGTTCAGGCAGTCGAGCTCGCGCGCCTTGCAGGTGCCCGCCGATCGTTCGCGCCGGCCATCGCCGTGGTCGTCGTCGTTCTCGTCGCAATTCTCGGAAGCATCGACCTCGCCGACAAGGTCCGCTCGATCCCGTACGAGGAGCGACTGAGCGAAAAGTGGCGAGCCGCCCGAGCGGATGCACCCGTCCGGTACGACGCCGGTGTCCGCCCGGCCTCGTCCGTGAACAGGTTCTACCTGCCGTGCGATCCACCCTGGGATTGGGGGTCGGAGATCTGGTACCTCGAGGAAGTGCTCCACCCTGGCAGCGGTCGCAGGGCCGCGGTCGAGGGCGGCGCCTTTCGGTCGCGGGCAGGGCCGCCGTGCACACGCAGGTGACCGATGCATCGTCGATGGTGGAGCCGAATCCACGGGCGGACGGGCGCCGAGCGTGGGAGCTCCTGCCCTTGCTGGGGATCGGAGTGCTCGCCGGCTGGCTGCGGCTGCGCGATCTGGACCTCGTCGAGTTCAAGCTCGACGAGGCGATCGCGGTCGACCTCGCCCAGCGCGTGCTCGACGGCGACTTTCCAGCGGTCGGGCTGAGGTCGAGCGTCGGGGCGTACAACCCGGCGCTCTTCGTCTACCTGATCGCGATCCCCCTCGCCGTGCGGGACGACCCGCTCGCCGCAACGGCATTCGTCGGCGTGCTCGCGGTCGCGGCCGTGATCCTCACGTACTTCGTCCTGCGGCCGCGGTTCGGCACGTTCGTCGCTCTAGGCGCTGCGGCTCTTTTCGCCACTGCCCCGTGGGCCGTGCTCTATGGCCGCAAGCTCTGGGGTCAAAGCGTGCTCCCCGTCGTGGCGGTGCTGCTCCTCTGGTCCATGTTCGCGGTGCTCGAGCGCCCGCGCAGCCGCGCGGTCGCGTTCGTTCCGGTTCTCCTCTGCCTCGCCTTCCAGCTCAACTTCTCCGCGCTCGCTCTCGCCGTTCCCGTCATCGTTCTCCTGCTCTCCCGCGTGCGCGAGGTGCACTGGCGGGCGTTCGTCGTGGGTGTCGGTGTCGCGGCGCTGCTGCTTGCACCCTGGCTGTCCCGTCAGGTGACGGCCGGATTCGCCGACGTCTCGGCGCTGGTCTCCGGAGGAACCGGTGAGGCCGAGTCGCTCCCGAAGCCGGGACCGGCCGATGCGGTGCGCGAGTCGATCCGCCTCACGGGGATGGGAGGCTGGGAGTACGTAGCGGCCGACAGCATCGGTCCCTTCGCGACGGATGCCGGGCTGGCGTGGAAGACGGGAAGGGGTGCGAGCGTGGTCGCGACCACACTGCTCGTGGTCGGGCTCTTCACGTCTGCGTTGTGCATCGGTCGTGGCGCCCGCACCAGCCGGCGCTGGCCGTGGCTCGATCTCGACCCAGGGGCTGCCTCGCGAGCGCTCTTGCTCGTCTGGCTCGCCGGTGTCTGGTTCGCGTATGCAACTCCTGCGACCGATCGCCTCTTTCCGCACTATCTCATCGTCGTGTTCCCCGTCGTCTTCGTCGTACAGGCGCTCGCACTCGCGGATCTCGCAGCAGTGGCGCGGAGGAGCGTCGGGCAGGCGGCCACTGTCGGTGCGATCTCGGTGCTCGTCGTCCTCGCAGCGGCGTCTGTGGCGTTCACGCTCTCCTTCCAGCGCTTTCTCGACGACGTCGGCGCCACCGCAGGCGACTATGGCGTCGTCTATCGGGACAAGGCAGGGCTCGCCGATGTCGTACGAGCACGCGGGCTCAGGGTGGCGGACGAACCCGTGATCGACTTTCTCGTCACCGGCGACCTGGACCTGCCGCGTGGCCCTCCGCCGCTCGTGACCGTACGCGACCGCACGCACAACGCACCACCACCGTGCACCGGCGAGCTCCGCTCGTTCGGCATGCTCACCGCATGCTTCCCGACGCCCTGATCGAGCCTGAGGTGCCGGCGCCGACTACTCGGCGGGACGATAGACACGCCAGCCGTCGTCTGTCCGGAGCACGAGCGACCAGCGAGCGCCGGGTGCTCTCTCATCCTCCGGATTTACGACCAACCAGTTCAGGGTGGGGTCGATAGGTCCCCCTGGGACGAAGGCGAGGTCCCGGCCCAACGTGCGCCCGCTGTACGGATAGATCCAGTCGTCGGCGCGGACCCGGAGACCGACGCGGCCCTGCAGTGGCTCGCGAGCGAAGAACTCGACGAGCTCCGCGGTTCCGTCCTGCCGAAGCCACGTCTGGACGGACTCTCGAGACGTACCCCACACGCTGGAATTCGTGCCGCGCTCGAAGATCGAGTGGTTCAGCGGTTTCTCGGTCGAGTGCACGAACGACAGCGGCACCGTGACCAGGGCGATCGCAGCTGCTCCCCACGCCAACCAGCGATGTGGCAGGGCGAGGCCCCAGGTCGACGCCGCAAGCGCCATGGCGAAGATGAAGAACCGCCCCCTGAACGGGTCGTATTCGATCGCAATCGAGAGCACGAGCGCGAAGATGATCGGCGCGGTTGCGAGTGCGAGAATCACGGGGACGACAAGCACGTCGTCGCACGGCGATGACCGCGAGCACGACTGCTGCGGCCATGAGCACGAACCCGAGGGATCCGTAGTACGAGAAGACCGTGCTGGGCGAGTGTGGATCGCGGTTGTCGTCGAGGAACGCAAGGTCGCGCGATCCGACCGTCAACCAGACCTTCTCGTGGGCTCTGAGGAGCTGGTCCCCCAGCGTCCGCATCACGACCGGCACCGACGCAATGAGGCCGATTCCGAGCGCCACGAATGGCACTCTCCGGATGGGCGGGCTGTCGGCAATGAGAGCTGCGGCAATCACGAAGGCTCCGACGATCACGAATAGGACGACGTCGCGTTCGAGAGCCAGGCTGTCCGCGAAGTGGACGAGAAGTCGTGTCGTTCGTGCGAGTACGGCGGCGAGCGAACGGTCGGGTGACTGCTCGAGGGCAGCCGCTGCTCCGCCGTCGATGCTTCCCGTGTTTACGAGGTTGACGATCAGCCAGTAGCCGCCTGCGGCAGACCCCGCAGCGAAAGCAAGCGCGACCTTGGGCCAGCGGAATCGCGGCTGTCCCAGAAGGGCGACCAGCAGGACGAGCGGCAGGGCGACGAAGGCGGTGAACTTCGTTCCCGTTGCAAGTGCCAGCGAGAGCCCGCCCAGGGCAAGCTCGAGTCTCGTCGTGCCTGAGGAGGAAGTACACCGCGGTAATCAGGAAGGAAGCGACGACGAGGTCGTTGAGCGCCGTCCAGCTCTGGAGGACGACGACCGGCAGCGTCAAGAACGCGAGAGCGCCGAACAGCGCCGCGGTCAGCTCGATGCCGATGCGACGAGCTATCCCGAACGTTGCCGTCGCCGTGGCGATCATCGCGGAGTACTGCACGAGCCCGACGTACCGGTCGCTGTGGGCGAGGATGAGAGTGAAGAGTGCTCCGATCTCGGCATTCGGTGGGTACGCGTTGATCGGCGCGTACGGGCTGTTGTCGACGTACGCCACGGCGTCCTGTTGAATCCAGAGTGCGGCTCGCGCCAGGTGATAGGACATAGCGTCCCAGTCGTTCGGCGGCGTCAGGACACCGAGGACGATGCTGTACGACAGGCCGATCGCTGCTGCAATGGCAAGAGCGGCGACGATCGGCTCGCTCAACCCTGTCCGAAGCGCTTTGAAGCCCATGGCCAGCGACGTTCTCGAGCGCCCGCTGCGAGTCAGCGCGAGGGCGGCCAGCAGCAGGATGCCGGCGCCTGCAAGGACGGTCCACCACACCAGGCTGCGGATCGCGGACAGCGCGAGAGCCAGCACCACGACCTCGGTGACGCCGGCCAGATACACGCTCAGGACGAAGCCCGTCAGCGTCGGGGCCGCCAGTCTTTGCGCAATCAGCCAGGCCGTGACAGCGACCATGCCCAGCCCGACGAGCAGCGCGAAGGTCCACACGAGTAGACGCAGTATCGCCCGGCTCTGCGGACGTGTAGGTGTTGGCGATGGTCTCGACGGTCAGGCCCGCGCAGTACCATCGCCCCGTGCGCGAGCTGGTCGTCGACGGCAGGGCCTTGACAAGGGACGGTCCCGCGTACGTCATCGCGGAGATCGGGAACAACCACCAGGGTGACCTCGAGAAGGCCAAGGCGCTCATCCACGCGGCACGCGAGTGTGGTGTCGACGCGGTCAAGTTCCAGAAGCGCGACAACCGCGTGCTCTACACGCGCGCGTTCTACGACGCGCCGTACGACAACGAGCAGAGTTACGGCGCGACCTACGGCGAGCATCGCGAGTTCCTCGAGCTAGGAAAGAGCGAATGGTTCGAGTTGGCGCAGTATTCGCGCGAACAGGGTGTCGCCTTCGTCGCGGCTGCCTTCGACGAGCCCAGCGCAGACCTCATGGCGGAGCTGGATATCGACGCGTTCAAGTTCGCGTCGGGCGATCTCCTCAACGTTCCGTTCCTCCGCTATGTCGCGGCGTTCGGCAAGCCGATGTTCCTGTCGACGGGCGGCGGAACCCTGGAGGACATCGATCGGGCGGTCGATGCAATCCTGGTCGCGAACGGGCAGCTCTGCGTGCTGCATTGCACCGCCGCGTACCCGGCGGAGGTCGAGGATCTCAATCTCTCGGTGATCACGGCTCTGCGGGAGCGCTACGCGGATCTCGTCATCGGGCTCTCTGATCACCACAACGGCATCGCGATGGCGCCTGTCGCGTTCATGCTCGGCGCGCGTGTCTTCGAGAAGCACTTCACGCTCAATCACGCGTGGAAGGGCACGGATCACGCGTACTCGCTGATGCCCGATGGGATGCGGCGCTTCGTGCGAGATCTGCAACGCGTGCCTGTCGCGTTGGGCGACGGTGTGAAGCGACGGCTGCCGAGCGAGGAGCGTCCGCTCGAGAAGATGGGAAAGAAGCTCGTGGCCGCACGTGACCTTCCGGTCGGGCACGTGCTCGGGTCCGGCGATCTCGTCGCGAAGTCGCCCGCCGACGGCGGTCTGCCGCCGTACGAGCTCGACGACCTGCTCGGGCGAACGCTCGTGCGCGCTCTGACCGCGGAGCAGGCCGTCGAGACGGACGACGTCGAGCCTGCTGCGCAGCCCATCGCCGCTCGCGAAGCGTGACGGATCTGGCCGAGATTCGGCTCGTCGTCTTCGACTTCGACGGCGTCTTCAGCGACAACCGCGTGTGGACGAACGAGCGCGGCGAGGAGAGCGTCGCGTGCTATCGCGGGGACGCGCTGGGATTGCGGCGACTCGACGAGGTCGGTGTCGACTACTTCGTCCTCACCATGGAGACGAACGACGCGGTTCCTGCGCGCGCGCGGAAGATCCGAATCGAGTGCATCCGCGGGATCGAGGACAAGCTGCCCGTCCTGCGGGAGGAGCTCGAACGGCGCGGATTCTCGCTCGCCGAGACCGCGTACCTCGGGAACGACGTCAACGATGCCGAGTGCCTTGCGGCGGTCGGGCTTCCCGTCGTACCCGCCGACGCGTGGCCCGAGGTGCTGCCGCTCGCGAAGCTCGTGCTCGAGCGTGCGCGGAGGATACGGCTGCGTGCGCGAGCTCTGCGACGCCATCTGGAGCGCGAAGCTGGCGGCAGCGGCAGCATGACCGACCCGCTCTTCGATCTCGAGGGCCGCGTCGCCGTCGTCACCGGCGGAATGGGCCAGCTCGGGCAGGTCTACCTCGCCGGGCTTGCCGAGCGCGGGATGCGGGTCGCGAGCTTCGACGTCGCGGCGGGAGCCGTGCCCGAAGGCGTCCGCGCATACGCGGTCGACGTCACGGACAGCGCGTCCGTCGCGCATGCGCTCGACGAGGTCGTCGCCGAGTGGGGCGTCCCGCACCTGCTCGTCAACAACGCCGGCCTCGACTCGCCGCCGGACGCGCCGGCCGAGGAGGTCGGTCGCGTTCGAGGAGTACCCGGAGGCCTCGTTCGACGCCGTGATGGACGTCAACGTGAAGGGCACGCTGCTGTGCTGCCAGCTCGTCGGCGGCGCAATGGCGAAGGAGGGCCGCGGCTCGATCGTCAACGTGTCGTCGGTCTACGGGCTCCTGTCGCCGCAGCAGGATCTGTACGAGTTCCGGCGAGCGCAGGGCGAGACGTTCTTCAAGCCCGTCGCGTACTCGGTCTCGAAGTCCGCGATCCTGAACCTCACCCGCTACCTCGCGACCTACTGGGCGAAGGACGGCGTGCGCGTGAACACGCTCACGCTCGCCGGGGTCTGGAACGACCAGCCGCAGGAGTTCCTCGACGCCTTCGAGGCGCGG
Organism: uncultured Gaiellaceae bacterium; assembly: GCA_963822885.1. Taxonomy (GTDB): domain Bacteria; phylum Actinomycetota; class Thermoleophilia; order Gaiellales; family Gaiellaceae; genus GMQP-bins7. The sequence goes on from CAWGJJ010000008.1 coordinate 47,308, forward strand.
TCGCCGATGGGGCGGATGCTCGACGCGCGGGAGGCGCTCGGCGCCGTCGTCTTCCTCGCCTCCGACGCGTCGTCGTACGCGACCGGCTCGAACGTCGTCGTCGACGGCGGCTGGTCGGCTTGGTAGCGCTGCCGGACGTCGAGAACCTCATCGACGGGCGGGCCGTGCCGGCACGCTCCGGCGCCTGGCTCGAGAAGATCCGGCCGGCCGACGAGACGGTGCTCTGCCGCGTCGCGCGCTCGGATGCCGACGACGTGGCCGACGCGGTCGCGGCGGCGCGGGCGGCGCAACCCGCGTGGGCCGAGCGCACCGCCGTCGCGCGCGGAGACGTCGTCCGCGAGCTCGCTCTCCTCCTCCGCGAACGCCGCGACGAGGCCTCCGCGATCGTGGTCGAGGAGACCGGCAAGCCGGAGGCGCTCGCGGTCGGCGAGACGGATGCGGCGATCGAGATGGGGCTCTTCGTCGCGGGAGAAGGACGCCGCTCGTACGGCCGCACGACGACCGCGAGCATGCCGCACCGCACGGTCATGACGCTGCGTCAGCCGCTCGGCGTGGCGGCGCTGATCATGAGCTTCAACACGCCGCTGCCGAACGTCGCCTGGAAGGCGTTCCCCGCGATCTTCTGCGGGAACGCGGCGGTCGTGAAGCCTTCCGAGCACACGCCCGCATCGGCGTCGTTCTTCGCGCAGCTCGCGCTCGAGGCGGGCGTCCCGCCCGGCGTCCTCAACGTCGTGCACGGGCTCGGCGGCGAGGCCGGTGCGGCGCTCGTCGAGCACCCGGACGTCGACCTCGTGAGCTTCACCGGCTCCGCGGACACCGGCCGCGCGATCAACGAGGCCGCAGCACGACGTCTCGCGAAGACGTGCCTCGAGCTCGGCGGCAAGAACGCGCTCGTCGTGTGCGACGACGCCGATCTCGACCGCGCGGTCGAGTGGGTGCTCGCGTCGGCGTTCTCGAACGCGGGGCAGCGCTGCGCTTCCGCGAGCCGGATCGTCGTCTTCGACGCCGTGTACGAGTCGTTTCGCGAGCGGCTCTCGGAGGCGGTCGCGAGCGTCGGCTCGCAACCGGTCATCAGCCGGGAGAGCATGGACGCGGATACTCGAAGCCGTCGCGCGCGCGCAGGACTCAGGCGCGACGGTGCTCGCCGGCGGCACGCGGCTCGAGCGTCCGGGCTGGCACGTCGCGCCGACCATCGTGGAGAACGTCTCCACCGGACGCGGAGATCTCGCGCGTCGAGCTGTTCGGCCCCGTGACGGTTCTCTACCGGGTTGCCGACCTCGACGAGGCGATCGCGGTGGTGAACGATTCGCCCTACGGGCTCACCGCCGCGATCCACACGGCCAGCGTCCACCGGGCGATGCGCTTCGCCGAGCGGGCGCAAGCAGGCGTCGTCGTCGTGAACGCGGGAACGCACGGATCCGAGCCGCACATGGGGTTCGGCGGCGTGAAGGACTCGGGGACGGGTTGGCGTGAGGCAGGGATCGAGGCGCTCGACGTGTATTCCGATCAGAAGGTCGTCAATCTCGTCATCGATCCCACGAAGACATGAACACGACTGCGGCAGTTCTCGGCCCAGGCGCCGTCGGCGGCTCGCTCGCCGTGCGTCTCTCGAACGCCGGGGTCCCCGTGATCTGCGTCGCGCATCCCGAGGCGGCCGGCCTCATCGCCCTCGCCGGGCTCGTCGTCGAGTCGCCCGAGGGGACGCTGTCGGCGCGCATGGAGGTCGTGGAGCAGCTGGCGAAGCCCGTCCGCCTTCTCCTCGTCACCGTCAAGGCACCCGCGCTCGAGGACGCCGTCCAGCGCGTCGATCCCGGACGCCGTCGCGGACGGTGTCGTCATCCCGCTGCTGAACGGGCTCGAGCACATGGAGCTGCTGCGCGAGCGGTTCGGCGACAGGGTCGCGGCGGGGAGCATCTCGCACTTCCAGGCCTACCGAGCGGGGAGGGTGCAGATCATCGAGGCGACGGGAGCGCCGGTCATCACCATCGCGTCGGAGAGCCTCCCGCGCGGCGAGATCGAAGCGGCGGCGGAGATCCTGCGTCAGGCGCGACTCGACGTCCGGGTCGGGCAGAGCGAGAAGCGCGTTCTCTGGCACAAGCTCGGCCGGATCGCCCCGCTCGCCGCGGCGTGCGCGGCCTCGGGCAAGACGGTCGGCGAGCTGCGAAGCGACCCGGAGTGGCGTCCGCGTCTCGAGTCGGCGGTCGCGGAGACGTGCGAGGTGGCGGCCGCGGACGGGGTCGGGCTCCGCGCCTCGACACAGTGGGCGATCATCGACGAGATCGCAGCCGAGACGACTCCGTCGGCGGCGCGCGACGTCGCGGCAGGTCGCCGCTCCGAGCTCGACGCGATCGTCGGCTCGGTGCTGCGCGCGGCGGATCGGCACGGAGTTCCCTGCCCCGCGCTGACGGAGCTCGCCGGGGCAGCCGGGCTCAGGTGAGCGTGCCTCGGGCAGTCGCGTTCGTTCCCGCTCGTGCGGGCTCGGAGCGAGTGCCGCACAAGAACGTCCGGCCGCTCGCCGGTCACCCGCTGCTCGCGTACGCGGTCGAGACTGCGTTGCAGAGCGCGACCTTCGAGCGCGTGGTCGTGTCGACGGACTCGGAGGAGATCGCGGACGTCGCGCGCTGGTACGGCGCCGACGTTCCCTTCCTCCGACCGGTCGAGTACGCGAGCTCGACGTCGCCGGACATCGAGTGGCTGGCGTACACGCTCGAGCAGCTCGACGAGCGCTACGACCTCTTCGCGCTGATCCGAGCGACGAACCCGTTTCGCGGCCCCGAGACCGTTCGCCGCGGCTTCGAGCAGCTCCTCGCGACGCCCGAGGCCGACTCGCTTCGCGCGGTCGAGCTCGTGAAGCAGCATCCGGGGAAGATGTGGCACGTCGCCGACGACGGCCGCACGATGACGCCGCTCCTCGACCAGTCGCACCTCGAGGTCGCCTGGCACGCCGGCCAGTACCAGGCACTGCCGCAGGTCTACGTCCAGAACAGCGCGCTCGAGATCGCGTGGACGCGCGTCGTCACCGAGCACGGGAACGCGCGAGGGCGAGGTGCTCGCGCCGTTCTTCACGCAGGGTCTCGAAGGGTTCAACGTCGACGACGAGGAGGACTGGGAGCGCGCGGAGCGGCTGGTGGCGGCTGGGACTGCGCAGCTACCGGCGATCCGCCGCGAGCCGTATCGCCGAATCTGAGTAGCGGCGCGGCCACTCCGCGCACGAGACGTCGTCGGGAATCGTGGCCAGCGTGCGCTCGGCCTCGTGGCCGCGCCACGCGACACCCGGTGCGAGGAGCGTCATGGTCGCGAGGACGGCGAGCGCGAAGCCGGCGAGACTCCTCTGGAGCCGCGTTCGCGGCCGGGAGACGCCCAGCGCGATGAGCACCGCCAGCGGCACGAGGATCGGCGAGAGGAGCCGCGTGTCGATCGGGTCGACGACGGTGCGCATCGCGGCGACCGTCACGGCTGCCGCGTAGACGACGGTGGCCGTGGTCAGGACGGTGACTCCGACGCGCAAGCGCGGCGTCTCGACCCAGCGCCATGCGAGCACGGCCGCCGCGATGAGTGGAACCGCGATCGCGAAGCGGAGCGCGACGGGGAACGCGTTCGGCAGCGCGAGGCTCGTCAGCCCGTTGGGAAACTGGTCGAGGATCTCGAGCACGGAGAAGCGCGACTCCGAGCGTCGTCCGAACGGATCGCCGTCGATGCGGACGTTGCGAACCCACCACAGGGCGGGTACGGCCACCAGCGCAACGCAGAAGGCTCCGACGCGGGCGCCGCGACGTCTCGAGGTCGAGGAGCCGAGCCAGGCGGCGAGGACGACCGCCGGCAACAGGAACACGCCCGAGTGCCGAGTGAGAAGCAGCGCCCAGGCGAGGAGCAGCACACCGGCGAGCCGCGGTGAGACGCGCACGTCGAGGCCTCGACCGCGCCCGACAGCGAGCGTGAGCAGCCACGCGAGGATCGCGCAGAAGAGCGGTTCCGACCAGACGAGGGCTCCGTTGCGAAGCGTCGCGTACGAGGCGGCGGCGGCGAGAGCGACGATGACCGAGACCGTCCGCGACAGGCCGGCCCCGCGCGCGAGACACCCTGCGCCGAGAACGAGCGCCAGCGTCGCGAGCATGTTCACGATGCGAGCCGCGTCGGGTGCGTCGACGCCGACTGCGACGAGCGGCGACAGCGCCGCGGGGTAGCCGGGGGCGAACAGCGTGATCAGCCCGACGCACGACTCGAATCGGCCACTCTCGGCGATGCGCTCCGCGCCGGTCAGGTAGCTCGCCGAGTCGGGCGTGACTCGCGGGAGCGGAGACGCGGCGAACACAACCGCGAACGAAGCGAGGACGGCGATGCCGAGAATCACCTGCGCGTGTCGGTCGCCGAGAAAGGAGAAGCGCGGCATGACGCCGGCCCGATCCTCTCAGAGAAGCCGGATACGGCAGCCCAGCTGGCCGCATCCGTATCCTCCGCCGACGTGAAGATCGCGCACCTCGAGACGCTCTTCTGCGATGCGGGGTGGCGGCCCTGGATCTTCCTCAAAGCGACGACGGACGACGGACTCGTCGGGTGGGCGGAGATCACCGACTCCCACGGATCGCCACGAGGTCTGGCGGGGATCGTCGAGGACCTCTCGCCGCTCGTCGTCGGCCGGGACCCGCGGCCGGTGGAGGCGATCTACTGGGATCTCTACCGCGCAACTCGGCAGAGCCCGGGCTCGATCATCGCCAAGGCGCTCGCGGGCATCGAGAATGCGCTCCTCGACGTGAAGGCGAAGGCGCTGGGCGTTCCCGTCTACGAGCTCTTCGGCGGACCCACCCGTGAGACGATCCCCGTGTACTGGTCGCACTGCGGGACGACGCGCGCGCGCGCCTTCGAGGTCACCTCGACGCCCAAGCTCGCGACCTACGACGACGTCGTCGCGCTCGGTCGCGAGGTCGTCGAGCACGGCTACGGCGCATTCAAGACGAACGTCGTCGTTCCCGGAGACGACCCGAAAGTGCTCATGCCGGGATTCAACGAGGGTGGCGGAACGCTTCGTGCCGAGGAGATCGCGGACGCGCTCGTCCTCCTGCTCGAAGCGTTTCGCGAGGGCACTGGGAGCGCGGCCAGGCCCATCGTCGACCTGAACTTCAACCTCGAGCCCGAGGGCTGTGTCCGCGTCGCCAAGGCTCTCGAGCCGTTCGACCTCCTCTGGCTCGAGGTCGACCTGTTCGACGCGGGCGCTCTCGCACACGTGCGGCACGTCGCACCGATGCCGATCTGCTCGGGGGAGAACCTCTACGGGAGCCGCGATTTCCGGCCGTACCTCGAGGCCGGAGGCATGGACGTCGCCTCCGTCGACGTCATCTGGAACGGCTTCCACCAGGCGAAGAAGATCGCCGACCTCGCCGAGACGTTCGAGGTCAACTGCGCGCCGCACAACTACTACAGCCATCTCGCGACGTTCATCGCGGCGCAGTGGTGCGCGGCGATCCCGAACGCGCGGATCCTCGAGTACGACGTCGACGACGTTCCCTGGCGCGACGAGCTCGTCACCGCGCTGCCAGAGATCTCGGCGGGGGAGCTCCGCACTCCGACGGGGCCTGGCTGGGGCGTCGAGCTGAACGAGGACGTGTTGCGCGCCCACCCGTGGCCGAACGCCTAGGACGCCTCGAGCGCGGCATCGAGTCGCGGCGAGGCGCCGCCCTGCTCTTCCTCGTCGCGCTGGCCGTGTACGGCCTTCAGAGCATCGCGCTGCCCGTCGTGCCGGGACGCGACTTCGGAACGTATCTCCGCTTCTACGTCCAGATGTTCGAGTGGGACTCGGTGCTGCCGATGTCGATGCTCTTCCGGACGCCGCTCGCGCCGCTCGTCGTCGGCGGCTCGCTCGACCTCGCGGGCGGCTACGCGACGCAGGCGCTCATGGCCGTCCTCTACGCCACGTCGATCGTGTGCTGGACTCGGACTGCACTCGCGTTCGGGCGCCGCGCTGCGTTGGTCACGGCGGTCGCGCTGCTCCTGTACCCCGGCTACGGGATCCTCTTCCACATGCTCTCGAGCGACTCGATCTGCGCGTTCGTCTTCGCGATCTGGGCGCTCGCGCTGACCCGCGCGTTCCTCGAGCCCACGACGGGCCGGTTCGCGCTGCTCGGGCTCGCGACCGCTGCGGCGGCGCTGACGCGCCCGGGCTACCAGGTGCTCGCCGTGTTCGCGCTCCTGCCGCTCGTCCTCGGCCTCCCGTGGAGAAGGCGTCTCGTGGCGTCGGCGGCCTTCCTCGGCGTCGTCGCGGGATTGCTCGGTGCGTGGACCGTGAACAACGGTGTGCGGTACGACGACTATGCGCTCGCGCGCGGTGGAGGCGCGTTCTTCCCGTTCTACCGCGCGTTCGTCACCGATCGGATCGTCTCGCCCGAGAACGGAGAGGCCTCGCGCGAGCTGGCCGACACGGTTCGCACGGAGCTGCTCGACGAGGAGCCGTACCGCTCGTACGGGATCACGCTCGAGCGGTTCTTCGAGGGAGGTGGCCCGCGCGAGTTCGAGGACGTCGTCGGGATCACGGATCGCGTCTGGGGATGGGAGACGGACTACGCGCAGATGCGCGAGGCGGGCATCGAGGCGGTCAGAGCTCATCCTCGGCGGTACGCGCGGGGCGTCGCCGGCACGGTCCTCGACGAGCTCTGGAGCCCTCTGCACGTTGCGCTTCAGCGCGCGGACTCCGGCGCGACGGCGGCCACGGCACGAGCCGGCCGAGCGCGATCGACGGGCTTCCGCCTCCGTCCGAGGGAGAGCAGATCCCGTCGGCTCGGCAGGGGTTCTTCTCGACGACGCCGGACGGCTCGATCACGGAGGTGTGGACGTCTCCGACGGATCACTCCCTCGTCTTCTCGACCCCCGAAGCGCAGCGCCGCTTCGAGGAGCTCGAAGCCGAGAGCGGCCGCCTGAGCGCGCTCGTACCGCCGTATCCGGGAAGCGCCTGGTTGACGCTGCAGTTCAGCCGCTCGTCGAAGCTGTTTCCACCACCGCTTCTCTGGCTCGGCGTCGGGATCGTGGCGTGGCTCTGGCGGCGGCCTGCGCGTGGTTCGCTCGCGGCCGCTCTGGCCGGCGCCGCCCTCGTCGTTCTCTCGTTCCAGGCGCTCGCGATCTACTCGATCATCGAGTTCGCCGTTCCGGTTGCGCCTGCGCTCGTCGTCTTCGGCGCCGCCGGTCTCGTCGGCGCAGCGCAGGGCGAGCGCCGTGTGACGCGCTAGCGTCTCGCGACGATGCCGCAGCTCCACGTCATCCCCCGAGCCGAGCTCGATCGCGTGCTCGCCGTCGCCGACGATCCCGATCTGCGACTGGCGACAGCCGCCGACATGTGCCGTCTCAATGCGCTCGTCGCGGTCAAGCGCGCCGGCTCCGGGCATCTCGGGTCGAGCTTCAGCGCGATGGACGTCGTCGCGTGGCTCCTCTTCGAGGAGCTGAACACGGCGCGTCTCGGCTGGGAGCATCCGGATCGCGACGTCTACTTCTCGTCCAAGGGCCACGACGTGCCGGGGCTGTACGCGGCGCTCTTCGCCCTGGGCGTGATCCCGCTCGAGCGGTTGCTGCGACTGCGTCGCCTCGGCGGGCTCGACGGGCATCCGGACATCGGGGTGCCGGGGATCGAGGCGAACTCCGGCTCGCTCGGCATGGGCATCTCGAAGGCGCGCGGGATCGCGTGGGCGAAGCGGCACCTCGGCCGTGGCGGCCGCGTCGTCGTGATGGTCGGGGACGGCGAGCTCCAGGAGGGTCAGAACTACGAGGGGCTCCAGGCGGCTGCGCACGAGCGTCTTGCCGGGCTGACGGTCATCGTCGACCGGAACGAGCTCCAGTCCGACAAGCCGACGGACGAGATCGTCTCGCTCGGCGTGCTCGAGGACCGGTTCCGCGCATTCGGCTGGCACGTCCGATCCTGCGACGGACACGATTTCGCGGCGCTGCGCGAGGCGTTCGCTGCCCTCGGCGCGCACGACGACCGCCCGCAGGCACTGGTTGCGCGCACGATCAAGGGCAAGGGCGTGTCCTTCATGGAGCATCCCGCTGCGCTACGGGAGGGCGGAGGCACGTATCGCTGGCACGCGGGCGCGCCCGACGACGCATCGTTCGAGCTGGCGGTCGCGGAGCTCACCGAGCGGATCGGCGAGGGCCTCGCCGCGCTGGGTCTCGCGCCGCTGGCGCTCGAGCCCGTGGATCGTGTCGACGACGCCGACACGGGACCGCTCGAGGGCGAGCCGGAGTCCGGTGCGGGTACTCCGCGCGCCTCGGTGACCGACGAGTACGTGGTCGACGCGTACGGTGACGAGCTGGTCCGACTCGGGGCGGAGCGCGAGGATCTGGTCGTCCTCGACGCGGATCTCGCGTCCGACTGCCGTGTACGAGGCTTCGAGCTCGCCTATCCGGACAGGTTCGTCGAGTGCGGGATCGCCGAGCAGGACATGGTCTCGACGGCGGCGGGGCTGGCCCGGCACGGGCTGCTCCCTGTCGTCAACTCGTTCGCCTCGTTTCTCGCGTCCCGCGCGAACGAGCAGATCTACAACCAGGCGAGCGAGCGAACGAAGGTCGTGTACGCACTCCACTACGCGGGTCTGATCCCGGCCGGGCCGGGCAAGTCTCATCAGTCGGTGCGGGACATCTCCCTGCTCGGTGCTCTCCCCGGGACGACAGTGGTTCAGCCGGGGAACGGAGAGCAAGCACGGGCGCTTCTCCGCTGGGCGGTCGCCGAGGCCGAAGGGAACGTCGCGATTCGTCTCGCCATCGGTCCCTCACCGCGCCGGATCGAGCTGCCGCTCGACGTCCAACCCGGCTGCGGCAATCTGCTCCGAGACGGTCGCGACGGCATGCTCGTCGCGTACGGGCCCGTCATGCTCAACGAGGCGCTGACCGCTGCGGAGCTGCTCGAAGCGGAGGGGGTCGGACTCGCCGTTCTGGCGATGCCGTGGCTGAATCGGGTCGATGCCGTCTGGCTCGAGCAGAGCGTTCGCGGGCACGAGCAGCTCTTCGTGCTGGAGGATCACTCTCCGGTCGGCGGCCTCGCCGACGCGTTGCGACGCGAGCTTCCCGGAGAGCGGGAGATCGTCGCGTTCGGGGTCGAAGGCTGGCCGGCGTGCGGGACGCCGACCGAGGCGCTACGCCACCATCGGCTCGACGGTCGCTCGGTTGCGACGCGAATCGCGGCGCGGATCGGCGCCCCGGCGAGCCGATGAGCTCCAAGAGGGTGTGGGTCGTCCTCCCCGACCAGCTCTCGACCCGCCTCTTCGTCGACACCGGGATCCTCGCCGGCCTGTCCGACCGCCTCGACGATGCGGTGGCTGCCGTGCTCGTCGGTGACGGCGCCGGCTGGTCGGAAGGAACGGGCGGAGTACGCGCGATCGCTGCCGCGGAGCTCGATCGCGGCGCATGTCTCCGTCGCCGAGCGCCTTCATCGCAGCGTGGATCGCCGGCTCGACCGGTCGATCGGCTACTACCCGCTGGCGATCCGGCTGAGCCTGCGGCACGGCTTCCATCGAGAGCGCATGGCTCCGGGGCACGAGAACTGGATGCTCGACTCGTCACGCGTCGGTCCGCTCCCGCGCTGGGATCGGCTCGAGCGGCGAATGGCCGCCTGGCACTATCGGCCGGACGCGATACGTGCCTCGCGCGCTCCGCGAGCGTATGCGTCGCGACTGCGACGCACTCGTGCTCTCGAACGTCCAGCCGCAGGTCGTCGTTCCGTTCCTCGTGTCGGCGCGTCGCCTCGGCATTCCGATCGTCGCGCACGTCGCGAGCTGGGATCACACGGTCGGCAAGGGAGTGATCGCGCCCTTCTGCGACGTCTACATCGTCCAGAACGCGACGATGCGGGACGACCTGATCCGGTATCACGAGATCGAGCCCGGACGGATCGTGGTCACGGGCTGGCCGCAAACCGACGTCTATGCGCGCCAGCGTCCCCGCGAGGACTTCGACGCCGTCCGTCCGGTCATTCGACCTCGACCCGGCGCTCCCGCTCGTCGCCGTCATGGGGAACACACCGACGAACGCGCCCTTCGAGGATCGCTTCGTCGAGCGAGTCGTTCGGTGGTGGGAGGCGGAGGGTCGCGGACGCATGACGCTTCTGTTCAGGCCGCACCCGCGCGACCGCGCGTGGCGGGAGCGATTTGCGGCCGCGCTCTCGACCCCTGGCGTTCACGTCCAGGAGGCGAGCTTCACGGACCTCGACGTGCTCGCCACGATCCTTCAGCACGCGTCGTGCGTCGTGGCGAACGCCGGGACGATCCTGCTCGAGGCGCTCGTCAACGACCGCCCGGCCGTCTGCGTTCTCTACGACGAGGGCGCGCCGCCGGGCGAGAGCTGGGCCATGAAGAACGTGATCGGCGAGCACTATCGAGAGCTCGCGGCCTCGGACGCCTTCTATCCGGCGAAGCGCTTCGAGGACGTGGTCTCGGGGATCGAGCGCTCGCTCGCCGCACCCGGCCGAGCTGTCCGCCGAACGCGCAGCGGGTCGTGTCCGAGATCGTCGGCGAGGTCGACGGTCACGCGGCGGAACGCGTCGTGGACGCCGTCGTCGGCATCGTTGGCGAGATCGTGATCAGCGAGTCGGGATGACCACGCCGGTGGCTTCCTGATCAGGCTCGGAGTCGTCGCCTGTGTGGCGGTGGCGGTCGGGACCGCAGTGCTCAAGCTGGACGATGCGCTCGGGATCTTCGACCTCCGCGCGGACCTCAACGCGGCCTCGACCTACAGCCAGCGAACGCACACTCATCGCGAATGGTCGGCGGCCGCCGGGAACGTGCTTCGAGACGCGCGCGACTTCGGATGCCGGAGGACGCGCGCTACCGCGTCGTCTTCGGGCCGTCCTTCGACGCGAGCGTCTCGGCCGACTTCACGCACCAGCTCCTCCCGACGTTGCTGCTCCCGCGGACGGCAAACGGCCTCGGAGGACGCGGAGTGGGTCTTCTGCTACGGCTGCGACGAGACGACGCTCGACGACGGATATCGAGGTGATCGCGCAGGTCGAGGGCGGTCCGATGTTCGGCCGGGCCCGGCCGTGACGATCCGGGCGATCGCAGGCCTCGTCCTCTTCAACCTCGCAGTTCTCGGCGTGGGTAGTGCGCTGCTCTGGGGGCTTGCTGCCTACCGTTGGTTGACCGACGTCTTCCGGCTCGCCGGCGTTGCGTATCTCGTCGGGCTCGCTGCAATCATCGTGCTCCTCTCGCTCGAGCTCGTCGTCGGCATCCCGATCAGCGGTGCGTCGAGCGTGCTGAGCCTTCTGGCAATCGCGGGCGGAGGGCTCGCGTTCGGGATCTGGCAGCGTCGCGATCGCCCCTCGTCGCTGCCGCCCGGTTGGCACTTCCCGCGTATCTCACTCTTCGTCGCAGTGGCGCTGGCCGGGATCGTCGTGTACTTCGAGGGTCTCTTCCGCCAGGCTCGGCTCGCGAGTCCGCTGGCCGAGTTCGACGGCTGGTGGAACTGGATTCCAAAGGCCAAAGCGATCTACTTCTTCGGCCGGCTGGACCCCGAGCTTCTGGGATTCCTCCCGAATCAGCCCTACCCGCCCGGGCTACCAGCCGTCCATGCGCTCGCTTTCCATGCCATGGGCTCGGCCGACGACGTAACGCTCCATCTCCAATACTGGTTCTACGCCGTCGCGTTCTATTGCGGCCTTGCGGGCCTGGTCGGCCCGCGTGTGCGCCCTGCGATCCTCGTTCCATCGTTCTTTCTGATCCTCCTGGCGCCGAGTGGTCGTCACGTGGGCCACGAGGACGTATGTCGATCTCCCGCTCGGCTACCTGGTGACAGCGGCGGCGCTGCTTCTCGCTGTTCTGGGTCGAGGAGCGTCGGCCGTGGCAGATCGTGGCTGCGACGATCCTGCTTGTCTGGCGTGATGCTGACGAAGCGCGAAGGCATCCTGTTCGCGGCGTGTGCTTTGGCTCGCCGCGGCTGCCGCGTCAGCGCCCCAGCGTCGCGCGTCGCTGGCCGCGACTGGCTGCCGCCGGCCTCGTCGCAGTCGCGCTGTCGGTTCCGTGGAGGATCTGGTTCACCACGCATGGGATCCCCGGCGACGGGCCCTCCGGCGGTGCCGTCGGAGGGCTGTACGACATCGGGCGAGGGTGGGCTACACGGTGAAGCTCGTCGTCGCGACCCTGTTCGAGCCCGACGCCTGGCGGCTGGCGTCGGTCGTCGGTGTGGCCGCGATCGCGCTGGCTCTCTTCGCGCGTGCCTGGGTGGTCTCGATCTACGCCGGCGTCTTCCTCCTGGCCGCCGCAGCCGGGGCGGTCTGGACGATCTGGACCGAGAGAGCATTCCCGATCACGATGGCTGACGACGCACAACCCGATCATCAGGATGACCGGGACGTCTAATTCTCGTGCTCATCGCGCTCACGCCACTCCTCCTCGACAAGGCTTGGTCAGTCGCAACGCTGCGAGCGGCATGCTTCCGCGCGCGGCCCCGGTACGCGATGTGCTCTTCCGGCGATCCCTCGCTGCCTGGTCGATCGTGGTCGCTGCCGCTCTGGCAATGCCCGTTTCGATGCTCGCCGGCTACTCGGGGCAGACGCTTCCCGGAGGACCGCCCCGTTTCCCCAGCGAGTCCGACTGCGTCAGCGATCCCGTTCCCGGCCAGAACGTACGACTCGTGGTCGGCTATGCCGATTCCTACGCGGCGGCGAGCGAGCTGCGAGTGGTTGCAGCCGCTGCGGGCCTTCGCGCTGTGCGAACTGTCGCAGGACGGCTGCGGACGCCTGCGCGTCTACGTGGACGACTTTCCGACCGTAGCCGCAGCAGCTCCGCTGCTTGCGAAAGCTCGAGCGGCGGAGCTCGAGGCTACGCTCGAGCTCGCTTCGTCGACTGAGGCGACATCGTGAAGCTCGTCATGACGCTCCTGGCGCGGAACGAGGCGGACATCGTCGACGCGCAGCTCGCGTTTCACCTGAATGCCGGCGTCGACTTCGTCATCGCAACCGACAACGCGTCCGACGACGGGACGACGGAGATTCTCGAGCGGTACGAGCGCGCCGGTCGCCTCCACCTCATCCACGAGCAGAGCGACGACATGCGCCAGGGCGAGTGGGTCACGCGCATGGCGCGGCTCGCCTCGACCGAGTTCGGCGCCGACTGGGTGATCAACTCGGACGCCGACGAGTTCTGGTGGCCGCGTGGCGGCACGCTGAAGGACGTTCTCGCAGACGGTGCCGGAGCGCTTCGGCGTCGTGCGGGGATGCTGGCGGCACTTCCTGCCGCGGCCCGAGCTCGACGCGGAGTTCTACGCGAGCGCATGACGATGCGTCTCTGCGAGCCCGCTTCGCCGGGCGACAAGGAGACGATCTTCCACGCCCATCAGAAGGTCGCTCATCGGGCGTCGCGCGACGTCGAGGTCGAGGACGGAAATCACAACGTCGATGCGGCACGCGGACTCGAGCCGCTTCGCAGCTGGCATCCGATCGAGGTCCTCCACTTCTCGCTCCGTTCGCGCCGCGCAGTTCGTGAGCAAGAGTCGTGGAGGTGGCTACGAAGCGTGGTCGACGAGCCCTGCCGGTGCACCGACCCTGCATCACAAGCTGGCCTACGACGCCGTCCAGCCGGACTCGAGCGACGATCTCTACGACGCTTCCTGGTCGACGACGAGGCGCTCGCAACGGGGACTTGCCGACGGCACGCTCGCGATCGACACGCGACTGCGCGATGCGCTCCGGCTGCTCGCGAGTGCGAGGAAGGCGGCTTCGCCGTGCCCGAGCCCGGCGCTCGCAGCCGGCTCTCGTTTCCGGCGCCCGACGTCGCCGAGATCGCCGCGTTCGCGGCGAGGCATCGCACGCTCGTCGAGATCGACGGAATCGTGCGCGCCGAAGCACGTGTCGATGCGCTCGAGGAGCGGCTCGAGGCACTCGAGCGCCGCGGCAGGCTTCCGCGAGCGCTCGCGGTTCGAGCGAGCCGTCTCACCCACCGCCGTAGACTGGCGCCGCGATGAAGCTGGTCATGACGCTCCTGGCGCGGGACGAGGCGGACATCGTCGACGTCGTGGCTCGCGTTCCATCTCAACGCCGGCGTCGACTTCGTCGTCGCGACCGACAATCGCTCGGTCGACGGGACGACGGACGTCCTCGAGCGGTACGCACGCGAAGGCCATCTCCACCTGCATCCGCGAGCCGGGGGAGGACCTCCGCCAGAACGAGTGGGTCACGCGCATGGCGCGTCTCGCAGCCACGGACTTCGCCGCCGACTGGGTGATCAACTCCGACGCCGACGAGTTCTGGTGGCCGCGCGGAGCGTCCTTGCGCGACGTGCTCGCCGCAGTTCCCGCACGCTACGGAACCGTCGGCGCGTTCCTCCGCGTCTTCGTGCCGCGGCCCGAGACCGGCGACCCCGTCTTCGAGCGAATGACCGTTCGCTTCTCGGCGCTCGCGCCGATCAACGATCCCGCGTCGCTGTACAAGCCGATCCGGAAGGTGATCCATCGGGCGCATCCCGAGATCCAGGTCACGCGCGGCAACCACGCGTTGGTCGACAGCCCGTTCGCGCCGCTCCGGGGCTGGTTCCCGATCGAGGTCTTCCACTTTCCGCTGCGGTCGCTGGCGCAGTGCGAGCACAAGGCGAGACTCCAGGGCACGGCGTTCGAGCAGTACATCGCGAAGGCGCCCACCGCCTACCACGCGCGGATGTTCGAGGCCCTGAAGACGGGAACGATCGGGGACTACTACGAGGCACAGGTCGTCGATGACGCCGAAGTCGAGCGTGGGCTCGGCGACGGCCGACTCGTGGTCGACACGTCGCCTCCGCGATGCGTTGCGACTCATCGAGGCCGGCGACGCCGCCAGCCTCGAGTTTCCGACGCCGACGCTCGTCGACGAGGCGACGTACGCGGTCGAGGCCGCGACGCTGGGCGAGGCGGACGTCGTCCGCCTGCAGCGCAGGCTGGACACGTTGGAGGAGCGGCTCGCGACCATCGAGCTCCGCCTTCCGAACCGCGTCTATCGAAAGCTGGTCGGCCCGGTGAAGCGCGCGGTCAGACGCGCTTGACGGCCCGGAGGCCGACGACCACTTCGTAGAGCGGGTCGCGTGCGTCGAGCTCCTCGCGGCGCAGATCGGACGCGGCCAGCCCGTAGAGGAATCCTGCGGCGGCGAGGACGTTTCCGTACGTCTCGACCTCGACGTTCGCGTCACCGAACGCCTCGGCTCCGAGCCGCCGGAGCGAGCGACCGGTGTAGTGCCACCACTCGCCGTAGCTCGCATCCTCGATCGGAGAGATCTTCGTCAGCCCCGGCACCGTCGCGAGGAGGACGCCGCCCGGCGCGAGGATCCGGTGCAGCGTCGTCAGCGCCGCGCGCACGTCGTAGACGAACTGGAGCGTCTGCGTGACGATCGCGCAGTCGAACGAGTCGTCCGGTATCTGCGGAGCGTCGGTCAGATCGCCGACGATCGTCGCCTCGGGATTTCCTTCCTCGGCCATCAGGATGTCGACGGCCGTGACTCCCCGGCCGAATCGGGTCGTGTAGTCGGGCGCGGCGATCTCGAGAACCCGACCCTGGATGTCACCCGCGCGAGCGCCGACGAATCGCTCGACGTACACGCGATCGATCGGCGTGCCTCGCTCGAAGCCCCAGTTGGCGTCGATCGGCGTCGTGCGGCGGAGGTCGCCGAGATCCAGCGGGCGCCGTCTCCGCCACTCGACGTACGCCGAGCGCACGGGTCGGAGGCGCCGACGCGCAGCGGACGGCACGACCCGCCGCCAGCCGCGCGAACGCTCTTCCTGCTCGCCGCCCGTCAAGGCCGCGATGATAGTGCGGTGGGCACGATCGTCGTTCTCTCGCCCCACTCCGACGACGGTGTGCTGTCGCTCGGCGCCTCGATGGCGCGCTGGTCGCGCTCCGGCCGCCAGGTGGAGCTTCTCACCGTGTTCGCACTCGATCCCGCGTCGAGTGCGCCGACGGGAGGCTGGGATCGGCGAGCAGGCTTCCTCACCGAAGGCGCTGCCGCGAATGCACGTCGAGAGGAGGACCGCGTCGCGTGCGGGATTCTCGGCGTCACGCCGAGGTGGCTCCCCTTCGGCAGCGTCGACTTCGACCGGCATGGAGACGAGGACGACGTGTGGGAGGCGATGCGTGCGGCGGTCGAGCGGGCCGCGCTCGTGCTGGTTCCGGGCTCGCCACTCACACATCCCGACCACGCGTGGCTCAACCAGCTGGCCAGCGAGCGGTTGACGCCGTCCGTCGTCGCCCGGTACGCCGAGCAGCCGTACACCTTCCGCACGACGAGCGCGCCTTTCGAGCCCGTCGACGTCGGCTTTCGCGATCGCGTCGCCAAGTGGCGCGCGCTGCGCGCCTACCGCTCGCAGCTCCCGCTTCTCGGAATGCATCGCAGCGTCCGGCGCGGACCGCTACGCCTGGCCTTCGCGGACGAGCGCGTGGAGCTACCCGCGGGCTGCGTCGACCTGCCGTCTCTAGTCTCCATCGGCGATGAAGCTGGTCATGACTCTGCTCGTACGAGACGAGGCCGATGTCGTGGACGCCCAGATCGCGCATCACCTGAGCGCGGGCGTCGACTTCTTCGTCGCCACCGACAACCGGTCGGTCGACGGCACGACCGAGATTCTCGAACGCCGGCACTCGGAAGGCGTGCTTCATCTCATCCGCGAACCCGGCGACGACCTCCGGCAGACGGAGTGGGTCACGCGGATGGCGCGGCTTGCCGCGACCGACTTCGGTGCGGACTGGGTGATCAACGCGGACGCGGACGAGTTCTGGTGGCCCAACGGCGAGAGCCTCAAGGACGTGCTCGCCGCGGTTCCCGCGCATGTCGGCGTGGTGCGTGGCGCCTGGCGTAACTTCGTGCCCCGCCCCGACGACGGCCATGCGTTCTTCGCGGATCGGATGACCGTCCGCTACTGCGCGCCGGATTTCCATCCGCATCCGTTGAGCACCCACCTGAAGTCGGTGCACCGCGCCGCTGCCGACGTGCGCGTCGGGCGAGGGAACCACGAGGCGTTCGGAAGCGGACTCAACGCGCTGCGCGGCTGGTTCCCTTTCGAGATCCTCCACTTTCCGGTCCGCTCGCTCGAGCACTGTCGCCGGAAGTACGTGACCCAGTTCGTGGCGCTCGAGAGGAACAAGGAAAAGGGCATCCCGGGCCACATGGCCGATGCGTATCGCGCGTACCTCGCCGACGACCTGGACAGCTTCTACGCGCCGCTCGTGGTCGACGACCTCGCGCTCGACCGAGGCGTCCGCGACGGCCGGTATGCGGTCGACACCCGACTGCGGGATCGCTTGCGCGCGCTCGGATTCGGAGAGAGCGCCGGCGCGGCGTCTCCTGAGCCCTTTCGCGGAAGGAGCGTCGAAGAGGCGGCAGCTTTCGCGGGCGAGTACTCGGCGCTCGAGGAGTCGGACCTCGGGCTGGCGCTGGGAGCCCGTGCAGACGGAGTCGACTCGCGGCTCGCGGTGCTCGAGCGTTCGCGGCTCGGGAGGATCCGCGCCGCGCTGTCCGGAGGCCGGACCTGACCTCCGCCTGGCAACGACTGCTCGCGTTCGTCCCGACGCGCAGGGCCGCCGTCGTTCTCGTCGTCGCGGCACTCGCCGTCTACTGGCTCGAAGCGCTCGGCTGGCCGATGGCGAAAGGGCGCGACACCTGGGACTACCTCGTCTACTACCTCCAGCTGGCGGACGGCGACCCGCCGATCTCCGAGCTGCAGCTGTTTCGCACGCCGCTGACGCCGATCGTCGTGGGAGCGCCGATGCAGCTCGGCGGGAGCGCCCTGCTCGAGGCCGTGTTCGGCGTGCTGTACGCGGTCACGATCCTCGCCTGGAGTGCGACCGCACTCACGTTCGGACGCGTTCCTGCGCTCTTCACGGCAGCGGTCTTGCTCGTGTATCCCGCGTTCGCGACCATCTACCACCAGGCATCGAGCGACGCCGTCTTCGCGACCGGTCTCGCGCTGTGGGCGCTGTTGCTCGCGAGGACGATGCGCACGCCCTCGGCCTGGAGGTTCGCCGCGGTCGGCGCCGGCATGGCCGTGCTCGTGCTCATCAGACCTGCGAACCAGGCGCTCCTGCCGCTCGCACTCGTCCCGCTCCTCGTGCCGGTCGCCTGGAGCAGGCGTGTCGTCTGGTCGGGGGTCTGCCTGGCGGGCGCGCTCGCTCTCCTCGGCGGCTGGGCGATCCACAACGGCGTGCGCTACGACGACACGACCGTGGCGCGCGGCGGGCGGGCGTGGGTGCCCTTCCTGCGAGTCTTCCTCGCCGACAGGACGATCAGCCCCGAGAACGGGGACGCATCGCGGCGTCTTGCCGATCTGATCGAGACGGAAGTACTGGCGGACGAGCCCCATCGCAGCCTGAACGTTCCGCTCGACGCGTACCTGCGGAACGGTTCGAACTACGAGACGGTCCGGCTGATCGCCCTCTCGGACGAGGTTCTCGGTCGAGAGAGCAACTACGACGTCATCTTCGACTCGGCCCTCGAAGCGATCCGCGAGAACCCCGGGACCTACGCACGGGGTGTCGCGGACACCTTCTGGGAGTTCCTCATGCAGCGGCCGTTGCGTGAGGACATCGCCCCGCGGGCTCAGACGCAACCGGAGCCGCCGGCGAGGACGTTCGAGAGCGACGGCGTCGTTCTTCCGAATCCCCAGGCATACGTGCTCGTCGAGGCCGTGCCGTACGGGTTCGTGTGGTGCGCGTCCGACTACATCGACTCGTGCGTGCTCGAGCAGCCGTCGCTCGTCTGGGACGATCCGGCGACGCAACAGCGCTACCGCGAGGTCGTCGCTCAGGTCAGGGAGTGGGATGCGGAGCTGCCCTCACGGACCGGGGTCGACTTCGTGACCGAGGTGTTGAACCGCATCACGCCACGTTTTCCGCGGCCGCCGCTCTGGCTCGCCGTGGGGCTGGTGGCGCTCCTGGTGCGTCGCCCCGCGGAATGGCGCACGATCGTCGTCCTGTGGGTCGGAGCGTTCCTCGTGCTGCTCGTCCACGCTGCGTCGCAGGGCGTCGCTCCCGAGTTCGCGCTGCCGCTCTATCCGGTCTTCATCGTCACCGCCCTGGGAGCCCTTGCCGGAGAGCGAAGACCACACGGCTCGCTAGCATCGACCGGGTGAGCCGCGGATCGAGCCTCGTCGACGAGCGGGCGAGCGAGGGGACGCCTGCCGAGGGCGGTCGCGACGCCAACGGTCTCTCGCTGCCGGAGGCCGAGGCCGCGGCGAACCGCATCAGCGTCATCCAGCCGGCGAGTCGCTGGCCCCGGCTGGAGGTATCGGAGCTCTGGCACTACCGCGATCTCCTCTGGACGCTCGTCTGGCGGGACATCGTCGTCCGCTACAAGCAGACGTTCCTCGGCGTCGCGTGGGCGCTGCTCGTCCCGATCTTCACGGCAACCGTCTACGTGATCGTCTTCGGCAAGTTCGCGAACTTCCCCGACGGCGGCACGCCGTACCCGAGTCTCGTCGTGGCCGGGGTGCTGCCGATGCAGTACTTCGCCTCGGCGCTGACGCTCTCGAGCATGAGCCTGCTGTCCAACCTGCAGCTCGTCACGAAGGTCTACTTCCCGCGCACGCTGCTCCCACTCGCCGCCGTGGTCGTTCCGCTCGTCGACCTCGTCATCGGGCTTCCGGTGCTGCTCGCGCTGATGTGGTACTACGGCACGTGGCCGGGCGGCATCGAGGTGATCCTCGCGCCGCTCTTCATCGGGCTCGCCGTCGTCACGGCTCTCGGTAGCGGGCTTCTGCTCTCGGCGATCAACGTGCGCTTCCGCGACGTGCGCTACATGATCCCGGTCCTCCTGCAGGTGCTGCCGCTGCTCTCGGGAGTGATGTTCGCGGTGTCCGAGATCCCGACCAAGTGGCAGTGGATCCTCGCCGTGAACCCGATGACCGCCGTGATCAGCGGCTGGCGCTGGGCCGTGCTCGACGCACCCGAGCCCGTCTGGGGACAGGTTGCGCTCGGTGTCGGCGTCGCGGCGATCCTCTTCGTCGGCGGGCTCGCGGTGTTCCGCTCGGCCGAGCCGCGCTTCGCGGACACGATCTGATGACGACGGTCATCGCAGCCGAAGGTCTCAGCAAGCGCTATCGCCTCGGCGAGCACCATGCAGCGTACGGGACGCTTCGGGATTCGCTCGCGCACGCCGGACGTCGGCTACGCGGACGCGAGCACCGCGGCGAGACGAACGAGATCTGGGCGCTGAACGGCGTGACGTTCGAGGTGCAGCAAGGTGAAGTGCTCGGCGTCATCGGGCGCAACGGTGCCGGGAAGTCGACGCTCCTGAAGGTGCTCACGCGGATCACGTCCCCCACTGCGGGGCGCGTCGAGATTCGCGGGCGCGTCGGCAGCCTGCTCGAGGTCGGAACGGGGTTCCATCCCGAGCTCACCGGCCGCGAGAACGTGTACCTGAACGGTGCGATCCTCGGGATGAAGCGGCGTGAGATCGACGCGCCGGTACGACGCGATCGTCGAGTTCTCCGGGGTCGAGCAGTTCATCGACACGCCGGTGAAGCGCTACTCGAGCGGCATGTACGTGCGCCTTGCTTTCGCGGTTGCGGCTCATCTCGAGCCGGAGATCCTGCTGGTCGACGAGGTGCTCGCCGTCGGCGATGCCGAGTTCCAGCGACGCTGCCTGGGCCGCATGGAGGAGCTCGGGCAGCTCCGGGCGCACGGTGCTCTTCGTCTCGCATCAGCTCCCCGCCGTCGCCCAGCTCTGCGATCGGGCAATCTGGATCAACGGCGGACGCGTCGATCGACGACGGCCCTCCCGCCGACGTGATCGCGAACTACCTCCATCAGACGCACAGCTCGGGGTCGGAGCGCACGTGGACGGACGAGACGGCGCCCGGCGACGACCTGGCGAGGATCCACTCGGTTCGCGTGCTCCCTCACGCACAGATGCCGCCTGGCGTGGTCGACGTGCGCAACCCGGTGGGAATCGAGATCGTGTTCCGGGTGCTACGCGACGGCAAGCCCGTCTTCCCGAAGATCAAGGTTCTGGATCGGGAGTCGGCGATCGCCTTCAACGCGATGGACACGGACGAGCGGTGGCTGAGCGCGACCCCGCCGGGCGAGTACGTCGCGACCGCGTGGATTCCGGGGAATCTCCTGAACGAAGGCTCGGCGATCGTCGAGGCCGCGATCTGCAGCATCGACTTCCCGAAGCTCGAGCATCACGCGGCGGTCTACGAGGCGATCTCGTTCGAGGTGCTCGATCCGGGGGAGGGCGACTCGGCGCGCGGGACGTTCGCCGGTCAGTGGCGCGGGGTCGTCCGGCCGCTGCTCGAGTGGACTCGTCGAACGGGTCGAACGTGATCGAGGTACCGCAGCGGCGGGCCTCCCGACGAGGCGAGCGTGAGCGTCGTCGTCACGACGTACGAGTGGCCAGAGGCGCTCGATGCCGTGCTCCGCGGACTCGCAGGCTCAGTCCGATCGCGCATTCGACGTCGTCGTCGCCGACGACGGATCGCGGCGTCGACCGAGGCAGGTCGTCGAGCGGTGGCAGCCGCGCTTCGGGGACCGTCTCATCCACGCCTGGCAGCCGGACGAGGGCTTTCGCCTCGCGCGCGTGAGAAACCTCGGCGCCGCGTCGGCTCGCGGCGAGCTACCTCGTCTTCATGGACGGCGACTGCATCCCGCGCCGGCACTTCGTCGCGCGCGATCCGCGCGCGCGCGCTTCCGGGCTGGTTCCTCGCGGGGACGCGGCTCGAGCTGAGCGAGCGTCTTTCGGAGGGCGGTCCTGAGCGAACGGATGCCGGTCGGGTCGCTGGTCCGCTAGCCGAGCTCCTCTGCGTGGGCGTCCGGACGTACGACGGCTGGCGCCACCTGACGTCCACGCGATCGCCGGCGAGTCGTGGCGGCCGCGGCTCCCGGACTTCGCACCGCACGGAAACGCAGTACGGCTTCTGCACGGCTGTCGCGCGAGCCGACTTCGAAGCCGTGAACGGTTTCGACATGCGCTTCGTCGGCTGGGGCGACCAGGACGTCGACCTCGCGGTGAGGCTCCGCCGGCTCGGCCTGCGCTGCGGCTATGCAGGGCCGCGGTTCGGCGACTGCTGCATCTCTGGCATCAAGTCGCAGGTGGCTGCCGAGCCGCGACACTGGGAGCTGCTGCAGGAGACGATCGCGAGCGACCGCATCGAGGCGGTCGAGGGCCTGCGGGAGCTGGCATGCGACGCATCGCGTAGGACGGGCGATGGACTCTGCGCGACGCGCTGCGCATCGCCGAGCATGAAGCCGGGTGTGAACCTCGTCGGGTTTCTCGAGGCCGAATCGGGCCTCGGCGAGGTCGCGCGGCGGCTGGCCGCGGCGATCGACGCGACCGACATCCCGCTGGCCGCCGATCCCGTATCGCGGAACGCCTGGGCCGGCGCGCAGCCCACTCGAGCTTCGCTCTCGCTGACGAAGCTGCCGTACGACACGAACCTCATCTGCCTGAACGCGGACGAGCTCGCGAAGTTCGCGCCGAGGTCGGCACCGACTTCTTCGCGACGCGCTACTCGATCGGCGTTTGGTTCTGGGAGACGAACGTGTTCGCGCCGCGACCGTGCCGCGGCGAGGTTTCTCGACGAGATCTGGGTGGCGAGCGAGTACGTGCGCGACGCGGTGCGTCCGAGGTCGGCATACCGGTGCATGTCGTGCCGTTCCGTCGAGCCGCCGCGGACCCGTTTCAGGCACCGTGCCGAGCTCGACCTGCCGGACGGCTTCACGTTCCTGTTCGTCTTCGACTTCTGGAGCGGCGAGCGCAAGAATCCGGCGGCTGTCGTCGAGGCGTTCACGCGGCGCGTTCGCTCCCGGAGAGGGCCCGACCCTCGTCCTGAAGAGCATCAACGGGCGCGACTGGAAGCCCGCACAGCTCGACTCGCTCCTCGCGCTCGCCGACGGACGGGACGACATCCTCATCCGCGACGGCTACGTGTCGGCCGAGGAGCGGGACTCGTATGTCGCGGCGTGTGACTGCTACGTCTCGCTGCATCGCAGCGAGGGCCTCGGCCTCGACGATGGCCGAGGCGATGGCGTGCGGCAAGCCGGTCGTCGCGACGGGCTACTCCGGCAACCTCGAGTTCATGTCCGGGAGAACAGCCATCTCGTGCCGTATCGCCTCGTCGACGTTCCCGACACGTGGTGGGCGCACGCTCCCGGCGCCCGCTGGGCCGAGCCGGACGTCGACGCCGCGGCGCGGCTCCTGCGCTCGGTCTGGGAGCGACCGGACGAGGCGCGCGCCATCGGCCAGCGCGCGCAGCAGGAGATCGTCGAGCGATTCCGGCCCGAGCGTACGCGCGCGTTCGTCGACGCCCGGCTCGCGGATGCGCGCGAACGAGGTGCAGTTCGAGCCAGAGGCTCGGAGCACGATGCGCGCCCGCCGATTCTCGAGGCATCCCGAGAGCTGGCGGGGGAAGTCGGCGAGGGCCTGGCGCGCGGAGGGGGATCGCCACCCGCGGCCCTTCGTCCGTCGCCTTCTGCAGCGCGCCCTGTGGCCGTACCTCGAAGAGCAGCGCCGCTTCGAGACGTCCGTGCTCGACGCGCTCGTCACCCTCCATCGCT
>CAWGJJ010000009.1:0-19583 GCA_963822885.1 uncultured Gaiellaceae bacterium
GGCCTGCGCCAGCGTGGCGGGAGGGATCGTTCCGAGCGCATGGCGAAACTCGGTGAAGCGCGTACATCCGTGGTGCGACGCGTAGATGATCGAGACGGCGTACCGGCGTTCGAGGACGTCCGCCGCACGACGGACGTCCTCGGGAACCAGCTCCTGCCGCCTACAGCGAGACACTGGACTGCACCGGCGCATCCTCGAGTGCGAGCCCCAGCACCTCGTCGATGGACATCACCGGATGGAAGGCGATCTCCTCGCGCACGTTCTCCGGGATGTCCGCGAGATCGGCGCGATTGCGCTCCGGGATGATGATGTCGGTGATGCCGGCTGCGTGGGCAGCGAGGACCTTCTGCTTCAGACCCCCGATCGGCAGCACGCGGCCCTGGAGCGTGATCTCGCCGGTCATCCCGACGGTGTGCTTGACGGGGCGGTCGGTGAGGAGCGACGCGAGCGCCGTCGCCATCGTGATACCCGCACTCGGCCCGTCCTTCGGGATTGCGCCCGCGGGCACGTGCAGGTGGAACGCGCGCTTCTCGAACAGGTCCTCGTCGATGCCGAGCCTCGGTGCGAGCGCTCGCACGGACGAGAGGGCGATCTGCGCCGACTCCTTCATGACGTCGCCGAGCTGCCCCGTGAGGACGAGCGAGTCGCCGTCCTTGTGTGACGTCGCCTCGATGAACAGGACGTCGCCGCCCGTCGCCGTCGCGGCGAGGCCGGTTGCGACGCCGGGCACCGCAGTTCGCTCCGCGATCTCGCGGTAGTACTTGCGCCGGCCGAGCGCCTCGCGCACGGCCTCCTCGTCGAGCTGGATGGGCGCCTCCGCGGACTCGGATGCAATCTTCGTCGCGGTCTTTCGCAGGAGCGTGCCGAGCTCACGCTCGAGCTGGCGAACGCCCGCCTCACGCGTGTACTCGGTCACGACGAGCTCGACGCCGTCGTCGGAGATCGAGACCTCGTCCTCGCGCAGGCCGTTCCGCTCGATCTGCCTCGGCCAGAGATAGCCGTTCGCGATCGCGACCTTCTCGTCGGTCGTGTACCCGTCGAAGCGAATGACCTCCATCCGGTCGAGGAGCGGGCCGGGGATCGTCTCGGCCATGTTCCCGGTCGCGATGAAGAAGACCTGCGAGAGGTCGAGCTCGACGTCCAGGTAGTGGTCGCGGAACGAGTGGTTCTGCGCCGGATCGAGCACCTCGAGGAGCGCCGACGACGGGTCGCCGCGCCAGTCGGCGCCGACCTTGTCGACCTCGTCGAGCATGATCACCGGGTTCATCGTCCGCGCGTCGCGGAGCGCCCGGACGAGCCGTCCGGGGAGCGCGCCGATGTAGGTGCGGCGATGGCCACGGATCTCGGCCTCGTCGCGGATTCCACCGAGCGACATGCGGACGAACTCGCGGCCCGTGGCGCGCGCGATCGACTCGCCGATCGAGGTCTTGCCGGTGCCGGGAGGGCCGATGAGCGTGAGGATCGCGCCCGAGCGCTTGTCGTCCGCGACTCCCCGCTCCTTGCGGAGCCTCTCGACGGCGATGTACTCGACGATGCGGTCCTTCACGTCTTCGAGGCCCGCGTGATCCGTGTCGAGCACCTCGCGTGTGTGCTTCGGGTCGAGCCGCTCCTCGGAGCGCTTGCTCCACGGGACCGCGAGCAGCCAGTCGAGGTAGTTGCGGATCATGCTGGCTTCGGGCGACTGGTCGCCCATGCGCTCGAGGCGCGACAGCTCGCGCTCGGCCTGCTCGAGGACGTTCTCGGGCATCTCGGCCTCGGCGATCTTCGTGCGGTACTCCTCGACGACGGAGCCCTCATCCTCGCCGAGCTCCTTGCGGATCGACTCGAGCTGCCGGCGCAGGATGTACTCGCGCTGCTGCTTGTCGACGCCCGTCTCGACGTCCTCCTGGATGCGGCGGCGAATCTGCATCAGAGCGAGGCGCTCACGCTGCAGCTCGAGTGCGAGCTCGAGGCGCTCGCGCACGTCGACGGTCTCGAGGAGGTGCATCTTCTGCTCGAACGTGATGTCCGGCGAGTAGCCGGAGGTGTCGGCGAGCGCGCCCGGCTCGGTGATCGAGCGAACGAACGCCGCGATGCGCCCGTCGTCTCCGCGCAGCTCGAGGATCTCCTCGACGACCGCGCGGTACTCGCGCTCGAGCTCACGGATGCGGCCGTCGGCGGACTCCTCGTCGGGTCGCTCCTCGACCTCGACGAACAGGCGTCCTTGCGGGTCGGAGGCGGCCGCGCCGGCGACGCCGCGGTACAGGCCGTTCAGCGCAACGGCTCGCCCGCCTCCGGGGAGGCGGATGCGATCCGTCACCTCGGCGACGGTGCCGACCTTCGCGTACTCGTCCTCGTGCTTGGGCACGAGCAGCACGCGTTCCTCGTCGCCGACGTCGACGGTAAGGGTGACGTTCATGTTGGGAAAGACGACGATGTCGTCCAGCGGGACGAGCAGCAGGCTGATCGTTTCCTCGCTCACGGTTCTCGCTTTCGTCGTATGGATGCCGTAGTTCGTTCAGAAACTGTACCGACCACGGCAAGGGCTGCGTCGGGTTCTCTGGTCGGTGGGTCTGGCTTCAGCCAGACCCTCTTGTCATCCTTCGATGCGCCGCAGGCGCTCGAGTGTCAAAGCGGCCACCCGCCCCGCGAGGCGGTCCGACGCCGTCGAGACGCCATACGAGCGGTACGTCATGACTCCCGCGACGAAGACGCCTCCCTCCCAGAACACGAGCCCGGTGTCATGGCGTGCCGTCGAGATCCAGCCAGCCTTGTGGAGCACGTCGACATTGCGATCGCGGCGGAGAGTGGCGTCGAGCTTCGGCTGGTCGCGGACGTGGGCGGTGAGCCAGAGGAGGTAGCGGGCGTCGGCGGGCGTGAAGCCGGGCTGCGACGCTCGCAGCCGCCCGCGCCCGCCGGAGGCGAACCAGAGCGCGCGCCAGAGCGAGGTCATGTCCCATGCAGTCGTGTACTTGCCGACCCCGAAGGCGGGCGCCTCGTCCACGCGGACCGGAATGCGCGACGACAGCGTCCGCGTCGCGTAGCCGCCGTACATGAGCGTGTCGGTGAGGCCGATGCCGCGCATCAGGTCGTTGACCCGATACGCACCGGCGCTGGTCGAGCCGTCGAGCCAGACGAGCAGCGAGTTCGCCGCCTCGTCGTCGGACGGGACGATCATTTCGCGGAGGAGCCCGTCGATGCGCGATCCGGGACGTGGGATGCCTCGATATTCCGCGAGGACGGCTGCGGCGATCGCCAGCTTGACGGTGGACGCCGCCGGAAAGCGCGCCTTCGCGTTCCACGCCGCGCCGGATCCTCCGGTGAGGCTCTGGACGTAGTAGCCGGCTGTCCCCGCGTAGCCACGGACCAGGGGAGTGAGCTTGCGCTCGAGGCCGCGATCCCTGCGGCTCGTGACGACGCGCGGGCGCGAGCCGGGCGGGAGGCCGAAGACGTCGTGCACGTGCGCGGACGATCTCTGCCCGTTGCGCGCGACCGTGGTGACGCGGACGGTCACGTCACCGCGAGGCAGCGTCAGCCTGAGCGTGAAGCGGCGGTCGTCGAGCTGCCGCGCCGCGAGGCGCTTCCCGTTCGCGTGGACGAGCACCCGTACCGTTCCGCGCGCAGCACGCCCCGTCACGAGCCCGTACGACACCTGGTAGGCAGCCGGCTGCTCGATCCGAGGCGGTGGGAGCGGTGGCGCGTCAACCACAGCACCACGATAAGAGACGCGCCGCTCAGAAGGCCGGGCAGGCCTTCTGTCGCCGCAGCGAGACAGTGACGCGCAGAACGAGCGCAGCGCCCGCAACGCCGGCCAGGTCGACGAGAATCAGCGGCACGTCGCCGATCGCAACGCCATACGCGAGCCAGATCCCGTAGCCGGCGAGTGCAAGCAGGCGCACGGGGATCGAGACCTCGCACGCACTCCCGAGTCTGGCCAACCGGCGGGCCTGGAGAAGCAGAGACATCGCCGCGACGAGTCCGATCAGCGTTCCCGCAGTTCCGAGGAGCGTCGTGTCGTCCATGCAGGGAGGATCGACGAACCCCGACCCGTGCGCATCGGCAGATCTACCTATTCTTCGCCGGACGAAAGGAGGCCGTGTTCCATCGCGAAGAGCGCGAGCGCGGGCCTGCTTCGTACACCGACCTTGCCATAGATGTGCTGGACATGGTGCTCCGCCGTTCTGCGCGAGATGACGAGCTGCTCGGCGATCTCGGGATTCGAGAAACCGGCGGCGACGAGCCGGAGGACGTCGATCTCGCGTGCGCTGAGGCCGGAGGGACGGAGGTCGTGTGGGCGGGGTCGCGTCTGGCCGGCCGCCTCGAGCACTGCTGCGACACACTCACCGTCGAGCTTCCCGCGCGGGCATCGTGAGCGAGCTCCTCGGCTGCGCGCTCGGCCGGCAGCCGAGGGCGATGGGGTCGATCCTGGGTCATCGCCTGGAACGCATCCGCGGCAGCGAGCACGCGGACGGCGGTCGATTGCTCCCGCGCAGCGGAGCCACGGTGGTACCCGGATCCGTCGAGCCGTTCGTGGTGCATCCCGACCAGGGGCGCGAGGTGAGCAAGCGTGCCCGATGTGGCGAGGATGCGCTCGGAGTGGTACGCATGCATTCGGACCTGTTCCCACTCGCCTGAGGTCAGCGGCCCCGGCTTCTCCCAGATCGCGTTCGTCACGGCCAGGCGACCGAGGTCGTGCAGATGAGCCGCGACCTGAATCTCCGTCGACGTGCGGTCGTCGAGACGCAAGTAGCGGGCAGCACCGACCGCGAGCATCGCCACCCCCGACGAGTGCCCGTGCAGGCTCGGGAACTTGAGATCGGCGACGTCGCCGAACACTGCCGCGATGGCGGACAGCTCGCCGAGTTCCCGCTCCTCGAGTGGATGCGGTTCCTCCTCCAGCAGCCGCTCTCGCGGATCGCCGGTGCGATCGAGGATCTGGGAGAGGTTCGCCGCGAAGGTCTCCACGAGGGTCGGGTCGAGAATCGAACCGGCACGTCGTCGCACGCCGTCGACGGCCAGCTCAGGGCCGCCGAGATCGTCGAGAACCACCGCGTCCGCGGCGAGGTGAGCGACTCGGGCAGCGGGCGCGATCGCGTCCTCTCGGAGCTGTTGCGGCCCGCCGTCACCGTTCCACCACTCCGCGACCTCGTACAGGGCGCGCTCCACGCCGGAGCCGATGCCTATCCGACGTGCGACCCGGCTCCCGATCTCGCAGCTCGCCGCGTCGTAGCGGGCGCCGAACGCGGGGCCGTCACGCATTAGGCGCTCGGTCATGGTTCGGCGCGCAGTCGCGGAGAGACCGCGGGTCGCCTCCGGAATCAGAGTGGTCTCGTAGTCGACCGGGTCGGCGAGATTCGTGCGCGCAGCCGCCCGGGTGACTGCGAACTCGTTCCCGAAGAGCACGGCGGTCTCGTGCGAGAAACCCGGACATCCCACATGCAGCAGGAGACTGGTGAAGAAGCTGTCGCGCACGTCGGTATCGCGGAGGCCGTGGGCGCGAGCGAGCCGCGTCGCAGCGAGACAGGACCGCATAGCCGACTCGGGCGGCAGGCCGAAGCCGAGATCGATCGCGATCGAGAGGCCGGCGAGGAGATCGGCGAGCCGGACACGAGCAGGCACGTGGCCATTCTCCACCGTTCCGGCCGTGATCTCGCGTTCTAGCCTTGCAGCGTGGATACGCGTTCGACCCCGATTCTCGCCCATCTCGACCTCGATGCGTTCTTCGCGGCGGTCGAGGAGCTCGAGCACCCGGAGCTGCGCGAGAAGCCGCTCGTCGTCGGTGGCGACCCGCACAGCCGCGGTGTCGTGTCGACCGCGAACTACGCCGCGCGGAAGTTCGGGATCCACTCGGCGATGAGCGCCGCCGAGGCGCTCCGGCGCTGCCCGACTGCCGTGTTCCTGCGGCCGAGGCACGCGCTCTATCGGCAGTACTCGCGCGTGGTGTGGGACACGATCGGCGAGATCGTTCCGCGTGTCGAGCGCACGGGGATCGACGAGGGCTACCTCGACCTCGGCACCGTCGCGTCCGACTTCACCCGTGCGAGAGCCGTCGCCTCCGCGATCCAGACCGCCGTGCGCGCGAAGACGAGCCTCACGTGCTCGCTCGGGGTCGGGACGTCGAAGGTCGTCTGCAAGATCGCGTCCGATCGCCGGAAGCCGGGCGGGATCACGGTCGTCCCACCAGGAACCGAGGCGCGATTCCTCGCCCCGCTCGCGGTTCGCCTCCTCCCGGGTGTCGGGCCGCGTGCCGAGGCGCGGTTGCGCGTCGCGAGCGTCGACACGCTCGGTGCTCTGGCTGCGCTCGGCGACGCGGAGCTGCGCTCGCTTCTGCCCGGAACGGTCGGCGCGATGCTGCGCGACCGCGCGCGCGGGATCGATCCGCGCGATCTCGACCTCGAGCTCGAGCCCGTCTCCGTGTCCGCCGAGGACACGTTCGCGCGCGACCTCACCGATCGCGAGCGACTGCACGACGAGGTGCTGCGGCTCGCAGAGCTCGTGTCCGAGCGCCTTCGCAACTCCGGGCTCTCGGGCCGAACCGTGACCGCGAAGCTGCGCTATGCGGACTTCTCGATCCGAACGCGGTCGACGACGCTGCCCGCAGCCGTCGACGAGGCCGAGCTGATCGGCCAGGTGGCATGCGGACTCCTCGACCGTGGGCTGCGCGACCGTCCGGGAGCACTGCGGCTCGTCGGCGTCGGTGTCTCGAGCCTGTCGCCCTACCGCCAGCTGACGCTCGAGGAGTCGTAGGCTCCGCCGATGCTCGAGGCCGCTCTGTGGGCGCTCGTCACCGCCGGCTCGCTCTGGGTCGGCGCTGCGCTCGCACTCCTGCGTCCGCCGGCGCGCGTGATCGGGCTCGCAATGGCCTTCGGCTCGGGCGCTCTCATCGCGGCCGTCGCGTACGAGCTCGTGCTCGACGCCGTCGCCACCGACGTCGCGATCGCGGCGCTCGGCTTCACCGCCGGCGCGCTCGTCTTCTACGTCGGCGACTGGGCGATCGATCGCCGCGGTGGAGCGGCGCGAAAGAGCATGGCGGGCGACAAGTTGCTCGCCGGAAGCGCGAACGCGATCATCCTCGGCACCGTTCTCGACGGCATCCCCGAGTCGTTCGTCCTGGGAGCGTCGCTGGCGCAGGAGGGAGTCGTCCCGACGGCCGTCGTCGTCGGCGTGTTCGTCTCGAACCTTCCCGAAGCGCTGTCCGGAACCACCGGGC
This sequence comes from uncultured Gaiellaceae bacterium, assembly GCA_963822885.1. GTDB lineage: Bacteria > Actinomycetota > Thermoleophilia > Gaiellales > Gaiellaceae > GMQP-bins7. Next base: position 7,190 of record CAWGJJ010000009.1, read on the forward strand.
TCCTGCAGGCGGGATGGACACGGCTGCGTGTCTTCGTGATGTGGTCGGGCGTCGTCGCCGTCTCGGTCGTCGCCTCCGTGCTCGGCTGGAGGCTCCTCGACGCGATGGGAACCGACGGCGGCGCCTTCGCGACGGCTTTCGCCGCCGGAGCCGTGATCGTGATGCTCGCCGACACGCTCATGCCAGAGGCGTTCGAGCTCGGCGGTCGCGAGGCGGGGCTCCTAACCGCACTCGGGTTCGCGGTCGGCTTCGGGCTCTCCTAAGCGCGGAGGAGTGGACGGGTGAGGCAGGTCGGTCCGCCGTCGCCCTTCTTCGAGATCTCCTCGCCGCGGTAGACGACGACGTCGACGCCTGCGCGCTCCATGCGCCGCCGCGTCTCCGGGTTGCCGTCGAGCGCGAGCGCGCGGCGGGGGCCAAGCGCGAGCACATTGGGGCCTTGCGTCTCGAACTCCTCGTCCGGAACCTCCACGATCTCGATGGCTCGATCGGCGAGGATCTCGAGCAACCGAACCGGCGCGAGTCGCGGATGCACCAGCGCGAGATCACGATCGAGCGGTGATAGGAACGACATCAGGTGCAGCACCTCGCCGCGTCCGTTCCAGTGCGGGAGGTCGAAGGCAACCACGTCGACTCCCGGAAACGCGTCGCGGAGAGCGGGAACAGCGGCGGGGTTCGTCCGGTAGCCGATCCCGACCAGAAGCGTGCGCTCGTCGAGCCAGACGGTGTCGCCGCCCTCGGCGAGGACGGGCTCCTCGAGTCGTGACGCGACGGGAACATCGGCGGCGGTGAGAGAACTCGAGATCGCCTCGGGCTCGCCTCGCCGTCCTTCCTTCCCCGGCCGCAGCAGGACGGCGCCCTCCGCACCGACGAGCACCGGGTCGTAGACGTAGATCGCGTCGGGATTGCCCGGATCGTGTCGCGAGACGACGACCTCGGCACCGGCGGCCTCGAGGATCCCGCACAGCGCCTCGTGCTCGGCGGCGGCGGCGGCGTGATCGGGCGCGGCACGCCAGCCGTACGCACGCCAGTGCTCGGCATCCTCGGCGAGCGGCGGACGCACGAGCACGCGCTCGAGCCGTCCGGTCATCGACTGCGCGCCGAAGCGAGACATCGCCGGACGCTACACCGCGTTCGGCGGCGTGCGTCCTTCGAGGAGAACTGCGCGCAACGCAGAGACGACGAGCATCCCCATCGCGAGCCGCGTCTCGCGCGTCGCGCTCGCGACGTGCGGTGTGAGGACGACGTTCTCCATCGTGAGCAGCTCCTCGCTCACGGCCGGCTCGTGCTCGAAGACGTCGAGTGCTGCGCCGGCGATCGCGCCCTGCGTGAGCGCGGCGACAAGGGCCTTCTCGTCGACGACCGCGCCGCGCGCAGTGTTCACGAGCACGCTCGTCGGCTTCATCGCGTCGAGGACGGCAGCGTCCACCAGATGCCGTGTCGTCGGCGTCAGCGGGCAGTGAAGGGTGACGACGTCTGCGCGGGAGACGAGCTCGAGCACGTCGTCGTCGCGTCCGGCGAAGGTCGGGTGCGCTCCGTGCGCCTCGGCGAGCTCGGCGACGCGACGGCCGATCCGCCCCGGCCCGACGACGAGCACCTCCTTCCCCTCGAGGCTCTCGCCGACCATGAAGTCCGGCCCCCACTCCCAGGTGTCGCGCCGCCGCAGCGAGCGGTCGCCCTCGCCTATCCGTCGCAGCAGCGAGAGCACGAGGGCGATCGCATGCTCCGCGGTGGCGTTCGTGAGCACGCCGGGTGTGTTGCTGACGACGATGCCTCGCTCGCGCGTTGCGTCGAGGTCGACGTTGTCGAGCCCGACCGCGTAGTTCGCGACGATGCGCAGCTGCGGGCCGGCCGCGTCGAGGAATGCGTCGTCGACGGCGATCGCGGGGGTGACGACGACGCCATCCGTGCCACCGAGCTCCGCGACCAGCTCGAACGACTCCGCGAGCTCCCGCGCGATCTCGGCCGGCACGCCGGCCGCCTCGTGCACCCGTGGCCGCGCCACGCCTATGCGTCGCGCACGCGCGGAGCGTGCGAGGACGAGTAGACGTCCTTGCGCACGATCAGCCCGTTCTCGAACGGGAACACGTCGATGCCGTCCCACTCGACACGCTGTCCGTCACGGTTGGTCGCCGTCGCCGTCCACTCGCTCACGACGAGCCCGTCGCGCGCGTACAGACGTCGCCCGGTGAAGTGGAGGTCCGGATTCCGCTCGAAGATCCCGGCGATGTGCGGCCCGACGGCATCCCCATCGACGCGGTCGCCGGCGGTGTGGTTCTCGAACACCATGCCGGGCGCGTGAAACGACAGGATGGTCTCCAGGTCGTGCGCGTTCCAGGCGTCGTTGTAGCGCTCGATCGTCTTCTCGAGCTCGGCGGCGGCGTCGCGCGGATCCACCGCCCGAGTATCGCAGCGCAGGACATTGACGGTCGTCGATGGATAGTGATAGCTTGGCATCGACATCCATCGATGAATGGAGGGCGCGATGACGACCAGTGTGCGTGAGCACGTTCGAGAGCGGTACGCGGAGGCAGCGCTCAGCCTCTCGGCCGGCTGCGGGTGCGGATGTGACTGCGAGAGCATCGGCTGCTGCGGCGACGAGGCGACGACGCTCTTCGGGCAAGGCCTCTACGGCGCGGAGGAGCGCGCGGGCCTCCCCGAGAACGCGGTGGCCGCCAGCCTCGGCTGCGGCAATCCGCTCGCGCTGGTCGCGCTCCACGAGGGCGAGACGGTGCTCGACCTCGGCTCGGGCGGCGGGATCGACGTTCTCCTCTCCGCCACGCGCGTCGGGCCGTCCGGCACCGTGTACGGGCTCGACATGACCGACGAGATGCTCACGCTCGCACGGGAGAACGCCACGAAGGCGGGCGCGACCAACGTCCACTTCCTGAAGGGACTGATCGAGGAGATCCCACTCGACGCAGCGAGCGTCGACGTCGTGATCTCGAACTGCGTGGTCAACCTGTCGCCCGAGAAGGAAAGGGTTCTCGCCGAGATCGCGCGAGTGCTGCGACCTGGCGGCCGGATCGGTATCTCCGACGTGGTCGCCGAGGATCGGCTCTCGCCCGCCGATCGCGCTGAGCGCGGGAGCCACGTCGGATGCATCGCGGGTGCGTTGTCCGAGTCGGAGTACCGCGAGGGGCTCGAGGCCGTCGGCCTCGAGGGACGTCGAGGTCGAGCTGACGCACGCTGTCGCCGACGGGATGCACGGCGCGATCGTGCGCGCCCGTAAGCCAGTCTGATATCCGTAGACAATTCTCGAACTCGCGCTCGAGCGTGCATTCCGATAGGTCGAAATATCTTTACGTGGATCTCTTGCCAAATCGACCGCGATGGTCTATTCTCCGACGCGGCATGTACCAGATCAACGTCACCAACAGAACCCATACGACCGAAGCGGCGAACGCCGCGTCGGTCTCACCGCGCCACCAGAGCTTCGACTCGGAGCTCCGGCCCGGTGCCGTCCTAGCCCTCGCTGAGAGGTGTACGCGCTAGCCCCCTAGCCGTATATCGAGCCAGTCGAGGGCGACCCAGACGGGTCGCCTTCGTCGTTTCGGAGGCGATCACGACGAACACGAGAAAGGTGATGCTCAGCTTGAACAAGCTCTAGATCGAATCGAGGCCCCGCCTGAGAGAGAAAGACTCCTCGGCGCTCAGCGCTTGAAATGGCGCATACGCATTCGCGTTTGCTTTTGCGTACGCTTTTCTCGACTGACGCACGAGGCTCCGGCTCCAAAGCCCCTCCACGATGACGTCGTCCCGCGGACGTATACACCCGCGGCCGGCGATCCAGGGTCGAAGGGTAGGCGAGTGGCATGGACATAGGAGGCTCGGCACGAGCGCCGAGCACCGCGAGACGACATCGTGCGTTTGCGTCGAGCCCGTACGGGTTGGACGGAGACGCACGATCCGGGATCGTCTAACCGGCAGGACACCGCGCTCTGAACGCGGAGATCGAGGTTCGACCCCTTGTCCCGGAATCTGCATGCCGTCGCAACGAGCTGGCCGCGAAGCGGACGCTTCAGGGACTCGCGGCTGCGGATCGCGCTAGCGATCGACCTGCGGACAGAGGGCGAGTAGCTCAATCGGGAGAGCGCTTGTTTCACACACAAGAGGCTGCTGGTTCGAGTCCAGCCTCGCCCATCAGCACGTGGCTGAAGCTCAGTCGGTAGAGCGCCCGCCTGAAACGCGGGGCGTCGCAGGTTCGATTCCTGCCGGCCACATCAGTACGGCTCCGTAGCTCAAGCAGAGCTCCCGGTTCTTACCCGGGCGGATGTGGGTTCAACTCCTACCGGGGTCACCATTTCGGAAGGACTGCCACCGGCGCGGTATCCCGTCTCGAAAACGGGTGGGCTTCGCGGCCTTGGGGGTTCGACTCCCTCTCCTTCCGCCTTGGAGGCATGGCCGAGCCCGGCAAGGCAGCGCGTTGCTATGCGCGCAGGCGGGCTGGCGATCGCCGCTGCGCAGGTTCGAATCCTGCTGCCTCCGTTTCACCGCCCCGTAGCTCAGCGGAGCAGAGCAGTGGGTTTCGGCCCCACGTGCGCCCGTTCGAATCGGGCCGGGGTGTCCAGTGCACGATGCGACGTCGTTCAACGGCAGGACGACCGGTTGTTACCCGGTAGATGCTGGTTCGACCCCAGCCGTCGCAGCCTCGCTCATGCCCCGATCGTCTAGCGGTCGAGGACGCCGGTCTCTCACACCGGAAGCGCGGGTTCGAGTCCCGCTCGGGGTACTTACACGCTCTCGGACGCGTCTGGGAGATGCGGCCCGGTTGTCTCCCGGGTGAGGCGGGTTCGATTCCCGTCGAGAGCGCTTCTCGCCGTAGCTCAATGGATGAGCGCCGCGCTCCTACCGCGGGCGATGGGGGTTCGACTCCTCCCGGCGAGACTGCGTCGCAAGGCTTGTAGCGAGCCCGCGGGCTGTGAATCCGTGGAGCAGGGTGCGATTCCCTGGCGACGCCCTGCACGTGTTCGCAGCGACCCGGCCGCGAAGCGGCCGGCTTCAGGGATCTGCGCGATCGGAACTCCGCGCTAGCGGAATTCCGATCTGCGCCGACAGAATCGACGACGGGCCGGCTGGGCAAGCGCCGCTCTGATACGGCGGTGAAGCGTGGTTCGATTCCACGGTCGTCGACTTCCCGGACGCCGCCAGGGCCGCGTCCGGGTCCCTCTGGCTGTAGGGGAGATGGCCTACCCCGCCGGTTTTGGGAACCGGAGATCGCTGGTTCGACTCCAGCCGGCCAGACCTGTTCGTCGCGCGGTGGAGAAGTGGCTGTTCTCGCGAGCCTCATGAGCTCGAGACGTGGGTTCGAATCCCACCCGCGCTACCTCGTGCGGACGCTGAGCACCGGAGAGCTCAGCGCGCTGTAACCGCGTGGCCACAGGCTGTGGTGGTTCGACTCCACCCGTCCGCACCTCCGTCGCACCGACCGTGGAGAGGAGGAACCGTGAACACTCACGAGACGATCTGGGCTTCGCTCGACGAGATCCGCATCGGCGAGCGCACGGTTGCCCGCCTCAGCACGGCGACGATCGAGCTTTACCGTGCATGGCTCGAGCAGGGTCGCGAGGCACCGCCGGTGCGGCTGGCACGACAGGGCGACGAGTTCGTCGTGCGTGACGGTCGGCACCGTGTGGCGGCGGCGCTGGCCGCAGGCCATCGCTTCATCGAAGCGGAGGTGCGGCCCATAGCCGCGGCTGCTTCGCAGACTCAGCGCAATCGCACGACCTCCGAGCGCGCGGTCGCCGTCGCTCGGAGCGAGGGGACGAGGTTCTTCCGGAAGAACACCTCGCTTGCACCGAGGAGGAGTGGGTTCGACTCCCACCGTCTCCATGCAGTTCACGCCTCCGTAGTGTCAACGGCAAGCACGCGCCTTTTGTACGGACGAGGTGCGGGTTCGACTCCTCCCGGAGGCTCTCTTCCAGCGAACGCCCGTAGCTCAGCGGACTCGAGCACTGCCTTGCGAGGGCAGAGGACGCTGGTTCGAATCCAGCCGGGCGTACTCACGCGGACGTAGCTCATCGGGACAGAGCACCGGAGCGCCACTCCGAAGAGGCCCGTTCGAGCCGGGCCGTCCGCTCTCACTCGAAGGCCCCTGGTGTAACGGAAAGCACGGCGAGCTCCAACCTCGCTGGTCCGGGTTCGACTCCTGGGGGGCCTGCTCATTCACCGCACACGACTCGTCGCGGGCCGGAGCGGCTCGGTTATCTCATGGACAGAGCGGCTCCTCCGGAGCCACGCGGTTCGAATCCGCGGCCCGACCGCACTCCACGACCGCGACGAACGATCGAATGCTGCGGGCCGGAGCGGTTCCGGTTATCGACTACGAATCGACAGGTCGCGGGTTCGAGTCCCGCCCGGGAGCTGCCGTGCTCCGGTAGCTCAGCTGGTAGAGCGGTTCCGGGCCAGCCACACGACCGCAGCAACTTCACCATCGATCCGCGGGCCGGATTGGAGCGGTTATCGGGTAGAGCGCCCGGCGCGAGCCGGGAGGTCGGCGAGTTCGAGTCTCGCCCGGGGCGGCCGCGCCGCCCCCGTAGCTCAGTTCAAAGGATCCGCCCCACGCCACACGACCGCGGCTTCCCCAGAGAGGAGGGACGTGCGATGTCCTACCTGACGCTGTACGCGCTTCGTCGTCCCGCCTCGGCCCGTCCGGCAGCCGGCCGGGCACGCGCGTCGACGAGAAGGTGCTCCTGAACCTGCCGGAGTTCGACGGCGGCGCGCACGTGCGCGTGCTCGTCGAGGACACGTCGGCGCACCGCGTGCGTCGACGCCGACTGCCGTCGCCGCGGCTCAAGCTGCGGATCACCGACTGCGACAACGAGATCCACCTCGAGTTCTCGGTGGACTCGGCGGACGCACGAGAGAACTCGCTGCACAAGATCGACACCCTGATCGCCGCGCTCGAGCGGTTCCGCTCGGGCCTGCGGCGGAGGCGGCGCTTCGCGTCGAGCGCGAGCGCCGCCCACGACACGGAAAGGAGACGCGATGTCCTACCTGAAGCGACTCGGCACGCGTCGCGTGCCACAGTCGGCACCGATCCCGGACTCGGGGCAGGTGCCGAACTCGGCCGGCGGGTTCGCCTGGACGGTCGACTGCTGGACACGGCTCCGGCGCTTCCTCGTCCTCGGCTCGGAGGGCGGGAGCTACTACGCGTCGGAGTCGAAGCTGACTCGACGCAACGCGAAGGCGGTCGCCGACTGCCTCGCGGAGGACGGGCCGCGGGCGGTCGCGGAGATCGTGCGCGTGAGCCGGGAGGGTCGCGCGCCGAAGAACGATCCCGCGATCTTCGCGCTCGCGATGGCCGCAGGTCGCGCCGACGAGCCGACACGCAAGGCGGCTCTCGAGTCGCTCCCGCTCGTCTGCCGAACGGGCACGCACCTCTTCCAGTTCGCGACCTTCGTCGAGGGCTTCCGCGGCTGGGGCCGCTCGCTGCGGCGGGCGGTCGGCCGCTGGTACGCCGCGCAGGAGGTCGACGCACTGGCCTACCAGGCGGTGAAGTACCGCCAGCGTGAGGGTGTGACCCACCGCGACGTGCTTCGACTCGCTCACCCGGCGAAGCGGGTGAGCGCGGGCAACCCGACGCTCGACGTGTCGGCGGAGCACGCGCAGCTGTTCGAGTGGATCGTCCGTGGCGGCAGCTCGGACGGGCTTCCTCGCATCGTCGAGGGCTTCGCTCGAGCTCAGGTGGCCGGCACGCCGCGTGAGACAGCGGAGCTCGTTCGCGAGTACCGACTGCCTCGCGAGGCGGTGAAGACCGAGCACCTGGCGTCGCCCGTGGTCTGGGAGGCGCTGCTCGAGGAGATGCCGATGACGGCTCTCATCCGCAACCTCGCGACGATGACGCGTGTCGGCCTGCTCGACTCGGGCTCGCCCGCGACGGCTGAGGTGATCGCGCAGCTCGGCGACGCGGATCGCATCCGGCGCGCACGCGTGCACCCGATCGCGGTGCTCGCAGCTCTCCGGACGTACGCGTCGGGTCGAGGTGCTCGAGGCCGCAACGAGTGGCGGCCGGTCCGTCAGATCGTCGACGCGCTCGACGCCGCGTTCTACTCGGCGTTCGGGAACGTGACGCCGACGGGCAAGCGCCTGCTCCTCGCGCTCGACGTGTCGGGCTCGATGGAGTCGGGCTGGGTCGCGGGCATCCCTGGTCTCTCGCCTCGGGATGCGTCGGCCGCGCTCGCGCTCGTCACGGCCGCGACCGAGCAGGACTACGAGATCGTCGGCTTCTACGCAGGTCGAGGAGGCTGGAAGGCGGGCGGCCGCCGCCAGTACTACCTCGGCGAGGACGGCATCACGCCGCTCTCGATCTCGCCGCGGCAGCGGCTGGACGACGCGGTGAAGGCGATCTCGGATCTGCCGTTCGGCGGCACCGACTGCGCGCTGCCGATGCTGTACGCGCAGGCCAAGGGGATGGAGATCGACACGTTCGTGATCTTCACCGACTCGGAGACGTGGGCCGGGAACGTCCATCCGGCGCACGGCGCTTCGCGACTACCGCCGTGCGTCGGGCATCGACGCGCGACTGGTCGTGGTCGGGATGGTCTCGAACGAATTCTCCATCGCCGATCCGACCGACCCGGGGATGCTCGACGTCGTGGGCTTCGACACCGCGACGCCGCAGCTCATCTCCGACTTCGCCCGCGGCGAGATCTGACGCGGGCGACTTCGAGGCGCCTCGCCGAGCTGTCCAGGCGGGGCGCCCGTGTCAGACCGCAATCGAGACCGTCGACGAGAGGAACCGACATGGGCATGCCTTACCGCGCTCACGTCAACGAGCGCACGCTGCTCAACCTGCCGGGCTTCCACGGAGGGGCGTACGTGTACGTCTACGTCGAGGACACGTCGCAGCGCGACCTCATGAACGGGCCGTACTGCGACGACGACTGCTCGTGCTGTCCGTCGAACTTCGAGCCGCGCATGTCGCTCGAGATCGCGGATTGCGACCGAACCGTCGGGTTCTCGTTCGACGTGGACACGCCCGAGGGGCGCGAGAACTCGCTCCACAAGCTCGACACGCTGGAGATCGCGATTCGCGTGTTCCGCGACGCGCTCGTCGCGGAGTTCGAGCCGTACGACCGGCGCGAGCAGATGCTCGAGTCGCTCCGTGAGTGACCGGTCGATCCGGGCGGCCGCGCGGCCCGCCCACCTGCGGGTGTGGCGCAACGGCGACGCACCGGCCTCAGAAGCCGGCGGGCTCACGCCCACTGAGGGTTCGAATCCCTCCATCCGCATCGACTGCCCTCGTAGCTCAACGGCCAGAGCAGCGGACTCCCACTCCGCAGACGGAGGTTCGACACCTCTCGAGGGCTTCACCCACAGCAAGGGCCCGAGCAACACCAGTCGTGCGAAACCGGGGTTGGTGGGAGGGTCGACGGCCACTGGAGGCCGTCGGGACGGATCGCACGTGGGTGCAATTCCCACCGGGTCCATGTGACACCGTGGCCGAGAGGCGAGGCGCGCGGCTGCAACCCGCGACACAGCGGTTCGAATCCGTTCGGTGTCTCTTGTCAGACGACCGAAAGGAAGGGGAGGATCGCGAGGTGAACATCAAGACGTTCGGCGACGTGGATCAGCGCAGCCTCGAGCAGCTCGAGCGCTGCATGGAGGCCGGCGATGCCGAGTTCGGCGTCCTCTGCGCCGACCATCACCCGGGCTACTCGCAGCCGATCGGCGGCGGGATCGCCTACGAGGGCTACGTCTCGCCGTCCGGCGTGGGCTACGACATCGGCTGCGGGAACAAGGCGGCGCGCACCGAGCTGACGCGCTCGGATCTCGACGCGCTCGGCGGCGTCGACTCGATCATGCGCGAGATCACGCGCCGGATCTCTTTCGGCGTGGGTGTCCCTGCGCAGGAGCGGGTCGACCACCCCGTGCTCGCGAAGATCCGCTCGGCTGAGTTCGCACCGCAGCGCAAGCTCGCGCAGCTCGCCGAGTCACAGCTCGGCACGGTGGGCTCGGGCAACCACTACGTCAACGTCATGGAGGACGAGGCGGGGCGGATCTGGGTCGGCGTCCACTTCGGATCGCGTGGCTTCGGCCACCGGACGGCGTCGGGGTTCCTCGCGCTCGCGCAGGGCCTCCGCTTCGGCGAACGGGCTCACGAGGGCGAGATGGACTCGCCACCCGTGCTCTTCGAGATCGGGTCGGAGCTCGGCGAGTCGTACGTCGCGGCGATGGAGTTGGCCGGCGAGTACGCGTACGCCGGTCGCGACACCGTGGTGGACAAGGTGCTCGAGATCCTCGGCACCGCGTCGACGCACGAGGTGCACAACCACCACAACTTCGCGTGGCGGGAGGAGCACTTCGGCCGCACGTACTGGATCATCCGCAAGGGCTGCACTCCCGCCCGACCGGGCCAGGAGGGCTTCGTCGGCGGCTCGATGGGCGACGAGTCGGTCATCCTCGAGGGCGTCGAGGGGCCGGGTGCGGCGGAGTCGCTGTACTCGACGGTGCACGGTGCCGGTCGCGTGATGAGCCGTTCGCAGGCGGCGGGCCGGTTCCGTTATCGCAAGCAGGTCGTGGACGGGCGGACCGTGCGGGTGCAGGAGCAGGTGAAGCCGGGCGTGGTCGACTGGCCCGCGGTGCAGGCAAAGCTGCGAGAGCAGGGCATCGTGCTCGTCGGCGGCGGTGCGGACGAGGCGCCGGAGGTGTACAAGCGCCTGCCGGACGTCCTCGCCGCTCATGCGGGCTCGATCCGCGTGAAGCACACGCTCCGGCCGCTCGGCGTCGCCATGGCCGGCCGTGACGTGCACGATCCGTACAAGGACTGAGGGCCGCGAGAGCGGCCCTTCGTCGTTTGCCCGTCACCCAGGTCGGGTACGGTCGGCAGCAATGGAGTTCGTCGACGTCTTCGTCAATCGCCGCGCGGTGGGGCATGCCTACATGCGGGACGATCATCTGGAGGGCGTCCTGACTCTGCGCGGTCGGCGACGCGCACGTCTGACTGACTGCGAAGGCTGCGCGCACGAGCGCGTCATCGGCGCGTTTGCGCATCGCCGCTCGCGCGACGAGCACTGGCCGATCGCCTACTGCCTCGACTGCTATGCGATCGTGGCGGGCCTCGATCCGCTTGTGCGGTCTCGACGTCCGCGCTGGAAGTTCGACGAGCAGAACCTGGTCGTCGCAAAGTGGACGCGCGACTGGCCGAAGCGCGGTCGGCCGCGAGCCGACGCGCCGCCGGCCTCGACGGCGTGGCCCGACGCCGCTTAGAGCTAGGCGAGGAGCGCGCGATTCGCCGCGAGCGCGGCGAGGATGCTGTCGACGTCCTCCTCGACGTTGTAGAGGTGGAGCGAGATGCGCAGGTTCGAGTCGCGCGTCGACGTGACGATGTGCTCGGCCGCAAGCGCTGCGACCAGGGCGTTCGGATCTGTCGAGAGGACGCAGATGAGGGGCCCGTGCTCTCCGTCGCCGCGCGGCGTCACGACCGTGGCGCCGAGTGCGTCCAGGCCCGCGAGCAGACGATCGTTGAGGCTCCTGACATGCGCTTCGATCGCAGGAACGCCCACCTCTGCGATCAGCTCCATCCCGGCGACACCCGGATAGAGCGACGGGACGGGAGGCGTGCCGCCGTCGAATCGCCGCGCGCTCGCGTGCGGTGAGTAGTCCGCGATCGACATCTCGAAGATGTCCTCGTCGGCGAACCAGCCGGTCTGCGTCGGCATGAGCTCGGAGCGGAGCGAGCCGCGCAGCCACATGAAGCCGAGGCCGGCCGAGCCGAGGAGGTACTTCACTGTGCCGCCGGTCACGACGTCCGCACCCAGCGTGCGGACATCGATCTCGAGCGCGCCGATCGCCTGGTAGCTGTCCGCGAGGACGAGAGCGCCCTTGGCGTGCGCGATCTCGGCGATTGCGCTCACGTCGTGTCGGTGACCCGAACGGAACGACACCGCCGTGCAACATACGAGAGCTGTTCGCTCGTCGATCGCTTCCGCGAAGCGCTCGACGGGGATGCGCCCGTCCGCCTCCGGACGTACGTGGACGACCTCGGCGCCGCGCAGCTCTTGCGCGTGCGCAATCTGCCCGACCGTCGGGAACTCGTACTCGCTGATCACGATCCGATTCCGCTCGCCCGTCAGATCGAGCGCGGAGACGAGGGCGCTGACGCCCTGCGAGACCGAGGTCGTGACGGCGACGTCGTCGGGCTCGGCGTGCAGAAGACCCGCGAACGCCGCCCGAGCCGCCTCGTTGCGCCCGACCCAGAACTCCCACTCCGCGCCGTTCGCGTCCCAGCCCGCGAGCCACTCCTCGGCCGCCGCGCGCACGCGGTTCGCGAGCGCCCCTTGCGAGCACGAGTTCGCGTACGTCGTGTGCTCGAAGATCGCGAACTCGGCCCGAACGGACAGGCCAGGGGTCAGGTCCGGGACGTGTCCGTTTCGGCCCTCTCCGTCATCGCCCG
>CAWGJJ010000010.1:0-97340 GCA_963822885.1 uncultured Gaiellaceae bacterium
AATCGACCGCGACATCGTCGTGCTGACCGACAACTCGCGGTTCCCCGGGATCCTCGTCAACGAGGGCTGGGCGCAGAAGCTCGACACGAGCCTCATCCCGAACATGGCGAACCTCGTCGACGCGCAGGCGAGCCCGCCGTTCGACCCCAACCGCGAGTACTCGCTGCCGTGGCAGTCGGGCATGACCGGGATCGCGTGGAACGAGGAGCTCACCGGCCCGGTCGAGTCGATCGAGCAGCTCTTCGAGGATCCGAAGCTCAAGGGGAAGGTGTCGATGCTCCAGGAGCTCGCCGACTCGGTCGGGCTCGTGATGCTCGCGAACGGCGACGACCCAGGATCCGTCACCGACGACAGCTTCAACGCCGCCGTCGACCGCGTGCAGGCGGCTGTCGACTCCGGGCAGGTCGTTCGCTTCACGGGGAACGACTTCGCGCAGCCGCTCACGCGCGGCACGTTCGCGGCGTCGGTCGCGTGGTCGGGCGACGTCGTCCAGCTCGCTCGCGGACAACCCGAAGCTCAAGTGGGCGATCCCGAAGGACGGCGGGATGATCTGGACCGACAACATGCTCATCCCGACCGGCGGCAGCGTCCCGACGGCGTCGACGTACATGAACTACGTGTACGACCCGGCGGTCGCGGCGCGGCTCGCTGCGGCGATCGCGTACGTCACGCCGGTGAAGGGGGCGAAGGAAGAGCTCGCGAAGACCGATCCCGAGATGGCGGCGAACCCGCTGATCTTCCCGGACGAGGAGACGCTCTCGCAGGTCAAGCAGTTCGACAACGCCGCCCTCGAGAACGACGAGTACATCACGCTCTGGCAGGGAGTCCTCGGGCAGTAGGCGAGGCGAGCCTCGCCACCGTAGGGCGAGGCTTGCCTCGCCCTCGCACCGAGGGAACCGTGGGCGCTTTCTTCCACCGTCATCCGCGGCTGACGCCGTACCTGCTGCTCGCGCCGGGCCTGGCCTGGCTCGCGCTGTTCTTCCTCGTCCCGCTCGCATTCCTCGCGTACCAGTCGCTGCAGTCCGGCACGTTCCCGAACTTCGAGTTCACCTGGGAGTTCTCGAACTTCAGCGAGGTGCTCACGGACTACCGGGAGCAGTTCCTGCGCTCGTTCCTCTATGCAGCGATCGCGACGGTCATCTCCCTTCTGCTCGCGTATCCGCTCGTCTACTGGATCGCGTTCCGCTCGGGGCCGTGGCGCAACCTGTTCCTGCTGGCGATCATCGCGCCGTTCTTCGTCACGTACCTCATCCGAACGCTCGCCTGGCTGAACATCCTCGCCGACGAAGGCCCCGTCATCGGCTTCCTGCAGGCCATCCACGTGCTCGGCGAGGGTGAGGGGCTCCTCTTCACGTCGGTCGCCGTCGTCGGGGGGATCACCTACAACTTCTTCCCCTTCATGGCGCTGCCGCTGTACGTCTCGCTCGAGCAGATCGACCCGCGGCTGCTCGAGGCGGCGAAGGATCTGTACGCGAGCCCGAGGCAGGCATTCATGCGGGTCACGCTTCCCCTCTCGGCGCCCGGGATCGTCGCCGGGACGCTCCTCACGTTCATCCCGGCCGCCGGCGACTTCATCAACGCCGAGCTGCTCGGGACACCGAAGCAGCAGATGATCGGAAACGTCATCCAGGCGAAGTTCCTCGAGTCGCTCGACTACCCGAGCGCCGCCTCGCTGTCGTTCGTCCTCATGGCGTTCATCCTCGTCGGGCTCCTCGTCTACGCGAAGCTCGTCGGAACGGAGAAGCTCACCGGCTGATGAGGTTCGTCAAGCGTCATCTCCTCACCGCCTACGCGATCCTCGTGGTGGCCTACCTGATGCTCCCGATCGCGGTCGTCATCCTGTTCTCGTTCAACAAGCCCGCCGGTCGCTTCAACTACGTCTGGCAGGAGTTCACGTTCGACAACTGGGTCGAGTGGGACTCGGTGCTCGGGCTTCGCGAGTCCGTGATCAAGTCGATCCAGATCGGCCTGCTCGCCACGTTCGTCGCTGCCGTGCTCGGCACGCTCATGGCGCTCGCCATCGTCAGGCACGACTTCCGCGGCCGAGGTCCGACCAACATCCTCGTGTTCCTGCCGATGTCGACGCCCGAGATCGTCCTCGGTGCCTCGCTCCTGACGCTCTTCCTGAACACGACGAGCGTCTTCACGCTCGGCTTCTGGACGATCTTCATCGCCCACGTCATGTTCATCGTGAGCTTCATCGTCGTCACCGTGAAGGCGCGGCTGATCGGCTTCGATCGCCACCTGGAGGAGGCGGCCATGGACCTCGGGGCGAACGAGTGGACGACCTTCAGGAAGATCACGCTCCCGCTGCTCATGCCCGCGATCGTCGCCGCGTCGCTGCTCGGATTCGCCCTGTCGATCGACGACTTCGTGATCACGTACTTCAATGCCGGCGGCGAGCAGACGTTCCCGGTGTTCGTCTGGGGCATCGCGCGCGTCTCCGTCCCGCCCCAGGTCAACGTCGTCGCGAGCTTCATCTTCCTGGTGGCGATAGCCCTCGCCCTCGCTAACGTCTTCTGGCAGTACCGCAGCGCCCGACGAGCACAAGGAGCCGTGTGACCCCATGACCGCGATCGAGTCCATCGATCTGCAGCGCGCCGCCAAGGAGCACCTCTGGATGCACTTCACCCGCATGGGCGGGTTCGGCGTCGAGGACGTCCCGATCATCGTGCGCGGCGACGGCTGCCATCTCGAGGACTCGAACGGGCGGCGGTACATCGACGCGCTCGCCGGCCTCTTCTCGGTCAACATCGGCTACTCGTTCGGTGACGAGATCGGCCAGGCGGCGCTCGAGCAGATGCGCGAGCTGCCGTTCTACACGAACTGGTCGTACGCGCATCCGCGCGCGATCGAGCTCGCCGCCGAGGTCGCGTCGCTCGCGCCCGGCGACCTGAACCGCGTCTTCTTCTGCTCCGGCGGCTCCGAGGCGGTCGAGTCGGCGTGGAAGCTCGCGCGCCAGTACTACGCGGCGCGCGGCGAGAAGCACCTTCGCGGTCTCGTCACGCCCGGCGCTCGCGCCGGCGCACAGGAGGCCGAGAACGCCCACGATGCGATCGTCGCGAGCGCTGCGTCGCCGCCGCGCAAGTACAAGGCGATCGCACGCCACATCGCGTACCACGGCACGACCATGGGCGCGCTGTCGATCAACGGCATCCCGGCGCTGCGCGCGCCGTTCGAGCCGCTCGTCTCCGAGGTTCGCCACGTCTCGAACACGAACCGCTACCACCGCCCGCCGGAGGAGACGGAGGCGGAGTTCACGCAGTTCCTCCTGGCAGAGCTCGAGCAGGCGATCCTGTCCATGGGGCCCGAGACGGTCTGTCTCGTGCACATGGAGCCGGTGCAGAACGCCGGCGGCTGCTTCACGCCGCCCGAGGGCTACTGGAAGGGCGTGCGCGAGATCTGCGACCGCTACGACATCCTGCTCTCGGCCGACGAGGTCATCACGGCGTTCGGCCGGGTCGGCTACTGGTTCGCGTCGGAGCGCTACGACATCCGCCCGGACATCGTCACGAACGCGAAGGGGCTGTCGTCCTCGTACGCCGCGCTCGGCGCCGTCGTCGCGACGGACCGGGTGATGGAGGCGTTCATGGGCGAGACGTCGATGTTCTCGCACGGCATCACGTTCGGCGGGCACCCGGTGATGTGCGCGATCGCGCTCAAGAACATCGAGATCATGAAGCGCGAGCGCATCCTCGAGCACGTGCGCGAGAACGAGGAGCGGTTCCAGGCGACGCTCTCGCCAGCTCCTCGACCTCCCGATCGTCGGCGACCTGCGCGGCACCGGGTTCTTCTGGGCGATCGAGCTGGTCAAGGACAAGGACACACGCGAGACGTTCTCCGACGAGGAGTGCGAGAAGCTCCTGCGCGGCTACCTCTCGACGGCACTCTGGGATGCCGGGATGATCTGCCGCGCGGACGACCGCGGCGACCCGGTGATCCAGATCTCGCCGCCGCTGGTCGCCGGTCAGGCCGAGTTCGACGAGATCACGGGCATCCTCGGCGAGGTGCTCGCCGGCGCCGTCGAGCTCATGCGCTGACGTCGGATAGGGTCGCGGGATGTCGAGCGCACCGATCGTCCTCGTACCGGGGTTCTGGCTCGGCGCGTGGGCGTGGGACGAGGTTGCCGACTCGCTCCGTGCCGACGGCCACGAGGTCACGGCGCTGACGCTGCCGGGCCTCGAGTCGGCCGACGCCGACCGCTCGACGATCACGATGTCCGACCACGTCGACGCGATCTGCGAGGCGGTGACCGCGGCAGGCGCTCCCGTCGTGCTCGCCGTGCACAGCGGCGCCGGCGCTCCCGGCTACGCGGTGACCGACCGCATCCCGGAGCAGATCGCGGCGATGGTCTACGTCGACACCGGTGCGGCGAAGGGCGCGCTCGATCCCGAGTTCGACGCCGTCGAGCACCCGCTACCGCCTGCCGGAGACGCTCGCGGAAGAGGAGAACCTCGACGGGCTCACCGAGGAGCAGCTCGAGACGTTCCGGCAGCGTGCCGTCCCGCAACCTGGCGCTGCGCTCCGAGAGGCGCACGAGTTCACCAACGACGCGCGCCTCGACGTGCCGAGCACGGTCGTGTGCACGGCGTTCACGTCCGAGCAGTACAAGGACGCCATGAAGGAGGGCTACTCGTTCATCGCCGGCCTGTCCGAGCTGCGCGACGTCACCTGGATCGAGCTGCCGACGAGCCACTGGCCGATGTGGTCGCGTCCGCAGGAGCTCGCCGAGATCATCGGCGACGTCGCGAAAGCTCACGCTCCGGGCGCTGCGCCGTCCACTGCGTAGAGCTGCCAGTCGCCGGGCACGCCCTTGAGCTCGTGTCGGCCGCGGTCGGCGAACTCGATCCCAGACCCGACCACGAGGTCCTTCACCGTGCTCGACGTGAGCACCTCGCCTGGTGCGGCAAGCGACGCGACGCGCGCACCGATGTGGACGGCGATGCCCTCGGCACCTGTCGCGGCGAGCTCGATCTCGCCGGTGTGGAGACCGGCGCGTATCTCGACCTCGAGTGGCGCGAGCGCGTCACGGATCGCAGCGGCGCAGCGCACGCCACGCGCGGGGCCGTCGAACGTGGAGAGCGTGCCGTCACCTTCGATGCGAACCACCTTGCCGCGATGGCGGTCGAGCTCGGCGCGCACGATTCGGTGGTGCTCGGCGAGGAGCTCCGTCCACCGCCGGTCGCCGAGCTCGGCCGCACGCTCGGTCGACCCGACGATGTCCGTGAAGAGCACGGTCGCGAGGACGCGGTCCGGCTCTCGGACGCGGCGTGACCCGGTGAGGAACTCCTCGATCTCGTCGACGATCGCGTCCATGTCGCCGACGAACGGAAAGTGGTCCTGGCCGGGCAGCTCGACCAGCTTCGCGTCCGGGATGTGCTCTGCGAGATAGCGCCCCGACTCGACGGGAATGACGCGATCTTCCGAGCGGTGGATCACGAGCGTGGGGACGCGAATCGCCGGGAGCACGTCGCGGATGTCGATCTCCATCGTGATGCGGAACCACTCGCGCGCCGACGCGGGCGTCCCCGAGAACCGCTGAGCCTGCGCGTACCAGGCCTGGAATGCGCTCGTCGTCGGCGAGCGAGGGCGCGATCGCGCGTGCGCCGAAGCCGGGCCGTCCCCAGCGCTCCTCGTACCCGTCGAGGATCCGCTGCTGCGTCTCCTCGTCGAGGCCCCACGGATAGTCCGGCGCCCACCCGCGCCGCGCGTACGAGGCGCCGAGAACGAGCGCCGAGGTGCGCTCGGGGAAGGTGGCTGCGAACAGGGCGCACATCGGGCCGCCCTCGGCGCCGCCGAACAGCGCGGCGCGGTCCGATCCGACCGCGTCCAGCACGACGCCGATGTCGTCCATCAGCTCCTCGAACGAGCCGAGCGCCAGGATGCGATCGGACAGTCCGGTGCCGCGACGGTCGAAGACGATGAGCCGGGAGAACGACGCCATCCGCTCGAAGAACCTCGCGTATGCAGGCCACCACTGGTTCTGCTCGAGGTGGGAGAGGTAGCCCGGCGCGAAGAGGAGGTCGATCGGGCCATCGCCGTGCACCTGGTACGCGATCCGCAGGTCGCCGCTCCTGGCGTAGCGCGTCTCGGCTTCCATCGGGCAAGTCTCCCGGAATAGACTCGCGCCAGTGCGGCTCTTCAGCCAGAACGTGAAGGTCGAGGCGCTCAAGCGGGCGCCGCTCTTCGAGGGCCTGTCGAAGAAGGAGCTCGCCGAGCTCGCGCGCGTCACCGACGATCTCAAGGTCGAGCCGGGGACGGTGCTCTGTCGGGAGGGGAAGGTCGGTCGCGAGTTCTTCGTGATCGTCGACGGGACGGCCGAGGTGACGAAGGGCGGCAAGCGGCTCGCCAGCCGCTCGGGCGGCGACTTCGTCGGCGAGATCGCGCTCCTCAAGACCTCGAAGCGGACGGCGACCGTGACGGCGACGACGCCGCTGCGCTGCTTCATCCTCACTCAGTCCGCGTTCCGGCGCGTGCTCGAGGAGAATCCGGCCGTGCAGCTCAAGGTGCATGCAGGCGCTGGCCGAACGCCTCGTCGCGGACGCCGAGCAGAGCGGCTAACACCGACGTGAAGCGCTGCGGGAGCACGACGTGAGCGTTCAGTCGCGAGTCGGCGCGCAGCACGAGCTCCTGTCCAGCATCCCGCTCCTCGCCGGGGCCGACGAGCAGACGCTGACGGAGCTCGCGCGAGTGCCTGCGGCCGGTCGAGGTGCGCGCCGGCGAGATCGTCATCCGGCAGGGAGATCCAGCGGATCGCATGTTTCTCGTGCGCGAGCGGGCGGCTTCGGGTCCTCGTCGATCAGGAGGACGGCCTGCGCACCGTGCGCGAGCTCGGCGCGGGCGCGGCGATCGGCGAGCTCGCGCTTCTGACCGGCGCGCCGCGGTCGGCCACCGTGCAGGCGGTTCGGGACGGCGAGCTGCTCGAGCTCGACGCCGACGTCTTTCACGCGTCTCCTCGATCGCGACTCGGGCCTCGCTGTCGCGGTCGCGCGAGCGCTCGCGGTCCAGCTGCAGGCGAGCGGAGGTCTGTCCATGGCATCACCCCGCCCGGCGGTCATCTCCGTCCGTGCGCTCGGGCCGGCCGTCGACTGCAGTCGAGCTCGCACAGGAGCTCGGCGACGCGCTCGGGCTCTTCGGGGCGGTCGCGACGCTGTCCGGCGACGACTCGGCCGACGGCCACGCAGCGTCGCTCGACCGCGCGGAGCGAGAGCACGCGCTCGTCCTGCTGGTGGACGCCGGCGAGGACGCCGAGCTGGAGCGCCTTCTGCTCGCGGCAGGCCGACCGGCACGTCGTGCTCGCCGCGCCCGGAGCCGAGGACGCGTCGGGCGCGCCGGCGGGAGCCGACCTCGTCGTCGTCGAGCCGCTTCCGTCCGCACGCCTCGTCGCGCTGATCGAGGAGCTCGAGCCCCGCGCGCACCATCACCTGGAACGCGGCGCCCGCGGCGCGTCCGTCGCCCGCGTCGCGCGCCGGCTCGTCGGGCGGGCGCTCGGCGTCGTCCTCTCCGGCGGTGGCGCGCGCGGCTACGCGCACATCGGAGCGCTCGAGGCGCTGCGCGAGCACGGGCTCGAGATCGACCGGCTCGGCGGGTGCAGCATCGGCGCCTTCATCGGCGCGCTGCACGCGAGCGGGCTCGATCCGGACGAGATGCGCTCGCGCTGTCGCGCGGAGTTCGTCCGGCGCTCGCCGTTCAACGACTACACGCTGCCGCGCGTCTCGCTCATCCGCTCGCGGAAGGCCGGGCGCATGCTGGAGCGTGTCTTCGGAGAGACGCTCGTCGAGGAGCTCCCGATCTCGCTCTTCACCGTCAGCGCGGATCTGCTCGCGAGCCGGACGGTCGTCCACCGCAGCGGGCTCCTGCTCGAGGCGGTCGGTGCGAGCATGTCGATCCCCGGGCTCGTGCCGCCGCTCTCGCGACCGGGGCGCCTGCTCGTCGACGGCGGCGTGCTCAACAACCTGCCGGTCGACGTGATGGCGGCCGACGACGAGGGACCGATCGTGGCGGTCGACGTCATCCGGAGGCTCGACGAGACCGAGGACGGGATCGCACCTCCGCTGCCCTCGATCATGGAGACGCTCTCGCGCGCGACCGTGCTCGGGAGCGTCGAGCGCGCCGAGCGGAATCGCCGTCTCGCCGACCTGCTCGTGACGCCGGACGTCCAGGACGTCGCGATGCGGGAGTTCTCGGCGCTCGACCGGGCCGCGGACGCGGGTCGTGAGGCGATGCGCGCCGCGCTCGACGCAGGCGGGGCCGAGAAGATCCGCGCGCTGCTCGTCGACGCGGACTGAACGACGCTACGCGTCGCGCGCGCAGCGGAAGCCGGCGAAGATCTCGCGCCGCGCGGGATGCTCCCAGCGGCGAAGCGACGCGCGGGCGACGAGCCCGTCCGTCGCCCAGGAGCCGCCGCGGAGGACGCGGACGTCGTCGCCGAAGTTCACCTCCGAGCACTCCGGGCCGGGGAACGCGACGAAGCCGGGGTACGGCCGGAACGCGGACGACGTCCACTCCCAGACGTCGCCGGCCATCTGCACGCAGCCGACCGGGCTGACGCCGCCGGCGTACGAGCCGGCCGGAGCAGGGGAGAAGCGGCGCCGGTCGAGGCTCGCCTCGAAGCCCATCCACGCCTGCCCCCACGGGTACCGGAACTTCCCCTCGTGGTCGTGCCATGCGGCCGCGCGCTCCCACTCGACCTCGGTCGGGAGTCGCTTCCCGGCCCAGTGCGCGTAGGCCTCGGCCTCGTAGGAGGACACGTGCTGCACCGGCTCGGTCGGCGGCAGCGGCTCGCGCACGCCGAAGCGCACGCGCTCCCAGCCGCCGGCGCCGCCCTCCCAGTAGAGCGGTGCCCGGGCGCCCTCGCGCTCGCGCCACTCGAGGCCCGCGGCGCTCCAGTGCTTGGCCGCGCGGTAGCCACGCCCGTCGACGAACTCCGCGAACTGGGCGTTCGTGACGGGAGCGCGGTCGATGACGAACGGGCGGAGCTCGGTCTCGTGCGCCTCGAGCTCGTTGTCGTACGCCCACGGCTCGAACTCCGCGCCGAGCGTGAAGCTCCCTCCGGGCACGTCGATCTCGTCCGGGCCCGGACGGCGCACGGTCCGGGTTCGACGACGACGGAACCGGGATACGAGCGCCCGGAGCGCAGCTGCAGCGCCTCGAGCATCGCCTCCTGCGAGTGGAGCTCGTTCTGCACGACGAGCCCGAATGCGAACCCGCGGCGCACGAGTGCGTTGGGGCTCTCGAGGTCGACGTGCTCGAGCAGGTCGAGCGCGCGCTCGCGCACGTCGTCCGCGTATGCGCGCACGGGCTCGGCGCGCAGGGTCGGCAGACGCGAGCCGTTCGTCCGCGCGCGCCGGAACGCCTCGTAGACGTCCCGATGGACGTCGCGGGTCGGCGGCGCGCCGCCGAGGTACTGCAGGATCCAGAGCTCCTCGAAGTGCGCGATGTGGGCAAGGCTCCACACGAGCGGCGGCGCGAGCGGGGAGATCTGCGCGGCGAGCTCGTCGTCGGAGATCGGCTCGAGCACCGCGTCGGTTCCGTCGCGGGCGCGCTCCATGATCTGCCGGATCTCGACTCGCGTGGACACTCCGCGCGGGATTATCGGCGGTTCGTCGGGAAAGGCTGAGCGCGACGCGGTTGACAGGTGGTGGCACTGAGGCATTCGCGCTGGCACGGGCTGTAGCCTTGGGCGCTCGCAACGGGACGAGAGGAGCTGGGAGCAGATGAGCGAGACGCGAGAACGGCGCGGTCGTCGTCGCGCGCGACGTCATGCGCCGCTACGGAGAGGGCGACACCGCGGTCGACGCGCTGCGCGGAGTGTCGGTCGACATCGCGCCGGGCAAGGCGACCGCGGTCATGGGGCCGTCGGGCTCCGGCAAGTCGACGCTGATGCACATCCTCGCCGGCCTCGACAAGCCGACGTCGGGATCGGTCGGCATCGGCGGCACGGAGATCACGACGCTCGGCGACAACGACCTGACGAAGCTCCGGCGCGAGCACATCGGCTTCGTCTTCCAGTTCTTCAACCTGCTCCCGATGCTCGACGCGAAGGAGAACATCCTCCTGCCGCTGACGATCGCCGGCGAGAAGCCCGAGGACGGCTGGTTCGACCAGGTCGTCTCGGACGTGGGACTCGGAGACAGGCTCTCCCACCGGCCGTCCGAGCTCTCCGGCGGACAGCAGCAGCGCGTCGCGATCGCCCGCGCGCTCATCTCGAAGCCGACGGTGCTGTTCGCCGACGAGCCGACGGGGAACCTCGACTCCTCGACGAGCGCCGAGATCCTCGAGCTCCTGCGGCGCTCGGTCGACGAGTACGGCCAGACGATCGTGATGGTGACGCACGACGCGCGCGCCGCGGCGATCGCACATCGCGTGCTCTTCCTCGCGGACGGCACGATCTTCCGCGAGCTCGGCGAGTGCGACGCGCACACGATCCACACCGTCATGGACGAGCTCGCCGCGCGTGATCCGTGATCAAGGTCTCCCTCCGCGGCCTCGCGGGGCGCAAGCTCCGCGCGGTCCTGACCGGCATCGCGATCGTCCTCGGCGTCGCGATGATCAGCGGCACCTACATCCTCACGGACACGATCAACAGCGCGTTCAAGACGCTCTTCACCGAGTCGTACGCCGGGACGGACGCGGTCGTCACCGGGCAGGGGCCTCGACATCTCGGTCGACGGCGAGGCGCCACCGCGCCCGCCGGTCGACGCGTCGCTGCTCGACGACGGTGCGCGGCGTCGACGGGGTCGCGCTCGCGACCGGCACCGTGCTCGACGAGCGCAACACGAAGATCCTGCACGCCGGAGGGCGAGGCGGTCAGCTCGGAGGGCGCGCCGACGTTCGGCTTCGGCATCGACACGAGTCCCGGCGCTACGCGCAGTTCAACCCGCTGAAGCTCTTCGAGGGGCGCTGGCCCGCGGCCGCCGACGAGGTCGTCATCGACGTCGGGCACCGCCGACAAGCAGGACTACGCCGTCGGCGACACGGTCGAGATCTCGACGCTGCAGCCGAAGCGCGCGTTCGAGCTCGTCGGCGTCGCGCAGTACGGCAGCGTCGACAGCCTCGGGAACGCGAGCTTCACCGTCTTCACGATCCCGGCCGCGCAGGAGCTTCTCGATCGCGAGGGGCAGTACGACGCGATCTCGGTCGCGGCGGAGGAAGGGCATCTCCGAGGACGAGCTCGTCGCGGCGATCGAGCCTGCGCTGCCGGCGAGACGCCAAGGTCGTGAGCGCGACGCGCCGAGGCCGAGGAGCAGGTCGACGAGGTGAGACGAGTTCACGTCGATCTTCCGCTACTTCCTGCTCGCGTTCGCGGCGATCGCGCTCTTCGTCGGCGCGTTCGTCATCTTCAACACGTTCTCGATCACGGTCGCGCAGCGGACGCGCGAGTTCGCGACGCTGCGGACGATCGGCGCGTCGCGGCGGCAGATGCTCGGCTCCGTGATCCTCGAGTCGCTCGTCATCGGGCTTGCTCGCGTCGCTCGTCGGTCTCGGGCTCGGCGTGCTGCTGGCGGAGGGGATCAAGGCGCTGTTCGGGAGCTTCGGCATCGAGCTCCCGTCCGCGGATCGCGTCTTCGCGACGCGGACGGTCGTCGTCTCGCTGATCGTCGGCGTCGGCATCACGCTGCTCGCGGGCCTGTTCCCTGCGATCCGCGCGACTCGCGTGCCGCCGATCGCGGCGGTGCGTGAGGGCGCGACGCTTCCGCAGTCGCGCTTCGCGCCGCTTCACGCCCTGGATCGCCGGCGCTGGTGGTCGTCGTCGCGCTCGTCGTGCTCGCGCGCGCGATGTTCACGGACGAGCTCGGCACCGGCGACCGGCTGCTCTCGATCGCTGCCGGCGTTCTGCTGCTCTTCCTCGGCGTCGCGATGCTGTCGTCGCGCCTCGTTCGCCCGATCGCCGTCGTCGTCGGACTGCCGGCGCGCAGCGCGGGCGGCGTCGCCGGCAGGCTCGCGAGCGGCAACGCGGTCCGCAATCCCGGCCGGACGGCCGCCACCGCGGCGGCGCTGATGATCGGGATCGCGCTCGTCGCGTTCATCGCGACGCTCACGAACGGGATGAAGGCGTCGAACCGCGAGGCGATCGAGGAGCAGATCGTCGCCGACTACGTCGTGACCTCGCTGGACGGCTACACGCCGTTCGTCGCCGCGGCCGGCGACGCGCTCGCCGCCTCCTCCGTGCCCGAGGTCGTGACGAGCGTGCGCTCGGACGTCGGCCAGGTCGACGGCGACACCGCCGAGGTCGGCGGCATCGAGCCGGACACGATCACCGAGGCCTACCGCTTCGTCTGGAAGAACGGGGACGACAGCGTGCTCGCCACGCTCGGCACGACGAACGCGGTCGTGACCGAGAACTTCGCGGACGATCACGACATCGCGGTCGGCGACACGGTCACGATCCGCTCGACCGCCGATCGGACGGCCGAGGTCAAGGTCGTCGGCACGTTCGAGCCGCCGCCGTTCTACCCGCTGATCGAGAGCATCAACGTCTCGACGCAGCTCTTCGACTCGCTCTACGACCGTCCGCGCAACCGCTGGACGTGGGCGAACGTCGCGGGCGAGCCGAACGAGCGAGAACCGCGCGCAGATGGAGCAGGCGATCGCCGGCTTCCCCGACACGCAGCTCGAGACCCGCGAGGAGTGGATCGACCGCGAGGACGCCGACTTCAACGAGTTCATCTCGTTCCTCTACGTGATGCTGACGCTCGCCGTCTTCGTGAGCATCTTCGGGATGATCAACACGCTCGTCCTGTCGGTCTACGAGCGCACGCGCGAGATCGGGATGCTGCGCGCGATCGGCATGACGCGACGGCAGGTGCGCCGGATGATCCGGCAGGAGAGCATCATCACGGCGCTCATCGGTGCGGCCCTCGGGCTTCCGCTCGGGATCTTCCTCGCCGCGCTCGTCAACCGCGCGCTCTCGCGAGTACAACATCCGGTTCGCGATCCCGTGGACGCAGCTGATCGTGCTCACGATCGTCGCGATCATCATCGGGATCCTCGCCGCGATCATGCCGGCGCGGCGCGCCGCGAAGCTCGAACCCGCTCGAAGCCATCGCCTACGAGTAGCCTGGCGGCGTGGGCCGCTTCGCCATCAAGGGGCTCCTGAGCCGCAAGCTGCGCACGGCGCTCACGGCGGTCGCGATCGTCCTCGGCGTCGCGATGATCAGCGGCACGTACGTCCTGACCGACTCGATCGACCAGGCGTTCGAGCGGATCTTCAACGACATCCGCGCCGGCTCGAACGCCGTCATCTCGGGGAAGTCGGAGTTCGACCTGTCGGACGGGAGCGGTGTCACCGAGCCGACCTTCGACGAGTCGCTGCTCCCCGAGGTGCAAGCGCTCCCGGCCGTGCTCCAGGCCGAGGGAGCCGTCGACTCGGAGTCGACGCAGCTCATCGGCGACGACGGGAAGGCGGTCGTCTACGGAGGTGCGCCGAACCTCGGGTTCTCGATCTCCGAATCCCGACTCGCCGTTCAACCCGCTGACGCTCGTCGAGGGCTCGTGGCCCGGGCCGAATCAGGTGATCGTGGACAAGGAGACCGCGTCCAAGGAGGACTTCGAGGTCGGCGAGGTCATCGGCGTCCAGGCGGAGGGCCCGGTGCAGCGGCTCGAGCTCTCGGGGATCATGCAGTTCTCGTCCGGGCTCACGATCGGCGGCGCGACGCTGGCCGGCTTCGACCTGCCAACGGCGCAGCGACTCCTCCGGAAGGAAGGGCAGCTGGACGAGATCGCCATCGCGTCGAAGCCCGACACGACGCAGGAGGAGCTGCTCGCGCAGGTCAACGCGATCCTCCCGCCGGACACGCAGGTCAGAACCGGGCAGCAGGTCGCCGACGACGACGCCGAAGGCACGAACGAGTTCATCACCTTCCTGCGCGGGTTCCTGCTCGCCTTCGGCGGCATCGCGCTCTTCGTCGGCTCGTTCGTCATCGCGAACTCCCTCTCGATCACGATCGCGCAGCGGACGCGCGAGTTCGCGACGCTCCGGACGCTCGGAGCGTCGCGCCGCCAGGTTCTCGGGTCGATCCTCGTCGAGGCTCTCGTCGTCGGCGTGGTGGCCTCCGTCGTCGGTCTGTTCCTCGGCCTGCTGCTCGCCCGAGGTCTGTTCCGCCTCTTCGATCTGGTCGGCTTCACGCTCCCGAACACGGGGCTCGTGTTCGAGACGCGGACGGCGGTCGTCGCGCTCGTCGCGGGAATCCTCGTCACCCTGATCGCGAGCCTGCGCCCGGCGATTCGTGCGACTCGCGTGCCGCCGATCGCCGCCGTGCGGGAGGGGTCGACGCTTCCGCCCGGACGATTCGCCCGCTTCCGCTGGATCGGCGCGGTGCTCATGACGGGCGCCGGCTTCGCGGCGCTCGTCTACGGCCTCTTCGGAAGCGGCCTCGACACGACGCAGATCCTCATCTGGATGGGGCTCGGCGCGTTGCTCATCTTCCTCGGGGTCGCGCTCTTCTCCTCGCGCCTCGTTCGTCCGCTCGCAGAGCTGCTCGGGTGGCCGGCCACGCAGATGGGCGGAGCGGCAGGGTTCCTGGCCCGCGACAACGCTCGCCGGAACCCGCAGCGGACGGCGTCGACGGCGGCCGCGCTGATGATCGGGCTCGCGCTCGTGACGCTCGTCGCCACGCTCGCGGCCGGGATCGTCTCGTCGTTCCGCGGAGCCGTCAACGACCTCTTCACCGGGGACTTCGCGATCACCGCGCAGAACAACTTCTCGCCGATCCCGACCGACGCCGCCGAGGCGGCGGCGAAGGCACCGGGCGTCCTCGTCGTCGGAAACGTGCGCACGGGAGAGGCTCTTCGGAACGGCGACGCGGACTTCATCACCGCCGTCGACCCGGGGATGGCCGAGGTCATCGACATGGACTGGATACGAGGGCTCGCAGGAGGTCATCGCGCTCGCTCGGCGACGACGGTGCGTTCGTCGACGACGACTGGGCGAAGGACAACGAGCTCGAGCGTCGGCTCGGAGGTCGAGATCACGTTCCCGAACGGCGACGACCGAGACGTTCCGGATCGAGGGCATCTTCGACCCGCCGACCGGCGGCTCTCCGTTCGCAGCGGTGACGATCTCCGCGGCTGCCTGGGACGCGCAGGTGCCGAACCCGCGGAATCTCTACTCCTTCCTGAAGATGGAAGGCGGCGCGACGGACGAGAACCAGGCCGCCCTCGACGCGACGCTCGCCGACTTCCCGAACGCCAAGGCGCAGACGCGTCAGGCGTTCATCGACAACCAGATCTCGGGTCTCAACTCGATCCTGAACATCCTCTACGTGCTGCTCGCGCTGTCGATCATCGTGAGCCTGTTCGGGATCGTGAACACGCTCGTCCTGACGGTGTTCGAGCGCACGCGCGAGATCGGGATGCTGCGTGCGATCGGCATGACGCGACGTCAGGTGCGCCGGATGATCCGGCACGAGAGCATCATCACGGCGCTCATCGGAGCGACACTCGGCATCGCGCTCGGGATCGTGCTCGCGGCGCTGCTCATCTGGCGCGTCGACTTCATCGAGTTCTCGTTCCCGACGACGCAGGTGATCGTCTTCGTGATCGCGGCGATCGTCGTCGGGATCGTCGCGGCGATCCTGCCCGCACGCCGCGCGGCGAAGCTCGACCCGCTCGAAGCTATCGCGTACGAATGACGCCGTCGCGCGCGAGCGCGGCGATCTCGTCGGGCGAGTAGCCGACCTCCTCGAGGATCTCCGCGGTGTGCTCGCCGACGCGGGCGGGGCGGATGCGTGCGTTGCGCGCTCGCGGTCGAAGGAGAGCGGAAGCGCGGGGAGCTGGAGCTCCGGGATCCCCTCGTGGCCGACCGGCTGGAGCATCCCGAGCGCGTGCGTCTGCTCGGCAGTCGCGACGTCGGCGACGTCGGCGACCGGTGCGGCCGGCACGCCCGCTGCCGTCAAGCGCTCCTGCCAGTGCGCGCTCTCGTGCTCGCGAAGGCGGGCCGAGACGAGCGCGACGAGCTCTTCGCGATTTCGTACGCGGTCGGGATTCGTTCGGAAGCGCTCGTCGGTCACGAGCTCGGGGAGCGCGAGGACGTCGCAGAGAGCTGCGAAGAGGCGATCGTTGCCGCCCGCGACCATGAGCTCGCCGTCCCGCGTCGGGAAGACCTGATACGGCGCGACCATCGGGAACGTCGTTCCCTGTCCGGTCGGCACGGTGCCGTCGGCCAGGTAGCCGACGAGGTGGTAGCCGATGTAGCCGAGCGCCGTCTCGTAGAGCGACGTGTCGACAACGGCTCCGCGGCCGGTTCGCTCGCGTTCGAGGAGCGCCGAGACGATCCCGAGCGCGGCCCACATCCCGGTGCCCATGTCGATGAGCGACGAGCCGACCCGCACACCCGGCCGATCGGGCTCGCCCGTCATGCTGATGAGCCCGCCCGCCGCCTGCATGAGCGCGTCGTACCCGGGCTCCTCGGAGAGCGGGCCGACGTGGCCGTACGCGCCGATCGAGCAGTAGACGAGGCGCGGGTTCCGCTCGCGCAGCGTCTCGGCACCGAGGCCGAGGCGCTCGGCGAGGCCGGGGCGCAGGCTCTGGAGGAACACGTCGGCCCGGTCGACGAGCCGCAGCACGGCGTCGCGGCCGCGCTCGTCGCTCAGCGACACGGCGAGCGAGCGCTTCCCCGCGTTCACCGCGAGGAACATCGCGCTCTCCCCGTTCCAGAACGGCGGGCCCCACGCGCGCCCGTCGTCACCCGTGTCCGGCCGCTCGACCTTCACCACGTCGGCGCCGAGCGCGGCCAGGATCTCGGCGCAGTACGGCCCGGCGATCGACGTCGTGACGTCGACGACGCGCATGCCTTCGAGCGGGACGGAGCGGCATCGGCGCAATCATCGCCGCTCTGCGAGTGCAGTGCGCAACGTTCAGCGCATTGCCGGCGAAGCGTGCGCTTCGGGATCGCCGCGTTGCACGGCTCGCAGCCTCCGACTCTGCGTGAAGATGGCGGTGCCCGACTGGCTCGACTTCGACCAGATCGCCGAGTGGGTCTCCGGGGCGTGGTGGAGCTACCTCGTCATCTTCGGCGTCGCCGCCGTCGATGCGTTCTTCCCGCTCGTGCCGAGCGAGACGACGCTCGTCATCGGCGGCACCCTCGCAGCGTCCGGCGATCTCAACCTGCTGCTCGTGATCCTCGCCGGCGCGGCCGGCGCGATCGTCGGCGACAACATCTCGTACGGGATCGGCAACTGGGTGGGCGAGAAGACCGTCAAGCGCTGGTTCTCGCAGCGAGAAGTCGCACAAGCGACTCGAGTGGGCGGAGCGCACGCTCGACGAGCGCGGCGCGTACATCATCATCCTCGGCCGGTTCGTTCCCGGCGGGCGCACCGCCGTGACGTTCTCCGCCGGTTACCTGCCGACGTTCCCGTGGCGCCGCTTCATCGTCTACGACATCCCGGCGGGCCTCATCTGGGGCGACGTACGGCGCGCTGCTCGGCTACTTCGGCGGCAAGACGTTCGAGGACAACCCCCTGTGGGGGGTTCTCCTCGCACTCGGTATCGCGCTATCGCTGGGCTTCGTGATCGAGCTCGTCAGGCACTACCGGCAGCGCCGGGCGACGCCGTCGGCCTGAGCTCGCGCCACGCCTTCTGCGCGTAGAGGAGGCCGGCGATCAGGATGATCAACGCGAGGAAGCCGTGGAGTCCGTTGATCCAGTCGCCCTGCTCCTCCGTGTCTCCGAGGAAGCCGAGCTGCGCGATCGACGAGGATCAGGAAGCCGACGGCGAAGCCGACCTGCTTCCAGTTCCCCCAGTACGCGACGAGCGCGCCGATGACGATCGCGAGCTGTCCGATGTGCACGATCGAGCGACCCGCCGCCGTGAGCGTCGAGCGCACCCTCCTCGCCGCTCCGGACGTACGCCGCGATCGTGAACGACTGCAGGAGGACGCCGAGGACGACGATGACGCCGCCGACGAACACTGCCCAGGTGAAGTTTCTCTTCATGGCGCGCGATCATCTCGCACCGGCCGGACGCCGACAACCTGGCACGTACGCTCACGACATGAATCGACTCGCCGGCGCGACCTCTCCGTATCTCCTCCAGCACGCCGAGAACCCGGTCGACTGGTACGAGTGGGGCGACGAGGCGTTCGAGCGCGCTCGGGCCGAGGACAAGCCGCTCCTCGTCTCGGTCGGCTACAGCTCGTGCCACTGGTGCCACGTGATGGCGCACGAGTCGTTCGAGTCGGAGACGACCGCGGCGCTCATGAACGAGCTCTTCGTGAACGTGAAGGTCGATCGCGAGGAGCGCCCGGACGTGGACGCGGTGACGATGGAGGCGGCTGTCGGGATGACCGGGTCGGGCGGCTGGCCGACGACGGTCTTCATGACGCCGGACGCGAAGCCGTTCTACGCGGGCACGTACTTCCCGCCCGAGCCGCGGCACGGGATCCCGAGCTTCCCGGAGCTCCTGCGCGCGGTCGCCGAGACGTGGCGCGAGCGGCGCGACGACATCGAGCGGCAGGCAGACGCGGATCGACGGCACGCTTCGCTCGACCGCGGGATCGGGGCCGTCGAGCGAGCCGCTCACGTCGTCGCTCCTCTCCGAGGCCGCGCGAGGGATCGCCGCGACGTTCGAGCCCGCGTTCGGCGGCTTCGGGCGCGCGCCGAAGTTCCCCGCGGCCTCGACGCTCGAGCTCCTCCTGCGTCGCGGCGACGAGGAGTCGCTCGCGATGGTCACGGCGACGCTCGACGGCATGGCGGCGGGCGGCTTCTACGACGTCGTCGGCGGCGGCTTCCACCGCTACTCGGTGGACGACCGCTGGCTCGTCCCGCACTTCGAGAAGATGCTCTACGACAACGCCGTCCTCGCCTCGACGTACCTGCACGCCTGGGTCGTCACCGGGCGCGAGCGCTACCGCGAGATCGTGGAGGAGACGCTCGGGTACATGCTGCGCGAGCTCGCGCTTCCGGGCGGCGCGTTCGCGTCGGCCCACGACGCGGACACGGACGGCGTCGAGGGGCTGACCTACACGTGGACGCCCGAGGAGGCCGCCGCGGTCGGTCTGCCGCAGGACGTGCTCGAGCCGTTCGAGCACGGCCGCCTGATCGTGCGCGGCGAGATCGACCCGGAGCTCCGGCGCCGTGTTCTCGCCGAGCGCGACACCCGCCCGCAGCCGTTCCGCGACGACAAGGCCCTCGCCTCGTGGAACGGTCTCGCGCTCGCCGCGCTCGCCGAGGCGGGCTCCCGGCTCGAGCGCGAGGACTGGCTCGCGGCGGCGCGTGAGCTCGGCGCGTTCCTGCTCGGCCCGCTGAGCGCGGACGACGGCCGTCTTCTCCGCTCGACCCGCGACGGCCGGACGAGCGGCTTCGGCTTCCTCGACGACTACGCGAACGTCGCGCACGGCCTGATCGAGCTGCACGTCGCGACGGGCGAGCTGCGCTGGCTGCTCGAGGCGCGACGGCTCGCGCTCCTCGCCGTCGAGCTCTTCGCGGACGACGCGCACGGCGGCTTCTTCCTCTCGCCCGCCGACGGCGACGCGCGCGTCGCGCGCACGAAGGACCTCCAGGACACCCCGATCCCGTCGGGCAACTCGATGCTCGCGTACGTCCTCCTGCGCCTCTCGCGGATCTGGGGCGACGACGAGCTCGAGCGGAGAGCGGTGTCCGTCTTCCGGCTCGCGGAGCCCGCGCTCCGCCGCGCGCCCGGCTTCTTCGCGTGGATGCTCTGCGGGATCGACCTCTGGCTGAGCCCGCCGCGCGAGCTCGCGATCGTCGGCGACGTGCGCTCGCCGGTCGCCCGCGCCGCGCTCGCGCCGTTCCAGCCGCAAACGGTCGTCGCCGTCGGCCCGTCCGAGGAGGTGCCGCTCCTCGCCGGCAAGGGACTCGTCGACGGCAAGCCCGCCGTCTACGTCTGCGAGCGCTTCGCGTGCCAGGCGCCCGTCACCGAGCCGCGAGGAGGTCGCGGTCTGATGCGGATCTGCCTGATGATCGAAGGGCAGGAGGGCGTCACCTGGGACGACTGGGTGCGCCTCGCCCGCCTCACCGAGGAGCACGGGCTCGAGGGCCTCTTCCGCTCGGATCACTACACGGCGATCATCCGGCCCGACGCGGACGCCCACGACGCGTGGGCGACGCTCGCCGGGCTCGCGGCGATCACGGACCGCATCCGGCTCGGCACGCTGGTCTCGCCCGCGACGTTCCGGCACCCGAGCGTCCTCGCGCGGATGGCCGTCACCGTCGACCACATCTCGGGCGGCCGCGTCGAGGTGGGGATGGGCTCGGGCTGGTACGAGCGCGAGCACGACGCGCACGGCTTCCCGTTCCTCGACGCGAAGGCAGCGCTTCGCGCTGTTCTCGGAGCAGGTCGAGGTCGTCGTCCGCTCGTGGACGGAGGAGCGCTTCGACCACGACGGCCCGGCGTACACGCTGCGCGACCAGCAGGCTCTGCCGCGCCCGGTGCAGCAGCCGCACCCGCCGCTCGTCCTCGGCGGCACGGTGAAGCCGCGGTTCGCGGCGCTCGCGGCGCGCTACGCGACCGAGGTGAACACGCTCGGCGCGCCGAACGACGAGCTGCGCGAGCGCAAGGCGGCGCTCGACCGCGCCTGCGTGGAGGCAGGGCGCGACCCCGCAACCCTCGGCTACTCCGTGATGACCACGTGCTACCTCGGCGAGACGCACGCCGAGGTCGTCGACCGCGTCGCCGGGTTCCTCGCGATTCGCGGCGACGACGCGGACCCGGAGCGCGCTGATCGCCGAGCGCCGCGACCGCTGGCTCGTCGGCACGGTGGACGAGGTCGCGGAGCGCCTCGGGAGCTCGCCGACATCGGCGTGTCGCGCGTCTTCCTCCAGCACCTGAACCACGTCGGACGACGAGATGATCGGCCTGGCGTCGGCCCTCGGGTAGCGTTCCGCCCCATGACGACCACAGAGCTGACCGGTGCGGAGGACGTCGCGTGGGATCTCTCCGACCTCTACGAGTCAGGCGACGACCCACGCATCGAGCAGGACGTCGAGCAGACCGAGACGGCGGCGGCGGCGTTCCGCGAGCGGTACTACGGACGCGTCGCCGAGCTGAGCGCGGGCGAGCTGCGCGACGCGATCGAGGAGCGCGAGCGGATCGAGTCGACGTTCACGCGCGCGATCTACTACGCGCACCTCTGGTTCTCGACGGACATGGCCGACTCGCAGCGCGGCGCGCTCGTCGCGCGCCTGACGGAGAAGGGCGCGACGATCGACACGCAGCTCCTCTTCTTCGGGCTCGAGCTCGCGGCGCTCGAGGACGACCAGGCCGAGGCGCTCCTCGCGAGCGACGAGCTCGAGCGCTGGCGCCACTGGCTCCGGACGGTTCGGAAGTTCCGGCCGTACATCCTCACCGAGCCGGAGGAGAAGATCCTCACGGAGAAGTCGGTCTCCGGCTTCAGCGCCTGGGATCGCCTGTACGACGAGCTGCTCGGCGCGATCAAGGTCGACCTCGACGGCAACGAGATCGGCTTCGAGGAGGCGATGGCGAAGCTCTACTCCGCGGATCGCGACGAGCGCCGGCGCGCCTCCGAGGCCGTGACGGTCGCCCTCGAGCCCGGTCTGCGAACGCGCACGTTCGTCTTCAACACGATCGCCGTCGACAAGTCGATCGACGACCGTCTCCGCGGCTACGAGACCTGGATCTCGGCGCGCAACCTGTCGAACGACACCACCGACGAGGCCGTGCAGGCGCTCGTCGACGCGGTCGTGAACCGCTACGACGTCGTCCAGCGCTACTACACGCTCAAGGCGCGCCTCCTCGGGCTCGACCGGCTCTCGTTCTACGACCGCATGGCGCCGCTCGCCGACGACCCGACGCACGTGGGCTGGGCCGACGCGTCGCGAGCTCGTGCTGAACGCGTTCGCCGACTTCTCGACCGAGACGGGCGACATCGTCGAGCGCTTCTTCCGCGAGAGCTGGATCGACGCGCCGCCGCGCGACGGCAAGCGGCCGGGCGCGTTCTGCGCGACGAACGTGCCGGGCGTCCATCCGTACGTCTTCATGAACTACACGGGCGATCGCCGCTCGGTCCTCACGCTCGCGCACGAGCTCGGCCACGGGCTGCACGGCTACCTCGCCGAGCCGCTCGGGCTCTTCAACGCCTCGACGCCGCTGACGACGGCCGAGACCGCCTCGGTCTTCGGCGAGGCGCTCACGTTCAAGCGGCTGCTCGCCGACGAGCAGGATCCACGCCGCCGGCTCAACCTGCTGGCCGGGCGGATCGAGGACTCGATCGCGACGGTCTTCCGGCAGATCGCGATGAACCGCTTCGAGGACGTCGTGCACACGTCGCGTCGCGACGAGGGCGAGCTCTCGCCGGAGCGCTTCGAGGAGCTCTGGCTCGAGTCGCAGACGGCGATGTTCGGCGACTCGGTCGACGTCGACGGCTACGGGACGTGGTGGAGCTACATCCCGCACTTCATCGGGACGCCCGGATACGTCTACGCGTACGCCTACGGCTTCCTCTTCGCGCTCTCGATCTTCCGCAAGTACGAGCTCGAGGGCGACTCGATGGTGGAGCCGTACCTGGACGTGCTGCGCGCCGGAGGGTCGAAGCCGCCGGGCGAGCTCGCGCAGATGGTCGGTCTCGACCTCACGGATCCGAAGATCTGGGAGGCGGGGATCGACGCGCTCGCGGTCGAGCTCGACGAGGCCGAGGCGCTCGCAGCGGACATCGGTCTGTAAGGATCGACACTAACTCCGGAGCCTCAACAGGCGTTTCAGCGTGTAGCGGCGCGGCGTGCCCGCGGTACGCTCGCGGCTGACAGGCAGGAACTCGGAGGGTCCACAAGGAGGAAGATCGGTGCGAAAGCTCATCGTGTGCGGGGTCGGCCTGGTAGCCGCGCTCGCGCTTACGGTGCCGGGCGCGTTCGGTGGCGCGGCCCAGACACCTGGCGTCACAGCAAAGACGGTCACCATCGGCGGGACGTTCCCGCTCACCGGGCCTGCGGCGGCCGTATGCGCCGATCCCGCTCGGGATGAAGGCGTACTTCAGCTACATCAACGCCCGTCGCGGGACCTGACGGCAAGCGTGGCGTGGTCGGCCGACAGATCGTCTGGAAGTACTACGACGACGGCTACAACCCCGCGAACACCGTCCAGCTGACGCGGCGGCTCGTCGAGCAGGACAAGGTCTTCGCGACGGTCGGCCAGCTCGGCACCGAGCACAACCTCGCCGTCCGCAGCGTACCTGAACCAGCAGAAGGTGCCGCAGACGCTCGTCTCGACCGGCGCCTCGTACTGGGGCCTGCAGGGCAAGGAGTACCCGTGGACGATCGGCTGGCAGCCTGACTACATCGCCGAGGGTCGCCTCTACGGGCTCCACATCAAGGCGAACCACAACGGCAAGAAGATCGCGATCCTCTACCAGAACGACGACTACGGCAAGGACTACCTGTACGGCGTCCGCGCGGCACTCGGCAAGAGCTACGCCGACGCGAACGTCGTCGCCCAGGAGGCTGTCGAGGTCGACGGCGACGAGCGTCGCGTCGCAGATGACGCGGATCCGGGCGAGCGGCGCGACGATCTTCGTGCTCTTCGCAGACTCCCGACGCCGACGGTGCGCGCGATCGCGACGGGCAAGGCGCTCGGGTTCAACCCGGAGCAGATCTACATGAACTCGGTGTCGGCGATCAAGCCGCGTCATGGACGGCGCGGTGGCGAGCGGCCGGGCGCTCCGTACGTCAACGGCATCGCTCACCGTCGCGTACCTCAAGGATCCGACAGAACCCGCAGTGGAACAACGACGCGGCCATGAAGCTGTACCGCACGATCATCGCGAAGTACGGCGGCGGCGCGAACGCGAACGACCCGCAGGTCTACTGTACGGCGTCGCGAAGGCGGAGACGTTCGTCCAGGCGCTCTACAAGGCCGGCAAGAACCCGACCCGCGCAGGACTGATGAACGCGCTGCTGAACATGAACGACGACGAACAAGTTCGTGCTTCCGGGCGTCGTGCAGAAGACGTCGCAAGACGGACCGCTTCATCATCAGCCAGATGCAGCTCCAGCCGGTACAACTCGCACCACGGAGTCTGGGTGCCGTTCGGCAGGCTCGATCGAGGGTCGCCCGCGCTAGAAGCTTCTCCTGCGTGTGACTGGTGGTAGGGGCCGGGCGATCCGGCCCCTACTGCGTTCTGTCGCGGTACTGCTCCCAGTAGCGCTCCATCGTCGTGGAGCGATGCGAGAGGTGGAGGAGGTCGTACGGCGCGACGTTGACCGCGCGCACGATCCACTCGCCGCCCTCGCCGAGGTCGAGCACGTTGACGCAGGCGGGCGCCTGCTCGAAGTGGCCGAGGAACATGCGCTCGCCGGTGAGCGCGTAGGAGAGGATCGCGCGGTTGACGCCGCCGTGGAGGACGGCGAGCGCCGTGTCCCAGCCGTCGTCTGCGACGAGGCGCTCGACGGCGGGGAGGACGCGGTCGAAGAGCTCGCCGATCGACTCGCCGCGGAGGAAGCGCGTCTCGTTCGGGATCACGCCGCGGAAGGCGTGGACGAACTCGTGCTGGAGCGCGTCGGCCGGGATCTCCGAGAGCCGGCCGCCCTGGATCTCGCGGAGCTCGGGCCAGGACTCCGGCTCGGCGCCGGGCGCGACGATGGACGCGGTCTCGAGCGTGCGCGGGAGGCCGCTGCACGAGCACGCGGTCGATCTCGATCCCGGCGAGCGCCCCGGCGACCGCCTTCGCCTGCCGCGATGCCCTCCTCGTTCAGCGGGACCTCGCGCGGGTCGACGGGCGAGCCGTCCTCGCGCGAAGTACGAGACCTCGGCGTGGCGCATGAGGTAGAGGCGGCGGCGCATCGGCGTAGGATCGCACGGTGCTGGCGGGCGACATCGTCGAGACCGGTTCCGCACGCCGAAGGGCTCGCCAAGCCGCCGCTCCTCGTCCTCGACCGAGTGCGCGCGTTCCTCGACGAGCACGGGCTCGGCGCGGGGGAGCGTGCGCGCGCGACGGATCGGCGAGGGCGGTGGCTCGAACTTCACGTTCCTGCTCGAGCGTGAGACGGGCGCGTTCGTGCTCCGCCGCCCGCCGCGACCGCCGCTGCCGCCGTCTGCGCACGACGTCGTGCGCGAGGCGAGGCTGCAGCTCGCGCTGCGCGAGGCCGGGTTCGCGCGGCTGCCGACGATCGTCGCGGTCTGCGAGGACGAGAGCCTGCTCGGCGTCCCGTTCTACGTGATGACCTACCTCGACGGCTTCGTCCCGGCCGACGAGCTGCCGCCCGGGCTCGAGAGCGAGACCGCGCGGCGCGCGCTCGGCGACGATCTCGTCGACGCGCTCGTCGAGATCCACGCGGCCGACGTCGCGACTCCGGGCCTCGCCGCGTTCGCGCGTCCGGGGAGCTACAACGAGCGCCAGGTGCGGCGCTTCGCGCAGCTCTGGGAGCTCAACAAGACGCGCGAGATCCCGCACGTCGAGGAGGTCTCGGCGTGGCTCGCCGGCAACGTGCCCGATCCGCTCCCGTCGACCGTCGTCCACGGCGACTTCCGGCTCGGGAACACGATGGTCGGCCGCGACGACCCGTCGCGGATCCTCGCCGTGCTCGACTGGGAGATGGGCGCGATCGGCGATCCGCGCGCCGACGTCGGGTACCTGCTCGCGACGTACAGCGAGCCGGGCGGCCCGCCGAGCCCGCTCGGCACGTCGCCCGTCACCGCGCTCGCCGGCTTCCCGTCACGAGCCGAGCTCGTCGAGCGCTACGTCGCCGGCAGCGGCCGCGACGTCGAGCCGCTCGCGTGGTTCGAGGGGCTCGCGCTCTGGAAGGCCGCGGTCTTCTGCGAGGCGATCTACGGCCGCTACGTGCGCGGCGAGCTGGGCGCCGAGGACGAGCGCGCCGCGCGCTTCGAGCAGGGCGTTCCGTACCTCGCCGAAGCTGCCGCCGAGGCGATTGTCGTCGTAGGGGCGAGATATCATCTCGCGCCCTACAGCGCGATCTCGGCGAGCGCGCGCAGCGCTTCGGGCTGCTGCGTCGAGACGAGCAAGCGACGTCGCTCCCGACTCGCGCCACGCGTCGATCCGCTCCGCGAGGCGCTCCTTCGGCCCGACGAGCGCGACCTCGTCGACGAACGCGTCCGGCACGGCGGCCGCCGCGTCGCGCTTGTTGCCGTCGAGGTAGAGATCCTGGATCTCGCGCGCGGCGTCCTCGAAGCCGTAGCGGCAGGCGAGGTCGTTGTAGAAGTTCTTCCCGCGCGCGCCCATCCCGCCGATGTAGAGCGCGTAGTACGGCTTGAGGAACTCGCGGCCCGACTCGACGTCGTCGATGAGGATGACCGGCGCGGTGGCGGCGATGTCGAAACCCTCGCGCGCGTTCGCGATCACGTCGCCGAACGCCGCGCGCGCCTTCTCCGGCGACCAGAAGATCGGCAGCCAGCCGTCGGCGATCTCGAACGCCTGCGCGACGGCCTTCGGCCCCATCGCCGCGATGTAGATCGGGATGTCCGCGCGGAGCGGGCGCGCCATCAGCTTCAGCGGCTTGCCGAGACCGGTGCCGTTCGAGACCGGGATGTCGTAGTGCGTCCCGTGGTGCTCGAGGAGCTCGCGGCGGAGCGCTGCGCGGACGATCTCGACGTACTCGCGCGTCTTCTCGAGCGGCTTGCCCCACGGCTGGCCGTGCCAGCCCTCGACCACCTGCGGCCCGGACGTCCCGAGGCCGAGCAGGAAGCGCCCGCCCGAGAGGAGATCGAGCGTCGCCGCGGTCATCGCCGTGTTCGAGGGCGTGCGTCCCGGGAATCTGCATGATCGCCGAGCCGAGCTTGATCTTCTCCGTCGTCGCGCCGAGCCACGAGAGGACGGTCACGCAGTCGGTTCCCCACGCCTCGGCGGCCCACGCGGAGTCGAAGCCGAGGCGCTCCGCCTCCTGCGCGAGCGCGATCGGCTCGAGCGGGCTCGTCCCCGGTGGCGCGTACCCCATGTAGAAGCCGAGCTTCATACCGTGCGATGCTAACGCCATGACCATCACCGACCTTCGCCCGACCGACGAGATCGTCGAGCTCCGGGCGCGCTACCGCGCCTTCATGGAGGAGCACCTCTACCCGAACGAGCCCGCACTCGACCGCGAGGACGACGAGGCCGAGGCGCTCGTCGAACGGCTGCGCGTGGCCGCGAAGGAACGAGGGTCTCTGGGCGCCGCACATGCCGCCCGAGGCGGGCGGCTCGAGCGGGAGCTTCCTCGTCTACGCGCACCTGAACGAGGAGATCGGCCGCTCGATGTGGGGCCAGCTCGTCTTCGGCTGCCAGGCGCCCGACGCCGGCAACGCCGAGATCCTGTGGATGTTCGGCACGGACGAGCAGAAGGAGCGCTGGCTGCGGCCGCTCGTCGCGGGTGAGATCCGGTCGTTCTTCTCGATGACCGAGCCGGGGGTGCCGGGCTCGGATCCCACGACGCTCCGCACCCGGGCGGTGCGCGACGGCGACGAGTGGGTGATCGACGGTCACAAGTGGTTCTCGTCGGGTGCCGAGGGAGCCGCGTTCGGGATCGTCATGGCCGTGACCGATCCCGACGGAGATCCGCACCGGCGCGCGACCCAGATCGTCGTTCCGGCCGACACGCCTGGGGTGGAGGTCGTGCGAGCGATACCCACGATGGGACATCGCGGTCGCGGGTGGACGACGCACTGCGAGGTGCGCTACACGGGCGTCCGCGTCCCGGTCGACAGCACGCTCGGCGAGGAGGGGGACGGCTTCCGCATCGCGCAGAAGCGCCTCGGCCCCGGCCGCATCCACCACGTCATGCGCTGGCTCGGGCAGATGCAGCGCGCGTTCGAGCTCATGTGCACGTACTCGCTCGAGCGCGAGTCGTTCGGTGGGCCGCTCGCCGAGAAGCAGACCGTCCAGAACTGGATCGCCGACTCGGCTGCCGAGATCCAGGCGTGCCGGCTGATGACGCTCGACGCGGCGCACAAGATCGACCAGGGCGACGAGGCGCGCGTCGAGGTCTCGCTGATCAAGTTCTACGCGGCGCGCGTCCTGCACGACGTGATCGACCGCGCGGTGCAGACCCATGGAGCTCGCGGCCTCACGGACGAGACACCGCTCGCCGGAATGCTGTCGATGGCGCGCGGCGCCCGGATCTACGACGGCCCGGACGAGGTGCACCGCATGGTCGTGGCGCGGCGGATCCTCAAGTCGTTCGCCGCGGGCGAGCCCTGGCGCTTCGAGTGAGATGAACTACCGTCTCGCGTACGCAATCGGCTTTCATCCTTGGGAGGACGCCGAACGCGACCAGCGGTTCGTCGACACGTTCTCGGAGTTGCTGGCCCGCGAGGAGACCGGACGCGAGCAGCCGTATGGCCGAGCCCTCGACCTCGGCACGGGTAGCGGGGTCTGGGCCACGCACTTGGCCAAGCGAGGCTGGCAGGTCACCGGGGTCGAGATCATCGAGAAGGCGCTCGAGCGGGCTCGTGAGCGCGTACGAGCCGACGCCGTCGATGTGAATCTCGTTCATGGCGACGTGACTGCGCTGGCGGCGGCCGATGTGGGCTCCGACTTCCGGTTGATCGTCGATACGGGCACTTTCCATGGCCTCGACAGTGGCCAGCGGGAGGCGATGGGCAGAGAGGTCGATGCCGTAGCCGCCCCGGACGCGACCGTGTTGCTCCTCGTCTGGCCACGACGCAAGAGGCCGTTGATCCGAGGGGCGAGTCGTGACGACGTCGAGACCGCTTTTCCTGGATGGTCGGTCACGCATGTCGAGCCCTCGCATTTCCATCCACCGAAGGTCCTGGAGCTGCTGCTCAAGCCAGATGAGCACTGGTACCGGCTCCGGCGCGCCGAGGCGTGATCGCGCAGCGGTACGGCGTACGCTGAAGACATGAGCCGCCTCGGACTCGCCCTCGCCTGTCTTCTGATCGCGGTCGTGGCAGTCTCGATCGCGAGTGCGGCGCCGCCCAGCGGGTCGAGAGTGTCGTTCTCGATCACCGATGTCGCGGCAACCGAGGGCAATACGGGGAACCGCGCGTTCGTCTTCACCGTCCAGGTGTCGGGGTCACTAAAGGGGTCGGCAAGCGTGAGCTACGCGACGGCGAGCGGCACGGCCACGGCTCCTGGCGACTTCGTCGCGGCGTCCGGCTCGTTGTCGTTCGACCGGCGTACTAAGAGCCGCACCGTCACGGTGCAGGTCGCAGGTGACACGATTGACGAGCTCGACGAGACGTTCCAGGTCGTCCTCTCAGGCCCGAACGGTGCGACGATCGCCGACGGGGTCGCGGTGGGCACCATCGTCGATGACGACAGCCCGCCCGTCACCGGGACGAAGATCGCGGCCGCCGGAGACATCGCATGCGATCCGGAAAGCTCGTCCTTCAACAACGGCCAGGGCAGTGGGCTGAACTGCAGGCAGCTGGCGACGTCGGATCTTCTCGTCGGCGCCGGGTATGCGGCAGTCCTCGTGCTCGGAGACATCCAGTACGAGGACGGTGCGTACTCGAAGTTCCTCGCCTCGTATGACCCGTCGTGGGGACGCGTGAAGTCCATCACGAAGCCGGCGCCCGGCAATCATGAGTACCAGAGCGGAAACGCGAACGGCTACTACCAGTACTTCGGCCCTGCGGCCGGCGATCCGGCAAAGGGCTACTACAGCTTCGAGCTCGCGGGGTGGCACATCGTCGCGCTCAACTCGAACTGCTCTTTCGTCGGCGGCTGCGGGACCGGTTCGCCGCAGGAGCAGTGGCTCCGTGCCGACCTCGCCGCCCATCCGACGAGCTGCACTCTCGCGTACTGGCACCACCCGCGCTTCTCGTCCGGCGAGCACGGCAGCGACGCGACCTACACTCCGTTCTTCCAGGCGCTGTACGACGCGAATGCCGACCTCGTCCTCGTCGGCCACGATCACGACTACGAGCGCTTTGCGCCGCAGACGGCGAGCGGCACCCTCGACCTCGCCCGCGGGATTCGCCAGTTCGTCGTCGGCTCGGGCGGGAAGAACGTTCGGACGTTCCCCACCGTGCGGCCGAACAGCGAGGCGCGCGACGTGACGAGCCTCGGCGTCCTCGAGCTCACGCTCGGCGCGAGCGTGTACGAGTGGCGCTTCCGCGCTGCGGTCGGCTCGTTCACCGACAGCGGCTCGGCCAGCTGCCATTGAGCTACCGCGGGCCCGGAACCCCTTTGAACTCGTAGAGGAGCGGCTCGCGGCCCGGCTGCACGATCCACGCCTCGCCGGTGCCCTCGCTCTTGTACGCCGCCCAGACGCCGTCGGCGACCGCCTCCGCAGTCAGCAGCTTGAAGCCGCGCGCCTCGAGATCCTGCTTGAACTCCGGCGGCGTGAGCGCCGTGTCGGCCCAGCCGGGGCAGACCGCCTGGATCCGGATCCCGCGCGCCGCGAGCTGCGGCGCGACCGAGCGCACGAAGCCGACGACGGCGTGCTTGGTCAGCCCGTAGATCGGGTCGTCGGGGATGCCCACGAGGCCCGCGAGCGACGCGGTGACGATGATCGTGCTGCCCCTCGGCATGACGCGGTCGAGGCGGCGGACGCCGTAGACGACGCCGTCCACGTTCACTCCGACAGCGCGCCGGTACTGCTCGTCCGTCAGCGCCGCGATGTCGTCGCTCCCCGTCAGCACCCCAGCGTTCAGGCACGCGAGGTCGACCGACCCGATGTGCTCCCATGCCGACGGATCGGTGACGTCGAAGCCGGAGACGAGATCGAGCTCCTTCACGTCGAAGCCCTCGGCTCGCAGCCTCGTCACGATCGCCTTGCCGATGCCTCCGGCCGAGCCGGTCACGAGCGCCGTCATGGAATGAGCACGACCTTTCCTGTCGATTGGCGGGATTCGATGAGGCGATGTGCCTCTGCTGCCTCCTCGAGCGGGAGCTCGGCGCCGACGATGGGCCGCACCGCGCCGGTCTCCCAGAAGCGCAGGACGTCCTTCGCGGCGCGGGCGACCAGCTCCGGGTCGCGGGCGATGAGGCGCCCGAGGTAGAAGCCGTGCACGCCGATGTTGCGGCCCACGAGCCACGCCGGGATTCACCTCCTGCCACATGCCGCCCGCGTAGCCGACGGCGATCGCGGTGCCCATGGGCTTGAGCAGGCCGAGCGAGGACGCGAACACGTCGCCGCCGACGAGGTCGAAGACGACGTCGACCGGGTCGAGCTCGCCGATCCCGTCGTATGTGACTGCCTCGACAGCCCCGAGCGAGCGCGGCAGCTCGAGCTTCTCGGTGCTCCCGACGGCCGCCACAGGGTGACCGTTGAGCGCTCGGACGATCTGCACCGCAGCCGTACCGACCGCACCCGCGGCCGCCGTCACGAGCACGCGCGCACCGAACGCGATCCGCACGAGCTCCGAGAGCGGGATCCATGCCGTCAGGAACGCCATCGGGAAGGCTGCTCCCTCGGCGAAGCTCGCGTTCTCGGGCAGCGGGAGGAGCCAGCGCCGGTCGACGACGACACGCTCCGCGTAGCCGCCTCCTTCGGACCGGACGAAGCCCATGACGCGCGCGCCGTCGAGCTCGCCGGCGATCTCGGAGCCGAGCACGGCCGGCAGCTCCGGCATCTGCGGGTACATCCCGAGCCGGATGAGGACGTCCGCGAAGTTGATGCCGGCAGCGCGCACGTCCACGACCGCCTGACCGTCGCCGGCCTCGGGCTCTGGTACCTCCTCGACGACGAGCTGCTCCGGCCCGCCGACGCCCTTCAGGACGGCGGCTCTCACCGACCGGTGAAGCTCGGCTCGCGCTTCTCGATGAACGCCGCGACGCCCTCGGCGCCGTCCTCCGACTCGAGGCAGCGGCGGAAGCCGTCGGCCTCGCGGCGCAGGCCCTCCTCGAGCGGGAGGTCGCGCGTCGTGCGGGCGAGCTCGCGAAGAATCCCGATGGAGACGGGCGAGCGGGCGGCGATCGTTCGCGCGATCCCGAGCGCGGTGTCCCGGAGCTCGGCGCGGGGCACGACCTTCTCGACGAGTCCCCAGTCGGAGGCGGTCGCCGCATCGACGAAGTCGCCGGTCATGTTGAGGTACTGCGCGCGCCCGATCCCGACGAGTCGCGGCAGCCGCTGCGTGCCGCCGCCACCTGGAATGAGTCCGAGCTTGATCTCGGGCTGGCCGAGTTGCGCATCGTCAGAGACGACCCGGATGTCGCAGCACATCGCGAGCTCGAGCCCTCCGCCGAGGCAGAAGCCGTGGATCGCCGCGACGAACGGCGTGCGCGCGGCGTCCATGCGGTGCCCGAGCTTCTGGATCCCACGCGCCGAGCCGCGCTCGCTCGCCTCGGC
Source organism: uncultured Gaiellaceae bacterium (assembly GCA_963822885.1). Classification (GTDB taxonomy): domain Bacteria; phylum Actinomycetota; class Thermoleophilia; order Gaiellales; family Gaiellaceae; genus GMQP-bins7. Next base: position 32,154 of record CAWGJJ010000010.1, read on the forward strand.
CGCCGCCTCGCGCAGCGACGGGAACTCCTTGATGTCCGCGCCGGCGACGAACGCACGCTCGCCCGCGCCGGCGAGCACGATCGCGCGCACGTCGTCGTCCGCGTCGAGCCGCTCGATCTCGGCCTCGAGCTCTTCGAGCAGCGGCGCCGAGAGCGCGTTCATCGGCGGGTTGTCGATCGTGACGACGGCGACCGAGCCGTCCAGCTCGGTCGAGATGAAGTCGCCCATCTAGGCCGTCTCCGCCGGCTGCTGCGCGAACTGCTCGCGAAGCGCGGTCTTGCGGAACTTGCCGACCGCGGTCTTCGGGATCTCGTCCACGACCTCGAAGCGGTCAGGCAGCCACCACTTCGCGAAGTTGGGTGCAATGAACTCCCGCAGCTCGTCGGGCGACGCCTCCTCGCCCTCGCGAAAGACGACTACCGCGAGCGGCCGCTCCGACCACTTCTCGTCGGGCACGGCGATGACCGCGGCCTCGGCGACCGCGGGATGCCCCATCAGCGCGTTCTCGAGCGCGACGGTCGAGATCCACTCGCCGCCGGACTTGACGAGGTCCTTCGCGCGGTCCTGCACCTCGACGCAGCCGTCCGCGTGGATCGTGACGATGTCACCGGTCTTGAACCAGCCGTCCTCCGTCCACCGGTCGGCGCCGTCCTCGGACTCGAAGTAGGCGGACGAGATCGACGGTCCGCGGACCTCGAGCTCGCCCATCGTCTCGCCGTCCCAGGGCACGAGCCCGCTCTCGCTGCTCGCACGGATCTCGACGAACGGGATCGCAACGCCCTGCTTGGCACGGCGGGTGTATGCGTCCTGCGGCGAGAGGCCCGACTCCTGGCCGGGCGCGCCGGAGATCGTCCCGACCGGGCTCATCTCGGTCATGCCCCACCCATGCACGATGTGGAGGCCGTGGCGCTCCGAGAACGCCTCGATCATCGCGCGCGGGGGCGCAGCGCCTCCCACGGTCATGAAGCGGATCGCGGAGAGATCCCACGCGTCCGGAGTCGCGTCGAGCGCCTGCAGGATCCCCATCCAGATCGTCGGAACGCCGGCGGTGACCGTCACCTTCTGCTCTGCGAGGGCGTCGAGGAGGCTCGCCGGGATCCATGTGCGGCCCCGGGAAGACCTGCTTGACGCCGGTCATCGTGCACGAGAACGGGAAGCACCACGCGTTCGCGTGGAACATCGGCACGACCGGGAGGCACACGTCGTCCGCGTACATCCCGAGGCAGCCGATCACCGTGAGCGCGTGGATCGCGATCGCGCGATGCGAGTAGAGAACGCCCTTCGGCCGGCCGGTCGTACCGCTCGTGTAACACATCGCTGCGGCGGTGTTCTCGGGGAGGTCGCGGTAGGAGAACGCCGGACTCGTTCGCGTCTGCGAGCAGCTCCTCGTAGTCGATCGCGCCGTCCGGAGTCGGTCCGTCACCGACCGCGATGACGTGCTCGAAGTTGCAGCGCGGGATGAACTGCTCGGCGAGCGGCCACAGCGTCTTGTCCACGAGGATGACGCGGTCGCCACCGTGGGTTGCGATGTACGTGTTGTCGTCGGGATGGAGGCGGAGGTTGAGCGTGTGCGTGACGAACCCGCCGACCGGAGCACCCATGTAGGCCTCGAGGTGCTGCGAGTGGTTCCACATGAACGTCCCGACGCGGTCGCCGTCCTCGAGACCGAGCTTGCGCAGCGCGACGATGAGCTTCTTCGTGCGCGAGACGAAGTCGGCGTATGTGTACGTGTGCCAGCTCTTGTCGGGCAGGCGGCTCGCGATCTCGTTGTCGCCGTAGAGCTCGTCGGCGCGGCGCAGGATCGCGGGCACGTTGAGCTGGTAGTCCATCATCAGGCCGTCCACGTCAGCCTCCTTGGATAAGAGAGACAGAGTCGGGTTCCTGGCTCAAGCCAGGCACCTCGCCGTCGAGCAGCGCGGCGGCAACTTCTGCCCGTAGCCGCGTCCCCGAGGCGCCGAAGCTCTCGATGCCGAGCGCACGCTTGTACAGCCGCTGGAGCCTGTGCTCCCAGGTGAAGCCGATGCCGCCGAGCGCCTGGATCGCCGTCTCGCAGACGATGACGGCGCTCTCGCCCGCGTACGACTTCGCGGCCGCGGCGGCGATGGACGCCTGCGGGTCGCCGGTCGCGACGCACCATGCCGCCCACAGCGCGAGCGAGCGCGACAGCTCGACGCGTGTGTACGCGTCCGCGAGCGGGTGCGAGACGGCCTGGTAGACGCCGATCTTCTTGCCGAACTGCTCGCGCGACGACGCGTACTCGAGCGCGTCCTCGAGGGCGAGCCGCGCCACTCCGCAGGCCTCCAACGCGAGTGCGGTCTGCGAGCGCGCTTCGATCTCCGTGATGACACCGGCGTCCGAGAGTCGGCGCCCGGCCTCGCCACCGCGCACGACCCCGAGCGTCCGAGACTCGTCCGTCGTCGCAAGGATCTCCCGCTCGCCACCTTCGAGCTCGTAGATGCCGTCGCCGCCGACGATCGCGATGTGCTCCGCGGAGTCGAGGTCGGGCACGAGCGGGCCGAACGCGAGCGTCCAGCTCGCCTCGCCCGTCGCTACGGCGGCACGGTCCTCGGAGGGAAGCGCCGGAAGCGTCAGCCCGATCGTTGCGAAGTACGGACCGCGGTAGAGCGCGCGGCCGAGCTCCTCGAAGAGAACGGCCTCCTCGATGAACGAGAGCCCGGCGCCGCCGTCGTCCTCCGCGATCGAGACCCCCGTCCAGCCGAGCTCGGCCAGCTGCGCCCAGGTCGGCTCCGGGGTGGCGGCGAGGAACGCGCGCGCCTGCTCGCGAAGCGCCTCCTGCTCGGGTGTGAAGGTGAAGTCCATAGCGCCTATCTCGAGTAGGGAAGGCCGAGAACGCGCTCGGCGACGATGTTGCGGAGCACCTCCGAGGTGCCCGCCTCGATGGTGTTGCCGCGGCTTCGCAGCTGCTGGTACTGCCAGTAGCCGCCGTACGGCGCGTTCTCCTCGCCGAGCGCGGCGTCCGGGCCGAGGATCTCGAGCGCGAGCTTCGTGACGCGCTGGTTCGCCTCCGACCAGACGAGCTTCGAGATCGAGCCCTCGGGACCGGGCATCCCGGTCTTCATGAGCGCCGACAGCGAGCGGTAGTTCGTGAAGCGCACGCCCTGCATCTCGATCCACTCGCGCGCGATCCGGTCACGCTGGAGCGGGTCGGCTCCGCGATCCCGCGCCAGGGCGGCGAGCTTGCGGATCTGCACCTCGAGCGCTGCCTGCAGCGCGAATCCCAGCGTGCCACGCTCGTGGAGCAGCGTCGTCATCGCGACCTGCCAACCGCCGCCGACCTCGCCGAGCAGGTTCTCCTCGGGCACGCGCACGTCGGTGAAGAAGATCTCGTTGAACTCAGCCTCGCCCGTGATCTGCCTGAGCGGGCGGACCTCGACGCCCGGCGCGTGCATGTCGACGATGAGGTACGTGAGTCCTGCGTGGCGCGTCGACTCCGGATCCGAGCGCGTGAGGAGGATGCAGAAGTCGGCGAGGTGCGCGAACGACGACCACACCTTCTGTCCGTTCACGACGAAGTGGCCGTCCTCGAGCCGGGCGCTCGTCCGCACGCCGGCGAGATCCGAGCCTGCTCCGGGCTCGGAGAAGCCCTGGCACCAGATCTCGTCGGCCGAGAGGAGCGGCGCGAGGTAGCGCCCCTTCTGCTCCTCGGAGCCGTGCGCGATGATCGTCGGGCCGGCCATGCCGATGCCGATGACCCCGATGTGGGGCGGCGCCTCGGCGCGCGCGAGCTCCTCGAGGAAGATCGCCTGGTGCGTGTACGGCGCGCCGCCGCCGCCGTACTCCTCGGGCCAGGTGAGCCCGACGTAGCCGGCGTCATGGAGCGCCCGGCTCCATGCGCGCATCTCGGGTCCGTCGAACCGGGTCGCCCCACCGCGGTGGCCCTGGAGGTCGTCCGAAAGATTCTCTTCGAGCCACGAGCGAAGCTCGGCCCGAAACGCGGCCTCCTCGGGCGTGTCGCGCAGATCCATCGCGCGCGATCCTAGACGCTCTGACCCGGTGGGGAGGCACTCGTTTGCCGGGGCCGAGCGCTTACAAACCTCTTACCGCCCGCGTGTTTTCACAGCACGAAGACGAGGAACCATCAAAAGAGTGCGCTGTGGAGTGGGAACAGCGTCCGCCGTCGTGTCGATGCTTCTTGCAGTGTGCGGTTGCGGCCCGAATGCCGCGTCGAATTCGGAACGTTCCTGTGGGAGGACTGTTTTGACCGATTGGGCGGACGGCAGGATCGACAAGACCTACCCGGGTCCGTGCTACCTCGCCGCGATCGAGGAGCTGCCGGAGGACGTGCGCGCGTACACGAGCGCGAAGGACGACATCTCGCGCGCGCTGAACTCGCGCAGGGGCGATTCGTGAGGGGGCTCACGTGCGTGCTCGTCGTGCTCGGCGCTCTCGCGTTCGCTGCGCCCGCGTCATCGTCGTCCGGTGCGCTGGTCGGAGTCCAGGACGACGCATGGCTCCAGCACGGCCCGGGAACGCTCGAGTCGCGGCTCGACGAGCTCGACCGGCTCGGCGTCGACGTCGTGCGGTACACGCTCCGCTGGGATCTCGTCGCCCGGGAACGACCGACGACGGCCGGCGATCACGACGACCCTGCCTACGACTGGCGCTCGGTCGATGCGGTGCTCCGGGGCCTCCGACGTCACGACATCCAGCCGCTCGTGACCCTGTACGGCACGCCCCGGTGGGCGAACGGCGGTCTCGCCCCGAACTGGGCGCCCACCGAGGGTCAGACCTTCGGCGACTTTGCGCGTGCGGCTGCGACGCGGTACTCATGGGCGCGCCTCTGGGCGATCTGGAACGAGCCGAACAAGCCGCAGTGGCTACGCCCCACGTCGGCGGGCACCTACGTGCGGAAGCTCCTCAATCCCGCCTACGCGCAGATCCATGCCGTCAACCGCACTGCGCGCGTCGGCGGCGGCATGACCGCCCCGCGCGCGGGCATCGGTGGCGTGTCGCCCGTCGCGTGGATCAAGGCCATGGCGCCCTTGCGGCCGAGGCTCGACGCGTACGCGCACCACCCCTACCCGGGGCGCCCGCAGGTCGAGACGCCCTGGGCACCGGCCTGCCGCACCTGCTCGACCATCGCGATGGCCGACCTCGAGCGGCTGGTCACGCTCGTTCACCAGCAGCTGGGGCGCAAGCGAATCTGGGTGACCGAGTACGGATACCAGACCAATCCGCCCGATCTCTTCCTCGGGGTCTCGCCGACGAAGCAGGCCGCGCATGTCGCGAGCGCGGCGCGGCGCGTCGAGATCGCCCGCTTCGTCGACATGCTGATCTTCTTCCTCGTGCGCGACGACGAGGCCGACGACGGTTGGCAGAGTGGGTTCACAACCGTCGACGGCGTGAAGAAGCCGGCCTACGACGCCTTCCGTTTCCCGCTCGTGCGCACATCGCGGAGCGGGGCCGCCGTTCGGCTCTGGGGCCAGATTCGGCCGCGGACGGGACCGCAGCAGTATCGCCTGCGGATCCTTCGCTCGAGCGGCTGGGCCTGGGTCGGCGGCACGCGCTCGACGAACGCTCGAGGTGTGCTCTCGGTCACGATTCGCGTGCCGGCGGGATCCGTCGTGCAGCTCTGGTCGCTCCGCGACCGCGCCGCGAGCCCAAGCCTGCGCGTCTAGCTGGTCTCTTAGGTCATCGTGCATACGAGGCTGTGATGCCTTGATGCGCCGCATCTTGATGCTATGATGACACCATGAGAACGACGATCACGCTCGATCCGGACGTGCACGCGCTTGTCCGAAAGCTCATGCGCGAACGCGGAATCGGCTTCAAGGAAGCCGTGAACGCCGCTATCCGAGGCGGTCTCGCGCCGCGGCGAGAGACCGCGCCCTCAGCAACACCGACGTTCGATCTAGGCGAGCCGACCGTGCCGCTGGAGAAAGCCCTCGAGCTTGCCGGTGAGCTCGAGGACGAGGAGCTTCGTCGCAAGCTCGCTCTCCGGAAGTAGCCCCATGCAGCTCGTCGACGCCAATGTGCTGATCTACGCGGTCAACGAGCGATCGTCGCATCACGAGGAGGCTCGACGATGGCTCGACGAATCGCTTTCGAGCGGCGAGACGGTCGCCTTCTCGTGGGTCGCCCTTCTCGCATTCGTACGACTCGTGTCGCATCAAGGCATCTTCGCCCAACCCCTTTCTCCCGGCGACGCGATCGGCGTGGTTCAGCACTGGCTCGCGCAGCCGACGGCGACCGTGATCGAGCCGACCGCGAGGCACCTGGACGTTCTGGCTGGTCTCCTCGCCGACGTGGGAACCGCCGGCAATCTCGTCAATGACGCTCATCTGGCTGCGCTCGCACTGGAGCACGGCTGCGAGATCGTCTCCTATGACGCGGACTTCGGGCGGTTCGGCGGGGTTCGCTGGCGCACACCTGCCGAAGCCTGACCCGTTCTGCCGACCCGTACAACGGAGGCCTCGATTGCCAGTTGCCGCCGGGCCCGTTTAGGGTCTCCTGCGGATGCCCCTCCTCGAGGTACGGGACGTCACCCTGCGCTTCGGCGGAATCGTCGCGCTCGACGGCGTCTCGTTCGACGTCGAGGAGGGGCACATCTCCGGTCTGATCGGGCCCAACGGCGCGGGCAAGACGACGGCGTTCAACGTCATCACCCGGCTCTACAAGCCGGACTCGGGCGAGGTGCTGCTCGACGGCTCCTCGATCCTCAGGGCGCCGGCCTACAAGATCGTGGGCAAGGGGATCGCGCGCACGTTCCAGAACATCCAGCTCTTCCGGACGATGTCCGTGCTCGAGAACGTGCTCGTCGGGGCGCACGGCCGCGGCCGTCAGGCCGGGGAGGCCGAGGCGCTCGAAGTGCTCGACGTCGTCGGACTCCGCGAGCGCGCTCAGTTTCCCGCAGCGGCGCTGCCCTACGGCATCCAGAAGCGCGTCGAGCTGGCACGCGCGCTCGTGGCGAAGCCACGGCTCCTCCTCCTCGACGAGCCCGCGGGCGGGCTGAACCACGAGGAGGTCTCCGAGCTCGGCACCTTCATCCAGAAGATCCGCGACGACTTCGACCTCACCGTCCTCCTCGTCGAGCACCACATGAACCTCGTGATGAGCATCTCCGACGACGTGAACGTCCTGAGCTTCGGGCGGAAGATCTCGAGCGGCCCGCCCGCCGAGGTGCAGGCGGATCCGGCCGTGATCGAGGCGTACCTCGGGGTGGACGACGAGCACGAGGAAGAGCTCGAGGCGCGCGAACAGGACGGCGTGCACGGGCCCGAGACGGAGGACGAGGCATGAAGACGCTGCTCGAGCTCGACGGCGTCGCCGCGCGCTACGGGCCCGTCCAGGCGCTGCACGATGTCTCGCTGGTAGTCCGCGAGGGCGAGGTCGTCGCCGTGCTGGGCGCGAACGGGGCCGGGAAGACGACGACGCTGCGCGCGATCTCGGGCACCGTGTCGCGCTCGGGTGGCATCGAGCTCGACGGCAAGCAGCTCAAGGGCGGGCCGGAGTCGGCCGCGAAGTCCGGTATCGCCCACGTGCCGGAGGGCCGCGGGACGTTCGTCGATCTCACGGTGACGGAGAACCTCAAGCTCGGTGCGTACACGAGTCGCAGCCGCTCCGTGAAGGCGGACATCGAGCGCATGGCCGAGTACTTCCCCTGGATGACGGAGCGCGGCGGCCAGCGCGCGGGAACGCTGTCCGGCGGCGAGCAGCAGATGCTCGCGCTCGCCCGTGCCCTCATGAGCCGCCCGCGCCTGATGCTCCTCGACGAGCCGTCGCTCGGCCTGGCTCCGCTCATCGTGCGCGAGTTCTTCCGGATCGTTCGCAAGCTGAACGAGGAAGAGGGGCTCACGGTGCTCGTGGTCGAACAGGACGCGCGGATCGCGCTGCGAGCGTCTCAGCGCGCGTACGTCCTCGAGGTCGGCCGCGTCGCGCTCACCGGCGTGAGCGACGAGCTACGAGACGACGAGTCCATTCGGCGGAGCTACCTCGGATACTGATGCTCGCCGCCGCCTTCACGGACTTCATGCAGCAGGTCGTCTCCGGCCTCGCGTCGGGCGGGATCTACGCGCTCCTCGCGCTCGCGCTCGTGATCATCCACCGCTCGACCGGAGTCATCAACTTCGCGCAGGGCGAGATGGCGACGCTGTCGACGTACATCGCCTGGACGCTCACGTTCAACCACGGGTGGAGCTACTGGCCGGCGTTCGCCGCCACGCTCGCGCTCTCGTTCGTGGGCGGCGTCGGGATCCACACGGCCGTGATTCGCCCGGTCGAGCGCGGCAGCGTGCTGCGCATCGTGATCGTCACGATCGGCCTGCTCGTCGCGATCAACGGCTTCATCGTCTGGCAGTGGAGCGGCGAGCCGCAGCAGCTGCAGAGCCCGTTCGGAACCGAGACCTACGACATCGGCGGCGTCGTCGTCGCGGCGCAGGACATCGGGACGATCGCCGTCGCCCTCGGAATCGTCCTTCTGCTGTGGGTGCTCTTCCAGTTCACGAAGGTCGGTCTGGCGCTCCGCGCGGCGGCGGTCAACCCGGAGGAAGCGCGGCTCGTCGGTGTGCGCGTCACGTGGATGCTCGCGCTCGGGTGGGGCCTCGCGGCGCTGCTCGGCGCGGTCGCCGGGATGCTCACCGCGCCGACCGTGGGACTCGATCCGAACATGATGGCCGCGGTGCTCATCTACTCGTTCGCTGCGGCCGTTCTCGGCGGCATCGACTCGCCGCTCGGCGCCGTCGTCGGAGGGCTCCTCATCGGCGTGCTCCTGAACATGCTCAGCTTCCTGAGCCAGTACGACGCGTTCGACTGGTTCACGGAGGAATTGCGGCTGCCGATGGCGCTCCTGATCATCCTCGTCGTGCTGCTCGTGCGGCCGCAGGGGATCTTCGGCAAGCCGGAGGTGAAGCGCGTATGAAACCCCGCACGCAGCGGATGGTCGGCTTCGTCTCCTTCGCGGCGCTCGTCGTGTTCGTCGCCGTGCTGCCCTCGTTCGTGAGCGACTTCAAGGCGCGCGACTACTCGTACGTCGCGATCTACCTGATCGCGCTCCTCGGCCTGAACATCCTCACCGGCTACACGGGCCAGATCTCGCTCGGCCACGGCGCGTTCATGGCGATCGGCGGCTACACGACCGCGATTCTCATGGCGGGGAACGAGCAGTTCGGCGGGCCGATCTCGGGAGGCCTGCAGGACGTCTGGACTCTCCCGATTGCCGGTCTCGTCGCGGGTCTCGTCGGCCTGGCGTTCGGGCTTCCCGCGCTCCGCCTGTCCGGCCTCTACCTCGCACTCGCGACGTTCGCGATCGCTGTCGCGATGCCGTCGACGGTGAAGCGCTTCGAGGAGTTCTCCGGAGGAGGTCAGGGCATCCAGCTCTTCGGCCTGCCGGAGCTGACCGGCTCGAATGCCGTCGCGGGTGCCGATCCGGCCGCGCCTGCCACATTCGAGCTCCTCGGGCTCACGTTCACGGCGAACGACTGGATGTACTACCTCGCCTGGTCGATCGCGCTCGTGCTCTTCGCCGGCGCCTGGCTGATCCTTCGCGGGCGGACGGGACGCGCGTTCCGTGCGGTTCGCGACTCGGAGACGGCGGCGGTCTCGTCGGGAGTGAGCCTCGCGCGCTACAAGACGCTCGCGTTCGGCATCAGCGCAGCGTACGCGGGCGTCGCGGGCGGGCTCTTCGCGATCGCGAGCGCCTTCGTCAACCCGGACACGTTCCCGGTCGCGCTCTCGATCTTCCTGCTCGTCGGCATCGTGATCGGCGGGCTCGGCGGTCTGTCCGGCCTGCTGTTCGGCGCGATCTTCGTCGCGTTCATCCAGCTCTGGGCGCAGGGCCAGGACCTCGGATCGCTGCTCCCGGATCGCATCATCGAGGAGACGCAGAAGCCCGGCGGAGCGGCGATCGTCTACGGCGTCGTGCTCATCCTCCTCATGTTCGTGCTGCCGAACGGCGTGAGCGGGCTCTTCCGCCGGATCGGGCAGACGGTCACGAATCGTCGCTACTCTCGATCGAAGTGATTCCGCGTCGTTCGGTTCTCGTCGCCGCCCTGGGCGCGGCACTCGTTCTGGCCTTGCCGACGGCGTTCGCCGGCTCGGCTGCCGATCCGGGCATCAGCGCGACGACCATCGTCATCGGCGGAACGTCGCCGCTCACCGGCCCGGCAGCGTCGTACGCCTCGGTCGCGCGCGGAGCGAAGGCGTATCTCGACTTCGTGAACGCCGGCGGAGGCGTCGCGAAGCGGAAGTTCGAGTACCGCATCGCCGACGACGCGTACAACCCGGCGACGACGGTGCAGGCGGTGCGCCGCCTCGTCGAGCAGGATCGGGTGTTCGCCGTCTACAACACGCTCGGCACGGAGTCGAACCTCGCCATCCGCGACTACCTGAACCAGGTCAAGGTGCCACAGCTCTTCGTCGCGTCCGGCGCGACGACCTGGGGGCGCGACGCGGCGAAGTACCCGTGGACGATCGGGTTCCAGCCGAGCTACGCGGCCGAGGGGCTCGTCTACGGGCAGTACATCGCGAAGGCGCGGAAGAAGGCGAAGGTCGCCGTCCTCTTCCAGAACGACGACTACGGGAAGGATCTGCTCGCGAGCCTCAAGCTCGGTCTCGGCCGCTCCGGCTCGAAGGTCGTCGCCGCGGAGCCGTACGAGGTGAGGTCGTCCGACGTCGGCTCGCAGGTCGCGAAGCTCAAGGCGTCGGGCGCGAACGTCTTCTGCATCTTCGCCACCCCGACCTTCGCGATCCAGGCCTACGTGTTCGCGAACCGGCTCGGGTGGAAGCCGCTCGTGATCAACAACGCGGTCTCCGGTACCTCGAACATCATGCTGCTCGCCTCCGAGGGCGGGAAGAACAAGCTCGTCGAGGGGTCGATCACGACCACGGTGCTCAAGGATCCGACCGACCCGCGCTGGAACAAGGACGCCGGCATGAAGCAGTACCGCGCTCTGCTCGCGAAGTACGCGAAGGGCGCGAACCCGAACGACGTGTACCACGTGTACGGCATGGCGGTCGCGTACGAGACGGTCGGGCTCTTCCGGAGGCTCGGAGCGAACCCGACGCGCACGGCGCTGATGTCGCGCGCGCGTTCGATCTCGAGCGCCAAGAACCCGTTCCTGCTTCCCGGTGTCGTCGTGAAGACCGGCAAGGGCGACAACTTCCCGATCCAGCAGGGTCAGCTCCAGCGCTGGACGAAGGGTCGCTTCGTGCCGGTCGGCGGGCTCTGGCAGTCGAAGCGCAACTAGCGGCGAGCCGCGCGATCACGTGGCACGGCGCGTAGGCGCGGTCCGCCATGGGCGACCCGGACCGCTCGATCTCGGTGCTGGCACGTATTGCAGTTCGCGCGCAGAGGCGAATGATTCCGGATGCGCGGTCTTCGCATCCTGCCTGCGGCGTCGCGGTCGCGACGCTCGCGGCGCTGACGGTCGGCCTGCTGCAGGTGCTCGAGGTGCTCCACTCCGAGCAGGAGGACTGGATTCCGCTCGCGATCTATCCGTTCCTCGCGCTCGCGATCCTGTCGCCTGCCGTCGTCGGCCTGCTGATCGCCCTCCAGCTCCCGCGCAACCGCATCGCGTGGATCCTCTTGCTCGGAGCGCTTCCTGCCCGCCCTCGAGATCGCGCGGAGCAGATCGTCGGTGCGGCTGGGCGTATCCAGACCGAGCGGCGACCGTCCCGCCGGTGCTCGTCGCCTGGCCGCTCGCGTCGCGTTCGTCTTCCCGGACGGCCGGCTCCTGTCGCGCCGCTGGCGCTGGGTCGCCGGCGCGGCGATCGTGAGCTTCGCGGTTCACGATCGGACTGAAGCTGTTCGATCCAGATCCGTATCGGCGCCGAACGAGGACGATCACGAACCCTCTGGCTCGGCAACGCGGTCGGAGAGCTCATCTCGACTGCGGGCTCTGGATCCCGTTCGCCTCGGGGTGCTTGCGAGCCTCTTCGCCGGCGCCCTCGCGGTCATCCTCCGCTTCCGCCGATCGGCGGCGTCGAGCGGCTCCAGATGAAGCTGGCTCGTGTGGGGCGCGTCGCTCGATCCCGCTCGTTCTCATCGCTCGACTTCGTGATGAGCACCTGGTTCGGCGGCGGTGGCGATGCGACGTTCTCGGGCTGCTGCTCGTCGCTCAGTGCGCGGTCGTCGCGGCGATCGGGATCGCGGTCGTGCGCTACCGGCTGTATGCGATCGACCGCCTCGTCAATCGCACGCTCGTCTACGTGACGCTGACGTCTCCTGCTCCTCGCCGTCTACGCGGCGATCACGATCGGGCTCGGCGTCTGGTCGGCGGCGACTCAGCGTGGGTCGTCGCGCTCGCGACGCTCGTCGTCGCGCTCGCGTTCCGTCCCTGCGCGCGATCGAATCCAGGATCTCGTCGACCGACGGTACCGCCGGGCTCGGTACGACGGTGTTCGTCGCGTTCGCGCCTTCGAGGACGAGGTTCGCGACGGCTCCGCGCACCCGAGGAGATCGGCTCCGTGCTCGCCGACGCGCTCGCAGGATCCGCTCGCGGAGTTCTTCTTCTGGCTTCCGGAGACGGAGGCGTACGCCGATGCCGACCGGCGAGGCCGCTGGACGAGCTTCCGCTCGACGCGCGAGCCCGGCGCGAGATCCGGCGCGACGACGCGCGGACGGCCGATGCTGCTCCACGATCCGACGCTGCTCGAGCGGCGTGACCTTCTCGACGGTGTCGTCGCCGCGGCCGCGCTCTCGATCGAGATGGCACGGCTGCGAGTCGAGGTCCGGATCGCAGCTCGCGGAGGTCGAGGCGTCGCGGACGCGCATCGTCGAAGCGGGCTACGAGGAACGCCGCCGTCTCGAGCGCGACCTCCACGACGGCGCGCAGCAGCGGCTCGTCTCGCTCGGAGTCCAGCTCCGGCGACTCCAGCTGAGCCTCCCGCGCGACGCGCAGATCCTCTCGCCTGCGCTCGACCAGATCGTCGCCGAGGTCGGGGCTGCGATCGCCGACCTCCGTCAGATCGCGGCCGGCGTTCGCCCGGCCCGACTCGACGACGGGCTCGCCGCGGCTCTGCGCGACCTCGCGCGGACGACGCCGGTCCCTCGTCGACGTCGACGCGACGGCGAGCGGGTGCCGGCGAGCGTCGAGGCGGCCGCGTACTTCGTCGCGTGCGAGGCGATCACGAACGCCGTCAAGCACGGCTCGCCGTCGAGGGTGACGGTACGTGCGGTCCGCGACAACGGCACGCTGCACGTGACGGTCTCGGACGACGGCGTCGGCGGCGCGGTCGTACGCCGCGGCTCGGGTCTCGCCGGCCTCCGAGATCGCGTCGCCGCACACGGAGGGACGTTCGAGATCGTCAGCCCGAGTGGTGGCGGGACGCACGTCGAGGTGGCGATCCCGTGCGAGATCGTGATCGCCGAGGACGCGGTCCTGCTGCGCGAGGGGCTCGCGGGCCTGCTCGAGGATGCCGGGCACACGGTGTCGGCGCGCGTCGGCGACGCCGAGGCGCTCCTGGCCGTCGTCGCCGAGCACGAGCCGGATCTCGCGATCGTCGACGTGCGCATGCCGCCGACCTACGAGGACGAGGGCATGCGCGCAGCTGTCGAGATTCGTCGCGTCGCATCCCGGACGTCGGCGTGCTCGTCCTCTCGCAGCACGTCGAGAGCCGCTTCGCGGTCGAGCTCGTCGAGCTCGCGACGGAGGATTCGGCTACCTGCTGAAGGACCGGGTGCTCGACGTGGGCGAGTTCCTCGAAGCCGCCGAGCGGGTGGCGAACGGCGGCTCGGCGCTCGATCCCGAGGTCGTGAAGCAGCTGCTCTCGCCGCCGGGGCACGACGACGATCCACTCGCCGAGCTCACGCCGCGCGAGCGCGAGGTGCTCGGGCTCGTCGCCGAGGGCCGGACGAACGCGAGCATCGCGAAGGAGCTCTGGCTGACCGAGAAGACGGTCGAGACGCACGTGCGCTCGATCCTCGGGCAAGCTCGATCTGCCGCAGGACGGCGACACGCACCGCCGCGTCCTCGCAGTCGTGACGTATCTCCGCGCGTCAGTCGGATAGTCGATCTCGGTACCAGCACCGAGTCGGCTCCGGTGCTGGCGTCGATGCGCCTCGCACGCCTGCGCCCTAGCTTCGGAGCAGTGGGCATCGCTCGCGAACATCGACGGAAAGGAGCGGTTCGATGCGGCACTCATGGATGAAGAAGCAGGTGTTCGTTCCCGCACTGGTCGTGTTGGTGGTCGGCGTCTGGGCATGGTCGGCATCGGCGACCAGCGGCCCGCAGAAGTTCAGCCTCATCGAGGTCGACGTCCCGAAGAACGACCGGCCACTTGGCGACTTCCAGTTCGATCGGCCGCCCACAGGCGGCGACCAGTTCGTGGTGAAGAACGCGCTCTACCAGGACGGGGCACGGGTCGGCCGCGTGCGGGTGCTGCACACCTTCATCACGGGATTCGGGCCTGACTTCACGCACAAGGCGACGGTGCTGTTCGTCGCGCAGATGTACCTGCGAGGTGGGACGCTGCTCGCTCAGGGGTACGGGCAGGTCAATCCCGACGGCCCCTCGAGGCTCACGTTCCCGATCGTCGGAGGCACCGGCAAATATGCGGACGTGCGCGGTTCCGTCAACGTTCGGAACCTGTCGGAGAACAAGACGAAGCTCGAGTTCCAGCTGCTGCCGTAGTCGCACGAGCTGGTGAGCGCCGCGCGATCGACGGCCCGCTGTACGGCGGGCCGTCGCCGTCTCTCGACGTATGCTCGCCAACAGGATGGTGAACGCCGCCGACCTTCTCGCCGCGCCGCTCGAGGAGCTGCTCGTGGAGGCGCGGCGGCTGCGTCCCGGGCCGCTCGTCACCTACTCGCCGAAGGTCTTCATCCCGCTGACGACGCTGTGCCGCGACGTCTGCGGCTACTGCACGTTCGCGCGGCCGCCGCGGCGCGGGGAGCGCGCGTTCATGACCGAGGAGGAGGTGCTCGCGATCGCGCGTGCGGGGGCGGACGCAGGCTGCCGCGAGGCGCTCTTCACGCTCGGCGACAAGCCGGAGCTGCGCTACAAGGTCGCGCGCGAGGAGCTGCGCGCGCTCGGCTGCGAGACGACGCTCGAGTACCTCGCGCGCTGCGCGCGACTCGTGCTCGAGGAGACCGGGCTCCTGCCACACCTCAACCCCGGGGTCATGACGCGCGCGGAGCTGGAGGCGCTCCGGCCGGTCTCGGCCTCGATGGGGATCATGCTCGAGACGACCGCGGAGCGTCTCGGCGAGAAGGGCGGCCCGCACTGGGCCTCGCCCGACAAGGTGCCGGCGCGGCGCCTCGAGACGATCCGCCTGGCAGGAGAGCTCGCCATCCCGTTCACGAGCGGAATCCTCATCGGGATCGGGGAGACGCGTGAGGAGCGGATCGATGCGCTGCTCGCGATCAAGGCGCTCGGCGAGGAGCACGGCCACGTCCAGGAGGTCATCGTCCAGAACTTCCGCGCGAAGCCCGGAACGCGCATGGCCTCGCACCGCGAGCCGTCGCTCGACGACCACCTCTGGACGATCGCCGTCGCGCGGATCCTGCTCGGCCCGTCGTGGCACCTGCAGGCGCCGCCGAACCTCGCGTTCGACGACTTCCCGCGCCTGCTCGACGCCGGCATCGACGACTGGGGCGGCGTGTCGCCGGTGACGATCGACCACGTGAACCCGGAAGCGCCGTGGCCGGAGCTCGAGCGGCTCGCCGAGGCGACGCGCTCGCGCGGCCTCGAGCTCGCGCCCAGGCTGCCCGTCTATCCCGAGTACGTCTCGGGACGCTGGCTCGACCCGGCGGTGTTGCCGGCCGCGCTTCGCATCTCCGATGCGACCGGGCTTGCCCGCGACGACTCCTGGGCGCCCGGGGATCCGGTCGCCCCGCCGTTCGTCGTTCGCCACGACGCGCCGCCACTCGAGCTCATCGGAGACGAGCTCGGCGAGGACGAGATCACCCGCCTCCTCGAGGCGCGCGGGGAGGATGCGCAGCGCGTCTTCGCCGCCGCCGACGCGCTACGACGCGAGGTCTGCGGCGACGACGTCACCTACGTCGTCACGCGGAACATCCAGTACACGAACGTCTGCTACTTCCGCTGCGGCTTCTGCGCGTTCTCGAAGGGCAAGCTCGCGGCGAACCTGCGCGGCGCGCCGTATCTGGTTCCGCGCGAGGAGATCGCGCGCCGCGCGCAGGAGGCGTGGGAGCGCGGCGCGACCGAGGTCTGCCTCCAGGGCGGGATCCACCCGGCGTTCACCGGCGAGTACTACGCGGATGTCGTCCGCACGATCCGCGACACCGTGCCCGGGATCCACGTGCACGCGTTCTCGGCGCTCGAGGTGTGGCAGGGCGCGGCAACGCTGGGTCTCTCGCTCGCCGACTACCTCGCGCATCTGCGCGACCTGGGCCTCGGCTCGCTCCCCGGAACCGCCGCCGAGGTGCTCGACGACGAGGTGCGCCGGATCATCTGCCCGGACAAGGTGACGACCGCTCAGTGGCTCGCCGTCCACGACGCAGCGCACCGCGTCGGTCTGCGCTCGAACGTGACGCTCATGTTCGGGCACGTGGACACGCCGCGCTCGTGGGCACGGCACTTCCTGCGCGCACGCGAGCAACAGCGCCGCTCCGGTGGGTTCACGGAGTTCGTGCCGCTCCCGTTCGTCCCGATGGAGGCGCCGATCTACCTCCAGGGGCGCGCACGTCGCGGGCCGACGTTCCGGGAGACGCTGCTCGTCCATGCGGTCGCGCGCCTGGCGCTACACCCTGAGATCACGAACATCCAGGCGTCCTGGGTGAAGCTCGGGCCGGACGGGAACGCGGCAAGCGCTCGCGGCCGGCGTGAACGACCTCGGCGGGACGTTGATGAACGAGTCCATCTCGCGCTCGGCCGGGGCAGAGTTCGGGCAGGAGCTACCGCCTGAACGGATGGAGGAGCTCATCCGGTCGGCAGGCCGCGTCCCCAGGCAGCGCACGACGCTCTACGACGACGCGCCCGATGAGCGCGTGCGTGCGTCGTTCGGGGCAGCGCCGCTTGCGGACCCGCTGAACCCTCACGTGAAAGAGGCGGGGCTCGTCGCCCCGCCACGTCTCGTTCGGCCCGGTCTACTGGCCGCGGCCGGAAAACGGTAGGCGCACGAGAGCCGCCGGAAGTCCGCGTCGGCTCGTGCGCAGCGCCTCGCGAATCGCGGCCGCCGTCCCCGTGCCGTGCACTCCCTCGCCGTGACCGACCAAAAGGTGCTCGGGCTCGAGGGCGCCGAGTGCCCTTGGCGGCGTGAGGCGCAGGAGCACGTGCACCGCGACGGGCGCCTTCCCGGCGGTGAAGAAGCGGTTCGTCCCAAGTGCGTCGGCCGTCACGAGCGTCTTCCGCGCGGGCCACCACAGCGCCGACTCGCGCCAGCGCTTCCGGCGCATGACGGGCACGAACGTGAAGGGACTTCCCGTGAGGTCGTCCGGTGCGACGACATAGGCGACGCCCAGGCGTTCGGCGAGCGCTGCGCAGTCGCGGTTGTGGCGATCCAGGAGCTGGATGACGCCGGCCGGCTCGCCCAGCGCCAGCGCCCGCTCGAGCGCATCTGACCAGTCCAGCGGATCGACGAGCCACACCTTCCCGTCCGCGACGAGCGCGTGCGATGTGCGCGTCATCGCCTCGTCCGTGATCCAGCCGAAGCCGTCGGCTCCGAGGTCGTCGCAGAAGTGGACGCCCACTAGGTTCGCGCCGCCGTCGCGAGAAGCCTCTTCGACCCGGCCGTGATCGATCACGTCGGCTACGGACGTCCGGCGAGCGCGGGTTCCTCGGGGATCCTGGTCCTCCCGTTCACCCCGGCGGCGTCCAGGTCCATGCGATCGTGCACCGCCTTGTTGTAGCGACCGTCGAGTATGGCGCCCCAGACGAGTAGGCCCATTCCGACGACGAACACGAGCGTGATGAGCGTGCCCGACGCGAAGAGCGCTGCGTTGCTCATCGTCGCTCGATCGTACGCAGGAGCGTTCCGAGCGAGAGGATCGATGGAACCCATAGTCCCACGAAGATGCCCTGCTGTTCGTTGCCGGAGAACCAGAGCGACACCGACAGCGCGAACGACGCCGTGGCGGCGATGAGGAACATGGCCAGCGAAGCGGTCTTGAACGACGCGGGGGTGATCGAGGTTGGAGCGGAGTGCATTGCGTCCCCTTTTTGTACAGATTGTGTCCAGAGAACGTACCAGAACACCCGAAGCGGCGCGATTCGGGGTTTCGAGTGCGGCCTGGAACGGTGTACGCTCGCCTTCATGAACAACGGCATCGGCCGGGCGCGCGAGAGCGCCTGGCGCGCGACCATCTCCGACAAGACCGGCTAGTTCGCCGCTTCCAGCTCGAGCGTCCAGGGAAGCGGCAGGACAGGGCGCCACGCTGAGCCCATGGGCTCGCTGCGGTCTGCCTGCACGACGGAGAGGAGAGGGCGATGCCGATGCCGCATCGCACGTTCGTCCAGGTGGCCAAGCGCCGTCTGGTCGGGAAGGAAGGGACGGAGCGCGTTCGCGTTCTGCGCGGCCTGATCGAGGAGCTGCCCGACTACCGGAGCGGGCCGTACGCCGACATCCGGAAGTGGCTCCTCGGCGAGATCGACGCTACGCGCGTCCGTGCGAAGACGATCCACCGCGACTCGATCGCCGTCCGCCGCGAGGGCGCTGCGCAGGTCGCGCTCGTCGGCGCGCCGAACGCCGGGAAGTCGTCACTCCTGCAGGCGCTCTCGAACATCCAGATCAAGACGGGCGACTACGCGTTCACGACGACGCGGCCGGTCGCTGCGGTGACCGCGATCGGCGGTGTCCGTGTGCAGCTCGTCGAGATTCCCGGCCTGCTCGAGGGCGCAGCCGAGGATCGGGGAGGCGGCCGCGCGCTGCTCGGTGTTCTTCGGAACGCAGACGCGATGGTCTACTGCCACGCGGCGTCGGCTCCGCCAGAGATCCTGGCGGCGCTCCAGCGTGAGGTCGCAGCGGCCGGAATCGCGCTCCCGGCGCTGCTCGCTGCGACGAAGGTGGACGAGGAGGACGCCCGCGTCGACCGGCTCGCGGTCGCGTTCGACGATCTCGAGGTCGTCCCGGTGTCCGTTCTCGACGAGGAGAGCCTCGAGCGCTTTCGCGAGTCGGTCTGGGGCCTGCTCGGGCTCGTCCGCGTGTATCTCCGCCACGGCGGCGCTGTCGACGAGGAGCCGCTCGCGCTCGAGCCGGGAGCGACCGTCGAGGATGTGGCTGACGCGATCCACCACGAGCTCGCCGCGAGCTTTCGTGCGGCGCGCCTCTGGGGGCCGTCCGCACGCTTTCCGGGGCAGCGCGTCGGCCGCACCCACGTCGTCGCCGACCTCGACGAGGTCGAGATCCTCCACTGAGCTACTCGCCGCGCTCCCTATACCTCGGCCGCCGCCTCGGCGGCGATTGCCTTGCGGAGAAAGGAGGGGAGCGCCCACGCGAGCTCCTGGTCGCTCCCGCGCTCGACGTTGGCCGCGATGTGCCTGTAGCTCACCGCGTGGTGAAGGAACGCGAGCGGCTGTGCCAGGTTCCACGCGGCAAGGAGCCGGTCGGGTGATGCGACGCCGACCCAGGCCGAGAGGTAGACATCCCGGAGTGCGTCGCGCACGGCCTCGTCCTCCTCGCGGAAGACGTCGATCAGATCGAAGAACGGATGGCCGACGCTTGCGTCCGTCCAGTCGAAGAAGACGTACCGGCCGTCCACCCGAGCGACGTTGCTCAGGTGCAGGTCGCCGTGAAGCACCGTGTCCGGCAGGCCCGAGGCGACGAGGGCTGCGCACCGAGCGCCGATCGTCGATCCGATTGTCTGGAGCTTCTCCGCTTCTTCGGCGTCGAGCTCGGTGAGCGCCGCATCGTCCGCGATCAGATCCTCCACCTCGGCGGCGAGTACGTCGAGACGGCGGTCAACGCATCCGAGCGCGATGAGCTCCTCCGCGTGTCGGGCGGACTCGATCTGCATGTCTGCGAACACGCGAAGCACGTCCTTTCGGATCTCGACCGGCGCGTCCCAGCCGAGCTCCGCGCCAAGGTCCGCGATCAGCATCCACCGGCGCGCGGCATCGACGGCAAGCGGCGCGGGCACGTTGCCGGGGAACAGCTCCGCCAACGCTCGCATGACGGTTCCCTCGTCGACGAACAGCGGCGAGGCGGCCGTCGCCTTGAAGAACACGCTTCCGGATGCCGTCGGGACGCGAAGCAGGTTCGAGAGGCTCCACGCCCGAATCTGCTCGACTCGTCCGGTCCGGGGTGTGCCGATGGTGGCGAGCGACTCGTCGATCCAGGCCGTTGCTTCTGCGAGCCACCCGCTACGAGCCCAAGGAGGTCGTTCCGCCGGGACTCGATCCGTCGCCGATTCCTCGAGGACGCGCTCCAGGATCGCCCGGTGCTCCTCGTGTTCGAGCGAAAGCTTCGAGAGACGCACGCGATCGACCCACTCGGCGCCCGCTGGCAGCTTGGGGTCGGCGTCCAGCGGCTCGAGCACGTCGACGACCTCCAGCAGCTTCTGCTCGCGATCGACGTGTCGCGCGACGTAGCGCAGGATCGCGACCGGAGTGCCCAGGATGTCCTCGAAAGCCCGTCGGACGGCCCCGAGGTCGTCGTCCGAGAAGGTGTCGACCTCGACGTACGGCAGCGACCAGCCCTGCTCCGATCGAATCAGCAGAGCTCGATCGGGAGGCTGCACGAGCAGGCCGTGAACACGCGAGCGCCACTCGTCGCTCATCCCGGGCCCTCGAGGGCGAGCAGGTCGTCGAGCGGTCTCGCGCCGGCGGATGAGCTGTGCGTCGCCGCCGCGGACGAGAATCGCCGCGGGGCGGGGAACGCCGTTGTAGTTCGAGCTCATCGCCAGCGTGTACGCACCCGTCGCGGGCACCGCGAGCAGGTCGCCGCGACGCGGCGTGGGGAGGACGACGTCGTCGATGAGGACGTCCCCGGACTCGCAGTGCATGCCCGCAACACTGACGAGCTCATCCGGGTCCTCCTGGGCGCGCGCGGCGCTCAGTGCCGTGTAGCGCGCGTCGTAGAGCTGCGGCCGCGGGTTGTCGGACATGCCGCCGTCGACCGCGACCCACGTCCGCTCGGGGAGCCGCTTGATCGCGCCGACTCGGTACAGCGTCACTCCTGCCCGGCCGACGAGACAGCGGCCCGGCTCGAGCCACACCTCGGGTGTGTGGAGACCGGCCGCAACGAACGACTCGCGCGCGGTCGAGGCGGCCGCGCGCGCCAGCTCCGCCGCATCGGGGACGTCGTCGTCGGGGTGGTGTCGGATCCCGAACCCGCCGCCGAGGTCGGCGACGCGCGCCTCCCAGCCGAGCTCGTCGCGGCAGGTCGCGGCGAACTCGGCAAGCCGCCGGATCGTCTCCGCCTGTGCAGTGAAGTCGGGCAGCTGCGAGCCGACGTGGACGTGGAGGCCGAGGACGTCGAGACCGCTCGCGAGCGCTTCGGCGACGGTCGCGCGCGCCTCCGCTGGCGGGAGCCCGAACTTCGAGCCGTGGTGCCCCGTGACGATCGCCTCGTGCGTGTCGGCGTCGACACCGAGCGTGACGCGCAGGAGGACGCGGCGGACACCCGCGGCGGCTGCGCGCTCAGCCTCGTCCGGCGCGTCGAGCACGACCGGAGCGTCCTCCGCTGCCGCTCCGCCGAGCAGCGCGTCGTCCTTGTTGTTCCCGTGCACCACGAGCTCGTCTCCGGAGAGGCCGGCGCGGCGGGCGAAGGCGAGCTCGCCCGCCGACGCGACGTCGGCGCCGACGCCCTCGTCGCGGAGCAGCCGCAGCACGGCGACGTTGGGAAACGCCTTCGTCCCGTAGAACACGCGCCCGCCCGTACCCACCGCCGCCTTGAGCGCGCGCGCCTGCTGCCGGATCGTCTCGTCGCAGTAGACGACGAGCGGCGTGCCGAAGCGCTCGGCGAGCTCGCTCGCCGGAACGCCGCCGAGCGAGAGCTCCCCGGCGTCGATCCGTGCGGAGTCCGGAAAGAGATCGAGCATCGGCAGATCTTGCCTGGTACCGTTTTCGCCTCGTGAAGCAGCTTCTTCCGTAGTCCAGGGACCGAGCGCGGCGCCGCCGCGGCGATCCCTCCAGGCCTCTCGCGCGAGAGGCTTTTTTGTGTCCCGAATCGAATGAGAGAGACGATGGAGCCGTACGACCCGAAGACGATCGAGGAGCGCTGGCAGCGCGTCTGGGAGGACGCGCGCGCGTTCCATGTCGCGAACGTGGAGCGCGGGCCGAAGACCTACGTCCTCGAGATGCTCCCGTATCCGTCGGGAACGCTGCACATGGGGCACATGCTCGTGTACACGATCGGCGACGTCGTCACGCGCTTCCGCGGGCGCAACGGGATGCACGTGCTGCACCCGAACGGATTCGACTCGTTCGGCCTGCCGGCGGAGAATGCCGCGATCCGCGAGGGCGTGCACCCGCGCGAGAGCACGGAGCGGAACATCGACGCGATCACGCGTTCCTATCGTCGCGTGGGCTGGGCGTACGACTGGGACCGACTGCTCTCGACACACGACCCGGCCTACTACCGCTGGCAGCAGTGGCAGTTCCTGCGCTTCCTCGAGCGCGGGCTCGCGTACCGCAAGGGCGCGCCGGTGAAGTGGTGCCCGAACGACCAGACGGTGCTCGCGAACGAGCAGGTGCTCGCCGACGGGACGTGCGAGCGCTGCGGTGCGGAGGTCGAGTCGCGGCTCATGGAGCAGTGGTTCTTCCGCACCACCGACTACGCGCAGGCGCTGCTCGACGACCTCGAGACGGTGGAGTGGCCGGAGTCGATCAAGGCGCGCCAGCGCAACTGGATCGGACGCTCGGAAGGCGCCGAGATCCTGTTCCGCGTCGAGGAGCTGGACGAGGACATCGCGGTCTTCACGACCCGTCCCGACACGCTCTACGGCGCGACGTTCTTCGTCCTCGCGCCGGAGCACGACCTTGTCGCACGGATCGAATCCGAGGATGTCCGCAGCTATGTGCGTCGAGCGGGCGCGAAGAAGACGGAGGAGCGGGCGCAGGCGGTCGAGAAGACGGGCGTCTTCACCGGCCTCCACGCGATCAACCCGGTGAACGGGGAACGGCTGCCGATCTACGTCGCCGACTACGTCCTGACCGACTACGGAACCGGCGCGATCATGGCCGTGCCTGCGCACGATCAGCGCGACTTCGACTTTGCGAGGGTGTTCGAGCTCCCGATCCGGCAGGTCGTGCGGCCGCCGGACGGTGAGGTCGACGAGAGCGTGGCGTACGTCGAGCACGCGGAGGGCGAGGTGCTCGTCAACTCGGCGGAGTTCGACGGACGGCCCGCGCGTGAGGGTGGTCGTGCGATCGTCGAGAAGCTCGAGGCCGAGGGTCGTGGCCGCACGACGATCAACTACCGCCTGCGCGACTGGGGGTTCTCGCGGCAGCGCTACTGGGGCTGCCCGATCCCGATCGTCTATTGCGACGCCTGCGGGATCGTCCCGGTGCCGGACGACCAGTTGCCGGTCGTGCTCCCCGAGATCGACGACTACAAGCCGAAGGGCGCTCCGCCGCTCGCGCAGGCCGAGGAGTGGGTGAACGTGCCGTGCCCGTCGTGCGGTGGCGCGGCGAAGCGCGAGACCGAGACGATGGACACGTTCGTCGACTCGTCCTGGTACTTCCTGCGCTACTGCGACCCGCACAACGACGCGGCTCCGTTCGACCGCGCGGCCGTCGACTACTGGAACCCGGTCGACCTCTACATCGGCGGCGTCGACCACGCGACGATGCACATGATCTACGCGCGCTTCTGGGTCAAGGTGCTGAACGACCTGGGGATGCTCGGCTTCCGCGAGCCGTTCGGGCAGTTCTTCTCGAACGGCTGGGTGACGGTGGGCAAGACGAAGATGTCGAAGCGGGCCGGCAACGTGGTCGGGCCCGACGACTTCCTCGACCGCTACGGCGCGGATGCCTGCAGGCTCAACATCCTGTTCCTCGGGCCGGCGAACGAGGACATGGAGTGGACGGAGTCGAGCGTCGAGGGGATGTCGCGCTTCGTGCGGCGCCTGTGGCGGGTGGTCTCCGAGGTCGTCGAGAGCGCGCCTGCGAGCGAGCCGACCGACGGTGCGCTCGCGCGGAAGACCCACTGGGCGATCGCGAAGGTCACGGACGACATCGGCCGGCGCTTCGCGTTCAACACGGCAATCGCGGCGGTCATGGAGCTCGTCAACGAGCTGTCGCGCGAGCCGGCCGGGCCCGATTCGCGCTACGCGGCGGAGACCGTCGTCTCGCTGGTGCAGCCGTACGCTCCGCACGTCGCCGAGGAGCTCTGGGCGAAGCTCGGGCACGAGCGTCTGTGGGAGGCGCCCTGGCCGATCGCCGACCCGGCGCTGCTCCAGGTCGACACCGTCGAGGTCGTCGTCCAGGTGAACGGGAAGATCCGCGATCGTCTCCACGTGTCTCCCGATCTCGGTGAGGACGAGCTCGTCGCGCTCGCGCGCGCCTCGGAACGCGTGCGCGAGTATCTGAACGGCGCCGAGCCTGCCCGGACCGTGGTGGTGCCCGGGAAGCTCGTCAACTTCGTGATCTGACGAGTACGGGGTCTGGCTTCAGCAGACCGATTTCGGCGCCGATTCATGACGAAGCCGTGAACCACGTGTGACGGATTCGCGGCCACGATGGCGAGGTGCCGATCGCGTCTCGCGTTCGACCGCCCTGGTCGGCCTCTCGCTCGCGCTGGCGCTCCTCATCCTGGTCGGTCAGCGCTTCGCGCAGGCCGGGACCGCGCGTGAGCCGGAGGTCGCGGCGGCTCCGCTCGAGCCGGTCACCGAGACTCCGGCGCGTACGGCGCTCGTCGTCCACGTCGTCGGCGAGGTTCGTCGACCGGGTCTCTACCGGCTTACGCGACGGCTCGCGGATCGCGGATGCCGTCCGTCGCGCTGGTGGAGCTCGTCATGGAGCCGACCTCGCCGCGCTGAACCTGGCGGCACCGCTCGTCGACGGGGTGCAGGTGCTCGTTCCGAGTCGAGTGGTCGATGCGGCTACGTCGCCCGGCGCCGCCGCCGCGGGGGAGGAACGGCCGTCGCGTCCGTCGTCAGCCTGTCGTCCGCGACCATCGAGGATCTCGACGAGCTTCCGGGAGTGGGGCCGATCACCGCGCAGAAGATCGTGGACTACCGCGCGGAGCACGGGCCGTTCGCGTCCGTCGACGACCTCGATGCGGTGCCAGGGATCGGACCGACGCGAATCGAGCAGCTCCGCGACCTCGTGACTCCGTGAGCACCGTGAGGACGGCTCTCGCGCTCCACTGGCCCGCGCTGCTCGTCGGTGCCGCGTGCGTCGGGCTCGCGTTGTCGATCTGGGTCGCGATCCCGTTCGTGGCAGCCCTCCTGCTCGTGGTGACCGCGTGCGCTGGCGTGCTGCTGACGGGCGGGATCGGTTCGAGTCGCCGCTCTTGGCGCCGCTCTGGCGGTCCTCGGACTCGCATGGGGCTCGCTCCGTATGGATGCCCTTCGCGCGAGTGTGCTCGCCGACGAGGTGGGCGCGACCGGCGTCGCGGAGCTCGTCACCGTCGCGCCGGCCCGATCGTCTCCGTGGTCGACGCGCGTCATCGCCGTCACGCGCGACGTTCCGGCACGAGGCGGTGCGCGAGCGCGTCTTGCTCGTCCTGCCGGTCGGCCGCTCGCCTCCGCGGGGAGCCATCCTCGAGGCATCCGTCCGGGTCGCCGAGCCGCGTGCCGGAGGAAGACGGCTTCGACGAGCGAGCGTGGCTCGCGCGCCAGGGAATCCATGTCGTCCTCGACGCCTCGAGCTGGCGCCAGACGGGGCGACGCGGTGGGATTGCCGGCTTCGGCGACGTCCTGCGGGAACGGATCGAGCGAGCAGTGACGCGCGGAGCGGGCGGCACCCGTCGCGGCATCGTGCTGGGGGTCGTCCTCGGGGAGGACGAGGGTCTCTCGGCCGAGGTGCGCGACGACTTCCGCGCCTCGGGTCTGTACCACCTCCTGGCCGTCTCCGGGCAGAACGTCGCCTTCCTGGCAGCGAGGGATCTACGCGCTCGGCTGGTTGCTGCGGCTCCCGCGGTCGGTTCGGGAGGTCTCGATCCTCGCCACCATCGCGGCCTACGTCCTCGCGGTCGGGTGGCAGCCGTCCGTCGTGCGAGCCGGAGTCGCCGGCGGGCTCGCCTCGCTCGCGTGGCTCGCCGCCAGACCGGCCGACCGCTGGCACTTCCTCGCGCTCGGAGCGCTCGTGCTCATGGCCTGGATGCCGACATCGCTCCTCGAGCCCGGATTCCAGCTCTCGTTCGCGGCTGTCGCCGCGATCTTCGTCGCGGTCCCGCGCGTGCGACGGCGTCTCGACGGCTACGCGATTCACCCTGCGGTTGCGGATGCGTTCTCGGTCGCGCTCGCGTGCGGTGTCGCCACGGCGCCGATCGTGCTCATCCACTTCGGTGAGGCGCCGCTGTACACGGTGCCGGCGAACGTCGTCGCGTTCCTGGCGGCTCCGCTCGTCCTCGGGCTCGGGCTTCTCGCGGCGGTCGTCGATCCGGTGTCGCCCGGGGCGGCTGCCGGTCTCGGCGCGCTGGCGGGCTGGGCGGCGGCGTGGCTCGAGCTCGTCGCCCGGGTCGTCGCCGACCTTCCGCGCGCGCAGGTCGACGCCAGGGCGCTCGCAGGACTCGCGGTCGCCGGCGTGGTGGCGTGGCTCGTGGTTCGCCGCGTGCGCCGGCTGCCTCGCCGCAGCGGAGTGCTCGTTCCGCTCGCTCTGGGCGCCATCGTGCGTCGTCACGTCGACGGCGTGGCTCACGGCTCGCCCGCCGACCGCGTGGACGGCGCCGACGGGTCTTCGCGTCACGTTCCTGGACGTCGGCCAGGGCGATGCCGTCCTGCTCGAGACTCCACGCGCCCGTGTTCTGGTGGATCAGGGCCCACCCGAGGGAGATGCGGCAGCGCAGCTCGTCGAGATGGGGATCAGGTCGCTCTCGGCCGCTCGTGCTCACGCATCCGCAGCGCGACCACGTGGGAGGAGCGGCAGACGTTCTGCGCCGGCTCGACGTGGGGCAGGTGCTCGACCCCGACCTCGCCGCGACCGGACCGGAACGCGAGCAGGCGCTCCGCGCGGCACGCGCCGACGACGTTCCGGTGAGCGTCGTCAGGGCGGGTGCGACGTACCGGACGGGCGGGCTCGTCCTGCGTGCGCTCTGGCCTGCCGACGCGGGGACGCCGAGCGAGGACCCGAACCTCAACGCGGTCGTCCTGCTCGCCTCCTACGGCACGACCGACGTCTTTCTCCCGGCCGATGCCGAGTCCGGCGTCACCGCGCGCCTCAGCCTCCCGGAGGTCGAGATCCTCAAGGTCGCCCACCACGGCTCCGAGGATCCGGGGCTCGCAGAGGAGCTCGCGGGAGCTACGCCCTCGCGTCGCGGTCATCTCGTGCGGCAGGGACAACGACTACGGGCATCCACGAGCCGAGACCGTTGCGGCGCTCGAGAGCTCACCGGGGCTTGCTCTGTACCGAACCGACGAGGACGGGCGCGTCGTCGTCGAGTCGGACGGCTCGCGTCTGACCGTGGGCACTGAGCGATAGGGTGGCGACCGTGGCCGAGGCTCCCGACAAGCCGGTCTATCTGATCACCGGGAGCGACCGCCCGAAGGTCGACACGGCGATCGCGCGCCTGCGTAGCCACTTCGAGCCCGAGGCGATGGAGCACGTCTCCGCGCTCGACACCTCGGGAGACGAGGCGGTCGGGCTCTGCAACGCGGGAAGCCTGTTCGGCGACGCCCGACTCATCGTCGTCACGGAGGTCGACGGGGTGAAAGCAGACCGAGGCCGGCGGGGCGGCTGGAAAGCCGCCGACGCCGAGGCGATCGCGGCGTACCTCTCGAGTCCGGCTCCCGCGACGGTGCTCGCACTCGTTGCCGAAGAGCTGAAGTCGAGCACCGCGCTCTGGAAGGCGTGTGCCAAGGCGGGCAGCGTGCTCGGCTTCGACGTCGAGAAGAAGAAGCTGCAGGAGTGGGTCGCGAAGCAGTTCCACGAGCGAGGCGCGCGCGCGGAGCCGGATGCCGTCGCGGCGCTCCTCCAGCTCGTCGGCGACGATCCACGCGCGCTGAAGACGGAGGTGGACAAGATCGCGACCTGGGCGGGGGACGAGCCGATCGGCCAGCGCGAGGTCGAAGCGCTCGTTGCGCCGAACGCCGACGTCCCGATCTACGAGCTCACGGAGGCATGGTCGGTGCGCGACTCCGCTCGCGCGCTTGCCGTCAGCGAGACCATCTTCGAGCGCGAGTCCAAGCCGCGGCGCGATGTCGCCCCACGCCTCGCCGGCTCGCTCGCCGGCCATCTCGCCCGGCTCCGTGCGCTGAAGCGCCTCGCCGCCGAAGGCGTGAGCTCGAAGGAGGCTGCGACGCGGCTCAAGCTCAACCCGTTCTACGCGAGCAAGCTCTACCGCCAGGCCGAGGGCTTCTCGTCGGAGGAGCTCGACGACGCGGTTCTCCGGCTCGCCGAGCTCGACGGTGCGCTCAAGGGTCAGAGCAAGCTCACGCCCGACCTCGAGGTGCAGCGGACGCTGGTGGCGCTCAGCCGGCGGCCGGGTGCCGCATCGAGCAGCTAGGAAGCGCTAGTCGCTGCGACGAGACGCGCCGCCCGCGACTTCTTGCGCGCTGCGGTGTTCGCGTGGAGCGCGCCGCGCGTCGCCGCGCGGTCGATCGTCCGCACGAGCTCGCGATGCTCGGCCGAGGCCCGTTCGGCGTCGCCGTCCGAGGCGGCGCTCTCGAGGCGCTTCGTCAGCGTCTTGATCGTCGACCGGTAGCGAAGATTCTCGATCCGCTGCCGCTCCTGGATCCCGACACGCTTCTTCTGTTGCTTGATGTTCGCCATTCGAAGAAATGCCCGCTGGCGCGGGCCGGGCGATGGTAGCAGACCCCGCTGGGAGAATCGCTGCGCACAATGGACTCGACACCGACACCTGAGCAGCGTTCCGGCGCGGACCACAGCAGCCGCCGGATCGCACGCTCGACGGCCGTGTTCTCGCTCGCCACGGCGATCTCGCGGGTGCTCGGGCTCGTGCGCGAGATGGTCAGCGCGTACTTCTTCGGCGTCACCGGCCTGATCAACGCGTTCACGGTCGCGATCCTCATCCCGAACGTCGTGCGCGCGCTCCTCGCCGACGCGGCGCTCTCGGGCGCGTTCGTCCCGGTGTTCAGCGACCTGCTCGAGAAGGGCGAGCGGCAGCGTGCGTGGCGGGTGGCGTCGACGCTGTTCTGGCTCACGCTGCTCGTCCTCGGCGGCGTCACTGCGCTCTTCATCCTGCTCGCGCCGCTCCTCATGCGCCCGTTCGGCGAT
Source organism: uncultured Gaiellaceae bacterium (assembly GCA_963822885.1). Lineage (GTDB taxonomy): Bacteria > Actinomycetota > Thermoleophilia > Gaiellales > Gaiellaceae > GMQP-bins7. Next base: position 61,349 of record CAWGJJ010000010.1, read on the forward strand.
CCGGGCGGCGACTACGACCTGGCAGTCGGCCTCTCGCGCGTGCTGTTCCCGATCGTCGTCCTGCTCGGCCTGTCCGGGATCGTCGTCGGGATCCTCAACACGTACCACCACTTCGCGCTGCCGGCGCTCGCGCCCGTCGCCTGGAACGTCGTGATCATCGTCGGGCTCCTGCTCGGCGTTCCGCAGCTGGACGACGAGAGCGCGGAGCTCTACCTGTACGCGGGCGTGGTCGTCGTCGGCACGCTCGTCCAGCTGCTCCTGCCGATCCCCTGGCTGCGCCGCCTCGACGGCCGGCTGACGATGGTCGTCGACTGGCGCGACCCGGCCGTCAAGCGCGTGCTCGTCCTGATGCTGCCGGTGACGCTGACGATCGGCCTCGTGAACGTGAACTTCCTCGTCGACACGCTGTTCGCGTCTCGGCTGCTCGACCCCGAGCTCGCGCCGGCCGCGATCGACAAGGCCTTCCGGCTGTACATGCTCCCGCAGGGGATCTTCGCCGTCGCCGTCACGACCGTGCTCTTCCCGACGCTCGCGCGCTTCGCCGCGCGCAGCGACGTCGCGGGGCTCCGGCGAGCGCTCGACGGCGGCCTGCGACAGATCGCGTTTCTCCTCGTGCCCGCCGGGCTGCTCTCGATCGTCCTCGCCGAGCCGATCGTGCGCCTCGTCTACCAGCGCGGCGAGTTCACCGCCGACGACACCGTGGTCGTCGCGCAGTGCCTGCAGGCGTTCTCGATCGGGCTCGTCTTCAACGGCTGGATGCTGATCCTCAATCGCAGCTTCTACGCGGTGCAGACGAACTGGGTGCCGACCGGGATCGCGCTCGGAGCCGTTGCGCTCAACGCCGTCCTCAACACTGTCTTCTACCGCTTCGGGATCTGGGGGATTCCACTCTCGACGTCGACCGTGAACGTCGTTGCCGCGGGTGTGCTGCTCGTGATGATGCGACGGCGGATCGGGCTCGAGCACGTCGGCGGCACGCTCGCGGTGGTCGCGCGAGTCGCCGTCGCCGGCGCGGTCGCGGCAGGGCTCGCGTTCGCGACCTGGTACGGCCTCGACGAGGTGCTCGGCCGCGGTGCTGCTCGCGCCAGCTCGTGTCGCTCGGCGCGGGGCTCGTCGTCGGCGGGCTCGTGTACGTGGGGCTGGCCCGCGCGCTCGGGCTGCGCGAGCTCGAGGCGTTGCTACTGTTGCGATCCCGGCGCGACGACCCTTCGTAGGAGCGCGGATCCCTATGCAGCAAGACCGTATTCGCAACTTCGCGATCATCGCGCACATCGACCACGGCAAGTCGACGCTCGCCGACCGCATCCTCGAGCTGACCGGCGCCGTCTCCCAACGCGAGATGCGAGAGCAGCTCCTCGACTCGATGGATCTCGAGCGCGAACGCGGCATCACGATCAAGGCCCAGGCGGTTCGCGTGAGCTGGAAAGGCCACCAGCTCAACCTCATCGACACCCCGGGGCACGTCGACTTCACGTACGAGGTCTCGCGCTCGCTGCAGGCGTGCGAGGGCGCGCTGCTCGTCGTCGACGCGGCGCAGGGGATCGAGGCGCAGACGCTCGCGAACGCGTATCTCGCGATCGACGGCGGACTCGCGGTCGTTCCCGCCGCGAACAAGATCGACCTTCCGCAGGCGGATCCCGACGGCGCCTCCAGGGAGCTCGGCGACCTCCTCGGCGAGGACGCGGAGCGCGTGCTGCGGATCTCGGCGAAGACGGGCGTCGGCGTCCCCGAGGTGCTCGATGCGATCGTCGAGCGGATCCCGGCGCCGACCGGCGATCCCGACGCGCCCGCACGAGCGCTGGTCTTCGACTCGTCGTACGACCAGTACCGCGGCGTCGTCGCCTTCGTCCGCGTCGTCGACGGCAGCTTCTCGGCCCGCGAGCCGCTCCGCGCGATGGCGCAGGGCACCGAGTTCGACGCAGAAGAGATCGGTGTCATGGCGCCCGCGCGCGAGCCGATCGCGTCGCTCTCGGCCGGCGAGGTCGGGTACGTCATCACGGGGCTGAAGGACGTCTCGCGGCTGCGCGTCGGCGACACGCTCACCTCGCGCAGACGGCCTGCTGCCGAGCCGCTCCCCGGCTACCAGGACGTCAAGCCGATGGTCTTCGCCGGGATCTTCCCGACCGACTCCGACGACTACCCCGAGCTGCGCGACGCGCTCGAGCGGCTGAAGCTGAACGACGGATCGCTCTCCTACGAGCCGGAGACGTCGCAAGCGCTCGGCTTCGGCTTCCGCTGTGGATTCCTCGGCCTGCTGCACATGGAGATCGTGCGCGAGCGGCTCGAGCGCGAGTTCGACCTCGACCTGCTCATCACGGCGCCGAACGTCGCCTACCGGGCGACCACGCGGACGGGCGAGCAGCTGGAGGTGCACAACCCCGCCGAGATGCCGCGCGAGCTCGAGGAGGTCGAGGAGCCGTACGTGAAGGCGTCGGTCATCGTCCCGAAGGACTACGTCGGCGCGGTCATGGAGCTCGCGAACGAGAAGCGCGGAACCTTCGACCATCTCGAGTACCTGAGCGAGAACCGGGTCCTGCTGGTGTACGAGCTGCCGCTCGGCGAGATCGTCCTCGACTTCTACGACCAGCTGAAGTCGCGCACGCGCGGCTACGCGAGCTTCGACTACGACCTCGCCGGGTTCAAGCCGGGCAATCTGGCGCGCGTGGACATCCTCGTCGGCGGCGAGCAGGTCGACGCGCTCTCCCTGATCATCCATCGCGACTTCGCCTACGACCGTGGGCGGCAACTCGTCGAGCGCCTGCGCGCGGAGATCCCGCGGCAGATGATCGACGTGCCGATACAGGCCGCGATCGGCTCGCGCGTGATCGCCCGCGAGACGATCAAGGCCCGCCGCAAGGACGTGCTCGCGAAGTGCTACGGCGGCGACATCTCGCGCAAGCGCAAGCTGCTCGAGAAGCAGAAGAAGGGCAAGAAGCGCATGAAGCAGGTCGGCGGGGTGGAGGTGCCGCAGGAGGCCTTCCTCGCCGTGCTCAACCTCGACTCGGATCGGAAGCGCTCGTGACGGGCCACGTCCGGCACCTCTACGTGCACCTGCCGTTCTGCGCGCACCGCTGCGGGTACTGCGACTTCGTCACGGTCGTCGGGAAGTGCGGGCAGCACGCGGCGTACGTCGACGCGCTGCTCGCGGAGCTCGAGCTGGAGCGGGCGCTGCTCGCGGAGGACGTCGAGACGGTGTTCCTCGGCGGCGGGACGCCGACGTTCACCGAGCCCGCGGAGCTCGAGCGGCTGCTGGCCGCGCTTCCGCGCGCGGACGAGGTCACGGTCGAGGCCAACCCGGAGACGGTCACTGCGGAGGTCGCGGCGCTTCTCCGTGCGAACGGCGTGACGCGCGTGTCGCTCGGCGTGCAGAGCTTCCAGCCGCGCCTGCTCGACGTGCTCGAGCGGCAGGCGTCGCCTGACGACGTCCGCCGTGCCGTGCGCACTCCTGCGCGAGGCCGGCTTCGACAACGTCTCGCTCGATCTCGTCTACGGCATCCCCGGCCAGACGCGCCGCCGACCTCGACGACGACCTCGCGGAGGCTCTCGCGCTCGAGCCCGAGCACCTCTCGTGCTACGAGCTCGAGGCGAAGCCGGGCACGCGCTTCACGTTCGCGCACGGAGACGAGCTCGCGCGCCAGGCGGATGCGATGGAGGGGTACTTCGAGCAGGTCGTCGACACGCTGACGGCGGCGGGCTACCGCTGGTACGAGACGGCGAACTTCTGCGTCGTCGGAGAGCGGGCGGGCGGTCGCGACCTCCGCGCGCACCACAACCTCGGCTACTGGGGCGGGCACGACTACCTCGGGCTCGGGATCGGCGCCGTGTCGACGGTGTCGGGTGAGCGGCGGCGCAACCTGCCGAGCCTCGTCGCGCTATGTCGGAGCGCTCGCGGCGGGCGTCTCGCCGCCGCGCGAGCTGGAGCCGATCGACCGCGAGACCCACATGCGCGAGCTGCTGCTCCTCGGGCTCCGGCTGGACGAGCCGTCGCGCTGTCGACGTCGCCGACGCGCTCGACCGCGGAGGCGCTCGAGCGCGCCTCGTCGAGCTCGGCCTCGTGGAGCTGAGCGCGAACGGACGCGGCGAGGAGCTGCGCCTGACCCGCCGCGGCCGCTTCCTCGGCGGCGGCGTCACGGCCGAGCTTCTCGCGCTCGTCGTCGACTGACGCCCGCGTTCTCGTGCTCATCGATCAGGGCCGCGCTGGTATCCGCAGGACCGGCGGCTACCATCGGATGCGGGATGCAGCTGACCCCACGCAAACGCGAGATCCTGCGCCGCGTCATCGAGGAGCACGTCGCCACCGGCCAACCGGTCGGCTCGCGCGTGCTCGTCGAGCGCTCCGGGCTCGGCGTGTCGCCGTCGACCGTGCGGGGAGAGCTCGCCGAGCTCGAGGCGCTCGGTCTGCTGACGCATCCGCACACCTCGGCCGGCCGTACGCCGACCGAGAGTGGCTACCGGATCTACGCGGAGGAGCTCGTCGACGGGCTCGAAGGACGTCCGGACGAGCTCGGCGTCGACCTGCGCACGATGCGCGACGAGATCGAGCAGGCACTGCGCACGACGACCGAGATGCTCTCCGACGCGACCCGGCTCCTCGCGCTCGTCTCGGCGCCGTCGCTCGAGACCGCCTCGATTCGTCACATCGAGGTGCTCAGGCTCCAGGCGACGAGCCTCATGGTCGTCGTCATCACCTCGACCGGTGGCGTGACGAAGCGGATGTTCCGCCTCGTCGAGCCGGTCGATCCCGGGCTCGTGGCGTGGGCGGCCGCGTACCTCGAGGACCAGCTCGTCGGCACGCGCCTCGGATCGAGCGCAGTGCGTCGCCGGCTCGAGGCTCCGGAGCTGGCGCCGCGGGAGCGCGCATTTCTCGCGCTCATCGGGCAGACGCTCCTCGACGTGCGTGGCGAGTCAGGACCCGAGGTCTTCGTCGGCGGCGCGGCCGGCCTCGTCGAGGGTGCGCGGATCGAGGAGGTCGAGGCGACGATGAGGCTCGTCGAACTGCTCGAGCGTCGCGCCGCCGTCCTCGCGCTGGTGTCGGAGGCCCTCGAGCCACAGCGTCCGGTCGTCCACATCGGGCCGGAGGTGGCCGGGGCCGAGCTGCACGCGGTCTCGCTCGTCGGAGCAACCTACGGGATTCGCTCCACGCCGCTCGGCGCCGTGGGTCTCGTCGGACCGCTGCGCATGGATTACGAGAAGGCGATCCGGACGGTGCGCGCGGCGGCCTTCGAGCTCTCGCGCTTCGTCGAGGACGTCTACGAAGAAGCCTGACGATGGCTCTGACGGAGGCGGACTACTACGAGCTGCTCGGCGTCGCGCGCGGCGCGAGCGACGCCGAGATCAAGCAGTCCTTCCGCACGCTCGCACGTGAGCTTCATCCCGACGTGTCGAGCGAGCCCGACGCCGAGCGGCGCTTCCGCGATGTCGCCGAGGCGTACGAGGTGCTCTCCGACCCGGAGCGCCGCGCGCTGTACGACCGCTACGGCAAGTCCGGTCTCAAGCGTGGCGGCTACGAGCGGCTTCGCAGACTTTGGAAGCGTCGCGGACATCTTCGCTGCGTTCTTCGGCGAGGACCTGCTCGGTGGTGCAGGCGGCCGGCAGCGCTCGCAGCGTGGCGGCGACGTGCAGGCCGTCGTGGAGATCGAGCTGGAGGACGCCTTCACGGGTGCGTCGGTGGTCGTCCCACTGGACGTCGCACTCCCGTGCGAGCGCTGCGACTCGACGGGAGCCGAGCCCGAGACGTCGACGCGCCGGTGCTCGACGTGCGCGGGCGCGGGCGCTGTACGCACCGTCTCGCAGAACATCTTCGGACAGTTCGTCCAGCAGCGCGCCTGCCCCGACTGCGGCGGCGCGGGCGAGGTGCTCGAACGCCCGTGCGCGGACTGCCGTGGAGAAGGCCGCGTCGTCACGAGGACGCAGCTCGAGATCGACGTCCCCAAGGGCATCCACGACGGGCAGCAGATCCGCGCTCGCGGCGAGGGTCACGCGGGCTTCCGGAGCAACGAGCGGGGGAACGCGTTCGTCGTCGTGCGCGTGCGACCAGATCCTCGCTTCGTTCGCGACGGAGACGACCTGCACACCGCCGTGCGCCTGACGATGACCGACGCCGCGCTGGGAACGACCGCGACGGTCGCGTCGCTCACGGGCGACCTCGAGCTCGAGGTGCCGTCCGGCACCCAACCGGGTGAGGTGCGTGTGCTCACGGGCGAGGGGATGCCGTCGCTGCGCGGTTCGCGCCGCGGATCGCTCTTCGTTCGGCTGGACGTCGCGGTTCCGACGTTGCTCGATGCCGAGCAGCGTCAACTGCTCGAAGACGTCGACCGAACGCTCGGACCCGACGCCTATGCGACCAAGTCCGACGAGGACGAGGGTTTCTTCGGCCGCCTGAAGAGCGCGCTGCGCTGAGCGGGCTCCGGCAGGGTCGCGCTGCGTGTCCCGCAGCGCGAGGTCGAGATCGCGACGGCGTGGCTTCTCGAACGGTTTCCCGACGGGCTCGAGGAGCGGTCGTTGGGCGGGGTCGTGGAGCTTGCCGTCTTCACCGACGCCGCCGGCGAGGTCGTCGTACGCGAGGCGTTCTCGGATGTGCGGTCGGAGGCCGTCGCGCCCGGATGGGACGACCGCTGGAAGGAGTTCCATCGCCCGGTGCGCGCCGGCGGGCTCTGGATCGGGCCGCCGTGGTTGCGTGCGCCGCCTGGCGAGAGCTCGGTCGTGGTCGATCCCGGGCGCGCGTTCGGCACCGGGGCGCACCCGACCACGCGGGCGTGCATCGAGCTGCTCGCGAGGCTCGAGCGCGGGAGCCTGCTCGACGCCGGGTGCGGTTCCGGAGTCGTCGCGATCGCGGCTGTGCGGCTGGGATTCGCCCCCGTGCATGCCGTCGATCTCGACCGGGACGCGGTCGAGGTCGGCCGCGTCGACCGCGCGGGCGAACGGCGTCGAGATCGACGCACGCCGCGTCGACGTGCTGCGTGACCAGCTGCCTCGCACCGAGGTCGTGGTCGCCAACATCGAGCTCGCCGTCGTCGAGCTGCTTCTCGCGCGACTGGATGGCACCTGTCGCGGTCACGTCCGGCTACCTCGCGTCCGAGACCCCGGCCGTCTCGGGCTGGACGCGAGACGACCGGCTGGAGCTCGAGGGTTGGGCGGCAGACATCTGGATGAGAACGGCATAAGCTAGCCCGGCGATGGCGACCTTCTCCGTGCGCTTCCTGGGCTGCAAGGTGTCGTACGCGGACGCGCAGGCAGTGCGCGAGCGCCTTCTCGCCGATGGCCACAGCGAGGTTGCGGACGCGGGTGACGTTGCGGTCGTCAACACGTGCTGCGTCACGCACGAGGCTGTCTCGAAGTCGCGTCAGGCGGTTTCCCGCGCCGCCCGGACGCACGGCCGGGTCTACGTCACCGGCTGCGCCGCGAACCTCGGGTCGGCGTTCGAGCACGCGGCACCCAACGTCTCCGTGATCGTCAGGCCGAGCGAGGACGTTCCCGACGTCGTCGCCGGCGACGTGGGCGCGATCGGCTGCGTGCAGGCGAATGCGAGACTGGAGCGGACGCGCGCCTTCGTGAAGATCCAGGACGGCTGCTCGTTCGCGTGCGCGTTCTGCGTCATCCCGCTCGTCCGCGGCGCGACGCGCAGCCGCTCCGTGCGAGCCGTGCTCGTCGAGATTGCACGGCGTGTGGGGCAGGGGCACCGCGAGATCGTGCTCACGGGAGTCAATCTCGGCTGCTTCCGCGACCGCGAGGCGGGTTACGCGCTGCCTCGGCTCGTACGCGAGGCGGGCTCGATCCCTGGCGTCGAGCGATTGCGCCTCTCTTCGATCGAGGTGAACCACCTCACGACCGATCTCGTCGCGGCGCTGCGAGAGACGCCGACGGCCGCACTCCATCTGCACGTCCCGCTGCAGTCGGGCGACGACCGCGTGCTGCGCGCGATGGGCCGTCGCTACTCCGCGGGGCAGTACCTCGCGAAGCTCGACCCGCTGCGCGACTTCAACGTGACCGCGGACGTCATCGTCGGCTTCCCGGGCGAGGACGAGGCGGCCTTCGCGCGCACGCTCGACGTGATCCGCGAGGCGGGTATCACGCGCGTGCACGCGTTCCCGTACTCGCCGCGACCCGGAACCGCGACGGCAGCCGCCGACACCGTTTCCACCGGGGTGAAGAAGGAGCGGAGCGCGCGGCTGCGCGCGCTCTCGGACGAGCTGTCGAAGCGCCGCTGGGCGTCGAGGCTGGGGTCGACCGATCGCGTGCTCGTCGACCGGCCGGGCCGAGGGTATGGCGACGACTACACGCCGTGGCTCCTCGACGGCGAGGTCGGCCAACTCCTGCCGGCTCGCGCCGTCGGAGTCTACCGAGGAGGGGATCCTTGCCGTCGCCGCCTGAGAATTGCCTGTTCTGCCGGCTCGTCGCCGAGGGCGATCACGTGCACGCCTCCGACGGGTTCGTCGCGATTCGCGACATCAACCCGATCGCGGAGACCCACCTGCTCGTCCTGCCCGCGCGACACATCGACACCTTTCGTGAGATCGACGCGTTCCCGGACGACGAGGCCGGCCGCATGCTGCGCTTCGTCGCGGACACGGCGTCCGCAGCGGGGCTCGACGACTACAAGGTGCTCGTCAACGTCGGCGAGGGCGGAGGGCAGACGGTCTTCCACCTGCACTGGCACGTGCTCGGCGGCCGCTTCGACACGGGCAAGCTGGCACGCGCCCTGGAGCTGGAGACGGCATGAGCTTGATCGCCCGTATCGAGAGCGAGCTGAAGGAGGCGCGCCTCGCGCGCGACGAGGACCGGCGCGACGCGTTGAGCCTTGTCCTCAACGCCCTGCAAGGCGCGCAGAAGGAGCTGCAGCGCCCGCTCTCCGACGACGAGGAGCTGCAGGTGCTCCAGCGCGAGCGCAAGCGGCGAGGCGAGGCGGCAGAGGCGTTCCGCGCGGCGGGTCGCGAGGAGCAGGCCGAGGACGAGGAGTACGAGCTCGAGATCCTCGAGGAGTTCATGCCGGAGCAGATGTCCGAGGAGGAGATCGAGGAGATCATCGACGACGTCATCTCCCAGGTCGAGGCGACGAGCATCCGGGACATGGGTCGTGTGATGGCCGGCGTGATGCACCAGGTCTCGGGCCGTGCCGACGGGTCGACCGTCTCGCAGCTCGTCAAGGAAAAGCTGGCCTGACGAGCGCGGGATCGACGGCCTTGTCCATCCGGACGAGTGGTACTGCTGCGCCGCCGGTCGAGTCCTGCAATCGCTCGACAGGCCGGAACCCATACGCCGTGTACAAGGGCTCGCCCGAGAGCGTGGACATCAGCTCGAGACGGGAGAAGCCCTCTGCTGCTGCGGCGGTCTCGCAAAGCGAGAGGATGAGCCGGCCGACTCCGCGCCGGGCGTACGCCGGGCTCGTGTACATCGCGCGCACGCGCGCCGGGTCATGGGCGGGATCGAGGAGCTTCGCGTCGCGCCCGGGAGTCTCGTTGCTGCCGTAGAGGGTTGCGCGACGGCTCCAGCCGCCGCAGCCTGCGATGTTCGTCCCCGACTCGACGACGAAGTACGTCCCGTCGTCGATGAGCTGGGTGTCGATGCCCATGATCGCGCGGCTGGAAGCGATCTGCGCGTCGTCGAGGAAGTCACGCTGTAACTCGGCGATCGCGGCGTCCATGAGCGTCGTGAGCGCGGCGATGTCCGCCGGCACCGCGAGTCGGCTCGTGAGCTCGGTCATGCGCTGAGATCGTTGCAAAGCGCGGCCAAAGGCGTCCCGGTCGACGCCGGGACCGACCTGCACCGGGCTTACACTGAGGCGCGATGCAGCAGGTGCTGGATGTCTCGAACGAGGTCGCGGCCGAGCTTGCCGGCGTGCAGGACGGCGTGCTCGACGCGCTGCGTGAGCGGCTCCAGTGCACGATCGCGCTGCGCGGCAACCGCCTGACACTCGGAGGCGACGACGAGCACGTCGTGGCCGCGCGCGCCGTCGTAGAAGAGCTCGTGGAGCTCGTCGAGAGCGGCCACGAGATCGGGCCGGACACCGTCGGCGCCGTGCTCGCAGCCCTCGACCAGGTCGAGGACGTGCGCGAGGTCTTCGACGACGTCGTGTGGCACCACCGCGGCAAGAACATCACGCCGAAGACGGTCAACCAGAAGCGGTACGTCGACGCGATTCGCAGCTCCACCGTCACGTTCGGCATCGGACCCGCCGGAACCGGGAAGACCTATCTCGCGATGGCGCTCGCAGTGTCGGCGCTCTCCGAAGGTGCGGTCGGGCGCGTGATCCTCACGCGCCCGGCGGTCGAGGCGGGCGAGCGGCTCGGCTTCCTGCCCGGCGACATGCTCGCGAAGGTCGATCCCTACCTGCGCCCGCTCTACGACGCGCTCTACGACATGCTCGACGCGGAGCGGCTCGCCGGGTACATGGAGCGCGGGACGATCGAGGTCGCGCCCCTCGCGTTCATGCGCGGGCGCACGCTCAACGACTCCTTCGTCGTCCTCGACGAGGCGCAGAACACGACGCCCGAGCAGATGCAGATGTTCCTGACGCGGCTCGGATTCGGCTCGAGGATGGTCGTCACGGGCGACGTGACGCAGGTCGACCTCCCGCGCGAGCAGGCGTCGGGCCTCATCCAGGTGCGTGACATCCTCGCCGGGATAGACGGGATCGGCTTCGTGGAGTTCGGCAACGAGGACGTCGTCCGGCACAAGCTCGTGCAGCGGATCGTGGAGGCGTACAAGCGCCACGCCGAGGAGACCGGCACGGCGCGTCGCCGGTGATCACGGTCGAGACCGACAACCGAAGCGGCGTATCGGTCGACCGCGACGCGGCAGAGGCGCTCGCCGTCCGCGTCGTGACGGCCGAGGGAGTATCCGAAGGCGAGCTCGGGATCGCGTGGGTCGGAAGCGACGAGATGCGGGCGCTCAAGCTGGAACACCTCGGGATCGACGAGGTCACGGACGTCCTGTCGTTTCCGCTCGACGGCCGCGACGAGCTTCCGGACGGCGAGCCGCGCGCGCTGGGCGACGTCGTCCTCTGCCCCGAGGTCGTTCGGGAGAGCTGGCGCGAGCCGCTCGTACACGGGCTCCTTCACCTGCTCGGCTACGACCACGGCGAGGAAATGACGTCGCGCGAGCGAGTGCACGCGGAGTGATGAGCAGGCAGCCCTCGACCTCGCTCTTCCAGAGCTTCAACTTCGCCGCCGAGGGAATCGTCCACGCGGTTCGGACGCAGCGGAACCTCTGGATCCACTTCGCCGTTGCGGTCGCCGTCCTCGTTGCCGCAATCGGCTTCGGCGCCACCAAGCTCGAGCTCGCCGTGCTCCTGCTCGCCATCACGTTCGTGCTGGTCGCGGAGCTCGTGAACACGGCGGTGGAGGCCGCCGTCGACGTGGCATCGACGTCGTTCGATCCGATGGCCAAGATCGCGAAGGACATCGCCGCGGGCGCCGTTCTCATCGCGGCGCTGAACGCGGTCGCCGTCGGGTACCTCGTGTTCTCCGGCGAAGTCGCGACGCGGAGCTCGCGCTTTCTGACGCGGCTGTCCGACGCGCCCGCCGAGCTCACGCTCGTCGCGCTCGCGGTCACGGTGATCCTCGTCATCGCCGTCAAGGCGTACACCGGACGCGGCACCCCGTTGCGCGGTGGGCTTCCCTCTGGGCACGCGGCCGTCGCGTTCGCGGGGTGGATGGCGGTGACGCTCATCCTCGAGGACTCGTCGCAGCGATTCCTCATCTCCTCCGTGACGTTCATCATGGCGTTGCTCGTGGCGCAGACTCGCGTGGAATCCGGAGTGCACTCGTCGTCCGAGGTTGCGTCGGGTGCGGCGCTCGGCGCGCTCGTCACGCTTCTTCTGTTCCAGGTGTTCGGATGAGCGACCAGGAGCTCCTCGCTCTCGCGGACGCCGCGGCGGCGCGTGCGTACGCGCCCTACTCCAACTTTCACGTGGGCTGCGCGGTGCTCGCGCGCGACGGGCGGGTGATCGAGGGCGTGAACGTCGAGAACGCCGCCTACCCCCTGGGGGTCTGCGCCGAGCGGACGGCGTTCTCGCGTGCCGTCGCGGAGGGGTTCCGCCCAGGGGACTTCGCCGTCGCGGCGATCACCGCCTCGCCGTGTGGAGGCTGTCGCCAGTGGCTCCTCGAGATGGGTGTCGACCGCGTCGTCTTCCGCAACGGCGGTCGCGTCGTGACCATGACGCCGAGCGAGCTCCTGCCCGAGTCGTTCGACAGTGGCGATCTCGAGTGAGGCGCGCGCTGTGGAGTGGTGGGTGCGCTTTCGGTGCTGTTCCGTATCCCATGCGCGCGGATTCCGGCGATATGCTCGCAGTGGGTGGTGGGCCGGGGTGCCCCGAAAGTAGGCATCCGTGAAAAGTGGCTTCGTGGCAGTCGCCGGTCGCCCGAACGTCGGCAAGTCGACGCTCGTGAACGCGCTCTGCGGCGAGAAGGTCGCCATCACTTCGACGGTGCCGAACACGACTCGCCGGCGTCTCTTCGGCGTCGCACACGGCGACGACTACCAGCTCGCGCTCGTTGATCTCCCGGGCTTCCAGCGCCCGATGGACGCGCTCACGGAACGCATGCAGAAGACCGTCGACGCGTCGTTCGAGGATGTCGACGCCGTGCTACTCGTCGTCGACGCGCGCGCCCACATCGGCGCAGGCGACCGCTTCGTCGCGCGCCGCGTGTTCGGTCTCGACAAGCCGGTGATCATCGCCCTCAACAAGGTCGACCGGCTGAAGCCGGCACACATCGCGATGCAGATGAAGGCCGCTGCCGCGCTCGGCGACTTCCATGCGCTTCATCCCGTGAGCGCGAAGACGAAGGAGGGCGTGGGCGAGCTTCGCAGCGACCTCGTGTTCCTGCTGCCCGAGGGCCCCGCGTACTTCCCGGACGAGCAGAAGACGGATCTCTCGCTCGAGGAGCGCATCGCGGAGGTCATCCGCGAGAAGGCGCTCCACCTCACGCGCGAAGAGGTGCCGCATGCGCTCATGGTCGAGGTGGACGAGATCGAGGATCGGCGGCTCCACGCGGTGGTCTACGTGGAGACGGAATCCCAGAAGGGAATCCTCGTCGGCAAGAAGGGCGCCATGATCCGCGAGATCGGCACGCGTGCGCGGCCGGAGGTGGAGGCGTTCGTCGGTCACGCAGTCTTTCTCGAGCTCCAAGTGAAGGTGCGGCCGAAGTGGCGTCGCGACCCGAAGATGCTCGAGCGCATGGGCCTCTAAGACGACGCGCGCGCTGGGCCGGCTCACGCGCGGGACTACACTCGCAGCGTGGCGAAGGCGCCCGCACTCGTCGGTGGCTTCGAGCTCCCGTCCGGCCCGCGGCTTCCGCGTGTGGGCTCTGTCGACGCCGTCGCGCTGGAGGAGCGCGCCGCGACACTCGCGAAGCGCTCGATCAAGCGCGAGTCGAAGGTGCAGGCGCTCGAGCTCGCCGTGCGCATGATGGACTTGACCACGCTCGAGGGGCAGGACACGCCCGGCAAGGTCGCCGCGCTGTGCGCGAAGGCGATGCGGCCGGATCCGGTCGATCCGTCGGTTCCGCCGGTCGCAGCCGTGTGCCTGTACCCGAGCCTCGTCGGCGTCGCGAAGGAGCGGCTCGCGGGGAGCGGCGTGAAGGTTGCGTCTGTCGCGACCGCGTTTCCCTCCGGGCAGTCGCCGATCGAGATCAAGGTCGCAGAGACCCGCGCCGTCGTCGAGCTCGGTGCGGACGAGATCGACATGGTGATCGACCGCGGTGCGTTTCTCTCGGGCCGGTATGCGAAGGTCTTCGACGAGATCGTCCGCGTGAAGGAGGCCTGCGGTGAGGCTCACCTGAAGGTGATCCTCGAGACGGGCGAGCTCGGGACGTACGACAACGTCCGCCGCGCCTCGCTGATCGCGATCGCAGCCGGCGCAGACTTCATCAAGACGTCGACCGGCAAGGTGAGTCCGGCCGCAACGCTGCCGGTGACGCTCTGCATGATGGAGGTCGTGCGCGACGTGTACTTCGAGACGGGGCACATCGTCGGCATCAAGCCCGCGGGCGGGATCCGCGCGTCGAAGCAGGCGATCCAGTACCTCGTGACGCTCTACGAGACGCTCGGGGCGCAGTGGATGACGCCAGATCTCTTCCGCTTCGGCGCCTCGTCGCTCCTGAACGACGTTCTTATGCAGCTCCGCAAGGAGAAGACGGGGCGCTATCAATCCGGCGACTACTTCACGATCGACTGATGGCCCAGGTCGAGAAGCGAGCATCGAATCTTCCTGCCGCCTTCGAGTGGGAGTACGCGCCGGCACCCGAGGCGCGCGACATCGTCCAGATCCGTGAGCGGTACGGGCTGTTCGTCGGTGGGGAGGAGATCGAGCCGAGAACGGGTGAGTGGTTCCCGTCGATCTCGCCGTCGACCGAGGAGTCGCTGTTCGAGGTCGCGCTCGCCGGCGAGGAGGACGTCGCTCACGCAGTCGAGGTAGCACGCGGCGCCTTCGAGAACGGCTGGTCGACGCTCGCGCCTGCGGAGCGCGCCAAGTACCTCTTCCGCCTCGCGCGTCTCATCCAGGAGCGCGCGCGGGAGCTCGCGGTCGCGGAGTCGCTCGACGGCGGCAAGCCGATTCGCGAGTCGCGCGACGTGGACATCCCGCTCGCGGCGGCGCACTTCTTCTACTACGCGGGCTGGGCGGACAAGCTCGAGTACGCCTTCCCCAACCGCACGCCGCGCCCCCTCGGCGTTGCCGCACAGATCATCCCGTGGAACTTCCCGTTGCTGATGCTCTCGTGGAAGATCGCGCCGGCGCTCGCGTGCGGCAACACCGTCGTGCTGAAGCCGGCCGAGACGACTCCGTTGACCGCGATGATCTTCGCGGACATCTGCCGGCAGGCCGAGCTCCCGCCCGGTGTCGTCAACCTCGTCACCGGCGACGGGACGACCGGTGCGCATCTCGTGCGCAACGCGGGGATCGACAAGCTCGCCTTCACGGGCTCGACCGAGGTCGGGAAGGCGATCATGCGCGAGCTCGCCGGCCGTGACGTGCGGATGACGCTCGAGCTCGGCGGCAAGGCCGCCAACATCGTGTTCGACGACGCGGCGCTCGACCAGGCGGTCGAGGGCATCGTCAACGGGATCTATTTCAACCAGGGGCACGTGTGTTGCGCGGGCTCGCGGCTCCTCGTGCAGGAGTCCATCTACGAGCCGCTCCTCGAGAAGCTGAAGCGGCGCCTGTCGACGCTGCGGGTCGGTGATCCTCTCGACAAGAACACCGACGTCGGCGCGATCAACTCGAAGGCGCAGCTCGAGAAGATCCGCGAGCTCGTTGCGAGTGGGGAGGCGGAGGGCGCCGAGATCTTCCAGCCGTCGTGCGACCTGCCCGAGCGCGGCTACTGGTTCGTGCCGACGCTCTTCACGAACGTCGCGCAGAGCTACCGGATCGCGCAGGAGGAGATCTTCGGGCCCGTGCTGTCCGTTCTCACGTTCCGGACTCCCGAGGAGGCAATCGAGAAGGCGAACAACACGCCGTACGGCCTGTCGGCTGGGGTGTGGACCGAGAAGGGGTCGCGGATCCTGTGGATGGTCGAGCGGCTTCGCGCAGGCGTCGTCTGGGCGAACACCTTCAACCGCTTCGATCCGACCTCGCCCTTCGGCGGCTACCGCGAGTCGGGCTTCGGCCGCGAGGGCGGCCGCCATGGCCTCGAGCCGTACCTGAGGTTCGACGAGTGATCACGACGAGCCGCGCCGCCTCCACTTCCCCACCCTGGGTGGGGAGTGTGGCCACCCTCCACCCGGCGTCGAGCCTACTGCGGAAAGCGCGACACGGGACACACGGCTTCGAACCGAGTCAGCACGCGTTCGTCCACAGCGCGCACGCGAAGTGCAGGCCATGAGCCGGCTCTCCGTGAAGAAGACGTACAAGCTCTACGTGGGTGGAGCGTTCCCGCGCTCCGAGTCGGGAAGGACGTTCGACGCCGACGGGCACAACGTCGCTCGCGCGTCACGGAAAGACGTGCGCGACGCGGTGCGTGCGGCCCGCTCCGCGCTTCCGGCCTGGTCCGGCATGACCGCCTACAACCGCGGCCAGATCCTCTATCGGCTCGCCGAGATGATGGAAGCCCGCTCGTCCGATCTCGAGAGCGCGTCGACGGGCCGCGACGAGGTCGAGGCGGCGATCGATCGAACCGTCTGGTACGCGGGTTGGGCGGACAAGCTCGCACAGGTCATCGGCAGCTCGAACCCCGTGGCGGGGCCGTACTTCGACTTCACGATCCCCGAGCCGACCGGAGTCGTGGCGATCGTCGCTCCCGCGGAGCCACCTCTGCTCGGGCTCGTCTCGCGGCTGCTCCCCGCACTCGTCGGCGGGAACACCGTCGTGATCCTCGCGCAGGAGCAGCATCCGGTCGCAGCGGTCGAGCTGTCCGAGGCGTTGGCGACGTCGGACTTCCCGCCCGGGTCGGTGAACGTCCTCACCGGCTTCGCCGACGAGCTCGCGCCGTGGCTGGCCGGCCACATGGACGTCAACGCGATCGACCTCACGGGCATCGACGGCGACACGACCGAGCTCGAGCGAACGGCGGCCGAGAACGTCAAGCGCGTCGTCCGCTCGAGCGGCGATGCACAGAGCCCCTGGGAGATCGCGGCCTTCCTCGAGCTGAAGACCGTCTGGCACCCGATCGGGCTCTGATGCCTCAGCCGCGCGTCGCGTACACCGCCTGGCGGAAGCTCGCGCCCACCGGCTCGTTCGCCAGCACCCAGACGACGAGCGGCCTGCCACGTGCGTAGTGCACCGAGATGTAGTCGCCGAGCATGCGGCCGGACGTCGTGTCGGGCATCCACCGCAGGGGCATCGACTGCGCCGATAGCCGCCGCGCCACTGACCAGGTTCCGGGAGCGCCGGGCGAGACCGTGAGCTCGACGTCGATGCCCGCAGCCCTCGAGCGCATGTAGGCGATGGCAACGCGCCCTGTCGCGGCGTCGATTCCGATCGCCGGGAGAACCGCGTTACGTGCGCGTGTCACCGCGATCGGCGCGCTCCACTGCGCGCCGTCGGCCGAGGTGGCCACGAACACCGCGTTGCTCGACGCACCGGGCGACGCGCAGTCGTGCCACGCCGCCCAGAAGCGACCCGTCGCGTCGACCTCGGCCGACGGCAGCGGGAACGCGCGGAAGTCACGAATCCGGCAGCCACCGTCGATCGCCGCGATACGCGCCGGCGCACCCCAGGTCGCGCCACCGTCCGCCGAGCGTGAGGCTGCGATGGCGAACTGTCCGACCTGTAGGAGGTACACGACGACGAGATCGCCGTTCGCGCGGATCGCAGGGAAGACGCCGACTCCACCACGCACTCCGAGGTCGACCGGAGCTGACCACGTGAGACCACCGTCGTCCGACCAGGTGACCGCCAGCATGTCGCGATCGGCGGAGTGGGTGTACACGAGGTAGCAGCGGCCGAAGAACGGCGACGAGGAGCCGTTGTCACATGCGAGCCAGTTCTTGTCGAACGCGATTCCCTCCGCGACGCGCTCCTCGAGCGCCGTGAGCGCGCTGTCCCACGCGAAGCCGTCGGACGAGCGGTTGATCGCAAGCCGCGTCGTCGTCCCCTCGAGGGCGAGCGTCGAGATGAGCCACGTCGCGTGGGCCGCGTCGTACGCGACCACGGGATCGCTCGCGCGCGCGTTCACGCCGGGCGGGCGGCTCGCGACCGTGAGGCCAGGGAGAAGCCCGCTCCGCCACGACGTGCCGTCGTTCGTCGACACCGCGAACCCGACGTTCGTGGCAGCGCCGTCGAATCGCCGACCGACCTGGAACGTCGCAACCGTCGTTCGGCCGAAGGTAAGACTGTCGGGCTCCACCTCGGTCTCGTGCTGCGCGCCGTCGGCGCGATACGGGTCACGCGAGAGCCGCCGTCCGACGAGCTCGCAGTCGCTCGCGACGATGTCCGGGAGGTCGGCGTTCACGACGTCGAGGCCGGTTCCGCAGCGCACGACATCGCGTGCACCGTCGTACGAAGTTGCGATCAGATCGTTGCCGGGACCCGCGTCGTGCGTGTCGCGGTCCGGACCGCCTTGCAGGAAGTCAGCGCCGCTGCCCGACCGCAGCTGGTCACGGCCGGCGAGGCCTCGCATGACGTCGGCCCGCGGAGTTCCTGTGAGCCGGTCGTCTCCCGGTGTGCCTCCGATCGTTCGCGCGCTCGCGACGGCGACGGCGGCCAAAGTGCCGACGAGAACGAGAGCGAGAATGCGCATTGTGGGCTGAGACGTGCGGTGTGACTCCCGGTTTGCACGTGGCCGACTACGATCCCCTTCCGTGTCCAAGCTGAGCCAGGCGATCGCGGAGGGCGACGGCATCTCGTTCGTCGTCGAGGTGTCGGACGCGCCCAGCGCGCGTTCCGCCGAGAAGCAGGGAGCCGACGCGCTTGCGGCTCTCACGAACGCGAACGCGGTGCGTGTCTCGTCGGCTCTTCCGTTCCTTCATCTCGGGCGGATGTTCGACGCCCAGGGCTCGGCCGCAGACGCCGTTGTCATCAAGCCCGACCTCGCGATGTGGGACGAGGCGCACGCGTTCGGTCTCGAGTGCGTCGTGCGCGTGTGGGAGTCGGCCGACCTCGAGCGTTCGCTGCGCTACTTCGACCCGGAGGTCTTTCTCCTGACCGTCCCGGAGGACGCCGAAGACGATCCGTTGACCGTGTTGCTGGAGCTGCTCCATGACGTGCCCGCCGGGAAGCTCGCGATCGCGGAGCTGCACGACGCGACGCCGGATGACGTCTCCGAGCTCGAGCGGTCGGGGGTGGACGCCGTGCTCGTCTCGCCGGCCAGTCTCGAGACGTCGATCCAAGCCGGCCCGCCCGACGTCTAGCGAGGGGTGGCATGCGAATCGGGATTCTGACCGGCGGCGGCGACTGCCCTGGTCTCAACGCCGTCATCCGCGCCGTCGTCCGGCTCTCCAGCGATCGCGGCCACGAGATGATCGCCGTCCGCGACGGCTGGAAGGGCTTGACCGAGGGCATCTTCGCACCGCTCGGACGTCGCGAGGTGTCCGGCATCCTTCCGCGGGGCGGCACGATCCTCGGCACGACCCGCACGAATCCGTACACGATCGACGGTGGCGCGGAAGCGGTGCTGCAGCACTTCGGCGAGCAGGGGCTCGACGCTCTCGTCGCGATCGGTGGCGAGGACACGCTCGGGGTCGCGGCTCGGCTTCATCGCGAGCATGCGTTTCCCGTCGTCGGCGTTCCGAAGACGATCGACAACGACCTCTCGGGCACCGACTACACGTTCGGGTTCGACACGGCCGTGACGATCGCCACCGAGGCGATCGACCGGCTCCACACGACCGCGGAGTCGCACAACCGCGTGATGGTCGTCGAGGTCATGGGCAGGCACACGGGCTGGATCGCGGTGATGAGCGGGATCGCGGGCGGCGCGGACGTGATCCTCATCCCCGAGCAGCCGATGACGGTCGAGCTCGCCTGCGCGGATCTCGTGAAACGCCACGAGGGCGGCAAGGACTTCTCCATCGTCGTCGTGAGCGAGGGCTACGAGCTCACGTTCGAGTCGGGCGAGCAGCGGCTCGTCGCGGGCGAGGCGCGGGACACGGACCAGTTCGGCCACCTCGTCCTCGGCGGCGTCGGCGGCGCGCTCGCGAGAGAGATCGAGCAGCGGACGGGGTTCGAGACCCGGGTTTCCGTGCTCGGGCACGTTCAGCGAGGCGGCACGCCGACGCCGCGCGATCGCATCCTCGCGACCCGGTTCGGGCTGAAAGCGGCGGATCTCGTCCACGAGGGCCGGTACGGCCGCATGGCCGCGTTGCACGGCGACGCGATCGTCGATGTCTCGCTCGAGGAGGCGACGACCCAGGTGAAGACCGTGCCGCCCGAGTGGTACGAGGTCGCGCGCGCGTTCTTCGGCTAACAGTCGCGTTGCCGATGTTGAGGACGAACGCGTCCGGAGAGGCCGCGGGCGATGCGGTCGTCACCCCGTGCGGCGGAGTGGTGGAACGGCATACACGCTGGCCTCAAAAGCCATTGCCCCTCGGGGCTTGTGGGTTCGAATCCCACCCGCCGCACTCATGCGATCCCTCGACGAGCGAAGGATCGTCGCCTTCCTCGCTGCTGGCGAGGTCGAACGCCTCGCAGATCGCCGACATCACGAAGATCCCGCGTTCGACCGTGCGTGAGTGGCTCGCGCGTCCCGCGCCAGCCAGTGGGCAGGACGATCGAGCCTCGTTCGATCCGGCTCGACTTGCCGCGCGAGAGTACAGCTATCTGCTTGGCTTCTACCTCGGGGACGGCACCATCTCTCGGCACCGACGACACGTCTACCGGCTGCGAATCTTCACCGATGCCCGCTATCGGGGCGTGATTGAGGAGTGTGCCGCGTCGATGCACGCAGTGATGCCCGGCAACCGCGTCCTGGTTCGGAAGCTCCCGTCTCGTGCCGTCGAGATCAGTTGCTACTCGAAGCTGTGGGTCGCTTACTTCCCTCAGCACGGGCCAGGGCCGAAGCACAAGCGAACGATCGAACTCGCGGAGTGGCGGCGGGAATCGTCGATCGGTGCCCACGAGAGCTTCTTCGCGGCCTCATCCACTCCGACGGCTGCCGTGTCCTCAACCGCGTGTACGGCAAGGATTACCCGCGCTACTTCTTCACGCAGGTCTCCGACGACATCCGCCGGATCTTCTGCGAAGCGTGCCAACGCGTTGGGATCGAGTACACACGCAACGATCGGCGCAACGTGTCGATCACGCGTGCGTCGAGCGTCGCCTTGCTCGACTCCTTCGTGGGCCCGAAGACGTAGTGCGCGACGCTCGTTTCGCACGTCAGGGCAGGCCCTCTCAGCTTGCGCTGCGAGTGGCCAAACATGTCCTGCGTGACCAGTAGAACGCCGAGAGGCTCGCCGCGAGCGGCTCCGCTACGGGTAGAGACGACGTTGGACGATGCGGTCAGCGCTCGCGGAGGAGCACGGGTTGCGGCGTGCGTAGCCAGCTCCAACACGACTCAAAATCCCGTGTCCTTCGGGACGTGTGGGTTCGACTCCCACCTCCGGCATGAGGCGTGGCGGTTGCGCAGAGCTACGGGAGTGCGGATACTCTCGGCACGCCGGGTGGAACCGGCACCTACGTGGTGAATCGATGCGAGGAGGAAGAGGTTGACTGGAAAGAAGAGTGTGCTCGCCTTGCTCGGGCTGCTCGTGGCCATGCTTGCGCTCGTCGCAGCAGGCTGCGGTGGCGGCGACGACGGGGCGACGGAGGTGACGGCGCTGCCGTCATCGTCGTGCACTGCCATCGAGTACGAGGGCGAAGGTGATCCTGATGTGCTGATTGCGTCCGACTTCCCGATGCAAGGCCCGTCGCGCGTGGTCACCGAGCAGATGGTTGCGGCAATCAGGCAGATGCTCGACAACAACGAGTGGAAGGCCGGCGACTACAACGTTGCCTACCAGGTCTGCGACGACTCGACGGCGCAGGCGGCCAACTACGACACGGGCAAGTGTTCGCAGAACGGCAACGCGTATGCCACGAACGACTCGTTGGTCGCCGTTCTGGGCACGTACAACTCGCCGTGTGCGGCGATCATCATCCCGCTCCTGAACAAGGCGAAGGGCGGCGAGGACGGAACGCCGAATCCAGAGGCCATTCCGCTGTTCTCGGCGGCGAACACGTGGCCGTGTCTCACCGTGAACCTCGCCGGAGCGTGTGAGGAGAACGGGACCGACAAGTACTACCCGACAACGACCCGCAACTACCTGCGCGTTGCACCCTCGGACGACTACCAGGGCGCGTTCGTGGCCGAGTTCGCGAAGGATCAGGGCATCACGAAGGCCTACATCCTGAACGACAAGGAGTCGTATGGCGAGGGTGTCGCCGGAACCACCCGGCGCGCCATGGAGAGCGTGGGGATCGAGATCGTCGGCGACGAGGCCTGGGATCCGAAGGCATCGAGCTACGAGGCCCTGATGAAGAAGATCCAGGGCACCGGTGCTGACGCGATCTTCCTCGGAGGACTCATTTCCGAGAACGGCGGCCAGGTGATCAAGGACAAGGTCGCGGTTCTCGGGCCGAACGACGGCGCCGTGAAGCTGTTCGCGCCCGACGGGTTCCAGTCGCAGTCGTCGATCGACGAGTCCGGAGGGGCGGCAGCAGGCGGGTTCTTCTCCAATGCCGGCGCTCCGGTCGACAAGATCACGGGTGCGGCGGCGGCGGAATTCAGCGCCCAGCTGAAGGCCGGCGAGCTCGCGGACGTCGCGCTGCAGGCGTACGCCCTGTACGCCGGACAGTCGGCGGAGATCCTGCTCGACGCGATCGCGGCGTCGGACGGCACGCGGGAGAGCATCCTCGAGCAGCTGTTCGCAACCGAGGTCACGGACGGCATCATCGGATCGTTCTCTTTCAATGAGAACGGTGATCCGGTGGAAGCGTCCGGGGCGGTCGTGGCCTTCACGATGTACAAGGCGACGACGGAAGTCATGGAGAGCATCGAGTCCTTCTCGCCCTCACCGGAGACGGTGACGGCGGCACAGGGCGGATAGCTCCGATCAACCGGCGAAGTGGCGGAGACATTGATCTCCGCCACTTCGTCTTCTAGAGTCCTCCCCGATGTCGAGCACGGCGACTGCTGCGCTCCACCGAGTGCGCGCCTCGAGCGTGACCGACGCGATAGGGCTCCTGCTGGTCGGCGCGCTCCTTCTCTGGCTCCTCGTCAAGCTCGTGCAGGACCCCGCGCGGTTCCTGGACGTGTCGGTCATCGGTGTCACGGTTGGTGCCACTTACGGCCTGATCGCTCTCGGCTACACGCTCGTGTACGGAATCCTGCAGCTGATCAACTTCGCGCACGGAGACGTGTTCGCCCTGGCCGGGCTCGTGGCGTTCACGATCATCACGAGGCTCGGGCTCGACACCGACACGAGCGTCCCGATAATCGTCGCCGGCCTCCTGCTCGTGCTCGTCGTCACGATGCCAGGCTTCGCGCTGCTAAATGCCGTGATCGAGCGAGTGGCGTACAAGCCCCTCCGCAACGCGCCGCGGCTTGCTCCGCTCATCACGGCGGTCGGGGTGTCCTTCATCCTCCAGAACGTCGGTCTCGCGCTCTACGGCCCCAGCTTCAATACGATCCCGGACTTCATCCCGCGGACGGATGCGATCGAGATCGGAGGCGTCGCGATCCAATGGAACAAGCTCGCCGTCTTCGCCGTCGTGATCCCGCTGCTCGTCGTGCTCACCTGGTTCGTCCAGTCCACGCGTCAGGGCAAGTCGATGCGCGCGGTGGCGCAGGATCCTGACGCGGCCGCGATGCTCGGCATCGACGTCAGCAGGACGATCTCGGTGACATTCATGCTGGCGGGCGCGCTCGCCGCCGCGGCGGGGCTCATCTACCTCCTCCAGTTCAACATGCGCTACGACACCGGCTTCGAGCTCGGCCTGATCGCATTCACCGCGGCGGTGCTCGGCGGGATCGGCAACCTGCCGGGGGCCGTGCTCGGCGCGATGGTGATCGGTCTCGTCCAGGCGTACAACGAGGGGCTCGACGGCACTCCCGGCGGTGACTGGACGCGGACGATCGTGTTCGGAATCCTCATTGCGACGCTCGTGTTCCGGCCGGAGGGTCTGCTCGGCGAGCGGACTCCGGAGGGCGCATGAGCACGATTGCCGCCACGCTCGATCCGCGCCGGATGGAGCGGGGCCGTCTCGCCGCGATCGTGCTCGTATCGATCGGACTCGTCTATCCCTTCATCCGCGAGTACCTCGTGGACATCCCGCTCATCGGAGACTTCGTCCCCGGCATCCGCTCGATGGTCTACATCCTCGTCGTCACGATGATGGCGCTGGGGCTCAACATCGTCGTCGGCTACGCCGGGCTTCTGGATCTCGGCTACGTCGCGTTCTACGCCGCGGGTGCGTACACCGCGGGCTGGCTCGCGTCCCAGCAGTTCAACGACCTCAACTTCCATCTCGTTCTCCACGGCGCGCGAGGGGCTTCAGGGGATCCACGTCTCGATGTGGCTGGTCCTCATCGCCGCGGGTGTCTTCACGACGATCGTCGGGATCGTGATCGGCCTGCCGACGCTGCGTCTGCGAGGCGACTACCTCGCGATCGTCACGCTCGGTTTCGGAGAGATCATCCCGCAGGTCGTCCGGAATGGCGACGAGCAAGGCCTAGGGATCAACATCACGAACGGCGTCAACGGGATCAGCCCGATCGACACGCTCGGGTTTCGAAGCTGGATCTTCGACTCGAACTACTACTACTGGACCGCCATGGTGCTCGTCTTGTTCACGGTCTTCTGCTGCATCCGCCTGCGCGACTCGCGGCTCGGCCGGGCGTGGATCGCGATTCGCGAGGACGAGACCGCGGCTGCGGCCATGGGCGTCCCGCTCATGCGGA
This sequence comes from uncultured Gaiellaceae bacterium, assembly GCA_963822885.1. Lineage (GTDB taxonomy): Bacteria > Actinomycetota > Thermoleophilia > Gaiellales > Gaiellaceae > GMQP-bins7. Next base: position 85,657 of record CAWGJJ010000010.1, read on the forward strand.
CGAAGACGTGGTCATATGCGATGGGTGCGTTCTTCGGTGGGATCGCCGGGGCGTTCTACGCGAGCTTCAAGCTGGGTGCGAATCCGTCGGACTTCTACTTCAACTTCTCGATCTTCCTGCTCTGCATGGTCATCCTCGGTGGGATCGGGAGCATCTGGGGTGTCGTCACCGCGGGGCTGATCCTCGGATACCTGAACATCGAGGGACTCGCGAACATCGGTGCCAAGATCCAGGAGGGCGGCATCGACTTCGACCCGACGCAGTATCAGTTCGGGATCTACGGGGTCATCATCGTGACGATGATGCTCTTTCGCCCGACAGGCCTGATACCCGAGCGTCGGCACAAGATCGAGATCGAGGAAGGCGTCCACGACACGCCGTTCTACGACGTTCGGACCGAGGGCACGCTCACGGACCGCGACACGACCGACGACTGATGGCCGGCACTGACAAGCTCCTCGTCGCGGAGAAGGTGAGGAAAGAGTTCGGGGGCCTGGTCGCGACCGACGATGTCGACTTCACCATCCCGCGGGGCTCGATCGTCGCTCTCATCGGCCCGAACGGCGCGGGCAAGACCACCTTCTTCAATCAGATCACCGGCGTGTACCAACCCACGTCGGGGTCGATCGTGTTCGACGGCACGGAGGTCGTGGGCAAGCCGCCCCACGCGGTGGTCGAACTCGGGGTGGGGAGGACGTTCCAGAACATCCGGCTCTTCGCTCAGATGACGGCGCTCGAGAACGTGCTCGTCGGCATGCACTGTCGGCTTCGAGGCGGGATCGTCGGGTCGATCCTTCGCACGCCGCGGGTGAAGCGCGAGGAGGCGGCGGCTCGTGAGCGCGCTCGCGAGCTGCTCGTCTACTGCGGGCTGCAGCGTCGGCACGAAGCCTATGCAGGGACGCTTCCGTACGGCGATCAGCGGCGTCTCGAGGTCGCCCGCGCGCTGGCGACCGATCCGAAGCTCCTGCTTCTCGACGAGCCGACGGCCGGCATGAACCCCCAGGAGACGGCGGAGTTCACCGCGTTCGTGCGTCGTGCACGGGACGAGAAGGACCTCACCGTTCTCCTGATCGAGCACGACATGAAGGTCGTCATGGGTGTTTCCGAGAGGATCACCGTGCTCGAGTACGGAGCCGTGATCGCCGAAGGCAGTCCTTCCGAGATCAGAGCGAACCCCAGGGTGATCGAGGCGTATCTCGGGAAAGCGGCGACGGCATGAGCTCGGGAGGGCAGGTCCTCGAACTGCGGGACGTCCACGTCTACTACGGCGCGATTCACGCGGTGAAGGGCATCTCCCTCGAGGTCCGCGAGGGCGAGATCGTCACGTTGATCGGAGCGAACGGTGCGGGCAAATCGACGACGCTCCGGGCCATCAACGGCCTCAACCGCCCCAAGCAGGGGACGATTCACCTTCAGGGGAGCGAGATAACGGCTGCGACGCCGCATTCGATCGTGCAGCGCGGCGTCGCTCAGAGCCCCGAAGGCCGCCGGCTGTTCCCGCGTATGAGCGTCACGGAGAACCTGGAGATGGGGGCGTTTCAGCGCACCGACAAGGAGAACTTCGCGGCAGACATGGAGCGCGTGTTCGAGCTGTTCCCGCGCCTGAAGGAGCGGCGCACGCAGAAGGCCGGGACGATGTCCGGCGGCGAGCAGCAGATGTGCGCGATCGGGCGCGCGCTCATGGCGCGGCCCAAGCTGCTGCTCCTCGACGAGCCGTCCATGGGCCTTGCTCCCATCTTCGTCGAGCGCATCTTCGAGACGGTGATCGAGGTAAACAAGCAGGGCACCCCGGTTCTCCTCGTCGAGCAGAACGCCCTCATGGCGCTCGACGTCGCGCAGCGCGGCTACGTCATGGAGACGGGGCGCATCGCCCTCGAGGGTCCGGCCGCCGACCTCAAGACGAACGAGCAGGTCCGGAAGACCTACCTCGGCGAGGGTTAGCCGCCGACCAGAAGCGGCGCGTACGGCGGGGCGAGCAGGACGCCAACGCGGGCGCGACCGCCCGCAACGCCGTGTGCCATCTCGAGTCCGCTCGCGACGGAGTGGCTGGGCACGAATCCGAGCGTGCGTGCGGCGATCGCGTCGCGGCTCCCCGCCACGATGACCCGTCCGAGCCGCGCGAGTGCCGGCTGGCAGCCCGCCCAGTCCGCAAAGGGGAGCAACGGGTGGCACGCACGTCCGTCGCGGTAGGCGCGGAGCGCGCGTTGATCTGACGCTGCGGACGTCTCGGCCTCGGCGAGCAACTCGGAGTTGCCGGTTCGGAGCGTGTCGAAGAGCGTGCGATACGGATCCTGCGTCGTGTGGGCGAACGCTCGCGTGAGCGAGTGGACGAGCACTACGGTCCCGCCTTCTCGTATCGGGAAGGCGTCGCGCCACTGCCGCAGCGCGAGCCCGAGGACGACGGCTGCCGAGGTGATCGGGTTGAGCGGCTCGCGCGGGAAGTGCGCACCCGCCCACGGGACGCCTACGACCATCGCGTCCAGTGGCTCGTCGAGTCGCGTTCCGCGAAGCTCGACTGCTCGAACGAGTGCCTCGGCGTGCGCGACCGACGGTGGGCCGGCGAAGGCCGCCGTCGTGGCGATGTCGCGCGTCTGGTCGCTCAGGATGCCGCGACGCACGGCGCCGGGCAGCAGCGAGTAGAGACGCCGAAATGGAGAGCGGGCGACATGCTCGAGCGCCGCCGGGTCGTGTGGGTAGCCGCGAAACCGTCCCGCGAGTCGCGGGTGGTCGAGGACGAGCGAGACGCCGAGAAGCGCGACTCGCGAGGCGACGGACTCCTCGATGGCGAGCGCCAGCCGCCACACGGGCTCGCCGGAGGCTTGCACGAGCGAGCGTGCCGCGGCCGCGCGCCGAACAGTCGCCGCGTCGCATGCCGAGAGAAGCGCTCCCGGGCCTCCGTGGGCGACCGTCTCAGCGGACGAGACGACGAGGACGACGTCGGAATCGACGACGGCAGCGTTGATCCGACTCTCGTCGGAGATCGCGACGAGATCGGCAGCCGCCGCGTCGTGGACGACGACACGACCGCGAAATGCGCGCGCCTGGGGAGGGGGCAGGAGCCACTCGAGCTCCTTCCTTCCACTCCTTCGTGAGAGGCCGCCCGCGACGAGGAGTGTGACGTCGTTGTCCGCGACGCCGAGCCTCTCGAGCTCGTCGAGAACGGTCGCGAGCGCAACCGGACGCGGATCGACCTGTGCGCCGGGGAGTGGGAGCGCGGGAGGCTCGACGACGACTGTGACCCGAGCTCTCCTGAGCACGATCTCGTCGAGCGATCCGCCGGCGAGCGGATACGCCAGCGCCTCGCGCACGGCAGCTGCCACGTCGACCACACGGGCCGGTGGCGGTGGCGGCCGCAGGATCACGTCGTCCGCGCCGACCGGGACGGTGACGATCCGCGAGCCCGAGAGGAGCGGGACGCCGGCCACGGGACCGGGGACGATAGCTTTGCGGGGTGTCACCGAAGACGCTGACCGGGGAGGAGCTCGTCCTCGACGACGGTCCTGCGCGCGACTCCGAGCTCTTCCTCGTGGACGGCAACAACCTCGCGTACCGCGCGTTCTTCGCGCTCCCGGAGGAGCTACAGACGACGGACGGACAGCCGACGAACGCGCTCCTCGGGTTCACGAACATGCTCTTCAAGCTGCTCTCCGACTACGGCCCGCGAGGCGTTGCGGTCGCATGGGACACGCGGCCCGTCCACCGCAAGGAGATCGACGCCGACTACAAGGCCGACCGCCGGCCGATGCCGGATCTCCTGCGCGAGCAGTTTCCACACTTCCGGCCGATCGTCGAGGCGTTCGGCTACGAGAACCTCGAGTTCGAGGGGTGGGAAGCGGACGACGTGATCGCGACGCTCGCGACGCTCGCCGACGAGGCGGGGCTCAAGACCTGCGTCGTCTCCACCGATCGCGACGCGTTCCAGCTCGTCTCGGAGAACGTGTGCCTGATGATGACGCCGCGCGGCGTCGCGGACGTCCAGGTGTACACGCCTGAGCGCGTCGAGGCGCGGTACGGCATTCGCCCGACTGCAGATCCCGGACTTCATCGGCCTGAAGGGGGACACGAGCGACAACATTCCCGGCATCCCCGGCATCGGGGACAAGACGGCGGGGCAGCTGATCGCGCAGTACGGCTCGCTCGAGGACGTCGTCGAGCACGCCGCGGAGCTCTCACCCGCGCGATCGAAGTCCATCGCGGAGAACGCCGAGCAGGCGCGGGCGTCGAAGCTCCTCGCGACGATGCGACGCGATCTCGACCTCGGCGTCGATCCTGCGGAGCTCGTCCTGCAGCCCCCCGACCGCTCCGAGCTCAAGGAGATCTTCCGCCGGTTCGAGTTCCGCGGGCTGCTCGGGCGCGTCGACACGCTCGACGAGGCGCTGCCCGCCGCAGAACGTCCCGCCACCGAGTCGGAGAAGGCGCAGTGGCGGGAGGGCGATCTCGCGGGCATCCGCGGTCGCGTCGGCGTCGCCGCCGATGCCGAACGCATCGCGGTCGCCACGGGGACGGGCGAGACGATCGTCGCGCCGCGAGCGTCGAGTGCCGCGATGTTTCGGGACTCGGAGCTCGCGATCATCGGTCATGACGCGAAGGCGCTGCGGCTCGGAGAGCCCGCCGCGGACGACACGATGCTTCTGGCGTATCTGATCGATCCCGGTCGCGCCGAGTACGAGCTCGACGATCTGATGGCCGAGTACGGCGTCGAGCTCGAACCCGATCCTCCCGCGGAGGAGGAAACGGCCGCGCTCGTCCGGCATGCCGAGGCGGCGCGGCGTCTGGCCGGGCCGCTCCTGGCGAAGGTGACCGAGCGCGGCTCCGAGAGGTTGTACCGCGATGTCGAGCTACCGCTCTCCGTCGTACTCGCCGCGATGGAAGAGGCGGGCGTCCGCATCGACACGTACCGAATGGGGGAGATCACCGCGCGACTCAGCGATCGCATCGAGGAGCTCGAGGCTCGCGCATACGACCTCGCGGGCGAGGAGTTCGTCATCGGCTCGCCGCAGCAGCTCGGGCGGATCCTCTTCGAGAAGCTCGAGCTCACGCCCGGACGCAAGGGGAAGACGGGCTATTCGACCGACTCGAAGGTGCTGCGCGCGATCCGCTCGGATCACGAGATCGTTCCGGTGATCGAGGAGTGGCGCGAGCTGACGAAGCTCGTGAACACGTACCTCGGGCCATTACCGACGCTCATCGGCGACGACGGCCGCCTGCACACGACGATCAATCAGACGGTCGCCGCGACCGGGCGCCTCTCGACATCGAGCCCCAACCTCCAAGCGATTCCGATCCGGACGGAGCTCGGTCGCGAGATCCGCTCCGCATTTGTCGCCGAGCCTGGGCAGCGTCTGCTCTCCGCCGACTACTCGCAGATCGAGCTGCGCATCCTCGCGCACGTGTCCGGAGAGCCCAAGCTGCGCGAGGCCTTCGCGCGCGGCGAGGACATCCACACTGCGACGGCCGCCGAGGTGCTCGGGAAGGACCCGGCCACGCTCACCAAGGACGAGCGCAACGTGGCGAAGATGATCAACTTCGGGATCGTCTACGGCATCTCCGCCTTCGGGCTCTCGGAGAACCTCGACATCCCGAAGGAGCAGGCGCAGACGTACATCGACACGTACCTCGCCCGCTTCCCGCTCGTGCAGGCGTTCATCGCGCGCACGATCGCGCAGGCCTCCGAGGACGGGTACGCGACGAGCCTGCTCGGCAGACGGCGGCCGGTGCCGGAGCTCCGTGCGATGAACCGCCAGACCCGTGGATTCGGCGAGCGCGTCGCCGTCAACTTCGTCATGCAGGGCTCGAACGCCGACATCATCAAGGTGGCGATGGTCGCGATCCACGAGCGGCTCCGCGCGGAGGGCAGAGGAGCCCGACTCGTGCTGCAGGTGCACGACGAGCTCCTGCTCGACGTGCCCGAGACCGAGGTGTCGAAGGTGCGCGAGCTCGTCCGCGAGGAGATGATCCGCGCGTATCCGCTGGATCCGCCGCTCGCAGTCGATATCGGCGTCGGCGACGACTGGGCGGAAGCGAAGTCGTAGGGGCGAGATATCTCGCCCCTACCACCTCTGACGTCATATGACTCGCCTTACACCTCCAACGTCTCGCCGTCTTCCGGCACGAGGACGCCGGGAACGGCGAGTCGGAGTGACTCGCGCTCGAGAAAGCAGTGGTTCAGCGCCTCCATGTGCACCGCGATCACCGTCGGCACGCGGGCGACCACCTCGCGCACGTCATCTGCGCCCATGACGATGAGGCCGCCCTCGACGAACTCCGCTCCGCCGGCGTTCACGACCGCGACGCGCGGTCGATGCCGCTCGATCGTCCGCTCGACCTCCTCGTACCAGACCGTGTCTCCGGCAAGGTAGAGGTCGCCTAGCACGAAGCCGCTGACGGGCGCGAGGAGCTCCGCGATGCGTCCGCTGCCGTGGCGCGCCGGCGTTCGCGTGATCGCGAGGCCGTCCCACGTGAGCGCGTCCTCGACGGGACGAACGTCGAGCCCGAGCTCGCGAAGCGCTTCCTCGTCCTCCGGCTGGCAGAAGACCGGCACGTCGCGCGGCAGCAGCTCCTCCGCACGGGCGTCGAGGTGGTCTCGGTGGCGATGCGTGACAATCACGGCGTCGAGCCCGCGAACGATCTCCTCGGCCGGGAATGGCAAGGGCACCGTCGGGTTCGCAACCTGGTTGCGGGTCTGCTCGATCGGTGGTCGTGCGCCCACGTCGTCGAGCATCGGATCGACGAGGATGCGCTTCCCTTCGAGCTCGAGTATCACCGTCGCGCTGCGAACGAGCGTGATGCGCATGGGTGGGTTCTAGCCGAACGCGGTTGACCGGAATTTGCGCTGCATCCGGCTATACTCCGCGATCCGATGGCGAACGACATCGCCGAAAAGCCCGCTGCCGCCGAAGCGGGGGTCTGGATAACAGGCCCCGACGGGGATCTCATCCCCGACTACGACGCTGCCTTCCCGGAGATCAACGAGGGCGAGGTCGTGCACGGCACGGTCGTCCGCGTGGACAAGGACGAGGTGCTCGTCGACATCGGCTACAAGTCGGAAGGCGTCATCCCCGTTGCCGAGCTGACGATCCGGCGATCGGTGAACCCGGCCGACGAGGTCGCGGTCGGTGAGGAGATCGACGCGCTCGTGCTCACGAAGGAGGACGCCGAAGGGCGTCTCATCCTCTCGAAGAAGCGCGCCCGCTTCGAGCTCGCCTGGAAGCGCATCGAGGCGGCAGCCGAGTCCGGCGAGCCGGTCAACGGCAAGGTGATCGAGGTCGTCAAGGGCGGGCTCATCCTCGACCTCGGGGTACGCGGGTTCCTGCCGGCGTCGCTCGTCGACATCCGGCGTGTCCAGGATCTCGACGAGTTTCTCGGCAAGGAGCTTCGCTGCAAGGTCATCGAGCTCAACCGCTCGCGCAACAACGTCGTGCTCTCCCGTCGCGCCGTCCTCGAGGACGAGCGCAAGGAGATGCGCCAGGCGATTCTCGACCGCCTGAGCCCGGGCGATGTCATCGAGGGCCAGATCTCGAACATCGTGGACTTCGGCGCCTTCGTCGACCTCGACGGCATGGACGGCCTCATCCACATCTCCGAGCTCTCGTGGAGCCACGTGAACCACCCGTCCGAGGTGCTCGACATCGGCCAGACCGTCAGCGTGAAGGTGCTCGACATCGACCGCGACCGCCAGCGGATCTCGCTCGGCCTGAAGCAGACCCAGACGGATCCGTGGCAGCAGGTCGTCGAGAGCTACCGCGAGGAAGACGTCGTGGAAGGCCGCGTGGCCAAGGTCGTCACGTTCGGTGCCTTCGTCGAGATCCTTCCCGGCGTCGAGGGTCTCGTGCACATCTCCGAGCTCGCAGCACACCACGTCGAGAACCCACGCGAGGTCGTCTCGCAGGGCGACGCGGTGAACGTGCGCGTCCTCGAGATCGACGGCGAGCGCCGCAGGCTCTCGCTCTCGCTCAAGCGCGTCGAGGAGGGCGACGAGCCCGTCCCCCGCGCAGACGGCGCCGAGTCCGTCCACACGACGCCCGACCTGAGGCTGTCCGAGGAGGCGTTCCCGACGACGTCTGCTCCGGCGCTCGACGTCGAGGCGGTCGCGGAGACGGAAGCCGAGCAAGCGGCTGACGAGACCGCCGACGATGTCGTCGCCGAGGTGGAGCTCGAGGAAACGGCAACGGAGGACTCTGAAGAGCCCTCCGAGCCCTCCGAGCCCTCCGAGCCCTCCGAGCCCTCTCGAGTCGTCCGAACCGTCCGAGGAGGTCGTCGCCGAGGTGGAGCTCGAGGAAACGGCCGCCGAGGACGCTGACGAACCCGCCGAGGAACCGGCGCTCGAGGTCGGTTCCGAGCGCACCGACTCCGACTAGCTCCTTGACCCGACCACTCGCGGTCGCGATCACCGGTGGGATCGGGGCCGGTAAGTCGACGGCCCTCGAGTCGTTCCGCAGGCATGGCGCTGCGACCGTGTCGAGCGACGAGATCGTCCACCACCTGCTCGCAACCGATCCGGACGTGAAGCGCGCACTCGTCGAGCGCCTCGGTGAGGAGATCCTGGGCGACGACGGCACGCCCGACCGAGAGCGCATCGCCTTTCGCGTCTTCCGAGACCGGGAGGCGCTCGACTTCCTCGAGAAGCTTCTGCACCCGCTCGTCTCGCGTGAGTACATGGCGTGGCGCGAGCAGCTCGCCGCGCTTCCGAATCCTCCGCAGGTGTGCGTGACCGAGGTGCCGCTCCTGTACGAGGTCGGTGCCGAGACGCGGTTCGACAAGGTCGTCGTGATCACGGCCCCGACGAAGCTCCGCGAGGCGCGCCGCGGCCGTGCGGACGACCGCGAAGCTCGGCTGTTGCCGGACCGCGAGAAGGCAAAGCGCGCCGACTTCACGTACGTCAATACCGGAACCCCCGACCAGCTCGACGCATGGGTGGCAGAGGTGCTGGCTACGCTGGTCACGGCGTCTTGACGCCGCAGCCGTGCGGTTCTTCGTAGTCATCTCCGTCGCGTTGCTCGCGTTCGCGGGAGTCGCGGCCTGGGTGGCCGACGCCGAGCCCGACTGGTACCTGCGAGCCCGCTACCCGCTCGAGTACGAGCACATCGTCAGCGCGCACGCGCGGAACTACGATCTCGATCCGACGCTTCTCGCGGCGGTGATCTACGCGGAGAGCCGCTTCGATCCGGACGTGGAGTCCGAGGCCGGTGCGGTCGGTCTGATGCAGCTTCTGCCGGACACGGCGAAAGGCATCGCGGTTCGCACCGGCGGAGCGAAGTTCGTCCTCTCGGATCTGCGCAACCCGGAGATCAACGTGCGCTACGGCTCGTGGTACCTGGATCACCTCCGCGGGCGCTACGACGGCGACCTGCGACTCGCGCTCGCCGCGTATCACGCGGGACAGGGGAACGTCGACAGGTGGCTCGCGGACGGCAGCGGCATCGCGTTCCCGGAGACCCGCGCGTACGTCGACGAGGTCGAGCGCGTCCGGCGGGTGTACGCGAAGGCGTACCCGGACGAGCTCAGGTCGTAGCCGGTCCCACTGCGCTGCGCACGAACGCGACGAGCGTGTCGACGTCGCGGATCGGTTCGCCGCTTCCCAGCTGCACCGCGATGCCGTTCGCGACGATGCTGACGAAGCCGGCGATCTTCTCGGGCGATACGTCGTCGCGGAGGTCGCCGCGTCCCTGCTCTGCTCGCACGTGCTCGATGAGCGCGGGCGCGAGCTCCTCGGCCTGCGCGCGATGCAGTCGGCTGAGCTCGGGATTCGTACGCTCCTTCCGGCTCATCTCGAGGTACACGCCGATCCAGTCGGGGTCCTCCTCGACGACCTCGCGCAGCGTGGCCTCCCAGCCCTTCTCCATCCAGAGCTGTATCAACCGCTCGTTGTCGCGCCGCGCGAGCTCGAGGAAGAGCTCGTCCTTGGAGGAGAAGTAGTTGAAGATCGCGCCGCGGGAGAGACCGATCTCGCGTTCGAGCTTCGCCACCGTCGCCCCTTCGTAGCCGTGCTCGGCGAAGCAGCGCCGCTCGGCTTCCTCGTCGCCGGCCACGTTCTCGAGGCCTGGGGCGTCGTGCCGCTCTTCACCGCCGTCGCTTTCGGCATCACGTGGATGGCAATTGTCTTCGCCGCGATCACGTGGCGGCACAGTGACGGCGAGCCCGTGACCGAGCTCGCCGTGACGTAGAACGACCGCCGGCGCGAGGGGCGATATCGCGCCGGCGGTCGAACTCCGCTCCCCTAGCGCAGGCAGGTCGCGTAGAGGGTGAGGCTCGCCCCAGCGGACGCGCTGATGTTGGCGAGATAGAGACGCCAGGATGCGTCGCTTGCCGGGTACGAGTCGAACGCGAACACGGCGCCTGTGGTCGAGAATCCGCCGCCGGCTACCTTCTGGCCGGCGTCACAGGTCACGGTGAACTCACCTTCGGCATCCGCGGCGAGGTTTGCCGGCACGCTCTTGATCGTCATGAGGCCGGCCGCTGTGCTCGCCGGGCCTGGAGCGGCCGCCGCCGCCTGGGCTGCCTTGACGGCCTGGGCCGACAGCTGCGCTGCTGTCTGACCGCCGACCTTCTTCGCGTTGTCGGCGACGAGGGCGCGCTTCGCCAGCGGGACGGCCTGCGTTGCGATTGCTCCCGCAGTTCCGCCGAGGGCGAAGAACAGGGCGACCAGCGCCACGACGAAAGCCGGTGTCGGTCGCTTGAGACGTGTCGTTCATCGAACCTCCCTTTCGTGCGCCGGCCTTCCGGTCGGCGCGTTGTGGTGTCGGAAGGTGCACCGGGCCGCTCAAGAAACGCTCAAGCCCGCACCCGGAGGACGAACGGCCGGGTCGCCGGGACAGAGCCGTCCGCGGTGACGGAGATCGAGCCACGGAGCTGCTTTCCACGCGCCGCCGCCGGGACGCGGAGCGAGCAGCGCGCCGTATCGCCGGAGATCCGGGGAGTGGCCCGCACGACGGTGGAGCCGACACGTGCCTTGCACACGACTGAGCCACTCGCGAACGGCTCTCCGTCGCTGCGCGTGACGCGCGTCGCCAGCGTGAGTGGCTTCCCCGCGACCGGCACCCTCGGCGTCGCCGAGACCGGAGCTAGCGTGAGGACGAGCGGCAGGAACGAGTACTCGAACCCGGTCGGTGTATCCGGAGCGTAGTCCGAAGCGATGCTGTCGCCGTTTGCGTCCTCGAGCTCGGCCTCGAGCCCGAAAACGAACTGCTCGGTCGTGCCGAGTTCCGTACGGTTGAAGCGGGCGACGAAGGTCTCGTTTGCGTGTGACGACGAGAAGCTGGAGCTGAAGTCGAAGAACAGCCGGTCTCCGTCGACATGGAAGAGCACGCCGCCGGTTCCGTCGCCGAAGAAGACCTCGTCGGCCCCGAGTCCGCGGATCGACATGCCCGTGGCCGGGTTCCGGTCGGCGTCGATGAACCCCCAGAAGGTCGCGTCCGGCGAGAGCGACTGCTGGTTGGTGGTCACGGCCATCGAGACCACACCGGCTACGTCGTGCGACACGCGCACGGCCGTGATGTCGGGTGCTGCGCCTGCGTCGCCTGCAGGGTCGGAGAACGCGCGCTCGGCGAGCGCTCCCGGAACGGCGAGCAGTGCGAGCGCGAGGCTTACCGAGAGTACGAGTGCTGCACGCATGGTTTCTCCTTCGGTGGTGATCGAGTCGATCGTGCTCGGTGCGGCTCGAACCGCTCAAGCCCGTGCGGCAGCAA
>CAWGJJ010000011.1:0-54425 GCA_963822885.1 uncultured Gaiellaceae bacterium
CGCATCAACCGTCTCTCCGCCGAGATACCGGCGCGCTTCATCGCGTTCGACGTGCTCGTGTGGAAGGGCGTCGAGGCCTGGCACGAGCCGCTCTCGAAGCGCCGCGCGCGGCTCGAGCGCAGCGCGAAGCGCTTCGAGCTCTCCCCGGCCTCACGCGATCGCGACGAGGCGCTCGGCTGGCTCGAGCGCTTCGAGGCGATCGGGCTCGACGGCGTGATCGCGAAGCGGCGCGACCTCGCGTACCTGCCCGGATCGCGCGACGGCGTCGTGAAGGTGAAGCCCGAGAAGACGGCGGACTGCGTCGTCGTCGGCGTGCGCTGGAAGTCGAAGCCCGACCGCATCGCGACGCTCCTGCTCGGGCTCTATCGCGACGACGGCGAGGTCGACTACGTCGGCTCGGCGGCGGTCGCGCCCGCGCGCCACGACGAGATCGCGGCTCGCGTTCTGCCGCTCCTCGAGGACGCTCCCGAGCGGCGGTTCTCCGAGCCGAACCGCTGGGGCGGCGGCGAGCTCGAGGAGTCGCCCGTCCGGCCCGAGCTCGTCGTCGAGGTGCGCTACGACAAGGTGCAGTCGAACCGCTTCCGGCACGGGACGAAGCTCATCCGCTTCCGCGACGACAAGAACGCGGCGCAGTGCACGTGGCACGAGCTGCGGCCGCCGGTTCGAGCGAAGGACTCGGTCGCGTCGCTCCTGGGCTAGAGCCGCCTTGCTTCCGTCTTGCGCGCGCGAGACGGCTGCACGCGCGGCGGCTCGCCGGGCATCTTCGGGAAGTTCGGCGGATACGGGGCCTCGCCGAGGCCCTCCTTCTCGTCGCGCTCGACCCAGTCGAGCAGGACGCGCAGGTCGCACACCGCGTCGTCGATGCCGGCGTGCACGTCTCCGATCGCCGCGAAGCGCGCCGGCATCGTCGCCATCGAGAAGTCCTCGGTCTCGACGTCCGGGCAGCTCGTCCCAGGTCACGGGCGCCGAGACGGTCGCGTCCGGCCGTCCCGCGCACCGAGTAGGCCGACGCCACCGTGCGATCGCGCGCGTTCTGGTTGTAGTCGATGAAGACGCGCTTGCCGCGCTCCTCCTTCCACCACGCGGTCGTCACCTTCTTCGGCAGCCGGCGCTCGACCTCGCGCGCGAACGCGAGAGCCGCGCGGCGCACGACCGGGAACTCCCAGTTCGGCTCGATCCGGCAGAAGACGTGGATGCCGCGGTTCCCCGACGTCTTGGGCCAGCCCGTGTAGCCGATCTCGTCGAGCACCTCGCGCACGAGCGCAGCGACCTTCTTGCCGTCGCGAAACGTCGTCCCCGGCTGCGGGTCGATGTCGATGCGCAGCTCGTCCGGATGCTCGGTGTCCTGACGCCGCGACGGCCACGGGTGGAAGTCGACGACGGCGAGGTTCGCCGCCCAGATCACCTGCGCGAGCTCGGTGACGCAGAGCTCGTCGGCATGTCTCCCGGACGGGAAGGTGACGCGCGCCGCCTCGACCCACTCGGGTCGCTTCTCGGGAACGCGCTTCTGGTAGATCGCCTCGCCGGTGACGCCGTCCGGGAAGCGGCGAAGCTGCGTCGGGCGCTCGTACAGCGCGCGGACGATCCCCTCTCCGACCGCGATGTAGTACTCGGCGAGGTCGCGCTTGGTCTTGTTCGCCTTCGGGAAGAGCACCTTGTCGGGGTTCGTCAGCTTGACGACCCGCTCCCCCACCTCGAGCTCGATGAACGGACTCGCCATGGGCGTCACGCTATACAGAATGCAGTGGTACGCTCGCGCGGCTGGAGTCCCCCGTCTCGAGGAGTGGAATAGCGATGCGTGCAGCGATCTTCGGTGTGGCCCTCACCTCTCTGGCTCTCGTGCTCGCGGCGTCCGCGACCGGAAGCCCCGCAGAGCCCGCGCAGTCCGGTAGCTGCGCCAAGGCGAATCTCAACCTCGTGAAGGACGGGCAGCTCAGCCTCGCCACCGACAACCCGGCGTTCCCGCCGTGGTGGGGTGGCGCCGCGAAGAAGCCGTGGGAGGTCTCGAACCCGGCGAGCGGCAAGGGCTACGAGTCCGCGGTCGCGTACGCGGTCGCGAAGCAGCTCGGCTTCTCGAAGGGGCAGGTTTCCTGGAGCGCCGTGCCGTTCAACAACTCGTTCCGGCCCGGCAAGAAGCCGTTCGACTTCTACATGGCACAGGTCTCGTTCAACAAGCAGCGCGCGAAGAACGTCTCGTTCTCGAACTCGTACTACTACGTCAACCAGGCGGTCGTCGGCAACGCGGGCACGCCGATCACGCGCGTCGGAACGGTGGCCGGCCTCAGGCCGTACAAGCTCGGCGCGCAGGTCGGCACCACGAGCTACGACTACATCGAGAACATCATCCGCCCGTCGCAGAGCGCGGCGGTGTACGACTCGAACAACGACGCGATCTCGGCGCTCAACGCGGGCCAGATCGACGGCATCGTCGTCGACCTGCCGACCGCGTTCTTCGTCGTCGCCGTCCAGCTCGACGACGGCGAGATCGTGGGCAAGCTCCCGCAGCGCGGCGCACGCGAGCAGTTCGGGATGGTGTTCCAGAAGGGGAACACGCTCACGCGCTGCGTGAACCGGGCGCTCAACAGGCTGTGGGCGAACGGCACGATCAAGAGGCTCCAGCGCACGTACCTCGCGGCTGCGGGCGCGCCCGACCTGCGGTAGCGCGCTGACCGGCAGCAGAGGCTCACGCATCATCGGCTCGGCATCGCCCGGCGGAAGCCGGGCGATCGCCGTGGCCACGCTCAGCACGCTCGTCTTCGTCGGGTTGATCGTCCTCGCCGTCGTCAACGCGGCCGGCTGGCCGGACGTCAAGCAGGCGTTCTTCGACCCGGACATCTTCCGCGAGTCGTTCCCCGACATCGCGAGGGCCTTCCTCATCAACGTGCGGATCTTCCTGATCGCCGAGGTCTTCATCCTCGTGTTCGCCCTCGTGATCGCCCTGCTGCGAGGGCTGCCCGGCCCCGTCTTCTTCCCGCTCCGCGCGCTGGCGACGATCTACTCGGACTTCTTCCGCGGGATCCCGACGATCCTGCTCGTCTACATCCTCGGGTTCGGCATCACCGCGCTGCAGCTCCCGGGGGTGCCCGTCTCGCCGCTCTTCTGGGGCACGGTCGCGCTCGTCCTCGTCTACTCGGCGTACGTGTCCGAGGTCTATCGCGCGGGGATCGAGTCCGTGCACCCGAGCCAGGAGGCGGCGGCCCGCTCGCTCGGCCTGAGCCGGTTCGCGGCGATGCGCTACGTCGTCCTGCCGCAGGCGGTGCGACGCGTGGTCCCGCCGCTGCTCAACGACTTCATCGGGCTCCAGAAGGACACCGCGCTCGTCGCGCTGCTCGGCGTCGTCGAGGCGTTTCGCCAGTCGCAGATCGACGTCGCCGGGAGCTTCAACTACACGCCGTACATCTGCACCGCGATCCTCTTTCTCCTGATCACCATCCCGCTCACGCGGTTCACGGACTGGCTCATCGCGCGGGACCGGCGGCGCCAGCTCGCGGGCGGGATGCCGTGAGCACGGAGGCGCCCGCACTCGTCCTCGAGGGCGTCCACAAGCGCTTCGGAAAGCTCGAGGTGCTGCGCGGGATCGACCTCACGCTCGCCGAGCACGAGGTCGTCTGCCTCATCGGCGCGTCGGGCTCCGGGCAAGTCGACGCTCCTGCGCTGCGTGAACCTGCTCGAGCCGATCGACAGCGGACGGATCGTCGTGCGCGGCGAGGAGATCACCGCCGCGCGTGTCGACGTGAACGACGTGCGCCGCGGGATCGGGATCGTCTTCCAGTCCTTCAACCTCTTCCCGCACATGTCCGTCGTCGCGAACATCACGCTCGGGCCGCGAAAGGCGCTCGGGCTGTCGAAGGCGGAGGCGGAGTCACGAGCCGACGAGCTCCTCGCCCGCTTCGGCCTCGCCGACAAGCGCGAGGAGTATCCCGACAGGCTGTCCGGCGGGCAGCAGCAGCGCGTCGCGATCGTGCGCGCTCTCGCGATGCAGCCGAACCTCATGCTGTTCGACGAGGTCACGAGCGCCCTCGATCCCGGAGCTCGTCGCCGAGGTGCTCCAGGTCATCCGCGAGCTCGCGAGCGAGGGCATGACGATGCTCATCGCGACGCACGAGATGGGCTTCGCCCGCGACGTCGCCCACCGCGTGTGCTTCCTCGACGCGGGTGTGATCCTCGAGCAGGGAACGCCTGCGGAGATCTTCGGCGCGCCCCGCGAGCCGCGCACGCAGCAGTTCCTGCAGCGGATCGTCGAGGCCGGGCGCCTCTAGGCGTACTCTTAGGCACGTGATCGAGGAGTCCCGAAGCATCGACGCCACGCTCGAGCCGCTCGACGAGTTCGTCGTGGTCCAGCCCGTGTCGGACGAGTCGGAGACGCGAGCCGGGCTCATCCTCCCGGCGTCGGCGACCGAGACCGCGCCGTGTCGCACCGGCATCGTGACCGCGGTCGGCGCGGACGTGAGCGGCGTCGAGGCGGGCGACAAGGTGCTCTTCCCGCGCGACGCCGGCTACGACGTGCGCCTCGGCGGGCTCGAGGTCAAGGTGCTGAAGCGCGAGGACCTCATCGCGCGCATCCACGACTAGCGCCGTTTAGGCTACGCGCGTGCTTCTCGCGTACACGTTCGGGCAGGGCCTCGCCACCGCGGCTCTCCTCACGTTCATCTTCGTGTGGCTCCTCGTCGCCGTGCGCGTGATCCGCCGGGACGACATCGGAGTCCTCGGCAAGGTGCTCTGGATCGTGGCGATCCTGGTCATCCCGCTGATCGGCCTTCTCGCCTACTTCCTCTGGGACGCCGCCCGGCCACGGACGACGTAGCGGCAGAATGAGACGGAGGGGGAGGGATTTGAACCCTGGAGGAGCTTGCACCCTTAACGGTTTTCGAGACCGCCCCGTTCGACCGCTCCGGCACCCCTCCGTGGGGCGACAGGGTAGCCGCGTCCCCGACCGCGGGTCTCGGGGACCCGGCCAGAGCGTCCGATATCCTGAGCGACCCTGGAGAGGTGGCCGAGTGGCTGAAGGCGGCGCCCTGCTAAGGCGTTACGGGTGGTAATCCGCTCGTCGAGGGTTCGAATCCCTCCCTCTCCGCTGCATCGCTCGTCGGCTGACACACCGGACACCAGTACGCCGTCCGGTTCGCGTCACCCAAGCCTCGTGATCGGACCGACGCACCGCAGCGCGGACAGCCTCGCCCCGCGCGGCGGTACACGGCTCGCGACGGGCGCTGACCCTGCACCGCTCCGACCATCGCGGCACGCGCCCAGTCGAGCGTCCGAGCCAGGGCGTCGTCGCTCACGTCACCGAGAGCGCGACCACGGCGAAACACGCCCGTGCCAGAGCGCCTCGGCGAGCCACATGTTCCCGATCCCGGCGACGAGCCGCTGGTCGACGAGAGCCTCGCCCACGAGCTGCGACTGGTCGCTGCGGCGGATCCGGGAGACGACGTCGGGAACTCTGGTCGCGGGCGCGAGGAGATCGGGCCCGAGCGCGCGAACGCCACCGTCGCCGAGGGCGAGCACCGGGCCGTTCCACTGCGTCGCCTCCCATTCACGGCTGCGCAGGACGAGCCACGGTGACCCACGCCACACCGCGTCCGCGCGCCGGCGAACGCGCCAGCGGCCGTTCATGCGGAGGTGGCTGCGGACGACCACGGCACCCTCGAAGCGCAGGAGCAGGTGCTTTCCGACCGCATCCACCGACTCGAGCCTGCGACCGTCGACCCGCGACGCGACGCCCGTGACCTGACCACGCGGATTCGGGCTCTCCGCCTCAACGCGCTCGCCGACGAGAACCTGCAGTCGGCGGGCGGCACGATGGAGCGAATCGCCCTCCGGCATCCGCCCAGCGTGCCAGAGGAGGCGTTAGCCGGCGCGACGAAGCGGAACGACGTCGGCCGGCGCATCCGGCACCCAGGCGCTGCGCACCGCGTGCGCGGCGGCCACGATCTGATCGCCCGGGAGCGGGTGGCCGAGGAGATGGCCTTGTCCGATGTCGCAGCCGGCGGCACGGAGACGTGCCAGATGAGCCGGCGCCTCGACGCCCTCGGCGATGACCTCGAGGCCGAGACGATGCGAGAGCTCGATCGTCGAGGAGACGATCGCCGCGTCGCTGGAATCCGACTCCATGCTCGACACGAACGAGCGGTCGATCTTGAGCACGCTCGCCGGCAGGGTCTTGAGCTGGCCGAGCGACGAGTAGCCGACGCCAAAGTCGTCGATCGCAATGCGCACCCCTTGTTCGACGAGACGCTCGAGCATGCGGCTCGTCCTGAGCCGATCGGAGAGCAGCACGCTCTCGGTGACCTCGAGCTCCAGCCACGACGGCTCGACGGCGTGCTTTTCGAGGGCGTGAGCTACCTCGTCGGGGAAGCGAGCGTCGGCGAGATCGCGCGCCGACACGTTGACGGCGAGATCGATCTCCAGGCCTGCGTTACGCCACGCGCGAAGCTGGAGCAGCGCGTCGTCGAGGACGTACCGCGTCAGATTGCGCATGAGCCCACCCTGCTCCGCGGCCGCCAGAAACGCCTCGGGAAGGAGGAACCCGCGTGTGGGGTGTCGCCAGCGCACAAGTGCCTCCGCCCCACGCACGATTCCCTCGCGCAGGTCGACCTGCGGCTGGTAGAGGACGACGAGCTCGTGGCCCTCGATCGCCCGCCGGAGCTCTCCCGTCATCGCGAGTCGCAGCGGCGAGTTGTCGTCGAGTCCCGGCGCGAAGACCTGTGGAGCGCCGATGCGCTTCGCTGCGTACATCGCGATGTCGGCGCGGCGCAGGAGCTCGTCTCGCGTCGTCCCGTGCTCGGGTGCGATCGCGATACCGATACTGCCCTGCACCTCGAGAGACACCCCGGCAATCTCGCAGGGAAGGGCAATCGCGCTGCGGAGGCGTTCCGCAATCGCGGTCGCGGCTGCCTCGTCGGTCGCACGCTCGCTGAGCACGCCGAACTCGTCGCCACCGAGCCTGGCCACGAGCTCGCCGTCGCCGACGACGTCGTCCAGGCGCGCCGCGACGACCGTGAGCAGCTCGTTGCCCCAGTCGTGGCCGAGCGCGTCGTTGACCTCCTTGAATCGCTCGAGATCGATGAAGAAGACGCTCAGCGCCTTCTCCTCGCCATCCTCCGCCTCGAGCGCCTCGTCGAGCCGCTGGCCGAACTGCGTCCGATTGGCGAGCCCGGTCAGGTCGTCGTGCAACGCCTGGTGCGCGATGGTGTCGAGCTGGCGGTTCATCCGCCGCGTGACGCTGCGCATGATCGGGAAGAGGCAGAGCCACAGCGACAGCAGGACGAGCTCCAGCACCGCTCCGACGGTGATGGCAGCTCGGCGCGCGGCCGCTGCGATCGGCCCGTAGTCCTTGTCGACGACGAGCACGCCCACCGTGCCGTCCTCGAGCCGGAACGGGGCGTATGCGCGGAAGACCTTCGTCGACTCACCCTTCACATCCGTCGTGACGAGCTCGCTGGCGACCGTTCCGCCGAGAGCCGTGCCGAGCAGCTCTCGCGTCAGGGGGGCGGAACCGGCGCCTGCACCGTCCGTCGCGTGGACGAGGCGGCCGTCGGCCGTCGCGATCGCCGACGCGGGTGTCCCGTCGTCCAGCACGCGCGCCGTGAGGATGCGATCGAGCTCCTCACGCCGTGCGTCCGAGAGCGGCGCGCTGAGATCGGAGGGACGCAGCCGGTCGACGACGGTCTGCGCCGCGACGCTTGCGTGCAGAGTGGCCGTCTCCTCGGCACGAGTTCTCTCGAAGTGGCGGATGAAGATGAGGAGCGTCGCCGCGCCGATTCCAAGGGTGAGCGCCGAGAAGAGCGCCACCCGGAAGACGAGGCGCGGCGGGCGCTGCCCGAGGCTGGCGGCGCCCCCCGCCCGAGCCTGCTGCGTAACCCTCATTCCGCTTTGTTGCCCTTGGCATGGCCAGGGGCGTTGCCGGCGTTACCTGGAGCGTTGCCGTCCTTGTTGTGACCCGGGGCGTTGCCCGAGTTCCCGGGGCTGCCGCTCTCTCTCGTCGTCCTCGTCCTTGTTCTGGCCCGGCGCGTTGCCCGAGTTGCCCGGTGAGCCGTCGTCGTCGTCCTGTCCCGGAGCGTTTCCGGAGTTCCCCGGTGCCTCATCATCGTGGCCCGGTGCGTTGTCCGAGTTGCCCGGTGCGTCGTCGCTGCCCGGGTCTTCGTCCTGCGTGTCGTCGTCGTGCCCAGGAGCGTTTCCGGAGTTGCCGGGCGTGTCGTCGTCATGTCCCGGCGTGTCGCCGGAGTTGCCAGGCGCGTCATCCGAGGCCGTCTCGTCGCCGGTCTCGGATCCATCGGAGCCGCCAGGGGTCGACGTGCCGGACTCTCCATCCGAGCCTTGCTGCCCGGCTCCGTTGCCGCCGCCTGGCGCTGCCGGAGGATCGGCGGGAGGCGACCCCGACGGCCCAGCCGGGTCCTCGGGATCGTCGCCAGCCTCGTCCGCTCCGTCATCGCCAGTCGCCGTACCGGAGGAATCTTCGTCGCTCTCGCCTGGCCCGCCAGAACCCGGAGCGCCGCCTGTGCCAGGGTCGGTCGAGCCTTTCCCGCTCGACCCGGACGACGATCCTGAACCACCTGCCGCGGTATTCTCACCAACGCCTGTCGAGCCGCCGCCCGCATCGCCGTTTTCGTCGGGAGTGTCCTCGTTCGACGGATCCGTAGGCCCGTCGCTCCAGTCCTCGATCCACGACGAGACGCCGCCGCCGCTCGGCGCATCGATTCGGACCCTGCTCTCGCTCACCCGCGCGGCTGCAGTAGACGAAGCGGGCGGCGCCACGAGATTCCCTGTGGACACGCGGTCGCGGGCGACGAGTTGGTCGGAAGCGCGGTACGTGCCGTCCGCGCCGTACGAACTGCCACTCGCACTCGTCGCAGCCGGCGGCCTGAACAGGCTCGCTCCGTCGCCGGAGC
Organism: uncultured Gaiellaceae bacterium; assembly: GCA_963822885.1. Lineage (GTDB taxonomy): Bacteria > Actinomycetota > Thermoleophilia > Gaiellales > Gaiellaceae > GMQP-bins7. The sequence continues at coordinate 8,889 of CAWGJJ010000011.1, forward strand.
GCCCGAGCATGGGCGCTGCGATCCGTTCGATCGCAGCAGCAGGGAGCTCGAGGGCCGTCACCGCGAGGAGCGGAACGACGAGGGAAGCACATCCGGGCAGAATGGCGCCGGAGAGCGAGGATCGGACCCTCCCGTCAGGGTTCTTGGAGATGCGCCGCAGCATCTGGTGGCTCCCATCCGCCCGTTCGGGCGTCCGCAGTTGACGCTACGGACGGTACGGAGACGTCACGGACAAGCCTCCCCCGCAAAGGTCACGCCGCTCCCTGAGTCGAGGTAAACCTGACTCCCGAACGAGTGATTTCGGATCACCGGAACGGGTACGACCGCGAGACGCTAGTCAGCGGAGACGCCCGTCCAGCTCGAGCACCGCGTTGAAGATCGCCTCGGAGAACGTCGGATACGGCTGGATCGTGTCGAGCAGCACGTCGACCGGAACCTCGGCGCGCACGGCGAGCGTGAGCTGTCCGAGCCATTCGCCCGCTTCCGGGCCGACCGCGACGGCGCCGACGAGAACGCGCCGTTCACGGTCGGCCGCGAGCTTCACGAAGCCGGGTCGTCTGCGGCCGCTCGTAGGTCGAGAGGCGCCCGCCCGTGATGTCGTAGCGAGCGGTCACGATCCCGGCACCCTCCATGACGCCGACGCTCGCGACCTGCGGATCCGTGAACACCGCGGCCGGGATCGCGCGATAGTCGGCGCGTACGTCCTGTCCCGCGATGTTCGCAGCGGCGATGCGAGCCTGGTACTTCCCGAGGTGCGTGAGGAGCCCGACGCCGGCCGCGTCTCCGATCGCCCAGACGCGATCGGCCGCGCGGAGACGATCGTCCACCGTCACTCCTCGCTCCGTGACCTCCACGCCCGACGTTCTCGAGCCCGAGCCCGGCCGCCCTCGGACGGCGGCCCGTGGCGACGAGCAGGCGCTCGGCGTCGAGACGTCTCGCCAGAGGCGAGCAGAACACGTACGCCCGCCGCGGTCGACTCGACACGCTCGGCTCGGGTCTCGACGAGAACGCGGATCCCGTCGTCCTCGAACCGCTCGGCGAGCAGCGTGCCGGCCTCGGGATCGAGGCGCGCGAGCAGATGGGCGTTGTGCTCGACGAGGGTGACCTCCGCGCCCATCCGCCGGAAGAACTGCGCGAGCTCCGACACCGACCGCGCCACCGCCGAGGACGACGAGGCTCTCGGGGATCGCGCTCGCCCAGATCGCCTCGCGATTCGTCCAGTACTCGACGTCTCCGAGCCCGTCGATGGGCGGAACGGCGGCTTCGGATCCGGTCGCGACGACGAGCTCGTCGTACTCGAGCTCGCGCTCGCCGACCGCGACGACACCCGGGCGGAGCACGCGAGCATCGCCGCGCACGAGCTCGGCTCGCTGCTCCTCGAGCCAGTTCGCGTGCCACGAGTCGTCGCGCCCGTCGGTCACCTGATCGCGCCACCAGAGGACGCGCTCGACGTCGATCTCGCCCGTCGACCGCCTCGGCGGCTCCGGGAGCGAGCCGGGCGGCGGCGAGGGCCTCGGTCGGCCGCAGCAGCGTCTTCGTCGGCAGACACGCGTAGTACGAGCACTCGCCTCCCGCAAGCTCACGCTCGGCGATCGATGATCTCGACGTCGTCGTCGAGCTTGCGCAGCGCGCCCACGAAGTGCTCGCCGCTCGAGCCGGCGCCGAGCACCACGACGCGCCGACGAGCCATCAAACGGAGAGGGCGGGATTTGAACCCGCGACGCACCTTTCAGCACGTACGCGATTTCCAGTCGCGCTCCTTAGGCCGCTCGGACACCTCTCCAAGGGGCGACAGCCTAGCGGCGGTGTCCCTCAGGTTCCGGCTGCGGCGGAGACGTACGTCGCCACCTCCTGGATCTGCTCCTCGCTCAGCGTGTCCGCGAACGACGGCATGCGCGCCGGCGCCGTTCGTCACTCGCTCCACCGCGAGCTCGACCGACGGCTTCGTCGCATCGAGATTCGGACCGATGTTGCCGGTGGCGCCAGCATCGGCGAGCGTGTGACAGCTTGCGCAGCCCGCAGTGCCGAGGAAGATCTCCTTGCCCACGGGATCGCTGCCCGACGTTTCCGTCGGCTCGGTCTCCGTCGGGCTCGGTCTCCGTCGGCTCCGTCCCTTCGCCGGCTGCCGTCTCCTCCTCGACCGGCTCGTCGGCCTCGCCGACCTCCGCGAGCACGAGCACCGCGGTCATCTGCGCGACGAAGAAGACGCCGCAGATCGCGAGGAAGAGCCCGAGGCGATTCCCCGGAAACCCGGGCCGCGACCGTGGAATGACGAGCGCCGCGACGAGCGCGAAGACGATGAAGGCGAGGGCGACGATCGCGAGCGCGATCTCGTAGCCGGTCAGCGCCAGCAGCACGGCGAGGACGCTACCACGGTGCTCGGCGACGAGATTCGGCTACTGCTCGAGCGGCGCCATGGTCAGGCCGAAGTCCTTCAGCTCCGTCCAGTAGAGCTCCGCAGTCTCCTTCTCGCCCGACCAGACGAGCGCCTGACCCGTCGTCGTCGATGCGCGTCGCGAGCGCTCATTCCCTGGTCGTAGCTCACCCCGGACAGCACGTTCGAGAGCGCGTACGCGACCCCCTGGAACGTGTTGTGGTCGTCGTTCAGGACGATGACGCGCCACGCCCTGCCGATCCCACTGCCCGTCCCGCGGCGAGCGCGCTCACGCGGCGGTGTGAGCGTCGCCGGAGCCATGCGCGGAACGTACCGCCGATACCCTTCTCCGCTCCGGGCGCATAGCTCAGCGGGAGAGCGCTCGCTTCACACGCGAGAGGTCCCTGGTTCGATCCCAGGTGCGCCCACTGGTCGGCTAGCGGTAGTAGGGAGCCGCGGCGACCTGCGCTCGCGTGACCCGCGCTCGCGCCTCGTTCGCGACCCGCCGCTCCTTGCAGGGCTCGCAGCGCAGCTCGATGTTCGAAGCCGCGTCCGATCCGCCCTCGTCGAGCGGGAAGGATTCGATCGAACGCGACGCGCTCGCTCGTGCCGCAGTCGACGCAGCGTCCCTCGGTCCGACACCAGACGGCGAAGCGCACGACCTGCGCGGCGGGCGGCAGCGGCGCGGCCGTGACGCGCTCGCCGCCCAGGATCGCCTCGCGCGCCTTCGCCATCGCCTCGGCCCGTTGCCTCCGGTCGAGATCCGCCTCGAGAACGATCGTCCGGACGTCCGCGGAGGCGAGACCCTGTCGTCCCACCAGAAGCGGTCGCGGAACCACCACCAGCGACGGCCGTCCTGCCGCGTCACGAGGATCGGGAGCTCGCTCTGCGATCTCGCGAGGCGCGCGAACCGTCGCTCGGAGCACTCGAGGTGGTGCTGTCGACGAGTGGAGGCGGAAGAGCTTGGCGGCGCGGCGGGAGGCTTCGAGCTCCTCCGCGCGCTGCTCGAGCCGGCGCAGGCGCTGGCGCTTCACGTCGAGCTCCGCGCGCTTGCCCTCCAGCCGCTTGCGGGTGACCGCGATCTCACGTTCGAGCGAGCGGGCGCGCCTGTCGCGCAGCAACCCGCGCGCGATGCTTCCGGTCGCCAGGTCGATCTCCGCGAGCGCCCGCTCCATGTTCCGAGCGCCTCGGCGACGATGCCCACCTCCCACTCGACCTCGAGCACCTCGAGCCTCGCCTGGGTCACCCGGCGGCGGCGCTTCGCAACGCGCCGGTCGGCCGCCGCGACCTCGAGCTGCTCGATGAATGCCGACGTGTCCTCGACGAGCATCGTCGCGCCAAGCGTACGAGGCGCTTCGGAAGGAACGCCGTCGTCAGCCGGCGCGAGCGAGCACGCTGCTCCAGACCGCCGTCACCGACCGCCGCACGCGCGCGCGCCACCCGTCCGGACTCCGCGAGCTCGAGCAACGCACGCTCGGCCGCGTCCCGGTCGGGCATCGGATCGGAGCCGTACGCGAGCAGCAGCGCGATCTCGGCAGTCGTCAGCCCGTGCCGGGAAGAACGCGAGGAGCGGCTCAGGCGAGTCCGGCGGCGGAACGCGCTCGAGCTCCGGCGCGAAGTTCGCCAGCACGGTGTCGTAGGAGAGGAGCGGCTGCCAGCCGCCGGCGAAGGCGCTGCTCCTCTCCGCGACGGAACACGACCGACGGCGCCGTGAAGCGCACGTGCCCGTCCGACGTCGCGGTCTTGTCCTGCGCCTCCGCGGGAGTGCCGGCCGCCGAGCGCGCCTCCGCCTGCTGGCGCTCGTACTCCGCGACGACGTCGGCGTCGTCGATGCGATCGGCGATGCGGTCCGCGTCGACGCCCGGCACCGTCGCGAAGCGCGTCGCGGATGCTCTCGGCGTCGTCGAGATAGAGCGTCGCGACGTGAAGTTGGCGATCTGGAGCGCGCGGAACACCGTCCACTCGCTTCCCGGATCGAGCATTCCGGCAGCGACGACTGCTCGACAGCCGCGGCCCGTTCCGCTCGGCCGCGCCTTCGCTTCGGTCGCGAACGGCATCCCGTACCGCTCCTCGAACATCCGCCAGCGCGAGAGCGCGCGGTCTGGGTCGTACGCCCTCACGGCAGCCTCGCTCGCCTCCTCGCGCAGCCCGATCATCACGAGCCGCCAGCGAAGCTGCTCGCGGAAGCGCCACTCGAGCACGCGGAGCGCCGGATTCGCCGAGTACGCCCACGGGCAGCCGGCGTCGGTGTAGAGGGTCGCTTCGATCACGAGCGCTGTCGATGGTAGTCACGAGGCGAGGTGGTACCCTCCCCTCGCTCGGCCGCGCTAGGTGGGGAGTCAGCGGTTCCCTGAACCCGAAATCCGCTCCATGCGGGGCCGAACGCCGTCCGAGGGACGGTTCGTCGGGACAGGGTCTGCGCACGCGGCGTTGACGATCGGGTCCCGCGCACTGGGAGCGTCCGAACCGCGTCAGGTCCGGAAGGAAGCAGCGCTAAGGACTCCCTCTCAGGTGCCGCGGCTCCGCCCGATCCGAGCAGGCGACACGGATACCTCCGGTGACACCGCTTTCGACGACGGAGCGCGTGGCCGAGCATTCCTTGCATCGAGATCGGAAATTCGCGAGAGCTGTACCGATCGGCCAGCCTCACCTGATTGAATCCGGCGGGTGACCGCGCTCTACCGGAAGTACCGCCCGCAGGGCTTCGACGAGGTCGTCGGGCAGGAGGCGGTCGTCCGGACGCTGCAGAACGCGCTCGAGCACGACCAGGTGCGCCAGGCGTACCTCTTCGCCGGGCCGCGCGGCACCGGGAAGACGTCGATGGCGCGCATCCTCGCGAAGGCGCTCAACTGCGCGGGAACGCCAGGGCCGTCGCCGACGCCCGACAAGACGTGCCCGGTCTGCCTCGCGATCGCGAACGGGAGCTCGCTCGACGTCGTCGAGATGGACGCCGCGTCGCAGCGCGGGATCGACGACATCCGCGAGATCCGCGAGCGGGTCGTTCTCCAGCCGGTCGAGGGCCGGTCGAAGATCTACATCCTCGACGAGGCGCACCAGCTCACCGATGCCGCGTGGCAGGCGCTCCTGAAGCTCATCGAGGAGCCTCCTCCCCACCTCGTCTTCGTCTTCTGCACGACCGAGCAGCAGAAGGTGCTCGCGACGGTGCGCTCGCGCTGCCAGACGTTCGTCTTCCAGCGGCCGCGGCTGCCCGATCTCGTCACGCTGCTCCGCCGCGTCGCGGACGGCGAGGGAATCCAGGCGCAGGATTCCGCGCTCTCGCTCATCGCGCGCGCCGCGCGCGGCTCGTTCCGCGACGCCGTGTCGACGCTCGACCAGCTCGCCGCGTCGACCTCGGGCTCGATCGACGCGCAGTCGGTGCTGCAGCTCGTCGGCGCGGTCGACGAGGAGTCGCTGCTGCGGCTGTGCGACATGGTCGTCGACCGCGACACGGCGGGCGCGCTCCTCTTCGTCGAGGAGCTCGCGGAGCGGGGCCAGGATCTCGGGCGGCTCGTGACCGACCTGATCGAGCACCTTCGGCACCTGCTGCTCGTGCAGCACATGGGGCACGTGCCCGACTCGCTGCCCGTCACCGAGGAGACGAAGGAGCTCCTCCGCGAGCAGGCGAACCAGCTTCCCGAGCCGACGGTCCTGCGCCTCATCGACCTGCTCGCGGTCGCCGTCGAGGACACGCGGCAGGGCGCCGACCCGCGGCTTCCGCTCGAGCTCGCGCTCGTGAAGGTGACGCGCCCGCACGCCGACCTCTCGCGCGAGTCGCTCGCGCATCGCGTCGAGCTGCTCGAGGCGCGCCCGCCGAGCGCCGGACACGCGCCGAGCGCCGCCCGCCGCCCAGTCCGCCCCGGCCGAACGGAGCGAGCCCGTCCCCCCTCCCGCTGAGGCTCCCGGGCGGCGCTGCCGGTCGAGCTCGAGCAGGTCACGGAGGCGTGGGATCGCAGCATCCTCGACGCCGTGCGCGAGCGCTCGATCCCGGTCGCGAGCCTGCTCACCGAGGCGAAGCCGACGCACCTCGGCGAGGACACGCTGACGCTCGAGTTCCCGGCGGGCGCGGACTTCCACCGGCGGCAGGTCGCGGAGCCCCAGAACATCGGGCTCCTGCGCGACGCGCTCTACGAGGTGACGGGTCGCAAGCTGGCCGTCGTGCTCGCGACCGGCGAGGGTAGCCTCGAGGACGAGGTGGACGAGCTCCCGCTGGGCGAGGACAAGCTCATCGAGGTGCTCAAGGAGCGATTCGACGCCGAAGAGGTGAAGGAGCCAACCGAATGAGTTTCGACATGAACAAGATGCTCAAGGAAGCGCAGCGCATGCAGGAGGAGCTCGCGAAGGCGCAGGAGGAGGCGGCGACCGAGGTCGTCGAGGCCTCCGCCGGAGGCGGGATGGTGACGGTGAAGGCGAACGGCGCCGGCGAGGTCGTCTCGATCACGATCGACCCGCGCGCGATCGACCCGGACGATCCCGAGCTGCTCGCGGATCTCGTGCTGGCAGCCGTGAACGAGGCGCTCCGCTCCGGGCGCGCGCTGATGGAGTCGAAGATGTCCGGGCTCATGCCGGGCGGGCTCGGCGATCTCGGCGGGCTCCTTCCCGGATAGGACGGCGTGTCCGAAAGGGACGGCTAGGCTCCCGCCGTGCTGAGCCCGGCCGTCGAGAACCTCGTCACGCAGCTCACCAAGCTTCCCGGGATCGGCCGGCGCACGGCGCAGCGGCTCGCGTTCCACGTGCTCTCGACCCGTCCGGAAGAGGCGCTCGAGCTCGCTCGCGCGATCGAGGAGGTCAAGGCACGCGTGCGCTTCTGCCGCGAGTGCGGGAACCTCACCGAGGAGGAGCTCTGCGCGGTCTGCGCGGACGCGCGCCGCGACCGCACGGTCATCTGCGTCGTCGAGCAGCCGGTCGACGTCGTCTCGGTCGAGCGCACGGGCGAGTACCGCGGCCTGTACCACGTCCTCGGCGGCGCGCTCTCGCCGCTCGACGGCGTCGAGCCCGGTGACCTGCGCATCGACGGGCTCATCGGCCGCGTCGAGGCGAACGGCGTCACCGAGGTCGTCCTCGCGACGAACCCGACGATGACCGGCGAGGCGACCGCCGCGTACGTCGCCGATCGCCTGCGCGACCGCGTGCAGGTCACGCGGCTCGCGAGCGGCCTCCCGGTCGGAGGCGACCTCGAGTACGCCGACGAGGTGACGCTCGGGCGCGCGCTCGCCGGTCGCCGCGCGATGTAGCCGAGCGGACGTTTTCTCCGCAAATTGCGACTTTCTGGCATGCCGAGGGGGTTGCATCCCGTGAACGCCCGGAATATGTTGCACCCACTGAACCGGCGGGCCTTCGGGTCAGCCGGTTCAGTGTTTTTTTGGGCTCCTTCGGGTCGCGTACCTACACTGGGGCGATGATCGACTCGGGTCTCCGCATCGGGGTCGTCGGCGCGACGGGAGCGGTCGGTCGTGTGACGCTCGCGTACCTCCTCGACCGCGGATACGCGAACATCCGCGCGTTCGCGTCCTCACGCTCGGCGGGCAGCACGATCGGCGCGCTCGAGATCGAGGAGGCGACTCCCGACGCGCTCGGAGCCGGCGACCTCGACGTCTGCCTCTTCTCGGTCGGGACGCAGTTGAGCCGCGAGCTCGTCCCGGCCGCCGCGGCTGCCGGCGCGCTGTGCGTCGACAAGTCGTCCGCTTTCCGGCTGCAGCCGGGGATCCCGCTCGTCGTGCCGGAGGTGAACGGGGAGCGAGCCCTCGAGCACGACGGCATCGTCGCGAACCCCAACTGCTGCACGATCCCGCTCACGATGGTGCTCGCGCCGCTCCGCGACGCGGCTGGCCTGCGGCGCGTACGGGTCGCGACGTACCAGTCCGTCTCGGGTGCCGGCGCTGCCGCGATCGACGACCTCCGCGCCGAGGCAGCCCGACGACCACCGGCTCCGGATGGACTGGGACTTCGACGGCGTCGAGTACGACGAGGAGGTCGAAGCTCCGCGAGGAGACGCGCAAGATCCTCGAGCTTCCCGACCTGCCGGTGAGCGCGACGTGCGTCCGGGTTCCGGTCGTCGTCGGCCACGCCGAGGCGGTGTGGATCGAGACGGAGACGCCGCTCGCGCCCGGCGACGCCGAGCGGATCCTGGGCGAGGCGCCCGGCCTTCGCGTCGAGGCGGTCTCCGACACACGGCGACGCAATCGGGACGCGACGAGGTCCTCGTCGGCCGCGATCCGCGCCGATCACGCGGCGGAGAACGGCCTCGCGCTCTTCCTCGTCTGCGACAACCTGCGCAAGGGCGCGGCGCTCAACGCGATCCAGATCGCCGAGCTCGTCGTCGGCGCGTCGCTGCCGCGCTAGCCGCCCGGCGGCGCCGGCGCCGGCGCCGGCTGGAACGCCTCGGACACGACGCGCAGCACCTTCTCGCGCGCTCCCTCCTCCACCGGCTGCAGCCCGCCGAGGTCGAGGCGCGCGAGCTCGATGCGCCCGGCCGAGCGGAGCGGTGCGGAAGCCGAAGTCGGCGAGGAAGTCGCGCGGGAAGACGGTTCGGTGCACGAGGAAGCGGTCGGCCGCGGACGTCCCCTCCCGGTAGCGGTACGCGAACGCCTCGAGCGCACGCGCGCCCTTGTCGCGCGCCTCTCCGATCGCGGCGAGGAAGAGCGACTGCTCGACCCACGGCTGCGTGTCGGTGAGCAGGTACGCGCACGTGACGAGGACGGCGTCGTCGGACGGCGGCCCCGCAGGGAGATCCGCCGCGCGCGGAAAGAGCCCGGCGGGGCCGTACTGCATCGACCCGAGGACGCGGCCGTCGTCGTCGCGGTAGACCGTTCCCCACGCCCCCCACTCGTCCTCGGCTCGCTCGATCCACTTGCGCTTCTCCGGCTCGCGGTTGCCGCGCGTCTGCCACCAGACGCACGTCTGGCAGACCGACGGCGCGGTCTCGAGCGTCGCGCCGGTGAGCCCGGCGAGGCGCGACGTCATCGCTTGGCGGGCGGCGTGCCGACGCGCTCGACGACGACGTCGACCGATCCGACGTGGACGTTCGCCATCCGCTCGATGTACTCCGAGACGCGCTGCTGCACGTCGCGCGCGACAGCCTCCGCCCCGGCTCCCCACGCGAGCTCGACGTGGACGTCGATCTCGACGTTCCCGTCGACGTCGGCGATCTCGGCCGCGTCGCGGGCGAGCGCCGAGACGCCCTCCACCTCGAGCGCGGCATCGCTCGCGTAGCGAGCGATGACCTCGTTCGAGATGACCGGAGTCTCCACTACGTCGATCGTACAACCAGCTCGGTGACCTCAGGGCGTGCGAAGAGCCGGAACGGAATGAAGGTCGTGCCGAGCCCGGCGGAGACGTGGAGCTTCGTCGCGCCGTACTCGTAGACGCCCTCGATGTCGCGCGCGCGCAGATGCGCGAGCCGGAGCCTGCCTCCCGGGTACGGGACGACGATCTGCCCCGCGTGGTAGTGCCCGGCGAGGATCAGGTGGAACACCTCCGGGATGCGCCGCACGATTCCCGGGAAGTGGCAGAGAAGAATGCGGAGATCCGCGCTCGAGTCGGCCAGCGTGTCCGGGGCTGCCGTCCGCGCGGCGTAGGACTGCGCATCGACGCCGACGATCTGGACGCGCCGCCCGCGCAGCTCGACCTCGACGGACTCGTCGCCGAGGAGCGTCACGTTCTCGAACGCGGCGATCGCGTCCGGGTCGACCCGCTGCGAGAACGGGTCGCGGCTGTCCGCGAAGTCGTGGTTGCCGAGCACGACGTAGGAGGGCGGAAGCTCGGCGAGCAGACGCTCGAGCTCGCGCATCCCCGATCGCCGCGAGACGAGGTCGCCCGTGATGCAGACGAGGTCCGGTCGGCGCTCGATCACCCAGTCGACCGCCTCTTGCACGGCCCGTAGACCGCGCGACGGAACACCGAGGTGAAGGTCGGAGAGGTGCGCGATACGAAGCCCGTCGAGCTCCGGCGGCAGACCTGGCAGCTCGATGTCGATCACCTTTCGCCTCAGCCAGCCGGCCTCGAACCATGCCCACCCGGCTACCCCCGCGATCGCGGCGGCAAGCAGCAGGAGGACCCAGGTCAGACGGACAGCTTCTCGGTCACCGGTGCGACCGAGACGACGTGGCGCTTGAACTTCAGCTCCGAGCTGTCGAGCCCGGCGGCCACTCCCACGAGCTGCGAGAGGTGGAGGATCGGCATCTGGAAGTCCTTCCCCGTCTGCTTTTTCAGCTTCGACTGCCACGCGTCGAGCGAGAGATGGCAGAGCGGGCAGGGCGTGACCATCGCGTCGGCGCCGGCCTCCTTCGCCTGCTCGATCGGCTGGATGAGCTCGGCGAGCGCGACGTCCTCACGGGCCTGGATGATCGGGAAGCCGCAGCACTTGATCTTCGCGGGATAGTCGATCGGCTCGCCGCCGCAGGCGGTGATGATCCGCTCGAGCGACTCGGGCTTGTCGGGATCCTCGAAGCCGAGCAGCTTCGACGGGCGCAGGATCTGGCAGCCGTAGAACGGCGCGATCTTGAGGCCCTTCAGGCCCTTGTGCGCGGCGCCCTGGAGGAGCTCGTAGCCCTCGCCGGCCGAGATGAGCCAGAGGAAGTGCACGACGTCCACCCCACCCGAGTACGGCGGCGCGCCGACGGAGACGAGGTTCTCGTTCACGCGTGCGAGCAGCTCCGCGTCGCCCTGGAGCGCATGGTTCGCCTGCCGGAGGTTGAGCGTGCACACGTTGCAGATCGTCATGAGCGTGTCCGCGCCCGTGTCCTCCGCGTAGGCGAGGATCCGCGCGTTCAGGTGGAGGTAGTAGTCGGGCTCGGCCTCGTGGATGTCGCCGGCGCCGCAGCACGTGACCGCCTCGAGCTCGATCAGCTCGAGCCCGACCTTCGGCGCGAGCGCCTGGGTCGAGGTGTCGAGCTCCTTCGCGGAGAGCGACGCGAGGCAGCCCTTGTAGTAGGCGACCGTTCTCATCGCTGCTGCTCCTCCTCGCCCGGCGGCAAGGGCGCCGGGAACGATTCGGGGCCGTAGGGATCGCGGGGCTCGTCTCCGCTCTCCTGCAGGAACTCGAGGCGCGAGAGCGCATGCTCCGACTGCACGATTCCTGCAGCGCCGTCGCGCCCCTGCTGCCCGACGAGGTCGTACAGCGCGCGCGACTCCTCCACGTGCTTCGCGACGTGCGGGGGAACCGGCGGCGGGACCTTGCCGTGCTTGAAGAGGCCCATCGCGAACGTGACCTCCTTGAGCGACTTCGCGATGCCCTGGGTCTTCGGCACGAGCTCCGTCTCGCGCAGCCAGCCGGTGGTCTTCGCGGAGGTGACGAACCACTTCGCGTGCTTCGCGCCCATGTCGGAGTCGATGCCCTCCTTCATCGCCTCGGCGCCGAGCTTCGCGATGGCGTCGCGCGGGTCGACGCCCTTCGGGCAGCGCTCGTTGCAGAAGTAGCAGCGCGTGCAGTCCCAGATTCCGTGCTCCCCCGAGTACGACTGCAGGCGCTCGACGGTGGCCTGGTCGCGCGCGTCGCCGACGAAGCGCATGCCCTTCGCGAGCGCGGCCGGGCCGAGGAAGTCGGGGTCGGCCTCCATCGAGTTGCACTCGGAGACGCAGCAGCCGCACATGACGCAGAGGGACTCCTTGTGGATCGTGTCCACGCGCTGCTGCGAGACGACGCTCTCCTTCTCGCCGGGATCCGAGTAGCCCGGCTGGAGCCAGGGCTGGACGGCGCGGATCTTCCCCCAGAACGGCTCCATGTCGACGACGAGGTCCTTGACGATCGGCATGTTCCCCATCGCCGAGATCACCGGGACGTGCCCGGACTCCGCGATGTCGACCATGCGCGTCTTGCAGGCGAGGACGGCCGCGCCGTCCATGCGCATCCCGCACGAGCCGCAGATCATCATGCGGCAGCTCTTGCGGAACGCGAGCGTGCCGTCGTGCTTGTCCTTGACGATGTCGAGAAGGTCGAGCAGCGTCGCCCAGTCGGGCGCGTCGACCTCGTACTCCTTCAGCGCGCGCTCGCCGGCAACCGAGTCGTAGCGCCAGATCTTCAGGGCCATCTTCATCAGTACTTGCGCTCCTCGGGTGTCCACTTCGTCATCGTCACCGGCTTCCAGTCGAGCTCGGGCGCTCCATCCTCCCACGTCACCAGCGTGTGCCGGAGGTAGTTCTCGTCGTCTCGGTCCGGGAAGTCGTACGGACGGGCGTGTGCGCCGCGGCTCTCCTTGCGCGCGAGGCCGGAGACGACCATGCACTCGGCGAGCTCGAGCAGGAACCCGAGCTCGAGCGCCTGCGTCAGGTCCGAGTTGAAGACGTCGCCCTTGTCCTCGACGACGACGTTCTCGTACCGCTCTCGCAGCGACTGCACGATCCTGCCCTGCTCGAGCATCTGCTCCTCGCGACGGAAGACGCCGAAGTTCACGTGCATCGTCTCGGCGAGCTCGTCGCGGATCTTCCACGGCCGCTCGCCCGTCGGTGCGGTCGAGCAGCGTCTTCAGCTCGCGCTCGGCGTCGGCCTCGACGGACGCAGGTACCTCGACGGTCGTGTTCGCGAGCGACCACTCGGCTGCGTGCCGGCCGACGCGCTTGCCGTACGTGATCGTCTCCATGAGCGCGTTGCCGCCGAGGCGATTCGCGCCGTGCACCGAGACGCAGGCGACCTCGCCGGCCGCGTAGAGGCCCTCGAGGGACGTGAGCCCCCAGACGTCGGTGTCGACGCCGCCCATGTGGTAGTGGGCGCCCGGCCGGACCGGGATGGGCTCGTAGATCGGGTCGACGCCGGCGAACGTCATCGAGAGCTCGCGCGTGCCGTGCAGGCGCTCGAGGATCTTCTCGGCGCCCAGGTGGCGGAGGTCGAGCAGCACGTTCCCGTCGAGCCCCCGCCCCGCGTCGATCTCGGTCTGCTCGGCGCGCGAGATCACGTCGCGCGAGGCCAGCTCCATCGCGTTCGGCGCGTAGTGGACGAGGAACCGCTCGGCCTGCGCGTTGAGCAGGTACGCGCCTTCGCCGCGACAGCCCTCCGTGATGAGCACCCCGGTGGGCGCGAGCGTCGTCGGATGGAACTGCATCATCTCCATGTCCTTGAGCGCGACGCCTTCGCGCAGCGCCATCGCCATGCCGTCGCCGGTGCAGGCATACGCGTTCGTCGTCCCGGTGTAGAGCCGTCCCGCGCCGCCCGTGGCGAGGATCACGGTCTTCGCGCCGATCGCGCTGAGCCCGCCGCGCAGGAGATCCCACGCGATCACGCCCTGGCAGCGCCCGTCGTCGACGACGAGCTTCCAGGCGAAGTACTCCTCGTAGGTCGGGATGTCGCGCTTCATCACCTGCTCGTAGAGCACGTGGATGAGGACGTGGCCCGTGATGTCGGCCGCGTACGCGGTGCGCGGCTCGCCGGCGGCGCCGAACGGGCGCTGCGCGATCCGACCGTCCTCGGTGCGCGAGAAGACCGCGCCCCAGTGCTCGAGCTGGTAGACGTCGTCCGGCGCCTCCCGGCAGAGGATCTCGATCGCCTCCTGATCTCCGAGGTAGTCGGAGCCCTTGACCGTGTCGAACGCGTGCTTCTCGGGATCGTCCTCGGAGGCGTTTCCCAGAGCCGCGTTGATCCCGCCCTCGGCCGCGCCGGAGTGGCTGCGAACCGGGTGGATCTTGGAGATCATCGCGACGTTCGCACCTGCGTCGAAGGCCTCGATCGCGGCGCGCATTCCCGCGCAGCCGGCCCCGACGACCACGACGTCGTGCACCGCGTCCACTGCGACGGACGCTACCTGATGCGTTGGCGAACGCCCCTGTTGAAGTTACGCCCGAACGAAGGTGGCGCGAGCGCTCGTGGCGGCGCTCATCGGCACCGTGCAGATCTTCTTCGCGCCGCGGCAGGCGCCGCTCCACGAGCGGAACTTCCAGCCCTTCGCCGGCGTCGCCGTCAGCCCGACGGAGCTGAACGCCGGGAACGCTGCCGAGCAACGCGGCCGGCACGTGATGCCCGCCTGCGAGCTGCGCACGGCTCCCTTCCCGCTGACGGCGACCGACAACCGGAACGACGCGGGCGCGAACAGCGCCGTGACGGCAGCTCCGGGCGTAACGCTGAGAACGCATCCGGCCGCGCCCGAGCACGCGCCGCTCCAGCGCACGAGCCTCGCGCCGGCACTGGGAGTCGCGGTGAGCGCCAGCCGCTGCCCCGAGTTCCACGTCGTGGTGCAGCTCGCTCTGCACAGGAGCCCGGGCACGTCGGCGGACACCGAGCCAAGCCCGGAGACCGTGACCGCAAGCGGCGTCTGGCTGTCGAGGCGCACGAGCCACGGAGAGTCCTGCGTGTCCGTCCAGCCGCCCGAGTGACCGTAGTAGTCGTTCCGGCCTGGATCGAGGACCTTCGCCGAGAGCGGCTCGCCGCCGATCGCCGGAAACATGAGATCGGACTCGTCGTCGCAGGTGTGCCCGCTCGTCTCGCCTTGGCAGTCGTTCGGCGCCGCGCGAGGGACCGCGCCGAAGGTATGCAGGACCTCGTGCGCCGTCACCGCCGCCGTGGAGACGCCGACGCACGCGCGCAGGTAGACGACCGCAGCCCCGAAGCCGCTCGAGTCGCTTCCGCCCTGACCGCACACGTTCCCATCCGCCGTCGGGCCGTCGTAGTAGGCGACGTACTTCGTGGTCGACGAGCTCAGGTCTGCCTGGTCGAGCGCGTCGACGATCGCCGAGAAGCGTCCCTGGAGCGCAGCGAGCTGCGCGCCCGAGCGGGCTGTCCGGACCGTCGTGATGTCCAGCTGCGGCCCACAAGAGAACGGAGCGAGGTCGTTGCGTGGCGTCCGCGCCGGATCCTGGCCCCTCCACCAGCCGTCGATCTGGTCGGCGTCGGACTGCATCACGCTCGCCAGCCCGGAGAGGTTGTCGGGGCCGTCCGACGGGATGACGTAGACCCAGTGGATCGGATTGCCGGCGACTGCATTCGGCGCGCGGTCCGCCTGCGCCGCCTGCCCGCACCAGGCCGCCTGCGCCACTGTCGCCGTCGCTGAGCGCGGCGGGATGTCGTCGGCGGTGACGTTCGTGACGGTCATGGCCGCCGTCGGAGCGCTCGCTCCAGTCGAGGCGAGCGCCGCCACCAGCGCGGCGACCCCCGCCAGCGTGCGAATCACGGTGCCGTCACCGAGACGCGAACACGCCCGAGCGCTCCCTTCTGCGTGACCCGCACGAAGAGCGAGCGCCGGCCGCAGATCGAGCTGTCGAGCCGCTTGACGCGCTGGCCGACCCACTGCGCACGCTTGAGGACGGTGCGCCGGTCGGCGTCGACGAGCGCCACCTCGGACGTGCCGCCGTTCGCAATCGTCGCGTTGATCCGGAACTCTCCGTCGAGCGGCGTCGCGAGCGGTATCCACCAGACCTTTGCCGTCTTCTTGCCGAAGACCTTCGTGAACGCCCGCGTGCTCGCAGCGGCCCACGGCTGGAGCACGTCCTGCTCGGCTGCCTGCAGCGCGGCCTCGTTCGGGTAGAAGCTCTGCGCGACGATCGGCCACGTCGCGGTCGTGATGCCGGCCTTGCGTTCGTCCATCAGCCGGAAGGCCTCGGCCCACGCCTCGCCCGGGTTGCGCGCGTACTGCGCGCCCTCGTCACCGGGAAAGGCCTCGCGGCGAGAGACCTTCGCGCACACGTTGGCCGCGCTGGCCCAGCGCTTCGGGCCCCAGTCGATGGCCGCCCACGGCGCGTTCAGGCGGTGGAAGGCGACGTGGTGGCCGTACTCGTGCCGGACGACCTCCTCCGGTGAGATGTCGGCGACCACCTCCCCGGGCGCCACCATCTCGTCGGCTCGATAGCAGCCGAGCGCACGCGAGCCGCAGATCTCCTGCACCTCGCCGAACGTGACGATGTACGTCCTCAGCTCGCTGATCTCCGGCCCGTGCGTCAGGCCTGCGACGAACTCCGCCCAGCCCTCGGGCGTCGAGGTCTGGAGCGGGAAGGCCGTCGGAGACGCGCACGTCGACGACCTCGCCGCTCGTCGTCGTGATCGGCCCGCCGCGAAATGTGATCGCAGCCTGCGCGAGGCGGCTCGCGCGGAAGGTCGCGCTCGCGTCCGCTTGAAGCGCCCGCGCGTGTGTCGTCGCCCGGAGCGCTTCCCGCTCGACCGAGACGGCCGCGGCGAGAGCTCCGGTGAGTAGCACACCCGAGAGAAGGACTGCGAGGCGCCTCGCCAGCGGGTTCGCCACCCGGCCCTTATAGCCGCGGGAGTGTGAAGCGTGAGTAAGAAGGCGACGTGGTCTGTCGGAAGCACTTCTGACTTTTGTTCGGATAGTCGCTTTACTTTTTGAACTAATACCAATAGGATCCCTCGGTACATCGACGAGAGGAGCTTCGTTGGCGGAACTCGCCGGCCCGGTCGTCACGGGAGACGTCGCGTGAACATGCTTGCTCGGGGCCAATCCAGTGTCGACACCCGCTCGACCGTTACCCGCGCCGAGCTGCGCTCGCGCCTCGCGGACCCCGGCCTGACCATCGTCGACGTTCGTCCCCTGCATGCGTACAACGGCTGGCGGCTGGGCGAGAGCTCGAGGTGGGCACATTCCCGGAGCCGTCGCGTTTCCCGGCGCATGGCTTACGAGCGTCGACGACGCCGAGGTCGTACGGCTCCTTCACGAGAAAGGTGTCGTCGCCGACCAGGAGGTCGTCCTCTACGGCGACGCCGCAGACGTTGCGGCCGTGGGAGCCAGGCTCGCCGACCTCGACCACCGGCGGGTGCGCGTCTACGAGGCCGGATGGGCCGACTGGGCCGGCGACGAGGCTCTGCCCGTCGAGCGTCTCCCGAACTACGACAGGCTCGTGCACAGCGACTGGCTCGCCCAGGTGCTCGACGGCGACCGACCGGAGGCGGCGCCGGCCGGACGCTTCTTGCTCTTCCACGTCAACTTCGGCGTCCCCGAGGAGTACGCGGAAGGGCACCTCCCCGGTGCGCTCTACCTCGACACCAACCAGCTCGAGAACCCCGTCGACTGGCAGCGCCGGACGCCGGAGGAGCTCGGTCTCGCCGTGCGCGCGCTCGGAATCTCTCACGACACGACCGTCGTCCTCTACGGCCGCGACACGGAGGGCGACGCGAACGAGAAGTGGCCGGGGCGTCGAGCCGGCCAGATCGCCGCCAGCCGCGCGGCGCTGATCCTGCGCTACGCCGGCGTCGACGACGTGCGCCTGCTCGACGGCGGCTACGACGCGTGGGTTCGGGCGGGCAATCCGCTCGAGACCGACCCGCGCACGCCGACGCCGATCTCGGAGTTCGGTACCCCGATCCCTCTCCGGCCGGAGCTCATCGTGGACATCGAGGAGGCCAGGCAGATCCTGTCCGATCCCGGACGGCGCCGCCCTCGTCAGCGTGCGGACGTGGAACGAGCACATCGGCAAGGTCTCGGGCTACAACTACATCGGGCCGGCAGGCCGGATCTCCGGCGACGTCTGGGGCAACTGCGGGACGGACGCGTACCACATGCAGCACTACCGCAACGTGGACAACACGATGCGCGCCTATCCGGAGATCGCGGCCAACTGGGAGGAAGCCGGCATCACGCCCGACAAGTGGGTCGCGTTCTACTGCGGAACCGGGTGGAGGGCGAGCGAGACCTGGTTCTACGCGTACCTGATGGGCTGGCACGCGCATCGCCGTCTACGACGGCGGCTGGTACGAGTGGAGCCGCGACCCGGGCGCGAACCCGATCGAGGTCGGGGAGCCCGCGGACGACGTGGCGGCGTAGGTCAGGCCGGGCCTGCTGCGGCGACGCCGGGCGAGACGTCGTCGAAGCGCATGAAGTTCTCGCGGAACATCCGGGCGAGCTCGGCTGCCCTCGCGTCGTACGCGTCGGCATCGGCCCACGTCGAACGCGGGTCGAGGAGTGCCGTGTCGACACCGGGCACCTCGACGGGAACCTCGAGGCCGAAGGTCGGGTCGACGCGATACTCGACGTCGTCGAGGTCGCCCGACAGCGCGGCGTCGAGGAGCGTCCTCGTCGCGGTGATCGGCATCCGGCGACCCTCGCCGAACGGCCCGCCCGTCCAGCCCGTGTTGACGAGCCACACCTTCACCTCGGGGTGACCGTCGAGCTTCTCGCCGAGCATGCGCGCGTAGACGGAGGGCGGCTGCGGAAGGAAGGGAGCGCCGAAGCACGCAGAGAACGTGGGCTGCGGCTCGGTGACGCCGATCTCCGTCCCGGCGAGCTTCGCCGTGAAGCCCGAGAGGAACCAGTACATGGCCTGGTCGCGCGTCAGGCGCGCGATCGGCGGCAGGATCCCGAAGGCGTCGGCGGTGAGGAAGACGACCGAGGTCGGATGCCCGCCACGCTTTGCAGGCAGCGCGTTCGCGATCTGCTCGAGCTTGTACGCGGCGCGCGTGTTCTCCGTCTTCGAAGCGTCGTCCAGGTCGAGCACGCCGTGCTCGTCCATGACGACGTTCTCGAGGACGGTGCCGAACGTGCGCGTCGTCGCGTAGATCTGCGGCTCGGCCTCGGCCGATAGCCGGATGACCTTGGCGTAGCACCCGCCTTCGAAGTTGAAGATCCCGTCGTCCGACCAGCCGTGCTCGTCGTCGCCGATGAGGTGGCGCTCGGGGTCGGCGGAGAGCGTCGTCTTCCCCGTGCCCGAGAGACCGAAGAACACGGCGACACGCCCCTTCTCGTCGAGGTTGGCCGAGCAGTGCATGGGGAAGACGCCCTCGAGCGGGAGGCGATCGTTCATCACGGTGAAGATCGACTTCTTGATCTCGCCCGCGTAGAAGGTTCCGCCGATGACGACCTCGATCCGGGACGGGTGCAGACAGACGAACGTCTCCGTCCGCGTGCCGTCCTCCTCGGGATCGGCCGACACCGACGGCGCGTGGAGCACGAGCGCCTGCGGCTCCATCTCGTCGAGCTCGTCGTCCGTCGGGTCGATGAAGAGCGTCTTGGCGAAGAGCGCATGCCACGGGCTCTCCGAGATCACCCGAACCGCGATGCGATGGGCGGGATCGGCGCCCGCGAACGCGTCGATCACGTAGACGTCTCCCTCGCTCAGGCGGGCCGCGACCTTTTCGCGCAGCTGCTCGAAGTGCTCCTCGGAGATCTCCGCGTTGACGTCGCTCCACCAGATCCGACTCTCCGAACCCGGCTCGCGCACGACGAACTTGTCCTTCGGCGAGCGCCCCGTGTGCACGCCGGTGTCGACGACGAGCGGCCCACCCTCGGCGAGTCGCGCCTCGCCGCGTGCGAGCGCATGCTCGTAGAGCTGGGAGGTCGTCGGATGCCAGTAGACGTGCCCGCGCACGGAGATGCCGTGCTGCGCGAGCTCGTCCCGATCGGGAACGATCGCGATCACAGCGCACCATCGTACGCCACCATCGTCCGCCGGTGACCCGAGAATGCGCGCCATGGTCGGCGCAGCCCGCCTCGTTTTCCTCGCCAGCGTCATGCTGCTCGCACTCGTTCTGGCGCCGGGAGCAGGCGCAGATCGTGCCGACGAGCAGGCGCTCGCCGAGAAGTACGCACCGGTCGTCCGGCTCGTCGAGCAGCAGGACGTCTGCAGCTACGGCGAGCCTTTCGTCCCGACCGACATCGACCTCCTCCTCGGCGAGGAGACGGTTGCACTGCGCGGCCCGTGGAACGTCACCGACCTCGTGGAGATCGGCCCTACCGCGGACGACCTCGTCAAGCGGTTCGAGTACCACCTCGACTTTCCGGGCAATGCGCTCGACCCAGGCTGCGACTACAACCGCTGGGCGCAGCGCTTGACGAAGGACAGCGAGCCCGTCGTGTACGCGCACGTCGTGGGCGAGGCGGAGTTCCCCGGGAAGCTCGCCCTTCAGTACTGGTTCTTCTACCCGTTCAACGACTTCAACAACACGCACGAGGGCGACTGGGAGATGATCCAGCTCGTCTTCGACGCACCCGACGCTCGAGCCGCGCTCGGGGTCGATCCGGTCGAGATCGGTTACAGCTCGCACGAGGGAGCCGAGCGTGCAGCGTGGGACGACGAGAAGCTCGAGCTCGTCGGGTCACGGCCCGTCGTTTACCCCGCCGCCGGCTCCCACGCCAACAAGTACTCGGACGCGCTCTGGCTGGGCAGCTCGGCGGAGGCAGGGGTCGGCTGCGACGACACGCGCGGGCCGCACCGCGAGCTGTCCCCGCAGGTCGTCACGATCCCGAGCGACCGGGAGGCCGCAGAGGCCGCATTTCCGTGGATCGCCTTCGAGGGGCGCTGGGGCGAGCTCCAGAAGGCGTTCTTCAACGGCCCGACCGGCCCGAACCTGAAGACGCAGTGGACGAGGCCGATCACGTGGTCCGAGGACTGGCGCGACGTGAGCTACGCGGTGCCGACGGGCGGCGCGTTCGGCACGGGGACGACCGACTTCTTCTGCTCCGCGGTCGCGACCGGCTCGAGGGCACTCGCGCAGTTGCTCAGCAACCCGCTTCCGCTCGTCATTGCCATCGCTGCGGTTCTCGGCCTCGTGATCTTCGCGGCCGTACGTGCGACCTGGACGCCGGTCGCGCCGCGGCGGATCGCGCGGCGACGGTCGTGGGGTCAGATCATCTCGGCGTCGGCGAGGATGTACGTCAGACGACCGGGTCTCTTCCTCGGGCTGGGCGTGCTCCTCGTTCCCATTGCGGTCGCCATCACCTTCGTGCAGTGGCTGCTGCTCGGCGCGCTCGACCTCATCGGGAGCGTGTCGGGTGAAGCAGCGGGTGCGTGGGCCTTCCTCGCCGTGATCGTCGGCACGACCTTCGCGTTGCTGGGGCTCGGTCTCGTCATGGCCGCAGCGGCGTGCGCGCTCGTCGAGATCGACGCCGATCGTCCGGTGTCCGCCTGGAGCGCCTATCGGCTCGCGCTCCGCCGCATCCGGCCGCTTCTCGGATCGATCGCACTCTTCGTCGTGGTCTGGGTCGTGTTGACGAGCACGGTGTTCCTCATCCCGGTCGCGATCTGGCTCGCGATCCGCTGGTGTCTCGCTCGCGCCGGTGGTCGAGCTCGAGAGTCATCGCCCGTTCGCATCACTCCGACGGAGCGCCGAGCTCGTTCGGCGCCGCTGGATCCGCGTCGGCTCGCTCGTCGGGATCAGCGCGGCCGCCGCGCTCGTCGCCGGCCCACTGCTCGGCGCGATCCTGATCTTCGTGACGGACGCGCCGTTCGCGCTCCTCAACGTCTTCGCCGGCGTGGTCTATGCCCTCGCGATGCCGTTCGTCGCGCTCGTGACGTCGTACGTCTACTTCGACTCGAGGGCTCGCCTCGAGCTCGAGCCCGTCGAGCAGGTCTCCGAGCTTCCGGCCGAGATCGAGCTCGCGCGCTAGACGATCTCCGCCTCGAGCGGCCGATCGCCGGCGACGAGCTCGGCGAAGCGACCGCCGCGCGCGAGCAGCTCGTCGTAGGTGCCGACCTCGACGACGCGACCGCGGTCGAGGACGACGATCTGGTCGGCGTCGCGCACGGTCGAGAGCCGGTGCGCGATGGCGATCGTCGTCCGCCCCTCGGAGAGGCGCTCGAGCGCCTCCTGCACGAGCCGCTCGGTCTGCGTGTCGAGCGAGGACGTCGCCTCGTCGAGGACGAGCACGGGCGGGTTGCGGAGGATCGTGCGCGCGATCGCCATCCGCTGCTTCTCGCCGCCGGAGAACCGGTAGCCGCGCTCGCCGACCATCGTGTCGTAGCCGTCCGGCAGCGTCGCGATGAGCTCGTGGATCTGCGCCGCACGGGCGGCCTCCTCGACCTCCTCGTCCGACGCGCTCGGCCGCGCGAAGCGCAGGTTCTCGCGCACGGTCGCGTGGAAGAGGTACGTCTCCTGCGAGACGACCCCGACCGTGTCGGCGAGCGACTCGAACGTGAGGTCGCGGACGTCGACGCCGTCGATCGACAACGAGCCCTCGGTCGCGTCGTAGAGCCGCGCGACGAGGTACGCGCAGGTCGTCTTTCCCGACCCCGTCTCGCCGACGAGCGCGGTCTTCGTCCCGGGCGGCACCGTGAACGAGACGTCCTGGAGCGTCCAGGCCGCGTCGTCGTAGCGGAACCAGACCGAGTCGAGCGCGACCTCGCCGCGCGGCTCCGCCAACCGCTCGGCGCCCTCGACGATGTCGACCTCGTGGTCGAGGTACTCGAAGATGCGGTCGAACAGCGCGAGTGACGACTGCACCTCGATCTGCACGCCGAGCAGGCTCCCGATCGGGAAGAAGAGGCGCGTCTGCAGGGTGGTGAACGCGACGAGCGTTCCGATCGTGATCGCCTCCGAGCCCCGCGCGCTCGAGAAGCCCGCGAACCAGTAGACGAGCGCGGGCATGATCGCGAAGGTCATCTGGATCGAGGCCATCATCCAGCGGCCCGTCATCCGGCTCCGCACCTCGAGCTCGGCGAGGCGCTTGGACTCGCCGGAGAAGCGCTCCGCGAGGTCGTCGGTCCGCCCCATCGTCTTGCCGAGCAGGATCCCGGAGACGGAGAGCGATTCCTGCACGATCGAGGACACGTCGGCGAGCGACGCCTGGCGCTCCGCCGTCACCTTCTTGCGCTGCGCGCCGACGCGCTTCGTGAGCCAGACGAACAGCGGGAGCAGCGCGAGCGCGAAGGCGGCCAGGCGCCAGTCGAGGAGCAGCATCGCGACGATGGTCGCGAGCACCGTCGTCACGTTCGAGAGCACCGACGTCGCCGTCGACGTGACGACGTTCTCGATGCCGCCGATGTCGTTGGCGATGCGGCTCTGCACCTCGCCCGTGCGCGTGCGCGTGAAGAACGCGAGCGACAGGCGCTGCAGGTGGCGGTACACCTTCGTGCGCAGGTCGTGCATCACGCTCTGGCCGACCTGGTTCGAGAGGAGCGTCTGCCAGACGCCGATGACGCCGGTCGCGATCGCGATCCCGATCATGCCCGCGACGAGCCAGGTGAGCAGGCGCGTGTCCTTGTCGGGAATCGCGACGTCGAGCACCTCGCGAAGCAGGAACGACGGGATGACCCCGAGCGCCGCCGAGAAGACGATGAGCGCCGAGACCGCGCCCAGCCGCGCCTTGTACGGGCGAAACAGCGGGAAGATCCGCCGCAGGTTGGCCTTGCGCACGGCAGGGTCAGACGGCCGCTGAGGCGGCTCGTCGGACGTGAAGGAGTCGAAACGTCGGCCGGGCACGGCCGTAAATGTGCCTGCGGAGGCTCAGTCCAGGCCGAGGGCGATTCGGAGTGCGTCGTCCAGTCGGCGCGTCGCCTCGAGCCCGGAGCTACTCGACGGCGCGTGAGAACTCGCTTCGACAGCCGCGTTGCGGACCGGCAGGCAGCGCACCGAACGGAGCGAAGAAGTAGGACGTGACCGTTCACCAGGCGATCGACCGCTTCCTCGAACACGGCGGCCTCTCGGAGGCAACCCAGCGCGCATACGGCTCGGATCTCCGCTCGTTCGCCGACTGGCTCGAGCGACGCGGAGTCGGTCTCGAGGACGTCGACGCACGCGCACTTTCTGACTGGGTCGGCGAGCTCGGGAGCGGCCGCGACCGCCTCGCCCCCGCCTCGATCGCGCGGCGACTCGCGGCCGTCCGCTCGTGCCTGCGCTACACCTTCGGGCCGGCCGCTGTCCCTGATGCTCAACTCTCGCCAAGCCGCTCGCGACGGCTACCCGACGCGCCCAAGGCGGCCGAGATCGACGACCTGCTCGAGCTCGTCGAGGGCGACTCGCCGCTCGCACTGCGCAACCGCGCGCTGCTCGAGCTTCTCTACTCCGCGGGACTCCGGAGCGCCGAGGCCGTCATGCTCGACCTCGGCGACGTCGACTTCGACCGCGAGATCGTGCACGTACGCGGAAAGGGCGGCAAGGAGCGCGTCGTCCCGCTCGGCGAGGAGGCGGCGCTCCACCTCGCCCGCTACCTCAGGACGGCACGTCCCGCGCTCGCGTCGGGCGCGAACGACGCGATCTTCCTCTCGGCACGCGGTCGCCGCCTCGACACGAGCACGGTACGTCGCCTGCTCCGCCACCCGCACCGGCTCCGGCATGCGTTCGCGACCCACCTGCTCGAGGGCGGCGCAGACCTCCGCGTCATCCAGGAGCTCCTCGGGCATGCGTCCCTCTCGACGACGCAGATCTACAGCCACGTCGACGCGCGTCGCCTTCGGCGCGTCTACGACCGGTCACATCCGCGCAGCTGACCGAGCGAGACGAATCAGGCGCGACAGGGCGTCGATGCGCTCATGAGCCGGCGCTGGAGGTCGTTCATGTCCGCCTCGAGCTGAACGTGCTTCGGGTTCGACGGGTCGAAGCTCGCGAGACCTGCCCCCTCCCACTGGACATCCGGCGTGACGCCTGGGCCCGACACTGCCAGCCGGTAGCGCGCGCCGTTGGCTGCGGGAAGCCGTTCGCCCGTATGGGTCGTGTGCGGGACGAAGCCGTAACAGAACGTCCCGTCCGGCCGGCGGGCGACGAAGCCGTTCTCGCGCCGCCAACCCTTCCCGTACGTGGAGTCCAGCGTGTCGAGGTAGAGAACGCGGCCGTAGTTGTCGAGCGGGTCTCCGGTCGAGGTCGTCGAGAAGCCGTGGACGGGGAGCCCCTGGTACGTCAGCCGCCCGAAGAGGTGATGCCAGCGACCGCCGTAGCTCCAGTCGAGCCAGACCTCGAGCTTTGCGACCGCTCCGCGCCAGTGCGAGAGCCGAAGCTCCCACGCTCCGTGGCCGGCCTTCCAGGGCGGCAGGCCGAAGTTCGCCTGGGACCTCTGCCACCGCTGGATCGCCCAGTGCGAGCCGTCCTGTGCGGTGCACGCGGTCACGAGAAACGGGAGCGCAGGTCCGCGATACCGGCCACAGGTGTTGCGAAAGCCCTTCCAGACCGCACGACCGTACGTCCCCCAGCCGCCCGAATAGTCGACGCGGAGCTCGTGCTGCTCGGCGACCTGCGAGGGCTGGCGCGCGTTCGTCGCACCCCAGGCGAGCACGCGCTGGAGCTTCCCCTGGCCGTGGTACGTGAGCAGCGCCTTCCCGTCCGCGGAGACCGCAAGCCGCTCGGTGGAGGTGTTTCGGGCGATGAGCTGCGAGGCGCTCGCGACGCTCGGAACCACGGCGAACGCGCAGACAACGGCCGCGAGGACGAGTGCCGTGCGCAGGAGCCGACGATCGGCTGCCGAATCCGGTCGGTCCCCGTGAGTGCATCCGACCCCGACGTCGAGCGCTTCCTGCTCAATCTCCAGGCCCGCCGGTCGCCTCGAACCGTCGACGCCTACCGACGCGACCTGAGGGCACTTGCTGCGTTCACCGACGGGGCAGTCGCGGACGCTACCTCCCAGCAGCTGGAAACCTGGGTCGCTGCGATGCGCGCCGAAGGACTTGCCTCGTCGACGATCGCGCGGCGTGTCTCGGCTGTGCGGAGCTACTTTCGCCATCTCGTCCTTATCGGCGCGAGAGCGGAGAACCCGGCTGCCTCGGTTCAGCTACCTCGCCGGACACGCACGCTACCCCGCGCTCTGTCGCCCGCGGAGACCGAACGACTGATCGAAGCGGCCATCGGCACGACGCCGCGAGCGCTCCGAGATCGCGCGCTCGTGGAGCTGCTCTACGGCGCCGGCCTTCGCGTCTCGGAAGCGACCGGTCTGGAGAAGGGCAGCGTCGCCATCGAGGAGCGCATCGTCCGCGTGCTCGGCAAAGGCGGAAAGGAGCGGCTCGTCCCGCTCGGACGACCGGCCGCGGAAGCCGTGCGGCGCTACCTCGCCCTCGGCCGTCCGCACCTCGACCGACGCTATCGCCCGGAGCTCTTCCTGAACGCGCGCGGCGGTGCGCTCACCCGCGCCGGTGCCTTCCTCATCCTGCGCAAGCTGGCGGATCGCGCCGGCCTCGAGCCCGGCCGCGTCCATCCCCATCTTCTGCGCCACTCGTTCGCGACACACCTCCTCGAAGGAGGCGCAGACCTTCGATCGGTTCAGGAGATGCTGGGGCACGCGGACCTCGGGACGACGGAGCGATACACACACATCTCCGACCGCCGCCGGCGCGACGTGTACTTCGAGGCCCATCCGCACGCCCGCCGCCGGACCGGAGAGCCCGAATCGTCCGCCTGAGCCTGCTCGTCGCCTTGTCCGCGCTCGCCGCGGCCGGCTGCGGCGGTCAGGATGACGAGGTGGTCGCGGATCCAGCTCTCGACCGGAAGCTCATCGCCGCGGCGTATGCCAACGACGTCGACGCGGCGCGGAAGCTGATCGACGCAGGCGCCGACGTGAACGCGAAGGACGACACGGTTCAGAGCGCCTACCTCATCGCGACGAGCGAAGTCGGCGACGATCCGGCCCTCCTCGAGCTCACGCTCGCGAACGGCGCCGATGTCCGCTCGCTCGACAGCTACAACGGAACCGGCCTCATCCGGGCTGCCGACCGCGGGTACACGACGATCGTCGCCCGCCTCCTGGAGACCGACATCGACGTCGACCACGTGAACCGACTCGGGTGGACTGCGCTACTCGAGGCGATCATCCTCGGCGGCGGCGATCGCAGCTCACACCGAGGTCGTCCGCCAGCTCGTCGAGGCGGGTGCGGACGTGAATCTCGCGGACGGCCAGGGCGTCGCCTCCGCTCGCGCATGCAGAGCAGTCGGGCTACGACCGGATGGTCGAGATCCTGCGCGACGCAGGCGCCACTTCGTAGGGGCGAGATATATCTCGCCCTACGCCCAGGCCGCGGCCGCAAGGCTCGACGACCTCGGCGACGCGCCCTTCGTCGGCGTCGACGAGCGTCACGTGCCCGAGCTTGCGGCCGGCACGCGGCTCTTTCCCGTACAGGTGCACGTGCGCGCCGGGAATGTCGAGCAGACGCTCGAGCGGCGGAGCGCCACCGACGAGGTTGAGCATGACCGACGCGCCGAGGGCGTCCGTCGCGCCGAGCGGGAGGCCGAGAACGGCACGCACGTGGTTCTCGAACTGGCTCGTGACGGCGCCGTCGATCGTCCAGTGGCCTGTGTTGTGGACGCGCGGTGCGAACTCGTTCGCGAGCAGCTTCCCCTCGACCTCGAACAGCTCGACGGCCAGCACGCCGACGTAGCCGAGCGCGTCGAGGAGCTTCGTCGCGATGTCCTCGGCCTCGCCCTGCGGGGCGTCCGGCGCGGGAGCGCGCGAGACCGCGAGGATGCCGTCGCGGTGCTCGTTCTCGGCGAGGGGATAGAACACCGTCTCGCCGCCGCGCCCACGCGCCGCGACGATCGAGAGCTCACGATCGAACGGGACGAGCTCCTCTGCGAGCTCGTCGTCCGCAAGTACGACGAGCGACTCGACGACGCGCTGCCCCTTCCCGTCGTAGCCGAGCCGGCGCGACTTCACGAGCGCCGGTAGACCGCTGTCCTCGAGCGAGCCGTACCGCGCTGTCGGGATGCCGAGGCTGCGGAAGAGGTCTTTCTCGACGAGGCGATCCTGCCCCTGCTCGAGCGCCCGGGCGTCCGGAATCGCATGGACGCGGCGCGCCGCCTCGACCGGGACGTTCTCGAACTCGTACGTCACGGCGTCGGCTCCCTCCGCGAGGCGGTCGAGGAGGCTCTCGTCGTCGTACGGCCCGACGAGCAGCTCGCCGACGCCTCCCGCGCACGCGTCCGCTGCGGGGTCGAGGAACCGAAAGACGCACGTCGAGCGGTGCCCCGGCGAGCGCGAGCATGCGCCCGAGCTGACCGCCCCCGATGCAGCCGACGAGAACTGTCACGCGGACGGGTCGGGCGCGGCGAGCACGGACTCGGTCTGGCTCGCGCGATAGGCCGCGAGCCGCTCCCGGACGCCTCCGTCTGCGCGCGCCACGATCGCGGCCGCGAGCAGCGCCGCGTTGACCGCTCCGGCCCGTCCGATCGCGAGCGTCCCG
Source organism: uncultured Gaiellaceae bacterium (assembly GCA_963822885.1). Lineage (GTDB taxonomy): Bacteria > Actinomycetota > Thermoleophilia > Gaiellales > Gaiellaceae > GMQP-bins7. Next base: position 36,997 of record CAWGJJ010000011.1, read on the forward strand.
ACGGGAACTCCCGCGGGCATCTGGGCGATCGAAAGGAGCGAGTCGAGCCCCTGCAGGGTCTTCGACTCGACGGGTACGCCGAGCACCGGGAGCAGCGTCTTCGACGAGGTCATCCCGGGAAGATGCGCAGCCCCGCCCGCGCCGGCGATGATCACCTGCAGGCCGCGCGACTCCGCAGCTTCCGCGTATGCGAAGAGCTTGTCCGGCGTGCGGTGCGCGGACACGACCTCCTTCTCGTACGGAACGCCGAGCTCGTCGAGCGTCTCCGCGGCGTGGCGCATCGTCTCCCAGTCCGAGCGGGAGCCCATGATGATCCCGACCACGGGCGCCTCGCTCACGAGCCGGAGCCTACTTCGCCCTCGACTTCTTCACGAGCAGCGTCGAGACGGAGCGTGCCGTCTTGCGCAGCTCCGCATCCTCCTCATCGGAGTCCGCGATGCCGTCGAGAAGCTGGATCGTGTCGCGCAGTGGCGTCCCGTTCCGCAGGCAGACGACCGCGAGGCGCCGCACCGCAACATTCGCGTCCCGCGCTGCGAGATCGTGGAGCAGCGGGCGGAACGAGTTCACGTCGCCTGGATGGTCGCGCGAGAGGCCTTCGAGTGCGATGAGCGCCGACCCGCGAGCAGCCGGGCTGTCGTCCTCGAGCCCTCTCCGCAGGAGCTCGAGCTTCTGCCGGAACCGGAACTGCGCGATGGAGCGATAGGCCTGGGCGCGGATCCGGTAGTCGGCGTCCCGTGCGCCGGCCTCGATCTCCTCGTCCCATTGCGACCGGAGCTGTGCGAGCGCGCGCTCGTCCCCGGCCTGCGCGAGAGCGTCCGCCTCGGCAGCCGCCTCGGCGAGCGTCATCCGAGCTCGGAGACGGCACGCGGGCTCGGGCCCACGTACCGAGCAGACGGCCGGAACAGGCGGCCAGTCCGCTTCTGCTCGAGAATGTGCGCGGACCATCCCGCCACCCGCGAGCAGGCGAACATGGCGGGCGCGAGCGGAGGAGGAACCTCGGCGACGTCGAGGACGATCGCCGAGTAGTACTCGACGTTCGTCCGCAAGGGACGCTCCGGATGGCGACGTTCGAGCTCTGCGAGAGCCGCCTCCTCGAGCCTTTCCGCGACCTCGATCTGCGGCGCTCCCAGCTCGCGCGCGGTCTCCTTCAGGATCCTCGAGCGAGGATCCTCGGCTCGGTAGATGCGGTGACCGAAGCCCATGATCCGCTTGCCGGCATCGAGCGAGTCGCTGACCCATTTCTCCGGGTCGCCCGTCGCCGCGACCTCCTCGAGCATCGGCTTCACGTAGGCGGGAGCCCCGCCATGCAGCGGCCCCGAGAGAGCTCCGACCGCCGACGAGAGAGCAGCGCCACAGTCGGCTCCTGTCGACGCGGTCACGCGCGCCGTGAAGGTGGACGCGTTGAGACCGTGCTCCGCCGTACAGATCCAGTACGTGTCGATCGCCCTGACGTGCCGGGGATCGGCCTCACCTCGCCACTGGAGGAGAAACCTCTCGGCAGCGGTGCTGCCAGCACGGACGACGTCGTCCGCAATCGCAGTCGTCGCGCCATCGGCCAGGCGAGCCGAACGAGCGACGATTCCCATCATCTGGGACGACAGCCGGCCGAGGTCCTCGCGCGCCTGCTCGTCCGAGATCTCGTTGAGCTTGCCCAGGCCCCAGTGTCCCGCGAGTCGCGCCGTCTCGGCCTGAAGATCGGCCGGCGCGTTGCCGGTGAGGCCTGCCGGCTCGTACGGCTCGGGCTCCGGCATGACCGAGTCGAGATCGTCGTCGACGAGCAGGCCCCACACGCGCTCGTACGGGTACTGACCGACGAGCTCTTCGATGTCGACGCCCCGATAGCGAAGAACACCGCCCTCACGATCGGGCTCGGCGATCTCGGTCTCGACCGCGACGACGCCTTCGAGCCCGGGCTTGAAGTCGGCGACTTCGCTCATCGTCAGGGCAGGACGCTACCTGAGGAGGGATTCGCAGGCATGCAGGTACGATCGCCCCGCCGATGGCCCATCGCGTCACCCTCATCCCCGGAGACGGGACCGGGCCGGAGCTCACCGACGCGACACGCCGCGTTCTCGAGGCGACGGGCGTCGACTTCGAGTGGGACGTGCGCCAGGCAGGCGTCGACGTGATGGAGGAAGCGGGCACGCCGCTTCCCGAGGAGACCCTCGCTTCGGTACAGGCGAACGGCGTCGCGCTGAAGGGACCCATTACGACGCCGATCGGTACCGGCTTTCGCTCCGTGAACGTCGCGCTTCGACACGAGCTCGGGCTGTACGCCTGCCTGCGTCCGTGCAAGACGTACGCGGGAGTGCGCTCGCGCTACGAGGACGTCGACCTCGTGATCGTCCGCGAGAACACCGAGGACCTCTATGCCGGAATCGAGTACGAAGCGGGCAGCGACGCCGCGGCGCACGTGATCGAGACCCTGAACGGCCTGCAGCCGAAGCAGATCGTCGCCGGCTCCGGGATCTCCGTGAAGCCGATCAGCGCCGCCGCCTCGGAGCGGATCATCCGCTTCGCGTTCGAGTACGCGCGCACGCACGGACGCCGTGAGGTCGCCGGCGTCACGAAGGCCAACATCATGAAGTTCACGGACGGGCTCTTCCTCTCCGTCTTCCGCGAGGTCGCGGCCGACTACCCGGACATCGAATCGCGCGAGGTGCTCGTCGACGCGCTCACCATGCAGCTCGTCCAGCGTCCGGAGGAGTTCGACGTTCTCGTGTTGCCGAACCTCTACGGCGACATCATCAGCGACCTCACGGCCGGACTGGTCGGCGGGCTCGGGGTCGCGCCCGGAGCGAACATCGGCGAGCACGCGGCCGTCTTCGAGGCCACGCATGGATCGGCTCCGAAGTACAAGGGGCAGAACAAGGTGAATCCGACGGCGATGATCCTCTCCGGGAAGCTCATGCTCGACCACCTCGGCGAGAGCGACGCCGCGACGCGCCTCGAGAGCGCCGTCACCGACGTCATCGCCGCGGGCGAGCACGTGACCTACGACCTCAAGCCGACGCGCGACGATCCGAGTGCCGTCGGGACGTCCGAGTACGCGGACGCCATCATCGAAAGACTGGAGAGCTAGATGCGAAAGAAGATCACGGTCGTCGGCGCCGGGAACGTCGGCGCGACCTGCGCGCAGGAGCTCGCGCGTCGCGACTACGCAGACGTCGTGCTCGTCGACATCATCCCGAACTTCCCGCAGGGGAAGGCACTGGACATCAACCAGGCGGCCGCGGTTCTCGGCTACGAGCCCACGATGGTCGGGTCCAACGGCTACGAGGACACCGCGGGCTCGGACGTGGTCGTCATCACGGCCGGCCGGCCGCGCTCGCCGGGCATGAGCCGCGACGACCTCGTCGCGACGAACGAGGCGATCGTCTCCGCAGTGACGAAGGAGGCGATCAAGCACTCCCCCGACGCGATCCTCGTCGTGGTCTCGAACCCGCTCGACGCGATGTGCCATGTCGCGAAGGCGACCTCACGCTTCAAGAAGCATCGCGTGGTCGGCATGGCGGGAATCCTCGACACGGCGCGCTTCTCGACGTTCATCGCGCAGGAGCTGGACGTCTCCGTCAAGGACGTCACCGCGGTCGTCCTCGGCGGCCACGGCGACCAGATGGTGCCGGTCGTCTCGGCGACGAACGTCGGCGGGGTTCCGCTTCCGGAGCTGCTGGCGAAGGGGCGGATCCGAAAGCTCGTCGAGCGGACGAAGGTCGGCGGCGGCGAGCTCGTCGGGCTGCTCGGCACCTCTGCCTGGTATGCGCCGGGCGCCGCAGCGGCGCAGATGGTCGACTCGATCTGTCTCGACGAGAAGCGCGTGCTCCCGTGTACCGCGTATCTCGAGGGCGAGTACGGGATCAGCGGCCTCTACATGGGCGTCCCCGTGAAGCTCGGCGCGGAAGGGGTCGAGGAGATCGTGAAGCTGCGCCTGACAGCAGACGAGAAGAAGATGCTGCGTGCGTCGGCCGCGGCGGTCCGCGAGGTCGTCGGCGTCCTGAAAAAGAAGTAGATGGAACTCGGGCTCACGGGCCGAACCGCCATCGTCTGCGGCGCGTCCTCCGGCATCGGTCTCGGCATCGCCGAGTCGCTCGCCGGCGAAGGGGCGAACGTCGTCATGTTCGCGCGGCGCCAGGAGCTGCTCGAGCGCGAGGCGGTACGGATCGGCGGCCTTGCCGTCGCCGGCGACGTGACCAGCGCAGACGATCTCGAGCGTCTCGTCGGCGCGGCAGTGGACAACTACGGCGGCGTCGACATCCTCGTGAACAACTCGGGCGGGCCGCCGCGGACGACCGCGTCGGAGCTCGACGCCGCGAAGGTCGAGTCCGCCGTACGGCTCCTCCTCGTCTCCATCGTGAATCTCACCGGGCTCTGCCTCCCCCACCTCGAGCGCAGCCCTGCCGGCCGGATCGTCACCGTGACCTCGTCGACCGTGCGCGAGCCAATCGACAATCTCGCGCTGTCCAACGTCGTGCGGCCAGGGATCGTCGGCTGGTCGAAGTCCCTCGCGCGGGAGCTCGGCCCGAAGGGCATCACCGTGAACTGTGTCGCTCCCGGACGAATCGACACCGACCGGATCCGCGAGGTCTACCCGGACGGGCCGACTGCGGACGACCTCGCGACCATCCCGCTCGGTCGACTCGGAACGACGCGCGAGATCGGCGACGTCGTCGCCTTCCTGTGCTCCGAGCGCGCCTCGTACGTCAGCGGCACCGTGGCACTCGTCGACGGCGCGCTGACGCGCGGGCTGTGGTAGCGCGTCCGTGAAGCGGTTCGCCGGCGCCGCAGTCGTGCTCGGCCTGCTCGGCCTCGTCGCGGCCTTCGTCCTGTGGTGGCTCCCTGCGGACGACTACCTCTTCGTCCCCGATCGGGCCAAGCCGCTCGCGGACAAGGTCGAGGTCGAGGGCGGTAGCGCGAGTGCCCAAGGCGACGTCTACTACGTCGACCTCTTCGTACGCCGGATCCGCTTGCTCGAGCAGCTCCTGCCGTTCACCAGGCCGGAAGGCGCGACCTTCGTCTCCCAGGAAGTCCTGGCACCGACGGGTGAGACGGACGCGGAGCGCGATCGCCAGAACGCAGCGGACATGGCGCGGTCGGAGGAGACCGCAGCCGTGGTCGCGTTGCGCGAGCTGGGGTACGACGTCACCGCGACGCCGCGTGGCGTCCTCGTCACGACGGTGTCGCCCGACGTGCCCGCGGCGGCCACCCTCGACCCCGGCGACGTGATCGTCGCGGTCGACGGAACACCCGTGACGACGCCGACGGAGCTGCGCGCCCAGATCGGGCGACGGAAGCCCGGCGACGACGTCGCCCTCACGGTACGGAGGGGCGACAAGTCCGTCGAGGTGAGGGTCAGAGACGATCGCGAGCCCGGACGACCCGTCGAAAGCCATCGTCGGGATCCTCGTCGACCAGGACGCGAAGATCGAGCTGCCGTTCGACGTGGACATCGACCTCGGACGAGTCGGTGGCCCGTCGGCTGGGCTTCCGTTCGCGCTCGAGATCGCGCGCCAGCTCGGTCGGAACGTCACGGGTGGGTGTCGGATCGCAGCCACGGGAGCGCTCGCGTTGGACGGAACCGTCATTCCGATCGGCGGCATCAAGCAGAAGACGATCGGCGCGCGCCGGGCGGATGTGGATTACTTCCTCGTCCCGGCGGGCGAGAATGCCGAGGATGCCGGGGAAAACGCAGGCGACCTCGAGGTCATTCCTGTTGAGAGTTTTCAACAGGCGTTGCGCTCGCTGACAACTAGCGACTTGAAGTGCTGATTTTGCAGGCATTTCTTCGCTGCTGACAACAGGTGCAAATTGCGGCGAATTCCTCCTGGCGGGGGTTGTCCATCCCGGACGTGGCCGACAGAATGCTGGCTGGTCGTGAGGGGCGACCGACATGACAAATGGCGGCGAAGAAACGAACAGATCTCACCTGCGATGACTGCTACTTCCGACGCGAAGGGCTCTGCGCGCTCGCCGGAAACGTCCCTTGCCCGACCTTTCGCACGGCGAGCGGAGGTTCGCTGAACCCCCCGCTTCAGCCGCGCCTCGTGCCGCGGTCGCTCGAGCCGACCACGGTCGGACGCGCCGCGTAGGATCGGCGTCGTGAGCACGCAGGGCCCGACCACGCCGGCGCCCGAGAAGCGGGGGCCGCCGTGGAAGCTCATCCTCTTCGGCGCGCTCGCCGTCTACGCCGTTCTGATCGTCCTCCTCAACCGCAAGCAGGTCGAGGTGAGCTTCGTGTTCTTCTCCACGCGCATCTCACTACTCGTGCTGATCCTTCTCTGCGTGGGCATCGGCTTCGCCGCGGGCTACCTCTTCGAGCAGCTTCGCGGGCGACGATCAGCGTAGAGATGCCAGGAGCGCGATCCCCTCGGCGATCCGGTCGGGCGTCTCGTAGCTGAAGGCGAGCCGGGCGGCGTTGCCGCCGAGACCCGACCCGGGCGGGTGGAACGCCAGGCCCGGGACGAACGCCACGCCCGCCTCGTCGGCGCGCACTGCAAGCTCGGACGTGTCGGTGCCGTCGAGGTCGAGCCAGACGAAGTAGCCGCCGTCGGGAGTGCTCCAGCTCGCGTCGCGCGAGAACTGGCCCGCGAGCGCCGCGAGCATCGCGTCACGCCGGGCGCGCAACTCGGTCCGCACGCGCTCGAGATTCGGTTCGAAACGACCGCGCCGGATGAACTCCCACACGATCGCCTCGGGAAGGAAAGGTGGCGAGATGTAGGTCGACACAGCCCGTTCCTCGAATCCGCCCGCGTCCGCGTCGGGCAGGACGAAGTATCCGGTGCGCACACCCGGTGCCACGGTCTTCGAGAAGGAGGACGTATACGTCACGAGCGTTCCGCCCTCGAGCTCCAGCAGGCTTCGGGGCGCAGCTCCTTCGAACCGGACGAGCCCGTAGGGGTCGTCTTCGAGGACGGGCAGGTCGTGCTCGCGCGCGAGCTCGACCAGCCGCGTGCGTCGCTCGTCGGAGAGCGTGCGCCCGCTCGGATTCTGGAAGGTCGGAATCGTGTAGAGGAAGGACGGCGGATCGGTGCGCCCGCGAAGCTCGGCGGCGAGCGCATCGGGGTCGAGACCCTCGTCGTCCATCGGCAGCGCCACGATCTCGACCCCCTCGCGTGCGAGCACCTTGAGCGGTCGGTCGTAGCTCGGAGCCTCGACGAGGACGCGCCCAGGCCGCCGCGCAAGCTGCTCGGCGGCGTAGAACACGAATCCCTGGAGGCCACCGACCGTGAGAACGACGCGCTCGGCCGGCATGCCGTGACGCTCTGCGACCCACTCGCGCAGCGGGGCGTAGCCTCCGCCCGGGCCGTACGCGAACACCTTTGCTCCATCGCGGCGCGCGACCTCGTGCGCGCAGTCGGCGAGCTCGTCGGCGGGAATGAGGTCGGGAGCGGGAGCGCCGCGAGCGAACGAGATCGGCGGCGCGGGCACGCTTTCGAGCCTACGCGAAGAAGGTGTCGTCGTCGGCGTACGGCGGCACGCAGCAACACAGGAGGCGCACACCGCTCCGGCCCGCCGTGAGCTCGTGCCACGCCTTCGGTGGAATGAGCACGGCGTCGCCGGCAGCGACCTCACGTCGCTCCCCGTCGACCTCGAGCTCGCCGCCGCCTTCGACGATCAGGTAGATCTCCTCGCTGCGCGCGTGGTAGTGGCGCTGCGTGGCCGTGCCGGGCTCGAGCGACGCCTCGGCCAGGCTCTGGAGGGCCGTGTGGTGGTACTCGCGGATCGTCGAGCCGTCCTTCGTGACGAACGGCGTCGCGTCGCGCTCGCGGTTGCGGAGCTCCACGGGCGCGACTGTATCGGCCACCGTGTCGCGCGCCACGCGCCCTCTCGCGTCGCCCTCGTGGCCGAACAACGCCCTCCAACGTCCCCCAGGGGATCCCCGAGATCCCTGCGGTCAGCGTAGCCCGGATCTCCTCACGGATGGGTCACGACTCTGTGCCGAGTTTGTGCCGACGAGATGTCCGTCGGCGGAAGGCCCGCGGCGCTACCGGCGCCTAGCGCCCGGCGATCTCGGCGACGAGCTGCGCGGTCTCCGTCGGCGTCGTGCCGACACGGATGCCCCGCGCCTCGAGGGCGTCCTTCTTCGCCTGCGCAGTCCCCGCAGACCCGGAGATGATCGCGCCGGCGTGCCCCATCGTCTTGCCGGGAGGCGCGGTGAAGCCCGCGATGTACGCGACGACCGGCTTCGTCATCTCCGCCTCGATGAACGCCGCTGCCTTCTCCTCCTCGTCGCCGCCGATCTCACCGACCATGACCACCTGCTCCGTCTGCGGATCGGCCTCGAACAGCGCGAGCATCTCGAGAAACGACGAGCCGACGATCGGGTCGCCGCCGATCCCGACGATCGTCGAGTTCCCGAGCCCGAGCTGCGTGAGCTCGTGGCCGATCTGGTAGGTCAGGGTTCCCGAGCGCGACACGAGCCCCACGGAGCCCTCGCGGAAGATCTCGGCCGGGATGATCCCGACGTTCGCCTTTCCGGGCGACAGCGCGCCGGGGCAGTTCGGCCCGATCAGCCGCACCTCACGGCCCTGGATGAACGAGTGGAGGCGGAGCATCTCGTGCGCGGGAACGCCTTCCGTGATGCAGATGACCGTCCCGATCCCTGCGTCGATCGCCTCGTACATCGCGTCCGCGGCGAACGGCGCCGGCACGAAGACCATCGCCGTGTTCGCCCCCGCGTCGGTCACGGCCTGGGCGACGGTGTCGAACACGGGAATTCCCTCGACGTCCTGCCCGCCCTTGCCCGGGGTGACTCCGGCGACGACGTCGGTGCCGTGCGAGCGATTTCGGAGCCCGTGGAACCGCCCCTCCGATCCGGTGAGCCCCTGGACGACGAGGCGCGTCTCGGCGTCGACGAGGATCGCCATCAGGCCGCCAACTCCACCGCGCGGCGCGCGCCGTCGAGCATCGTCGCCTCCGCGTGGAGGTTCTCGAGCGCAGCCTCTCCGAGGATGCGTCGGCCCTCCTCCGCGTTCGTCCCGTCCAGACGAACGACGATCGGCTGCGCGAGCCCCATCTGCTCGACGGCCTGGAGGATGCCGCGCGCGACCTCGTCGCAGCGCGTGATGCCGCCGAAGATGTTGAAGAAGATCGCGCGCACCTGCTCGTCGCGGGTGATGACCTCGAGGGCGTCCACGACACCCTGCGCGTCGCCGCCGCCTCCGAGGTCGCAGAAGTTGGCGGGGCTGCCGCCGACGAACGTCACCACGTCGACGGTGGACATCGTCAGGCCCGCACCGTTGCCGAGCACGCCCACGTCGCCGTCGAGCTTCACGTACGTCACGCCTTTCTCGCGTGCGAGCACCTCGAGCGGATCCGAACCGGAGACGTCCCGCATCTCGGCGATGTCGGCGTGGCGGTAGAGCGCGTTGTCGTCGACGGTGAACTTCGAGTCGAGCGCGCGCACCTCGCCCTCGGGCGTGACGATGAGCGGATTGATCTCGCAGAGCATCGCGTCGGCACCGACGAACGCGTCGTAGAGCTTCGCGACGATGGCCGCGATCTGCTTCTGCTCGCTCGGATCTGCGATGCCGGCCGCGTATACGAGCCGCCGCGCGTGCCACGGGTGGCAGCCCTCGAGCGGATCGACGTGGAGCCGAACGAGCGCGTCGGGGTTCGACTCGGCCACCTCTTCGATATCCATGCCCCCCTGCGTCGTGAACATGAAGAGCGGCTTCTTCGCGCTGCGATCGAACGTCAGCGAGAGGTAGTACTCGCGCTCGATGTCCGACGCGCGCTCGACCCAGACCTTCGCGACGGTATGGCCCCGGATGTCCATGCCGAGGATCGCGCTCGCGTGCGCTTCCGCCTCGTCCGGGGAGCTCGCGAGCTTGATCCCCCCCGCCTTGCCACGCCCGCCGATGAGCACCTGCGCCTTGACGACGACGGGGCCGCCGAGCGCCTCCGCCGCCGCACGCGCCTCCGCCGGGCTCGTGGCGAGGAGCCCTTCGGAGACCGGGATTCCGTAGCGGCGGAAGAGCTCCTTGCCCTGATACTCGTGCAGGTCCAAAGCGCGGGCGAGTCTACCGCCTCCACTCCGCGTGCCTCCCGCTCGCGTGTGCGAGCATCAGGCCCGTGAGCCGAACGACGCTGATCGTCCTCATCGCCCTCGGTGCGACGTTCGCCGGATTCGTGCTCGCGTCGAACGCGCAGCGACTGACCGATGACGGCGAAGAGGAGGTCGTGACGAGCGTCGCGGCAGGCCCGCAGGCGGCCGAGCTCGATTGGCGCGAGACTCATGGCGAGCCAGGTGAGCAGCTCGTCTTCACGGTCACGCGGCTCGAGGTCACCGAGACCGGGTGGAACGCGCGCGTCGGGATCGAGAACGGCTCGTCGGTGGGCTGGGAGCTCGCGCCAGGTGCGACACCCGACGGCTCGTTCGGGCTCCAGCTCTTCGAGACCGGCGATGCGCAGGAGCTCGAGGATCGAAACCGCAACGGCACGCTTCCCGCCGTTCGCGCGGCCACGGGCTTCGAACCTGCTCTTCCGGGCGTGCTCGAGCCGAGAGCCTCGTGGAAGGGCGAGATCTCCGCACGCGGCTCGCTCGTCGCGGGAAGCTGGGCTCGCGTCGTCTTCGGCACGCTCGTGGCAGTCGGCAAGCCGCCCGAGGGGCTCGACGAGATGCTCATCTGGATCACCGACGAGACGTACCAGCTCGAGAAGTAGCGCTTAGGTCGAACGTTGCGACGAGCTGCGCCTGCGGCGACGGCTCGGCGCCGCAGCTCGCAGGCACAGTCGGTCCCGCGATCTCCTCCGGCCGCGCTCGGTACTCGCGACCGTCGCAGTCCGCGAAGCGCACGTACTCCCCGTCGTCGCCCACGAGTCGCAGATCCGAGAGCGACGTGAGTCCGGTCGCCGCGCGAACGGCGTGCTCGGCGGCCTGCTCGCGCGCGGAGTACGCGGTTCGTCCACGGTAGTGCTCGAGGGAGATGCGCCCGGCCAGGGCATCGCCGACGACGCGCGGGGCATCCTCCGGCGTGACGCGTCCGAGCTGGACACCGCCGGGCAGAACGAGGACGTTCGCTGCGAAGCGATGCCCTCCCTGATGCGAGGAGAGCCAGAGCTCGTCCGGCCCCAGATGCGCCGCGAGCGCCCCGTGGACGGCACTCCCGCGCAGGGCGCAGCACGCATCGCGCGTGCCGTGACCGCACACGAGCACGAGCCGCGCGTCGACGAGCTCGCCTGCGTCGAGATCGACGTCGGCGAGATCGTCCGTCGGCGCCAGCTCGACTCGTCGCACGTGAGATTCGCGATCCGAGGCGCGCACCACGAACAGCTGCCGCCGCTCCCGTGCTCGACCAGGGCGACGGATGAAGAGAAGCTTCGAGGCAGGCTGACGCGCCAGCCACTCGCTGATCCTGGCCGCGGCCGACTCGCCGAGCGCGGCCGCATCGGACACGTCTCGCGGCCACGTCCCGCGTACCTCGACGAGGAGCCACGTGTCGACCGGCGTCGCGGTCGCGACGAGCGACTCGCCGGCCTCGGCCGACAGGTCCGAGCAGCGACCTACGGTCATGGAGCGTCGATCACGCAGACCACGTCCCCGAGCGCGACCTGCTGACCCGGCGTGACCTGCAGCTCGGCGATGACGCCGTCGCGATGCGCCAGGAGCTCGTTCTCCATCTTCATCGCCTCGACGACGCAGATGAGCTCACCCGCCACGACCGCGTCCCCCACTCCGACTGCCACGGAAAGCACGACCCCCTGCATCGGGCTCGCGACCGCTCCCGTCGCCTCACCCGCGATGCCCTTGCTCCGTGCCTTGTGACGCCGTGCGACCTCGGCCCACGGCGCCTCGGAAGCGCGGATTCGCACGTCGTGACGCTGCCCGTCGATCTCCACGCTGACGAGCTGCTCGCGAGCTGCGCTCCGCCCGTCCGCAGTCGCGGCGAGCACTGCACCCCGGGGCTCCTGCAGCTCCTGGGCGCGACGGGCGAGCTCCTCGGACTCCACGACGCCGTTGCACGTGCCGCCCGCGACGAAGCACGGCGTCTCGAGCAGCGCGCGATGGAATCCCAGGAGGTTCGTCGGGCCGTCGATGACGAACTCCTCGAGCGCCCGCAGCATCCGGCGTCGGGCGTGCTCGCGGTCGACATCGTGGACGACGAGCTTGGCGATGAGCGGGTCGTACAGATCCGAGATCTCGTCTCCGGCGCGAACTCCCGAGTCCACGCGGACGCCGATGCCGGCCGGTTCGCGATACGCCGTGATCCGTCCGGGCGCGGGAAGAAATCCGCGCGACGACGTCCTCCGCGTTGATCCGGCACTCGATCGCGTGCCCGCGCAGAACCACGTCCTCCTGCGCGATCGAGAGCGGCTCGCCCGCGGCGACGAGGAGTTGCTCGCGCACGATGTCGATCCCGGTGACGGCCTCCGTAACGGTGTGCTCGACCTGGACCCGCGTGTTCATCTCCAGGAAGAAGTACTCGCCGTCCGCGGTGAGCAGCCCCTCGATCGTGCCGGCCGAGCGGTAGGCGACCGCACGCGCGGCCTCGACGGCGAGCGCACCGATCCGCGCTCGCAGCTCCGGGTCGACCGCCGGAGAGGGCGTCTCCTCGACGAGCTTCTGGTGGCGCCGCTGGATGGTGCAGTCGCGCTCGCCGAGATGGACGACGTTGCCGTGACCGTCCGCGAGGATCTGCACCTCCACGTGGCGCGGGTCGTCGAGGTAGCGCTCGACGTAGACGGCGGAGTCCGCGAAGTACGCCTCGCCCTCTCGCTGCGCCACCTCGAAGGCACGGTCGACCTCCTCCGGCGACCGAGCCACGCGGAGCCCCTTCCCGCCGCCGCCAGCCGAGGCCTTCACGGCGATCGGGTAGCCGATCTCCTCGGCGGCCGCACGCACGTCGGCCGCGCTACCCGCGGGACTCGTCGTTCCCGGCACGACTGGAACGCCGGCATCGCGCATCCGCGCCCGCGCCGCGATCTTCGAGCCCATCGCCTCGATCGCGTCGGCCGGCGGCCCGACCCAGACGAGCCCTGCCGCCTCGACGTCGCGCGCGAAGGCGGCATTCTCGGCGAGGAACCCGTAGCCGGGATGAATGGCTTCCGCACCTGCACGCCGCGCCACCTCGATCACGAGATCCCCCCGGAGATACGACTCGGCGGCCGGCCCGGGCCCGAGGCGGAACGCTTCGTCGGCGAAGGCCGCGTGCAGGGCGTCGCGATCCGCGTCGGAGTACACGGCGACGACGGCGATCTCGAGCTCGCGGAGCGTGCGCATGACGCGGACGGCGATCTCGCCACGATTGGCGACCAGGACCTTCGTGAATGGCGGCACGGGACGCGTATTCTCCCGGACGGTGAGCCTCCCGGATCAGCTCACGGTCGCCCGCATCGCCGCAGTTCCGATCGTGGTGCTCCTGTTCGCCTGGGACTTCCCGAATCACGCGTACTGGGCGACCGCGGTCTTCGTCGTCGCGATGGCGACCGATCAGATCGACGGCTGGCTCGCACGCCGCCGCGGGACGAGCTCGACGCTCGGCAAGCTCCTCGACCCGGTCGCGGACAAGGTGCTCGTCCTCGCGGCTCTCGTGATGCTGATCGGAGAGGGCGTCGCGCCGGCCTGGATGATCGCGTTGATCGTCGTGCGCGAGATCCTCGTCTCGGGCTTGCGGCTCGCGGCGGTCGAGCGTGGCGTCGTCCTCGGCGCGCGTGACCTCGGCCGCGCGAAGACCTGGGCGCAGGCGGTCGCCGCTACGGTGGCCGGGCTTGCCGCCGCCGGCGCCTGGAGCGACGACGTCGCCTGGTGGGCGCTACTCGCCGCGCTGGTCGCGACGTGGGTGTCGGGTCTCGACTACGCGCGGGTCGCGCCGCGGGTGCTGCGCGGCGAGAACGCCTAACGGCGTGGACGACCGGCTGCGGCCGCTCTGGGACTTCGACGACCTCGACGGCACCGAGACACGCCTGCGCGCGCAGCTCGAGTCGGAAGCGTCGGATACAGGCCGTGCCGAGGTCCTGACGCAGCTCGCGCGCGTTTCGGGGCTGCGTGGCGACTTCGTCGGCGGAGACGCCCTTCTCGACGAGGCGACGACGATCGGCGGTGACGTGCCGATCGTCGCTGCGCGTCTCGAACTCGAGCGCGGGCGCCTCCGCCGCTCCGAGCGGCGATCCCGCGTCAGCGCGGCCGCTCTTCGAGTCGGCGTTCGCGCTCGCGCTCGAGGAGCAGCAGCACTTCGTCGCAGCCGACGCAGCGCACATGGTCGCACTCGTCGCAGAGAGCCGAGACGACGTCGTCGACTGGACACAGCGAGGAATCGAGCTCGCCGAGTCGCACGACGGTGCCTCGTACTGGCTGGGCCCGCTCCTCAACAACCTCGGCTGGGAGCACTACGAGGCCGACGAGCTCGAGCCCGCGCTCGACGCATTCGAACGCGCGCTCGAAGCACGGGAACGCGACCCCGAGAACCCTGCGGCGATCGAGATCGCGCGCTACGCGGTCGGCAAGACGCTGCGAGGGCTCGGGCGCGCGGGCGAGGCGATCCCGCTCCTCGAGCGCGCGACCGCGTGGGCGGAAGCCGAAGGTGCGCCCGACGGCTGGTTCCACGAGGAGCTCGCCGAGGAGTACGCGGCCGTCGGTCGGCTCGACGATGCACGCGTGCAGGCGCTGCTCGCCGTACCGATTCTCGAACGCGACGACCCGTCGTTCGCCGACGACGCCGATCGCCGGGCTCGCCTCGACGCGCTCGCCGAACCCTAGAGCGGGATGTTGCCGTGCTTGCGCTTCGGCGTGGGCTCGCGCTTCGACAGGGCCGTCTCGAGCGCGGAGACGAGCACGGGCCGCGTGCGCCGCGGCTGGATGACGTCGTCGACGTAGCCGCGCTCGGCGGCGGCGTACGGGTTCGCGAAACGCTCCTTGTAGTCCGCGATCAGCTCCTCGCGGCGCGCGTCCGCATCGTCGGCCTCCGCGAGCTCGCTCCGGAACACGATGTTGACGGCGCCCTCGGGCCCCATGACCGCGACCTCGGCGGTGGGCCACGCCACATTGAAATCCGCGCGGATGTGCTTCGACGACATGACGTCGTACGCGCCGCCGTACGCCTTGCGCGTGATCACCGTGAGCTTCGGGACCGTGGCCTCGGCGTATGCGTACAGGAGCTTCGCCCCGTGCCGGATGATCCCGCCCCACTCCTGCGCCGTGCCTGGGAGAAAGCCCGGGACGTCGACGAACGTCACGAGCGGGATGTTGAACGCGTCGCACGTCCGCACGAAGCGCGCCGCCTTCACGGACGCGTCGATGTCGAGCACGCCCGCGAGCGCGCCGGGCTGGTTGCCGACCACACCGACGGCATGGCCGCCGAGCCGCGCGAAGGCGCACACGATGTTCTCGGCCCAGTGCGCGTGCACCTCGAGCAGCTCGCCGTCGTCCACGACGCGCTCGATGACGCCCTTCATGTCGTAGGGCTTGTTCGGGCTGTCGGGCACGATCGCGTCGAGCGCCGGATCCTCGCGGTCGACCGGATCCGACGGCGCGGCGTACGGCGGCGTGTCGCGGTTGTTCTGCGGGAGGAAGGAGACGAGGTAGCGCGCCTCCTCGAGGCACGTCTCCTCGTCCGGTGTCGTGAAGTGCGCGACACCCGATTTCGTCGCGTGCGTCGCGGCACCGCCGAGCTCCTCGAAGCTCACGTCCTCGCCGGTCACCGTCTTCACGACGTCGGGGCCGGTGATGAACATGTACGAGGTCTCCTCGACCATGAGCACGAAGTCGGTGATCGCCGGGCGAGTAGACGGCTCCGCCCGCGCACGGCCCCATCACGAGCGAGATCTGCGGGATCGACGCCCGACGCCTGCACGTTGCGCCAGAAGATCTCCGCGTAGCCGGCGAGCGAGACGACGCCCTCCTGGATGCGCGCGCCGCCCGAGTCGTTGATCCCGATCACCGGACAGCCGTACTTCACGGCGAGATCCATGACCTTGCAGACCTTCTCGGCGAAGACCTCCGAGAGCGACCCGCCGAAGACGGTGAAGTCCTGCGAGAAGACGAAGACCTTCCGGTCGAAGATCGTCCCGTAGCCGGTCACGACGGCGTCGCCCAACGGACGGTTCTCGCGCATCTCGAACTCCACCTCGCGGTGGCGCACGAAGCGGTCGAGCTCGACGAACGAGCCCGGGTCGAGGAGCTTCTCGAGGCGCTCGCGGGCTAGGAGCTTGCCGCGCTCGCGCTGGCGGGCGACGTGTTTCTCGCTCGCCGGATGGAGCGCCTCCGCGCTCAGCTCCTCGAGCCAGCGGAGCTTCGCTTCGGTCGTGTCGTGCGTCTCGGCCACAGTCGCGGAGCCTAACGTGGCATCGAAACAGCCGAGTGATAGCTTCGCCGCCGTGGGAACGACGCCGATCGACCGGTCGACGACGTGGCCGTACGAGGACGGGGAGCCCGGCCGCTTCACGTACTCGCGCTACTCGAGCCCGACGCTCGTCGAGGCAGAGAGTCGGCTCGGCGCGCTCGACGGCGGTGACGCGCTCCTCTTCTCGTCGGGCGCCGCCGCGTGCACGTCCGTCGTGCTCGCGCTGCTCTCCCCCGGTCAGACGGTCGCCCTCGCCGAGGGTGCTACTACGGAACAGGCGTGATGCTCGACGAGCTCGCGCGCTGGGGGATCGAGAAGGTCGAGTTCGACCAGACCGGCCCGCCTCCGGACGGGGTCGACCTCGTCTGGCTCGAGGCGCCGTCGAACCCGTTCCTGACGATGCCCGACTTCGAGGCTGCCGCAGCACATCCCGCCCGCGTGGTGTGCGACTCGACGGCTGCGACGCCGCTCAACGTCCGCCCGCTCGAGCTCGGCTGCGACGTCGCTCTCCACTCCGCGACGAAGTACCTCGCCGGACACGACGACGCGCTCGTCGGCGCCGTCGTCTGCAAGCGGCCGGATGACGCGACGCGGCTGCTCGAGTTCCGGTCGCGTACCGGACCCGTCCCCGCGGCCGACACGGCCTGGCTGCTGCTGCGCGGGCTGCAGACTCTCGAGGTGCGAGTGGCGCGCCAGACCGAGAGCGCAAGCGCGATCGCCGACCGGCTTCGCTCGCATCCGGTCGTCAACGAGGTGCGCTATCCCGGATTCGGCGGGCTCCTGTCCTTCGACGTCGAGAACGCCGAAGCAGCACGGCGAGTGGAAACGTCGACGGAGCTGATCGCGAACATGACGAGCCTGGGAGGCGTGACGACGCGCATGGAGGCGAGAGCGCGCTGGGAGGGTTCGCGCGTGCCGCCCGGCCTGCTCCGGCTGTCCGTCGGCCTCGAGGACGCGGACGCGCTCTGGCGCGACCTCGAACGGGCGCTCGGCAGGATCTGACGATGGGCTTCCTCGACCGGATCCGTTACCAGGGGTCGCCCAAGACGCCGCAGGACGCCGACGAGCTCGCGCTGCGCCAGCTCGCGGGCCGCGGCGCCGACCTCGCCAAGCCACGTCACGTGATCCACTTTCTCTACTTCGCGAGCGAGG